>NZ_JBQFRE010000001.1:0-1218567 GCF_056537245.1 Ruegeria sp. CG11
TCGGTCAGCCAGAAAAGATCGCTCATGTTACCGCTCCGTTTGTGGAGCCGTGAATCACGCGGCGCGGCGGAATTCAATGCATCCTGACCCTAGGAGAGATCTGAAGCTTTAGTCATCGAATAGTGGAAGTTTTATGTCAGAGCACTGGCGATACCTGAAAATACTTGACGACGATATTCAGAAAATTTCTCGGTTTATAGAGCCGACAGAAGGTAATCTTTCGTCTTTTTCACTTGAGCTGGCGCGTTTACTTATGATCGCAACGCAAGAGTGCGATGTTCTACTTAAAGCGATTTGCCGCAAATTGGGCGATGAAGATTCGACCAAGGAGGGCGGCTACAGAATGACGATCCCGCCATCGTTACCGAGTTTCTCGATAGTGAAGGTCGCACTTGATCCACTCGGGCTGTCCTTTCAACCGTTCCAGGCGTGGGTAAGTGGTGATACGCCGGAGTGGTGGACTGCCAACAACAAAACCAAGCTCGACCGAATTTCTCACTTTGAAAAAGCCAATTTGAGCAATGTTCTCAATGCGGTTTCGGCTGTTTTGGTGGCAAATCTCTACTTTCACCGTGATGATCACAACAGAGCTTCTGTGGTCCACCCACTACAGCACTTTCGGCCAGAATTGAGAGTTGCGCAGTCTACAACGATTATGCAGCGGTCGTACCAAGTACCAGACTGAAGAGCGCAACGGTGTACTGAATAAACAATAAGGAGAGGCAGGTGGGGAGAATTGCATTTCTGTTCGCTGTTATTTGCTTGGGCGGCCAGGCGTCTGCTTTGAACAAGGAAAGCTTCACATGCGTTTTCCCGGAGTGGGAGATTAGTGATGAATTTCGAAAGGTTGGGTCTCCGGTATCCTGAGTTTAAAATCTTTGGGTGATGGGTCGAAGTTTAGCCAAGAGTTCGTCTGTGACACGGGGTTTGGCAGGAGTCGTGGTTTCAGGTGCAATTCTCTTCGGGGATTCCTGCGCGACGTTCACTCTCGGACATGCCGTAGTTCGGATCGGGATATCCATGGTCCTTTCGGTCTTGACTTTTACAATGGGGCAGTACTCAAAGATTCCTGCCAAACGCTAGAAATACCTGATTGAGAAAATCAACAATAAGGAGCGGGATCTGATGGAACTTTTATTGCTCTTAGGCTTCTGCGTTTTCATCGGAAACATGATCGGCAAGGTGCTAACACGCAGGGTGAATCGCAAGCTGGATCAACGGGCAGAACGTAGGGCAAACGGTCAACAATAAGGAGGCGACGTTCGCTATGCGGACTAAGCTGCCGTTCGCCGAAGTTTCAAGCGTTTGTCACATCACGTAGCGGCAATGCATAGATCTGCAATAGGTCTCATGGCCGTCCTCAGAAGCCAGAAATGCACCTTTTTTGCTCCCACCACGGGATCACGCTGTTAGAAATTTTGCAGGCTTTGTGCGCAGGCTTCTCCCACAAAGCGGGAGAAGCGGTTTAGCTTGTCAGAAGCCGAGATGTCGAGGCGCTACTCTAAGCATCGAGCTTGTTTCCACGTGGCTTGCTGAAACTCACCACTTGTTTCAGGATGCTGCTTGAATTTTTTCGACTGCTTCGTCGGTGGTCCAGAGACCGTTAGCAACATAACGGAAATTGATTAATGCTGCCAGATACCCGTCCCCTTCCGGGAGCTTCGCTGCCGCAGTGGCATCCCGAACAACGGCCACTTGATATCCCTGCTCCAATAGCTCGTATAGATGGGCCTGTAGGCATAGGTTGGCCGACATGCCAGCCAAAATAACCTTCGAAACGCCATGTTTGCGCAATTGTAAACTCAGATCGTTGTTTTCGGGTCCGTAGACTTTGTGCGGGCTGGCGACAATGGTTTCACCGTCCAGGATGTACTCTTTGTACTGGGGCATGAAGTCGGCACCCGAGCCGTCGAAGCCGTCAAGTGTCAACGGTCCTTTCCGATCGAACATTCCGATCTTGTGCATGAGTTTTTCGAGTGGACCACCAAAGGTCCAGCCATGATCAGACGGGTAATAATAGTGAGGCGAAATGGCGACCGTCATTCCGCGGGCCTTTGCAGCTTCAAACAAGCGGCCAATGTTTTCAACGGTGTTGTGTTCCTGAACAGACGCTCCGACAACTCCCCAGGTGACGCCATCTTCACTCAGAAAGTCTACCTGCGGGTCGGTCACGACCAACGCTGTATCAGACAATCCGACTTCCACGTCAGTCGGCGGCAGAGCTGGTTCACTCGGATCAGAGTAAGTGCTGTCAGTATCTGAAGCTGCAAGTGCTTGTCCGGAAAACAAAGCGCCACCAGCGGCCAAGGCGACGGTGCTGGTCAATATCTCTCGACGGCCGATATCGGTTCGATTGTCGCATTTTGGGTTGGTGCACATGACACTTTCTCCTTGAATGGACTAAAACTGCGAACATAATAAGAAAAAGACCGTGCCTTATCGTCTGAAAGGCGTCTTCTGATACCGAAGTTGAGTGCGGCCAGACATGTCAATCGAACGCGTTCTGGAGACCCTGGAAATCAATATGAGTCCCTTCGCCCTATGCGAATTGCGTGGGGATTGTCGCGTGGACTTTGGCGTTCGGCCTTTTGCTATTCTGCATTATGTACTGGATGGTTCGGCAACAGTTAACATTGGGAATAATGTTGACGTTCAGTTGACCCCAGGAACAGTGTTGCTGGCACCGGCCTATTTGACCTACGCCTTTCATGTGTGTGGTGCTGGTGGTGGTGTCCGTCCACGCACTTTGCCGCCAATCGATGGAATGACAAACATTGTGGTCGGTGATAGTTCCGTAGGGTCTCCTTTGTTTGCCATATGCGGACGCCTCGAAATCGCGTACCGGGGCAGTGGTGGGGCATTGAACCTTCTTCGCCATCCGATTGTCGAACACTTGTCACCGACAGACCGCGTGAGGTTGGCGCTGGATCAATTCGTCTATGAGGTTAGTCACCCGGACATAGGGTCTCGGGCATTGGCGGAATCCCTTCTAGAGCAATGCGTAATTCGACTATTTCGGCGGCGGCACATTGCTGGAGACCCGTCGTTGTGGTGGGTTGATGGTGCAACGGATGAAAAACTCTGGCCTGCGATGGAGGCTATGCTCGAATATCCGGAATATGCCCATAATCTCGAAAGCCTCGCTGAAAGATGCGCATTGAGTCGATCGGTTTTTGCTTCGCGATTTGGCAAGGCGTACAAGATTGGCGCCATAGAAGTACTTCGAAAAATTCGCCTACGCAGGGCCGCCGAACTGTTAACCCGATGCGATCTACCCATAAAACGGATTTCGGTAATGGCGGGATATAGAAGCCGAACCTACTTTTCGCGGGCATTTAAAGAAGAGTTTGGTATTTCGCCGAGCGAATTCAAAAAAGTTGCGGCAGAATAAGGCTTTGCTGCTAAGTGTCGTTAGCAGCATTAGGCATTTGCAGCATCTAAATTCGACAATAATGTCCGCTCGGGGCTCAAAGCCGACCTTAGAAGTTCAACAATAGGGAGGGTCTTCCGGGTTTGGACGGCGTCTATGTTATACTGGGTTGGTGGCTCTACGGGGAAGCCAGTAGCTTAACAACCAGGGGGACCGAGATGGAACATCAACTGATGATAGGCGATACGTTTCCGCACCCAACTCACTCGCGCCACCAGAGATGCCATGTTCGGGGTTTTGTAGACGGTTTGCTAGTGGCGAGGTGGTGGCGACTGTCCAGACAGTATTGGCAGTACGAAGTCTTCGACCCGGACGAAGTCCAACTAACAGCTCATGCGAAAGCTGGGTGAAACGGCGAGAGATCGCTCGCTGAGTCTCTCTGCCTGCCTCATATCAAGGCTGTGACATGGCCCAACCGAATCCCGTTTGATCTCCATAAGCAACTTGAGACCTGCCGGGTCGATAACTGGCGGGCGGCGCTACGTACTTGCGCAAATCGCCATGTGCTCAAGCTCAAAATCCAATGGTGGCGGGTGCTAGGGACAAAGATCGCCGATCTGCATTCAATGCGCTTCACCGCCACGCCGCAGGGCCATTGGGCGGTCATCCGGGAGTGATTGGAAAAGCATTACGTGCCCGCGCCCGAGAAACTGCCGGAATGGCCCGAGCCGGATTCGGTAACAAGTTACTGAAATTCGTGGGACACTTGGCTTGCAACTCATTGATTTCATATGGGTCACCCCAAGCATTTTGTGGGACACCCGGTCATTGATTTTAAAGGAAAAAATGCGGTTTTTGGTAGGCCCGGCAGGACTTGAACCCGCAACCAAAGCGTTATGAGCGCTCTGCTCTAACCAATTGAGCTACAGGCCCGCCTGAGCGCTTTGAGTACCACGGTGAACGCCCGCGTCAAGCCTGACCGTTGCAACAGGACGCACAATCGAATAACCCGCGCGGGAACCATTCATGAGGGGCTGGCCATGACGACGGGCAAGAACGGAATCACTTATGCCGATGCGGGCGTTGATATTGATGCGGGGAACGCTCTGGTCGACCGGATCAAGCCCGCGGCGAAGCGGACCAACCGCTCGGGTGTGATGAGCGGGCTGGGCGGGTTTGGCGCTCTGTTCGATCTGAAAGATGCCGGGTATCAGGATCCGATTCTAGTGGGCGCGACCGATGGTGTCGGCACCAAGCTGCGGATTGCGATTGATACCGGCGTGGTGGATGGCGTTGGCATCGACCTGGTGGCGATGTGCGTCAACGACCTGATCTGCCAGGGCGCCGAGCCGCTGTTCTTCCTGGACTATTTCGCCACCGGCAAGCTGGACACCGACACCGCCGCGCGGATCATCGAAGGTATTGCCGAGGGCTGCGTACAGTCCGGTTGCGCCCTGATCGGCGGTGAGACGGCAGAGATGCCGGGCATGTACCCAGACGGAGATTTCGATCTGGCCGGGTTCTCGGTCGGCGCAATGGAGCGGGGCGCGCATCTGCCTGCCGATGTGCAAAAGGGTGATGTGCTGCTGGGTCTGTCCTCGAACGGGGTGCATTCCAACGGCTATTCATTGGTGCGCAAACTGGTTGAAATGTCGGGTCTTGGCTGGGATGCCGCGTCGCCCTTTGGTGAAGGTTCGCTGGGCGAGGCGCTGCTGACACCGACGCGCCTGTACGTCAAACCTGCGCTGCAGGCGATCCGGGCAGGGGGCGTGAATGCGCTGGCCCATATCACCGGTGGTGGCCTGACTGAGAACCTGCCGCGGGTTCTGCCCGAAGGACTGGGCGCCGAGATTGACCTGAACGCCTGGGACCTGCCGCCCGTCTTCCGCTGGATGGCGGAAACCGGTGGGATCGTCGAGGCCGAGATGCTGAAGACCTTCAACTGCGGCATCGGCATGATCGTTGTCTGCGCCGAGGACCGGGCCGATGAGCTGACCGCGTTGCTGGCTGAGGCTGGCGAGACGGTTTCGCGTCTTGGCACCGTCACTGATACGCCCGGTATGGCGTATTCGGGCCAGCTGCTGTGAGCCACAAGCGCGTCGCCATCCTGATTTCCGGGGGTGGGTCCAACATGGTGTCGCTGGTCGACAGCATGGTCGGAGACCACCCGGCGCGCCCCTGTCTGGTGCTGTCGAATGACGCCGAGGCCGGCGGTCTGAAAAAGGCCGCCGAACGTGGTATCCCGATTGCATCGGTGGATCACCGTCCGTTCAAAGGCAACCGCGCCGCGTTTGAAGCCGAGTTGCTGAAACCGCTGGAAGAGGCGCAGCCGGACATTGTTTGTCTGGCCGGGTTTATGCGGGTTCTGACCGGCGATTTCGTTTCACGCTTTCAGGGGCGGATGCTGAACATCCACCCCTCGCTTCTGCCGAAATATAAAGGGCTCAATACTCATGCCCGCGCGATCGAGGCAGGGGACGCAGAGCATGGATGTTCAGTCCACGAGGTCACTGCGGCGCTGGACGATGGCCCGATCCTGGGGCAGGCGCGGGTGAACATCGAACCCGGCGACACGCCCGAAGACCTCGCCGCCCGGGTGCTGGTGTGGGAGCACAAGCTCTACCCTGCAGTGTTGCGCCGTTACGCCAGTGAGGATCGGACTCCGGTGTTGCTGCCCTGAACGTCTCAGGGTGATTTACACATGTGTCATAATCGGCCTATGGTCTGCACTACGGCTGGGTACGGACAAGATGATCAGCCGAAGAAAACAAGAGCAAGAACAGCACCGCGCATGAAAACCCTGACAACGACGCAAGAGCTGGCCGATTTCTGCAAGGCCGCGGCGGAATATGACTATGTCACCGTAGATACCGAGTTTCTGCGCGAACGAACTTACTATTCCAAACTCTGCCTGGTGCAACTGGCCGTGCCGTCGGAAGGTGGAGACAGCGCGGTTCTGGTCGATCCTCTGGCCGATGGCCTGTCGCTGGACCCGTTGTATGAGCTGTTCGGCAATGAGAACGTGGTCAAGGTCTTCCACGCCGCCCGGCAGGACCTTGAGATTTTCTGGGTCGAGGCGGGCGTCTTCCCCACGCCGTTGTTCGACACGCAGGTCGCGGCGATGGTCTGCGGTTTTGGCGAGCAGGTGGGCTACGAAACGCTGGTGCGCAAGATCTGCAAGCAGGGGGTGGACAAGACCTCTCGCTTTACCGACTGGTCCCGGCGGCCACTGTCTGAGGCGCAAAAGACCTATGCGTTGGCCGACGTGACCCATCTGCGTCAGATTTACGAACATCTTGCGGCCCAGCTGAAAAAGTCGCAGCGCAGCCATTGGGTCGCTGAAGAACTGCAGATTCTGACCCTGCCGACGACCTATGACATTCGCCCCGAAGATGCCTGGAAGCGGGTGAAGACCCGGACAAATTCGGCCAAGTTCCTGGCCGTGGTGCGCGAACTGGCGCAATTCCGCGAGGCTTACGCGCAGGAAAACAACGTCCCGCGCAGCCGGGTGTTCAAGGATGATGCGCTGATCGAGCTGGCCTCGACCAAGCCCAAGTCCCCGTCCGATTTGGGCGGGTCCCGCCTGCTGCTGCGCGAAGCGCGCAAGGGTGCGATTGCCGATGGCATTCTCGCTGCCGTGAAGAGGGGCGTGAACTGCCCCTCAGACCTACTGCCGCGCGTCGACAACAGCCGCGACAAGCTGAAGGTGAACCCGGCGCTGGCGGATTTGCTGCGGGTGCTGCTGAAATCAAAAACCGAAAGCTCGGGCGTAGCGGCCAAATTGATCGCCACCAGCTCGGAACTGGATCAGATCGCTGCGGGCGAGCGGGAATTGCCCGCCATGTCAGGCTGGCGGTTCGAGGTGTTCGGCGAAGACGCTCTGAAACTCTGCGAAGGCAAGATCGCACTGGCCGCAAAGGGCCAGAACGTCGAGGTCGTATCCCTATAAGCCTTTACCGGCGCCGGGATTCCAGCGCGTTCTGCTCTCCCACAACTCGCACCAGACGGGTGCTTTCCAGATCTTTCTGGCTGATATTGATGGCATCAGACACCATACGCGACCGCTCGGTGCCCTGATTGGTTGCCCTGTTCGGATAATCCACGCGGAAGGTAAATTCCAGAACACCGTTCTTCTGATTCTCTTCGCTTTCCGTGCGAACAAGCCGAGCGTTATAGGCCCCTTGCCGCGCCGCCGTGGCCGCCGCATAGACGATCGCGCCACCCGGGGTTGGTTCGACCCGCAACTCGTCGATACGGGTGATCGGAATGCTGGTGTCCTCTTCCTCGCCTCGTGAGAACAGCCCGCCACCCTCTTTCTGCTCTGGAACCAGAGCGTCGGCGTCATAGGCAGACGATTCAGCCGGATCAGCCGATGTGCTTGATCCGAACCAGTTGGACGGGTTGGCCCGCGAGTCCCTCCAGCTGCTGCAGGCAGAGACGGTCAGGGCGGCGACCAGAAGAACAGTAAACGATTTTTTCATGGTGCAGTCGTCCAGAGCAGTAATTCCAGCAATGGGTTATCGCAAATTCCCCTGTTTGAAAAGCCACGCTGGGGGGTGGACAGGCGCAGGTCGGCGGCATAGTTCACAGGTGTGATCGTAACAAAAGGACTGCCGCAAATGGCCACGCCTGCCTTTGAGGAAATCGTCGAGGATTTCGAATTTCTGGAGGACTGGGAAGACCGGTATCGCCATGTCATCGATCAGGGCAAGGCGATGGAGCCGCTGGACGATGCGCTCAAGGTGCCGGCCACCAAGGTTCACGGCTGCGCCAGTCAGGTTTGGTTACACCCGATCATCGAAGGCGGTGTCTTCCGCTTTGACGGCGACAGTGATGCGTTGATCGTACGGGGGCTGATCGCGGTTCTGCGGTCGTTGTATAACGGTCTGCCGGTCAACGAGGTTCCCACGGTGGACGCAGGCGGCGAACTGGCGCGTCTGGGCTTGAACGATCACCTTTCGGCGCAGCGCTCGAACGGGTTGCGCTCGATGATCGAACGCATCCGCGAGGTCGCGCAGGAAAACGCCTGACGCGAATCAATCCACCGGCTTGCGGGTTGCCCAATCCGTCAGCGTGGATTCCAGATCGCCATAACCGGTAAAACGACGCTCAAACTCCAAACCCATCCGCTCGGCGCAGTCACGGGCGCGGGCGGTCAGGTCAGGGTCGTCGATCTGAGCCTGATAGACCAGCTTGGTGTAATTTCCGAAATACATGTCGCGTAGCTCGGGGTGCCGGTCGAGGCCCAATGGTTTCCAGACAAAGGCATCGAATTGCCGCGCCAGAAAGTCGGTCAGGTAAAAGGCGGTGGTTTCATCCTCGCCCCGAGCCTCAAACGCCTGATTCCCTTCGAAGAAGGAGTAGCAGTGGGGGCCCTTGACCATCTCGACACCCATTTCGGCGCACGCTTTTTCCAGCAGGCCTCCGGTGCCGCAATCGGCGTAGACGACAAAGATCTGATCGTACTGATCGTGATGCTTTGCGACCGCCTCCTGAACCGCTTGGGTGATTTTTTCTGGATGGACATGCAAAATCGCCGGCAGGCAGGTCAGCGCCATGTGATCCCAGCCGTTGCGGTTCTTAAGGTCCAGAATCTCACGCGCAAGCGCGCCGCAGGCCAGCAGCAGAATTTGCCCCTGAGTATCAGCGGCGTAGCCCTTGGTCGTCAGGCTGGCATCGTCCGGCAATTTGTCCTGCTGCATCGAGTGCTCCTTGGAATCTATCCGACAGATAGTGTGGCCTGCGGAAACAAAAAGGGCCGCCCGAAAACCGGACGGCCCCTGAACATTCTACTGCGTCGGATCAGCCGGCCAGTTGGTTGTGCTTGCGCGAGACGAAGTCCTTGGCCATTTCCACGGCCACGGCTGCGTCACGGCAGTAACCGTCTGCGCCGATTGCTTTGCCGAATTCTTCGTTCAGCGGAGCGCCGCCGACCAGAACGATGTACTCTTCGCGCAGGCCTTGCTCTACCATAGTGTCGATCACGACCTTCATGTAGGGCATGGTTGTGGTCAGCAGGGCCGACATGCCCAGGATGTCGGGCTTTTCGGTTTCCAGCGCTTCCAGGTAGTTTTCGACCGGGTTGTTGATACCGATGTCGACAACCTCGAAACCGGCGCCTTCCATCATCATCGAAACAAGGTTTTTACCGATGTCGTGGATGTCACCCTTCACGGTGCCGATGACCATCTTGCCAACGCGCGGTGCGCCGGTTTCGGCCAGCAGCGGCTTGAGGATCGACATGCCGCCTTTCATGGCGTTTGCGGCCAGCAGAACCTCGGGGACGAACAGGATGCCGTCGCGGAAGTCATGGCCGACAACAGTCATACCACCGACCAGGGCTTTGGTCAGGATGTCGTAGGGTGTCCATCCGCGTTCCAGCAGGATGTTCGTACCTTCCTCAATCTCTTCTTTCAGACCGTCGTAAAGGTCGTCGAACATCTGTTCGACAAGCTCTTCGTCATTGAGTTCGGACAGGACGATGTCTTCTTCGTCGGACATGGGGCGCTTCCCTGAGCTGTGCGGACCGTCGGCCCGTGGTGGCATTTTTGCCGTTTTGGCCAAATCGCCGCAGTTTGACTGTGACGATTGCGACCTCAGTGGTTTCGAGACCGACCTATACGTCAGATTTTTGCACGGCTCGACAGAATTTTCTGCAAGATCATCCTGCATTCCGTTCATTTTCCATTTCCGCCTGTCTCGTCGGGATCAAGTGGCTGAAATCAACGCGAAACCGTAAGGTCCGCTTGTCGGATCGCGTAAATGAATATATATCCCAAGAGAGAACATAGCGGGAACAAACATGTCTGAACCGCATATCCGAGGCCGTGGGGCCGTCACAAACACAGCAGGCCGGTTCGAGCAATTCGACACCGTACCCTGCGATGATGGCTGGGAAATCGAAGAGGATATCCCACCCTTGCGAACAGACGTCAGGGATGAGATCGCGCGCAGCCTGATCACGTATAACCGCTCGCCGGACTTGCCGTTTGATCGCTCGATCAACCCGTATCGTGGGTGCGAGCACGGCTGCGTTTATTGCTTTGCCCGCCCGACTCACGCCTATCTGGGATTATCGCCGGGTCTGGACTTTGAAACTCGCCTGATCGCCCGTCCGAACGCGGCGGATATCTTGCGCAAAGAACTGTCCTCCAAAGGGTATAAAGTCGCGCCCATCGCATTGGGAACAAATACGGACCCGTATCAGCCTGTTGAGAAAAGCCGCAAGATAACAAAGGATTGCCTGTCGGTTCTTCAGGAGTTTAACCATCCGGTCGGCATTGTGACCAAAGGTGCCTTGATCGAACGGGATCTGGATATTCTGGCGCCTATGGCGGCGAAGGGGTTGGTGCGGGTCGGGGTTTCACTGACCACACTGGATGCGAATCTGTCCCGACGGATGGAGCCGCGCGCGCCGTCACCGCAGCGGCGGCTGGCCGTCATTCGACGCCTGACCGAGGCTGGTGTCCCGGTGCGGGTTATGACTTCTCCAGTGATTCCGGGACTGACGGATCATGAGCTGGAACACTTGCTGGAAGCGGGCAGGGATGCGGGTGCCGATGCCGCCAGTTGGATCATGTTGCGTCTGCCACGCGAAGTGTCGGAGTTGTGGCAGAATTGGTTGAAGGATCACGAACCCGCACGCGCCGAAAAGATCATGTCCAAGCTGCGCGAGATGCACGGGGGCAGGGACTATGACCCGCGCTGGGGTCACCGGATGCGTGGTGAAGGGGAATATGCGGGGCTGATTGCCAAGCGGTTCGCACTGGCGGTGAAGCGCCTTGGGTTGGCGACGCGTACAGCGCCCTTGCGATGCGACTTGTTTGCCCGCCCGGCCCAGGTCGGGGATCAATTGAGCCTGCTATAAAAAAGCCCCGGACGCAGGTCCGGGGCTTTGGCATTCAATCGCGGCGATCAGCGGTTTTCGATGTCCACATAGTCGCGCATGGTCTCGCCCAGATACAACTGGCGCGGGCGACCGATCTTGTTCTGAGGATCGGCGATCATTTCTTTCCACTGGCTGACCCAGCCAACGGTGCGCGACAGCGCAAAAATCGGAGTGAACATCGAGGTCGGGAAGCCCATCGCCTCGAGGATGATGCCCGAGTAGAAGTCGACGTTCGGGAACAGTTTCTTTTCGGCGAAATACGGATCTTCCAGCGCCTCGCGTTCCAGTTCCTTGGCGACCTGCAGTTTCGGATTGTCTTCGATACCCAGCAGGTCCAGCACCTCGTCGGCCGATTGCTTCATCACCTTCGCGCGCGGGTCGAAGTTCTTGTAGACGCGGTGGCCAAAGCCCATCAGACGGAACGGATCGTCTTTGTCCTTGGCGCGGGCGATGTATTCGGGGATGCGATCGACCGAGCCGATTTCTTCCAGCATTTCCAAGCAGGCCTGGTTCGCACCACCATGGGCCGGACCCCACAGGCAGGCGATGCCAGCTGCAATACAGGCGAACGGGTTCGCGCCCGAAGACGACGCCAGACGCACGGTCGAGGTCGAAGCGTTCTGCTCGTGATCGGCGTGCAGGGTAAAAATGCGGTCCATCGCACGGCTGAGGATCGGGTTGACCTCGTATTCTTCGGCCGGAACGCTGAAGCACATGCGCAGGAAGTTTGACGCATAGTCCAGATCGTTGCGCGGATACACGAAGGGCTGACCGGTGTGGTACTTGTACGCCCAAGCCGCAATGGTGGGCATCTTTGCAATCAGGCGGTGCGACGCGATCTCGCGCTGGCGTGGGTCGGTAACGTCGGTCGAGTCGTGGTAGAAGGCCGACATTGCGCCGACAACACCCACCATGATCGCCATCGGGTGCGCGTCACGGCGGAAACCGCGGTAGAAATACTGCATCTGCTCGTGCAGCATGGTGTGCTTGGTGATCGTGGTTTCGAACTTTTCCAGATCCTTTGCGACAGGCAGCTCTCCGTACAGCAGCAGATAGCAAACCTCGAGGAAGTGGGACTTCTCGGCCAGTTGGTCGATCGGATAGCCACGGTGCAGCAGTTCACCCTTTTCACCGTCGATATAGGTGATGGTGCTGTCGCAGCTGGCGGTCGATGTGAAGCCGGGATCGTAGGTGAACACGCCAGCCTGACCATAGAGCTTGCGGATATCGATTACGTCGGGCCCCGCTGTTGGCGAATGAACCGGCAACTCGTAAGTTTCCCCATGGACTTTCAGAGTGGCTGTTTTGTTGTCGGTCATTTTTGTCCCTTCCTCGTTCATGCGCGTGCCGAAAGAGTGATCGGCTGAGCGGTCAGCGGTCATACACATATGTGCTGACCGGGTCGTAGCGGAGCAGCGTTACCTGAATATGAACCCAGGATTAGTTTGCTGCGTCGGAAAGCCGCGCCAGGGTTTCTTCGCGCCCCAGCACAAGCATCATGTCAAAAACCGAAGGCGTTACAGCGCGTCCAGCCAGTACCGCCCTGAGCGGGCTGGCCAACTTGCCGAACTTGATCCCCTGCGCCTCTGCAAAGGCGTTGAGGGCCTCCTCCAGTTCGTTCCGCGACCAGCTAACATTTTGCACGTGCGGCGTCAATTCTTTCAGTATACCGTCGGATACAGATTGTAGCGCCTTTGCTGCTTTCTCATCCGGCTCAACGGGGCGTGAAATCAACGCAAAGTGAGCTTTTTCAAGCAGTTCCGGGAAAGTGCGCGCACGGTCCTTAAGACAATACATCGCACGTTCCAGATCACCGGATTGTGTCGTGGTAAGAGCGGGAAGTTCCGCTGCGTCCAGATAGGTTTCGATTTCCTGCCGCAGTGCAGCGTCATCCGAAATCGCAATATGTTGCCCGCAGAGATTTTCGAGCTTTTTCAAGTCGAAGCGGGCCGGACTTTTACCAATACCGTCCAGATCGAACCACTCTTTTGCCTGCTCGTCGGTAAAGAACTCGTCGTCACCGTGGCTCCAGCCGAGGCGCGCCAGATAGTTGCGCATGCCTGACGCAGGGTAACCCATCGCCTGATATTCCTGCGCGCCCAATGCGCCGTGGCGTTTCGACAGCTTCTTGCCGTCCGGTCCGTGAATCAGCGGGATATGCGCCCAGACCGGAACGTCCCAGCCCATTGCCTCATAGATCATCATCTGGCGCGCGGCGTTGTTCAGGTGGTCGTCGCCACGGATCACATGGGTCACGCCCATGTCGTGATCGTCCACCACAACAGCTAGCATATAAACCGGCGTCCCGTCCGAGCGCAGCAGGATCATGTCGTCCAGCTGATCGTTACGGATGGTCACGTCGCCCTGCACCTGATCGCGGATTACAGTTGCGCCGTCTTGCGGGGCCTTGATGCGGATCACGAACGGCGCGTCCGGATGGGTCGCCGGGTCGGCATCGCGCCAGGGGCTGCGGAATAGGGTCGATTTGCCCTCGGCCCGGGCTTGTTCGCGGAATTCGGCGATTTCGTCCTGCGTCGAAAAGCACTTGTACGCTTTGCCCTCGGCCAGCAGTTGATGCGCCACTTCGGCGTGGCGCGCGGCCCCTTCGAACTGGCTGATCACGTCGCCATCATGGTCCAGACCAAGCCATTCCATGCCCTGCAGGATCGCTGCCGTCGCCTCGGGGGTCGAACGTTCGCGGTCGGTGTCTTCGATCCGCAGCAGGAACTTGCCGCCGCGCCCACGGGCATAGAGCCAGTTGAACAGCGCGGTGCGGGCGCCGCCGATGTGCAGAAAACCGGTGGGCGAAGGGGCGAAACGGGTGACGACCTGATCGGACATTGTGTGGATTAACCTTTTGGTAACCGTGTCTGGCATAGTTTTGCGTCTGTCTAACGAGCCCGAAGGACGGGGGCAACCATGCGTGTTCTGGCACGGGTCGAGGCCGCATTGCTGAACCAGACAGGGTATTTGTTCCAGTGGTCTCCGGTATGTCTGGCTGTCGGTATTGGTCTTTACTTCAGTCTCCGGTTTGAACCGGGCTTGCAGGTGTATTCGTGCCTGCTGGCGCTGGTGTTGGGTCTTGTCTGGACCGGTCGCAGGATGCGAACCGGTTGGGCCGCGTTGGCAATGGGGTGCGCGTTGATTGCGGCAGGCTTTGTGCTGGCCGGTGCGCGAGCCCACTCGGTCGCAGAGCCGGTTCTGTCTTGGCGTTATTACGGCCCGGTCGAGGGGCGGGTCGTAGCCATGGACCGCTCTGCTTCGGACGCGTTGCGGGTAACGCTAGACCAGGTGCGCATAGGGGATGTGCCCAAGGACCGCAGACCGCAGCGCGTCCGGCTTTCCTTGCACGGCGACCCGGCCTCACTGGCGCCGGGTCAAAGGATAATGACCACAGGCCACCTGTCACCGCCGCAAGGGCCGGTCGAGCCCGGAGGTTTTGATTTTCGCCGTCACGCCTGGTTTCAGCGTCTTGGGGCGGTCGGATACACACGCGTGCCGGTGATGACGGTTGCGCGACCGGAAGAGGCGGCCGAAGGGGTGCGCATCACGGCGTTAAGAATGGCGATCTCGCAGAGGGTGCGATCAATCCTGCCCGGTGAGATCGGAGGGTTTGCAGCCGCGGTCACAACCGGTGACCGCAGTGGCATGGGGCAAGAGACGCTGCAATCGCTGCGGGCGTCGAACCTTGCGCATTTGCTGGCGATATCCGGCCTGCATATGGGGCTGCTGACCGGGTTCGTCTACTTGGTTTGTCGACTGGCCCTGTCTGCGATTCCAGCTGTGGCCCTGCGCCTGCCTGTGCGTAAACTGGCGGCGCTCTGCGCGCTGGTTGCTGCGGTCATATACCTGATGCTGTCCGGCGGTAACGTCGCCACCGAGCGGGCCTTTGTCATGGCCAGCGTCATGCTGGGGGCGATCCTGATCGACCGTCGCGCAATTTCTCTGCGAGTCGTTGCCGTGGCCGCTCTGATCGTCCTGGTGCTGCGTCCCGAATCCCTGCTGAGCCCCGGGTTCCAGATGTCCTTTGCCGCGACGACTGCGCTTGTCGCCGTGTTTGGTCAATTGCGGGATTATGGACCGATGCCGGGGCCGAAATGGACGAAACCTGTGCTGGGGTTGCTTTTATCCTCGGCCATTGCCGGTCTGGCGACGGCTCCGATCGGGGCGGCGCATTTTAACACGATGTCGCATTATGGGCTGTTGGCCAACATGTTGTCGGTGCCGGTGATGGGGACGGTTGTGGTGCCGGCGGCCTTTGTTGCCGCACTGTTGGCCCCGTTCGGGTTGGAGGCGCTGGCACTGCACGTCATGGGATTGGGGTTGCAGTGGATTCTGGTTGTTTCGGACAAGGTGTCCGGTCTGGATGGCGCCCAAGGGTACGTCGTCAGCCCGCCGCACTATGTTTTGCCGATGTTCGCCCTTGGTGCCTTGTGGCTGGCGCTGTGGCGCGGGCGGGCAAAATGGATTGGAGCCGCCGCGGTAGCGGCGGCCTTTTTGCTTTGGGGGCAGGGGCATCGACCAGAGGTTCTGATTGCGGATTCCGGCGGGTTGGTGGGTGTCATGACTGAAAACGGTCGTGCGCTCAGCAAGGAAAAGGGCAGCGGGTTTATTGCGACCGTTTGGCTGGAAAATGACGGGGATGGCGCAGACCAGATCAATGCTGCCCGTCGCTGGCCCGACACGTCTGGCGGGATTCAACGGTATATTTGGCAGGGTAAGGAACTGGTCCACGTTACCGGAAAACACGCTGCACAAGGGTTCGAGGAATGCCGGAAGAACCAGATCGTTGTGTCGGCGGTACCTCTGGACCTGATCGGTGATTGCGGCCTCTTTGATCCGGATCGATTGAAAGAGACCGGAAGCGTGGCTTTGTCCGGTGTCGGAGTAACAACCAGCCTAGAGGTCATCGGCCATCGATTGTGGTCCCCGGAAATGACCGGGAACCACCGTGCAAAACAAACTCAGTAGCTGCGGATCAGTCCAACCAGCCGCCCCTGAACCTTGACCTTGTCCTCGGGCAGAACGCGGGTTTCATAAGCGGGGTTTGCCGCTTCGAGCGCGATGGCGTTGCCGCGGCGGAAGAACCTTTTCAGCGTAGCTTCCTGATCCTCAACCAGTGCCACAACGATGTCGCCGTTATCCGCCACTCTGGTTTCGCGGATGACCACAACGTCGCCGTCGTTGATGCCCGCATCGATCATCGAATCTCCGCGAACTTCCAACGCGTAGTGCTCACCTTTACCCGACACCATGCTGCCCGGAACGGCAACACGGTGCGACACGTGGCTGATTGCCTCAATCGGGACACCGGCCGCGATGCGTCCCATCACCGGCAGTTCCATGGCGTCCACGGTGACTGGTTCGAAATTCGCCGGGCGGGGACCTTCGGGCTTGTCACCCTCGATCACACGGGGCTTGAAGGCAGCAGTGGGCTCACCGCCCAGGCTTTCGGGCAGCTTGACGATCTCAATCGCGCGGGCGCGGTGGGCGAGGCGGCGGATAAAGCCGCGTTCTTCCAGTGCGGTGATCAGGCGATGGATGCCGGACTTGGATCTCAGATCCAGCGCGACCTTCATTTCGTCGAAACTGGGCGGAACGCCATCCGCCTGAACGCGTTTGTGGATGAATTCCAACAAATCCAACTGTTTCTTGGTCAGCATTGCTCACACCTCGTCGGTCATGCGTTTTCTTTTGTTCTACGCATGTTCACGTTTTGTGTCAACGGATTTGAGCGCCGATTAGATCGGCAGGTACAGCACCTCATCCCCGGCGGGGCGTGCCGGATCATGAGGTTCGCGCACCAACAGCGCATTGGCCTGCGCCAGAACACTCAGCAGAGAGCTGTCCTGATCCGCACACGCGCGAATGCCCGTGTGGTCCAGTATCGCGCGCATGTAGTGCTCGCGCGGGCCGTTTTCGCCAATAGGTTCAGCCAGACGCGCGCGCTGAAATGGGGTCAGGGCTTGTTCAATCCCCAGCATCCGCCGCACCATCGGAATCAGGAAGAGGTATCCGCAAACCATTGCGCTGACAGGATTTCCCGGCAATCCAACCATCGCGGTGTCGCCCAGCCGACCAGCCATAAGAGGCTTCCCCGGGCGCATCCGGATCTTGTAGAAGGATCGCTCCATCCCCAACGATTGCGAGACATCGGCAACCAGATCGTATTCGCCTACCGAGGCACCGCCGATGGTAACAACCAGATCGGCGCCCTCTGCCAGCCCAAATGCCGTTTCAAGAGAGGCAACTGTGTCGCGCGCAATCGGCAGAATGCGCACCTGCGCACCCGCGTTATCCAGCAGGGCTTTCAGGCCAAATGTGTTCGACGCGATGATCTGATCCGGACCGGGGGTTTCGCCCGGCATGACCAGTTCATCCCCGGTCGAAATCAGCGCAACCACGGGTTTGCGCGTAACTGGCACTGCCGGAATGTTCATGGCCGCCATCAACGCGACGACCTCGGGGCGCAGTACGCGCGGTGCCGAGATTTGGGCGCCGGTTTGGAAATCGATACCGGCAGGGCGGATGTTGGATTTGGACCCGGGTTCGTCGGTGATCGTCAGCAGATCACCGCGACGGTCGGTATCTTCCTGAATAACAACGAAATCAGCACCTTCAGGAACCGGAGCGCCGGTGAAGATACGCACCGCCTGACCCGGCCCGACGGTGCCGTCGAACCGACGACCGGCAGCGGATTCACCGATGACCTTGAACATTGCGTGCAGTTCGACCTCGGCCGATTTCAGGGCATAGCCATCCATCGAAGACGCGGCAAAAGGCGGCTGATCGCGGGTGGCGCTGACATCCTGTGCCAGCACGCGACCGGCGGCGTCGACAAGCGGAACCGTTTCGGCGTTCAGCGGGGAAACGAGATCAAACAGCAGCGCCCGGGCGTCTTCGACCGTAATCATTTCGCCTCGTAACGCCCTGATTTTCCGCCGTCTTTCAACAAAACGCGGATGCCGCCGATCTCCATCGCCTTATCGACGGCCTTGGTCATGTCATAAACGGTCAGCGCGGCAGTGGAGGCTGCAGTCAGCGCCTCCATCTCAACCCCAGTCTGGCCTGAGGTCTTGACGGTTGCCTCGATCCGAACGCCGGGCAGGTCGGGGTCCAGTGTCAACTCAACGGCCACTTTGGTCACTGGCAGAGGGTGGCACAGCGGAATTAGGTCAGGCGTCTTCTTTGCCCCCATGATCCCAGCCAGACGCGCGACGCCTAGAACGTCACCCTTCTTGGCGCGGCCTTCGGAAATCAGATCAAAGGTTTCCTGCGCCATTTTGATATGGGCGGCGGCAACCGCCACCCGGTCGGTGACGGCCTTGTCCGACACATCGACCATATGCGCCTGTCCTTGCGCGTCAAAATGGGTCAGAGGCATCACATCACTCCAGGGATTAGCGGGTTTGCCAGCAATTGACGTGTGGCGGCTGTGACATCGTCCTGACGCATCAGGCTTTCACCGATCAGGAAACAGCGCGCGCCATAGCGGGCGATATCGGCCAGATCTGCGGGCGTGCTCAGGCCGCTTTCGCAAACAATAGTCCGGTCGCCCGGCACCAGTTTCGACAACCGGCGCGTGGTATCAAGCGAGGTTTCGAAAGTCTTTAGGTTTCGGTTGTTTATCCCGATCAGAGGGCTTTTCAGCTGGGTCGCACGTTCAAGCTCGGCTTCGTCATGAACTTCGATCAGAACATCCATACCCCAGTCGAACGCGGTTTGCTCCAGCTCAGCGGCCTGGCTGTCTTCGACCGATGCCATGATAATCAGAATGCAATCTGCACCCAAAGCGCGCGCCTCGATCACCTGATAAGGGTCGTACATGAAGTCCTTACGCAGCGCGGGCAGCGATGTGGCTGCACGGGCTTCGGTCAGATACTCTTTGGCGCCTTGAAAGCTGGGCGTGTCGGTCAACACCGACAAGCAGGCCGCGCCGCCGTCTTCGTAGGCTTTGGCGAGAGCGGGCGGATCGAAATCGGGGCGGATCAACCCTTTGGAAGGGCTCGCTTTCTTAACCTCGGCGATCAGGCCATAGCCCTTACGCGTGGCCTTTTGCAGTGCGGCTGCAAAGCCTCGAACTTCAGGGGCAAATCGTGCCTCACCTTCCAGAAGGTCCAGAGGTTTCTCTGCCTTGTCAGCAGCGACTTCCTCCAGTTTATAGGCTTTGATTTTGTCCAGTACCGTCTCTGTCATGCGGCCTCCTGAGTCTTTCGGGCCAGTGCGGCGATTTTTTCTTTGGCTTTTCCGCTGTCTATGCTTTCGACGGCCTTGGCAACCCCGTCCTTCAGGTCGGTAGCCGCGTCTGCCACCACCAGTGCGGCGGCAGAGTTCAGCAATACCGCGTCACGATAGGCCGAGGGCTGCCCATCCAGCAGCGCGCGGAAGGCGACGGCGTTTTCTTCGGGTGTGCCGCCGAGGATATCCTCGAACGGGTGCACCGGCAGGCCTGCGTCTTCTGGGTGAAGCTCAACCTCTTTGACAGTGCCGTCCTCAAGCGCGGCCACCCAGCTGATGCCGGTGATGGTCAGCTCATCAGTGCCATCCGACCCGTGCACCAGCCATGCGCGATCCGAACCTAGAAGGCCCAGTGTTTCTGCCATCGGGCGGATCAGGTCGCGGCTGAATGCTCCGGTCAGTTGGCGTTTGACACCGGCCGGGTTGGTAAGGGGCCCGAGGATATTGAAAATCGTACGAGTCCCAAGCTCTTGCCGAGAGGGCATGACATGGGCGATGGCCGGATGGTGCATCGGTGCCATCATGAAACCGATGCCGACCTCTTCCAAAGCGTTTTCAACCACTTCCGGGCCGACCATCACGTTGATGCCCAGCTGTCCCAAAGCGTCTGCCGCACCGGATTTCGAGCTGAGGTTGCGGTTGCCGTGCTTGGCCACGGTCACACCGGCTCCGGCCACAACAAAGGCCGTCGCGGTGGAGATGTTCAGTGTGCCCTTGCCGTCGCCCCCGGTGCCGACGATGTCCATCGCTCCGGCGGGGGCTTTGACCGCATTACACTTCGCGCGCATGACGGCAGCGGCAGCGGCGTATTCCGCGACTGTTTCACCTCGAGTGCGCATCGCCATCAACAACCCACCGATCTGGCTGGGCGTGGCTTCGCCTTCAAACAGGATACCAAAGGCCTGTTCAGCCTCGTCGCGGGTCAGAGGCCGGTCGGCGGCGGCTCCGATCAGCGGTTTCAGAGCGTCGCTCATGCGGGAACTTTCATCTCAGACAGGAAATTCTTGAGCAGGGCGTGGCCGTGCTCGGAGGCGATGGATTCCGGATGGAACTGGACGCCGTGGATAGGCAGTTCTTTGTGCTGGAGGCCCATGATGGTGCCGTCCTCCAGCTCGGCTGTCACCTCAAGGCAGTCGGGCAGGGTGTTGGGATCGACCACAAGCGAATGATAGCGCGTTGCCTCGAAGGGCGATGGCAGCCCTGCAAACAGGCCTTTCCCGGTGTGGTGCATGGTGCCCATCTTGCCATGCACGATTTCATGGCAGCGAATGACGTCGCCACCAAAGGCTTGCCCGATGGTTTGGTGACCCAGGCATACGCCCATCAGCGGGGTTTTCGTCTCGGCAGCGGCCTTGGTCAGGGCCAGACAGATTCCCGCCTGATCAGGATCGCAGGGACCCGGACTCAGCAGGATGCCTGCCGGGTTCATCGCCATGGCTTCCTGAACATCCAGGGCATCATTCCGCCGAATGACCATTTCGGCACCAAGTTCGCCTAAATAGTGTACGAGGTTGTAAGTAAACGAGTCGTAGTTGTCGATCAGCAGCAGCATTTGGGCACTTGTCTCGGCTTGGGCATTTCGGGCTGGCGATACAGCCCCGAGCCACGGTATAATGTCTGGACATACATGCTCAGGCTTGCGCGGCAGCGTCAAGGGGACATCCGGTTCCAGGTGCCGAGGCAAGTAAATGCCGCTGCAGACGGCGAACATGCGATCGAAGCAGGACTAGGACGAGAGGCAATAGGTATGGGCGGATTTGTCGGCGGGATGATCGTGGGAACGATCGTTGTCCTAGTGTTGGGGGCAGTGGTGTCTCTGAACACGCCTCTGACGAGAAAACCGGAAGTGGCCGTGTCCGCTCCGCAACCTGAAGCGGCAGAGGTTCCCGACACCACTGCAGAAGCGACCGACACCGTTGGCGATGCAGATCTGTTGGACATTCCGCCAACCGAACCCGAATCCACCTTTGACCAGACCGACACACTGGCCGAATTGTCGGATGTTGAGGTCGAGCCCGAAGCTCAGCCCCAAATGAAAGAGCCTGCCCCACAGGTAGACGAACCCGCCACAGCACCCTCAGCATCGGTCACCGTATCCACAGAAGCACCCGTTGCGCCGCAGGCACCGCCGTCGGCGCAGGGGGCACCCAACGCCGAAGCCTTGCCCGAGGTGTCGCTGGATGCGCCCAAAGCTCAGCCCGAACCGGTTGTCGAGGTAGAGGCGCAGCCTGAAGTCGCCGAAACTGCGGCCCAGCCCGAACCCGAAGTTGCAGGCGTCGAACCTCAACCTGAACTCGACAGTGCGCCGGAAGCCGAATCCGAAAGTGCCCCGGAGTCCGAACCCGAGGTGGCCGACACTGCGGTGACTGAGGAAGAAAAAAACCCATTCGAGAACAGCCCGATTGCCGTCGAAGGCGACGAAGATGCAGCGCCCCGCGATCTGCCCCGTATCGCGTCCGTTCCCCAGATCGGAGGAGATGCTGAAGCTGCCGCTGGGCCAAGTGTTGGCACGCGTGTTGTGCCCCTGACCGAACGTGATGATGCCACTCAGGCCACTGAAACCGGCACTAATCTGCTTGCTCCGGGCAAGCCGATTGAGGCCTACGCTGCCGATTTTGAGAATCCTGAGGCCAAGCCCCTGATGTCAATCATCCTGATCGACGATGAGGGCGCTTACGGTGCCGAGGCTCTGCAGGATTTCCCGTACCCGCTGACCTTTGCGGTTAGCCCCTCTGATCCGGAAGCCGCGGATAAGATGAACAGGCACCGTGAGGGCGGTTTCGAAGTTCTGGCTCTGGCCGATCTGCCCGAAGCCGCCAGTGCGCAGGATGCCGAGGTATCTTTGGCCGTTTGGCTCGAAGAACTGCCGGAAACGGTGGGTATCCTCGAGGGGGTGGACTCGGGCATTCAGGGCAACCGAAAACTGGCCGATCAGGTGGCTGCGATTGCCGCTGGTACCGGGCGTGGTCTGATCACGCAGGATAACGGGCTGAACACCGTGCAGAAGCTGGCTGCGCGGAATGGCGTGCCGTCGGGTGTGATCTTTCGGGATATCGACGGCGCGCGTCAGGATCCCAAGATCATGCGCCGTTTCCTGGACCAGGCCGCGTTCCGTGCCGGGCAGGAAGGGACCGTCGTGATGCTGGGCCGCCTGCGCCCCGACACGATCTCGGCCCTGCTGTTGTGGGGGCTCGAGGATCGGGGCAACCGTGTCGCCATGGCCCCGATATCTGCGGTGATGATAAATAACGCAAAATAATTTCAGCCCGCGTAGGTTCTGAACCAATGATTTGCTTGCCGTCACCTGGTCCACATCTTGCAAGTCCCTAAGTTTCGGGCGGCGGATGATGAGCAATTTGTTCTGATTGATCGACAAGCAGAAGGCGCGCCTTCTGCCTTTCTTGCCAAAGAGCTATGACAAGCCGAAGGTTGATGATCTACGTGTGCTAAGAGGTTCAATGTTTAACAAAACAATAGTTTGTGGTGATCCGATGAGCCTCGCGAGTTTGGTCCGCTAAAGGCCCAGTACAACCGATCGAAACGGCGGATACACGGGTGCCGGAGCCCTGTTTAACAGTCCACTATTGGCTGGCTTGTGGGAGATCGCGGCTATGACACGTACTGGTTCCGCAGAGCCCTAAATGACAAAGGAATAAGGCTCTGCGTTCCAAGTTGAAAATCGCGTTACAAACCTGTCTGGTGTGGCAAGCGGCGCTACAGACGCAGAAACCGAATCGAGATCAGGTTCGGACGCCGGAAGGATTGGCGGCGCGTCGCAACCCGAGATGATAGACGCCCGATGGCCGTCCTTTCATCCGTCGCGCCCACAGCCACCAAAATACTCTGGCCGTAAATCAATTAGCCCGGAACCCAGTTACCAAGGCATGATACCGCAACGAATTGTTCTTGCGATTGCTTGCGCAGTATTCATCTATTTATGCAAAGATTTTTAGGCGTCCAAAATCGGCGGCGAGTGTTCTACGCGGTAAAGAACTCCGCTACGAGTTTCCGTTTCCGGTGAACCGGGCGGCATTGGCTGCGGCGCGGCGGATGGCGCTCGATTTGTGAACGGTCTCCATGTATTCGTACTCGGGGTCGCTGTCGTACACGACACCGCCACCGGCCTGAATATACAGCTTCTGATCCTTCACGATGGCCGTCCGCAGGGCGATACACATATCCATGTCGCCACCGGCGCTGAAATAACCGACACCGCCGCCATAGACGCCACGTTTTTCCGGCTCCAGCTCGTCGATGATCTCCATCGCGCGCACTTTCGGCGCGCCTGAGACGGTGCCAGCTGGCATCCCGGCAAAGAACGCATCCAGTGCGTCTTTGTCTTCGGCCAGCTCTCCGACTACGTTCGACACGATGTGCATCACGTGGCTGTAGCGTTCGATGATGAACTCTTCGGTCGGGCGCACGGTTCCGATCTTGGACACGCGACCGGTGTCGTTGCGGCCCAAATCCAGCAGCATCAGGTGCTCTGCCAGCTCTTTCTTGTCGGCCAGCAGATCGGCCTCGTTGGCCTTGTCCTCTTCGGGTGTCGCACCACGCGGGCGAGTGCCTGCGATTGGGCGGATCGTGACCTCATCCCCGAAGACGCGAACCAGAATCTCGGGGCTGGCCCCGACGACCTGAAAGCCACCGAAGTTAAAATAGAACATGAAGGGTGACGGGTTGGTACGCCGCAGCGAACGATAGAGCGCAAATGGCGGCAGCGGGAAATCCTGCGTCCAGCGCTGCGCCGGGACCACCTGAAAGATGTCACCCGCGCGGATGTATTCCTTGGCCTTTTCGACCGCTTCCATATAGCCGGACTTGGTGAAGTTCGACACCGGCGGCGCAATTTCGGAGGCATCGCCCAGATCGCGGGTTTCGGCGGGCATGGCGCGTTCCAGATCGCGAACCGCGTCCATCACACGTTCAGCGGCCTGCGCGTAGGCGGCCTTGGCCGATTGCCCCTCGGCCACCCAGGCAGGCGAGACGACGGTGACCTCACCTTTGACACCATCCAGAACAGCAATGACCGACGGGCGCAGCATGATCGCATCGGGCAGGCCGAGCGGGTCGGGGTTCACGTCTGGCAGGTATTCGACCAACCGCACCATGTCATAGCCCAGATAGCCGAACAGCCCCGCCGCAGCCTGTGGCAGGTCATCGGGCAGCGCGATGCAGCTTTCGGCCAGCAACGCGCGAAGGTTGTCCATCGGGTTACCGTCCTGCGGGTCGAACGCCTCGGCATCGAAGCGAGCCGAGCGGTTCAGTTCGGACGTTTCCCTGCGACAGCGCCAGATCAGGTCCGGCTTCATACCGATGATCGAATACCGCCCGCGGATCTCTCCACCAGTCACGGATTCCAGCATGAACGCGTCTTTCTGCGCACCTGTCAGCTTGAGCATCAGGGACACGGGCGTATCCAGATCAGCTGCCAGACGGGTATAGACGACCTGATTTTCGCCAGCCTCGTAGGCGCGGGCGAAGCTGTCAAACTCGGGGGTCAGGGCCATATTCGGTCTCTTTTAATAGCTCGACTGCACGGCGTTCAGCGCGCGCTGATCAATCACCGGGCGGGCGCGGGCCTGCGCATCGCGCACATAGGCGTCGAAGATGTTCTGGGCCAAAGCCTGGTTCAACTGAGCCTCAAGCGCGGCCTGGGCCTGACGCAGCTCGTCGGTTTCGGCAGGCGCCAGCAACTCTTCCAGACGGATGATGAACGCGGAACCGTCACCCGGAACGGTGCGCAGCTCGCCGGGTTCCATTTCGAAAACCTGCACCATGAAATCCGCAGGCACATCGTCCAGGAACGCGGTGCGTGTCAGGGCGTTTTCTACGCGGAATGGCAGGCCGGTGGTGGTGAAGTCACCATCCGCTTTCAACTGCTCCAGAACCGCGTTGGCTTGTTCTTCCAGTGCCTTGTTCGTTTCGGCCTGAGTCCATGCTGCCACCACGCGTTCGCGCGCTGTCTCCAGCGGCTCGGGGCGTTGGGGCAGAACTTCGTTCAGGCGCAGGGCAAAGATCGAGCCGTCCTCAAGGAACGCAACCTCGGGGAAATCACCTTCGTTCACAGCTTCGGCGGCGGTGCGGAAGCCATCATAGGCCGCTACGCCGTCGTCGCTCTGGCGGGTCCAGTCGATCTGACCCAGTTCCATCTCGGTCTCAGAGGTCAGTTCTTCCAGAGTAGCGCCTCCGGCCAGCAGATCATTGATGTCTTCGGCCTGTGCCTCGATCTGACGGCGGGCGCGGTCGGCGGCCAGTTCCTCGCGCAGGGCGGGGGCGGCGTCTTCGAACGAGGTTGTGTTTTCAGCCAGCGAGCCATTGATGCGGAACAGCGCGGGACCAAAGGTCGACGGCAGCGGGCCGACCACGGTGTCCAGATCAGCGGCAAAGACGGCATCGGCCGCTTCGCCCAGATCCTCGCGGGTTACGTCGCCAAGATCGATATCGCTGAGTTCCAGTTGGCGGTCACGCACCAGCTGTTCAAACGTGGTGCCACCGACCTCAAGCTGCGCCATTGCGGTTTGCGCGGCCTCCTCGCTGGGATAGGTCAGACGTTCGACCAGACGGCGCTCAGGCTGGTGGAATTCCGAGGCGCGCTGATCATAGAGGCGACGCACCGAGTCTTCATCAACCTCGACGCTGTCCAACAGCATTTCCGGCGACAGGATCGCATAGGTCAGCTTTTTGGTGCGGGGCAGGGTGAACTGATCAGTGTTCTCGTCATAGTAGGCCTGAACCTGCTCATCCGTCGGCGCGGCGACAGGGACGTCCAACGCATCCGGCCCTACTGTGGCCAGGGTAAAGCTGCGGCGGGCGCCGACATAATCGGTCAGTACTTGCGTCAGGACCGACGGCATCTCAACTCCGCTGACCACCGCGTTTTGCACGATGGTGCGCGAGGATTCCTTGCGCAGGTCGGTTTCGAACTCGGTATCCGTCATACCGACCTGATCCAGTTGAAACTGATAGGCATCACGGTCGAACGAACCATCAACACCCTGAAACGCTTGAATAGCGACGATTTCCTTTTGCAGGTTCTCGTCGCCGATCGAAATGCCCAACTCACCAACTTCGTTGTCCAGCGCGGCCAGTGCGGTTAGGCGCGACAGGGCCAGTTGGTCCAGACCGAAGTCTTGCGCCTGCGACATTTGCAGGGGCTGGCCGGTCTGACTTTCGACCGCGCGGATTTCGCGCTGCAACTCGCGGACATACTCGTTGATCGAGATATCCTCGTTCCCGACCTGTGCAACGGTGCGCACGGTGCCGCTCAGGTTGGTTGCGCCAAAGCCCGCAAGGCCCAGCATCACTAGGCCGATGATAATCCAGACAAAGGTCTTCGATAGGTTTTTCACGCGCGCGGCCATGGTGCCCTCTTATTGGTGTGGCAAGTTACTGCCCTGTCGGTTGCGGCCCTGAATACGACGCGCGCAGCCGGGGGGCAAGCTCAGAAGGACAGGGCCTGCAGGCGGTCGAACAATTGTGCGATTCCGGCGCGGTCGAGATTGGCAAACGCGATGCGGACCTGACGTTTTCCGGCCGGATCGTCGG
This sequence comes from Ruegeria sp. CG11, assembly GCF_056537245.1. Classification (NCBI taxonomy): domain Bacteria; kingdom Pseudomonadati; phylum Pseudomonadota; class Alphaproteobacteria; order Rhodobacterales; family Roseobacteraceae; genus Ruegeria; species Ruegeria sp. CG11. Next base: position 27,045 of record NZ_JBQFRE010000001.1, read on the forward strand.
CGGGCATGAACATCGTACCGGGCAGCAGCAGGATACCGGCCTCGGGCACCAGACGGCGCGCCAGTTCGTCCGAAGGGATGTTGAACGGATGCTCGAAATAGGCGAAATATGCCCCCAGCCCCAGTAGGCGCCAGCCCTTGTCGGCCAGGCGGGGCAGTTCTTCCTGAATCGCCGCACGGCGATCGAGGATTTCAGCGTGTTCTCCGGCCACCCATTGCGACAGGTTTTGCATCCCCCAGAGCGCCGCGAACTGGCCGATCTGACTGGGGCAGATTGCCACTGTGTCCAGAAACTTTTCGATTTCTGCCAGAAGCTTCGCACCGGTTGCAATCGCGCCAACGCGGTGACCTGTCAGGCGGTAGGCTTTGGAAAAGGAATAGAGGTGGACCAGCGTGTCCTGCCAGTCCGGTTGGCTGAACAGGTCATGCGGCGGGCCGCTGCGGCTGTCGAAATCGCGATAGGTTTCATCGACCAGCAGCCGAATGCCCGCCTCGCGCGCCAGATCATAGAAGGCGCGCACCAATTCCGAGGGGTATTCCACGCCGCCCGGATTGTTCGGGGTGACCAGAGCGATTGCGCGGGTTTTATCCGTGATCAAGGCGCGGGCCGCATCGGGATCGGGCAACAGATCATCATCGGTTTTCAGGTCGATGGCGCGAACGCCAGCCATATCCAACCACATTTTATGGTTGAAATACCAAGGGGTTGGCAGGACGACCTCGTCCCCTTCGTCGGTGATTGCCGAGACCGCCGCCGCAAACGCCTGATTGCAGCCCGAGGTGATGGCAACCTGATCGGCCGCGAGTTCAGCGGCGTAATGCTGGCCGATCTGCCTTGCCAGTTCCGCGCGTAAATCGGGATTGCCCAAAACCGGCCCATATAGATGCGCACTGTCCTCGGTCACGGCGAACTCGGCCATGGCCTGACGCAGCACCAAGGGCGGTGGATCAACCGGTGCGGCCTGACTGACATTGATCAGAGGCCGATCTTCGGGAAAGACCACGCCTTCCAGCCAACGCCGCGCCTCCATCACCGGAGGGGCAAAGGTGGCGGCGGTGCGTGTCCGGGTCATGCGTGGTCCTGAATGTTCAGCAGAGGATCAGTCGGTGCCGCGATAGGGCTCGACATATTGCAGGGCCATATCCCACGGGAAGAAGATCCAAGTGTCCTGGCTGACCTCGGTGATGAACGTGTCCACCATCGGGCGGCCTTTTGGCTTGGCGTAAACGGTGGCGAAATGCGCCTTCGGATACATCGCACGCACCAGTTCCAGCGTTTTGCCGCTGTCGACCAGATCGTCGATGATCAGAACGCCCTCACCATCGCCCATCAGATCGGCATCGGGGGCTTTCAGCACCTCGGCTTCGCCCTGCGCCTGATGGTGGTAGGACCGCACGCTGATCGTATCGACGGTACGAATGTCCAGCTCTCGGCTGACGATCATCGCGGGTGCCATGCCACCGCGGGTGATGGCGACAACGGCGCGCCATGCGCCGTCATCAGGGCCCTGACCGTCCAGCCGCCACGCCAAAGCGCGCGAGTCGCGGTGAATCTGGTCCCAGCTGATGTGAAAGCCTTTTTCGTGGGGCAGGCGGTCTTTGGCACTCATTGTTCTTAACCTTTCTCAACGTCCGGGGCGTCGACGGCCTTCATGCCGACGATGTGATAGCCCGAATCCACGTGCAGATTCTCACCGGTGACGCCGCTGCTGAGATCGGACAGCAGATACAGCGCCGACTTGCCCACATCGTCGATGGTCACGTTGCGGCGCAGGGGCGAGTTATACTCGTTCCACTTCATGATATAGCGGAAGTCGCCAATGCCGCTGGCAGCCAGGGTCTTGATCGGACCGGCCGAGATCGAGTTGACGCGGATACCGTCCTTGCCCAGATCCTCGGCCAGATATTTGACCGACGCTTCCAGCGCGGCCTTGGCAACGCCCATCACGTTATAGTGCGGCATCACCTGTTCCGCGCCGTAATATGTCAGGGTAACGGCGCTGCTGCCTTCGGACATCATCTTCTCGGCCCGCTGCATCACGGCGGTGAAGGAATAGACCGACACATCCATGGTCAGCTTGAAATTCGCCCGGCTGGTGTCGACGTAGCGACCGCGCAGTTCGTTCTTGTCCGAGAATCCGATCGCGTGAACGATAAAGTCCAGCTTGCCCCATTTCTCTTCCAGCGAAGAGAACAGCGCATCAATCGACGCCTCATCGCTTACATCGCAGGGCAGGACAATTTCGCTGCCCAGTTGCGCTGCCAGCGGGTCAACCCGTTTCTTCAGTGCGTCGCCCTGATAGGAAAAGGCAAGTTCGGCTCCGGCTTCGGATAAAGCGCGGGCAATTCCCCATGCAATCGATTTATCATTGGCCAGTCCCATGATGAGGCCGCGTTTTCCGGCCATCAACTGATTTGACATGTTCGGTTCTCCGCCTGTCTTCGCGTCATGTTGAGTTGGTTTATGCCATTGGTTGCGCTGCTTCAAGGCCACGAACTCTTGCTCACAGCGGGTTCTCGCCCTAGGGTAGTTAATAAAAGTTTCCGGGGGATGGAAATGACCGAGCATGGTGGCATTTTCGCCGGCACCGATCCGTTTGAAATTTCGGAGCGGTGGCTGGGAGAGGCCAAAGACAGCGAATTGAATGATGCCAACGCCATAGCGTTGGCGACCGTGGACTCGGACGGGATGCCCAATGTGCGCATGGTGCTGTTGAAAGAGATCGAATCTGATGCCTTCGTGTTTTACACCAATTACGAAAGCACCAAGGCGGCCGAGCTTGAATCGGCGGGCAAGGCGGCATTTGTCATGCACTGGAAATCTTTGCGGCGGCAAATCCGGGTTCGTGGTACAATCACCCGGGAAAATGGGCCGCAAGCCGATGAATATTATGCGTCCCGCTCATTGAAGAGTCGTCTTGGGGCCTGGGCCTCGAAGCAGTCTCAGCCCCTCAGCAGCCGGTCTGCCCTTATGGCAGAGGTTGCAAAGGTGACCGCGAAACTGGGGCCGAACCCTCCGCGGCCGCCGTTTTGGGGTGGATACAGGCTGGTGCCGACCGAGATCGAGTTTTGGGCCGATGGTGCATTCCGTTTGCACGACAGGTTCCAGTGGCGCCGGGATCAGGTGGGCTCAGCATGGGAAGTACAGAGGTTGAATCCATGACGTTCGCGTATCGTGAAATGCAACGCGCAGGAAACAAAGGGTTTTTTCAGCTTGAATTTGCGCGTCATTCCCATACACATCGGACCCTTAACGAACTGTTAAAACTCGCGATGGGAAAACCGTGCCAGAAGATCTGAACAACATGTACCGCGTCCGTGGACACGTAAAATGGTTCGACCCTGCCAAAGGGTACGGGTTTGTTGTGTCCGACGAAGGCGGTCCGGATATTCTGTTGCACGTGAACGTGTTGCGCAATTTCGGTCAAAGTTCTGTCGCCGATGGTGCCGGGATTGAGATCATGACGCACCGCACCGACCGCGGTGTTCAGGCGGTCGAGGTTGTTAGCGTCGATCCGCCCGCACGAACCGACTCGATGATGCTGGCGGATTTTGCCGAGCTTGATCCCGTGGTGATCGCCGAGGCACCGCTCGAGGCTGCGCGGGTGAAATGGTTCGATAAGGGCAAGGGTTTTGGTTTTGCCAATGTCTTTGGCCGGGGCGAGGATGTCTTCCTGCATATCGAAGTTCTGCGCCGGTCTGGTCTTGCCGACCTGCAGCCGGGCGAGGCGCTGGCGATGCGCGTCATCGACGGCAAACGTGGGCGTATGGCGGCTCAGGTCCTGGCCTGGGAAGCCGCATTGGACGACTGATTGTTGATGACCAGACTTTTCGCGGTTCTTGCAAGTGTATCAATGCTGTGGACCGGAGAGGTTCTGGCCGCGTGCCGTGACGATCGTGTCGGACTGCGCAACGATAAGACTCAGATTAACTTCAATATCGAACTGGCAATAAGCCCGCAGGACAGGGCGCGCGGTCTGATGTTTCGCGAATCGTTGCCGCAGCGCTCGGGGATGCTGTTCGTCTTCGATCCGCCGCAACGCGTGGCCTTCTGGATGAAGAACACACTGATTCCCCTGGACATCATTTTTCTGGATCGTACTGGCACCGTGACTCGTGTGCATGAAAACGCGATCCCCGGCGATGAAACCCAGATTGACGGCGGAGATTCGGTATTTGCGGTTCTAGAAATCAATGCCGGGCTGGCGTCCCGCTACCTGATTACTCCGGGAACCCAGATGCAGCACGAAATTTTTTCGCAAGGCCCTGCAATTTGGCCCTGTTAGGGCTTTTCAAATCAGATGGGCATCGTTAGGAAGGCGCACGGTCCGGGGCGTGGCGCAGTCTGGTAGCGCACCTGTTTTGGGTACAGGGGGTCGTAGGTTCGAATCCTGCCGCCCCGACCACTTCTCATAGCTGTTCTTCGAGAAAAACAATGACCTTCTAAGGTCTTATATGGATTCGTTGGTTTAGCCGCCGATACCATGTGAAACGGGGACGAACGCGGGCGGGCGCAGGAATACCCAAAAAAAGCTGGGTAAAAGTGGGTTAAAGATCTGAACCTGATCCCTGATTCTTGTAAGAATAGAATTAGACTTGTCTGTTCTTGGAGGATTTTTCAGTGTCCTGGATGCGGTAGTACAATAAAACTGCTGCTATTTATTCCTTTACCAGGAAGTATAGTACCGGACTTTCGCTTCGTTCAGTTCCAACAGTGGCTATGCGCAGAAAGCTGACTTTGCAAAGCTGGGCACGTGGCCCATACCAGTAGTTCATCAAACCTGCGTCGAACGGCAGGTTTGGGTCAAGAATTTGATGCTGTATTCCTTTTGTATTGCCCACCGTCAAAGAATCCGACCCACAGAAATAGCTATCCACAACAGCAGTCACCTAACTGAATTGGCGGGCACGGGACGGTTGCGTAGGAACAAAAGACACAGCAATCGCCTTCCAATGGTTTCAAGACTGCCTTGCATGATACGCATTCATAAAACCACTGGCACGAGTCAGTTGGCATTTTCTCGATTTCAATGTGCCCACACTCAGGGCAGGTTAAAACGCTATCGAGCACCACAGTATGTTTTGTCATAGTCTCACATCTGCATGATTAGATAATCGTTGATTTGAGCCTCATTGAACACGATGACCCATGCCAACGCGGTAATCGCCGTGCTTCCAACAAGCCACCATTTCAGGTCTACCAATTTCCCGTTTCGATGCGATACGAACCACGAAACTACCACCAGCGCTGATGAGATGGCGAGAACATAATAGCTTGCTGCCGCTATCTTTCCGAATACCGCCAACCAACTGCCACCCAAGCCTAACAACATCATGACCATTGGAAGAACACAGCATGTTGCAACCCCGAGAGCGGAAACCGACCCTAGGTAGCTGAGGGTCACATATTTCTTCATCTTTCGCTCCCTGGATACTCGATTTGATTGTGTTGAGACACCGGCATTCAGAGCGTATAACTCCTGTAGCAACTACAGGATCAATAGGGGGCACGTCACATGATTGCGATAGGTGAGGCTTCCCGGCAATCCGGGGTCGGGATAGAAACCATCCGCTATTATGAACGCGAAGGTATCGTACCAAGACCCGCACGAGCTCCGAATAATCGTCGCCTCTATTCAGCAAGCGATGTTGGAAGACTTCGATTTTTGAAGAAATGCCGCGACCTGGGGTTTCCTCTCTCAGACGCAAAGGCGCTTTTGGAGCTGTCAAAAGGAAGTGCCGAAGACTGCCGGTCAGTGAAAGAATTGGCCGAGGCACACATTGCCAGCGTTCGAAGCAAAATTGATGAGCTCAGACGCCTTGAGCACGCCTTGAGCGAGCTTACGGCCAATTGTGATAGCGGAAACGTTCAATGCCCGATGCTGCAAAGACTGAGAACGATGGATGATATCTGACCCTGGCCGCTGGGCGCAAACAAAGGGTCTGAGATTTTGCCAGATCGCGTCAGACCAAGGTCTGTGGTGCGGTAACAGATTGTAGTTCATAGTCGATTTTACGATGAGAGCGAAAGTAACTGACCTGACGATTGGCAATTGGTCGTTGTCGCGAGTGTTTCTTGCGGCCAGCATCGTTGTGATGGGCACTGCTACCGCAATAGTCGGGGATTGGGTGTCAAATCGAATCCAGAACGCAGTCGTGCAGAACTCCGCAAATTCCGCGGCGCTGTATATGGAAAGCGTGGTATCCCCGCTCAGCCAGGAATTGGCACATGGCGACCGCCTTTCAGACCAGGCGAGGCTGGCGTTGGACGAGATTTTCATGACCCAGCCAATGCGTGACCGCATTGTCTCCTACAAATTCTGGAAGCAAGGCGGTGTGATTGCGCATGCCTCGGATACAGACATCATTGGAAACCGTTTCAAACCAACGGATGACTTAAGGCGGGCGTGGAGCGGTGATATCACCGGCTCTTTCGAAGAGCTTGATCATGCCGAAAGCGCTGCTGAGGCAGCACTGGGGATACCATTACTTGAAGTTTACAGCCCCATCCGCGAACTCTGGTCCGGCGAAATCATCGCAGTTGCGGAGTTCTACGAAAGAGCTGATCAGCTGGAGTTAGACTTAGCCAGGGCCAGGCGAACAAGTTGGTTGGTCGTCGGTTCCGCATTTCTGGCAAGTACTATTGTTCTGTATTCCATCGTCGCAATTGGCGACAAAACTATTCGACGACAGGGGGTTCTTCTTAGACAACGCCTGACAGAAAGTGAGAGGATGGCTGAGCAGAATGCGCTGCTGCGGTCGCGTGTGGTCGAGGCGTCGGAAAGATATGCCACGCAAACAGATCGGTTCCTCAAGAATCTTGGAGCTGAACTACATGATGGCCCTGCGCAATACCTGTCGCTCGCCGCCCTTAGACTGGAGGCGGCGTTTTCCAAAGGGTCAGAAAGACCTAAAGAGGCAGAGGAAATTCAGCAGTCTCTGCAAAAATCTCTGGCTGAAATTCGTGCGATATCGCGAGGGCTGTCCGCGCCGGATATCGATGGTCTGTCACTCGTCGATGTTGTGAAGAGAGCCGTAGAGGATCACGCCGAACACAGCCCGTTGCGACCGGATATTTCATTCCTGGGTAGTCAGGCCCCAGAGCTGTCATTATCCGACAAGCTATGCGTTTTTCGGTTCCTTCAGGAGACGCTTTCCAATGCCGCGAGATATGCTCCAGCTTCCAAGTGCACTGTTATCTCTGAGGTGCAGAGCGACTGCATAGTTGTGAAGGTCAAAGACGACGGACCTGGATTTGATAGGTCAGAAGAAACCGCGTTACGAGACGATGGTGGCCAGGGGCTTATGGGCTTGCGAGATCGGGTCGAGAGTATTGGTGGCAGTTTCGAAGTCGCATCGAGACCGGGCGAAGGCACCACCATTGCTATGACACTCTTTCCCAGAAAGTTAGACACATCATGACTACATCTGTCGTAATAGCTGATGATCACCCGATATTCAGGGATGGTTTGCAACGAACGTTGGATGAAGCTGACGGCTTCGAAGTTTTGGCCGCTGGGTCCAACGCTGAAGAGGCAGTATCGCTGGTCGGCACGCATCAGCCGGACATAGCTATTCTTGACCTCTCTATGCCCGGTGGCGGGATAAGCGCGACACGTAAAATTGCGGCAATGGAAAATCCACCCGTCATTGCAATCTTGACGGTCTCAGAGAACAGCAGCGATGTCGCGGACGCATTGGAGGCGGGCGCGATTGGGTACGTTGTGAAGGGTGTAACCGCGAACGAACTAACCGCTTCCTTACGCAGCATCGCCGCAGGTGAAGGGTTCGTTTCTCCGGGCTTGGCCTCGCGGGTATTGCTTCAAATCAACGCTGACACCGGCATGTCTGTTAACAGCAGCATTCTCGATGACCTTACGCATCGTGAGGAAGAAATACTTCGACGAGTGGCCAAAGGACTGAGTAATCGTGAAATTGCTGACGAGTTAGACCTTCAGGAAAAGACCGTGAAGCACTACATGACGGCAATCCTGTCCAAGCTTCATGCGCGAAATCGGGTAGAGGCCGCGCTCATTGCCCATGATGTTTGGAACAAGGGAGACTAAATTCGGTCTCTATGACAACGATGGCGGCCTCTCACTAAGAGAACCCGCCAACGGATTATCGAATAGAGTTGCAGTTCAGTTGGCAACCGACTGTAATCTCCGGCGATCAGAGGCCGTTGCGTTTCTTTCAACAACAGTCCGGTTGTACGGGTCTTTCAACTCGTAGCGCCCAAACCCGATCTCCTCTTTCCAACCATTGGCATAGTTCACTTCGATATTGTTGCCCTGGCGTTCGATTTTTGTAGGTCGACTTCCAACAGTACCGCCTTGCCCTGAAGAGCGCACGTTGTCGATTGAGATACCATTCGCCAAAGACCGAAGCCTTGAGACGTCAGCGCCGGTCGCGGGGCGTTCCTCAACAGTTCGGTTCTGAGCATTCTTTCTCTCATACCGCCCGTTTTCGATCTCCTCCTTGGTTCCGTCGGCGTAACGTACTTCAATGCCGCTGGCGTTTGTCTCGACCTTTGTTATCCTAGCCGAACCCGACGGTTTGCCCCCCGCTTGAGACCGATCCTTCTTTCCGCTGCCTCTATTGGAGCGTTTCGAGTCGTCATCGTCATCGTCGTCATCATCGTCGCGACCACTTTTGCCTGATCCTGAATTGTCGTCACGATCATCGTCTCTGTCGTCGTCACGATCATCGTCTCGGTCGTCGTCGCGATCATCGTCTCTATCGTCATCACGATCATCGTCCCGGTCACCACCACGGCCGCTATTACCCGACCCCGAGTTGTCGTCGCGGTCATCATCTCTGTCGTCGTCACGATCATCCCCGTCTTTCCCCTTGCCGCTCTTGGCGAAGGCATATGACGGTTCAAAATGTAGGCGACCATCGGCATCAAACGCTGGCACATAAGGCGTCGCCGCAATCAACGAAGCCAACGCCGCTGTACTAAGAAGTTGACCCAGCTTTCTTTGAATTTTCATTTTCGCCTCCAATTCTGAGCATCACGCTTCGTGACGTTGGAGACAGGTTACTTCTGGTTCGGCTTTCCCACATCGGGCTTAGGTCTGACGAACTTCAAGCCGAAAGTCTTAGTCAGATCAGTCAAACCAATAGACTTTTTGCTGAGCCATGTGACCAGTTTAGTGGGATCTAACCCCGTCACCCTTCAGCTCGTCATCAGGTTCGAGGTGAATGACAAAGACGGAACCCGGATACAAACGATCCAATTCGTCCTCGATGTCATTGCATATATCATGCGCCGCGCTGACTGGCATTGTGCCGTCCACAACAAGATGGAACTCCACGAAGATGACATTTGCGGATCTGCGCCCTTTGAGGTCGTGGTACTCTAAGGCTGCGCCGAGATTTGCTTCGATTGCGTTGGAAACAGTCTGCAAGTCATGGTCCGAAAGTGTCACATCCATCAGGCCATCGACGGACGCCCGAATAACTTTCCAGCCCTCCCACAAGATGTTCAGTGCAACAAGAATTGCCAGGATCGGATCAAGGATCAGCCAGCCTGTGACAAGTGCAAGTATCAGGCCTGCGATGACACCAACTGAGGTCATGACATCTGTGAAAATGTGCCGGGAGCTTGCCTCCAATGCAGGCGAACCCTCGCGCCTGCCGATTTTGAGCAATAGGTAGGCCCATGCGCCATTCACGCCCGTTGCAATGATATTGATGGCGATTCCAAGCAGCGGCGCATCCTCAAGATGCGGGTTTGGGAGTGCCAGCACAGCTTCTCTGATGATCAAGAACGCCGCCAGCACAATCAGTACGCCCTCGGCGACGGCGGAAAGATACTCGGCTTTTTTGTGACCAAAGGGGTGGTTTTCGTCAGGGGGTATGTTGGCAATCCGAACCGCAAAATACGCCAGCAGTGCCGCAACAACATTCACGGTAGATTCCATCGCGTCCGACAATAGCGCCACCGAGCCTGTCAGCCACCAAGCCAACAGTTTTAGGGCCAGTACCGCAATGGATATCGGAATGGACCAAAGAGCGATTTTTTGTGTCATTCCGTCACGACCCTTAGTCAATCGTTACAAATGATCCTGGGAACAGGTGAGCGACCGTACTTAACACGTAAGACAGGAGTTGGGTAATAATGAATAGGGCCACAGGGTCGGTCATGCACGACCGGCTTTAGTGAATGGCTCCAGCACCATAGTGTCATACATCCGTTACTTGGATGGACCTGATGGTTACATATAGCTAGCATCTGTGATCAAACAGCACGAAGGGAGACACACATGTCGAAGTTCACCAACAGAAAAACTGCTCATGGGGTTGTTGCACTCGTAATCTGCTGTATCGCGGCGACTGCACACGCGCAATCGGCAGGCGAGGAGATGTCGTTTTTCATCACTAGTGTGGGCAAGGGGGACGGTGCAAATCTAGGCGGCCTCGAAGGCGCCGATGCTCATTGCAATGCGCTTGCTTCCGCGACCGGTTCTACCAAGACTTTTGCGGCCTATCTGAGCACCTCAATGTCCATTGATCGCAGCACCGACCCGATGACAATCACCAATGGCGTTTCTGCTCGCGACCGGATCGGATCGGGTCCGTGGTACAATGCCAACGGAGAGCTCATCGCCAACAACGTTGAGGACCTGCACAACAACAGCGTGAACATTAATCTACAGACCGCGCTCGACGAAAACGGAAACCCTGTCAACGGGCGTGGCAGTCAGCCAAACAAACATGACATTCTGACCGGCTCCGATTCCGCGGGATACTTCTCGACGGCGGGTGGCGATACGACATGCAGCAACTGGACTTCGAATAGTGAGGACGGATCCGCAATTGTCGGGCACCATGACCGTGTAGGTCTCAACGATGCCCGAAATATGGTGTCTTGGAACTCATCGCACGGCTCGCGCGGTTGCGGAGAGGAACATCTGCCACGTTCTGGCGGGGCGGGTCTGTTTTATTGCTTCGCAACTGACTAATCGGGCAGCATTGTTACGCGTGTCGCCCGCATTGAACCTGATATTACCAAGTCAGTTTGGGGGATCGTGTTTTGGAAGCAGTTTTGCGCGGAAACAGTCTAAATGCCGCTTCGTTGCGAGTTTAATATATTACAAAGTTTGGTTGAAGAGGTCCGCTTTGGGCTGCGAGCAACCGGGTCAGACATCAAAAAATGGCGCATGCCGGTGTTCGACTTCATAGGAAAAATCTTGTTGATCGCACGGCCGCGCCTGTCAGTTTACTAACCACGCCGCTGCCAACTCAAAAGACTTTTGCGCTACTTCGATGCTGATGCGAGCGCTGCTCCGATTCCAACAAATGCGCCGCCGGTGATCCTGTTGAACCATCGTCCGCTTCGGGCAAGCCAGGGTGCAATGCGTTGAGCAAACCCTGCGAGCAAAAGCTCGTAGGCAACCTCAACGAGTACAAACGTTCCGCCAAACACAGCGAGCTGTAGCAGGAAGGGGGATCCAGCAACCATGAACTGTGGAAGGAACGCGGCAAAGAACAAGAGTCCCTTGGGGTTGGAAACAGCCACTAGGAAGCCCTGCTGGAACAATTTGTATGATCCAAGCTTGTTCGCTGGCGACAAATTGGCCGCTGCACTGAAATCGGGGGGTGCGGCGCGCCATACCCTAATGCCGAGGTAGACGAGATATGCGGCACCAATCCATTTTGCGACGAGAAAAGCACGCTCCGATGCAGCTAGCAAAGTGCCAAAGCCTGCTAGGGAAATCGCAATTAGAAGGAAGAAGCCAAGCGCGCCACCGAGAACGGTGGAAACTGTTGGGCGGAAACCGTAGCAGGCCCCATGTGTAAGGGATAACAACCCATTCGGACCAGGAGTCAGGGACAATCCGACCGCAGCAGCCAAATAAACCAGCCAGAGTTCGAATGTCATTTCTCTCTCCAAAATCTCATACGAAATTGCCATGCGCTGATACGAGCTAAACAGGTTTTACGGGAGTGAGACAAGCCGAGTCGGAATGAGGATTCCTCAATTATCGGGGCGCTCATAGCGACCGCTTTGGGTTGCGAGCGCAGTGGGAGAATTGAATTTGATGTGTCCTTGAAGTGAATTAGACTGAGAACTAACTGTTCAGATAGCTCATTATGAGGACATCATGGCAGCTCCTTTAGTCCAAAACTGGGAACTGACCGCCGCCATACAGGACATAGCAGATTGGCTGGTTCAACAGGGCTTAGAGAATGCGCCGGTTGAAACCTGGCTCGAAGCATTCTGCAATCGTCTTGTTTCGGCGGGCATTCCACTTCAAAGAGCAAACATCACTGTGCGCGCTCATCATCCCGAGATTGGGACAGTCGCTTTCCGCTGGCACAGGGACGGAGGAAATGAGCGAGAAGAGTTTATTCGTAGAACAGATGCACCTGAAGAATACATTCTGAGCCCAATTTACTATCTTTTGGCAAACAACGTTGAAGAGATCAGACAAGACCTGACGGTCGAAGACCCAGATCTTAATTTTCCTTTATTTGACGAACTTCGCGAGCGTGGTGCCACAGACTACTTCGCTGTCAAACGGTTCTTCCTTCTTCCAGATAATGCTACACCCGTCGATCCAATGCAGGCCGAGGAAGGCGCCATTATCTCGTTGGCAACTGACGCGAGTGGGGGCTTCACAAGGCAACAACTTGACGGGTTGCGTCAACTAATATCTCCACTTTGCCTGACGCTGAAATGTGGAGCAAACAGGCTGATGGCTGAAGATATAACCGCCGCTTATCTGGGCCGAGACGCCAGCAGGCGCGTTCTTTCCGGGGACATCACCCGAGGTTCATCCGAAACGATTTCGGCGGTGATTTGGTACTTTGATCTACAAGGATTTACCAAATTGTCAGAGGCGCTTCCGGGACATTCAATCATTGAATTGCTAAACGATTACTTCGCGGAAGCTGTTGATGTAGTTGAACGCCATGGCGGTAATGTTCTGAAGTTCATGGGAGATGGAATGCTTGCCATCTTCGATATCAATCAAGTTCCGGACGCGCGCCGCGTCGCAATTCACGCGGCAGCGGAGTTGCGAGATACCTTTGACGAACTCAACCAACGACGGCAAGCAGACGGTTTGCCAACGACCGGCTTTACTCTTTCGTTGCACGCTGGCGATGTTCTTTATGGCAACATTGGCGGTAGGTCTCGCTTGGATTTCACAGTGGTCGGCCCCGCAGTCAATACAACGTCCCGTATTTTAGGCATGTGCAACGCGCTCGATCAGAACATTGTTGTTTCCGACAAGGTGGCCGGCGACTTGGTGAACTCCATTCCAAGCCTTGTTTCCTTGGGGCAATACAGATTGCGCGGTGTTGCTGAAAGACAGGAGCTGTTTACGATAGATTAAACGCGAGTTGAAAGGCGCCGCCGAAACAGAGTAGACGGGCAGTCGTCTTCTGATACGTAACGAAAGTCTTGTCTGAAGAACGTGGGATCATTGGGCAGAGCACTTGAGCTGGCTCCAACTTTCAAAAAAGTCCTTCATGCGCGCGATTTCCGGTCCCGAGATCTTCCGAACATAGGCGGCTTTGGGTTGCCCACTGCCGATCATGAAAACCGCGAAGAACGGCAACACAGCGAACGCCAGAAACGGTTCAAAAGACAGCGTCGAGTTCGCTGCTGTACGGATGATTAGTTTGGATCGTCGGTGCAGGTCTTTTGGTCAGGGTTTCCAGTCTATTCGAACAATACCAACCTAATTGTCTCCATCACCTTTCCGATGGTTCCCGATGACGCGTCGAACGGCGCGCGTGGGGTATTGCCAGCCACATCTTCCAGTTTTGGATCAACAAACAGCTGTTCATTCCCCGCCCAAGGTACGTTCGGCGTGAAAACCCAAACGGACCCATCGCTTCCAATGTTACCTGCGAGAGGCGTATTGGTTGAATCTACGACGCTGATCCGCCCCATCGAGGAGCCAATGTCCATCACTCGAAGGAACTGCACACGGAGCGGGTCTCGCGTTCCAATTCGCGGCGATTGAATGCCCCACTGTCTTGGATCAATAGCGTCGTGCTCTGCAACACCGATATGAAGCGGCAAGCGGATTTCGTGGTCTAAAGTTGGGCCTTTTGCGCTCTTGAAATGATCTGCCACGATCAAGACATAGCTATTCCCGGCTTGCAGCGGCGAACCGTCACTTTGGTTCGGGCCAACACCCTGTTTGATGCGGCCTGGATCAAACAGCAGTGTCAAACGGCGTTGCTCACTGTCCCAAAGCTCGGTGCTGAGATTGAGAAACGGACTGTCGACGATTGTGCCATCTGATCGTTCGATCCAGATGGCCTCGCGCGCGAAGCCTTTGGCCATCGGCTCGGAAAACATCAGGTACAGGCGCAGCGTGTTTTCTGGGATTATTGTGGCATTCGGCGCGTGCCACAGGAGTCGCGGCGGCTCGGCTTTCGTTCCTTGGACCAAAACTATAAATTTGGATACCTCGCCGCTCTTCAGATCAAGTCGAAGGTCATATTCAGTTCCAGGTAGGAGAGAAAAGCTCGGGCTGATCACGAGCGTATTGGCGATCTCGGTCGCTGACAGAGCCATACTACGCTCGCTTGATACGGCGCGGCTCTGAAGAAAAACTTTCTCTTGGTTGGCGATCAGATAAGCCCGATCTTCGGCGGCAAGGCCGCTGACCTTGACGGCTCCCGTCGATGGATCGAGCGCTGCACGAACCTCTGCCCACGCTGTGGTGGGCGAGAGGAGAAGTACGGCAAGCAGTACCTGCCGCACAAGTTTTCCGACGCCGAGCATCAGTTGTACTGCAAAGGCGGATCGACATGGAAGCCGAACGGGTCAGGGGCACCTTCCCAATTCATCTCTACAATGTGATCCGAGCGCTCGAAGAACATCGGCATAGCCAAGGTATGCATCTCCAACACACGCGGATTTTCCGGGTTCTCGCGGATCGTCACGGACCAAGTCTCATCGACCGTGTCGAGGTGGATCACACCGCTGATCGGGATCGGTGTATATTCCGCACCGCCAATGCCAAAGAGAGGCTGAACCCCTTCGCCGTGGGGCATGGCTTCTGCATTGGCCAGAGTGTCGAGGGTATAGGATGCCGCGCTCCGGTGGGTATTGGTGACCAGCACATTCTGGGTGCCTGTCCATGCATTGGTGTAGACGACCGTATCCACTGGTGAGTTGCCGTAGCCAAGTTCGGCAATCATCGTGCCGCGCACCTGCTTTCCGTCTTCTAAATCGCTGAGTGGAATGCGAACCACCGGCGTGCAGCCATAAAGCGCGATCATCGTGGCTACCCCGTTTAGTTCAGCGATGGTTTGCGTGATGATCGGTGCGCGGGTTTCCCACTGGGCGTGAACCGCGTGCCAAATCTCAATATTGGATGCTGCAACGTCACCGTCGAACGGATAGGCGATGCGGCGCAGGGTAGAATCGAACTCTTCGTTCGACACGCCTGCCACGAAAATCTCGCCTTGGTAGTAATCGATGTCGGTGATGGCAATAGAGTTGAGCGAACGACCAAACTCAATCGCTTCGTCCTCCGCGATGGCACCGATGTACTGGCTTGAATGCGTGGCAAGGCTCAAATCGACAGGCTCGATCTCGCCCTGGTTCACTTTTAGGATCAAGGCCTCGGCATCGGGGCCCAGACCACGATGGACCGAGAGAAAGATCTGCTTGGTCGGATTATGAACCACCAGGTCATTGATCTGAACTTGTTCGGCGGGCACGCCCAGCAGTGCCGCGATCTCAGCATTGATGTCTTCAAAGATAGTACGACCTTCGAAAGTCTGCGCACGACCAAGTTCGTAAGCGGATTGATCTATCAGTTGGCTATCGGCCAAGTCGAATGCATGGACAATACCAGCTTTGCCGTCACCGACGAACAGCGTATTAGCGTCATCGAAAGCCAGTGTACCAGCACTTTGCAGTGTAACGCCTTCAGCAAGCGCCGCGCTTGCGGTGGAGAGCATCAACGCGCCGATGCTCATGTGCTTGATCAAGGAAGTCATTGGGTTTCTCCCATTTGTTGCTGTGCTTCCCAGATTAAACCTTGCAAACTTTGCAACAAGAGGTGGATTGACAACATTACGTTCCATGAAATTGAACCTTTATTGCGGCGCAGAACGCAAACTGTCCGGCAACCCGTAGGGCCGCCGGACAGTCTTCAATCGTTAACTTGTCCTGAGTGGTGGACTTCTACGATGATCAGTCAGCCTTCGCCATAAACGCCTCGAAAGCCTCCTTATAGTCTGGATGCCATCGGCTTAGTGGGGGGCGATTTTCGATGACGTCTCCCACGCTCCAGGCAATGCGTTTCTCATCGATATCACGTGAGACATCATTGTCGGGGCAGAGGATGTAAAAATCCCCGCGGTTCACACTGTCGAAAAAGAAGTCGACCGTCTGCGCTGCGGTCCAAGCGGAGGCAGGTTTTTCAGGCAGGGAGATCATACCAGTATAAACAAAGCCAGGCACAAGGAGATGCGCTGTGATCTGATGGCCGGGGCTGTTTCTCAGCTCATGTGATAGCGCCTCGGTGAATGCTTTCAGAGCCGCCTTTGAGACGTTGTAAGCCGGGTTGCCCGGCGGTGTGGTGATACCTTGCTTGGACCCTGTATTGATTATTGCACCTGGTCTCTCTCGCGCGATCATGTTTGGCGCGAATACCTGAGTGCCATGGATCGGACCCCAAAGGTTCACACCCAGCATCTTATCCCAAGCCGTGGCGTCCCCAATGGTCGATGATTTGCCGCCGACACCAGCGTTGTTCATTAAGATGTCTGCCCCGCCGTAGCGGTCTGCTACCATCCGTTCCAACGCCTCCAACTGCGCGCGATCACTGACATCTGTCGCAGACGTCATCACATCGGCCGCACCGGCGGCAGACACCATGTTTGCCGCGGCAGCCAGTTTCTCGGTGTCTTGATCAACAATAACAATGCGCATGCCCATCTGAGCGAACTTGACTGCGGCGGCGAGGCCAATGCCGGAAGCACCCCCGGTGATCACGGCCACAGAGTCTGAGGTAAATGCGGGGTGTGTCATCGGCTAGGCTCCTCCTATGCTCGTGTTGGAACGACAGGCCCGGAAAAACCCCAGACCTGCCGTTGTTATTAGGCCGCGTTGGCAACGTTAGTTTTAAGCTTCATCATACCTTCCATACCGTAGGCGGTGAAGAGCACCTCGGTTGCCTTTTCCGCTTGCCTGTTCATCGGAATGACAGGGTCCGCCATGCCGCTCTTGTCCACTTCATTGCGAAACTGTCGCTGTCCAGGCGTGGCATGGATCACCTCAAGCACCGCGTCCGACACGATCTGCGGAACCTGTAGCGGGTTGTTGGATAGGGATTCCCCCATGCTTTGCAGCATGGCCTCGGGCGCTCCGGCAAATTCGCCATAGCTTGCATCCCGGTCGCGCGAGGACGGCTGAATGAGGTTGGTGAAGAAGTTCGTGGGGAAGCCGCCGGGCTCGATGACAGCGACGTCGACACCAAACTGGCTCAACTCCCAGCGGTAGTTTTCGCTGAGCGCCTCCACGGCCCATTTCGCCGCGTTGTAAGGGCCAAGGAAGGGCACTGTCACGCGGCCAAGAAGGCTAGTAACGTTCAAGATCAGCCCGGATTGCCGTGCCCGCATTTTGGGTAGGACGGCGCGGATCATCCTCTGCACTCCAAAGACATTGACGTCAAAGACACGCTGAAAATCGTCTCCAGAGAAGTTCTCTTGCAGCCCGTGTGCACCCGCACCGGCGTTGTTGACCAACACATCGATCTGCCCGAGCGTGGCTTCTGCCGCGGCCACGCCCGCTTCGACGGAAGCATCGTCTGTCACGTCGATATCGACAACCTCAACGCCGAGATTGCGCAAGGTCTGCGCGACCTCCTTGTTGCGTCCTCCGGGATCGCGCACAGTCCCGGCTACGCGATGCCCGGCCCTGACCAAATCCGCCACCATCAGATTTCCAAATCCGCTGCTGGCACCTGTAACGAGTATGTTCATGTCTTTTCTCCTGAATGTGGCCCTGCAATGGACCCTGTGATGGCTCGAAGTTAGAGATTGCCAACCAGGAGCAACAGAGGTATCAAAATGAACTAATGGTTGCAGATATTAGAACAATTGGTATGCCTGCCTTGATCAGCTTCCACACCGTTGCGCGACTCGGTGGGATCAGCGTTGCCGCCGATCATCTCAACATGGCGAAATCGGGTGTGTCCCGGCACATTTCGCGGCTGGAAGACCATTTTGGCGTGAAGCTAGTCGAACGGAGTGGAAGATCCGTTAAACTCACCCCGACAGGCGTCCGACTTAACCAGCGGGTCCAGTCCATTTTGGCTGACATTGATTTGCTTAGTGACATCGCCCGTGAAGAAAGCGGGGACGTCTCGGGTCAGGTGAACTTCGCCGCAACAGCAGAATTCGGCTCGGTGATTGCCTCAGTAATCCTTCCGGCCGTCCAAGAGCGCTTTCCAGATCTCACGTTGGTCATGCGCCCAGCTTATGATTTCGAGGATATGCAGGATCCCAATACGGATTTGGCATTCCGGATCGGAACTTTCGAAGATGACAGACTGGTCGCGAAGCAGCTTGGCAGCTTTCGTTGCTGGCTCGTAGCGTCACCCGAGCTTGCAGCCCGGACAGCGATCAACACACCAGACGACCTGAAGGACCAACCCTGTCTCACCTTCAGAGGTGATGTTGCCAACACTACCTGGACTTTCTTTTCCCCAGACGATGTCTCAACCATCAAGGTAGGCGGACCCTTTGCCACACGGAGTTTTTCTGTCTTACTTGATCTTGCAATGGCGGGGCGAGGATATGCGTTTCTGCCGGAATTCATGCTTGATGAGGTCTTGCAAGAAGGAAGGCTTGTCCGCTGCTTGCCCAAGCACGTCTCGCGGCCATATTCGGTTTATCTGACGTTCCGTCCGGGCTCGCGGCGCATCGCACGAGTGGACGCAGTCGCCTCCCTTGCCGAGGAACTTGTCCCGAAACTCCTTTCTGGCGGTTCGACTTAGGATCTTCACCACAAAGGTGCACATTCGCCGGGCGGTCTTCATTTCAAGAGCCTCTAACGAAGGTGAACACCGGGTTTCAAGATCAGGCAATATGGCTTGTAAGCTGCCATTGGATTGAGCGGTTTGAAGCGGCGCTTAGTTGCGTTTCTCGGGACTTGCAAAGTCTAGTTTCGAAGGTCCGGTTTGGGCTGCGACCAGCCAATTGTGCTTACTGCGGAGAACGGCAACACTGAGCCCTTATCAACCGATGCTGCGGGGTGCACGAATTAGTAAGAAGCGGCAATAGCCGCCATTCTGAAAGTCATCTATCGGTAGGTGGCGTTACCAGAAAACAGCTTGCGTCTTCTTTCGAAAACAATTCGCGCAAGCTTTCGGTGAAGTATTTCACGACGCGTCGTGGATTGTCTGGCAGGTATCCAAGGACAATTTTCAGCGGGTCAGCGGCTGGGTCCAACGGTACTTCCAAAACTTTTTGCCCCGAATAGGTCACCTGCGTTCTCGGGCGCATGTGTAATAGCGAACACCCAACCCCCGCGCTAACCAAACTGCGCACCATTTCGAGCGTTGTGGCCGTGCAGGCGACATGCGGCATGATTCCTGCGGCTTCAAATAGCCGGCTGTAGTAGTCGCTGATCACCGGCAGATCGAGGAGTACCATAGGCTCGCTGTTCAATTCGGAAAGAGAGATAGTGGCTCTGCCTGCAAAGGCGTGCTGTTCAGGCACGAGAAGGTAAGCCGGAACATCAATCAGGGTTTCATATGTCACGCCTGGCGCCATGCTTTCAGCCACACATAAGATGACGTCGTAATCGCCCAACAGCAAACCAGCCTGGGCGGATTGGGTGTCACATTCGATAAACTTGATATCGACACGAGGATTATCAGCCAGCAGGTCGCGTGCGATAGCTGGCAGAAAAGCCGGGGCAACGGGCGCGTAGTAGCCAACTCGCAATGTACCGATCAATTGCGTTCGCATCTCGGCGCCCTGGCTCATCAGAGCCTCATATTCATCAAGTAAATGTTGTATGCGGGCCATGATGATTTTGCCCGTGGATGTTGGTGCAATCCCTTTGGAGCGATGCCGGATGGTGAGTTGCAATCCGAACGCATCTTCCACCTGGTTGACAGCAGCTAGAATGGCGGATGGCACCACGTTCATCTTTTTCGAGGCCTGAGTCAGACTGCCGCTTTCGGCGGCTGCCATGAAGTATCGTAAGGCTTTCAGGCTGGTATTCATGTTCGCTCACAATTCATAATTTATGACTTTTGTATTTCAAATATTCTGTTTTTCAAAAGATGGAATTTGACAGATGTTTGTGCGTGAAATCTGAATTATTGGAGGGAGGCCATGCAAAGCCACGCGCGTGTCGTTATTGTTGGTGGGGGCATTGGTGGTTTATCGGCGCTGTACCACCTTTGTCAGGAAGGTTGGACCGATGCTGTTTTGTTGGAGCGCAATGAGCTGACCAGCGGCACCACTTGGCATTCAGCAGCGCAATGCCCCAGCGTGGCCTTCAACCAACTGCTGTTATTACTGCGGGACTATACGATTAAACTCTACAAGGAACTGGCCGATGATCCGGCCTATCCGATCAACTATCACCATGCCACCGGTGGTATGCGCCTGCTGACCAATCCCACCCATGTAGACGAGGTGCACCATATCATATCGGTGGCCAAGGGGCTGGGAATCGAATTTGATCTGCTGGATGCAGCTGAGGCTAAGCGGCGCAATCCATTGCTGAACATCGACGGTGTTCTGGCGGCAATGTGGGATGAACAGGACGGTGACATCGATCCTGCACAGCTATGTCAGGCATTGGCTGCACGATCTCGTAAAATGGGGGCGCAAATTCACCGAAACACGCCTGTGGTCGCGCTGAAACAACTACCCAATGATGAATGGTTAGTGACAACCGAAAAAGGCACGATCACCGCCGAACACATCGTGATTGCTGCAGGGTACAGAGCAAACGAGGTCGGCGCGCTGATGGGGATCGAATACCCTGTCATCGCAATGGAGCACATGTATTTTGTGACCGAGGACATTCCGGGGCTTGTGGAGCGAGAGACTCGTGTGCCCATGGTGCGCTGCCCACGTGACACGTTCTATATGCGCCAGGAAAAGAAAGGGCTGCTGGTAGGAATATACGAATATGACTGCAAGACCTTCGGCATGGATGGGATCGACCCGGATTTTGTCAATGCGCTCTGCCCAGATGATCTGGATCGCTTGCTGTCGAAGATGGAACCGATCTTTGACCGTCTGCCATGCCTGCAGGAGGTTGGTATCAAATCGGTGGTCAATGGCCCGATTGCCTATGCTTCGGATGCAGGGCCATTGGTGGGCAAACAACCGGGTCTGCGCAATTGCTGGTCGATGAACGGACTGCGCGTTGGTATCGGCGAAGGCGGCGGATATGGCAAGATGATCGCGCAGATGATGGTGCATGGTGAAACTGAATGGGATTGCTGGCAGCTTGATCCGCGCCGCATCACCAGATTTGCCAATACCGAATATACCGCGCTGAAATCCATCGAGGATTACCAGCACGAGTTTCGCTGGCACCTGCCACATGAACACCGCCCTGCCGGTCGTCCGGCCAAGGCATCACCACTTTATCCGGTGCTGAAGGCCAAAGGCGCAGAGTTTGGTGTCGTCAATGGATGGGAGCGGACAGAGTTCTACAAGCCGGACACAGAGTTCGAAACCACTCACGGATATACGCTCCAGAACTGGCATGATGTTGTAGGGGACGAAATAGACACGCTCCGCGCGCGCGTCGGGCTGGCCGAGTTGTCGGGTTTCAACCACTACCGCATCAGCGGAACCGATGCGCTAGATTGGCTCAGCAGCCTGACCTGTTCCAAAGTGACGACCAAAACCGGCAGGGCAAGCCTGTGTTATTTCCTAACACCGAAAGGCAATATCTCGGGCGAGGCGACAATTGTGCCGCTGCCGGACGGGAGCATCTTCTATGGTTCCGCCGCGACTGCTGAGTACCATGACATGGACTGGCTGACCGAGCACCTTCCTAAAGATTCGGATATTCGCATCGAAAGCCGCACCAACACCCATACGATGATGGTGATTGCCGGCCCCAGAACTCGTGGCCTGCTGGCCTCTGTGTCGCCGCGCACCCAATGGGAGCAGTCCGACTTCCCTTGGCTGACGGCGCAGCGCGTCTTTATCGGACATGTCGAGGCATTGGCCGTCGCCATTAGCTATTCCGGAGAACAGGCGTTTGAACTGCACATTCCCAACACCCAGCTTTATGCCGCCTATGACATCCTGACCAGGGCAGGCGAAGCGTTTGGTCTTACGCATTTTGGTATGTTTGCGATTGACTCGATGCGTCTGGAAAAAGGTTATGGCCACTGGAAAGGTGATTTCATCACCGAGTTCAATCCAATGGAGGCCGGGCTGCATCGGTTCGTGGATATGACCAAGGATTTCCCAGGAAAGCCCGGTCTTCTGGCCCAGATAAACGCGGGAAACCGCAAGGAGCGGGTCATACTGGAAATCCACAGCGACAAGGGACCGGCACAACCGGGTGAAGGTGTGTTTGTGGATGGTGCGCCAATCGGATCAATTACGTCGGCCGCCTGGGGATATCGCACCGAAAAGAACCTCGCCATGGCCTATATCGATCCGAACCATGTCGAAACCGGCACGGAAGTGGAGGTTCTGTTGTTCGGCAAAGCCACCCGAGCCACGGTTTGTCCTCCTCGCCTGTTCGACCCTGAAAACACACTGCCCAGAGGTATCTGATGACCAAGCCCCCCGCACGCCGCACACGAGCCGGAGGTCGTGCTGCCCGTTTGGCATCGCGCCAGAATCCGGGCGATGAAGTGCCAAACCCGGCGCCAACGGGCCTGCCGGGCGGTCAGTACCGCCCCCTGACGGACAGCCAGTGCCCCGCGATCATCGACGCCGCGTTCACCCTTCTGGCGACCGTGGGCATCGGCGATGTGCCCGAACAGATCAAAAAACTGGCGGTTGAACGCAGGTGTCAGATCGATGCGGATGGCCGGTTGCTCTACACAAGGGATTTCGTCGAGGACATCATCGCCTCAACACCCAAATCCCTGACCTTGTTCGGTCAGGACCCGCGCCACGATTTCGAAGTGAAAAAAAAGGACGTCCGGTTTGGCACCGGTGGTGCCGCCGTGCAAACGCTTGACCTGGAAAGCGGTAGCTATCGCCCCTCTACATTGCGCGATCTCTATGATTTCGCCCGATTGGCGGATCAGTTGGATAATATCTGCTGGTTTACGCGCTGTTGCGTGGCCACCGATGTACCCGACATATTCGATCTGGATGTCAATACCGCCTATGCCATCGCCAACGGCACGACCAAGCCCATTGGCAACAGCTTCAGCTTTGGTAGCCATGTGGATGCCTGTATCGATATGTTCGATATGATTCTGGGCGAACCCGGGGCGTTCGTTAAACGGCCCTTCTGCAAGGCGCATATCTCTCCGATTATCTCGCCAATGCGCTATGGCGAAGATGCGGTCGATGTGGCCGAAGCCGCATTGCGCCACAACATGCCCATCAACACAATCATTGCCGCCCAGTCCGGCGCAACAGCCCCCGCACCATTGGCAGGAATGCTGGCGCAATCCCTTGCAGAGACCCTTGCCGCACTGGTTTTGATTGATCTGTTGAAACCCGGGCACCCTGTCATCTTCTCAAACTGGCCTTTTGTGGTTGATCTGCGCACCGGCGCGTTTGCCGGTGGAAGTGCGGAAATGGCGATCTTGAATGCCTGTTCTGCTCAACTGACAAATTCACTTGGTCTGATTTCCGGGGTGGCAGCATCCATGACGGATTCCAAACTGCCCGACGCGCAAGCTGGATATGAAAAGGGGCTGACAACTCTGGCTGCAGGATTGGCTGGGGGAAATCTCATCTATGAATCCGCCGGTATGTTTGGCAGTCTTCTGGGTGTTTCATTTGAAGGTATTGTGATCGACAACGATATACTCGGCTCGGTCCAGCGCATCGTACGCGGCGTAGAGGTTAATGGTGACACTCTGAACCTGGAGGCCATCGAACATTCCATTCGCACAGAGGGGCATTTTCTGGGTGGTGAACAAACCCTCGCGGCGATGCAGCGCGACTATTTCTATCCATCCCTCAGCGATCGGGAGAGTCCCGATGCATGGGCCGAAGCTGGTAAGACTGATATGCAAGCGCGCGCCCGTGAGCAGGCTCTGTCGCTCCTGAGTCAGCACTTCCCGTCGCATATCGATCGCACAACAGATGATCTAATAAGGTCACGCTTTAAGATCCATTTATCTCCCCGGCATATGCGGTAACTCAACCAGGTCGACCGCATCTATTAAAAACTTGCAGAGTGGCAGTTTGCTGAGAATTCGGGTGCAATGTGCACATAGGAGACTTTGGTTCGAACGCAGCGAACTGGCGCTTTGTCCGCAAAGCTGGAATTGCAAAGCTCGGTATTGAAGGTCCGGATTCGAGCTGCGACCGGTCGCTGACGCGAGCTGCGGAGAATGCCAGTAGTGAGCCCGGAGCAGACTCATTTTCCTGTTTGTGTTAAAGTAAAGTACGGGGGATGCCCTATGTTCGATGTCGATAATTTCATTGCTGACTGCTGCGAAGCCGTTGAGAAAGACCCGACGCACAAATCCGCCGCGGAGGTGGTGCGGCGCGCAATGTCCGAACCTTCGAAAATACTAGCAGCGCTAGGAGAGCCGACGGAACCAGGGATCACGCCGCTCTATCAATCCCCGAAGCTGACAATTATAAATCTCGCCTGGAAGCCGTCTACAACCATTCCGCCACACAACCACGAAATGTGGGCTGTTATTGGAATCTATGGAGGGCGGGAAGACAACATCTTTTGGCGACGGATCAAAGACCATCCAGAGGGCCTAATCGAAGCGGCGGGTGCAAAGGCTCTGTCGACTGGCGACGTTTGCCCTATGAGCGCGGATGTCATCCATTCTGTCACCAATCCAATACCCAAGCTAACGGCTGCTTTGCACGTTTACGGCGGCGACTTCTTCGAGGCGGAAAGAAGTGAATGGGAGCCCGAGCGGTTAACAGAACACCAACTCGACATGGACGCCGTGCGGGCTCGATTTTCGAGTTAGAAACCTGGTCCGGTTAACGTGCGCTTCCTCCCGCTTATCGGGATTTGCAGAGTTTAGTTGGGAATACCCGCTTCGGGCTGTCATCAGTCACTGATGTGAAAAACAGCCAATGGCGAAACTGAGCCCATTGTTACCAGCTTTCTGTGATGCGGCGAAGGTCTGCTTCAGCTGATGCAATCGCGTTACAGAGCGATGTTTTAGAATTATGTTTGCCGTGGTGGTATCGCCGGTCGAGTGTTCCCACCTACGCCTGCACCCTAACGCGTGCCTGTTTCAATCCAGTGGGCACAAGCATCACCCAGTTGCTCGCGGGCCATCTGCTCGTACCTTTGACTTAAGTCTTGGGGTAAATCACTTTTCCAACGACCATTGGCCCCCTTGTGGATGAAAGTCTTTGCCCCACCTTCCCAGAACGCGCCCCCAAGTGGAACCGATTGTTCTGCATTGGATTTCATGTAGTCGAACGAACAGTGTTTCAACACATCCACCATCATTTCGTCACCTATGCCGACGCCGATAAATTCAGCGATCTCACGAATTTGACCTTCCATGTCGGCTTTTAGGTTCGCGAAATGCACCAACTTGACATTCGGCAGGTCACGCACCGCCCACCATGATCTTACGTTTTCCCAAAATGACCAAAATGGTGCGCCGTCGTTCTCTAACCAATTCTTAAAATATGTTGGAGGTTCTCCGATGGGCGGCGCCAGAGGCGGACCGACGAGTCCGGGCGTATTGTTCAGAGCATCGTACCAGGCTTCGTTACCATTGACGTGATGATTGTAGAGTGACCAGACGATATCCCGGCCGTCGCGACCAATGTAAATATATTTGGCCTTTTCCGAGAACACGAGCGCATCGACTGGCAGGTGGGTTTTCAAGAATCTGCGGTGAGTTTGTGCTTCAATCATCGGGAGTTTCACTTCCGGCGGCGGCACCCGCAGATCAACCCACGGGCTCATCTCGGCGACAGGCAGGCCCTCTTTG
This sequence comes from Ruegeria sp. CG11, assembly GCF_056537245.1. Classification (NCBI taxonomy): domain Bacteria; kingdom Pseudomonadati; phylum Pseudomonadota; class Alphaproteobacteria; order Rhodobacterales; family Roseobacteraceae; genus Ruegeria; species Ruegeria sp. CG11. Next base: position 53,137 of record NZ_JBQFRE010000001.1, read on the forward strand.
CCACGAAAAATCAGCTGGCTGATGATCTGCTGCATCCAAGTGGTGCCGGATTTTGCGTAAGTCGCAATGACGATATCGTCGTCGCGAAAGCTGAATTTGTCCCAGATTGTGCTGTCGATGTGATGGTTTTGAATGTCTCTGGTTTTCTCTGGTATGGCGCTCATCGTTCCAGCTCTCCGTTCCCGTTGTATTCAAACTTAAGCTATCGACTGGTCTGATCTGCAAAAATAGCGAATAGTAGGGTATGACACTGCAAAATTGCAGAATGATCGCCGGGGTACGTCCGTGTTCAACTGGAATGACATTCGCGTTTTTCTTGCTGTCGCTGAAGAGGGCTCGACCCTGGCGGCAGCCAGCGTCATCGGCATGAACCAGACCACAGTTGCGCGCCGGATCGAAGCTCTTGAACACGCTCTTAAATTTCAATTATTTGAACGGGACAACCGCGGGTACAAGCTCACAGCACAAGGTTTGGCACTGCTGGACGACATGAAAGGCATGCGCCGCGCGGCGTCGAAAATATCTGTCTCGGCTGAGCAACTCGCAAGAGACGAACATGGTGTTATTCGTTTCTCAGGTAACGCAGAAGCCATGCAGCGTTTCGGTGCCGGGCTTGTATCCGCCTTTCGAGAGAAAAACCCAGGTATCAGTTTCGAACTTCAGATCGACATAGCCTGGAATAAGGATCAACCGCCACTTGAGACGGGAAAATCCGACGTAGCCCTCCGACCTCTCGACGAGATATCAGGGGACACACTTATTGCCAAAAAAATTGCCCAGTTCCCGCTCGGTGTATACTGCAATCTCGCGTATCAGAAGATTCACGGTGCACCCGGAAATTTGGCGGAGGCCAGCGGGCACAAGTTTCTGATTTACTCCGAAGACATCGCAAGTGTTATGAAGTCCGTGCGTTGGTTGAATGATCAGATTGATCCGTCGCAAGTTCTTTATCAGGTGAATGCTGTGTCTAGTATGGTGGCAGCGCTTCAAGTTGGCGATGCATTGGGTTTGTTACCGTGTGTAACAGGCGATGCGACCCCCGACTTGGTCCAGTGCTTCAAACATGAAGAGCTTCACCACAAGCTTTGGCTGATAGCTTCCCGCGAAAGTTACAGCCGCCCTGCGGTGAAAAAGTTCATGGCATTCGCCGGGGAGCACTTCAAGGCGTTGACATGAAACAACCACTCAGGCGTTGCCAACAATAAGTGTTCGGATGAGCGTTTCGTGGTTGAAATATGAGCACAAGTTGCTGACGCTAGTCGCAATAGCCTCTTCAACATTCCTGCACGCAAAGCTGCCATTCGCTTCAGATGATTGCCCAGTCGCCTTGGTGCGCCTAGCTGCTGAAGCTCCCATGGGTGCTGACGTCAGACAGCTGGCAGCCGTACTGGCTTGAAGTAGTGCAGACACATAATCAATGAAGTATTCAAATCTGGTGTCCTATTGAAAGCTCGACTCATCTTCCAGCCGCACTCAGAAATTTTCGAAAATTTGGCAGCTTGTGCGCAAATATTTCCTCCACTCAGGAGCTTTGTGATAAAATGAACTAATGGAGCCTGATCAGATCATTTCAATCTTCGCCGTCGGCATCGGAGTATTTGGTTTAGCAGCATGTTGGCTGACATGGCGAAGCCTGCCCGAAGAGCCGAAAGCGGCTACAGACGAAGAAATTGAAAAAGTTTTCTTAGATAAGACCAAGACTCGAGCAATTTTTGTTGATGACATCGAATATCAGAAAAGGATTCGAAAGGAATTCTCCGAAAAAGACGACGAGTGACTTTTTCATCTTCCTTTTGACAGTGGATCCTTAAGTCAACCAAGCCTTGGCGAGCACGCTCGTTTTCGTTGTTCCAAATACTATTCCTGAGACTGCGGAACCAACAAAGGCTACTCGCATCAAGTGTTCTCAGGGTTTTTTCTGACGCTCCAAGCACGAACAACCTGAGCATCAGGATCGGTCGATTCTTCACTTAGGGAGGTCACGGGAGCTGATACTCAAACCGCACACTCGTAAAAAGTTGATGGAAATAACTTATTATTTTCAACTTATTATTGGTCATTTCTTTTGGCGCTTCAGTTTCCGTCTTGACGTGGGCGCAGGAATTGGACCAGCCTTAACGTATGTCAAACGCACGCGTCATCTGCCACCGAATATCGACCTGAGGTCGATAGCCCACGCGAAACCCCGTGGGAGGCAGCATTGGTATGCGGGCGGGGCTTATACCCCTGTGATAGCTCCAGATTAGAGTGCACGAGTCGGTTCGATTCCGACGCCTCCTACCATCCTCTGGAGGTATTCCATGTCACAAGAATCCAATACGACTGAAGATTTCGAACATCCGATGAAGGCGTGTACCAACGACGATCTCGTCTCAGAAGTCAAAACGCGCATCGAGACTGGTGCTTTGAAGGAGACACTCCTGTTCGACGGCAACACAGGTCGTATTTACTCAGACCTCGGAAAAGAAGACAGACGCTGTCTTCGCCCAAATGACATTTTACGCTTGGTCTTCCCCTTTCAGAATTTCAACCCAGACAGTGTCATGCATCAGCAGGTTGCGGAATGCCTATTCGACTTGCCGGACGAAGACTTCCGCGCGCTCAAATCGACTGTGGCGGCGGAAACGGAAGAAAGTATGCAACGCCTCATTGCACGATTAGAGGATATCGGCGCTGAGATGCGATCCGATGAACCCGAAAATGGGGATCTGTCGGATGATTAACCCCTTCGACTACGATAACTCCCGCAGCTCCGTAGAAAAGCGCCTCGGAAGAGTCCATCTGGATTGGGTTCGGATTGTCATTGAGTGTTTTGAAGCGGCTACCAGCCAGATCGCCTGGGGCGCATCTGGCCGCGCACGGCGTCACCGTCGAGAAACATGGGGTCTGACATGTCCGTGATTGATTGGGATGACATCCATAACGGCGTCGTCAGCGAACTCGGAAAGGAGTGCCAGGGCTGGGTCCGGATCGTCGAAGAGGCGCTTGAGCGCGTCAAGAAGCGCGCGATTGAGCAAAAAAGGCCTGCCCCCGAGGTTCATCAGATCAAGCAAAAGTTTGGCGAGCTGCGTATCTACTATAGCCGCGCGAACACAGACGGCTACCAGGATTCGGACATTGTGGCCGCGATCACTGAGGCCAATCGCAGTTGCGAGTGGTGTGGAAACAGCTGCCGGACGCAGGTCTTCGACGCCTGGATCGTCAACATGTGCTGCTGGTGCATGCACCGCATGGTGGAAAACACCGACAAGTCGACGCCGAGGTTCAACATCCAACACCTGCTGGATGACCCGCTCCGGTGTCAAAGTTGCGGCTATTTGGGTCAGATTGCCTGGACGGCAACCGGTCATCGGTGCCCGTGCTGCGTCTCCAAAGGACTGTAGAAATGGTGCTCAAGAGACGGAAATGGGAAGACGCTGAAGTCAGACGGCTCTCTGGGTTCGACTGGGAGTTCCAGCACGTTGTGCGCCGCGCTGTCGAAGTTGTTGGAGACAAGCGTGAATGGGACGAACTCAAGGCGCGCATTATCGACCAGCAGCCACCTGAAAACGCGTTCAAGGTCATCAAAAGCAGGGGCGCTGAAGCATCAATGTATACCGTTTCGGACGACACAGACTGGCGACAAACCGAGATCGACAAACTGAAAGAAGACGACCCGATCCCGACATCTTACGCGGCCGACGCAATCAACCAGATGCCCAGCATGGATTTGTGGCACCAGGTCGCTGAATTACTTGTCAAAAACTACCAGACGAAGCTCGCAGAAGATGGTGGGTCTGATGAAGATCCCAATAAGCTCGACGCGCGTTACCTCATCGGCCAAAGCGACTTTGATTACCTGCCGCGCAATCTCAAAAACGAAATGCCAAAACACATCCAGGAGTTGGTTGAATGGAGCGGCCAGTTCGCGCGTCTCAAAGTTCCGGATCACCTTGAGAAGCTTCGCTTTCTGACGACAAGTTTCCCGCACTGCAAGCGGGCGGTCGACGGTATTGTTCACGACATCGAATTGAATTGGGGCATGGGATCCGATGTCATCCGGTTCCGACCGACGCTTTTGGTTGGTTCTCCTGGTATCGGCAAAACCAAGTTTTCGAGGGAGCTTTGCAAGGCACTTGGCCTATACGCCCAGTCTGCCAATGTGGGTGGCATCTCGGAAAATCATCTGTTCGGCTTGTCCGCGGGGTGGCACAGCGCACATCCGGGCATTGTAACGCAGGCCGTCGCTTCGGCGCGCGTTCTTAACCCTGCCATTATCCTGGACGAGATCGACAAGACCCATTCGGGTAGAAACGGGGATATCCAGGGTGAACTCCTGGGTCTGTTGGAACCCGAGGAATCCGGAAGTTACCGGGAAAAATACCTGGCCACCGAAGTCGATGCATCACATGTAAACTGGATCTTTACAGCAAACGTGCTGGGCAAGATCCAGGCGCCGCTGCGGAGCCGTTGCAGGGTCTATGAGATCCCGCAACCGACGCAGGAGCAGGTGCCGGCCATCATCAACAGTCTCGTCGATGGATACGCGGCAGACCACGGTCTCAGGCGGGAGTTCTTCTCGCTTGATATCGGCGAGGTCGAAGCGCTGGCTGACACGTACAAGGTGCACAATTCCATCCGGCTCCTGGGGCGCCTAGTGCACGGATACCTCCATGAGAAATCGATAGAACTGCCGTCTGCATGAGGAGGAACGGTCGAGTTTAGCCAGATTGCCTTTGCGGCAATTGGCCGCTAAGATTTTGAAAAAATTACTCTTTTTAAGGTTTCGTGCGTGCATTCGGTTAGAGGTAATGATACCCTGAGGTTGTGAGAGATGCGCGCGAGTCAACACTAAGGAAATTTTCTTGCACATAGAAGCAATAAAGATCGAAAATTTTCGCCTCCTCAAAGATTGCCAGATCGATGTAAGAAAAGAAACGACACTTCTTGTAGGTAAGAACAATACAGGCAAAACCTCATTCGCAGTTCTTTTGGAGAAGTTTTTAGTCAAGCCCGATAGCTTTTCGTATTCGGATTTTCCGCTTGCTCTTCGCAATGAACTAAAGGGCATCAATCAAGATTTCGATCCGGTACAACATGCTATTCGTATGGTGTTTCGCATCTACTACAACGAAGCCGACGACTTATCCGTTCTCTCGGAATTTATGCTGGATCTCGACCCAGAACGTCGGCACGCCAACATCTTATTCGAATGCACTGTAGACAAAGACAAGCTCCTTCGAGCCCTCCCTGAGAAAAAAAATGAACGCGACCGGTTCATTGAGAACAATCTGGGTGAAAGGTTTCTTACTACCAGGGTCTATGCATTTGATGACCACGAATATGAAGGTGACGAACCTTATTACCTCACCATGCGGGATCAACTTGAGGAGAAAGATCGTCGGTTTGTAAGCACACTCTGTAATCTTCAGGTTATCCATGCTCGCAGAAACGTTGCCAGTTCTGAAGATACCGGTCGGGGGGCTAAACCATTATCAGCAATATCGACGAAGTTCTTTAAGAAACTTGAAGGCTTCTCCCGATCAGCCGACGGGAAAGTTGAAGCCGTAACCGAAGCAGAGAGCGAGAGCATGGTAAAACTCCGTACGATGCTAGCTGACATTGATAACCAATTGGAGAGCCAGTATGATGAGGTGTTTGGCGAGTTCCTAAAGAATTCGCGCGACTTCTTGGAGCTGGGTGATCTGAAAGTTGTCTCCAATCTTCAATCGCAAGCTCTAATCGAAAGCTCATCTCAAGTCATCTACGGCAACAGGGACGAGTCTCTTCCCGAGCAGTTCAGCGGGCTGGGGTATCTCAATGTGCTATACTTGCTGCTACAAATTGAGCTTTGCCGCGATGATTTTAAGCGGACTGGTGCGCCCTTGAACATTCTTCTCATGGAAGAGCCCGAAGCCCACACACATCCTCAAATGCAGTATGTTTTTGCCGACAAGATCAATGCGTTAGTTGTTGATATTTCGAACCTTCAAACGCTTATGACTACGCATTCGTCACACATCGTTTCAAAATCTAATTTTGAGGACATACGGTATCTTTCTGCTAGTGCCGCTACCAAAACTGTCGTCATCAAGAATTTTCATGATGACCTTCTGGCTATCTACCAGGAACTTGGCGACGATGGCGCAAAGCTTTTCCAGTTCCTTAAGCAGTACCTAACGATTAACTCGGCAGAGCTGTTTTTTGCCAACAAAGCAATTTTCATTGAGGGGACTACAGAACGCATTCTCTTGCCGTGGTTCATCGAAAAACGTGACAAGGATTCTGGTCATGACAAGGCTGGCGGCGGGTTATCATCGCAAAACATCACGGTGCTTGAAGTTGGCGCGAATGCCCGAGCTTTTGCCCCATTCTTGGAACTCATTGATGTTCCGACCCTTATCATTACCGATATCGATACCACAGTAGCTGTGAAAGATGAGAAGACGGGAAAGACACGATTTAGGGCGTGCAAGGTTTCTGAGTCTACGCATACATCGAACGACACGCTGAAGCACTTTTTGTCAGCACCGGACGACATCCACTCAGATGCCTACAAGGAATGGCATAACAACCTTTTGAAGGGTGCCCTTACACAGGAGGATTCCAAAGTGAGAATCGCACATCAAACCGAGGAAAATGGATACCATGCAAGAAGTTTCGAAGATGCATTTATCGCCCTTAACGCAAAATCCGTCTCCGACCGCAAGAATTTGCTTGTGGGCCTGAAGAAAAAGGAACTGTTGGATGATTTAGAAAAACCCGACTATTTCACGCTCACCCAAAACGTTCTTGACAAGAAATCTGACTTTGCCGGGTCGATACTGTTCTCGGCTTTAGTTGAAGGGCAAGACTGGCGAGTGCCTAATTACATAATGGAGGGCTTGGCATGGGTTCAAAAACAGTAAACCCTGTTCAAGCTGTCCTAGAACTCATCCAACAGCGCCATAATTTCCTTCTTCAAGGGGGAGCTGGAAGTGGGAAGACGGAAAGCCTAAAGAGGGTTGTTCAAACTCTTGCAACTGAAGATCCTTCAGTAAGGATCGCTTGTATCACCCACACAAACAAGGCCGCAGATGAGATACAAGAACGCGTGGGGTCAGGCGCCACGGTTTCTACTATCCACTCGTTCCTAGCGTCTCTGATTAAACCGTACGGCCGAAACATCCAGCAGGTATTCCCGAGCCTGTTCAATCTCGAAAAGTTTGAAGCGTTTGCGCCTGATGTCTACGGTGGTGATGAAAAGGTTTGCAAAAAGGGTGAGCATGATCGATTCAAAAAAGCGCATAAATCTCTGACAGATCGCCGAAAGATTGTTCTTGATAAGGGAACTTCAAAAGTCACGGGAAAGAGGGATTACGACAAGAATCCCGGGCAATACAACAACGAGCTGAATGTTCTGATAGATGAGGTCAATGCAGAAATCCTAAGGCAAGTGAGCGCGCGAAAAGCCTCAGAATTTTTTTATAACGAAACCATATTCGACAACTTTCATGATCCTTCGTTTGGGCATGATGGGTTGCTATCTATATCCTCATTCATGTTGGAGCAGTTCCCATTGCTTGGGAAGTTGCTTTCCGACAAATACGACTGCATCTTTATCGACGAGTATCAGGATACGAACTCCGAGGTAATCCGCTCGTTCCTGCAATCATTGCCCCCCAAAAAGACTGTGGTCGGTCTGTTCGGGGATTCCGAGCAAGCGATCTACGAAGACGGCATAGGTAGTGCTCAGGAATATGTTGCTTCAGGGCAACTCATACTTGTTGAAAACGAGACAATTTTCGATGCTCCCCTCAAGTGATCGATGTTGCAAACCGGTTCCGAACCGATGGTCTAACTCAGGAAATTGCACTTAAGAGCCTCGAGAATGGCACTCTGGAGAGCGCGGAGAGCCGCGAAGGAACCGTAGTGTTTTGTTACTCGATTGCGCCAGGAATTGAGGCTACCGGTGATGAGACTAAAGATAAATACAATCACTCAGTAGCTTGTGAAGCGCGACGAGATGAACTTGTTGCTGTCGTCTCTGAGAGGCATCCGAACTATGTACAGTTGAAGTTGACCAACAAATCTATCGCCAGAGATGTAGGTTTTGGGCAATTGTATGACATTTTCAATAGCAGATACCGCGATCCACGAGACCGGATAAAAAGCACCCTTGATAGGCTCCAGTTTGGGGAAGTGATAGAGTTGATTGGGCTTTTTAAATCCTTGCCCGGTGATCGGCGTGCATACAACCAATTAATCTCGAAACTTCGAAGACGCCATTTCTCAATCCGCTCTGTGCAAGATAAGGCAAAACTGGAAGGGTTGCTCTCCGAACTTGTCGCCGAAGAACGAGGTGCCTACGACACGGTTGATTTCGCCGTTGATGCTGGGATAATTCGACGTTCCGATAGCCATACGGCTTTCCTTGAGAGGCGGAAAACAAACTTAGAGGAACTGGCGGTTGATGCTATTTTTCAGGAATTCTGCGGTTTGTATAATCAAGGTGCAAACACCCTTGCCAGAATGAAAAAGGCGTTGCCCGAACATGCGTGCCTAGAGTTGAGCGAAGAACTGCTTGATGAACGATTTGGAGCGTTGGAGCGAAACTTTAAGCACAAACAGTTTCTTGAAAAACTGTTTTCAAAGGACATGCTGTTCTCAGAAATTGAAGCATACTATCGCTACGAAGAAGATGACGCCACATTCGCCACTATGCATAAGACGAAAGGCACAGGCATAGAAAACGTAATGGTGGTTTTGGATGAGTACAATTGGCGAGATTACGATTTTCTCAGTTGTTTCTCGGGGGCTCTTCCGCTGACCAAGACAGAGATATCAACACGGAAGCTCCTCTACGTCGCCTGCTCCCGAGCGAAAAAAAACCTGGTCTGCGTTCGTTTAGTAGGAGATCAGACGGAGGCAGATAGGATTGCTGCCTTTTTTCCCTCTGCGGAACATATCGACTTGGATACCAAAGCCGTCGCTACCTAGAGGGCAAATCCTTGGGTGCAGGAGGGAATGATGGTTTAGTTTCGTCTAGGACGTTTTGGCAGGAAAGCAGCTCAGGAAGAGCCCTGTTTGGCTGATGTATTAGACCCGGCAATTAGCGATCAGTCGTCCGTGATTGTAGCGACCGCAGCTACCTTCGTTGTTGGAGTATTTTGCGTATTCGAATGCAGCTAGGTCGGAATATGGATTTACTGTGTTTACACCTTGTGTTGAAATCGGAATGATACTTGGCCGGGGTGTGAACGCCACACCAATATCGTGCAGTAAATGATAAAATTTTCGCCTTAGGATTGATACGCCTCGGGTGAGTGAAAAGGCAGTCACAAATCATGTTTGGCCCCATCGAGCGCAGACATTTTCAACTGTTTTCAACAAAAAGCGGTCAGTTCTACGCAGACTTACTTGAGCACCTAGAAACTAAAGTACTGAACTTTTCAACGGAACTGCTGAAGAAGAAAGAGCTTCAGGCGGCAATCTTTGAGTTCATTGAACACAAGCAGTGGCAACTCGAACTTGAAAAAGATGAAGATCTAACTTCGGATAATCTACCAATCCATACCTCTGTATATTCTCGCCTCTGTCAATGCGGTTGGTTGGTCGAGCACAGAGTGGGCTTAAAGACGGTAGTTGATCTCGACAGTGAAGCGAGACTGTTACTTCAAGCACTTCTAGATATCAAAAATGGAAAAGTTCGCTCATTTGGGGGCGAGGTTCTACAGGTGAATACACTCGTAGAATCTGCAATCAACAACCCTGATGAAAAGGCTCAAAACATAATTTCAGCGGGCAACCATTCCCGACGCTTCATGACCAACCTTCGGGCGATCATTGGAGCTATGAGAAAGATTGAGCAGGATATGAAAGGGCATTCTACCGTTGGAGGCGTCATAAATAGCTTCTTTGTCACATACGTTTCCAATGAACTGATATCAGACTTCAAAAAACTCCGCGCCAGTAACAACCCTTATCGTTTTCGACATCAATTACTGGAGCGCGTGCAACTACTGATGGAAGATGACTTAAGGCTGAAAGACTTGGTGAGGTCTTACGTTGGAGAGTTAAATCTGAGTCCTGAGAGCGCCGAGGAATCTATTCTTACAGACCTCAATACAATCTTCGAAGTGTTCCGTGTCGTCGACGTTCATTTGGACATGATCGAAGCGGCCAATCTACGCATTGAGCGTCGTATTCGAAATTTGGCGCGCTTTCTTGATCGCATGGGCGACGATCAAACCGGGCAGTTCGTTGAGGCTGCTAAAGTTCTTGGAGCGTCCAACATTGCAGCAGATAAAGATCTCAACATCCAGTGCAACCTGATCCAATTCGAGCGGCCCGTTGGCCCAGGCTCTCTTTACAAAGCCCGCAAAAAGCCTAGGCCAACACCTCCTGTTGTCGCGCGGAAAAAAGTGAGAGATCCGGCGTTAATCATGTTTGAAAACGCGAAACGCTTTTATGCAGATCGAGCACGCGTGAGTGAAGCCAAAGTGAGGATCTATCTCGAACGGGAGCTCAAGGATCGAGAGGAAAAATCTGGTTCAGAGATGCAGATTACTAACCTGGATGATTTTTTCGTATTCGAAAGGCTTCCGCATCTGACGACTCAGTTTCCTGACGGGCTTGAGGAGTACGAAGTTATAAAAGAACCCGGGTTGATCGACAACGACTGGCTAATTACCCCGAACTTCAAAATCCGCAGATCGGCCCCGATAGAAACACTAAACACTAAACACTAAAAAAATTGGAGAGCGGTGGTGATCCTCCTAGAAGAATTTGAAGATCGCATAGAAAAAGAGAAACGGGAAAACCCACAGGCGGGAGAAGATGATGAGATTGTCGCCCGGTTTCAAAAGGCAGCAAGAGAGCTTCTCTTGCGCCAAGTCTTGCACGCTGATGATAATCAGAAAGCCCACTACCAGATTATTGCTCGTCACAGGTCTTACTTTCAGGCTCTAATGGCGTCCTTTGGCTATGGGCTGACCTACGATAGCACCTATCAGTACTTTCACCTGAAGCCTGGTCAAATTGACGTTGAGTCGCGCCGCGGTGCATTCAAGAAGGACGAAACTATTCTCCTTTTTGCCTTACGCATCATGTGGGAAGAAGGTTCGCGTGACGGCGAAATGGATGAGTTGGGCCGGATATTGATCGACACCAACCTTCTGTTGGATCGCTACATGACTATTGGCGGCGGCGAACTGCCATCGACACCTCGCATCAAAGAAATCCTGAATAAGCTCGCTGACCGCCGTTTCATTCGCTTTGGCGAGGAAGACAAGGAAGAAGAAGTCCTAGAAGTGAGTATTATGCCGGTGATTGCCGAGCTAGTAAGTCCGGAGTTGGCTCAGGAAGTCATAGAGTTCGCCGAGGATCCAATCACCAGAAACCCTGAAGGTGATACCATTTTCGAATGCCTCGAAACCAAACGAATGGCTGCCGAGGAGGCTGCGGCCCAAGCATTAGATGACGAAAAACAGAAGTTTCAAAAAGACGATGTGGCAGAACCCGAACAGCCTGGTCTTTTTGTTTCCAAGTAACAAGGTATCCAGATGTACAAGTTGATCCGCATCTCCGCAATGAATTGGAACTTGATCGATGTCGAGGATATCGAAATCAGGAATACAACGGCTATCATTGGTCGAGTGGGCGTTGGAAAATCCACCATACTGGATCTCGTTCAAACTGTGTTGAGCGGCAACCAAAAGCGCGATCTGCGCCTCAACCGAGCTGCTGGCAGCATAAAATCAACCCGAACCGTTCAGGAATATTGCCTAGGCGTCACGGAAGAAACCAAGGCCCTAGGTGAAGTCCGTAATGTTTGCGATTCTATCGTCGCGTTGACGTTTGAACACTCTAGGTTGAAGCATCAGGTTTCCATTGGCCTCTGGCTGCACGCTGACGATGAGATGCCTAAAGAAATTACCAAGATGCGGTTCGTGGCAGCGGGTGCCGGGTTCAGTTTCAACGAGCTTGCTGACCGAGATGATGAAGGGCAAATGATCGTGGCCTCGCCCGAGGTTCTGCTGGACCGTCTGAAAGAGAGGTCTGGCAAAGGGTGGGAGACCTTCAACAACAAGGCCGGCGCATTTGTCGACCACTATTTACGGACAATGCGGATCAAAGGTGCCGCGCCGAATGCTACACAATACCTCAAGCGCCTTCGCAACGCGATTGCCTTTGAAGAGATCGCTAACCCGACCGATTTTATCCGAAACTTCGTACTCGAAGAGCGCCCTATTGAGACAGATGCGCTGAAAGAGAACTTGGAAACCTGGGAAGAAATTTCTGCCAAGATCAAGGAGATTGAGGAAAAGATCAAAGAGGTCCGCCGTATTCAGAATATTTACGTTCGGTATGGCGAATATATTCAAAACGTTCAGCACAATGAATTTCGGCAGACCTGGCATGGGATTCAAAAAGAGAAGGCCATAGTGAAAAGCCTCGCAACAGAAGCCTCTCAAAAGAAAAGACGATTGGACTTCTTGAAGTCGGAAAAGATCAGGATCAAGGCCGAGATCAGGTCAGACGAAGAAGTGTTGGACCGAAAGCAGGCTTTTGTTTCATCCAGTGGACTATCTGACAGTCGAGAGGCAATCCGCCGTGAGATCGAAGCACTCGAAAAACAGATGGGAAATAGCGCTGACTTGATCGTGTCTTCGTTCAGAAAGGCACTCGATCTTAAAGGTACTGAGCGTTTGGATAGATACCTTCCCGCAAAGGTAAAGATCGCGAGGAAGGAGATTGAAACGATTGAGACCATTCGAGACAATATCCGAAAGACTGGCAATATCGGACTTCCAGTGGATGTCTTGCTCGAAGCGCTAGCGACCATCAAGTCAGTTGGAAATCACATTGACGCACTGGACGCCAATCGCGACACCGAGTCACACAAGCTGCGTGATCTCGAAAAGAAGAAAGCAGACCTCGACAGGCAGTTGCGAAATCGACATGGAAAAGGACCCATTTTGGACCCGCAGGTTCAAGACTACCTGAACGATTTGGTGAACCAGGAAATTGTTGGTCAAGCACTCCCCTCTATTGTCGACATCACTCCCGGAATGGACGGCTGGGTTCGCGCGGCCGAGAGTGTATTGGGGCCGTATCGACAGGCGATTTTTGTCGACCCAAGTGACTTCGATGAGGCGTTTCGCATCATGCGCGGAGGTCGCCGACATGGCTACCAGTACTATGACCGGGTTCGCCTGATTAAAAGCGACAAGATTGCAAGAGGCTTCAAAATGCGACCGGCAAAAGAGGGTTCAATTGCTGCCGTTTTGAGCACTGAGAATGAGATCGTCCGCAAATTTCTGGATGACATGTTGGGCTCTATCATCATGGTCAAGGACGAAGAAGATCTCAAGAATTATGAAAACGGCGTTGCCCGGTCAGGTGCGCGAAGTGAACGGCTGACGGTACGTGTTACAAAAACACAAGACCCAATTTTGGGTCAGGCCGCGCAAGCAGCTATGTTGGAAACCTTACAAGTGGAATCCCATCAAATAGCTCGGGAAATAAAAGTCTGGACCAGCTTGGTCCGCGACATGCGCAGCGGGATCAACGCATTGTCTTCTGCATCTTCGATTGATGTTGAGGATGTTTCCAAGGCAATCCATTCTCTGAACCAGGCCAAGGGTCAGATCGATGATCTGAAAAAGCGACGTGAAGCGGAAGAACCACCGGAAGTCGCAAAGGTTTTGCGAGAAATCGACAGCATCAAAGACGGTATCAAGTCTCTCCGAGATATGGTCGAAGAGGACATCCCGGAAGAGGAAAAATCAATCTCTGCTGAGTTGGGTAAGATTGAAGAAAAAGTATCTGAACGGACCCGGGAACTGAAAGAACTAGAAGAAAGAGCGGAAGTGATGCTTCAGGCCGATTTCGGTGAGCCCTACGATACTTTCAGGAAAGCTTTCGGCGATATCGAGCATAAGGGCCGCGGCCACCGTCTGTCGAGCATCAAGGAAGTACTTGAGCGCAGCAATACCGAGGACCCCGATTGGCATGAAGAACAAACTGTTAAGCTGAAAGCTGAGCGCAGGGAATTCGATACCCCTGATAAGCTACGGAACCTGAAACGTAACCTTGGTGATATCCATGGGTATCTAAGGAAGTATAACGAAGATGGCAAAGTAGGCTCGCAAGATCCTGAGCAGATACTGCGATGGTTAATTGCTCGCTTCTTCACGCTTCAGGACAACGAGCTTCGGCATTATCAGGGCGAAGTCGAAGAGCGAAAAGCAGAAGTGCGCAATGAGGTGCGCGAAATCCTTGTAATGAAATTGCATGACAGTTTCCAAGGGGCGCAATCTGAGCTAAAAAAGCTGAACAAGCGGCTATCCAAGCACAAGTTCGAGGGTCTCACGTATTTCTTTAAGCGCTCGGTAGATCCCTCTATGCAGGCTCTCTACCAAATGTGTCAGCAGGTTGCGGCGGACCCAACCAGGGCTAACGAATTCCTCACACATGGCGGTAATGCTCAGCTTGATGAAGCGGTTGAAATTATCCGCGGAATTTTCACCAATGAGGGCATTGAATCCAAGTTTGTCGACTATCGACAGTACTTTCGCTACGAGCTCAACATGACAGCAGATGAGGTCGATGACTATATCATCGACAGTATGGATGACACCGGCGAGGCACCGAGCAATGTGAAAATTCTTGGTAGTCTGTCCGAGCGGTCTGCAAAGGGGTCTGGTGGACAGAAGCAGACGCCGTACTATGTGGCAATCGCGGCCTCGATGGCAGCTGTCTATTTTCCCAATGCACGCCCAGACGACAACGAGGGCATGGGATTGGTTTGCTTTGATGAAGCATTCTCAAAACTGGATATCAAAAACACACAGCAACTCATCCGCTTCTTTCAGGATTTGGGTCTACAAATTCTTGTGGCGGCCCCTGAGGAAAAGAGAACGAGTTTCATGGAGTTGATGGACACAATCATCAATATAGCCAAAGAACCTGGTAAGACAGAGTTGTACATCGATCCCGAATACCCAAAGCAGAAACTTAGAGAGGAGCTTATGGCCGCCAATCCTGAACGTATCGGGATTACAGGATTTCGTGCTAAAATCAGGGAGGGAGACACCATCGCAAATTTGGATGTTTCTCAAGCCGGAAATGCGTAGACGACACACAAACTCAATGGCTCTATTCAATCGTCTTCTAGATCGTTTTGAGGATGCGATGGGTTCCCAAAAGCCTGGCAACCAGTTTGCTGAATTTGTTTCACAGCGCTTTGATTCACTTGCTGAAGAGCAGAGTTTCAAGATTTCAGTTGAGCACGCCGAGCAAACAGGAGCCGTGAGCTTGGAGATGGACAAGGGCGACAATGATCACCTGATGAAGCGAGTGACCCTTGTTGATGCGCAGCGTCTGTATGAATTTCTTGGACGAACACCAAAGAGCGACAAACTGGCAGAGGCTAAGAAAGTCATTGACGCGTTTGTGTTGACACTATCTTCAGAACATCGTCCACACGCATCAGAGGCTGCCGAGAAACTTTTGAAGCAGTGGAAATCAAACAAGCGTCCTCATCGCCTCAGCGAGACCGACATCGATGCCGTCTCGGATTTCTTGAGAGCCTATGGTGCTGCCCTCGCTAAGGAAGATTCGGATGGGAGAGATCTCAGGACCTATTCCCGGGTCAGTTGCGGGGACTCGAAACTGATCGAGAGTCAGCTTCCTAAGATCATTTCCGAACTACGGGAACAGCAGAAATTCGGGCCTGATCTCAGCGACGATGCAATCGTCTCAGAGCTTGGCTTGGATAAGTTTCCACACTTGGTACAATTCGCCGCCGATATTCCATTTTCAAAAGCCCATTTCCAGAACAAGGTTCATATTGGGATTCATCCTAGGATGATTGAAAAACTCGAAGTTCCACCGCTTCATACTTTGATAACTGTTGAAAACTATGCCAGCTTCAATCGGTTTGTATCGGAGGCCATGGAACCGAGAATGGCTGTTGTGTACACAGGAGGGTGGCCTGGATCCGGAGAAAAAGCCTTAATTAGGAAGCTTTCTCGACATCTGAGTGAGGGAGTATTTCACTGGGGCGACATCGATATGGCAGGAGCCGCTATCGCAGACGCGGTGTGGCGGATCGTTGAATGCCCATTTCAACTTCACATGATGTCTCCAGACCTTGCGCGTAAATTCGGAACACCAAGTTCTTTTGACAAAATCTCTGTAGACCCCAAGTCTCCCTCATATGAATTGATCCATTGGCTTTCAGGTGAAGATGCCCATCGCTTGGAGCAAGAGGAACTGGATCCATGCCCAGTGCCTACAAATGCCAAAATCAAGCTTTGATTTAACAATGGTTGCACCACATTAGCATTCTTGGTTAGCGCATTTTGCCGTTGTACAAGCCGATCACTTTCCGCGGTCGTCTCCTCCAAGTGCTCCTTGACTTCACGAAGCTTGCCTTCGAGTTGAACAACTCGCGCCGTTTCGCTTTTCGAAGTGCAGTCATTGAATGAGACGACATCGTAAAAGAGAGCGGTTTTCGCTTCTTACCCGCGTCCTGCAAACTGGACGGCCAGTGTGCCAAATATGCTCAAACATTTCCTCCGCGACCATGAACTGGAGCGGTTTGGTTGCTTCATCGGACTTTGATGTCGTCACGGGTTTCTCCTTCTTATTTGGATGTGGTCACGTTCGGTTTTGCCGAGGGTCCACTTTGAATTGCTTACTCTCGACGCGGATCTGGTTCTCAGTATCACTACGGTTGAGCCAAAGGTTGGTTGCAACTGGAATTTTGCGCCGGAAATCTCGAATGGGGACTACAAACCGCGATGTTCAAAAAGGACAAACTGCCCTATACACAAATGACTAAAAGTTGGGTTTCAGAGCATCCGCGAACACCATGAAGCCTTATTCCACGTTGGACAAAGCTTCCAAGTAGTCACACCATCTCTGTGTAAACTCTCTCCTAAGTTCTTCCATTTCAGCCCTCGCATAAATTGCGTCGACATCTCTTGTTGAAGATTTGTGATTGCTTAGCTTATCGCGAATATCCCTACTACCACCCACATCCTTAACCCATGTCAGTCCCGCCCTTCTGAGATCGTGACTGGACATTTCTTCATTTATGCCAATTTTGGATCTCTGTTTGGCGATTGAATGAACTACGTAATCCTTCGTTACTTTAAAAACTGAACCTTTTCTTTGTCCAGACAGACCTTCTAGTAATTCTACAGATTGAGTGCTCAGAAAAACTTTGTGCTCCTGGCTGTTTTTCACTTTCTCGGCCGGGAGGGTCCAAATGGCTTGTTCGATATCGATTTCACTCCAATCCATTTGCGTGACTTCGCCAACACGGCTAAATGTCTGAGCTTGGAAAAGTAGAGGGAGCCAAGTTTTTTCGAGGTACTTTTCACCCTTTGTCATGAACGCGACAAGATCATCTTTTGTTGGAAAGTATTGATTAGGTGTGTAGTCTAGTCTTTCTGCCAATTGCCCTGGATTGGGGTGGTCACGAGGGAGCCACGCCTTTGCGATGGCACCTTTGGTTTTGATGCCAGAGCCAACTGAATAAATTCGACTGATCAAAGCTCGTACGTTTTTAGCTTGCTTGGGTGCGCCCGCGCCGGTACGCCCACCAAAGTTATACAAATGAAAAGTGAGTTCTTGAACATCCTCATAGGTAACGTCGAGTGCCATTTTTGATCCCAGCTTGGGGCGAATGTGCAGATTGATTCTGTCTTGGTCTTGTTGCCAAGACTTCCTCTTTAGCTTGGCATACCGGTCTAGGAAAAGATCACAGAGGTCGCTTACCGTTAGGCGTTCTCCCTTTTTTTCTCGTAGCTTAGGAACTTTCCCTGCAAGCCTTTGAGCTCGAAGATCGCTGTAATATTCTCTTGCTTGCTCTAAGTCCATCAATCCGTCAGCTCGTTTTCCAAACTTTCCAAACGTCAACTGATTTTGCTTGTTAGTAGCCGGATGCCTATACCGGTAAATGATGGATATGCCCTTTCTGTTCCCGCATTCAAATCTCAGTCCAGGATGCATTGGGTCAGAGAGCTTTTGGCCGGGCCTCATGACTTCAAGAGTTCTAGTTGTAATTTCGGTACGAATTTGTCCGCCGCACATGTCGCGCGCTTGAAGCAGTACGCCACGCAAACAACCTCTAGGATTGAGCGAAAGGGCCTCTTCAATCAGTGGCGCAATCTTCTCTCTAATCGATTTTTTTTCCCCCACCGACAACCCGTGCTATGAGTTGCGGCGACGCTTTGGCATGAATCGATTTTGTTCCAGGAAGGAAGAAAAACTTCTAAGGTCAACGTACGTAGCGCGGCCAACTTTAATCAGTTTGATCTCACCATGTGCTGCTCGGTCATAAATTGTACTAGCTGCCCAGCCAGAAAACCCTACAAAATCAGGGCGCAGCTTCATTGTTTGCGGGATTTGTTTGAGTTGCGTCATAACTTATCTCCCATAAATGTGTTTTGGTGGTTGAATATTTGAGAGGAGTGCCCCCTATCGTGTCAACTAAAAAAATCCACCTAAAGGATTGATAAGAATAAAATAATTTTTTATCCTTGCTGGTCGGTAACGTGCCAAGAATAGTTTGCAGTTTTCGATTACACCAATGTTGGGAACAAGAGCTGCGTACGATGGTATCGAATCACTCTGAGCCTCAGTCGAGAATGCAGCGAAAGCTCCTTGCGGCATCTAAAGTGGGTACATGACACCTCTACAGCATTGGGTTTAAGGCTTAAGTCATCTGCGCATTATAGTTTATACAATTTGGCTCCGATTTGTTTGGGCGAAATTGCTTGTTGGGTCACATTCCATTTTGGTTGGAAGTCGATCCGCATGCAAAATTTGTCTTTTGGTACAAACTTATCCGCGTTCGCCTTTGGAATTTGGAGTTCGCTCAACTTCTATTTCAATTTCGGCAATCAACTGACTGAGTGTTAAGCCTAGGGCTTCGCTCAATAGATTTAATGACTGTAAGGTCGGCTGGTGCTTGCAGCTTTCCAGTAGCGACACATATCGCATGCTCCTGTTTGCGCGATGCGCAAGCTCCTCTTGAGACAATTTTGATGCCTGACGATGCCGTCGTAAGACTTTAGCAAACGCGATGAGTAGGGGGTCGGTATTTGTTTTGGCCATCTTTGACAAATCAAGTATGGCGAGCCATCATTCTATGAAGTAAACTGTGAATGCGGGAGCTGAATTGAGTCCGTCAACCCAACCCAACCCAACCCAACCCAACCCAACCCAACCCAACCCAACCCGTCCCGGGCCAGACGCCTGTTGCACTTCACTGAACGCATGGAGAGGAACCATATGAGCGAAGTAAATCTTTCACAGGCACAGATAGCCGAGTTGGTCGAACAGGTTAAACGGTAAATTTT
The DNA here is from genome assembly GCF_056537245.1 of Ruegeria sp. CG11. Taxonomy (NCBI): domain Bacteria; kingdom Pseudomonadati; phylum Pseudomonadota; class Alphaproteobacteria; order Rhodobacterales; family Roseobacteraceae; genus Ruegeria; species Ruegeria sp. CG11. Next base: position 72,474 of record NZ_JBQFRE010000001.1, read on the forward strand.
GGAGAGCACTACTGAAAAAAAGTTCACGACTTGCTGCGCCGGCGAGGAACACAAAACCCAGGAAGTAGCACATCGACCCGCTGGCAGGCCCAGATCGAAATACACTGGGCAGTTGCACCTGAAAGTTTTGAAGGAGGACGAAATCTGGTTCAACGAACTCGCGCGTGAAATTGAGGTGCAGAAGGGTAAGTTATTTAGTCTTCTTAGGCAGTGTTTCGAAACTAATAGGTAAATCAGTCCGCAAACACTTACTGCTTGTACATTCCCGACGCAGAATCTCTCCCTAACAAAGATCTGGTGAGTGGGAGACTCAGATGGCCTTTTTCTTGGATTCGAGATTTTTTCAAGAATCAAGTAGTGTGCTTCGAGCGAAGCAGTGGCTAGGAAAGTGAACTCGATTAGAGATAAGTGAGGCGGGATCGAAGGACCATTCTTCAAGCCTTTGAAATAAATTTAAAAAATAGTTTACTCCCATTGTTTTGGGTACAGGGGGTCGTAGGTTCGAATCCTGCCGCCCCGACCACTTCTTTCCTTCATATCGGTGAACCACCCATCGTCTGGAACAGCGCGCCAAGCGCCTGATCCAGATTCTTGCTTTCCACTGGGACGTTGACTGCAGGGCCCTGTTTTTGGGGCACGCTAAAGAACAGCTCGGCATCCACGCGGTAGCCCGAGGTGTTCTTGGTCGATGTCATCCGCATGACACTCTTGGGCAGGTCCTGCGGGTATCCATCATAATTGAGAATCAGAAAAGCGGTTGTGTCCGGTGGCAGCAACTCGGTGCATTCATAGACCCGATTCCCGATTTTCTGGAATTGCTCACCGGGCCCGGCACATTGGGTTTCGAACGTATCAAAAAGCCGTTCAGGGTATGTGTCGAACTGCGCGCTGCGCGTTGGCTGGGGCACATCTTGTGGTGTGCAGGCCACGATCAACGCCATTACGGGAAGTAAGCGAAACACCAACATTGGATCTGGCCCCCTCGATAATTCGTTTTTCACGAAATGAATTTTGTCCAACACACCGACGAGCGATTTTTTTGATTCTTGTTCAGCCTACCCATCTTAGCGCCGGATTACCAAATGCCGGTAACTGTGCCGAGAAACACAGTTAATCCCGCTGGATGATTTTCACGGAGCGCGGCGTGGCCGGTGGATGAACCTGTGGAGGAATCGCAATCCGGCCGCAGAGGGGCCTCCGAAACCTTTGGGTCAATATAAAAGATTTCGAAAATGACTGAAAAATGACATTGACGATCTATGGCTGAATACGCCAAGTTGTATGGGCCGAAAGGGATGCCACTAAATCTGGTAGAATAACCGGAGCGGGGCATAGGGCGAGGGTCGGAAAGCACTTCTATTAAACGTGCAACCGTACGAACGGTTTCGCGCTGTCAAAAACAGCGCCGGGTCGTTTGCGTCCAAAATTTCTGGCACGGCTGACGGAACGCTAAAAACGCCCCTGATGCCAAGGGACAAGTTGATTGAATCTAGGGCTGCGGACATGAAGATTGACAGGAAATTCACCAAATCGGGGCAGGACGCGTACGCAGAGCTGGACTTTGTGTCCGCGACATCAGAAATCCGGAACCCGGATGGCACCATCGTGTTTCGCCTCGACGAGATCGAAGTTCCCGCAAAGTGGAGCCAGGTGGCCAGCGACGTTATCGCGCAGAAGTACTTCCGCAAGGCCGGCGTCCCTTCAGCGCTGAAGAAGGTCAAGGAAAAGGACGTTCCCGAATTCCTGTGGCGCTCGGTTCCGGCCGAAGGTGCTGAATTCGGTGGTGAAACCTCTTCCAAGCAGGTGTTCGACCGTCTGGCCGGTGCGTGGGCGTACTGGGGCTGGAAAGGCGGCTATTTCTCGACCGAGGAAGACGCGCGCGCCTATTTCGACGAGATGCGCTATATGCTGGCGACCCAGCGCGCGGCACCGAACAGCCCGCAGTGGTTCAACACCGGTTTGCATTGGGCCTATGGAATCGATGGCCCGGCGCAGGGGCACCACTATGTCGACTATAAAACCGGCAAGCTGACCAAATCGAAATCCGCTTACGAACATCCGCAGCCGCACGCGTGCTTCATCCAGTCGGTCGATGATGATCTGGTGAACGAAGGCGGCATCATGGATCTGTGGGTGCGCGAGGCGCGCCTGTTCAAATACGGCTCGGGTACCGGGACCAACTTCAGCCATCTGCGTGCAGAAGGCGAAGCGCTGTCGGGTGGCGGCAAGTCCTCGGGTCTCATGGGCTTTCTCAAGATCGGCGACCGCGCCGCTGGCGCGATCAAATCAGGCGGGACAACCCGTCGAGCAGCAAAGATGGTGATCGTCGATGCAGATCACCCGGACATCGAGCAATTCATCGAATGGAAGGTGATCGAAGAGCAGAAGGTGGCCTCGATCGTTGCCGGATCGAAGATGCACGAGAAGATGCTGAACGGCATTTTCGAGGCCATCCGCAGCTGGGACGGTGCGCAAGACGATGCGTATGATCCCAACAAGAATGAAAGCCTGAAGAAAGCGGTTCGCGAGGCGAAGAAGGTCGCGATCCCCGAGACTTACATCAAGCGCGTGCTGGATTACGCCAAACAGGGCCACGACAGCATCGAATTCCCGACCTATGACACGGACTGGGATTCGGAAGCCTATAGCTCGGTCTCGGGTCAGAACTCGAACAACTCGATCCGCGTGACCAACGCGTTCCTGACTGCGGTCGAGAAAGACGCGGATTGGGAACTGATCAACCGCACCGATGGCAAGGTCGCCAAGACCGTCAAGGCACGTGATCTTTGGGAAAAGGTCGGCCACGCCGCATGGGCTTGCGCTGATCCGGGCATCCAGTTCCACGACACGGTGAACGAGTGGCACACATGCCCCGAAGACGGTCAGATCCGTGGCTCGAACCCGTGCTCGGAGTACATGTTCCTGGACGACACGGCCTGTAATCTGGCGTCGATGAACCTGCTGACCTTCCTGAAGGATGGTGAGTTCCAGGCAGCGGACTACATGCACGCCTCGCGTCTGTGGACCTTGACGCTGGAAATCTCGGTGACGATGGCGCAGTTCCCGTCGAAGGAAATCGCGCAACTGTCTTATGACTTCCGTACGCTGGGTCTGGGTTATGCCAATATCGGCGGCCTGCTGATGAATATGGGCTACAGCTATGACTCGGATAAGGGTCGGGCGATCTGTGGCGCACTGACCGCGATCATGACCGGTGTGGCCTATGCGACTTCGGCCGAGATTGCCGGAGAGCTTGGCCCGTTCAAAGGCTACGAACGCAACGCCGACCACATGCTGCGTGTCATCCGTAACCACCGCCGTGCGTCGCAGGGTGTGACCGAGGGCTATGAGAAACTGGCGGTGAAGCCGGTTCCTCTGGATCACGACAATTGCCCGGACAAGCGTCTGGTCGATCTGGCCATGTCAGCCTGGGACGAGGCGCTGAGCCTCGGCGAAAAGAACGGTTACCGCAATGCGCAAGCGACTGTAATTGCGCCCACCGGCACCATTGGTTTGGTGATGGATTGCGACACCACCGGGATCGAGCCGGACTTCGCTCTGGTGAAGTTCAAGAAGCTGGCCGGCGGCGGTTACTTCAAGATCATCAACCGCTCAGTGCCGTCGGCACTGGAAAAGCTGGGTTATTCCTCGTCTCAGATCGAAGAGATCGTAGGCTACGCGGTTGGCCACGGCACCATCGGCAACGCGCCGGGGATCAACCACACGTCGCTGACCGGTCACGGCTTTGGCCCGAATGAGCTGGCCAAAGTGGATGCAGCTCTGGAAAGTGCCTTCGACATCCGGTTCGTCTTCAACCAGTGGACTTTGGGTGAGGATTTCTGCACCGGCGTTCTGGGCATCCCGGCGACAAAGTTGAATGACCCGACCTTTGATCTGCTGCGCCATCTTGGCTTTACCAAGGCGGATATCGACGCAGCGAATGACCATGTCTGCGGAACCATGACGCTGGAAGGTGCGCCGCACCTGAAGGAAGAGCATTATTCGATCTTCGACTGCGCCAACCCGTGTGGCAAGAAAGGCAAGCGTTTCCTTGGCGTTGACAGCCATATTACCATGATGGCGGCGGCGCAGAGCTTCATCTCGGGCGCGATCTCGAAGACGATCAACATGCCGAATGACGCGACCATCGAGGATTGCCAGAAGGCCTACGAACTCAGCTGGTCGCTGGGTGTGAAAGCCAACGCGCTGTACCGCGACGGCTCGAAATTGTCTCAACCTCTGGCCGCAGCTCTGGTCGAGGATGATGACGAAGCGGCGGAAGTGCTGGAAAGCGGTTCGGCGCAGGAAAAAGCCGTCGTTCTGGCCGAGAAGGTGATCGAGAAGGTTGTGGTCAAGGAAATCATCCGCAGCCATCGCGAAAAACTGCCCCATCGCCGCAAGGGATACACCCAGAAGGCGATCGTAGGCGGCCACAAGGTCTATCTGCGCACCGGTGAGTTCGAAGACGGCAAGCTGGGCGAAATCTTCATCGACATGCACAAGGAAGGCGCTGGCTTCCGGGCGATGATGAACAACTTTGCAATCGCAGTGTCGGTCGGCCTGCAATACGGGGTGCCGCTGGAAGAGTTCGTGGATGCCTTCACGTTCACCAAGTTCGAACCGGCCGGGATGGTGCAGGGCAACGACTCGATCAAGAACGCGACGTCGATCCTGGATTACATCTTCCGCGAGCTGGCCGTGTCCTATCTGGACCGCACCGATCTGGCCCATGTGAAGCCCGAAGGTGCAACCTTTGACGATCTGGGGCGTGGCGAAGAGGACGGTTTGTCCAATGTCTCGGAAATCAGTGACAGCGCGGCCTCCAAGTCTTTGGAAGTGCTGAAACAAATCAGCTCGACTGGGTATCTTCGCAAGCGTCTGCCGCAAGATCTGGTGGTCTTTAATGGCGGTCAGGCAGAGGTGAACGGCATGGCCGAAACCGCGCCCACCTTTGAAGCGCCTTCAACTGAAACCGCTGTTGCAACCAGCATGGATGCACGGACCAAAGCCAAGATGCAGGGCTATGAGGGCGATCCTTGCGGCGAATGCGGAAACTACACGCTGGTGCGCAACGGCACCTGCATGAAATGCAACACCTGCGGCGCAACCAGCGGGTGTAGCTAAGACAATCGCCCCGGCACCCCGGGGCGCAGGGGTCGGATGCTGCCACAGTGACCGGCCCCGACGAATACGGAGAAAGGGTCTGAGACTTACCTAACGACCTTTCTCCACTCGGCCGACATGCCCGTGTTGGCCGGGAACAGGGTGGGGCGGAATATTTGCTCTTTTCCACTCTTTCACGGGGCGGGTGCGCTCGTCCCATGCGCAGTCCAGGCCGCAGGCAAAAAAACACCGGGCGGTCAACGAAATGAGCCTGGAAGGCGAAACTGGCAGGGGGCTTCGGCCCCCTTTCTTTTTTCAGCGGCTTCACCCGGGATTTGAGCAGAGCTTTGCCGGATTGTGCATGACACGTCGGGCAAGACCCGCCGAATCGAGGATTCCTAGTTTTTTCCGGCGGTTGATCGCAGATGCGACTCCGCCAAACACGCGGAGATTGGCGCGAAATCGGAAACAATCCTGAATGCAGGTGACACAGTATCCCGTTGCGGTGTTTCTGATGCTGTCCGGACGAAAGACACAAAAACTCAATCAGGAGTAATCACAATGAAACCGCAAGTTCTGACCGCTATCTCTGTCCTTGCCCTTGGATTGCCGATGCTGGCCGTCGCCCAAGCCTCGGCTGACGCCAATGGGGATGGTGTGCTGACAATCGAAGAAGTGCAGGCCGTTCTGCCCGATGTTGACGCAGACGGTTTCGCGGCAATGGATGCAAATGGTGACGGCGCGCTGGATGAGGCCGAAATCGCCGTGGCGCAGGAAGCAGGTCTGCTTCCGGCGACTGACGGCTAACCCCGAAATAGAAGGCGGCCAGATCAAATCTGGCCGCTTTTACAATATTCTATCAGGCGAGGTGAATGTTGAACTTGCCGCGAATCTCGGCGTCCAGCAGCGGATCGAACCGGGCCGGTGACGGGGACGACAGGATCTCTTCCTTCCGCTTTGTCGCTTTCTCGATCAGATCGGGTTTGCCAAGTTCCGCCCATTCCTTGGGCGAGGTCCGGTCACCGAAGGTTGGGTAAACATAGTCCGCCTGCATTCGGCTGAGCGTTGCGTCGGTGCCCAGATAGTGGCCTGGTCCGCCCATGCAAACCTCGGCGATCTGGTCCAATGCCAGCGTTTCATCGGTCACTTCGATTCCACGCACACAGCGCTGCGCCTGACCGATCAGGTCGTCGCTGAGGATGAGGCTTTCCAGACAGAAGCCCAGCAATGAGGCGTGCATACCTGCCGCTTCGTACACCATGTTCACACCCGACAGCCCGGCCATGACGTTCGAGCACATCTGCTCCCATCCGGCCTGCATGTCGGGCATTTTCGAGTCGGACGCACCAGCGGCGGCCCCGCCTGCCAGGTCGTAGAACCGGTGCATCTGGGCGCAGCCTGCGGTCAGCAGAGCCTGTTCGCCGGACCCGATCGACATGGCGCCTGTGCGTAGGTCCAGACCAAATGGCCAAGTGCCAAAAATCGCCGGCGCACCGGGGCTTACGGCGTTTACATAAACCAGTCCGGCCAGACATTCCGCCGTGGCCTGAGTGATCGCACCGGCGATTGTCGAAGGTGCGGTCGCGCCCGCCATCCCGGCCGACAGCAACAGAACCGGCATCCCGGCCTTGATGCACAGTTCCATAACCTCGCAGCTTTCGGTCGCAAATTTCATCGGCGGCACGACAAAGCAGTTCGAGTTCGAGATGAACGGACGCTCACGGAATTTATCTTCGCCGCCGGCGATTGTGTAGATCATCTCCATCGCCGGGGCCACGTGATGCGGTTCGGTGAAGGATGTGCCGATATGTTTGAACGTACCCGAACACGCGGCGTAGATCGTGTTTAGATCCATCTCCAGGTTGTCGGGAATGTCGCGACAGACCATCGGACGCTGAACAAAGTGAATATTTTCAAGCTGTTCGCAGATGCGGGATGCGTCATGCAGGTCTTGAACTGTTGAATCACGGTATTCATTCCCGTGAACGTCAACCACGCTGACGGCCGCGCCTGCGGTTCCGTAGTGAACTTTGGTGCCGGACAGGTCCAGATCGGTTTTGCCGTTCCGGCTGTACAACGTGACCGAACGGTTGGCCCTGGCAATCGTGTCCTCAACGAGGGCTCGGGGGAAGCGGATTCGGCCATCGTCGCCCAGTGTACAACCCGCACCGACGAGGTAATCGATCCCGCTTTGCGGGGCGTCGGCCAGGCCGATGGTCTCCAATGCGGTCAGAGCAGCCTCGTGAATGCGTTCTATTTGTGCCTGGTTCAGAACATTGAGGACGCCGCCCTCCATGCCGGGGCGGATGGGACGCAGGTGTTCGGGCAGGGCGGTGGCACGAGCGGCACGGCGCGCGGCGCGTCCGCCGCTGCGGGAAGAGGTACGGGTTTGATCGTTCATGAGTCAGAATCCAGTAGAAAAGGCGTCAGGAGTGAGGGTGTTTTCACGCCCTTGTTGGCCGCCCCCGCGCCGCACGACCACGATCCGCACCAATGGTACGGCTGATCAGCCGAATTTTCCAAACGTCGTTTTGCATCTGTCCTCGCGTTTCGGAGATCAGTATTCCGATGTGCACATCTGCTTTCTGTCCTGTTTGCGACCTGAGAGTTCAAAAGCGAAGCTGTGATACATGTGTCACGGCAATTATTTAGTAGCGGAAGAATTTTTCCCGCTAAGGCAGAAATCTGTTATGGTTCCTTCACTTATTTAAGAGTGGTTCGTGAGCTCAATTGAATCTTAACGATTGCGGACCAGGTTTCTAAGTTACGTTGACTCAAAAGACCAAAGTTCTGGCGAAAGGTTCTTTAGGAGAGTTTAATGAAAGCCCTTAAGGCCCTCAGTCTCATTTTGGTGGCGAGCATTGCAGCCCCGTCAATGGCTGAGGATTGGACCGGGGCTTATGCCGGTTTCAGTTTTGGATATGCCGAAGCAGATGGACCGAACGGATCAAGCGGCAACGACACTGTCTTTGGGCCTCATATAGGGTATGACCGGGATTTCGGCAATTTTGTCCTGGGTGGTGAACTGGAATATAATCGCTTGTCCCTGGATCTGGGTGGCGGCGAGGGCAGTCTGGACAGTATGACCCGCCTGAAACTGCGTGGCGGTTATGATTTCGGTGGCGCCCTGGGTTACGTCGTGGTTGGTGCGGCCCGGTTGGATGCTTCGGTCGACAACGACACCGCCGCCGTCTACGGAATCGGCGTGGCTTATCCCATCAACGACCGTTTGGTGATCAGCGGCGAGGCGTTGCGGCAGAATTTTGACGATGTCACCCGAACGGATGGCGGGTTGGATTCGAACGTGTTCAACTTGCGGACGTCTTTCCGCTTTTGATGTCTGTCAGCCGACGGTGGCGTGACGCTCAGCCAATTCAGATGCAAATGCACAAATCGTGGACAGGGCGGTTGCGAATCTCTCATCGTCAATCGTCATCGCCACGCGGATATGGCCTGCGGCTGCAAACCCGAAGCTCTCACCCGGCATTACCGCGATTGCGTGCGTATCAAGAAGGGCATTGGCGAACCCGTCACCGCTGAGGCCGGTGGCACGGATATCCAGCATCAGGTACATCGCCCCCTGTGCCGGAACCAGCCCGATGGAGTTCTGCGCCTCGAGAATGCCAACGGCCAGCGCGCGACGTCGGCGGAAGGGTTCGGCAATCTGTTCTTCCAGATCATTGCCCGCATTCAGTGCGAAACTGGCGGCGTCCTGAATGAACCCGGGGACACCGTAGGTCGTATGCGTGGCGAGGTTGATCAGATGAGAAATCACCTCTTCAGGCCCGACAATCCAACCGCAGCGAGATCCGGTCATCGCGTGAGATTTCGACATCGATCCGACAACCAGAGTGCGTTCGGCCATATCTGGCAGGGTACGCGGCGAAATGTGTTCGCCTTCCCAAACCTGCGTGTCGTAAACCTCGTCCGAGATCAGCCACAGGTCACGCTGACGGCACACCTCGGCGATCGCTTCGAGGGTCTGGCGGGAATACACAACACCGGTGGGGTTGTTCGGCGTGTTGACCAGCAAGGACACAGCGCCGTCGGCGGCGACCTCGATCTGCTCGGCGCGGGGCTGGAACGCGTCTTCGGCGGTGGTTTGGATCGAACGCGCCACGGCACCGGCGCCGCGGATCGTGCCGGGGTAGGTGGCGTAATACGGGTCGAGATACAGCCCGACATCACCAGGATCACACACCGCGACATGGGCCGCAAACAAGGCCGATTGTCCGCCAGGCGTGATCAATACATTGTTGCGCTTGGTGGGCACTCCGGTACGCGCCTGCAGTCGGGCGGCCACTGTGTCACGCAGCAAATCGGTGCCAGGGACCATCGCATAACCGGTGTGACCTTGCCGGGCGGACAGGTCCATCGCTTCAAGAATCGACGCATCGGTGCGGATGTCATGTTCGCCGATCGTCAGCTCGGTCACTGCGTAACCGTCGCTGATCATCCGGCGGGCCCGATAGAACACTTCCCAGCCGTCACTGCCGCCTTCGGTCAGATGAGTGATACGCTGCGACAATTTCATGGCACGCCTCCGTCTGGTGTCTTGCGCTGACAGGGCCAGAGGCGTTCGGGAATGTCAATCGGCGACGCACAGGGGCGGAACTCGGGGCTTGGCGCAAGGCGGTCTGCGTGCTACTGGGACAGAATGAACCGGATGACCTGCATCATTATCTGCTGCATTACCTGCTGATTTATCACGCGGGCCGGTTTCTTTCGTTTTCATCCCTGAGACAAGTTGCTAAGCCCGCGCCAACGCGAGAAGCCACGCTGTCTTTAGGAGCCGACCGATGACGACGATCAAACTGCACAACACCCGGACTCGGACGAAAGAGGATTTCGTTCCGATCAGCGCCGACAATGTGCGGATGTATGTCTGCGGACCGACCGTCTATGATCGCGCTCATCTGGGCAATGCACGGCCGGTGGTTGTATTCGATGTGCTCTACCGCTTGCTGCGGCACACTTACGGCGCGGATCACGTGACCTATGTGCGTAACTTCACCGACGTGGACGACAAGATCAACGCAACCGCCTTAGCGCGGCAGCAGGCCGGTGCCGCGGGCACGTTGGAACAGTTGGTGCAGGAGCGTTCGGACGAGACCATCGGCTGGTATCTGCATGACATGGGGGCGCTGGGGGCGTTGGAGCCCAACGAGATGCCGCGCGCTACGCAATACATTGACCAGATGATCGCGATGATCGAAGACCTGATTGCTAAGGGTCATGCTTACGCGGCCGAGGGGCACGTTCTGTTCGCCGTGGACAATTGGAAAGAGAAATACGGCGCTTTGTCTGGACGCTCTGTCGATGACATGATTGCAGGGGCACGGGTTGAGGTCGCGCCCTACAAGAAAAATCCGATGGATTTTGTGCTGTGGAAGCCCTCGACCGATGAGCTGCCGGGTTGGAACAGCCCCTGGGGCCGGGGACGTCCGGGCTGGCATATCGAATGCTCGGCCATGAGCTATGAGCTGCTGGGCGACAGCTTTGACATTCACGGCGGCGGCAACGACCTGATGTTTCCGCACCATGAGAATGAAATTGCGCAAAGCTGCTGCGCGCATCCCGAAGGGGAGTTTGCGCGGGTTTGGCTGCATAATGAGATGCTGCAGGTCGAAGGTAAGAAGATGTCCAAATCGCTGGGCAATTTCTTTACCGTGCACGATCTGCTGGAGCAGGGCGTGCCGGGTGAGGTGATCCGCTTTGTCTTCCTGCAGACCCACTATCGCAAGCCGATGGACTGGACCGAGAAAAAGGCGCGTGAGGCCGAGGCGACGTTGCGCAAGTGGCGGGCGCTGACTGCGGGCATCGAGCCCGCCGCCAGCGCGGCGCCCGCAGTTGTCGCTGCGCTGAGTGACGACCTAAACACGGCGGGCGCATTGGCCGAGCTACACGCTCTTTTCGCCCGTGTTTATGCTTTGGAAACAAAAGCCGTTTCGAAGTTAGAAGAATATGAAAGCCCAGAAGACGCCAAAAGAAGTTTTGTTGCTTCAGCTCAGCTTCTTGGGCTTCTTTCCGAACAAATGGGTGAGTGGGCGGATACTGGTTCAATAGACCTGTCTGCACACGCAAACCGGCTTGCAGATGCCCGGGCAACTGCGATGCAAAGCAAGGACTTCTCTGAAGTGGATCGCCTGAAAGCCGCTTATGTGGCCGCGGGTCTGGAAGTTCGCATGAGCAAGGACGGGGTGGAACTGGTGCCGGGTGCCGGGTTTGATGCTGCCAAGCTGGAGGAAGTGTGATGTCAAAGGAACGCCTTTACCTCTACGACACGACCCTGCGGGATGGGCAGCAGACGCAGGGCGTCCAGTTTTCGACCGCCGAAAAGGTTCAAATCGCGCAGGCTCTGGACAAGTTGGGCGTGGACTATATTGAAGGCGGCTGGCCGGGGGCGAACCCGACGGACAGCGCGTTTTTCGAGGTCGCGCCCAAGACCTCGGCCCGTCTGACCGCGTTTGGCATGACCAAGCGATCGGGTCGGTCGGCCGAGAATGACGATGTTCTGGCCGCCGTGATGAATGCAGGGACACAGGCGGTGTGTCTGGTCGGCAAATCGCACGATTACCACGTCACCCATGCGCTGGGGATCTCGTTGGAGGAGAATGTCGAGAACGTCCGCGCCTCGGTCGCGCATATCATGGCGCAGGGGCGTGAGGCGCTGTTCGACGCCGAGCATTTCTTTGACGGCTACAAGGACAATCCGGGCTATTCGGTTGAGGTGTGTCGAGCCGCTCTGGACGCTGGCGCACGCTGGGTTGTGCTGTGTGACACCAATGGCGGCGCGCTGCCGGCTGAGGTCTCGCGCATTGTGTCCGAGGTGATTGCTGCGGGGCTGCCCGGGAATCGGTTGGGTATTCACACACATAACGATACCGAGAACGCGGTGGCCTGTTCTCTGGCCGCCGTGGACGCCGGGGCGCGGCAAATCCAGGGCACGTTGAACGGCTTGGGCGAGCGTTGCGGCAATGCCAACTTGACGGCGCTGATCCCGACGTTGCTGTTGAAGGAACCCTATGCGTCGGGCTTTGAAACAGGTGTCACTTTGCAGGCGCTGGGAAGTCTGACGCGCATCAGCCGGATGCTGGACGATATTCTGAACCGGGTGCCCAGCAAGCAATCAGCTTATGTGGGGGCCTCGGCCTTTGCGCATAAGGCGGGGCTGCACGCCAGCGCGATCCTTAAGGACCCGTCGACCTATGAACATGTCGAGCCGGGCGCGGTCGGCAATGCGCGGATCATTCCGATGTCAAATCAGGCAGGGCAATCGAACTTGCGTAAGCGGCTGACCGAGGCCGGTCTGGTCGTGGAAAAAGGTGACCCGGCGCTGGGGCGTATTCTGGACCGGATCAAGCAGCGTGAGGCTGAGGGGTATTCCTATGACACCGCTCAGGCGAGTTTCGAGCTGCTGGCGCGCGATGAGCTGGGGCAATTGCCCGAGTTCTTCGAAGTCAAGCGCTACAAGGTCACCGTTGAGCGGCGCAAGAACAAGTACAACAAGATGGTCAGCCTGTCCGAGGCCGTGGTTGTCGTGAAGGTCGACGGGGAAAAGAAGCTCTCGGTCAGTGAGTCCATGGATGAAAACGGCAGCGACCGGGGGCCGGTGAACGCGCTGGCCAAGGCGCTTTCGAAGGATCTGGGGCAGTACTCACAGATTCTGGCCGATATGAAGCTGGTCGACTTCAAGGTGCGCATAACCCAAGGCGGGACCGAAGCGGTGACCCGCGTGATCATCGACAGCGAAGACGGGCAGGGGCGGCGCTGGTCGACCGTGGGCGTCAGTGCGAACATAGTCGATGCCTCATTCGAGGCGCTGCTGGACGCGATCCAGTGGAAACTGGTGCGCGATTGCGGGTCGCAGACGGCGGTCGCCGAGTGACCGTGGACTTCGACGACAACGTTAAGGCCTGCGCGGAACTGGTGCATCGCGCCGATCCCGACCGGTTCATGGCGGTGATGGCGGCGCCCGTTGCGGCACGGCCGCTGTTGTTTCCGCTCTATGCGTTGAACGTCGAGGTCGCGCGCGCACCGTGGGTTACTCAGGAAGCGATGATCGCCGAGATGCGGCTGCAATGGTGGCGCGATGCGTTGCAGGAGATTGCCGAGGGTAAGCCCGTGCGCAGGCACGAGGTTGTGACGCCTCTGGCGCAGGTTCTGTCGCCGCATCTTGCTGCTATGTTGGATGAGTATGTGGCCATAAGGCGCTGGGATATCTACCGAGATCCGTTCGAGGATGAGGCGCATTTCGACGCCTATATTAACCATTCAGCCGGGTCTTTGATGGTCGCGTCAGCGCAGGTGTTGGGTGCTGCGGATGAGGGCGTTCTGCGCGACTTCGGTTATGGCGTCGGCGTGGCGAACTGGTTGCGGGCCATTCCAGATCTTGAAACGCGGGGCCGTATCCCTTTGCTGGACGGCACGCCCGATGGAGTTCAGGTTCTTGCGCAGAAGGCTTTGGATCGGCTTCGGCAGGCGCGTTCCAAAGCGTCCGGTGTTTCGGCTGAAGCCCGGCCTGCGCTATACGCGGGATGGCAGGCAGAGTGGGTTCTGCGGCAGGCAGTAGCTCACCCGGATCGTGTGGCCGCCGGGGATTTGGCACAGGGTGAAATTCGCCGCAGGCTGTCGCTTATGTGGACCGTGGCCAGCGGGCGCTGGTAGGTCCTATACCGTTTCCGCCTCGGACGGTTTCAGCACCAGCCACAGCAACGCGCCGCCCGCCAGTGTCAGCAGCGGGATCATGGCGAGGTTCACCGCCGTCCAGCCCTCGACCGCTGAACCGCCCGAGCAGTTCATCAGCCCGCCCGAGGCCAGCGACGCAAGCGTGACGCCACCAAACACCAGCAGATCGTTCAGGCCCTGCATCCGCCCGCGTTCGCTTACGTCATGTGAGGAGGCCAGCATTGTGGTCGCGCCGATGAAACCAAAGTTCCAGCCGACCCCCAGCAGGATCAGGGCGACGAAGAAATTGCCCAACTCGACACCCTGTAGGGCAACCACGCCCGCGCCAGCCAGAATGGCAAGGCCGAGGGCGACGATTTTCTCGACCCCAAAACGCGCGATGAGCTGGCCGGTGAAAAAGCTGGGTACATACATTGCCAGCACGTGGCTGGTGACCACATCCGCGGCGTCATTTGCGCTGAACCCACAGCCCACTACCGCCAGCGGGGTCGAGGTCATCACAAGGTTCATCAGTGCGTAAGACACCATCGCGCAGATGATCGCCACGGCGATGCTCGGGGTCTTCAGCATCTCTAGCCGGGACCGCCCTTGGGGCGCGTCTTCCTTGGGTTTCTCGGGCGTTGGAATGTCGAGGAAAAAGAACAGCGCCGAGCCGAAAACATTCAGAGCGATCACCGCCATGTAGGTGCCTAGGAACGGGATCACATAGGCGGTCGAGGTCAGCTTGACGATCTGCGGCCCGATGATGGCCGCGGCCAGACCGCCCGCCATAACGTAAGAGATCGCCTTGGGGCGGAACGCATCCGATGCGGTGTCGGCGGCGGCGAACCGGTAGAATCCGTGAGCGCTCATGTAAATGCCGGTCAGAAAGCTGCCCAGCAGGAAGATCGGGAACGAACCCAGATACAGCCCATATGCACCTACGAAACCGCCGCAGGCACCTGCGGTGGCACCAACCAGAAAACCGGCACGCCGCCCCCAGCGCTGCATGATCGCCGAAATAGGTGTGGCGGCCAGCATGGATCCCAGTACGATCAGCGAAATGGGCAAAGTCGCCAGACAGGCATTGGTCGCCAGCGACTGTCCCGCAAGACCGCCAACGATGAAGATCATCGGCATCTGAGACCCCAGAATGGCCTGCGCAGCCACCAAAACGGCGACGTTGCGTTTGGCCTGGCTGTTGTCCGGGGTGGTGGCGGTCAGTGTCATGGGCCTATGGGTATCCGCGAAAACTCAGCCGCACAAGCGGGTTGCATATGCGGCAAAGCAGCCTAACGTGCACGTGATCATCAGCCCGGAGCGCGCATGTCCGTAGGACGTATCATCGAAACCAACGAATGTGTGTCGGAAGGGGCCGCGTGGCTGGCCGAAACGTGTCCGCGCATGGCTTATGCGATGGACCAAACCGGGCCATTGCCCTTGCGTCGCCGTCCGGATGGGTTCGCGCAGCTGCTCAGTGCGATTGTCAGCCAGCAAGTCAGCGTCGCCTCGGCCAATGCGATCTGGAAGCGACTGCAGGACGCCAAGCTTACCGGTCCGCGCAAGATCATGTGGGCAACCGATGACGATCTACGCGCCGTGGGGCTGAGCCGCCAGAAAATCCGATACGCCCGCGCGCTGGCCGAAGCACGTATTGATTACAGGGCATTGCGCGATGCTCCTAACGCGGATGTCGTTGCGACATTGACCGAGGTTCCGGGTATTGGCGTCTGGACCGCTGAGATCTACGCGATGTTCTCGCTGGGCCGCGCCGACGTGATCGCGCCGGGCGATCTGGCGCTGCAGGAAGCCGCGCGAATTCTCTACGACCTACCCAAACGCCCGACTGACAAGGAACTGCGACAGATGGCCGAGGCCTGGTCGCCATGGCGGTCGGTTGCGGCGCGGGTTTTGTGGGCCTATTACCGGGTGGCCAAAGAACGAGAAGGGATCAGATGACACGGGTTTTGAATGCGCTCCGAAAAGAGCCGGTTTCGGGCGACGCACGCTCGGTCGTGGTGTTCGTGCACGGCTACGGCGCAAATGGCGCCGATTTGCTGGGGCTGGCCGATCCGCTGGGTGAACACCTGCCTGATACGCTGTTTGTTGCCCCAGATGCGCCCGAGCAGATCCCCGGAATGCCAAACGGCTATCAATGGTTCCCGATCCCGTGGATCGACGGCTCGTCCGAAGAGGAATCGCGGCGCGGCATGGAAATGGCCGCTGATGATTTCAACGCATTCCTCGACGCGCTGATGGTGGACGAAGACGTGCTGCCCGAGCAGGTTGTGCTGTTCGGATTCTCGCAGGGCACGATGATGAGCTTGCATGTCGCCCCGCGGCGTGAGGATCCGGTAGCCGGGATCGTGGCCTTCTCGGGCCGCTTGCTGGAACCCGATCTGCTGCCTGATGAAACCGTCAGCCGGATGCCGATCCTGCTGGTGCACGGGGATTCTGATGACGTGGTGCCACCGCAATCTCTGCCCGAAGCGGCCGAAGCCCTGCAGGCGGCGGATTTCAAGGAAATCTACGCGCATGTAATGAAGGGCACTGGCCACGGTATCGCGCCCGACGGCCTCAGCGTCGCGCTGGCCTTCATGCGCGACAAGCTGAGCCTGTAGCCATGATCGCGGTCCGCCCCATGATGCCCGAGGATGTCAGCGCGGCCTGCCGCATCCTCAACGATATCATCGAGATCGGAGGCTCGACCGCGTTTGAAATCCCGTTTTCCGAGGCTCTGTTTGCGCAAAGTTATCTGGGCGGGGCGGACAGGATTTGCTGCCACGTCACCCTGGACGATCAGGGCGAGGTTGCGGGATTCCAATGGCTGGGGGCGCATGACACGCTGCCCGAAGATTGCGCCGACATCGCAACCTTCACCCGCCGCGCGCCGGTGCTGAAAGGGGCCGGACGGGCGCTGTTTACGGAAACCGCCAGATACGCCGCCGGGGTCGGTTTGAACGCAATCAGCGCAACCATTCGCGCCGATAACGGAATGGGGCTGGGCTATTACGACAAGATGGGGTTCCGTGACTACTCGGTCGCCTACGGTGTGCCGCTGCGGGATGGGCGACCGGTCGACAGAATCACCAAGCGGGTTGACCTGAGAAAGGGCGCCCTGTGCTGATCGTGACGGGAACAGTGGAAGTTTCGCCCGAAGGCGTTGAAAAAGCAGCCAAAGCGGCGCAGGCGATGGTGGTGGAAACGGTGAAAGAACCCGGCTGTCTGGTTTACGAGTTCAGCAGGATTCTGGGGCAGCCCACACGGTTTCGCGTCTATGAGGAATGGCAGGACCAGGCTTCGTTAGAGGCTCATTTTTCGGCGCCGCACATGGCGGCGTTTCAGGCTGTTTTGGCCGAGGTCGGCGTCGTCTCAAGCGATATCTACCGCGTTGTTGGTGGGGAAAAGCAACCTCTGCGGTGACCAGTCAGTCCCACAAATGACCCTCTGCAAACTCGACTGAATTGCCGGACGGGTCGCGCACGTAAAGTGAGCGTGCGCCACCTGGCCAGTCGAATTCAGCATCCACCGGAACATTCCAGTCCAGAAGATGCTTGCGCATCACATCGATCTCATCACGCGTCAGGATCAGGCAGACATGACCGGGACCGCGCGCGCCATGGGGCGGTACTGGCAGGTCGGGGTTGCCGGGCGGTTTCTCGGTTTCATCCGCGTTGAACAGCAACAAGACCGAGCCGCCGACACGGAAGAACACGTGCCGGTCTGCCACGCGTTGAATTTTCTTCAACGCCAGGATTTCGCCGTAGAACCGCTCTGCCGCATCCAGGTCATCGACGTAGAGCGCGGCCTCGAGAACTCCGGCGGGCGCGGGTATGTCCGGTGTGACTTTCATTCTATAAGTGTATCACAACACGTGGTTTTTGTCACCGGCGCGGGCGGCGGTCCCGTTTTCGTTGTGGTGCGGAGTTCAGCGCCGGAGCGGGCAGGCTGTCCCATTGGCCGGGCTCAAGGCCGTCCAGCGACCAGTCGCCGATACGGGCCCGGATCAGGCGCAGGGTGGGGTGGCCGACGGCTGCCGTCATCCGACGCACTTGACGGTTGCGGCCTTCGCGTAATGTCAGTTCGATCCAGCAATCCGGCACCGACTGGCGCACCCTGATCGGAGGATTACGCGGCCACAGCCCTTGCGGTTCATCGATTAGGCGTGCCTTGGCAGGCCGGGTCACGCCGTCTTTTAACTCTACCCCGTCGCGCAAGGCTTTGAGGGCCGCGGCATCAGGCAGGCCCTCGATCTGAACCCAATAGGTTTTGGCCATCTTGTGCTTGGGGTCGGAGATCTGCGCCTGCAGTCGCCCGTTGTCGGTCAGCAGCATCAGCCCCTCGCTATCGCGGTCCAGCCGTCCGGCCGGATAGACGCCGGGCAGGTCGATATAGTCCGACAAAGTGCTGCGCGGCGACTCCGCATTGGCGCGGTCGGTAAACTGCGGCAGCACGTTGAATGGTTTGTTGAATCGGATGAACCAGCTCATGACCTTCGCCATAGCCCGCAGGCCACATTGGTGCAACCTGTGGATAACTGTCACGCAAATGTTACGGATTCGCCTTACCCAATACCCGAGATATTGTGGAAACTCAGGGCTTGTCAGAGTTTTAACACGATATATAGTTAAGTTAAGGCCGGGGCGGGTGTTCCCCGCTCTGATGTCAAAAACGGGCAGAGCAGAGCGAGGAGCGATTCAGAGATGGATGGAGACTTCAGAACCGAATTTGTCAGGGAACCCGGTGCGCTCAAGCATCATCCGGCATTGGTTTTGAACGCCGATTATCGTCCCTTGTCTTACTACCCGCTTTCCCTGTGGCCGTGGCAAGAAGCGATAAAGGCAGCCTGGCTGGACAGGGTGGACATTGTGGCCGAGTACGACGAGGTCGTCCGAAGCCCGAGTACCGAGATACGAATACCGTCGGTCGTTGTCCTCAAAGATTATGTAAAACCCAGAAAGCGCGTGGCCTTCACGCGCTTTAATTTATTCTTGAGGGACGAATTCCGCTGTCAGTACTGCGGCAGCAAGGGAGATCTAACCTTTGACCATGTTGTGCCGCGGGCCGCTGGGGGTGTGACCAGCTGGCAGAACGTGGTCGCGGCGTGTAGCCCCTGCAACCTGAAAAAGGGGTCGAAATCGCTGAGGCAGGCGGGAATGACCCTACGCAAACCGCCACGTCAGCCGGATGCCGAGGCGCTGCGCAACGTTGGGCGCAAATTCCCGCCGAACCACCTGCATGACAGCTGGATCGACTTTCTATATTGGGATGCGGAACTGGACGAGTTCTAACGGCCCGCCCGCCACGCGGCGATCCAGACCAGCACCAGAACGCCCGACAGGATAGCGTTCCACCCGGCCATCGAAACGCCCAACATCTGCCACGGGATATCATCGCAACGCACCAGCGGCGCAGACATGATCTGATCCATCAGCTCTTGCGTCGACAGGCCGCCGATATCGCCCGAGGTACAGCTGGTGGGGCCTTCCCACCATTTTTGCTCGACCCCGGCGTGGAACACACCGATGGCTGCGGTCGTCAGTGCGGCGAGCGCGCCCAGAAGGGGCAACAGGTTTACACGCGGCAGAACCAGCGCCACTGCACCGATCAGAATGGCTACGCCGTGGGGATACCTTTGCCAGATGCACATTTTGCAGGGCGCGAGCCCACCGAGATGCTGAAAGCCCCACGCCCCAAGCAGCAGCGCCAACGAACCGCAGCTCGCGATCAGGACCAGAATGTTTTTGCGTGTCATAGGTACCTCACCGCAAGAAACCCGCCGAACAGAAGTACGACGAACAGTGTGAACATAAGGCCCAGGCGCTTCTCAATGAAGGCCCGGATCGGTTCTCCGAAGCCCCAAAGAAGTCCAGCGACCACGAAGAAGCGCAGCGCGCGGGCAAGAATCGAGGTGGCGATGAAGGTGCCCAGCGGCATCCCGGTCCAGCCCGACATGATGGTGATGACCTTGTAGGGAAACGGTGTGACACCGGCGCCCAGAACGGCCCAGAAGCCGAAATCGTTGAAGCGGGTGTTGAACTCTTCCATGGCGTGCGCCTTGCCCATGGATTCCAGAATCGGCTGGCCGATGCTTTCGTAGAAGAACGCCCCGATAGCATAGCCCAACAAGCCCCCCAGGACCGAGGCCACCAGTGCGACCGTTGCAATTAGCCATGCGCGCGAGGGGCGGGCCAGGATCATCGGAATCATCAGCACATCGGGCGGGATCGGAAAGAACGAGCTTTCGATAAAGGCCACAACGGCCAGCGCCCACAGGGCATGCGGATGTTCGGCCAGACGAATGGTCCAGTCATAAAGCGAGCGCAACATATGGTGCTAAAATCCTGTGCTTACGTTGCGCAAGCCAAACCACGCGCCCGGTGAGGCGTCAACCACCGCTGTGAAAACAAAGTGGATTTGGGTTGGTTTTTGCCTCTGGACCTTCCCGGACTTGGGCGCTAATCCAGTGTTCGTGGCCCAAGTGGCGGAATGGTAGACGCAGGGGATTCAAAATCCCCCGATGGTAACATCGTGAGAGTTCGAGTCTCTCCTTGGGCACCACCTCCGTGAATGAAGTGAATAAGCGATAGTTTCACGGATCGCGCCTCAGGCTCAGCCAGATCAGAAACCCGATATAGGCAAAAACGCTGAGGTTTAGTAGGGTGTCGATGAAGGCGCTACTCATGTCTGTTCCTCTCGCGCCAGGCTTTTGAACAGGCAGACCACGAGGACCGGCACAATAAACACAAAGGCCATAGCCGACAGTGCAATGATTGACCGGACCAGAGAAATATCCCCCACCAGTATCATCGCCAGTCCCAACGCCCCCAGAATCAACCCCCAGACCGTCCGGACGCCGGGGGACGGATTGTCGTCTCCGCCCGTTCCGATCATTGCCAGAGTGAACCCGGCGCTGACGACGCTGGTCACGACGAACAGAAACGCAGCCAGGATTGTTGCAGTCTGCGTCAGGCCGCCGAGAGGGAATTTGGCGAGCAGGGCGAATGTTGTCGCGTCCAGATTCTCGGCGTTGACGGCGGACAGGGCGCCGTCCTGCCGCAGTGCGTCGTAAAACCCGAGACCACCAAAGATGCCGAACCACAGGATCGAGAAAAGGGTCGGGGCGACGATGACGCCGATCAGGAACTCTCGGATGGTGCGTCCGCGCGATATGCGTGCGATGAAGATACCCACAAAGGGGGACCATGCCAGCCACCAGATCATGTAGTTCAGGGTCCAGCCATGAAACCAATCGACGATGGTGTCGTCAAAGAACTCTGCTGTTGAAAATCCCGCAGGCAGGACCTTGAACACGTAACGCCCGAACCCGGCAACGATATCGTTCATCAGAAATGAAGTCGGACCGAGGATCAGCAGATAAACCATCATCCCGACGGCGATCAGCATGGCGGCATTGGACAGCAGGGACATCCCTTCACCAAGGTCCCGCCGCAAGGGGATGATGAACGCGACACAGAGCGCGGCAAATACAGGGAGTGTCAGCATTCCGGGTGTTTCGACGCCGATCAGACCCGCCAAACCTGTCTGTATCTGAAATACGCCCATCGCCATCGAACCCGCCAGACCCACGGCAATGGCAACAATCGACAGCAGATCGAACATCCACCCCATCGCCTTGATCCAGCGCGCCTCGCCCAGCGCTTCGGTCAGCGGGGCGCTCAGCAGTAGCGTGCGGTGTCGACGATAGGCGAAATAGGCGATGACCAGCCCGACAATCGCGTAGATGGCCCAGGCGTGGAAGCCCCAGTTCAGATAGGTCACGAACAGGGCATAACTGGCGGCCTCGGGGTCGGGGTTGTACTGACGCAGGACTTCGAAATGGGTCAGTGGTTCCGCCGCGCCATAGAACAGCAGCCCGACACCCATTCCGGCTGCAAACAGCATGGCGATCCAGGCCGGGGTAGAGAATTCGGGCTCGGCACCGTCCGGGCCAAGGCGAATGTCGCCGAACCGCGACAGGGCCAGATACAGCGCCACAAAAAGCAGGCCGCTGACCTCGAGCATGATGAACCAGCCGCGGCTGTTGAACTGTGTTGCCACCGCTTCTGATGCAAGACGCCCCAATCCTTGTGGGTCGGCGATACCCCAGGCCGCAATCGCCGCGCTGATGGCAAGGGCGATGATAAGCAAAGGGCTGGGCGAGGGGCGTTTCATTCGGGGTCCTTTTTTCCGGTTTCGGAACAAATTCCTTTATTGCCGTGCGGTTACAGAGATGTACCAAGGCTGCACGAAGACTAGAGGCACGGTTCGCGACATTCAAAAGAATAATATCTGGCAGTGGTTGCGCCTGTGGGGGGGACTTTTCACGCCTTCAAGCCGGTTGGTGGGGGGAAACTTTGGAAAAACCCCTCAGATATGCAGCTTGGGGCGGTTGGACCGCGCGCGGGGGTTGACAAGTTGAGTGTCTGAATGAAACGTCGAAGATGTTGGGAGATTTTGGAATTTCAGGCGCTTGCACCTGTTGCAAGGGGCTTGCGCTTGCCTTAGTCGGCGAAGTCCCTGGAGGGGGGGCCGCCGGGCGGTTTCCCATCCACCATAAGAATTGGGAGTTCTCAAAAATGAAAAACAGCAGCAAGCTCAGCCTCGGCGCGGTGGTTACCGCGGCCCTTATGGCTCCTGCCGCATATGCAGAAGAATTCATCACCATCGGCACCGGCGGTGTGACCGGTGTGTATTACCCGACCGGTGGTGCGATCTGCCGTCTGGTCAACAAAGGTCGCAAAGAGCACGGCGTTCGCTGCTCGGTCGAGTCGACTGGTGGTTCTGTCTACAACATCAACACCATCCGCGAAGGCGAGCTGGAGTTCGGTGTGGCGCAGTCCGACTGGCAGTACCACGCGTACAACGGCACCTCGAAATTCGAAGAGGCCGGCCCGTTCGAAAACCTGCGCGCCGTATTCTCGGTACACCCCGAGCCGTTCACCGTTGTGGCCCGTGCCGATTCCGGCATCAGCAGCTTTGAGGACCTCAAAGGCAAGCGTGTGAACATCGGTAACCCCGGTTCAGGTCAGCGTGGCACCATGGATGTTGTGCTGGAAGCAATGGGCTGGACCATCGACGACTTCGAGCTGGCGTCCGAGCTGAAAGCGGCCGAACAGTCGGCAGCGCTGTGCGACAACCAGATCGACGCAATGATCTACACTGTGGGTCACCCTTCGGGTTCTATCCAGGAAGCCACCACCGCGTGTGACTCGGTTCTGGTGAACGTGACCGGTGACGCGATTAGCGGCCTGATCGACGGCAACTCGTACTACCGCACCGCGACCATTCCGGGCGGCATGTATCGCGGGTCCGACGGCGACACCACCACCTTTGGTGTGGGCGCGACCTTTGTGACTTCGGCAGACGTGTCGGAAGACGCGGTTTATGCGGTTGTCAGCTCGGTCTTCGAAAACTTCGACGACTTCAAAAAGCTGCACCCTGCATTTGCAAACCTGAAGCCTGAAGAGATGATCGCGGACGGCCTGTCGGCACCGCTGCATCCGGGTGCCGAGAAGTACTACAAAGAAAAAGGCTGGATTCAGTAAGCCAGACCTGATGCAGGGTGCCTACGGGCACCCTGCCACCCAAGCCCGGTTCGAACGGGCGGTGAATAAGGCCAAAATGGCCGCATGACGGGGAGACATCTATATGAGTTCCGACACACAATCCAACCGACCGCTATCCGAAGAAGAGCTACAGGAGCTTGTAGCCTCATCCGATGCGGGCGGGCGCAACCCGGTCGGTAATGTCGGGATTTTCTTGGCCGTTGTGGCGGCGCTCTGGTCGGTGTTTCAGGTTCTTCTGGCCTCACCGATTTCAAACGTTGTGCTGCCGGGCAGCGTGGTGAACAACTCGCGCCAGATCCATCTGGCCTTTGCGATGTTCCTGGCTTTTGCAGCCTATCCGGCGCTGCGCTCCAGCCCGCGGGATTACATCCCTGTGCAGGACTGGATCATGGGCGCGCTTGGCGCGTTTGTGGCGCTCTACGGGTATTTCTTCTACGACAAGATCGTGAATGCGGGCGGTCTGGCGGACGACACCGACAAATGGGTCGCGCTGGGTGGTCTGCTGTTGTTGTTTGAGGCCGCGCGTCGCGCGCTTGGCCCGGCGATGGCGATCATCGCGACGATCTTCCTGGCTTATGTCTTCTTCGGTTCCTCGGAATGGGTGCCTGAGGTGATCCGCTGGAAAGGCGCAAGCCTGAAAAAGGCCATGAGCCATATGTGGATCACGTCCGAGGGCGTGTTCGGCATCGCCCTGGGTGTTTCGACGAAATTCGTGTTCCTGTTCGTTCTGTTCGGCGCATTGCTGGATAAGGCCGGGGCAGGGAATTACTTCATCAAGATGGCCTTTGGTGCTCTTGGCCACCTGCGCGGTGGTCCGGCTAAGGCGGCGGTTGTTGGTTCTGCCGCGACCGGTCTGATCTCGGGTTCTTCGATTGCCAATGTGGTGACCACCGGGACCTTCACCATTCCGCTGATGAAGCGTGTGGGCTTCAGCAGTGAACAGGCGGGCTCGGTCGAAGTTGCGTCCTCCGTGAACGGTCAGATCATGCCGCCGGTCATGGGCGCTGCGGCGTTCCTTATGGTGGAATATGTGGGTATCTCTTATGTCGAGGTGATCACCCACGCCTTCCTTCCGGCCGCGATTTCCTACATCGCGCTGGTCTATATCGTTCACCTTGAGGCCGTGAAGCGGAACATGCCGACGCTCGGCAATCGCGAGGTTCATCTGGCGCGCACCGTGGTTGGGATGCTGTCCTTCTTCCTCGTGTTCGCTGGCCTTTGCTATGGCTCGCAGTTCCCGGTCGAGGCAGTCACCAGCTGGGCACCATCCTCTGCGGGTCTGATCCTGAGCCTGATCGTCTGCGCGGTCTACGTCGTATTGCTGTATCTGGCCGCGCAAGTGCCAGATCTGGAGCCCGACGATCCAAACGCCAAAGAGGTCGAGCTGCCGGTTATCGCAGAGATCTACAAAGCCGGCCTGCATTACCTGCTGCCGATCATCGTTCTGGTCTACTTCCTGATGATCGAACAGAAATCGCCGGGTCTGTCGGCCTTCTGGGCGACGGCGCTGCTGTTCGTGATCCTGCTGACGCAAAAGCCGCTCAAGGCGCTGTTCCGCGGGCAAAGCAACCTGAAGGACAACTTCATCGACGGTGTTGCCGACCTGTGGCAAGGCCTGATCGATGGTGCGCGCAACATGATCGGGATCGCTCTGGCCACGGCCACGGCGGGTGTGATCGTGGGCACCGTGACCCTGACCGGAGTCGGGCAGGTGATGGCCGATCTGGTCGAGTTCCTGTCGGGCGGCAACCTGATCCTGATGCTGGTGATGGTTGGCTTGCTCAGCCTGATCCTCGGCATGGGTCTGCCGACCACGGCGAACTATATCGTCGTCAGCTCGCTGATGGCTGGTGTGGTTGTCGAACTGGGTGCGCAGAGCGGACTTATCGTGCCGTTGATTGCCGTGCACCTGTTCGTCTTCTACTTTGGGATCATGGCGGATGTGACGCCACCAGTGGGTCTGGCCAGTTTCGCCGCTGCCGCTGTATCGGGCGGCGATGCGATCAAGACCGGCTTCACGGCGTTCTTCTACAGCCTTCGCACAGTTGCTCTGCCGTTTGTGTTCATCTTCAACACTGACCTGCTGCTGATTGATGTCACCTGGGTTGAGGGTATTACCGTCGCGATATTCGCGACAATAGCGATCCTTGTCTTCACTGCAGGAACAATGGGGTATTTCCTGACCCATAGCCGTATCTACGAAAGCATCGCGTTGATCGCTGTTGCTTTCGCCTTGTTCCGGCCCGACTATTTCATGGACCGCATCGCGCCGCCTTATGCCTCGGTTGAACCAGCGGCATTTGTGGAAACCATCGGACAGACACCACCGGGGTCCGAGGTGCGTCTGGTCGTCAGCGGCCCGGATTTCGACACGCTCGAGATGACGGACACCACGGTTGTTGTCACAGTCGGCAACGAAGAGGGCGGTGAAGCCCGCGTCGATGCGATGGGCCTGCTGCTGATGGAAGAAGACGGGTTGATCAAGCTTGAGGAGCCGATGTTCGGCACGCCTGTCGCGGATGAGCTGGACATGTTCGATTATTACGGGGATGAGGCGGTTCGCCTGACCTCGGTCAACCTGCCGTCCAGCCAGCCTCCGAAGCAACTTATGTATATCCCCGCGCTGATCCTGCTGGGTCTGATCGCATTCCTGCAACGTGGCCGTGCCGCCAGACAAGAGGTGCCCGCATGACAAACTCTGTTCTCTGCGCCGTCGACATCAGCAACGGTGACCTTGACGTGAATGTACTGAAAACTGCGGCGGCCTTGGCCGATCAGGACAGCGCGCAACTGGATGTGGTGACCGTTCTGCCCGATTTCGGCGAAAGCTGGGTGTCCGGTTTTTTCCAACCCGATTTCCACGAAAAGGCATTGGAAGAAGCGCAGGCCAAATTGTCCGAGCTTTGCATTTCAGCCCTTGGAGCGGAGCGGAACGAAAAGATCCGCCATGTGGTCGCTACCGGCACCGCTTATCAGGAGATCCTGAAAACCGCCGAAAGCGCTGGCAGTGATCTGATCGTGATCGGCGCGCACAAGCCCGATCTCAAGGATTACCTGCTGGGGCCGAACGCGGCGCGGGTAGTGCGACACTCGACCGTTTCGGTCTACGTCGTGCGCTAGGGTCAGTACCCCGTCATCTCAAGGTATCCGCGCCCTTGGTGGCTGCCGGAAACGGTGACGGGGCCTTCCCAATATTCGAATCTTGTGCCCATCCACGCGCCGGGAGTAATGGCCGAAATCTCAATGTCCAAATCGCGGTCCGGCAGGGTCACGCGCCATTGGACGGGCACGTCCCGTCCCGCCACACTCGCGGTGTCCAGCGGCGTAAAGGATACGGATCCATCCGGCAGGGGTGTCGTCGTCCCGTCCGGCGAGATCCATGTGGCCGCCGTGAAATCTCCGCGTCCGCCGCGCAGGCGGAAAGCCATCAACTTGTCGCCGTCTTCAAAGCTGAGCGAGAACCAATCCCAGCCGCTCTGATCTGACGCCAGCGGTTGCGAGGACCACTCGCGGTCTAGCCAGCCTTGACCGGTGACCGCAACATCGCCCTCGGGCAGGTGCAGAACGCCTTCGACCGTGTAGAAAGGCTGAGAATAATAATAGCTGGCCTGTCCGTCGCCGGATTTGACCGAGTATCCGGCGTTTCCGTGAAGCACCAGCGGGCCTTGGGCTTCCAGAGCCAGATTGTAGGCGAAGTCGGCGCTGTTGGCCGACAGGGTCACTGCGCTGGGGTCTGCTCCGCGCATGTGCCATTCGTCGATCCAGGCTTCGAAGGGGGCGGCTGTTACACCGGCCTGACCGATCCCGCCGCGCGACAAGCGTTCGGCGAAGTAGTGAGTGTCCGGTGTGGTGACGGCTGCGTGTCCCATCCAGAGTTGGGGGCTCTGCCAGCCTTCCGCCTCTAGCGGCTTCAGGGCTGATCTGAACAAGGTCCATTGAATGCCGTAATCTCGCCCGTCCTCGCCGGTCAGGTTCGCGGTCAAGTACCACCATTCGATCCGAAACCCGGGATGTGGGCCGTGATCGCGGGGAAATTCGAACTGGTAGCCAGGTTGCGGGATGCCGAATCCGTCGGCCGAGCCGCCAAGCCCGGCATAGCCCTGCGCGCGTAAGGCGGAAGGGAGCAGCAGGAACAGGACACATAGCCAGGTCTTAACGTTCATTGGCAAACACCCTAAGCAAATCGGCAGGCGGCAGGCGAAGCAAACGCAGCGCGGGCAGGGCGGCAGCGACAAAGGCGGCCAGCAAAGTCAGAGCGAACAGATAGGCCCAGTCCAACGGGAACAGATACATCGGTAGCCGCCAACCAAAGGCTTGTACGTTGATCACCGCCAGTAGGGCCCAGGCCAGAACCAACCCCAGCGGCAGGGCCAGTGCTGCAGTCAGCGCGGCCAACAGCACGCTGCGCAACAGTTCCAACCGTGCCAGTTGCGCCCGTGTCAGCCCCAACGCCCAGACCGGAGCAATTTGCGGCAGGCGTTGGGTCCACAATGTCAGCAGACTCGTCAGGATGGCAAAGCCAGCAACACCGAGCGTCAGAACGTTCAGCGCCGAAGTTACCACAAAGGTCTTGTCAAAGATCGCCAAAGACTGAGCCTTCATCGCCGCTTGCTGTACGACCGCCTGACGTGGCAAGTCAAACTGGTCGCGCAGGGCTTGCGCCATCTTGGTTGCCCGTTCGGGGTCCAGACGGATGCCGAACCGGCGCGTGTCTGCGCCCGGTGCGATCCGGTCCAGTTGCGGCATCGACACGATGGCCTGACCGGTCGGGTTTCCGTAGTCGGAATAGACGCCCGCAATGGTCAGAGTATGACCTTCTTTAAGGGTCAGCGCGTCTCCGGGCCATAGGTTCGCGCGCCGGGCGAGCTGTTCGTTGATCAGCACGGCCTTGCCCGCATGAAGGCGGTCCCACACGCCATCTGAGGATGCGATGATCGGCCAGTGATCGCGGTAGGTTTGATGGTCTACTATCCCATACAGAAACAACGGCCCCGTTTCGTGCGCCAGTTCAATGCTGCGGATCGGTAGAACCGCGTCCGCCTGCGGGTCCAGCCATCGTGCGATCTGCTGGCCTTGCTGATTGTCGGCGGCGGTTACGTAAAGTTCGGAGGCTAGGCGTTGATCGAGCCAGCCGGTGAAGGTCAGCCGAAAGCTGGATACCATGGTGCCGACGCCGATATTCGCCGCCAGCGCCAGCAGCAGCGCCATCAATGCCAAGGACAGGCCAGGCAACTGCGCTTGCATATCGGCCCAGACCCACTGCGCGATTGGCCTGCTTGCGCTGCGTTGGAAGGCCGACAGGGCAAGTGAGAGCAGATAGGGTAGGATCAAAGCGGCCCCCGTCAGGATGCCGCCTACCATGGCAAACCCTGCGATCAGTCCCTCGAATGCGTATCCGACGACAATACCGCCTGCGATCAGGATCAAACCGATCAACCCGATGGTGCGGTGCCCGGTTTCTGCGCCTCGCCAGGACTGCAAGCCAGCCCCGGTCAGCAAAGGCATTCGCGACAGGCGGAAGAGGGCCTGACCGCTGGCCAGCAATGTGCCTGCCAATGCCATCGCCAGACCGGCCAGACCCCATTGCGGTTGCAGGGTCATCTGCCCGTCGACCGGCGCGCCGTATAGCCCTCGCAGGGTGGCGGCAACGTCGGGCAGCAAGGCTCCGGCCAGAAAGAACCCGAGCACCAATCCCAACAGGCCGCCAATCAGGGCCAGCAGGATCAGTTCGGCCATGATCATCCAGACCAGCCGCCGCATCGACATGCCCAGTGCTCGCAAGGTGCGGATCATCGCGCGCCGCTGGGCAAAGGCCAGCCCGACGGTGCCATGAACAATGAACAGACCAACGGCAAAGGACAGCAGGCCAAAGGCCGTCAGGTTCAGGTGAAAACTGTTCGTCAGTTGCGCCGCATCCAGTCTGGAGGAGGCCTCAACGCGCTCCAGTTCAGGCGCGATGTCTGACAGCCGAGGGATGCTGCGTGGTTGATCGGGTAGCACCAATAGGCGGGAGATCTGGCCGGGTTTCTCCAGCAAGGTCTCGGCGACGCCGATATCGGTGAGGATCAGGTCGGGCGGAACTGCGTCTGACTGCAAGATCGGAGGAAGACCGTTTTGCGCAATCAACAGTTCGGCCAGTTCGGGGGATGTCAGGAGACGACCGGGCGCGGTCAGCATGTCGGCCGGATCAGGGGGTGTTTCGGATTGTTCGATCTGCGTTACGGCGGGCAGGGCGGGATAGGCAACCATATCGACGCCCATCACCTGCACCGTGCGCCCGTTCAGGCGCAGAGGGCCTTCAAGAACCGCCGCCACTTGCCACCCGGCGCGGCGCAGCGTGACGTAGCGTGCAATTGGGATCGGGCCGGACGGGTCGCGCAATTCGTCGTACAGACCCAGCGCAAGCTGATCGCTGGCGCGCTGATAGCTGGCGCGCGCCTCGGCGTTGATCGCCTGCACGGCGGACCAAAGCCCCGTGGCCAAGGCAATTCCGATCAGCAGGGTCGCCAATTGCAGCTTGTGACGCCGCCAATGCGAAAACAGAGCCTGTATGACCGCGCCGGTCATGCGATGTGACCACCGGCCAGACGCGCGTGCCGGTCCAACCGCCCGGCGATGCTCTGCGAATGAGTGACCAGCAGCAGGGCGGCCCCGGTATCGGCCACTAGCGCCAGCATCAGGTCCAGCACAGTGGCGCTGGCGGTTTCGTCCAGATTGCCTGTAGGTTCATCCGCCAGCAGCAGCTTCGGCCGCGCGGCCATAGCGCGCCCGATGGCGACGCGCTGTTGCTGCCCACCCGAGAGGCTTTCGGGGAAGCGAGTCAGCAGGTCGGACAGGCCCAGCCGTTCGGTCAGTTGTCCAGTCCAGTCTGCATCCTCGCGGCCTGCCAGCCTAGCGTGGAACGACAAGTTCTGCGCGACTGTCAGCGAAGGGATCAGGTTGAATTGCTGAAACACTAGCGAAACGCTTTGGCGTCGCAGTGCGGCGCGCCCCGCGTCATCCAGAGGCGACAGGGCGGTGCCGCCCAGCGTGATCTCTCCGCCGTCGAAACCGTCCAATGCCGCCGCCAGATTGAGCAGCGTGCTTTTGCCGCTGCCGCTTTCTCCGGTCAGAGCCAGTGTCTGACCCTGATCGAGGGTCAGTGACACGTCCCGCAGAACGGGGCGCCCACCCGGATAGGATTTTTGGACCCTGTCGATCGTCAGCAACATGCAAATACCTCGGACTGTGCCAGAAACAATGTGCGCTGCTGCTCGCCAGAGTCCAGCACCCAGCCGCATTCGTTTCCATTCGCCGCAGCCTTGTCCTTTGCAGGTTAAGTCGCCATTGTGGTGGAACTTCTTCAGGCCGGAACAAGATAAGCGAATTGATGACGTTAACGCAGCAGATCCTTTGGGGCAGTATCTATCTGGGCATCTGCTTTCTGATCGAGATCATCCTTCTGACGTGGTGCACGCAGGTTGTGCGGGTTGCGTCCCTGCGCTTGGAGAACAGCAAAAGGTTCGTTTCTATCGCGGCCCCGATCTGTATCGCGCTTTTCTTTATTGTCGCCATTCACACGTTTCAGGTCTGGCTTTGGGCGATTGTCTGGGTGTTTGGGGACGTGCTGCCCGACTGGAACTCGGCTCTGTATTTCTCGCTGGTGACATTCACGACTCTGGGCTACGGCGACATCGTTCTGGGGGAACCACTACGCATTTTCGGGGCCTTTGCCTCAGTTACGGGCTTGTTGGCCTTCGGGTTGTCGACCGCCTTTATGGTCGCGTTGATGACACAGGTTTTCAAAGAAGAACTGATGTCCTAAAGGATCGGCGCGAACAGCCGCGCAAGGGGCGACCCAAATCTGATAAATGCCGGTTGGTCGGGCAGTTTCTTGGTCAGCTCATAACTTTTTTCGAAATCGGCCCGCAGCATTTCGTCCACCGCTTGCGCTGCTTTTGGATCAAAGAACAAGGCCATTGCCTCAAAGTTCAGACGGAAAGAGCGGTTGTCCAGATTGGTGGTTCCCACGGCTGCCAGAGTGTCGTCGACCACAAAGGCCTTCTGGTGCATGAAGCCATCGGTGTAGCGGAACACCCGCGCGCCGCAATCCGTGACCTCGTCGAAATAGGCAAACGCAGCCAGCCACGGCAGGCGGTGGTCGATCACGTCCGGCACGAGGATCCGCACATCCACACCACGCAAGGCGGCGTGTTGTAGGGCGGTCATTATGTCGATGTCGGGCACGAAATAAGGCGAGGCGATCCACAGCCTTTCTTTCGCTTCGGTGATGGCGGCAAAGAACATCATTGCGCCAGTTTCCGTTTCATCGCCCGGGCCGGTTGCAACGATCAGGGCGTTCATGTCCTGCTCGGATTCCGATCCAGCCCAGTCCAGCTGTTCGATCAGGTCCTCTTCATGGGCCCAGTGCCAGTCTTCGGTGAAAATCAGCTGCAACTGCCGAACGATATGGCCGGTCATCTGGATATGTGTGTCGCGCCAATGGCCGAAATGCGCGTTTTGGCCCAGGTATTCGACACCCACGTTGTGCCCGCCGATAAAGCCCTTCTCGCCGTCGATGATCACCGTCTTGCGGTGATTGCGGTAATTCAGCTGAAAGCGGTATTGCGGTCCGCGGCGGTCGCGCGGATTGGCGATCTCGATCCCGGCGGCGCGCAACTCGTCCAGGTAGGCCGTCGGCAAGCCATAGCTGCCGACCGCATCGGTCATGAAGCGCACCGACACACCGCGCTTGGTCGCGGCGATCAGCTTGTCCTTGAGTTGCTTCCCAAGTGCATCATCCCGGACGATGTAGAACTGGATCAGGACATAATTCTGCGCTGCATCGATTGCTTGGAAAATGGCGTCGAACGTCGCTTGCCCGTCAATCAATAACTCGGCGCCGTTCCCGCGTGAGACCGGCAGATGCGCCAGCACCTCGAACGGGCGGGGGTTGATGGGCATCGTGCCTGGTTCGGGTTTCGAGAAATCCGCAAAGGTCTTGATGCCCTCGACGACCTGCTCACTGTGCTTGCGCGCGATGCGATAGCCGCGGAATCGGTGGTGCCCCAGAAACAGATACAGCGGAACTCCGATAAACGGGACCGAGATCAAAAGGACCACCCACCCGACGGCCCCTTGTGGCGTGCGGGCGGTTTGCGCCGCCCGTATCGAAAACACCGCGGCCGTCACATACAGGAAGAAGACGAACGCGGAAACAAGCAGTGTCCACATGGGGTTATCGGTCTCTGAGTGTGTTATTCGCCGCCAGTGTAGATGCGTTCCCAGTCTTGCGCCATATCAACAATGATCCAGCCTATGCCGGGGCCCTTGTCCAACCCATCGGCCAGTTTTCCGATCGGGCTTTCGCGATCATAGGCCCATTCGCGTTCGGCATCGGTGTGGTGGATCAGGACGCCCAGACGCGGACCATCGCCGGCGGTGGTCCATTCCAGCATGGCGAAGTCACCGTCCGAGTTACCGACCGCCAGAATGGGGCGTCTGCCGATCGTGCGTTCGATGTTGATGGGCTTGCCTTCTTTGTCATCGATAAAGGCGATGCCCGGGGCCTTGGTGATAACCGGCGAACCATTGGCCGTTTCATAAGTCGTGTCGGCATAAGTCCCCAGAACCTGCTCGGGCGGAATGCCATAGGCATCCTCGGCAAATACGCGCATGAAATGCAGACCACCGCCCGAGACAATGTAGGTGCTGAACCCTTCATCCCTGAGATAGCGCAGCAGTTCCACCATCGGCTGATAGGTCATCTGATCGTAAGTCAAACCGGTATCGGGGTGGCGCGCGGTATCCAGCCACTCGGCGACTGTCGACTGGAATTCTTCGACACTGACGCCGGAATGCGTGGCGTTCAGAACTTCGATCAAAGCATCGTGGCCGCCCTCGGCAACGGCTTGCAAATCACCCTTTGCCGCAGCTTCCAGTGTCGGCGTAGTCAGGATCGAGGGGTCCGCTTCAGCCAGCTCGGCAAGGCGATCCAATGCGAAGGTCAGTTGAAAATAGACCGGCTGCTCGGCCCAAAGAGTGCCGTCATTGTCGAACACCGCAACCCGCTCGGCCGGGGTTACGTAATTGGCGCTGTCCGTGTCGGTGACAGCCTCAACAAACTCGATGATCCTGTCTTTGGACGCGGACGTGCCCCAACTGGGCAGTGGGTCGGCAAACAAAGTGGCCGGTATCATGAAAACAGCAACCGAAAGAACGGCATTCCTCATTTGAAAATTCCCTAGTTAAATCGGAAAAGGGCCGCCGTTTAACGGGCGGCCCTTCATTTGCTGAGGGGTTAGTTGTTGGTCGGCGTTGTCAGCTTTTCCATAACCTGATTCAGGTTGAAGCTTGCTGCTTTCTGGCGCGGCGGGAACTCCTGGAAGGTCGCCAGGAATTCGCCTACGAATTGCTGAGCCGGAACCAGGAAATACGCCCGATCCAGCAACCAATCGTAGTAGGTGTTGGACGTGCGGTATGCGCGCTCATACGGGTCACGACGCAGGTTGATGATCAACGGGACACGCAGTTCGGTCCAGGGTTCGATCCACGCACGCAGTGTTGCCCATGCCTTCTGCTCCAGGAAGATCAGTTTCCAATCGTCATAGCGCAGGGCCGTCAGATCACCGTCATCCGAGAAATAGAAGATTTCGCGACGGGGGCTTTCCGCGGTCTCACCGGTCAGCAGCGGCAGGATATTATAGCCATCCAGGTGCACCTTGTAGTCGCGGCCCATGCCCGAGGAGCTGTAGCCAGCCTTCAGCTTTTCCTTGATGTCGGGGTCACCGGCAGCAGCAAGGAAGGTCGGTAGCCAGTCCATATGGTGCACGATCTCATTGGTGACCGAGCCCGCTTCGATCTGTCCGGGCCAGCGCACCATCGACGGAACGCGCCAGCCGCCTTCCCAGTTGGTGTTCTTCTCACCCCAGAACGGCGTTGCCGCTGCATCCGGCCAGGTGTTGTAATGCGGGCCGTTGTCGGTCGAGTAATGCACGATGGTGTTGTCAGCGATGCCAAGCTCATCCAGCAGGTCCAACAACTGACCCACATGCATGTCATGTTCGATCATGCCTGCGGTGTATTCGTCCGCAACGCCACCAATGATCTCGTTCGCTTGCGCGCGCATTTCATCCTTGACGTGGGTGCGGAAGTGCATACGGGTGCCGTTCCACCAGACATAAAAGGGCTGGCCCTGCTCATGGGCACGCTTGATGAAGTCGACCGCTGCGGCAATGGTTTCTTCGTCCACCGTCTCCATGCGTTTGCGATTCAGTGGGCCGGTATCCTCGATGGTGCCGTCGGCCTTGGACTTGATGACACCGCGCGGCCCATAGGCCTCGCGGAAGGTGCGCCCGTCGGGCAGAACCGCATCGCCGGGATAGTCCTCGTTTTCAGGCTCTTCTTCGGCATTCAGGTGATAAAGATTTCCGAAAAACTCGTCAAAACCATGGTTTGTCGGAAGATGCTCATCCTTGTCGCCCAGGTGGTTCTTGCCGAACTGACCAGTGACATAGCCATGGTCTTTCAGCAGGCCCGCGATGGTCGGGTCTTCGACCTGCATCCCCAGATCAGCGCCCGGCAGACCAACCTTGGACAGGCCGGTCCGGAACACCGATTGACCCATGATGTAGGACGAGCGGCCAGCGGTACAGGATTGCTCGCCGTAGTAGTCGGTGAAAATCATGCCTTCCTTGGCGACGCGGTCGATGTTCGGCGTCTGATAGCCCATAAGACCCATCGTGTATGCTGAGATATTGGACTGACCGACATCGTCACCCCAGATGACCAGGATGTTGGGTTTTTGGTCCTGCGCCCAGGCGGGAAGTGCCAACGCAACGGCGACAGTTGCCACAGCGATGCGACGCAGCTCGGTGCGCCACCTGTTTGCAATCGAACGTGGTGGTGACATGGTATGCTCCTGATCTGTAAGGGTCTCTATGGCCCGGAGGTGTGTCGGTGTTTGATGGCTGGCGAAATCAGCCAAAACGGTTTGTAAAAAATGATCGAATTCTGAACGGCAAAGCATCACCCTTCCGGGAATCGAACGCGATCAGATTAGGCGATTTGCCGGATTGAAAACTCATCAGATGATGATATTGGAAATTTCTAATGTTTGACAAAACGAACAATATTAAGCTGTTGCAGAAGACCGGGTGGTTTAGCAAACGCTCGGACGCGTTTCGCTGCGGCTTGCTGGCCTGCGGGGCTGGAAAGTTCTTTGAGCTGGGGGAAACTCTGTTCCATCACGGAGACCCGGCAAACGGAATTTTCGCCGTCCTCAGCGGCGGTGTTCAGATTACTGCGCCAGCGGATGACGGGCAGGAGTTTGTGCTGCACCGCGAGGGCGCGGGTTTCTGGATCGGGGATCTGGCTCTTTTTGCCGACACCCCCCGACTGATCAGCGTCGTCGCCACGCAAGAGACGCACACGTTGTTTTTTCCACATTCGCGCATAGCCAAGCTGGTTCGGGACAATCCGAATTTCGTTCGCGACTTTTATGCGTTGACTCAGGAGAACATGCAGACGGCGCTTCGAATAATGGCCAATCTGGCCGTGACCGGCAGTGAAAAAAGGCTGGTGTTGCGACTGCTTCACCTGGATGAGGGCGCATCTGAATCCGAAGGTTGGATTGATGTGTCTCAGGACGAATTGGCTGAGATGATCGCCGTGTCGCAGCCCACATTGCACCGCATATTACACCGGCTAGCTGACACGGATCTGATCGAGCTCGGATATGGGCGCGTGCGGCTGAAGGATCGACAGGCGTTGATCGCCAGTTGCCAGACCTGAGATCAGGGGTTCAGCGGCGGAAGGGGTCGGACACGGTTTTTTGGTGCAGCCACGAGTTCTTTCATAGCGGAAACGGCACCAGACCAATCAGGCGTTTTCATCGTGTTATCAGCGCTATATCGCGTTGAGCCAATCTTGCTCAAACATGCTTCTAGGCCGTGATACCCTTGCGGGTCATCACAGCGCCGCTTCCAGGTTTCAAGCGCGGAATACGCGGCCGACAGGTCTTGGTTATGCAGTGCGCGGCGCAGTTGCGCGAGGGCGAATTCCGGGGACGCACGGTATGCCTGTTCACGCGCCGCCTTCCATCTGCGATATCGCGGCGTCATCCAACGTATAAGGGTCCGGACGGCCACCACTGCTGCGGCGACCCACACGAAATACCTGATCAATGTATCTGCGGACGGAGGTTCGGGTTTGGGCGCAGCCAGCGTTAGGTCCACGGCTTCGACGTCAACGGTTTCTACGACGTTCGTTGTCAGGTTGAACCATTGCAGAGAAACCGGCGGCAGCTGAGTTTCACCGCCGTCCTGGGCCAAGTAGACAGTTTCATCAATACGTTGGCCCGACAGAATGCCGCGATCCTCGGTTTCGGTGAACCGTGCCTCTTTGGGATAAGGGCGTAGCAGAGGGTCCTGATTATTCTGAATTAACTGCGGTATCATGATCGGGCTTGTGCCTGAAATACGCGCTGTCAGTCGCCGGGTGACCGCATCGCCCGCCTGCATTTCGGTTGGGCCTTCTACCTCCTGCTCCAGTTCAAAGCCCGTCGCGATAATCAGAGGGTTCAGGTCGCGCGCGCCATCCGGGACCACGGCGTTGATCTTGATCGGCGGCAGCGGAATGGAAACCTGGATTGGGCTGTTCGTTTCCGGGTCCGCAAAGGTGACCATCATGTCCTGAGCATCAAACTCAATCGCGCCTGGCGCCAGAGGGTAGATGCGATAACTTCGTTTAACGCCGGACCAAGTCGCGCCGTTCACGGACTCGCTGACAGGTCCCGAAGCGCGCTCGGGCAGGCGCACCAGAAGGTTTTCCTGTTCAAGTGCGGGAAAGATCGGAGGGGACGGCATGAAGGTCGGCACCAGAACCTTTATGCGCAGGATGGCCGGTTGCCCGACGATCACGTCCTCACTTGGCGCCTGCACCGTGACTTGTGGTCGGGGTGAGTTCGAGGATTGTGCGAATGCGACGCACGGAAGGAGCCACAACATGAGGAGGGGAAAATATCTCATTGTTCCTGCTCCTGATTTTCTAGGCGAAACCGGTTGCGCAAAAAGTCCTGCATGTCTGTATCAATCGCGCTGATCCACTGATCCGCCGAAAGGGGTTTGGCGTCTTCGGTCTGAGCCTGAATGGTCGTGTTTTCCCCACGTGCAGCTTCGTTGTCGAACACAGTGTCATCCGCTCCGATGCCAGATTCTTCGCCGGTATCGGATTGTTCCCGCGTTGTTTCGACGTAATCCAGAATGGCTGTGGCAACCTCAAGGTTATGCTGTGCTTCCGGCCAGTCCGGGCGGCGATCCAATGCCGTTTCAAAGGCCGAAATGGCGGGCCGGTATTCGCGATTGCGAATGCGTGCCATGCCTTCGGCAAAGGCGGCCTCTGGCGTGTTCAATTCGGCGAAGATGGCTGCGGCGTCCGGGTACTGGCCAGCCCTCAGCCTCGCGTAGCCTTCGTGATAGGGTTCCTCAAACAGCTCTGCGGCGTCCGCGTAGCGTTTCTGGTTCATTGCGATCTGGCCCTGCTGATCCGGTGTCAGGAACCAATCTCGCCAACCTTCTGCACTGGCGGGGCCCGCGGGCTGTATCAGAAACAGTCCCAGCAAGGCCCAGCGGATCACCCAGCCCCGCCGGAACCAGAGCAGCGACAGCAGGGCTGCGGGCCATGCCAGTATCCAACCCCGATCCTGCCAGTCCAGACGATCATCGTCATCCAACGCATCCACATATGCCGTCTGAATTTGCCGCTGTAGCCGCGCGATATCCCGGTCATCATTGGAAAACGGGACCACGACGGCGTTCTTCAGGTTGTTCAGTTGAACAATGTCAACGCCATTAGGGAGCATGGTCAGAAAGTAAACCTGCGTCGATGTGTTCTGAAACTCGGTCAGCTGTGATGGGTCGAGATCGTCCAGAGCAAACAGAACAGCCCCTGGTGTTTCACTTTCATCCAATATGCTTCGCGCGAGCGTCAGTGCATCACCGGCGGCATCCCCTTGCTTGGGCATCACAGCTGGGGTCAGCCCCTCAAGCAGCGGGCGCAGGATATTTGCGTCTTCGGTCAGCGGGGCCACGCGGTGCGGTGAACCGGCATAAGCGATCAGAGCCGTTCGCGCGCCGGCGCGGGCATTGATCAGGTCGGTAATCTTGAACTTTGCACGCTCCAGCCGCGATGGGGGCAGGTCGGCGTCCTCCATGCTCTCGGTGACCTTCAGGGCGATGACAAGCGGGGCCGTATCCGCCACAAGCGGGTTCTGCGCACGCGACCACGTTGGCCCCGCAGCAGCAATGGTGACCAGCACTGCGGCGATCATGGCCACGTCAATGGGATAGATGCGCCGCTTGTCCTCGCTGCCCAGCCGCAGGGCCGCAGCAAGGTGTGGAGCCACACCAGATGGCAGATCAGTCTGCCCCGAGCGTTTCGGGCGAGCCACCCACCAGAGACCCGCAATCGGTATCAGGAAAAGCAGATAAGGCGCTCTTAAAAAATGAAATTCCGTCAACGCGTCGATCATGGAAGGCTCCTTCGACGCTGTGCGAAGTGCAACCCAGCGGCGCTGCCCAACATAAGTAGAAGAGCGGCCAACAACGGATAGTGTGCGAGGCTTTCTCGCGGTCGGTAGCTTTGGGTTTCAACTATTCTGGGGTTTTGCTCATCAATGCGTTGGTAGGTCTGGGCCAGCGCGGCCTCGTCATTGGCAAAGAAGTATTCCCCGCCGGTCCGATCCGCGATGGCTTTCAAGGCGTCCAGGTCTACACGATCCTCGCCCGACGCATTGGGATCGCCAACACCGATGGTGTAAATGACGACGCCTTTGTCAGCCGCAATGGCGGAGGCGTTGGTGGGCGTCATGCGGCTGGACGTATCTGCGCCGTCGCTGAGAACGATCATCAGGCGCTGGTCCACCTCGCTTGCGTCAAAAGTGCGGATACCCAGGCCGATAGCATCGCCCAGGGCGGTGTTGGGACCTGCCATTCCAACTTGAGTTTGATCCAGGAACCCATTCAAACTATTGAGGTCTTCTGTGAACGGTGCTTGAACAAAGGCCCGGGTTCCAAAGATGATCAACGCCATCCGATCGCCCTGACGTTCGGCAATGAACCTGCGCATCACGTCTTTGACCGCCGCCAGCCGTTGTTTGGGCGTGCCGTCGGTGGACTGGAAATCACGCTGATCCATCGATCCTGAAATATCGAGCGCCAGCACCACGTCTCGGGCGGACTTTTCGATCACGATCGGTTCTGACAGTTTTTCCGGGCGTGCCAAAGCTGCCACCAACATCAGCCAGATGAGAGTGACCACAGCGGTTTGCAGCATTGTCCTGTGTGCGATGACCGATCCCGATTTGGGTTCAATACCTGCCGCTTTGGCGACATGGCGGAAAAAGGGGATGCGGATCGAACTGGATTTCTCCCGGTGAGGTGGCGCAAACCGATAGACCAGCAAGGGCAGTGGCAGAAGAAGAAAGACCCAAGGCGCTGCAAAAGAGATCATCACAGCCTCCTCGGAGCTTTGTGGGTCCTGATCCAGTCTCGCGCGAAATTGGCGACGTTCGGATTGGGAGGGCTGGACCTGTATGGGGCGTCAACAAGGGCTTGCGCATCAGATGAAGAAATCGAAATCTTATCAGCGGATTGCTTGAGAAACGTAATCCATTCCGGGCCGTGAAGGCTGGCCACCTGATCACGCGGAAAAGCGGCCAGTGCGGTACGTCGCAGGATTTCCGCGATCTTGGCGACGTCACTGTCGGCAGCTTTCAAATCGGCCAGCGCGACACGGCGGTACGCATTAGATCTTTGGTGCCGCCGGTACAGGTAAACGGCGCAAACGACCACCGCAGCCAGAAGCAACACCAACACAGCCCAGCCCCATGTCTGCGGCGTCATAGGTATCGGCGCGGGCGTTGGTGCGGGTTCGAGCATGTCCAGCAGCTCGACAAGGGATTTGCCTTCGACATCGACGCTCATCTTTGTCCTCCGCGATGGCCGAATTGCCGAAGCAATTGATCCAGGGCCGGTTCTGCGGTGGTCAGCGGCACAATCGGAAAGCCATAGCGGCGCGACCACTCTCGCAGCTGCGCCAACCTGTCCTCCAGCGCAGCCCTGATGCGGCCCGACAATTCCGGATCCGAGCTGTCGAGTTCGATTTGAGCGTCCCCATCCGAGACGGTGGTGCGCAGCCCCGGGCTCAGGTCACGCGAACTGGGGTCGGAAACATTGAACAAGATCAGATCGTTTGACCGCGCCAGTCCTCTCAGCAGGCTTTCCGAGGCCTCATCCAGGCCATCAAAGTCCGAAAACACGCATATCAGCGCGTTGGTATGTGCGATCCGGGCGGCCTGTTTCAGGACGTCGTTCAGCGAAACGGTCGGCTCGGGCCGCAGCGTTGCGTTCAGGTTGCAATTCAGCGCCGCGACTGAAGACAGGAAGCGTTTCAGCGCAGCGGGGCGGCGTTGGGGGCGATGCTCGGCCAGATCGGTGTCGCCAAAGACAATCCCGCCCACGCGGTCGCCTTGGCCCAGAACGCGATGGGCGGCGATTGCGGCAGCTTCGGCCGCGATGACCGATTTCATGTAAACCTCGGTTCCGAAAAACATCGAAACGCGCTGATCGACCAGCAAGAGGGCAGGGCGGTCCCGTTCCTCGGTGTAGACCCTAACATGCGGTCTTCCGGTACGGGCGGTCACCTTCCAGTCGATTGTTCGGATGTCATCGCCGGGCAGATAGGTGCGCAGTTCTTCGAAGTTCAAACCCCGCCCACGCAGGCGTGACGTGTGGCGCCCGTTGAGGATCGAGCGCGCCGGTTGCCGCGGCAACAAGCTGATTGCGCGCGACCGGACACCCAGTCGTAACAGATGGTCCGCATCTACATGGATGCGCGGGTCGTCGGGGTATGTGGCGGTTTGGGCCACGGGCTCTCTTTCTGTTCAGTCAGGGCAGCGAGACGAGGCGCAGGATTTCCGCGATCACATCGTCCGCCGTTTTGGCGTTGCCCTGTGCCTCGAAACTGAGCGTGATGCGGTGGCGAAACACGTCGTGGGCGATAGCGCGAATATCAGCGGGGTCCACGTAATCGCGTTCATTCATCCACGCGTGCGCGCGCCCACATTTGTCCAGCGCCAGCGATGCGCGCGGGCTGGCGCCAATTTCGATCCAGCTGGCAAGCTCTTCGCTGTACTTCTCGGGTGTTCTGGTCGCTTGCACGAGGTCGGCCATATACCTGTCCATGGCGTCGGACACGTGGATCTGCCCGATTTCCGCCCGTGCCTGAAACACTGCATCCTGTGGGATTGGTGGCGGTATCTCGCCCGTCGCACCGGACCCTGAGGCGATGTCTTCACCGCGCACCAGACGGATCACTTCAACTTCGTCCTCGACCGGAGGATATGTGATTTGCACATGCATCAGAAACCGGTCCATTTGTGCCTCTGGCAAGGGGTAGGTGCCCTCCTGCTCGATCGGGTTCTGGGTCGCCATCACGATGAACAGCGGTTCCATTTTGTGCGTGGTACCCGAGACGGTGACCTGCCTCTCTTCCATCGCTTCCAACAACGCGGCCTGCACCTTGGCCGGGGCGCGGTTGATCTCATCAGCCAGAACGAGGTTTGCAAAGACCGGGCCGGGGTCGAACCGGAAGGTGCCGCCGTCATCAGTTTGCTGGAACACTTCAGTTCCGGTCACGTCCGAGGGCAACAGGTCGGGTGTGAACTGTATCCGGCTGAAACGGGCATCCAGATTGCGCGCCATGGCTTTGACGGCGCGGGTTTTTGCCAGCCCGGGCAGGCCCTCGATCAGAAGGTTACCGTTTGCCAGCAAGCCGATGAGCAGCCGGTCAATCACCTCGGTCTGGCCAATAATCGCCTGCCCCATGCGGGTTTTAAGATCATCTATCTGATTAAGTGCATTCATTGATTTGGTCCAATCATGGCCGGACGTCTGGATGTGACATGGCAGGGTACGCCGGGGCGAAATAAGCGGGATTGTTTAGTAACGGACGGACGTTAGCAGTCTTGTTGCGCGCGTTCCACTATGAAATCCGTTCCGCGATATGTTGCAGATCGGCGCGTAGCTGGGGGCGAATTTCGCCGTGGTTCGGGGCGTCGCATAGCGTTTCGAGCCAGTGCCGCGGTGGCTGCTTTCCGGCCGCGCGGTTCCATGTCAGTTCGCCGAGTATGGATCGCGCCTCGTTGTTCAGAAGGTCAGGTATGTCGATCCCGTTCAGGGTTGCCCAAACACCGCTCCAAAGCCGTGCGACGGACCACGGATTGTAGCCTCCGCCGCCCAGAACCAGCAGACGAGGGGCCATGTCGCGCAGACTGGAAACTGTGCGCCAATGGGCATTGTTGGACAGGGTCAGCCGCGACAAGGGGTCCTCGGCCACCGCATCCGCGCCGCATTGCAATACGATGGCCTGAGGGTCAAAAGAGGCCGTCGCCGGCAGTATCAGCTGATCGAGGATGGCAAGAAACTCATCATCATTGAGGTTGCGGGCAACTGGCAGGTTAAACGCCGCCCCACCCGCATCGTCGTCCAATGTACCACTGAAGGGCCAGCGGGCCCTTTCGTGAACCGAGATCATTCGAACCTTCGTTGATCCACGAAAGGCCGCTTCGACCCCGTCACAGTGATGGGCGTCGATATCGACATAGACGATACGATCAAGTCCGGCGCTCAGTAGGGACAGGATCGCAAGAACCGGGTCGTTCAGATAACAGAACCCGTTTGCCCTGTTCGCCAGCCCGTGATGCGTGCCCCCTGCGGGGCTAAAGACGATGCCGCCATCGCGGATCAGTTCGACCCCCAACATCGACCCTCCGGCAGCGGTGGCCGGGCGTCGGTACATTTCGGGGAAGACGGGGTTTGACAGGGTGCCCAGCGCGTATTTCTGTCGTGTTTCATCGGACACGGCCTGATCCCACTCGGCCTGTTGCAGGGCAGCGATATAGTCAGGCGTGTGAAACGCTGTCAGCGCCGAAGGCTTCGCGCAGGGGCTGACGCGATAGTTCGAGGGCGACAGCCACCCCTGCGCCCGGCACAGATCAATGACGGTGGAGACGCGCGGAATGGCCAATGGATGCTTCGAGCCATAGGTCGAGTTGCGATAGATTTCCGAGCCGATGAACAGCGGGCGTTTCATCGTCTATCCTGTGGTACGCGGAGAGTTCTCTTCGCCCAGCCTGCCATCAAGCGACATCAGGATTGCAACAGGGCGTAGCGCGGGAATATGGCTGAACACGATCAGGATGCAGACAGTCAGCGGGACGCTGAGGAAGGCTCCGATCAGGCCCCAGATTGTGGTCCAGAACATCAGCGCCAGAATAACCAGAAAGGTGGACATGTTCAGCGAACGGCCCAGCAGGGCGGGGTCCAAAAAATTGCCGATCATGAACTGAATGGTGCCGCAGCCCAGCACGATGATCAGGAACGGGCCGATGCTTTCGAACTGAACCAATGCAATCATTGACGGAAAGATCACCGCGATGATGGACCCGATGGACGGGATAAAATTCAGTGCAAAGGTCAGCACGGCCCAGGTCTCGGCAAATTCCAGGCCCAGCAGCTTGAAAACCGAGTAGCTGATGCCCGCCGTGATCAGGCTGATCAGGGTTTTTACCCCGACATAGCGTTGCAGGCTGAACGTGATGGCATCCAGGATCGAGGCGAACTCTATACCAGTTTTCGGGTCACCGGCGGCCAGTTGGATTTTTTTGCGGAAAGCTAGCCGTTCGGCCATCAGGAAGGCGACGTAAAGGCTGATCAGAAAGAACTGGTTCAGCAATGACGTGGCGCTGCCCAGAAGGACGCGCGCAACATAGGACATGTCGATGTTGATCAGGTTGTCGCGGATAAACTTGGTCACGTCATTGCCCACCAGCCCAGTGACGCGGTTGACCGCTTCGTCGAACTGGTTCTCATAGGTGCCGATCGTGCGGGCAAACTGGGTCGCCTGGCTGCCCAGAATATACATGATCACGAACAAACCGGCCAAAACCACAGTGACACCCGCGACATTGGCCAGCCAGACCGGCATGCGGGTCAGGGCGATGATCCGGTCGCTGAGCGCGATGATCAGGACATTGATCAGCAGGGCCATCGTTAACGGGATCAGAAACGCAGAACCGGCGTACAAACCCAGCACCACAAGG
This sequence comes from Ruegeria sp. CG11, assembly GCF_056537245.1. NCBI lineage: Bacteria > Pseudomonadati > Pseudomonadota > Alphaproteobacteria > Rhodobacterales > Roseobacteraceae > Ruegeria > Ruegeria sp. CG11. Next base: position 116,952 of record NZ_JBQFRE010000001.1, read on the forward strand.
GTCGTCACAATCGACACATCCCGAACAACGGACAGCTTGAGCTTTGTCGGTCTCGCGGTTTGGTCTTGGTCCGGTGTCATGACTTGGCTCATCCTGAGAATTGCGCTTGTGTCCGATCCTGCACAGCAGGGCCGGATTATGCAATGCGCCCAAATGTTTGTCAGAGATTATTTGCGCAGAAAGCGGATTTGCCGGTTTAGCGGTCAATGCTGGCGGGTTAGGGTTTTGGAATGAATGCCAGTGTGATTCCCTTTCTCAACAGACCGATTCAGGCGCTTTGGGTGGCCATTACCCGGTTTGATGCCAAGAACGGCTTTGTCATGAGCAGCCACGTCGCCATGTCGCTGATGATGGCGGTGTTCCCCTTTGCCCTGTTTACCGTAGCGCTGGCGGGCTCGCTGTCGCAGGATTACGTGACCAACGAGTTGATCGAGCTGATTTTCGGCGCATGGCCGAAGGATGTGGCCGATCCGATTGTTGCCGAATTGCGCTCGGTTCTGGCCGAGTCCGGCTCGGGCGTGATCACGCTGGGTGGCTTGCTGGCGGTGTTCTTTGCCTCGAACGGGGTGATGGCGGTGCGCAAGGCGATGAACCAAGCCTATCATGACTTCGACAGCTGGCCGTTCTGGAAAACACGGCTGCTGTGTCTGGGTCTGGTGATCGCGGGTGGCATCACCATCATGATCATTGCCGCGGTCGAGGTCATCCTGCCGGTCTACACGAATCTGGTTTCCGAAAAGACGGACGTGAAAGTGTCCGAATGGTTGTCGGTGGATCGCTTGCGCTGGACTTTCACGGTGGCCGTTCCGGCCGGTGCCGTCATCCTGGCGCATCTGATCCTGCCGACCGGGCGCCACAAGTTGCGGCAGATCCTGCCCGGCGTTTTGCTGACGCTGGCCTTGTGGGCGGCAGGAGGCTGGGGCTTTTCGGTCTATATCGCGCAGTTTGCCTCGTACAGCGCCACCTATGCAGGGCTGGCCGGTGCGATGGCCGCGCTGATCTTTCTGTATCTCTGCGCGGCGATCCTGATCCTGGGCGCGGAATATAACGGCGCCCTGATGGACCTGCAGAACGATTCCGACGGGCCCGAAACGTGAGGGCGGCGCTTCTTGTCTGGCTGTTTCTGCCGGGGTTCGTATTTGCTCAAACGCCGGAATATGCGGGCTCGGATCAGTGCATCGAATGCCACAAGGCTGAGGCCGAGGCCTGGGCGACCTCTCATCACGCACTTGCCTGGACCGAAGTCGAGGCCGGGCATGTCGTGGCGGATTTTGACGGAACCCGGTTTGACCATGACGGCTTGGCGGTCGAGTTCAGTGTGACCAGCGACGGCCTGCGGGCCAACGTGACCGAAAAGGACGGCGTCACAACCGAATACGGGGTGCATTCGGTTGTGGGGATCGAGCCCCTGCAGCAATACCTGTTCGAAACCGAACCCGGCCGGTTGCAAAGCTTCGATGTCGTCTGGGGTACTGAGGCCCGACAGTGGTTCCACCTCTATCCCGATCAGGACCTGCCGCCGGATGATGGGTTGCATTGGACCGGTCCTTACAAGAACTGGAACGCCCGGTGTGCCGAATGCCACGCGACCGGGTTTGAAAAGAACTACGATGCGCAGACCCGAAGCTATGCCTCGACGCAGTCCGAAATTGGGGTTGGATGCGAGGCCTGCCACGGCCCGGGATCGGCGCATATTGACTGGACGCAGGGCCAGAAACTCGCCGCCGATCTTGGCGAATTCGGGTTCACCATGAGCTGGGGCAGGGGCCGGACCGAGGACGAAATCCAACAATGTGCCGGATGCCATTCGCGGCGCGAGGCGCATGGCGACGGCAATCCGACCCCGGGAACGCCCTACCACGACGCCTATAATCTGGCGGTGCTGCGCCCCGGTCTTTATCATCCGGACGGGCAGATTTTGGACGAGGTCTACGTCTATGGCTCGTTCCTGCAATCCAAGATGTACGCGCAGGGCGTCGGGTGCATGAACTGTCATGACCCACATAGTGTCGAGCTTAAAGCGGATGGAAATGGGGTCTGCACGCAATGCCACTCCCCGGCGGGCAACTCTGATTTTCCGACACTGACCACCAAGGAGTATGACACCTCTGCGCACCACCACCATCCGGAAGACAGTGCGGGCGCGCAGTGCAAGTCCTGCCATATGATCGAACGTGTCTATATGGGCGTCGACGGGCGGCGCGATCATAGTTTCCGCATTCCGCGCCCCGATCTTGGGTTGGGCGAAGATGCCTGTACCGATTGCCACCAGGCCGAGGATCAGGCCTGGGCCGCCCAACGGATCGAGGAGTGGTTTCCGGCGTCCTCCCACCGCATGCCGCACTATGGCACCGCGTTTCAGGCGGCTATGGACGGGCGTGCTGACGGGCCGGATGCGTTGCTTGGAATCGCGACTGACACTTCCCAGCCGGGCATCGTTCGCGCCACGGCAGCTTATCTGCTACAACCTTTCGGCTCAGTAGAAGTCGCGGAACAAACGGCACCATTGTTGTTTGACGCAGACCCGCTGGTGCGCGCGAACGCGGTGGTTTTGCAACGTCAGGCTGCCTTGCCGGATCAGATCCAGCGGCTGGAGCCCTTGCTGTCCGACCCATTGCGCAACGTCCGCATCTCAGCTGCCAAAGAGTTTCTGAACATCCCCGGCCAAGCCCTGACCCCGGAACAGCAGGCGCAGGTCGCAAGGGGCATGGAAGAATGGCAGGGTACGATTGCGAACCGTCTGGACTTCCCGGAAACCCACCTTGTTCTGGGTGGCATGGCTCTGACCTTCCGCAACGCCCCGGCCGCAGAGCGCGCGTTTCGAGAGGTCGTCACCTTGGACCCACAACGGGCTGAGGCCTGGCCCATGCTGGTGCAACTGGCGCAGATCAACCGCGGCCCGGATGCGGCGCGGGAGGTGTTGCAAGAGGGGTTGGAAGTGCTGCCGAACGATCCCGCGCTGCTGCAATTCAGGGCGCAACTGGCCCCGTAAAACGGCAAGGCTTGGCCCGGTTTCGGTCACGATCCCGGCAAATTTAGGCGTTAACCATGGTCCTCAATGATGTCTTGTTTCGCTTGTACGGTTGCCTATGTCACAGAAACCGATCCACACGTCGCAGCTGCAAAACCCCTTGTCCGTGGGTCAGAGGGTCGCTGATTTGCAGGCTAAAAAGCCGGAGTATATAAACCACGGCGAGGCGCTATTGTTGAAACAGACTGCCACCGCGTCGCTGCGTGAGCAATTTTTGACCGGAGATCGAAGCTGGATCGACGACTGATTCAGCCCCGGAACCCCGTGGCGACCACAAATTTCTCGGAACTGTCGGGACGGGATGCGGGCGGTTTTACATTGGCCACCTTCTCGAACTTCTGTTTCAACAGCTTCTGCAGATCGCCCTCGGCGCCCCCGGCCAGAACCTTGGCGACAAAGGTGCCGCCTTCTTCCAGCACGTCAAAGGCGAAATAGGCCGCTGTTTCACACAGGGACATGATCCGCAGGTGGTCGGTTTGTTTGTGCCCCGATGAGGCCGCCGCCATATCCGACATGACCACGTCGGCTTTACCGCCCAGCCAGTCTTTGACCTTCTGGTCGGCATCGTCCTCCATGAAGTCCAGCACATGCGCCGTAGCGCCCGCGACGGGTTCAACTTCTTGCAGGTCCACTCCCAGAACGGTGCCGATCCGCTTGCCGCTTTTTTCGCCCAGCGCGTTCACCCGTTTAACCGCAACCTGCAGCCAGCCGCCAGGCGCGCAGCCCAGATCGACCACCCGCGCGCCGGGGACGAGGAAGCGGAACTTGTCGTCCAATTCCAGAATCTTATAGGCCGCGCGACCGCGATAACCTTCGGCATTCGCGCGTTTCACATAGGGGTCATTCAACTGCCGCTCAAGCCAACGGGTCGAGCTGAGCTTACGCCCGCGCGCTGTCTTGACTTTGACTTTCAGGTCGCGCTGTCCACGGCCTGAGTTGTTTTTGCCACTCGGTGTCTTCGCCATCAGAACGGTCCGTCTTCCAATACACCGTCCGCGCTCATCTGTGCGTAAAGCAGACCTTCGCGCAGCCCCCGGTCCGCCACAGAGAGGCGGTCGGTGGGCCAACAGCGAAGCAATGCCTGCAAAATGGCTGAGCCGGACATAATCAGGGCCTGCCGGTCATCGCCGATCCGCGGATCGCGCCGCCGCCCCAGTGGGCCGAGTTCTAAGTACCCTCGTATGACTTTGTCAATCTGATCGCTGGTCATGCGCAGACCGTCCACCTTGGTCCGGTCATACCGCTTTAGGCCCAGATGTGACGCGGCCACGGTTGTCACGGTGCCGCTGGTGCCGACGATCTGGAACCCTTCGCGGGCCTGTTCATCCTTGTAGGGGGCGAAATCGGCGAGGTTCTCTTCGAAGAACCAGCTCATCAGTGCAAAACGGGCCGAGTCGTCCTCGACATCGTGGAACTGGTCACGCAGCGTTGCGACCCCCAGGGGCACGCTGATCCAGTCCACCACTTTGGCTGCTGGAAAAGGGCTGTCGGCCGTATGGAACCCGTGGTGCAGACGCATGATTGCAGCAGGGCGGTCACGGCGCGGAACCGATGAGATGTCGATCCACACCAGCTCGGTCGAACCACCGCCGATATCGACGACCAGCAACTGCTCGGTCTTGGTCGACACCAGTGGCGCGCAGGAGATCACGGCCAGACGCGCCTCTTCCTCAGGCTGGATGATCTCCAACGTCAGTCCGGTTTCGCGCCTCACCTGCCGGATAAAATCCCGTGAGTTCTTCGCGCGCCGACAGGCTTCGGTCGCGACCAGCCGCATCCGTTTGACCTTGTTGCGTTTCAGCTTTTGCTGACAGATGCGCAGTGCCTGTATGGTGCGCGCCATCGAGGACCGAGACAGCCGTCCGGTCCGTTCCAGACCCGCGCCCAACTGCACGGATTTGGAGAAGCTATCCACCACATGGAACCCGCTACCCTTGGGCTGGGCTATCAACATGCGGCAGCTATTAGTTCCCAGATCCAGCGCCGCATACAACGCATCTGGATCGGGTCTTGCCGGCGCGGGGCTTTCGACCGCCTTCGGGAACGCGCCCGCACCTTTGGGACGCTTGGGCGCCATCTTAAACGCCCTCCGATTTTCGAGTTACCCCGACCATAGGTCGGGCAATTGTTTCGTGCAAGACGCTCATTAAAGTGATGAGTATTTTGATGTGCGCGTTTGCGTTAGAATTCAGTACAAGCCCTGTATCCCGTTGTAGGCAAAAAGGTCGCTTGAAATACGCCGTGTGTCGAAATTCGACCGACCTGAGCTCGCATAGAAGTTTAGAAACTGCCCATCTGGTTAGGAGGAATCAAAGGCAATGCCTGACGTCACCATCGTATATTGGCGCGACATTCCCGCCCAAGTTATCGTCGGCAAAGGCCGTCGTGGCGCAAAGCGGCAGTTGGAGGAGCGGTTTGAACAAGCCATCGACCGTGCTGCCATGAAGGTGAACGCCAAGGATAGCGATGCCTACCTGGCCGAATGGCGCAAGGCAGAGCCTTTCGCGGTTGAGGGCGACCCGTCCGAGATTGCCGAGGCCGAAGCTGTGCGTCTGGAAGCTGAATACGATCAGGACCGCATCAAGGCGCTGATCGCTAATGACGGTTGGGCATGAGCCCCAGATCTATATGGGAGGCCACTATGGCTTTGCTGAACTTTAAGAAACGTGATGCGGCCGAAAAGGCCCCGGTAAACCCGACCGTCGAAGCCTTCTTGCAGGGCTATTCGATCGAGGTAATGCCCCGCACCGCCGAGAAAGTCGAAGACTTCCGTGCGCTGCTGCCCGAAGGCACCCGTGTCTACATCGCCCATATCGAGGGCACGCCGATCGAGGACATGGTCAAGACCGCCAAGCGGATCGCGGCCGAAGGGTACCCGGTCATGCCGCACTTCCCGGCGCGGATCATCAAGGATGCGGCGACGCTCGAGAACTGGATCTCCATGTATCAGGGCGAAGCAGGCGTAGACCAAGCGCTGCTGCTGGCTGGTGGCGTTGCCAAGCCGCACGGCGATTTCGACAGCTCGACGCAGCTGCTGGAAACCGGTCTGTTCGACAAGGCGGGCTTCAAGCGTCTGCACGTTGCCGGCCACCCCGAGGGCAACAAGGACATCGACCCCGACGGATCGACCAAAAATGTTGACGACGCGCTGCGCTGGAAACAGAAATTCTCGGAAACCACCGATGCGGAAATGGCGCTGGCGACCCAGTTCGCGTTTGACGCCAAGCCCATCATCGCATGGGCGGACAGCCTGAAAGAAGCGGGCGTCGATCTGCCGATCCACATCGGCATCGCAGGTCCGGCCAAGCTGCAGACCCTGATCAAATTCGCTATCGCCTGTGGCGTTGGCCCGTCGTTGAAGGTTCTGCAGAAGCGTGCCATGGACGTGTCCAAGCTGCTGCTGCCCTATGAGCCCACAGATGTTCTGACCGAACTGGCCAACCACAAGGCGGCGAACCCGGACTTCAACATCACCAACGTGCATTTCTTCCCGCTTGGTGGCATCAAGACCAACGCCAACTGGGCAATCGAAAACGGCGGCGCTTCGGCAAAGCCAGTAAACTCCTAAGGAACGGACATGACCCGTACAGTCGTAGAATCAAAAACAAAAACCGCCGTTCTGGGCTTCGACGAACCGTTCTGCGTGATCGGTGAGCGGATCAACCCGACCGGCCGCAAGAAACTGGCCGCTGAACTGGAAGCAGGCGATTTCTCGACCGTCGAGAAAGACGCCATCGCACAGGTTGCTGCAGGCGCGACCGTTCTGGATATCAACGCGGGCGTTGTCTACAACTCGAACCCCAACCCGAACGAGACCGAGCCGCCGCTGATGACCAAGATCGTCGAGCTGGTGCAGGGTCTGGTCGACGTGCCGCTGTGCATCGACTCGTCGGTTCCGGGTGCTCTGGAAGCCGGTCTGGCGGCAGCTGAAGGCCGTCCGCTGCTGAACTCGGTTACCGGCGAAGAAGAGCGTCTGGAGATGGTTCTGCCGCTGGTCAAGAAGTACAACGTTCCTGTTGTTGCGATCTCGAACGACGACACCGGCATTTCGGAAGACCCCGATGTCCGTTTCGACGTGGCCAAGAAGATCGTTGAGCGCGCAGCCGATTTCGGCATCCCCGCGCATGATATCGTCGTTGACCCGCTGGTGATGCCGATCGGCGCGATGGCAACTGCTGGCCAGCAGGTTTTTGCACTGGTCCGTCGTCTGCGCGAAGAGCTGGGCGTGAACACCACTTGCGGTGCGTCCAACATCTCATTCGGTCTGCCGAACCGTCACGGCATCAACAACGCCTTCCTGCCGATGGCAATGGGCGCTGGTATGACTTCGGCGATCATGAACCCGGTGGCTCTGCCGGTGACGCAGAAGAAGATCGCCGAAAAGAAAGAGGCCGTTGCCGCAGCTGGCATCATCCTGCCCGAGGGCATGGACGACGAAGCCTTCGTTCAGATGTTCGGTCTGGGCTCGACCCTGCCGCGCGCTGGCAAGGAAATGGAGGCCATCCGCGCCGCCAACCTGCTGACCAACAACGACCCGCATGGTGGAGCTTGGATCAAGTTCAACAAATCGCCTGAAGAGGCCGGTGCTGCCGGTGCCGCAGGTGGTCGTCGCGGTGGTGGCCGTCGCCGTCGCGCTTGATTTCCTAAGAATTCGATCAAAGGCCGGGCCATGTGCCCGGCCTTTTTCGTTTTGACCCTGATCAAGGCCGGGAATTGTCGGGATTGCGACAATGACACAAGCCCGCAGCAAAAATCAGGTGTCTTCATGACCAAACATCACCCTCCGAAATTGGCGGACGCCGATCTGAGCAAGCGCCTCAGTAAGCAGGACTATTTTGAAGAACTGGTCGATCTTCAGGCACAACTGGCGCTGATCCAGCAGGCGTTTCTGTTTCATGGCGCGAAAGGCGTGCTTGTGTTCGAAGGCTGGGACGCGGCAGGCAAGGGCGGCACGATCCGCCGGATCAGTCAGGCGCTGGACCCGCGTAGTTTCAAGGTTTGGCCTATTGGTGCACCACGCAACTACTACCTGAACCGTCATTACCTGCTGCGGTTCTGGGAAAGACTGCCCCCCGAAGGCGCCATCTCGGCCTTTGACCGCAGCTGGTACGGCCGCGTTTTGGTCGAGCGGCTGGAAAAATTCACTCCGGAAAAACGCTGGCAGGCCGCGTATCGTGAAATCAACGATTTTGAGCGGATGTTGGTCGATGACGGCACCCGGATCGTGAAGCTGTTTTTCCACATCTCTCCGGAAGAGCAGATGGCACGCTTCACCGAGCGTCTTCGCAACCCGATGAAACGGTGGAAACTGACTTATGAGGATTTCCGCAATCGGGAGAGGTGGGCTGAGGCCGAAGTGGCCGTGGACGAAATGCTGGCGCGGACCTCGACCGAAGTCGCGCCTTGGCACGTCATTCCGGCGAACAACAAGAAATACGCCAGAATCAGCGCGATGCGCGCGATTGTTGATGCGTTTTCCAAGGACATCGACCTGAGCCCGCAACACCTGGACCGGCGTACACTGGACGCGGCCTGTGAGGCATTGGATGTGGATCAGTCGTTGATCGACAGTCTGCGCGCCCGGACCGAGTAATTGCTCGGTGCCTTGGAAAGGCGCTTGAAGTCGTTCAGCGGGCGGTGTTATCCAGCGCTACGCGGCGGGTATGATGTAATGGTAGCCTGTCAGCTTCCCAAGCTGAACGCGCGGGTTCGATTCCCGCTACCCGCTCCAAATTACTCGGATCGACGGGCCTGAAACAGGTTGATGACCGCAGGGATGCGGGGTTCCGTCCCGGTTTGCAGGTTTTGGAACTCGGCGGTGACGTCTTTCTGAATGGCTTGAACGTCCTTCTTGTTCCCGGCGAAATGTGAAATGACCCGAGCAGCCGGTCCCACGCGCGTACACAGTGCCGCTGTATCCTCAACGCCATTAACGCCTTGGAGTTCCAAATGGACTGCGTCGGCCTTCACTTCAGACAACCCGGCCTGAACCATCATTCCTGTGACATGGTCTACGTCGTGAAACGCGAGGGGGCCAGGTGCATAGCGGTCCACGCGCGGAGGCTGTCCCAATCGTTTCACGGCAGCAATATGAGGAACGCGGAACCACGGGTTTACGTCCAAAGGACCCCAAGCCGCAAAAGTCATCTGAGCGCCGGGTTTCAGTGCCTTGGCAATATTGGCAAAGGCAGCCACTGAATCACTGAAGAACATGACGCCGAACCGCGAGATCGCTGCGTCCATGAGGGCGGGTTCAAAGGCAAAGGTCTGCGCGTCAGCGTACTGGAATCGAATGTTGTCCAACCCGTCTTCTGAAGCGCGCGTGGCGGCGCGATCCAGAAAGGGTTGTGAAATATCGGCAGCCAGAACACGCCCGTCCGGCCCAACGCGACGGGCTGCGGCAAGGGTGCTGACACCCGTGCCGCAACCGATATCCAGAACCTGCATTCCTGCAGACAGGTCAGCCCGGCTTAGAACCAGATCCAGGACAGGCGCAAGCACATGGTCCAGTTGATCTTCGTAGGTCAACCATTTGGTGCCGTTCTCAGACTGACCCCAGTATTCTGCCTGTTCTTCGTTTGCTAACGTCATCTGTGCCCCCGTGGTTGGGGCGACTATGACCTCCTGCGGCGACGGCGGCCAGACTTTTCCTCATCTCCGCCGGTGTTGAACGAGGGCGCGGGCAGGGTGACGACCTGCGCCAGTTCCGGGAACGGATCGGTTTTGTGCGGGATCGCGTTTGCGGCCACGAAGTGATCCTGGAACTTGGGCTCGATGGCGGTTTCGACCTTGGTGATCTCGCGAACGACGCGTTCGATCTCGGTCCGGGCACCGATGTTGCACAGCGCGATCCGGGCACCGGTGCCCGCGGCGTTGCCTGCGCTGGACACCTTGTCCAAAGGTGCGTCGGGGATCATGCCCAGAACCATCGCGTGTTTGGTCGAAATATGAGCACCAAACGCCCCGGCCAGAACAACCCGGTCGACCTTGTCGACCTCCATGACGTCCATCAGCAGGCGCGCACCGGCGTAAAGCGCGGATTTGGCCAGTTGGATCGCGCGGATGTCGCCCTGTGTCACCGTGATGCGCGGGCCACCTTCGGCGCTGGCATCGTGGATCAGATAGGCGTTGGTACGGCCTTCCGGGACACAGCGTTCGGTACCGGTTTGTGCGGCCGATCCGATCAGGCCGCTTTCGTCCAGCAGGCCAGCGATGCGCATTTCGGCCACGGCTTCGATAATGCCCGAGCCGCAGATGCCAGTGATGCCGGTGGTGGCGACGTCCTGATCGAAGCCTTCCTCATCGGACCATTTCTCGGACCCGATGATGCGGAAGCGGGGTTCCTTGGTCACAGGGTCGATCTCGATCCGTTCAATGGCACCGGGTGCGGCGCGTTGGCCGGAACTGATCTGGGCACCTTCGAATGCCGGACCGGTGGGTGAGGAACAAGCCAGAACGCGGGTGGTGTTGCCCAGCAGGATTTCCGCGTTGGTGCCCACGTCCACGATCAGCACGAGGTCTTCGGATTTGCCCGGCTCTTCGGACAGCGCAACTGCGGCACAATCCGCACCCACGTGGCCCGCGATACAGGGCAGGATATAGATTTGCGCCCGCGGGTTCATCTTGGTCAGGTCCATTTCGCGCGCGGGCAGGGACATGCTTTCCGAGGTTGCCAGCGCAAATGGTGCTTGCCCCAGCTCGACCGGGTCCAGCCCCAGCAGCAGGTGATGCATGACCGGGTTGCAGACGAAGACCGTCTCGACGATCAGTTCGGCATCGATGCCCGCTTCTTCAGCGATCGAGGTGGTCAGATCATTGATCGCCTCGCGCACGGCCTTGGTCATCTCCTGATCACCGCCGGGGTTCATCATCGCGTAGGACACGCGGCTCATTAGGTCTTCGCCGAACCGGATCTGCGGGTTCATCAGGCCCGAGGATGCCTTGACCTCACCGGTTTCCAGATCGGTCAGGTGCGCCGCGATGGTGGTCGAGCCGAGGTCAATAGCAAGACCGTACAGCCCGCTTTCATGCAGGCCAGGCCAGATTTCGACGATGCGGGCAACAGTATCCTTGTGGCCTTTGTGGACGGCCACGGTGACTTCCCATTTGCCCTTGCGCAGAACGGGCTGCAGCTTGGACATCAGCGACAGATCAGCGGTGACGGCCTCGATATTCCACTGCTGGCGCAGGGCGCGCTCCAGACGCTCCAGATCGCCGGTGGGCGAGTGCATGTCGGGTTCCTCAACCACGACGAAATACAGGCGCGTTGCCGGGTCCATGGTGATAGCGCGCGCAGCGGCGGCCTTGCGGACGACCTGGCGGTGCACCTGGCTTTCGGGCGGTACGTCGATCACGATGTCGCCCTGAACGGTGGCCTGACAACCCAGTCGGCGGCCCGGTTTCAGCCCACGCTTGTCGTCATAGCGCTGCTCAACCGCGTTCCATTCGCTCAGCGCGCCTACGGAAACGGTCACGCCGTGTTTGGGAAACTCGCCATAGCTGGGGGTGATCTGACATTTCGAGCAGATCCCGCGCCCGCCGCAAACCGAATCCAGATCGACGCCCAATTGACGGGCGGCGGTCAGAACCGGGGTGCCAACGGGGAAATGCCCGCGTTTGCCCGAGGGAGTAAAGACAACAAGGGGTTCGGTGGTCATATCTGGCCTGCCTTTTGTATTCGCGCGTATGCCGGGCAAGATATGAGTTTGCGCGCAAAGGGAAAGGGCATTCAGCGGCACGTTTTGTACGGGTTGCGTCGTTTTTTCTCTTGGGATTGGCCCGCAGAAGAAAACTAGTTGAGCTCTGGGGCTTTTCCTTGGGTTAAATCCATGTAATAGGGTCACCGCCAAACGGGCTTTTGCATGGGGTTAGCAGATGCAGATTCGTGAGGCACTTACCTTTGACGATGTTCTCTTGGTTCCGGCGTCCTCGTCGGTGCTGCCGGCGACGGCGGATACAAGCACGCGCGTGACGCGGGCGATCACCATGAACATCCCACTGCTGAGCTCAGCCATGGATACGGTGACCGAGGCGCGCATGGCCATCGCCATGGCTCAGGCGGGCGGCATCGGCGTCATCCACAAGAACCTGACTGTGGAAGAACAATCGCGTGAAGTACGGCGGGTGAAACGGTTCGAATCGGGCATCGTCTACAACCCGGTCACGCTGCGGGCGGATCAGACGCTGGCGGACGCCAAGGCTTTGGTCGAACGCTACAACTTCACCGGTTTCCCCGTGGTCGACGAAGAGGGCCGCGTGGTCGGCATCGTCACCAACCGGGACATGCGCTTTGCAACCTCGGACGATCAACCGATCCGCGCGATGATGACCACTGACAATCTGGCCATGTTGCAGGAACCGGCTGATCTGGAAGAGGCCAAGAGCCTTATGAAGGCGCGCCGGATCGAAAAGCTGCTGGTAGTCGATGGCGCAGGCAAGCTGACCGGTCTGCTGACGCTGAAAGATACCGAACAGGCCGTGCTGAACCCGACAGCTTGCAAGGACCCGCTGGGCCGTTTGCGCGTGGCTGCGGCGACCTCGGTCGGTGATGCCGGGTTTGAGCGTTCGGAACAACTGGTGGATTCCGGAGCCGATATCATTGTCGTTGATACCGCGCACGGTCACTCTCAGGGCGTTCTGGACGCGGTGAAGCGCGTTAAAACCCTGTCGAACGAGGTTCAGATCATCGCCGGTAACGTTGCAACAGGTGATGCCACCAAGGCGCTGATTGATGCCGGCGCGGATGCCATCAAGGTCGGCATCGGGCCGGGCTCGATCTGTACCACGCGTATGGTTGCCGGTGTAGGTGTGCCTCAGCTGACGGCCATTATGGATTGCGCGTCCGCAGCCGGAGATGTACCGGTAATCGCGGACGGTGGCATCAAATTCTCGGGCGATTTCGCCAAAGCGATCGCGGCGGGCGCGTCCTGCGCGATGGTCGGCTCGATGATTGCGGGCACCGACGAAAGCCCGGGCGAGGTAATCCTGTATCAGGGCCGCTCCTTCAAATCCTATCGCGGCATGGGCAGCCTCGGCGCCATGGCGCGCGGCTCGGCGGATCGTTACTTCCAGAAGGATGCCGCCAACGACAAGCTGGTGCCCGAAGGGATCGAAGGGCAGGTGCCGTACAAGGGCTCGGCCAGTGCCGTGGTACACCAATTGGTTGGTGGTCTTCGCGCCGCGATGGGCTACACCGGCTGTGCAACGGTTGAAGACATGCGCAAGAACTGCAACTTCGTCAAAATCACTGGCGCGGGCCTGAAAGAGAGCCATGTGCATGACGTTCAGATTACACGTGAGAGCCCGAACTACCGGGTGATGTAACCCCAGCATTCAAGGATCACGGCGCCCGCAGTAGGGCGCCGTTTTGCATTTGTGGCTTGGGCAAAAGCCACTTTACCAGCATCGGAAGACAGCATGACTCCGGCCGCACGTATTCAGGCTTCGATCGAAATCCTTGATGAGATTCTCTCGGGCGCGCCCGTCGAGAAATCTCTGACCAACTGGGCTCGCCGCAGCCGGTTTGCCGGTTCCAAGGATCGGGCTGCGGTCCGCGATCATGTATTCACTGCATTGCGGTGCAAACGATCCTTTGCAGCGCTCGGTGGGGCCGAGACCGGGCGTGGTTTGATGATCGGTGCCGTGCGCGCATCCGGTGCGCCGATAGAGGATGTGTTCTCGGGATTCCGTCACGCCCCCGAGGTATTGGCCGAAACCGAAGTCGGACGTGATTTCGTCTCCGAGGCCGAGCAGTACGATATCCCTGATTGGCTTTGGCATAGGTTCGAGTCCTCGCTAGGGGACCAGGCGATGCCGGTTGCGCAAGCCCTGCAAAGCCGTGCGCCTGTGCACCTGCGAGTCAACCTGATCAAGGCGGATGCGTCCAAGGCGATCGCTGCGTTGGCCACGGATGGGATTATCGCCACGGCGCATCCGGCTTGTAAAACGGCGTTGGAGGTCACCGAAGGCGCGCGCAAGATCGCACTAAGCCGGGCTTACGTGGATGGACTGGTCGAGCTTCAGGACGCGGCCAGCCAGGCGGTAGTCGCAGCGTTGGATTTGCGTCCGGGTATGCGGGTGTTGGATTATTGCGCAGGTGGCGGCGGTAAATCTTTGGCCCTGGCCGCGCAAGAAGGGGTGTCGGTTTTTGCCCATGACGTGAATGCCGCACGAATGCGGGATATTCCGTTGCGGGCGGACCGGGCCGGTGTGCGGGTGGAGATTCTGACGACCCAGGATCTTGCGCAACAGACCCCATTCGACGTGATCCTTGCGGACGCACCGTGTTCCGGCAGTGGGTCGTGGCGGCGGGCTCCGGCGGGGAAATGGGCGCTGACCGAAAGTCGCCTGCAGGAACTGATGGGTATTCAGGTCTCCATTCTGGACCAACTGGCGCCGATGACCGCGCCGGGTGGTGTTCTGGCCTACGCGACCTGCTCAATGCTGGACGACGAAAACGGGGAAGTTGTCGACGGCTTCTTGCGAACACATCCGGACTGGTCCGAGAAATTTCGGAAAACGTGGCTTGTCTCCCACGGCACGGACGGTTTCTTCACATCACACTTGACGCGATAGCGCATCAGGTCATAGCAACTCAAAGGAGAGTTCCCGGTTTCTTTTAAGCGGGCATTAACCTTATTTGGGCTGACTGCGTGAAAGCCCACTGATCTGAGTTGTTTATGACTGATACAACGGAAACTTTCTCTGATCCGTCCTTTCAAAACGCCCCGTCCGGATTGCGACTGGCCCCATTGGTCGTCATCGGCGCACTGCTGAGCCTTGCGCCCGTTGTGGGTCTTGTGCCGCAGCTTTGGCACACCGGTTTTGTCGTCGCGGGTGTATCGCTGCTGGCGGCGAGTTTCCTGGTGGTGCTTCGCGGAAAGATCGTGGACCATCTGGCGCAGCAGGCGGTGGAGACCATGGCGGTTTTCGCCGAGCAGGATTTGTTTCCCTGCATGATCGCAAACGCTCAGGGTGATATTCTGGCGGCCAATTCCGAGGCGCGAAACAAGTTTCAGGCCTTTCCGGGCGTACGATTGGAGCACTGCCTGAAGTCCATGTTTGCGAATCCTGCGGCAGTCCTGTTGCGTCTGCAGTCGAAAGCCGAGATTTTTGGCAAAGCGCGCGAAGACATCGTGACCGTCGGATCGACCATTCCAGTTTCGGTTTTCGACGTCGGCAACGGTCTGTATTGCTGGCGATTTCATCTGGACACCCCGGGACAGTGGGACGAAGTTGCCGTTCCGGTACTGACCGAAGGTCGCAACGGCACATTGCTGCGGGTCAATGTTGCGGCGGCTCATTTGCTGGGGCACAGGCCGGACAGGCTTCAACAGGTCCTTTCTGCCGACCCGGGCCAGCAGGGCGACATCCTGCAGGTTCAGACGGCAAATGGAACCGTCTCTGCCGCCGTGTGCGAGCTTAACCGGTCCGGCACCGTGCGCAACCTGCTCGTGCTGCCGACAGAGGCGGTGGGTCAGGCCAACAGCGGGACTTCCTTTGCCGATTTGCCGGTTCCCATCGTGCGCCTTGCACCCGATGGGCGGATTTTGGAGGCTAACCGACTGGCCGTGAAGCTGATCGGGGATATCGCGCCCGGCGAAACCAATGCGGACCAGATCATGCACGGGCTTGGCTATCCGGTATTGGACTGGTTAGTCCGCACGGCCGCCCAGGAACCGGCAATGCGGTCCGAGTTCCTGCGCCTGACCCGGCAGGACAAAGAGGTGTTCGTTCAGGTCACGCTGAACCGCGTGGTGAATGATGGGCAGGTTCAACTGATTGCGGTACTGAACGACGCCACTGAGCTTAAGACGCTTGAAGCGCAGTTTGTTCAGGGGCAAAAAATGCAGGCAGTCGGGCAACTGGCCGGCGGCGTTGCCCATGACTTCAACAACCTGCTGACGGCGATATCGGGGCATTGCGATCTGCTGCTGTTGCGGCATGACCAGAATGACCCGAACTATGGGGACCTCGTACAGATCAACCAGAACGCCAACAGGGCGGCCGCTCTGGTCAGTCAGTTGCTGGCTTTTTCGCGGAAACAGACGCTGCAGCCCGAGGTGCTGGATCTGCGGGATACGATCTCGGACCTGATCCACCTGCTGAACCGGCTGGTGGGCGAGAAAGTCCGCCTGATCCTCAGCCACGATCCGGTTCTGAAACCTGTGCGGGCTGACAAACGGCAGCTTGAGCAGGTGCTTATGAACCTCGTTGTGAATGCGCGTGATGCCATGCCCGATGGCGGCGAAGTGCGGATCGAGACCGAGGTTGTGGTGCTGAACGAATCCCTCGCGCGCGACCGGGCGACGGTGCAGCCGGGCGAATATGTCACCGTCAAGGTGATCGACAGCGGCGTCGGCATTCCTGCGGACAAGCTGCAGAAGGTGTTCGAACCGTTTTATACCACCAAACGCACCGGGGAAGGCACCGGTCTGGGTTTGTCGACGGTGTATGGCATCGTCAAGCAGACGGGCGGATTCATTTTTGTCGACAGCCTTCAGGGGCACGGGACGGAATTCATCGTCTACCTGCCTGTCTCAGTTGCCACGCCTGAAGCCCAACCCGACGTGATACCCGCCGCCGATACGCAAACCGCGCGTCAGGGCGAAGGGGTTGTTCTGTTGGTCGAAGACGAGGCGCCGGTTCGCGCCTTCGCGACACGTGCGCTGCGGTTGAAGGGCTATACCGTGCTCGAGGCCGAGTCGGCCGAAGAGGCGCTGCGCCTGCTGGAAGACGGCGCGCTGAATGTCGATGTCTTTGTCACCGATGTGGTCATGCCCGGCGTGGACGGGCCGACCTGGGTTCGCAAAGCGATGGAGACGCGGCCGGATACAAGGGTGATCTTCATGTCCGGCTATACCGAAGGCGCGTTCGGAGATTCCGGTCCCGAGATCGCGAATTCCACCTTCCTGCCCAAGCCGTTCTCGCTGAATCAACTGACCGAGGCGGTGTTTCAGCAAATCAACTAAAGCGCTGCGTCATGACAGGCGAACTCGGCCGCGTGCCGCTTGTGGAATTTGCGTTCCGTCTCGGGCGACAGCAGCAGTTCGCGATGGGGTGAGACGTTTTCCTGTTTCAGGTCGATCTGCATGTTCAGCCGGTCCTGCAGGAAATTCAGGATCTTGTCCTGGTTTTCATACTTAAAGACGTAGCTGGCGCCAAAACCGTTGCTCCGGGTGCGGAAGAACTGGCTCTGGCTGCCGACATCAGCAAATTCGGGGCGGGGGCTTTGCATATAGGCTTGCACGAAATCATCAAAGCTCAGGTTGCGGGTGGAATGCGGATGCCCAATCCGATCATCCCGGCTACGGAACTTGTACCAGCTGCCCAACCAATCGATCGGTTCGCGCACGACCGCCATGATCTCCATTTCGGTGTCGTACATTTTCCGAAAGATGTTCTGAAAAAAGCGGTCATAGCGCCGCACGGGGGCGTGTTTCAGCTCTGGCGGACCCGTCACGACAAAGTCGGCGCGGTCGCGCAGGGCGGTGTGATATGCCGTGCTGCCTGTTTTGGGAACGGCCAGAAACGCAAGGCGTTCCTTATAGAAAACAAGCATTTAGTCGCCCTTTGCCAATCTTTGTTACTGTCGCAGATTGGCGTAAACGACTCTTTAACACAATTGCTGAACAGTAAGTATTGTAAGTTTTAGTTGAAATGTTCTCTTTTTGGTCCCATAAGGAACAAGAGGCGAACAAAGCAGCGATTGCCGCCCGTTCAAGGGTGTGACAAAAGGGAAGGCGACAGGACAATGGCGGATCTTCTGACGATGAGCGACAAGAAAAACGCAGACAAGCAAAAGGCGCTCGACAGCGCATTGGCGCAGATTGAACGGCAGTTCGGCAAGGGCTCGATCATGAAGCTGGGCGAGGACGCCAAGCAGGATATCGACGCAAGCTCGACCGGCTCTTTGGGTCTGGACATTGCGCTGGGGATAGGCGGTCTGCCGATGGGCCGGATTGTTGAGATTTACGGACCGGAAAGCTCGGGTAAGACGACGCTGACGCTGCACTGTATTGCAGAGCAGCAGAAACGCGGTGGTGTATGTGCGTTCGTTGACGCGGAACACGCGCTGGACCCGCAGTATGCCCGCAAGCTGGGCGTAGATCTGGATGAGTTGCTGATCTCGCAGCCCGACACCGGCGAACAAGCGCTGGAGATCACCGACACGCTGGTGCGGTCGGGTGCAGTGAACATGGTCGTGGTCGACTCGGTGGCGGCGCTGACGCCGAAATCCGAGCTGGAAGGCGACATGGGCGACAGCAATGTCGGTGTGCAAGCCCGTCTGATGAGCCAGGCGATGCGCAAACTGACCGGCTCAATCAGTCGTTCGAACTGCATGGTTATCTTCATCAACCAGATTCGGATGAAAATCGGCGTGATGTTCGGCAGCCCGGAAACCACGACCGGTGGTAATGCGCTGAAATTCTACAGCTCGGTCCGTCTGGATATCCGCCGGATCGGCGCGATCAAAGATCGGGACGAGGTGGTCGGCAACCAGACCCGCGTCAAGGTCGTCAAGAACAAGGTGGCACCGCCGTTCAAGCAGGTGGAATTTGACATCATGTATGGCGAAGGCATCAGCAAGATGGGCGAGTTGCTGGATCTGGGCGTCAAGGCCGGTGTGGTCGAGAAGTCGGGCTCGTGGTTCAGCTATGGTGACGAACGGATCGGGCAGGGGCGGGAGAACGCCAAGCAATACCTGCGCGACAACAGTCGTGCTGCGCTGGAGATCGAAGACAAGATTCGTGCCGCGCACGGTCTGGAGTTCGACATGCCGCCGGGTGCTGCCGAGGATGATGATATCCTCGAAGCCTAACGGGTACTGAGAATTTCTCATGCAAGGCGGTCCGCTGGGCCGCCTTGTTTCGTTCGGCGCCTCCAATGCTGTGGACTATCCGCAGGGACGGCGATAAACCCGTTTCAACACAATATGATTGCGCGCTGAGAGAAGCTTATGCCCACGCTGAACGATATCCGATCGACCTTTCTGAACTACTTTGCCAAACAGGGGCATGAGGTGGTGGCGTCCAGCCCTCTGGTCCCGCGCAATGATCCGACGCTGATGTTCGTGAACTCGGGCATGGTGCAGTTCAAAAACCTGTTTACCGGCGTGGAAACCCGCGATTATCAGCGTGCGACCACGGCGCAGAAATGTGTGCGCGCCGGAGGTAAACACAACGACCTGGACAATGTCGGATACACCGCGCGGCATCATACGTTCTTTGAGATGCTGGGGAATTTCTCATTCGGAAATTACTTCAAGCAAGACGCGATCCCCTTTGCGTGGGAACTGATCACCAAGGAATTCGGCATCGACAAGAGCCGTCTGCTGACCACGGTGTATCACACTGATGATGAGGCGTTTGAGATCTGGAAAAAAGTCGGCGTTCCCGAAGACCGGATCATCCGCATCGCGACCAATGACAATTTCTGGCAAATGGGTCCGACCGGCCCGTGCGGGCCGTGCACCGAGATTTTCTATGACCACGGCGATCACATCTGGGGTGGCCCTCCGGGTTCGGCCGAGGAAGATGGCGACCGGTTCATCGAAATCTGGAATATCGTTTTCATGCAGAACGAACAGTTCGAGGACGGCTCGATGGTCGAACTCGACATGCAGTCGATCGACACCGGCATGGGGCTGGAGCGGATTGGCGCGCTGCTACAGGGTAGCCATGACAATTATGACACCGATCTGTTCAAGACGCTGATCGAGGCGTCGGCGGATGCGACCGGGGTTGATCCTTACGGGGACCAAAACGTCCACCATCGGGTGATTGCGGACCACCTGCGTTCGACCTCGTTCCTGATTGCGGACGGGGTAATGCCCAGCAATGACGGTCGCGGTTACGTCCTGCGTCGGATCATGCGCCGGGCTATGCGACACGCGCATCTGTTGGGGGCGAAAGATCCGGTCATGCACCGTCTGGTGCCGACGCTGGTGCAATTGATGGGCGCGCAGTATTCCGAACTGGGCCAGGCGCAGCCGCTGATCGAAGAAACGTTGTTGCTGGAAGAAACACGCTTCAAGCAGACCTTGGATCGCGGCTTGAAGCTGTTGGATGACGAGGTTGCGGACCTGTCCGAAGGTGCGGCTCTGTCTGGTGATGCGGCGTTCAAGCTGTATGACACTTACGGTTTCCCGCTGGACTTGACGCAGGACGCGCTGCGCGAGAAAGGCCTGACGGTAGATACAGATGGTTTCGATGCTGCCATGGCCGAGCAAAAGGCCAAGGCCCGCGCTGCATGGGCCGGGTCGGGCGAGGCCGCGGATCAGGCCATTTGGTTCGACGTACTGGATCAGGCCGGGGCCACGGATTTCCTTGGCTACGATACCGAGAAAGCCGAAGGGCAGGTGGCCGCACTGGTTGTTGACGGTGTACTGGTTGACAAGATCGAACAAGGTGGCACCGGCTGGGTTATCGTCAATCAAACGCCATTTTACGGCGAAGCCGGTGGTCAGGTCGGCGATACTGGTGAAATCCGGCGTCTCGAGAACATGCAGGATGTGTCGCGGATTGAAGACACGCGCAAGTTTGCCGAAGGCAAGGTCTATGCGCATCGGGTGACGGTCAGCCAGGGTGCCTTGTCAAAAGGCGACTCGGTTGAGCTTGCAGTCGATCACGCGCGCCGCACGGCGATCCGGGCCAACCACTCGGCCACGCACCTGCTGCATGAGGCGCTGCGCGAAACGCTGGGTGATCACGTGGCGCAACGCGGGTCACTGAACGCGTCGGACCGGCTGCGGTTCGACTTCAGCCACTCCAAAGCGCTGAGCCCAGAGGAAATCCAGAAGGTCGAACGCGATGTGAATGACTTCATCCGCCAGAACTCGACCGTTGAGACCCGGATCATGACGCCGGACGATGCGCGTGAACTGGGTGCTCAGGCGCTGTTCGGTGAGAAATACGGCGACGAGGTTCGCGTTGTGTCGATGGGCAAGGCCCCGACCGGTAAAGGACATGACGGCGAAACTTGGTCGATCGAACTGTGCGGTGGGACCCACGTGCGTCAAACCGGAGATATCGGCACCTTTTTCGTGCTGGGTGACAGCGCCAGCAGTGCGGGCGTACGCCGGATCGAAGCGCTGACCGGGGATGAGGCTTTCCGCCATCTTTCGGCACAAGATCAACGGCTTGGAAAGATTGCGGCCGAATTGAAGGCGCAGCCTGATGATGTGGTCAACCGGGTCAAGTCACTGCTGGATGAGCGCAAGGCCTTGCAGAACGAAGTTGCTCAGCTGCGCCGTGATCTGGCGATGGCGGGCGGCTCGGGGCAGGGCGGAGCCGAGGCCCGCGACGTGAACGGAGTACCCTTCCTGGCCCAGGCGTTGAGCGGTGTTTCGGGCAAGGATCTACCTGCGTTGATCGACGAACACAAAAGCCGGATGGGCACGGGCGCGGTGCTGCTGATTGCGGATGCCGGTGGCAAGGCTGCCGTTGCGGCCGGTGTGACCTCGGACCTGACGGACAAGGTTTCGGCCGTTGATCTGGTTCGGGCCGCAGTGGTCGAACTGGGTGGAAAAGGCGGTGGCGGACGCCCCGATATGGCGCAGGGCGGTGGCCGTGACGCCTCGAATTCCGATGCGGCGATCAAAGCCGCTGAGCAAGTATTGGGAGGATAACATGCCCGCACTCTGGATTGCCCATGTCACCGTGACTGACGCCGAGGCCTATGGAAAATACGCCGAGTTGGCGGGCCCTGCCATTGCCAAGCACGGGGGTGAGTTCATCGCCCGTGCCGCGCGTTATGTACAGCTTGAAGGCAAAGAGCGGCCTCGCAATGTGGTTGCCCGGTTCCCTTCAGTCGAGGCTGCGGTGGAGTGCTACGAATCCCCCGAATATCAGGCTGCGTTGGACCACGCCCGCGGCGCCAGCGAGCGTGAATTGGTCGTTGTCGAGATCACCGACTAGAATCACCTCGGCAAACTTGTGCCAAATTCTGATCGGCTGGGCGGATTTCAGCCAACGCGTAAATTAGGCGGTCTGAGTGGCCGCCTTTTCGTTTTCCAATCAGTTTCCAGTTAAGTCTTTCAAATGCTTATCGCCGATGTCGGGTGAAAAGTTTATGTTAGGTCACCCTAAGATTGTGGCGAGATTCCCTCAATTCTTGCCTGAAATGGTCAAAATTCGGAACGAATTTCCGCCTCTATTTGCTTGCAACCTCAGCACAGATTGCGCACACGGCCCCATGCACTGATAGTTAGCAAAACAATCTATGGTCCCGTTGTTCGCAATCGCATGGGTGAATTTGGATTGAGGAACAGGCATGAAACCGTTGAGCACTGAATTCAGAGCCGTTATTGCGCGGTTGACCTCATCTATGGGGCGATTGTTCGCAGTCGCCGTGCTGGCATCAAGCGCTTTTGCCGCGGGCACCGCTGTAGAAGCACGCGAAGGCAGCTTTCTCAAAATCGTCGCGGCGTCGCCGCCGCCTTCGGGCGCCCGTCAATTGTGCCGTCAGTACAGTTGGGCCTGTTCCGGTAAGGCGTCTGCGCCCATGTCCAGCCAGCAGGAAATGAAGATAATCCGGCGGGTCAATCGTCAGGTCAACGCAACCACACGTTCTGTGACGGATTTTTCACAATACCGGACCGCTGAAAGATGGGCGCTACCGACGTCTCGGGGTGGGGATTGTGAAGATTTCGCGCTGCTGAAGAAACGGGACCTCATTCGCGCCGGGGTCGATCCCAGCAAATTGCTTATCGCGACGGTGTTGGACACGCAGCGGAATGCACATGCAGTGCTCGTTTACCGCTCGGCAAGTGGTGATCTGGTTTTGGATAACCTGACAGATCAGATCAAGCCATGGTCGGCAACGCGTTATTTGTTTCTTCGGATGCAAAACCCGCGGAAACCCAGTGGTTGGGTTGGGGTTTACAGCCGCAGTTAATACATCTCCTGCTACCTTCTCGGCTTATTGAGGCATATGGAAGGGCGACGCGAGGGCCGCCCTTTTCATTTTCAAAGCTTTGTTTTTCGGATTCGGCTGCGCTACATATTGATTTATGACGCGAGCCCGCAGCGTTTTAATTAGAAAACCCCGCCGCTGCCAGCGCCTCCGGAATTACCACCGCCGTCACCGCCGCCAGTACCGGCGCCACCGGTGTTGCCGCCGCTGCCGCTGTCGTTGTTGCCGCCGTTGCCGTCACCGGTGTTGCCGCTGTCGCCGTTATTGCCGCCGTTGCCGCTGCCTTCGTTGCCACCGCTGCCGTTGTTGCCGCCGTTGCCGTCGCCGTCGTTACCGCCGTTGCCGTTATTGCCGCCATTGCCGTCGCCTTCGTTGCCACCGCTGCCGTTATTACCGCCGTTGCCGTCACCGTTGTTACCGCCGTCGCCGTTATTACCGCCGTTGCCGTTGCCGTCGCCGTTGTTGCCGCTGCCGTTGCTACCGCCGTCGCCGTTGTTGCCGACGTCGTCACCGCCGTTGTTGCTGTCGTCGCCACCGTCGTCACCGACGTTGTTGCCATCATCGCCACCGTCGTTGCCGTTGTCATTGCCTGTGGAAGATGGGTTACCATCGTCGCCGCTAGATGTACCTGCGAGACCGGAGTCAGAATCCTCACCATCACGCGCCGATGCTGCCACAGTCGCTGTTGTCGGGTCAGTCAGAACTGCAGCAAATGCTGGACAGCTTTCCAGAGTTCGCGCCAGGATATCTTCGAAATCAGCCCGTCGCTGAATGTAGCGCAACATCCTCGTATCGACGACCGTACAGGCGCACAAAGTATCAGTCGACACGGAGTGCCGAGCTGTTTTGATATTACATCTTTCTGCTAGTGCCGCACTGGCTGTGATCAGTGGGAATGTCGCTGAAACAAATACAATAGACAATAGTCGAGACTTCACGCGCATGGCGCCACTCCTTCAAAACTCGTTAAACACTCGCCGCACAAACTGCGGTGACACATGGCTCATGTAATACTATCGCGCCACACTTATTCCTTAATTACATCCGTTTTTGGTCACAATTTCAAGGGGAGCATGTATGGAATGGAATTGAGTTATACACCCTAAAGTTGAAAATAACCAAAAAACAAAAAGTAAGCCCGCCAGTTTGGCGGGCTTTTCGGTAATTTATGGGGCCGCTACGGATGAAAAACCGCCGTCGCTGTAGTATTGTTTCACAAATGTGAACAACAAGACTGTCAACCTTAGGCAGACTTTGCCATGCGTTTACGCTCGTGCGGATCCAGAAAGCGTTTGCGCAGGCGAACGGCGTTTGGGGTAACCTCGACCAGTTCGTCATCGTCGATATAGGCGATGGCTTCTTCCAGTGAAAACTGTACATGGGGAGTCAGCCGTACCGCGTCGTCAGATCCGCTGGCGCGCACATTGGTCAGCTTTTTACCTTTGAGCGGGTTCACTTCCAGATCGTTGTCGCGCGAATGCTCACCGATCACCATGCCTTGATACACATCGGTTTGGGGACCAACGAACATGCGGCCACGCTCTTCGAGGTTCCACAGGGCATAGGCAACGGCCTGACCATTTTCCATCGAGATCAGTACGCCTGCGCGACGGCCCGGGATCGGGCCTTTGTGGGCTGCCCAGCCATGGAACACACGGTTCAGCACGCCGGTGCCGCGTGTGTCGGTCAGAAACTCGCCATGGTATCCGATCAGGCCGCGTGACGGCACATGCGCGATGATCCGGGTTTTGCCTGCGCCGGCGGGGCGCATTTCGACCAGTTCGCCTTTGCGCGCACCGGTGACCTTTTCAATCACCGCGCCCGAAAACTCGTCGTCCACATCGATGGTAACCTCTTCGATGGGCTCCATACGCTGGCCGTCTTCGTCCCGGAACAGAACTTGCGGACGCGAGATGCTGAGCTCGAAACCTTCGCGGCGCATGTTCTCGATCAGAACACCCATCTGCAATTCGCCACGACCGGCAACCTCGAAGGCTTCGCCGCCGGGGGTGTCGGTGATGCGGATAGCGACGTTCGATTCCGCCTCTTTCATCAGACGATCACGGATGACGCGAGACTGAACTTTTTTGCCGTCCCGTCCAGCCAGAGGAGAATCGTTGATGCCGAAGGTCACAGTGATGGTCGGCGGGTCGATTGGCTGGGCGGGCAGCGCCTCTTCGACCTGCGGCGAGACCAGCGAGTCGGCCACGGTGGCCTTGCTCATGCCTGCGATGGTGACGATGTCACCGGCTTCGGCCACGTCGATGGGCTGTTGCGCCAGGCCGCGGAAGGCCAGGATTTTCGAAGCGCGGAAGTTCTCGATCAGCGTGCCGTCACGCGACAGCGCCTTAAGGCTGTCACCGGCTTTCAGCGTGCCGCTTTCCACACGACCGGTCAGGATGCGGCCGATGAACGGGTCGCTGCCCAGTGTGGTGGCCAGCATCCGGAAGGGCTCGTCTTTTTTGTCTGCCTGTTTGGGGGCAGGGACGTGGTCGACGATCAGGTCGAACAGGGCGGTCAGGTCCTTGCGGGGACCGTCCAGCTCTATGTCGGCCCAGCCCGAACGGCCCGAGGCGTACATGGCAGGGAAATCCAACTGATCGTCATCGGCGCCAAGGTTGGCGAACAGGTCGAAACATTCGTCCAGTGCGCGGTCAGGCTCAGCATCCGGCTTGTCGACTTTGTTTAGGACCACGATGGGGCGCAGACCCAGAGCCAGCGCTTTGGAGGTCACGAACTTGGTCTGCGGCATCGGGCCTTCGGCAGCGTCGACCAGCAGGACAACGCCGTCGACCATGCTAAGGATCCGCTCGACCTCACCGCCGAAATCAGCGTGGCCGGGGGTGTCGACGATGTTGATCCGCGTGCCTTTCCACTCGACCGAAGTGGCCTTGGCGAGGATGGTGATCCCGCGCTCGCGTTCGAGGTCGTTGCTGTCCATGGCACGCTCGGCCACGGCTTGATTTTCCCGGAACGCGCCGGATTGTTTGAGCAGCTCATCCACCAGGGTCGTCTTACCGTGGTCCACGTGAGCGATGATTGCGATATTGCGCAGGTCCATGAGAGGTCAGCCTTTGAACGGGAAGTTGCCGCGCGCATAACGCGGCGCGACAAAATATACCAGCCCTAACCGAAAATCAGTGCCCTGCCGTCTTGGAAAACAGGTGAATGATCAGGATTCCGGTAAGAATCATCACAAGGCCGATGACCGCTGGCCAGTCCAGTCTCTGCCCAAAGACGATAAAGCCGATGATCGCGATGAAAACGATGCCAAGGCCGGACCAGATCGCGTAGACGATCCCGACAGGCATGAATTTCAGCGTCAGACCCAGCAGATAGAAAGCAATTCCATAGCTGACCACGACCAGCACAGATGGCCAGAGACGGCTGAACTGCTGACTGGCTTGCAGGGCCGTCGTACCAATGGTCTCGGCGATGACCGCCAGAAACAGGATCAGATAAGCGTGGGGCACGGTGAGGTTCTCGACAGAAGTTTTGCGAGGTTGAGCACGAAATCAGCCGGGCGAGCAAGAGAAATTTCGGCCTGAATGCCCGCCCGAAGGCGCCACTCAGTCTTGAGTGCCTGTCGTAGGGTCAGGATAACCTGACTGTTTTTGCACGATACTCTGTGATAAAAAGCTTTTGTTTTTAAAGGTTTTTGTTTTGTGAGTGTTTTTTATGACGAAATTCGCGAGATATATTGTCATTGTTTCAGCGCTGATTGTGGCGCTTGGGTGGCTTGCTGGCGGGGGGTCCGTCGACAAAAACGCGGTCAATTTTGTTGAACGGTTAGATAGTATTCAGGTTTGAGCGCCTGCTGAAACACGGAAAAAGAGGCTTCTGGGCCTCTTTTTCTTTTGCCTAGGTGTTTGTTGTAGCAGTGAAAAAGGCATCAAGCTGCGGCTGTAGCCACGTCCACAGGCCCGGTGCGCCCCGCTTGATCGGGGTGCCGACACGCTGTTCGATCTGGGCATAGGTGACGTTGTAATCCGTCCATGATCCGCCACCCGTAGCAAGGTTGCCGACCGGGGCCTGAAAGCGATCTATGGCCTTGGCGAAACGGGCATCCGGGCTGTCGGCTGCTTCGAACTCGTGCCACAAGGACATAAAGGCCTCTTTCTGGTCTTCTGGCAGCAGACCGAACAAGCGTTCTGCGGCGGCCTGTTCCTCGGCCTCCTGCGCGGCGTGGTCGACCTGTCCGTGGATGGGATGATCTCCGGCGTCAATTTCAACGATATCATGCAGCAACAGCATTTTCAGTGCGCGGTCGATCGAGGCACCGGGGGCTGCGTGTTCGGCCAGAATCCACGCATACAACATGATGTGCCAGGAATGCTCAGCCGAGTTCTCGCGCCTCGAGCCGTCCAGCAGGCGCGACGCGCGATAGACGGATTTCAGCTGGTCGGTCTCGGCCAGAAAGGCAAGGCGCGTCGAGAAGGGTGTTTCCGCGGGCTGGTCACCGTCCAGCAGGCTTTGAGCCGCGGCGTAGGCCTCGGGAAACTCGGTCTTCAGATAGGTTGCGCGCCCGCCGTTTAAATTGTCCTGAACGATTGCCCGGTGTTCAGGCATTGGATTAGGCGCACACAGAACCTGGAACATCGGCTGGCACCGATCCAGATACTTGGCAAATTTCGCATCCGGGCTCTGGTCGGCCTCGAATTCCTGCCACAAAGCAAGGCAGTCGGCGGCCTGATCTGCGGGCAAAAGTCCGAACAGCTCAGCTGCGGCAGCTTTCTCAAGCCGCTCGACGGCCTGCCAGTCGGTTTGCAGGTGGATTGGGTGGTCGCCCACGATGATCTCGACCAGATCATGCAGTAGCAGCATCCGAATGACCCGGTCGATGCTGACATCCGCACCGGCCAAAGGCTGCATCACCAGCGCCCAAAGCGCCAGTTGCCAGCTATGTTCGGCGGCGTTCTCCGGGCGGGACTGGTCCAGAAGAAAGTTGGCGCGATCAACCGATTTCAGGCTGTCCGCGCGTTTCAGGAATTCGATCTGCGCGGACAGTCTTTCGGTCATTGTTTCTCGATCGCTTTTGTTTTGGAACGGTGATCCGTCAGTTTCTGAATCACGAATTTGCGGGCTTTCCGCTCGGCCAACCGGACGCGGATTTCGGTCAGGAACGCCTCTTCCAACGTCTGAGAGGACGCCCCCAGAAGATCGCCCACCTCGACAAAAAAGCGGTCGTCCCCGGTTTCGTCCATCACTTTCATCGTGTCCTCGGCCAGTTTCGACGCGAGGGTGGTGATGGTGTCAGACATCAGCGCGTGTTCTCGGTCAGGCGGCGTTTCACATAGTCGCTGACATCGGTGATCAGCGTGTCCATGTGACGTTCCTGGAAGAAGTGGTCAGCGCCTTCCACCTCGTTATGGGTGATGGTTATGCCTTTTTGCTCGTGCAGTTTGTTCACCAGCGAGGTGGTGTCAGCCGGAGGCGCCACGCGGTCAGCCGAGCCATTGATGATCAGGCCGGACGAGGGGCAGGGCGCCAGGAACGAAAAGTCATACATGTTTGCGGGCGGCGACACGCTAATGAACCCGGTGATTTCCGGGCGGCGCATCAGCAGTTGCATTCCGATCCACGCGCCGAACGAGAAACCGGCGACCCAGCAGTGTTTCGAGTTGTTGTTCATCGACTGCAGGTAATCCAGCGCCGATGCTGCATCGCTCAGCTCACCCACGCCCTGGTCGTATTCGCCTTGGCTGCGGCCAACGCCGCGGAAGTTAAAGCGCAACACGGTGAAACCCATGTTGTAGAACGCATAATGCAGGTTGTAGACGACCTTGTTGTTCATGGTCCCGCCGAATTGCGGATGCGGGTGCAGCACGATGGCGATCGGTGCGTCTTTTTCCTTTTGCGGGTGGTATCGGCCTTCCAGGCGGCCTTCGGGTCCGGGAAAAATCACCTCGGGCATGTGTGCTTTAGTCCTGTCTTTTTCTTCCGGGTGCCGGGATATACTTGACTGTTATCGTCAGGCACCTTAGAACGGTTCTAATTGTATTGCTTTGCGCAAGTTGCTGCCTGTCGGAGATACGCACTGGCAGCGGCGGCGTCAATGTTTTCGCGCGGTACTAGCCTAGAGGAGTAGACAATGAAGCTTTCGACCAAGGGTCGTTACGCAATGGTTGCGCTGGCCGATATTGCTACTCAGCCTGAGGATACCCTTGTAACATTGGGGGAAATTTCAGAAAGGCAGGATATCTCGCTTCCGTATCTGGAACAGCTTTTTGTGAAACTGCGCCGTGCTGATTTGGTGTCTTCGGTTCGCGGGCCGGGTGGTGGCTACCGTTTGGCGCGCCCTGCATCGGAAATTCGCGTGGTCGAAGTTTTGGCTGCGGTTGATGAAACGGTTGATGCGCTGCAAAAAGGCGCAGGGGCGTCCGGAGCGTCATCGGGAAGTCGGGCGCAATCGCTGACCAACCGTCTGTGGGAAAGCCTCAGCGCACATGTCTATGTCTTCCTGCATCAGACGCGGTTGTCGGATGTAATCAAAAACGATCTGGCCCCGTGCCCCGCGGTGCCCAGCCTGTTTGCCGTTGTCGATGAGTGACGCAATGCACCATGGATTCGGCACCCAGGGTTTTCGCGTTTGGAAAAAGGTGAATCCATGATTCGTGTTTACCTGGATCACAACGCGACAACCCCTTTGCGACCCGAGGCGCGCGACGCGATGATCGCAGCGATGGAGTTATGCGGTAACCCGTCCTCGGTTCATGCCGAGGGGCGCGCGGCCAAAGCAGTGGTGGAGCGCGCGCGGGCGCAAATTGCATCCGCATTTGGGGCCGATGGAGCGGATATCGTGTTCACTTCGGGCTCGACCGAGGGGGCGGCGCTGGCGCTCGGTGGCCGTAACCTGCACGGCTCTGCGATTGAGCATGATGCTGTAAGGGCTTGGATTGCCGAGGTTTTGCATGCCGCGAAATCCGGTCAGGTGCAGGTGTCAGAGCCGGCAAACTCGACCCTGCAATTGGCCAATTCGGAAACCGGGATCGTTCAGAAGCTACCCAAGGGACTGGCCGTGACCGATGCAACGCAGGCCTTTGGTAAACTGCCGGTCGCTTTCAATTGGCTGGAAACACAAATGGCGCTGATCTCGGCCCATAAGTTTGGCGGCCCAAAGGGCATCGGCGCTATCGTGATGAAGCG
This sequence comes from Ruegeria sp. CG11, assembly GCF_056537245.1. Taxonomy (NCBI): domain Bacteria; kingdom Pseudomonadati; phylum Pseudomonadota; class Alphaproteobacteria; order Rhodobacterales; family Roseobacteraceae; genus Ruegeria; species Ruegeria sp. CG11. The sequence continues at coordinate 147,043 of NZ_JBQFRE010000001.1, forward strand.
TGGCACGGATTTGCCTGCCCAGATCAAGGGCGGAGGCCAGGAGATGGGCCGCCGCTCGGGCACGGAAAATGTCATTGGAATAGCGGGGTTCGGGGCTGCAGCTGAGGCAGCGGCTCGGGATCTGGCCAATGGTGTTTGGGAGCAGGTTCAAGAATTTAGAAATATTCTAGAAAAGGCCCTTGAGGCTGGTTCTAAATCTACTATTTTTGTCGGGAAAGATCAGGATCGCCTGCCCAATACCTTGTGTTTCGCCACCCCTGGCTGGAAGGGCGAAACGCAGGTGATGCAGATGGACCTGGCGGGTTTTGCGGTGAGTGCGGGATCAGCCTGTTCCAGCGGCAAAGTCCGCGCCAGCGCGGTTCTTACGGCAATGGGTTATGACGAGGTCACAGCAGCCAGCGCGATACGCGTGTCGCTTGGCCCTTTGACCACGCAAGAAGATGTGCTGCGCTTCGCCGAAGCGTGGCTTGAAAAAGAGAAAAAGCATCGCGCGCGTGCCGCGTGATTTGACGGAGTGAAGGATATGGCCGCTTTGGACCAGACCCAGGTAAAAGAAGGTGTCGATCAGGAAACCGTGGATGCGGTGCGCGAGGTCGGCACTTACAAATACGGCTGGGATACCGATATCGAGATGGAATATGCGCCCAAGGGCGTGAACCCGGATATCGTTCGCCTGATCTCTGAGAAAAACGAAGAGCCGGAGTGGATGACCGAATGGCGTCTGTCGGCCTTTGAACGCTGGACCAAGATGGAAGAGCCGACATGGGCGATGGTGCATTACCCGCCGATCGACTTTCAGGACCAGTATTACTATGCCCGTCCGAAATCGATGGAGGAAAAGCCGAAATCGCTGGATGAGGTCGATCCCAAGCTGCTGGCCACTTACGAAAAGCTGGGTATCCCGCTGAAAGAACAGATGATTTTGGCAGGCGTCGAAGGGGCCGAAGACATGCCCGCAGAAGGCCGCAAGGTCGCTGTGGATGCGGTTTTCGACTCGGTATCCGTGGGTACGACCTTCAAGGACGAACTGGCCAAGCATGGCGTGATCTTCTGCTCGATCTCCGAGGCGATCAAGGAACACCCTGAACTGGTGAAGAAATATCTGGGCACCGTGGTTCCGGTTTCGGACAACTACTATGCCACACTGAACTCGGCCGTGTTCTCGGACGGATCCTTCGTCTACATCCCGCCGGGCGTCCGCTGCCCGATGGAGCTGAGCACCTATTTCCGTATCAACGCGGAAAACACGGGTCAGTTCGAACGCACGCTGATCATCGCCGACAAAGGCTCGTACGTGTCCTATCTGGAAGGCTGCACCGCGCCTCAGCGCGACACCGCGCAGCTGCACGCGGCCGTGGTTGAGATCATCGTCGAGGAAGACGCCGAGGTGAAATACTCGACCGTTCAGAACTGGTTCCCCGGGGATGAGAACGGCAAAGGCGGCATCTACAACTTCGTGACCAAGCGCGCCGATTGCCGCGGCGACCGATCCAAGGTGATGTGGACTCAGGTGGAAACCGGCTCGGCCGTGACCTGGAAATACCCGTCCTGCATCCTGCGCGGAGATGACAGCCAGGGTGAATTTTATTCGATCGCGATCACCAATAACTATCAGCAGGCCGACACCGGCACCAAGATGGTTCATCTGGGCAAGAACACCAAGTCGCGTATCGTGTCCAAGGGCATCAGCGCGGGCAAGGCACAGAACACCTATCGTGGTCTGGTCTCTATGCACCCCAAGGCGAAAGACAGCCGTAACTACACCCAGTGCGACAGCTTGCTGATCGGAGACAAATGCGGAGCGCATACGGTTCCGTATATCGAGGTCAAGAACAATTCTTCGCGCGTGGAACACGAGGCGACGACATCCAAGGTGGATGACGATCAGCTGTTCTATTGCCGTCAACGCGGCATGGACGAGGAAGAGGCCGTGGCGCTGGTTGTCAACGGGTTCTGCAAAGACGTGCTGCAGGCGCTGCCGATGGAGTTCGCCATGGAAGCGCAGCAATTGGTGGCAATCTCGCTGGAAGGCTCTGTCGGTTGATGGCGCGGACACCCCGGAAAAGCATCCAAAGGGATGATGTGCTGACCTGGCTTGGATATGCACTGCCGGTATTGGGCGGCCTGCTTGGGGTGGCCTACGTCAACATCTTCTACATGGACTTCATCAACCCGGTCTGGGCGGTCGGCATCGGGGCAATCCTTGGGTGGGTTGCCGCACGTCTGATCCGCAAAGTGCTGGGATAGGAATTTATCGGGGCCGGGGCGCCCCTTGCGATACGCAAAAGGACAAAACATGCTGGAAATCAAGAACCTGCACGTACAACTTGAAGAAGAAGACAAGCAGATCCTGAAAGGTGTGGACCTGACGGTTGAGGCTGGCAAGGTACACGCAATCATGGGGCCGAACGGTTCGGGCAAGTCGACGCTCAGCTATGTGCTGTCGGGTCGGGATGGCTATGAGGTCACCGAAGGTTCGGCCACTCTGGACGGTCAAGACCTGCTGGAGATGGAGCCGGAAGAGCGCGCTGCTGCGGGTGTTTTCTTGGCCTTCCAGTATCCGGTGGAAATCCCCGGCGTTGGCAACATGACCTTCCTGCGTACTGCCGTTAACGCGCAGCGCAAGGCCCGCGGTCAAGAGGAACTGTCCGCCGCTGAATTCCTGAAAGAAGTGCGTGCCAAGGCAAAATCTCTGAAAATCGACGCCGATATGCTGAAGCGTCCGGTTAACGTCGGTTTCTCGGGCGGTGAGAAAAAGCGTAACGAAATCCTGCAGATGGCCATGCTGGAGCCCAAGATGTGCATTCTGGACGAGACCGACTCGGGCCTCGACGTGGATGCGATGAAGCTGGTGTCCGAAGGCGTTAACGCCCTGCGTGACGAAGGCCGCGGCTTTCTGGTGATCACCCACTATCAGCGTCTGCTGGACCACATCAAACCTGATGTCGTGCACATCATGGCGAACGGCCGTATCGTGAAATCCGGCGGCCCCGAGCTGGCGCTGGAAGTTGAACATAACGGTTACGCCGACATTCTGGCCGAGGTGAACTGATGGCTTTGCCGCAAGCAAAACAGACCGCTACCGAGGAACGGTTGGCCTCGTTGACCATGCCCGATGCCGGATGCACGCGTGCCGCGCGTGAAGATGCTTTGGCGCGTGTGTTGGAGATGGGTCTGCCCGGACGGCGCGACGAGTATTGGAAATACACGCGCCCCGACACTTTGATTTCGCCGGAAGCGCCACATGCTGCGCTGTTCCTCTCGGATGAGGAGACCTTGTTCGGCGAGATTGACCGTTTGAAAATCGTCTTCATCGACGGCGTGTTCAGCGCCGAAGAATCGGATGATCTGGAGTTGGAAGGCGTCAACATTGATCGGATCGAGGATATTTGCTGCAAGGATATCCATTGGGCCAAGGAATTGTACGGCGTTCTTGAGGCGCGCGGGCAATCTCCGGTTCAACGGCCGCTGGCAGCGCTTAACACGGCTTTTGCCGGGGATGGCGTAGCGATTCATGTCACCGGCAAGCCGTCCAAGCCGATCAGCCTGATCTATCGTCACGCATCAGAAACGTCGGATGCCATGCTGCATCACATTGTCCGTGTCGAAAGCGGGGCCGAAGTTACGATTCTGGAAAACGGTCCGGCAGCGTCCCGATTCAACAAGTGCATGGAAATCGACATTGCCGATAACGGCACGCTGCATCACGTGCGTGCGCAGGGTCGCGATCACGAGCGCCGGGCAATGACCCATATGTTCACCCGTCTGGGAGCGGAATCGACCTACAAATCGTTTACCCTGACCGCAAATGGAGTTCTGACCCGCAATGAACAGGTCATCGAACTGACCGGTGACGATGCGGTGGCCCATGTGGCGGGTGCCTGCGTTGGCGATGGTGACTTCCACCACGACGACACGGTATTCATCACCCATGACGCGGTGAACTGCGAAAGCCGTCAGGTTTTCAAAAAGGTTCTGCGCAATGGCGCGACCGGTGTGTTCCAGGGAAAGATCCTGGTCAAGGCAGGCGCGCAGAAGACAGACGGCTATCAGATCAGCCAGTCGCTGCTGCTGGACGATGACAGCCAGTTCCTCGCCAAGCCCGAGCTTGAGATCTACGCCGATGACGTCGCGTGCTCGCACGGATCGACCTCAGGGGCAATTGACGAGACGGCTCTGTTCTACCTGCGCTCGCGTGGCGTGCCGCACAAGGACGCTACCAATATGCTGACCCTGGCTTTTCTGGCCGAGGCGGTGGACGAGATCGAAGACAGCGCATTGGCCGAAGAGATCGTGACCCGTCTGGAAGGCTGGCTGGCGCGGCGCAGCTGATGCCTGTCACATCAGATATCGTGGCCACTTACCGGGGGCCGGGGCGTGTGGTGCGCCGGCTTCTGGATTTGGGTGAACGCGAGGACAGGGCGCTGATTTTTGTCATGGGGTTCTGCGTGGTGGCCTTTATCGCGCAGCTTCCCAGCCTTGCCCGGCGTGCGCATTTTGAGGGCGTGGAACTAAATGCACTTATGGGTGCAAGTTTGTTCGGTACCGTCTTTATTCTGCCTCTGTTCTTCTACTTGCTGGCATTTGTGTCTTATGGAGTGGCGCGGCTGTTTGGTGCGCGCGGTACTTCGTACGGTGCACGTTTAGCATTATTCTGGGCGTTGTTGGCGTCAACACCAGTGGTGTTGTTACACGGCCTTGTTGGTGGGTTTATTGGATCGGGCCCAGCCCTTACGATTGTCGGCGCTGTCTGGTTTCTTGTTTTCCTTTGGTTTTGGTTCGCTGGTCTCAGACAAGCGCAAGGGTGGCTGGAATGAACTCCATGTCTCTTGGCAACCTTGCGGTCCTGACGTTGACCAACCCGGCGCAAACCGCGCGGCAATTGCTGGCCCTGCGTCCCGGACGCGAGGTTTTGTGGTTGGGGTTTTTTCTGGCCGTGGTTCTGAGCTGCCTGCTTCAGGTGGGCGTTGCCCAACTGCTGCCAATCCCCCCCGGCCAGCCCGTTCCAGCGACCGAACCGGTGCTGCTGGTCCTTGCCCGTTCAGCCGGGGCCATCATGCTGAGTATATTGGCGTTTTTGATGTTTGGGCGCCTGCTTGGTGGGACCGGGTCATTTGACGAGGTTTTCCTTCTGACGGTCTGGCTGCAATACCTGCAGATCGCCGGGTTGGTGTTGTCGCTGGTATCGTTGCTGGTGATGCCGTTGCTGATCGTCGTGATAACCCTCGCAACGGCGGTGTTGAGCCTTTACGTCACGCTCCATTTCCTGAATGAAGCGCATAAATTCGGATCGCTCTGGAAATCCTTCGGGGTCATTTTGTTGTCTGCCCTTGTGGCGGTGCCCTTTGTCCTCGCGTTAACGCCCAGCGGCCCGGTATAGGGATAAGAAGACCATGTATGACGTAGAAAAAATCCGCGCAGACTTTCCGATTCTGTCGCGCGAGGTGAATGGCAAGCCGCTGACCTATCTGGACAACGGGGCCTCGGCGCAAAAACCTCAGGTTGTCATCGATGCGGTGACGCGGGCTTATGCCGAGGAATACTCGAATGTTCACCGTGGTCTGCATTTCTTGTCGAATCTGGCAACCGAGAAATACGAGGCCGTCCGCGGGACCATTGCTCGTTTTCTGGGCGCGGCGGATGAGAATGAGATCGTCCTGAACTCGGGCACGACCGAGGGGATCAATCTGGTGGCCTATGGCTGGGCGATGCCGCGACTGCAGGCGGGGGATGAGATCGTCCTCAGCGTTATGGAGCATCACGCCAATATCGTGCCCTGGCACTTCCTGCGAGAACGTCAGGGGGTTGTCCTGAAATGGGTTGATGTGGATGCCGAGGGCGGTCTGGACCCGCAGGCCGTGATTGACGCAATTGGGCCCAAAACCAAGCTGGTCGCCGTAACCCAGTGCTCGAATGTTCTGGGGACTGTGGTTGACGTGAAAGCCATCACCGAAGGCGCCCACGCCAAGGGTGTTCCCGTGTTGGTCGATGGCAGCCAGGGCGCCGTGCATATGCCGGTCAACGTGCAGGAAATCGGCTGCGATTTCTACGCAATCACCGGGCACAAGCTGTACGGTCCGTCCGGCTCAGGTGCGATCTACATCAAATCCGAACGCATGGCCGAGATGCGCCCCTTTGTCGGTGGCGGCGACATGATCAAAGAGGTCAGCAAGGATCAGGTGATCTACAATGATCCGCCGATGAAATTCGAGGCCGGAACCCCCGGTATCGTTCAGACCATCGGCCTTGGCGTGGCGCTGGATTACATGATGGATCTGGGGATGGAGAACATCGCCGCGCATGAGGCGGGGATTCGCGACTATGCGATGCAGCGCCTGAACGGCCTGAACTGGGTGCAGGTGCAGGGCACCCGCGCGGACAAGGCGGCCATCTTCAGCTTTACGCTGGACGGGGCAGGGCACGCGCATGACGTCTCGACGATTCTCGACAAGAAGGGCGTCGCCGTCCGGGCTGGCCATCACTGTGCAGGTCCGTTGATGGATCACCTTCGAGTCACAGCAACCTGCCGCGCCAGCTTTGGTCTGTACAACACCAAGGACGAGGTCGACACGCTGATCGATGCACTGGAACTGGCGCATGATCTGTTTGCCTGAAACCTGGCCGATCCGGGAAGATTTGCAGTTGCACCCGGATCGGAACAAGGTTAGCTAACGGCCAAGGCACCTGTAGCTCAGCTGGATAGAGCGCTGCCCTCCGAAGGCAGAGGCCAGAGGTTCGAATCCTCTCAGGTGCGCCAATTTACCTTAACCGTTTGAAAATAAAAGGTAAATTTTGGAAGCTTGCGAAGATTTCCAATTTACCTTGCACGATTTATGTTGGCCGGAGTTTTGCTTGTGACTTCAGCATGATGAAGTTCCGTCCGTCTATTTCTGCGACGGTACTATCTATACGCGTTAAAAAGAATTTCCCGAGGTCGGTCATCCACTCCAATTCGAGGTCTCAACGTCTATGCAACCAGGAAACTGATCGATGTTGATGCCCACGGGGCGGAGATTCAGCGCGTGTTTTAGCGGTATCTCCGAACCCTGTTCAGCGAGGGCAGTCGGCGATTAAAGAGCCCGCAGGGATTCGGGGTGTTGTGTGGGGAGAGCGACCAATGATTGGAAGAAATGTAACCCTCTACAAATCAGGGTGGGTTTTCTAAGAAGCTATGTTTTCACGCTGACAAGTCCGACTTGTGTTGGGACTCCAGCATACGAATAGACTGCTTCAGAAAGCCGTTTTAATCCTTTGTCAAATGTAAGTAGCATGTCGCAATACGCAGCTTCTTGAATGTGGCAGCAATCCCTAAACTGTCCTTTGTAATGCTGTCTGCCTTTCGAACCAGCCTTTCTAACTCTGTTGTCTCGAACCAGCCCGCAGTTAAAGAGAAGGAAGGCAAATCCTACCAAATCACCTTGCTTGGGTTGGGTTTCACGGAAACCCTTAGGATATTCCTGCCTAACAATTTTCATTTCTTGCGGGGGCAAACTGTCAATAATCAGTTCTACTGCTTCGCGCGGTGGAAGTTCATCCAATTGAGCGTAATTCGCTGGAAGCCTAGCCTTAAGGGTCTCTCTGGAAACCAACTCCTCTTGAAGTGCGGAGTCTAAATCAATCGTCAGAAAACGATCATGCGCATCGTGAAGATCGGATATCAGTGTGTCCGGAACATTGGGCATCAGCTCTGAGATGCTGCTTTGAATTTCTTGCAAGACACTTCCCTGGACCGCCTTTGAATTAGGTTCTTCAGCCATCCGCTAGTGAATTGCATTGGCTGCAGAAACGCATCCAACGCTTGAAGGGCTGTTAGGTGAGAAGCGCCTTCACTCTTAGGCAGAGACGCCGGGTCGAATTCCTCTAAGGAGCGTTGAATGGGGTTGTTTGGTACTGGAGTAAGTAGCTTCGCCGAGAGGCTCTCCAAAACCTTTGCGAATTCCACAGGTTTACCGGACCCATAGCACTCTAGAAGCGTGTGGTTCGAGATCACAAAAACGGCTCCGAAGTTTCGGAGTTTTTCCATGAGTTCAGATAGGTGGGGCCGCAAATCTCTGTGCTCGCGTAGTTCGCATAGAACTCGCTGGTCCAAATAGACGTGAAATCTAGAATTCAAAGGAGCACCTTTTTCTTTCCCTATTTCGTCATTGACCAAAAGCCAGTTTTGAGCGTTCTAGTGGTGCTTAAACCAGTTTCCAAAACTCATTGTAACCCATTGGTTTTTGGTGGCGCGATCACATTGCAGTTTCCATCATAACCCATTGAAAAATAACAATAGACGTGGACCTCTCAGGTGCGCCATACTCCCTTTTTATTAGGCTCTGCGCAGCGCTCGTTGTGACGGCCGTTTTCCGCAAGCCTTAGCGCCCTTTCCGGTGCCCCAAAAAACCAAGAGCGCCCAAGGGCGCTCGTCGTTTCGAAACTGTGCAGGGTGTTTAACCGCCCCAGCTGCGGACTTGACCGCAATCCATGTGGACGAAGTTTGAACGGGAGTATTTGCCCACTCCACCAGCGCGGCAGGACATGGCCGCCTTGGCCATCTGCGAGACCGAACGGGACGACAGGCGCAGGTCGGCGGCCTGACCTTTCATATGCAGCGAGTTCTTGGCAACCCGGCGCGAGCGCGACCGCAGCATCGCGTTTGTCTGCGGTGAGCGATAGCCCGAAAGAAGCATGTAGGGTTCGTTTACATCCAGAAGATTGTGTGACGCCGCCATGATGTCGATGGTGCGCAGGTCCATGTCCTTGACCTGATCGGTCCGCCAGTCGCGCATGAAATGGTTGACCTCTTTCACGGCGTCTTTGATGTATTTTCCATCGACCCAATAGATCATGTCGATGCGTTCGCCGGTGCGGCCGGAATACATACGAATACGACGGATGTCGCCACCGCCACGAAGAAACCCTGCCGCATTGGAATAAGTCGGTGCCGCCACAACTGCCGTAGCCGCGAATGCGCCCAGAAGGGCACGCCGGGTCAAGCCCGAGGTACTGCTCATCGTCATTTCAGTTTCGTCCCGTACTGTTCCTGCCTGCGCACGATGTTACGCGCGCGTTCTTAATTTTTTCCCATCCCAGATGCGGGATTTATGACACAGTCGCGAAAATCAGCCAAGAAGTCTTTCAAAATCGCCTTTTCAAGGGGGGATTTTCGGCAGTTTTTTGCGCAGGTGACGCGATTATGTATAATCCAGAGGCACTTGGCGGCGCTATTCCGCTGGGCGATGCAAACACGCATCACGCTCTGACAGATGCGCTGCGGTGATACATTTGTGAATAGACAAGCTGTACGGGACGCAATCATAGTTGATCGGCACGCTCCCCAGCGGCGTAAAATAATGAATAATCAAGGCCATCCCATGTTCTCAGGTTTTCGGACGCGTTCTGGTTTTATTTTAACGGCATGTTTTCTGGCTTCAGCATCAACCGCAGGCGCAGAAACCCGGCCGGCAACGGCTTATCAGATGGCTGTCGCGGAATTTGCCCCCTTGGGGTCAGGGATTGCGGAGTTTTACCGGGAAAACGGGTTTGCGCCGGTTTGGGTGGGGGAATCGCCTGAGCACCTGGCGCGGCGGGCGCGTTTGATCCGGGCCTTGTCGGGCACTGACATGCACGGTCTGCCGCAGGGCTCGTACAGCGTTCAGGCGCTATTGGATCAGATGCAGAACGCCCGCACGACACGTGATCTTGGCGCGGTCGAGATCCAATTGAGCCGCGCGTTTGTGGAATATGCCCGCAACCTGCAATCTGGCGCGCTGCGGCCCTCTGCAATTGACGACGGATTGGTGCGCAAGGTCGCGCGGACTTCGGCCAAGAATCATCTTCAGGCTCTGATCGCGGCAGAGAACGGCAGCTATTTCGATCAGCTTGCCCCGCAATCGACGCAATACCGGGCGTTGATGAAGCAGAAACTGGTTCTGGAAAAACTCGTCAACCAGGGGGGCTGGGGGGCGACGGTTCCGGTGTCCAAGCTGGAATACGGTGACACGGGACCCAATGTAATAAAGATGCGTAACCGATTAGTTTCCATGGGTTATCTTCGTCCGAATGCCAGCCCGGACTTTGACGATGCTTTGTTGGCCGCGGTGCAAGCATTCCAGACCGATCACGGGCTTGCAGCCGACGGCGTTGCTGGTCAGGGCACGATCACCGAGCTTAACCGCAGTGCTTCGGATCGGCTCAAGGCGGTTTATGTCGCGCTGGAACGCGAACGCTGGTTGCCGCGCGAACGCGGCGCGCGTCATATTCTGGTCAACCAGACTGATTTCTCGGCCAAGATCATGGATGAGGGTGCGATCACTTTTGAGACCCGCGCCGTTATCGGAAAGAACACCCATGACCGCCGCAGCCCCGAATTCTCGGACGAGATGGAACATATGGTCATCAACCCCAGCTGGTATGTCCCGCGCTCGATCATCACCAAGGAATACCTACCTAAGCTGAAGTCTAACCCGAACGCGGTCGGCCATATCCAGATCACCGATCGCAGTGGCCGTCAGGTCAATCGCGGTGCGGTGGATTTCAGCCAGTTCAATGCGCGCAACTTTCCGTTTGCGATGCGTCAGGCGCCGGGAACGAGTAACGCATTGGGGCTGGTGAAGTTCATGTTCCCCAACAAGTACAACATCTATCTGCATGATACGCCTCAGAAAAGTTTGTTCGCGCGTGAGGTGCGAGCGTTTTCGCACGGCTGTATCCGCCTGGCGCAACCCTTTGAGTTCGCCTATGCGCTGCTGGCCAAGCAGGAAGAAAACCCCAAGGCGTTTTTCCACCGGGTCCTGAACACTGGCAAAGAGACGACAGTGCATCTTGAGCAGCATGTTCCGGTCCATATCATCTATCGAACGGCCTTTATCGGGCCGAAGGGTAAGGTTCAGTATCGTCGGGATGTCTATGAGCGGGACCAGAAAATCTGGGAGGCACTGCAGAAAGCAGGGGTAGCCCTGCCGGACGTTCAGGGGTAATCAGCGGGGCAGGTCCTTAATCCGGGAAGCCCGATATGCACTACACCATCCAGCAAATCGCCGACGCCCTTGGTGCGGAAAGTCTGGGCGACACCAGCCTTACTATCGAACGCGCCGCCGAACCGGCGGATGCCAAGGCGACCGATCTGGCGATGGCGATGTCTCCGAAATATGCCGAGGCGCTGAGCGGTGCGTCCGCACGGGCCGCCGTCTTGTGGGAGGGTGCCGATTGGCAGGCGTTGGGTCTGGAAGCCGCGATTTTTGTTCCCCGGCCGCGTATGGCGATGGCGGGTGTGACCGCGATGCTGGATCGCGGGCAGGGGGTTGAATCGGGGATTCACCCCTCGGCCGTGATCGACCCGACCGCAGAAATCGGTGAGGGTGCCTCGATCGGACCACTGGCCGTCATCGGAGCGCGGGTGAAAATCGGCAAGGGCGCGGTGATTGGCCCGCATTGTGTAATCGGGATGGACGCGGTTCTGGGCGATCATGCGCTGCTGCGCGAGATGGTCAGCATCGGTGCTCGGGCGCAAATCGGGGACCGTTTCATTGCCCAACCCGGCGCGCGGATCGGTGGCGACGGGTTCAGCTTTGTCACCCCTGAGGTTTCCGGTGCCGAAAACGCGCGCAAGACGATGGGCGATCAGGGTGACGCACGGGCGCAAAGCTGGCTTCGCATTCACTCGCTGGGTGCTGTCGAGATTGGTGACAACGTCGAAGTTGGTGCCAATTGCACGGTCGATAACGGCACGATCCGCAATACCCGCATCGGCAACGGCTCGAAACTGGATAACCTCGTGCATGTCGGCCACAACACCCGTGTCGGGCAGGATTGTCTGCTGTGCGGCCAAACCGGTGTGTCCGGCTCGGTCGAGATCGGTAATAACGTGGTGCTGGGCGGCCAGACCGGTGTGGTCGACAACATATTTATCGGCGACGGCGTGATTGCAGGGGGCGGTACAAAGATTCTGTCAAATGTCCCTGCGGGCCGTGTAATCATGGGCTATCCGGGCATCAAGATGGACACCCATACCAACATCTACAAAGCACAGCGTCGTCTGCCGCGCATAGCTCGTGACGTCGAGGCGTTGAAAAAGGCTGTTTTCAAACAGCCTCCGAGTGATTAAATCATCCGCAACGGGATAATCAGAGGACCGACATGAGCATCACCGACCGCGTCATCGCAATCATTGCTGAGCAGGCCGTGCTGGAGCCTTCGGACGTCACACCCGAAAGCACACTTGAGGATCTGGGAATCGACAGTCTGGGTCTGGTCGAAAGCATCTTCGCCATCGAGGAAGAGTTCGACATCTCGGTGCCTTTTAATGCCAACGAACCCGAGGCCAGCGATTTCGATATCTCGAACGTTGCCGCCATCATCGCCGGTATCGAAAAGCTTGTGTCGGAAAAGGTCTGACAAAACCTCATGAAACGCGTTGTTATTACCGGGGCCGGCACGATCAATTCGCTGGGCCATTCGGTCGCCGAAACGCTTGAAGCCATGCGCGAAGGGCGCTGTGGCATTTCAGAGCTCGAATTCCGCGACGTTGAGCGGCTTTCCATCAAGATTGGCGGTCAGGTCCGGGGGTTCGAGGCCGAAGGGCGGTTCAACCGCCAGCAAATGAGCCTCTATGACCGGTTCACTCAATTCACCCTGACCGCTGCGAAAGAGGCGATCGATCAATCCGGGATCGAGTTTCACGGTGATCTCGCCGCGCGGTCCGGCGTGGTATTGGGCACAGCCGGGGGCGGTGTTTCGACCTGGGATGACAATTACAGGTCAGTCTACGAAGACGGCAAAAACCGCGTTCATCCTTTCGTTGTGCCCAAGCTGATGAACAACGCCGCAGCCAGCCATGTGTCGATGGAGCACAACCTCAAAGGGCCGAGCTTTACCGTCTCGACCGCCTGCGCGTCGTCCAACCATGCGATGGCGCTGGCGTTCCAGATGGTGCGAAGCGGGGCGGCACCTGCGATGATCACCGGCGGTTCGGAATCGATGCTGTGTTTTGGTGGCGTTAAGGCCTGGGAAGGGCTGCGCGTCATGTCCCGGGACGCTTGCCGCCCGTTCAGCGCCAACCGCAATGGCATGGTTCAGGGCGAAGGTGCTGGTATCTACGTCTTTGAAGAATACGAACACGCGCGCGCCCGTGGCGCCGCTATCCTGTGCGAGGTTGTGGGATTTGCCATGTCCTCGGACGCGTCAGACATCGTGATGCCCAGCAAACAGGGCGCCGCCCGGGCCATGGCGGGTGCATTGGCGGATGCGCGACTGAATGCGGACCAGGTTTGCTATATCAACGCCCACGGAACCGGCACAGCCGCGAATGACAAAACCGAGTGTGCCGCCGTTGCCGATGTGTTCGGGCCGCACGCAGATGATCTGATGATTTCTTCCACGAAATCCATGCACGGTCACCTGATCGGCGGAACCGGCGCGGTGGAACTGCTGGCCTGTATCATGGCACTGCGCGATGGTGTGATCGCTCCGACCATCGGCTACGAAGAGCCCGACCCGGAATGCGCGCTGGACGTGGTGCCTAACGAGGCTCGCGAAGCAAGGGTCGAGGTTGCCTTGAGCAACGCGTTTGCCTTTGGCGGACTTAACGCGGTACTGGCGCTCAAGAAAGTTTGAACAAGCAACCAAGTTGAAAAAACGTCGCCGTTCGATCACGGCGACGTTTTTTTTTGTCTTAGTTCTGGTTAACGCTCAGCCCGTCAAAGCCTGCGGTAAAGCCCGACAGGGACATTTCCAGTTCTATCAGTTGATTGGGCGCAAGAACCGAAACCATCGACAGTTTTGCTTTGCTGCCTGCTTTCATTGCGTCTACGTCGCCTTGGGTGAAACCCAACTGGGCAATGCACCCGACTGGGGTGCATGTGTGATAGTTATAACGCTTGCCCGGCGCCCCATCAATCGAGAAAGCCAGCTGCGCTTGCAGAAGAATTTCCAGAGGGACGATGACGGTTGCGCCAGCAATGGCCGGTGCGCCCTCGCCAAGCTTTTCAATGGTGACTTCCGCGATGGGCTGACGTTGCGGGCCCAGCAGTATTTGCCGCAAGGCACAAGGGTCGTTATCCGTACCCGAGTTGATGCACGTAACGGACCAGTCACCGACCTTTTCTTTGACAAATTGTTCGCCAACGCGCGGGCCGCTTTCGCCCAAGTCGAGCTCGGTTCCTGCTTCTGTCTGCGGCGTTTCCGTCGGGGTCTGGCTTTCCTGAGCCGCTTCTTGCGCGTACGCGGCACCACACCAGAGCGCAGCGGCCACTACGTTGAAAGAGAAAAGTTTCTTGATCATGAATGCCTCGGCAGTGTGATTGAGATTTTTTGTGGGTCTTACCATCGTTCGATCACGGTGTCAGGCACTAAGCTGAACAAACGTCCGGATGTGATCGGATTTTTGCCATCCACCGGTATTTCCGGCCAATGAAAAAGGGAGCCGGTGGAGCGGCTCCCTTTCAGAATTGTTCTCCCCGTCGGACTGGCCGACTTAGTTATGGGCAGACGTTACGAAAGGCGGGCGCAGCGGTCAACTGCAAACCTTGAATTTTAACGGAAGATACAGGTTTCCGTTAAAAAAACCGCGCCCGAAGGCGCGGTCAGTCTGACAGGGAGGAAGTTTGCCACCTTGCAGCATTCGCGACGAAGGCGGCGATTTGACTATCGCAGTCAAAGGTTAACTTTGTATGCTGGGGGCAGATCGGTGGAAATTAAGGCCTTACATACATGGAAAATAACATTTTTCTGGGTGGCGCGGGTGACGACTATAGCCAGCCTCAATCCCTGACGTTGAAATATGCCAATCGGCACGGGTTGATTGCCGGTGCAACGGGCACAGGCAAGACGGTTACCCTGCAAATCCTCGCCGAAGGGTTTTCGCAGGCCGGGGTTCCTGTGTTCCTGTCCGATGTCAAAGGGGATTTGTCTGGACTGGCCAAGGCGGGCAGCGAAACCCACAAGCTGCATCAGGCGTTTCAGGATCGTGCAACACGCATCGGTTTTCAGGATTATGCCTATGCCGCGTGCCCGGTGACGTTCTGGGATCTGTTTGGTCAGCAAGGCCACCCGGTGCGCACAACGGTGACCGAAATGGGCCCGTTGCTGTTGTCGCGCCTCATGGACCTGAGCGAGGCACAGGAAGGCATTCTGAACATCGCTTTCCGGGTCGCGGATGAAGAGGGGATGCCGTTGCTGGACCTTAAAGACCTGCAAGCCCTGCTGGTCTGGATTGGTGAGAACCGGGCGCAATTGTCTCTTCGCTACGGCAATGTCTCAACCGCTTCGATTGGGGCGATCCAGCGGCGCTTGCTGGTGTTGGAAAATCAGGGTGGCACCAACCTGTTCGGCGAACCGGCGCTTGAGCTTGCCGATTTGATGCGGACGGATGAGAACGGGCAGGGGATGGTGAACATTCTGGCCTCGGACAAGCTGATGGGCTCTCCGCGCCTGTATGCGACCTTCCTGTTGTGGCTGCTGAGCGAGTTATTCGAGGAACTGCCCGAGGTCGGCGACCCGGACAAACCCAAGTTGGTCTTCTTTTTTGATGAGGCGCATCTGCTATTCGAAGACGCGCCCAAGGTTCTGGTCGATAAGGTCGAACAGGTCGCGCGGCTGATCCGGTCCAAGGGTGTTGGGGTGTACTTTATCTCACAAAACCCGGCAGACATCCCCGAGGACATTCTGGGGCAACTCGGTAACCGCGTGCAGCACGCCCTGCGCGCGTTCACCGCCCGGGACCGCAAGAACCTGCGTCTGGCCGCCGAAACCTATCGCGAGAACCCGGCCTTCGACACCGAAGCTGCAATTCGCGAGGTCGGCGTGGGCGAGGCGGTGACCTCGATGCTGCAGAAAAAGGGGGTGCCGGGTATTGTTGAACGCACCCTGATCCGTCCGCCCGGATCGCAGCTTGGGCCAATAACCGAGGCCGAGCGTCAGGCAGTTCTGGCGGCCTCTCACATGCAGTCGAAATACGGCACGCTGAAGGATCGCAGGTCGGCGTTCGAAATCCTTCAGGGCCGCGCGGATGAAGCTGCCAAAGCTGCTGCAAAAGCGGAAGAGAAGGAAGAGACCCAGACAATAGCAGAACGCGAATTCGCCACGGCCCGCCGATATTCCGGTGGCCGAGTGGGGCGGTCATCCTCCCGTGTCGTGCGGAAGAAGGATACTTTTGCCACCGCCATGAGCGAGGCGGTCATCAAAGAGCTCAAAGGGACAACCGGCCGCCGTATCGTCCGCGGTATTCTGGGCGGGCTGTTTAGGGGCCGATAAGCGCATGGCGCCGCGCGGTGTGTCTGCCGCCCGGCGCCGATCCGGTTACTTCAGGCGACGCTGGCCTTCCTGTTTGCAGTAGGCGTCCGCCTCGGGCACCGACATCTTGGTGGCCGGGAAATCGATGGCGCGGTCCCAGGATACCCGGTCATGTCGGTACAGTTGGCAAGTCACCACGCCCTTGGGGGTCTGGACCTTGACTGGTGTGGTCTCCAAATCTTCGGGGGACGGGATACATGCAGCCAGGCTGGCGACGACTGGCAGCATGAGGATCTTGGGGAAAATGGAAGTTTTCATACGTCGTCTTCTTACTCTCGAGAGGTGGCCTGTAGTTTCAGCCCCGATTGACTAATTAAACCTGAAGGCGATCTGGCGCAGGTCCGGAATGTGCCTAACGATGACCTCGTCTATTCACGTTAGGTTCATGAATCAAGAAACCGCGCCGATTATGTGGCGTGGTTCCAAAATTTTCTCGGAGCGTGATCTATTTTTCCGGGATCAGGCCCCTTGGACTGAATCTGAGAACAATCAGCAGGATCAGGCCCATGGTCAGCAGGCGCATATGCGCGGCGCTTTCGATCAGATGCGCCTTGAGCGCGCTGCCATCGGGCAAACCCGAAGTGATCAGGTTCATCAGCCACAGGCCGATGGGTTCGACCTGAACCCACAGGAACCAGATCACGAAAGCGCCCAGTACAGCGCCGAAATTGTTGCCCGAGCCACCAACAATCACCATCACCCAGACAAGGAAGGTAAACCGCAGCGGCTGATACGCACTGGGGGTCAACTGACCGTCCAGAGTGGTCATCATCGCGCCCGCAATACCGCAGATGGCCGAGCCCAGAACGAAGATCTGAAGATGGCGGCGGGTGACGTCCTTGCCCATCGCCTCGGCCGCGACTTCGTTATCGCGAATGGCGCGCATCATGCGGCCCCAGGGGCTGTGAAGGGCTTTTTGTGCCATCCACAGCAGCACCAGCAACACGATCAGGAACAGAAGCGAATAGCCCAGCTTGACCGAAAGAGTCGACGCTGTGACCGGATCCAGCCCCAGCCATTCGGCACGCGCCACAAAACCCGGGTCGTTCTGAAGATCGACTTCATAGCCTACCACAGGGGCAGGGCGCGGAATGCCGTAGACGTTCTTGACGCCTCGGGCCAGCCAGTCTTCGTTTTTCAGGATTGCAATGATGATTTCCGCGATACCCAGCGTTGCAATCGCCAGATAGTCCGAGCGCAGACCCAGTGCGGTTTTGCCAATCAGCCAAGCTGCACCCGCAGCCAGCAGGCCCCCGGCAGGCCAGGCCAGCAGTACGGGCAGGTTTAGCCCGCCAAGGTTGCCGGCGACCGCAGGTTCAATCGCCTCGACAGCTGCCGTGTTGGGATCGAGAACGGCACGGTAGATAAAGAACCCAACGATCAGAATGGCGATGATCGACAGGGTTCGCACCCGGCCTTTCGGCATCTTCTGTGCGACCAAAACGGTGGCCACGACGGTCGCGGCCCCCAGCAACATGGCCAGAACGATACCGTATCCACCCGCGGACCACGCTCCGGGCGTGGTCGGGGTCGAGACCAGCACGACCGCCAGCCCGCCCAGCGCGACAAAGCCCATGACGCCGACGTTGAACAGCCCGGCAAAGCCCCATTGCAGGTTCACCCCAAGCGCCATGATGGCCGAGATCAGCCCCATGTTCAGGATCAGGATCGCGGCGTTCCAGCTTTGCGTGAACCCGGTCAGCAGGATCAGGCCGCCGACCACGGCGAAAAGCAGCGTGTTTTTGACAGACTCGGTCATACCGCTTTCCCCTTAAACAGACCCGTAGGTTTGAACAGCAGCACGATCAGCAGGATCACGAAGCTAACCGCGAATTTGTAGTCGGTGGACAGGAACTGCACCAATCCCGACGGCTCCAGGCCTTCCGGCGCCAGATAGGTCAGCACCTTTTTCCAGGCATATGTGATCGTCACCTCGGAAAAGGCGATGATGAAGCCGCCCGCGATGGCACCCAGAGGACTACCGAGACCGCCCACGATGGCAGAGGCGAAAATAGGCAGCAGCAGTTGGAAATAGACGAAGGGCTTGAAGCTCTTGTCCAGACCGTAGAGCACCCCGGCGGTGGTCGCCAAAGCAGCAACTATGATCCAGGTGATCATCACCACGCGTTCGGGGTTGATACCGGACAAAAGCGCCAGATCCTCGTTATCCGAATAGGCGCGCATCGACTTGCCTGTGCGGGTCTTGTTGAGGAACCAGAACAGCAGCGCCACGGCGACAACGGCTACGATCACGGTGATGCCCTGAGAGGTCTTGATCGCCAGACCCTCGCGCAGGCCGGTCATCTCACGGAAATCCCGGGCGGACACGATAAAGCGCGCGCCGTCCGAGAATCTTTGGTCATCCGGCCCGATGATGAACCGCACCAGACCGTTCATGATGAACATCACGCCCATCGAAACGATCACCAGAATGACCGGTTTGGCCTTTTGCTCCCGGTAGAACCGATAAACCAAACGATCCGTGATCAGCACCAGAACGATACAGCCCAGAATGGCGAAGGGCAGGGCGAGCAGAGCAGTCGGAAGCGGTCCGAAACTGACCCCCGCGGCCTGTAAGCCCCAGGTGACCAGCACGGCGATCATCGCGCCAAAAGCCATCGTGTCGCCATGGGCAAAGTTCGAAAATCGAAGGATGCCATAGATCAGAGTGACGCCCAGCGCCCCCAATGCCAGTTGGCTGCCATAAGCAATTGCAGGCACCAGCACAAAATTCGCAAGCGCGACTAGCGCGTTTAGTATGTCCATCTCACCTTCTCATTCCGCCGGGTGCGGCCTTATGGCATAGCAGTGAGCAAGGACACAATATTTCCAGTCATCGAGGACAGCGAAAACCACAGAAAAACCGCAACAGAAAACCGTTTTATCCGAATGAGAGGCACGCGCCGGAACGGGTTCGTACTTGCCCGGCGCAGTGCTCGCCTAAATTCGCGTATTCGACGAATGTGAATGCAGCCTTAACCAGGAAGCTCGCAGGTGCCGCGCTCATTTCGTTGTTGGCCGCCGGTTGCGCGAATCTCAAGATGCCCAGTGTCGGACGTCACAGTGTATCCGACCGTTCCGGTGCCTTGAATATGTAGAAACTCCTGCGCGCCTAGGCTGGGGATCACCATAACATCGTGCTCCTGACCATCCAGCTGAACCAGTCCTTTGGATCCACCTGCAATCTGTTTCAGCGTGACCTGATGTGCTGGATCAATGGGTTTGCAACCGCCGGGGTTGCAGCTTTCGGTGATCTGGCACTCGTAAACAACGTCACCTTCCCCTGGGTTTTGCGATACGGCCTGCGCAGTTGCGGGCAGGGCAATTGCGGCAAGCGCTGCCAGATATTTCATGGTGTATCTCCTGAATGGGGCGTTTGCCCGAAATGGTTGAGAATCGCGTACCCGAATCTCGTTGTTCGCGCGCTGTGATTAGGTGTCGATCATGGCAAGAATTCAGCTTAGACCGGGCGGAAATCTGGATGGCGTGAGTTTTCTGCCAAGAGGCTCAGTCGGGTAAGCATCTGAGAACGCATAGTTTAAATCATCGACGTTTCGACACGGGTAGATGAGAAGGTGTCATCGCCTCATTTTGGCCATTTTTGCGTTCCGCACACGTCCATTCACCTGGCTTCAAGAACGAGTGAAACGAGGGCTGTAGCCTGTTGAATCTTTTGAGTTTCGCATTGTTTTGTATCGAAGCGTGGGGGCGCTGATACAAAATGAGGTTAGAAATGAAATTTTACGCAACTCTGATACTGGGTGCGGCTTTGCCTGTGGTGGCTCAATCTGCGACGAGCGATCCTCTGAACGGTGCTGATTTCGTCGTCAACTGCGTGTCGGAAGGCAATGGCGGCGCAGTGACGTTGGCGCGGTCCGGCGCGACCGACAAAGGGTTCATCGTTATTACGGACGACATTCGCGGAGAGGCGACGATTATCGCAGGGCTGAACTCACTGACCTTTCTGCACATCATGGACAAGGATGTCGTGACGTTTGTTGTGGATTTCGAAGATCGAAACTACGACATGTCGATCAAAGGGCCGCATGCAGGGCAGGATTTCGGGAAGTGTGGTGAGCCAGTCTTTTGAGTGAAATAGAGGGTTTATAAGCGCCGTCTAAAGTCAGTGCCTACTTATGTGCGACGTTCTAAAAAGGGTGAGTGGCACTGGCGATTGCGGGAACAAGGACAAAGTTGGAGAGCGCCACAAGGGCGTTGAGGAAGTCCATACTATTTACCATACTCCGGGCAGATCAATTTGATCGTTTCAAACTGCGATGCGGAGCTGTTACGTTTTTCGTACAGCTTGAACCAAAAATTCCGGTTCTCCCAGAGATCATCATAGTCGTCTTCACCGCTTAAATTCGCTTCGAAAACAAAAGCATAGGACTGTTCATCGTATGGCGAGACTTGCTTACCGGAAAGCCAATCGTTGAGGCGAAATTCCCACGGGTCATCCAGCTCAAAGTTGAAACGATACCAGATGGGAAGAGGGAACCGCTTGTTCGGATAGCGAGGCAAGTCTATCCAAACAATTCGTTCGACATCCCCGATCCGACCGTTGGGATCCGCGTAGTTTTCTGGCGATAGCGGAGCCATCTGCACGACTGTCGTGAATATCAGTTCGGTTTCTTCGTCCGCTTGGACGCACAAGTTTTGAACATCGCATCTTTCGACAACGACACAGTCATAAATCTCAAGATTACTAGCCGGGCCAGTAAACGCTGCTAGCGACATTGGGAACAAAGAAAAACCCAACGCCCAAAATACTTTATACATCCTCACCCCCCCAGGAAGCTCTTCCGAACTTCCGGATCGGCCAACAGTTCCTTACCCGTGCCGGTATAGGCATTCCGCCCCTGAACCAGAACATACCCCTTATCCGCGATCTCAAGCGCCTGGCGGGCGTTCTGTTCGACCATCAGGATCGGCAGGCCGGTGCGGGAAACCTCGATGATCCGGTCGAACAGCTCGTCCATTACGATGGGTGAGACGCCGGCGGTCGGTTCGTCCAGCATCAGCACCTTGGGCTGGGTCATCAGCGCGCGGCCCACGGCGACCTGTTGGCGCTGACCGCCTGACAGCTCTCCAGCCGGTTGGTTGCGCTTGTCGCGCAGGATGGGGAAGAGGTCATAGACCTGCTCCATCGTCTGGCTGATATCGTCGCGGCGGATGAAGGCCCCCATTTCAAGGTTTTCTTCCACCGTCATGGACGTAAAAATGTTCGAGGTTTGCGGCACGAAACCCATGCCTTTGATCACGCGGTCCTGAGGCGAGAGTTTGGTGATATCCTCCCCATCCAGCCGTACGGAACCGGCACGAACGTCCAGCATTCCGAACACGGCCTTCATCGCGGTGGACTTACCGGCACCGTTGGGGCCGACGATGACGGCGATTTCACCCTTGTCGACGGCGATGGTGCAGTCGTGCAGGATATCGGGGCCTTTGCCATAGCCGCCGGTCATGGTGTCACCGATCAGGAACGGACCGCCGCCGACATAATGCGTTTCACCGCTGGTCTGATGGGCGGGAGTCATGGTGCCCGCACCATGGGGATTGGTGATCGTCGCGTCCTTGTTGCCGTGATCGTCTTGGTAGGGGTTGTCGCTCACGCTCCGGCCTCCAGCTTGTCTTTGTTCTTCAGACCGGTGCCAAGATAGGCCTCGATCACGCGCTCGTTGGCCTTGATCTCGTCCAGAGTGCCCTCGGCCAGAACCTTGCCCTCGGCCATACAGATGACCGGGTCGCAGATCTTGCCGATGAAATCCATGTCGTGCTCGATGACCACGAAAGTATAGCCACGCTCTTTGTTCAGGCGCAGGATGGTGTCGGCGATCGTCATCAGCAGGGTGCGGTTCACGCCCGCGCCAACCTCGTCCAGAAACACGATCTTGGCATCGACCATCATGGTGCGGCCAAGCTCCAGCAGTTTCTTCTGCCCGCCTGAGACCTGGCCCGCCTTGTGATCGGCCAGATGTTCGATGGTCAGAAACTCAAGCACCTCGTCGGCCTTGGCTCGCAGGGCCCGTTCTTCGTCGGCGATGCGCTTGCGCCCGAACCACGTGTTCCACAGCGTCTCACCCGATTGCGCGCCGGGGACCATCATCAGATTCTCGCGGCAACTCATCGAGGAAAACTCATGCGCAATCTGGAAAGTGCGCAGCAGGCCCTTGTGAAACAGCTCATGCGGGGGCAGGCCAGTGATATCCTCGCCATCCATGACGACGCGCCCGGATGTCGGCGGCAGAACGCCTGCGATCACATTGAACAGGGTGGTCTTGCCGGCGCCGTTCGGTCCGATCAGGCCGGTGATCGAACCCTTTTCGATCTTTAACGAAGCGCCATCCACCGCGTGGAAGCCGCTAAAATGCTTGTGCACGTCTTCAACGACGATCATGGTTTTCCCTTGTCTTTTCCCCGAAAACAGAGGTGCAGCCTTTTGTCATTGAAACAGCCCGGGCACAAGGCCCGGGCTGCTCCGTTTGGTCTAATTTGACGCTGGATTAACGGTAATTAACCGTCTTCATCTCACCGTCGATAACTTCGATTTCCTTGTAGGCACCGGCGCTTTCACCCGGGCCGATCAACTCAACGCCCGAGGCACCGACATAGTCGATTTCCTGACCAGCAGCGAGCAGTTCCAGACCTTTGGCCAGTTCGCCCGGATAGATTTTCTCACCCGGTTCGTTGGCGACGTCCATGATCTTGCTGCCATAGTCTGCCGGGTTGCTGGAGCCTGCGGCCTGC
Source organism: Ruegeria sp. CG11 (assembly GCF_056537245.1). Classification (NCBI taxonomy): domain Bacteria; kingdom Pseudomonadati; phylum Pseudomonadota; class Alphaproteobacteria; order Rhodobacterales; family Roseobacteraceae; genus Ruegeria; species Ruegeria sp. CG11. The sequence continues at coordinate 170,062 of NZ_JBQFRE010000001.1, forward strand.
ATGGCCAACAGGAACAGGGCCGCCGCGTCATAGGATTCAGGAACAAAGATCGACGTGCCGTCAAAACCTTCGCTCTCAGCCATTGCACTGAACGAATCCGCGGCCTCGCTTTTCGAACCCGGCGCCTGACCATAGGAACCGTTCAGATCCGGGCCAACGTTTTCGGGCAGTGAGTCACCGATCATGCCGCCCGGCAGGCCGAACGTGTCGAATGCTCCGCTGTCCAACGAGGATTGGATGATGCCCAGACCACCCTGGTCCAGGTAACCGGCCACAACCAGAATATCGCCGCCAGCCGATGCCAGCGCGCCAACTTCGGCCGAGTAGTCGGCTTTGCCGTCTTCATGCGCGGCCACAATGGTGACTTCACCGCCCAACGCTTCGAACGAGGATTTGATCGCCTCGGACAGACCCTTGCCGTAGTCGTTGTTGGTATAGGTCAGAGCGATCGAGTTCACGCCGCGCTCTTTCAGGATGTCGGCCATGATCTCACCTTCGCGCGCATCCGACGGCGAGGTGCGGAAGAACAGGTCATTGTCTTCCATCACGGACAGGCCGGGCGAGGTGGCGGACGGCGAGATCATCACCATGCCGTTCGGCACGGCGACGTTTTGCAGGATCGCGCCGGTCACGCCCGAGCAGTCACCTCCAACAAGGCCATTGATGCCTTCGGCAACCAGACGTTCGGCGTTTGCAGTAGCCAGCGCGTTGTCGGCGCAGCCCGTGTCGGCGCGTACGGGGGTTACGGTCGATCCGTCCAGCAGCTTGCCGGACTCCGAGACTTCTTTCATCGCCAGTTCCGCACCGGCGGCCATGGCAGGCGACAGCGATTCAATCGGGCCGGTGAAACCGAACATAATGCCCAATTTGACGTCTTCGGCCATGGCGGTGCCGGCCAGCAGAGCGGTTGCTGCAGTTGCGGTAAGCAGCTTTTTCATGAGGTTACTCCCTGAAGTGGTCTTCATTCTGCGCACGACCCTAGGCAAGCTGTCCGGAAAAGAAAAGTCCAAACGGAAAAGTGTTATTTGCGGCCGGGAGCCCTATTTGTTCGGATGGATGCAAAGGCGCTGTTGCAGCGGGAAACGACGGAGGAACAGGATGATCCGGACGATTGCAATCGTAATGTTGGCTTGGGGCAGCGCCGCATGGGCCGAAAGGCTGCAAACCTTGCAAGGCCCTGTCGAAGTTACGGAAATGGCCGGTGGTCTAGACACGCCGTGGGCAGTTGGAGTGTTGCCGGATGGCGCGTTTCTGGTGACGGAACGCGACGGAGAGCTTTTGCATGTCAAGGGCGGCGGCATTCAGCGTGTTTCCGGTGTGCCCAATGTTCTGGCCGAGGGGCAGGGTGGTTTGCTGGACGTGACTGTGGCCCGCGATTTCCCTCAGACCAGAGATGTTTTCCTGACGTTTTCGAATCCCCAACAGAGTGGTGCCGGAACGGCCCTTGCAGTGGCTCAACTGTCAGAAACGGGTGACCGACTATCCAACCTGCGCGTGATCTTTGAAGCGGTCCCGGGCGGATCAACCGGGCGGCACTATGGCTCGCGCGTGGTAGAGGCCGAGGACGGCACCCTTTTTGTCACGATCGGAGACCGGGGCGAGCGCCCAAAGGCGCAGGACCGCTCCAATTACAATGGCACGGTCATTCGCGTAAATAGGGACGGATCGGTGCCTTCAGACAACCCCTTTGTTCGGGAGGATGGCGTGCGCCCCGAGATCTGGTCTTTCGGCCACCGCAACCCGCAGGGGGCCGGGCTAGACGCGCGCGCGCGGCTTTGGATTTCCGAACATGGCGCCAGAGGCGGGGATGAGGTCAATCTGGTCCGGCCCGGTCGGAACTATGGTTGGCCCGTGATCTCTTACGGCGTGCATTACTCCGGCAAGAAGATCGGAGAGGGTACTGCGAAACCGGGCATGGAGCAGCCAGAGTATTATTGGGACCCGTCAATGGCTCCATCCGGGCTGATGGTCTATTCCGGCAAGCTGTGGCCCGAGTGGAAAGGCAATATCTTTGTCGGCTCGCTGAAATACGACTATATCGCGCGGCTGGCGGGATCGCCGTTGCAAGAAGTCGAGCAGATCAAAGGCCCCGAGACCGAACGCGTGCGCGATATTGTCGAGGCTCCGGACGGATCGATCTGGTTCATTTCGGTCGGGCAGGGGGGAGTCTATCGCATGGCGCCGGGCACTTAGGGGCGGGTCATATCGACAGCCGGTCGCCCTGTGCACCGCGTTCCCGATAGGGCGTGGTGTTGTAATGCGCCCGGTAGCATTTCGAGAAATGCGACGGGCTGGCGAATCCACAGGCGAGCGCCACGTTGATCACGCTCATATCCGTCTGCATCAGCAGGTTGCGTGCCTTGTGCAGGCGCAGCTCCATGTAATAGCGCTTGGGCGAGCGGCTGAGGTAGCGGCGGAACAGACGTTCCAGCTGCCGGGTGGACATGCCGACATCCTTGGCCAGAATCGAAGGCGAGATCGGTTCTTCGATGTTCTTTTCCATCATCAGGATGACCTGGCTCAGCTTGGGGTGACGTACACCGATGCGGGTCGGGGTCGACAAGCGCTGGGTGTCCTGATCGGTGCGGATCGAGGAATAGATCATCTGATCCGCCACCGCATTGGCAAGGTCCTCGCCGTAGTCGTCGGCGATGAGCTTCAGCATCAGGTCGATGGACGATGTGCCCCCTGCCGTGGTCATCCGGTTCCCGTCGACGATAAAGACCGATTTGGTCAGTTCGACCTCATCGAATTCCTCAACAAAGCTGTCGGCGTTTTCCCAGTGGATCGTGGCGCGCTTGCCGTCCAAAAGCCCGGCCTTGGCAAGCGTATATGCCGCAGTGCACAGACCACCGATGCGCAGGCCTCGGCGTGCCTCCCGGCGCACCCAGTTCAGCACTTTCTTGGTGGTTGCGGCCTGCACGTCCACGCCGCCGCAGATCAGAACAACATCGTCTCGCTGAAGTTCGATCAGGTCCTCGTCCAGTGAAAAGTTGGTACCAGCCGAACAATTGACCGTTTCGCCGCCTTCGCCCATCAGGGTCCAAGTATACAGCGTTCTATCCGCCATACGGTTGGCAATTCGCAGGCTGTCCAACGCGGAAGCGAACGACAGCAGCGAGAATTTGTCCAACAGGACAAATACGAAGTTGCGCGGGTTGGCCGCAGTGTCTTCCACCGTGACAACTTGGCGTTGCTCTTGCATGGCGAGGTGTCCTTGATTCGGCGCTCGGTCGTTTTTACCCAGCGGCAGATTTGGCAGCCACCATGATCAAAGCTTGTTTACGACGTCAAGGGGCGCAAAAGGGATATGGTCACTCTTGAACGCATTTTGTATAGAGACCACCTGAACACTTCAGCGGAGATCAAAGCTATGACCGAATGGCAAAAATCGAACTGGCGCAACAAGCCCCGGGTTCAGATGCCAGACTATACCGACGAGGCCGCTTTGGCCAAGGTCGAGGCTCAGCTTTCCCAGTATCCCCCGCTGGTCTTTGCCGGTGAGGCGCGGCGCCTCAAGCAACATCTGGGTGCCGCCGGTCGCGGCGAGGCCTTCCTGCTGCAGGGTGGGGATTGCGCCGAAAGCTTCGAACAATTCAGCGCGGATGCGATCCGTGACACTTTCAAGGTGATGCTGCAAATGGCAATGGTGCTGACCTATGGCGCCAAAGTGCCGGTGGTGAAAGTTGGCCGCATGGCTGGTCAGTTCGCCAAACCGCGCAGCGCGCCGACCGAGGTTGTGGATGGCGTAGAACTGCCCAGCTACCGCGGTGACATCATCAACGAGCTGGCCTTCACGCCCGAGGCACGTATCCCGAATCCCGGCAAGATGCTGCAGGCCTATACCCAGGCCGCCGCAACGCTGAACCTGCTGCGCGCGTTCTCGACCGGTGGTTTCGCGGACATGAGCATGGTGCACTCCTGGACTTTGGGCTTCACTGACGAGCAAGATGTCAGCAAGTACTCGGAAATCGCCGACCGTATTCAGGACACCATCGACTTCATGCACGCGGCCGGGATCACGGCTGATACTACGCATGAATTCTCGACCGTCGAGTTCTACACCAGCCACGAAAGCCTGCTGCTGGAATACGAAGAGGCGCTGACCCGTCTTGATTCGACCTCGGGTAACTGGCTGGCCGGTTCCGGCCATATGATCTGGATTGGTGACCGCACGCGTCAGCCGGACGGCGCGCATGTGGAGTTCTGCCGCGGCGTGCTGAACCCGATTGGTCTGAAGTGCGGTCCAACGACCACTGCTGAAGACCTCAAGGTTCTGATGTCCAAGCTGAACCCCGAGAACGAAGAAGGCCGTCTGACCCTGATCGCGCGTTTCGGCGCGGGCAAAGCGGGTGAGCACCTGCCGCGTCTGATTCAGGCCGTCAAGGAAGAAGGCGCCAAGGTGACCTGGGTCTGCGACCCGATGCATGGCAACACGATCAAATCGGCGACTGGTTATAAAACCCGTCCGTTCGACTCCGTGCTGCGCGAGGTGCGCGACTTCTTTGGTGTGCACCAGGCCGAGGGCACCATCCCCGGCGGCGTGCATTTCGAGATGACCGGTTTGGATGTCACCGAATGCACCGGCGGTGTGCGGGCTGTGACCGAAGAGGACCTCTCGGATCGTTACCACACAGCTTGCGATCCGCGTCTGAACGCGTCGCAATCGTTGGAACTGGCCTTCCTTGTTGCGGAGGAGCTAACCAATCTGCGTCGCAATGGCAGCAAACGCGCAGCCAGCTGAGTTCTGGGCAAATTGCAAAAGAAAGGCGGGCCATTCGGTCCGCCTTTTTTGTTGGGATCAGTCGTCGCGGGACGAAACCAGTCGCAGATGTGATCCGGGGCGTTTGAACGCCTCCTGATCCTCGGCAAAACCGGCAAGTTCGCGTTCCACCTGTTGCTGCGGCGCCTGCACGTCGGAAACCGCCCGAATGCGTGTGTCCGGTATGGTGAACCAGCGGGGCGTTGCGCCGATTGCTCCGTCACAGACCATCACACCCAGCACACGGCTGACGTCGCCAAGATCGCTTTTCAGCGGCAACAGGATCATGCGGGCCTGCAATTGGATGCGGCCCAGTCTGCCAGCGGACACCAGGCCAAGCTCGGCAATCGCAGGCCCGGCAAAGACCTGCTCCAATGCGTCCGAGATCTGGCCGCGGGCACTGGGTTCGAAAAACGCGGTCAGGGGCATTCCTCGCACTTCCATGCCCGCCAGTTTGTTCAGATGACTGCCGGCCAAACGGAACCGGGCCAGCCCCGGCGCAATGCGCTCCAGAATGAATGTGTATTCCAGAATATTCTCAAGACCACGCGGATCGACTTGCGATCGTTTGGGCACGCTGTCACCAGTCAGAAGCGCAGTCCAGTACGCTTCGACCTGTCGGATGGGCGAGAGGCTGCGCCCGCTGGCAAAACGATCCATAGCGACGATCTTTCCAAAACTTGACCCGGAACCGTTTCCGAAAAAGGTTTTCATTTCATCACCCTAGCGTCGATTGACCGTCATTTTTCTAAAATGCCAGATACCGGGACCATTTGCGTCCGATCGGCCTTTGGCCTTGGTCAGGTTGACACGGGTTAAATCAATTTTGGAGTAATTCTTTAATGAATGGTTAACTTCTGGCGTTCGGTTCAAAGTGAGCAAACTCTTGCCCTGCGCCTGCCGATGGCATTAGGTGCAGCAAGCGAGCAGACAGGGGCAGCTAAAATGATCAGATCCATGACCGGTTTCGCCTCGGGCAAAGGGGCTTTCGGCCCCCATAGCTGGACGTGGGAGTTGCGCAGTGTGAACGGCAAGGGGCTGGACATGCGCCTGCGCGTGCCCGACTGGCTGACCGGACTTGAAGCAGCATTGCGTTCGCAAATCTCAAAAGCATTGAGCCGGGGCAATGTCACGCTGTCGTTAAAGCTAAGCCGCGATGAAACTGCGCCCGATCTTGCCCTGAACGAAACCGCCATGACCGCCGCGCTGACCGCGTTAGCCCGCACGCAGGAAATGGCAGCCGCAAGCGGTGTCACACTGGCACCGTCAACGGCGGCTGACCTAATCGCTATCAAGGGCATGTTGGACGCTGGTAGCGAAGTCGATAACCCCGCGCCGCTGGTCGAGCAGCTGACCAAGGAGTTCGCTCCGCTTTTGGTGGCCTTTGTCGATATGCGCCAGACTGAAGGCAAGGCGCTGGCCGACATACTGGACGGGCAACTGACGCAGGTGTCTAAACTCACCGAACAGGCGGCTGACCTTGCCGAGCAGCGCAAGGACAAAACCGCCGAGGCGTTGCGGGAAAATCTGGCGCGGGTTCTGGACAACGCGCAGGGCGCTGACCCGGACCGGGTGGCGCAGGAACTGGCGCTACTTGCCGTCAAATCGGATATCACCGAGGAAATCGACCGTCTTAAAGCCCATGTTGTCGCCGCGCGGGACTTGCTGTCTCAGGACGCGGCCGTCGGACGCAAACTGGACTTTCTGATGCAGGAGTTTAACCGCGAGGCCAACACGCTGTGTTCGAAAGCGCAAAGCGCCGATCTGACCTCGGTGGGGCTTGAGTTGAAGGCGGTAATAGACCAGATGCGCGAGCAAGTGCAAAATGTTGAATGACTATGGGAACGACTGACATGGCAGATCGCCGCGGCCTACTTATTATCCTGTCTTCGCCTTCGGGCGCTGGGAAATCCACTCTGGCCCGTCGGCTGATGGCGTGGGACGAGGGGCTTGAGTTTTCGATCTCGGCCACAACCCGCGCACCCCGTCCGGGTGAAGAACACGGGCGCGAATATTACTTTCTGTCGGAAGATGAGTTCAAACAACAGGTCGCGGATGGGCAGATGCTGGAACACGCCCACGTGTTCGGGAACTTCTATGGCTCGCCCGCTGGTCCGGTGCGGGATTCCATTAATTCAGGGCGGGATGTGCTGTTTGACGTCGATTGGCAAGGTGAAGTTCAGATCCGCAATTCGGATTTGGGCAAGCACGCGCTGTCGATCTTCATCCTGCCGCCCTCGATTCCCGAACTGCGCCGCCGTCTGGAGACCCGCGGGCAGGACAGCGAAGATGTGATCGCCAAACGGATGCTGAAAAGCTGGGATGAGATCAGCCACTGGGGCTATTACGACTATGTTCTGGTGAATGACGATCTGGATGCGACCGAGGAAAAGCTGAAAACCATCGTCAGTGCCGAGCGGATGCGCCGTATTCAGCAGCCAAACCTGCAAAACCACGTGCGCACCCTGCAAAACGAATTCGAGGGGCTGTCATGACCATCTACGCTTTGGGGGAACACACTCCGCAAATCCACGAGAACACTTGGGTCGCACCCGATGCCAACCTGATCGGCAAAGTGGTAATGGAGCAGGGCGCATCGGTCTGGTTCGGTTGCACCATCCGCGCCGACCATGAAGAGATTCGCGTGGGCGAAGGCAGCAACGTGCAGGAAGACTGCATCATGCATATCGACGCGGGTTATCCTCTGACCATCGGCAAGAACTGCACGATCGGGCACAAGGTTATGCTGCATGGCTGCACAATCGGGGAAAACACGCTTATCGGGATGGGAGCCATTGTTCTGAACGGGGCGAAGATCGGCAAGAACTGCCTGATCGGGGCAGGGGCCTTGATCACCGAGGGAAGGGAAATTCCCGACAATTCGCTTGTCATGGGCGCGCCCGGCAAGGTCGTGCGGCAACTGGATGAGGTGGCGGCGCAAAAAATCACCCTCAGCGCGTTGCACTACCAGCAGAACATGCGCCGGTTCCGCGATGAGATGAAGCCCGTGGTCTAGTCTGGAAAGATTGAGACAATGTCAGACGACCTGCTCGCCGAATTCGTTTCGGCCATTCCAATGCCAGCCCTGATGGTCGATCAGACAGAGCGAATCATCGCAGCCAATACCGACGCGAAGACCCTGCTGGCGCAGAAAATCGTCGGGCGGCATTTCGCGACGATCCTGCGGCAGCCACAGGTCATTGACGCGATTGAACAGGCCCTGCTCACCAAAGGCCCGACCAAAACGCGCCACCTGTCCAATGATGGCGCGCAGGACACCACGTTCGAGGTTGAATGCCGGTATCTGAACGGTGTCGGTGCGGTGTCCGGTGGGGCGCTGCTGGCGATCTTTCAGGACGTCACGCATGTCGAACAGGCCAGCCAGATGCGCCGCGATTTCGTCGCCAATGTCAGCCACGAACTGCGCACACCACTGACCGCCTTGATGGGTTTCATCGAAACGTTGCGCGGACCGGCCCGCGATGATGCGGTCGCCCGCGAACGCTTTCTTCAGATAATGAACGACGAGGCCAATCGGATGAACCGGTTGGTTGGTGATCTGCTATCCCTGAACCGCGTCGAAAGCGAAGAGCGTGTGCGGCCGAAAGAGCAGATTGAACTGACAGGCCTGTTGCAATCGACGTTGAACTCGCTGCGCCCTCTGGCTGAGGATGCCGAGGTGCAACTGACCCTGACAGTGCCGGAAGAACCGGTTTCGCTGACCGGGGACAACGACCAATTGCGCCAAGTCTTCACAAATCTGATCGAGAACGGAATCAAATACGGCGGCAGTGGCGGCAGCGTCGAAATTCAGGTGCTTGCGTCTGAACGTGATTCAGCAATGCGGGGCCCGGCAGTTCGGGTTCAGGTGATCGACAAGGGTCCAGGCATCGACGCGGTGCATTTGCCACGCCTGACCGAACGATTCTATCGCGCCGACAGTCACAGGTCCCGGCAATTGGGCGGGACAGGGCTGGGCCTTGCCATCGTGAAGCACATCATCAACCGCCATCGCGGGCGACTTCGGGTCGAAAGCGACTTGGGCAAAGGCACGACGTTCACCGTTATTCTGCCGCGGTGACCCGTTAATTTCTCAGCGATCAGAGCAGTTTCGTTTACCTATGTGACTGCTGCATGTCTGCAATGCGTCATGACGGTAAGAAATTCTGCCGACTGTCATAAAGCTGTTACAAACCTGTCACAAAAGGCTTACGCGCGGACCGTAGAGGTGCCAGCAAGATCATCATGGGGGTGATCACCAACTACATTCTCAAGGAGACTGAGATGTCCTTTGTAAAACTGTCGGCTTCGGCTCTTGCTATCGCTGCTGTCTCGGCCACTGCGGCCGCCGCTCGTGATCAGGTTCAGGTTGCCGGTTCCTCGACCGTCCTGCCTTACGCTTCGATCGTTGCAGAAGCCTTCGGTGAAAACTTTGACTTCCCGACACCGGTTGTTGAATCGGGTGGTTCCTCGGCAGGCCTGAAGCGTTTCTGTGAAGGTGTTGGCGAAAACACCATCGACGTTGCAAACGCATCGCGCCAGATCCGCGAAAAAGAAATCAAAGCCTGTGCCGACAACGGCGTGACCGACATCATCGAAGTTCAGATCGGTTATGACGGCATCGTTTTCGCATCCGACATCAACGGCAACTCGTTCGAGTTCACACCGGAAGATTGGTACAAAGCCCTGTCCGCTCAGATCGTCGTTGACGGCCAGCTGGTCGCAAACCCGAACAAAACTTGGGCCGACGTGAACCCCGAGTTCCCGGCGCAGCCGATCGCGGCCTTCATCCCCGGCACCAAGCACGGCACCCGTGAAGTGTTCGAAGACAAAGTGATCCTGTCTGGCTGTGAGCACCTGGGCGACTTTGATGTCTATCTGGCCGCCGCAGAAGGCGACAGCGACAAAGCCAAGAAGAAAGCGGCTGAGAAAGCCTGTATCGCTCTGCGCACCGACGGCGTTTCGGTCGACATCGACGGCGACTACACCGAGACCCTGGCTCGCATCGACAGCAACAAGGACGGCATCGGCGTCTTTGGTCTGGCGTTCTACGAGAACAACACCGACAAGCTGCAGGTTGCGACCATGTCCGGCATCGTGCCTTCGACCGAGTCGATCGCATCCGGCGAATACCCGGTTTCGCGCCCGCTGTTCTTCTACGTGAAGAAAGCCCACATCGGCGTGATCCCCGGCCTGAAAGAATATGCCGAGTTCTTCGTTGCTGACGAGATCGCAGGCCCCGACGGCCCGCTGGCCGAGTATGGTCTGGTTTCAGATCCGGAACTGGCAAATGTTCAGGAAGCCGTTGCCAACGAAACCGTTCTGGGCGGCGGTTCCTAATCACCCTTGTGAATGGAACCGGGGCGTTTTATGCGCGCCCCGGTTCTTTTTGACTCCATCTCTGCCATCCTCACGGAGTTATCATGGCGTTATCCTGGCTGTTGCTTATCCTGCTTGCGCTGGCAGTGATCGGATATTTCACGGGTCGGTCCCGTGCACTGGCAAGCGCGGGTGGTGACACACGCGAACTGCACTCTCTGCCGTCCTACTATGGCTACAATGTTGCCTTGTCGGCGCTTGTTCCGGCTTTGGGCGTACTGATTGTCTGGCTTCTGGTGCAGCCGATGATCGTGAACAGCACGGTGTCCGGTCTCATCCCTGATACGGCGATTCCCGAAGGATCGGATCGCGGCCTGATCATGAGCGAAGTGCGCCGCGTTGCTAACGGCCTGAACGGTGCCGTGGCCACCGGAGCGTTGACCGAGGCCCAGGCTCAGGACGCGAACGCGGATATTGACGCGCTGACGTCGGCACTGAAAGACGCGGGTCAGGTTCTGACGCAGGACGTCACCCAACCCATTCTGGTTGCGGCGCAGAAATACCGCAGCATGACCGGGACCGGGGCAGTGGCGATGCAAGTTATCGTGCTGGCGCTGGCTCTGATAGGCGCAGCCTTTGCCTATGTGCGGACGCACAAGGAATTCCGCGCGCGCAACGTAGTCGAGCAGGGCGTTCTGGCGCTGCTGCTGCTGGCCGCATCGATTGCGATTCTGACCACGGTCGGCATCGTACTGTCGATGCTGTTCGAAACCATGAACTTCTTCCAGTTGCATTCTTGGAAAGACTTTTTCTTCGGCAGCACCTGGGCTCCGAACTTTCGCGGCGGCAGTGAGCTATCGATCCTGCCGCTGCTGTGGGGCACGCTCTATATCTCTCTGATCGCGCTGCTGGTGGCCGTGCCAATCGGCCTGTTCGCCGCGATTTACCTGTCCGAGTATGCCTCGGGTGCGACCCGTGCGATTGCCAAGCCGCTACTTGAAATTCTCGCCGGTATCCCGACCATCGTTTACGGTCTGTTTGCCCTGCTGACGGTGGGTCCGGCGCTGGTGTCGCTGTTCGGAGCGGGAGGTGCGCTGGGTCTGGGCTGGATGGCCAGTTCCAATGCAGTTCTGACCGCAGGTCTGGTCATGGGCATCATGCTGATCCCGTTTGTTTCGTCGCTGTCGGACGACATCATCAATGCGGTACCACAGTCGATGCGCGATGGCTCTTTGGGGCTGGGCGCGACCAAATCCGAGACCGTGCGTCAGGTGGTTCTGCCCGCCGCGCTGCCGGGGATCGTGGGCGCCGTCCTTTTGGCCGCCAGCCGTGCCATCGGTGAGACGATGATCGTGGTGATGGCCGCAGGTGCAATCGCCAAATTCTCGGGCAACCCGTTCGAGGCGATGACCACCATCACCACCCGGATTGTCAGCCAGTTGACCGGCGACACCGACTTTGCCAGCCCCGAAACGCTGGTGGCCTTTGCGCTGGGTCTGACCCTGTTCATCATCACGCTGGGGCTGAACATCTTTGCCCTCTACATCGTACGCAAATACCGGGAGCAGTACGAATGACCGATATTTCCCAAAACTCTGACGCTGCTCCTGCTGCGAAGCCGAAAGGCGGGTCGCTGTTCGAAAAGGATGCGCGCACCAAACGTCGGAATGCTGCGGAAGGCCGCTTCAAACTGTACGGCATCGCGGCCATCGGTATCGGTATTCTGATGCTGGCCGTTCTGGTGACCAATATCGTCACCGCCGGTACAGGCGCATTCCAGCAGAGCTTTCTCGAACTGAGTGTCGAGCTGAAAGAAGACAAGTTGGACAAGAAGGGCAACCGCAATATCGAGGACATCAAGAAGGTATCGACCTTTGGTTATGCGCCGCTGATTGCGTCGGCCCTGGAGACAGAGGTCGCTCAGCTGGGTATCCAGACGGACCTGTCGCCCAAGGACATGGGAAAAATCCTGTCCAAGGCGGCGCAAGCTGAGCTGCGGAACTATGTCATCGCGAACCCCGATGAGATTGGCAAAACGGTCAGCTTCCGCTTTTTGGTCAACAGCCGTGTCGATGGCTATATGAAGGGCCGCGTGACACGCGACTCGATTGCCAATGACAAGAGCATCTCAGTCGAGCAACTGGATTTCGTGGATAAACTGCGGGACGCGGGTATCCTGTACAAGGCGTTCAACCCGGATTTCATCTTCGGTTCCGACGCGTCCGACCAGCGGCCCGAAGCTGCCGGGATCGGCGTATCGATGTTGGGCTCGCTGTTCATGATGTTTGTCGTGCTGGCGCTGGCGCTGCCCATTGGCGTTGCGGCCTCAATCTATCTTGAGGAATTCGCGCCGCAGAACCGGCTGACCGACATCATCGAGGTCAATATCTCGAACCTGGCAGCAGTTCCGTCCATCGTGTTCGGTATCCTTGGTCTGGCCGTTTTCATCAACTACATGCACCTGCCGACCTCGGCACCGCTAGTGGGTGGACTGGTGCTGACGCTGATGACACTTCCGACGATCATCATCTCGACGCGCGCCTCGCTGAAAGCGGTTCCGCCGTCGATCCGCGATGCGGCGCTTGGGGTAGGGGCCTCGAAAATGCAGGCGGTGTTCCACCATGTCCTGCCGCTGGCCGCGCCCGGCATTCTGACTGGTACCATCATCGGTCTGGCGCAGGCGCTGGGGGAAACCGCACCGCTGCTGCTGATTGGGATGGTGGGCTTTATCGCCTCGAACCCGCCGGACGGCATTGTCGCTGGCTTCCTGTCACCGAACTCGGCCATGCCGGCGCAGATCTACGAATGGTCCAAACGCGCCGACCCGGCCTTTTACGAACGCGCATGGGGGGGCATCATCATCCTGTTGATCTTCCTTGTGACAATGAACACCATCGCGGTTATCCTACGCCGCCGCTTTGAACGCCGCTGGTAAGAGGGGCCTATGATGAACGACATGACACGAGTGGAGAGAACCGTGGACTCCAAAGATATCAAGATCGCCGCGAAAAAGGTTCAGGTCTACTACGGTGACACCCATGCCATCAAAGACGTGGATGTTCAGATCGAAGACAAGACCGTGACCGCCTTCATCGGCCCGTCGGGCTGCGGCAAATCCACGTTCCTGCGCTGCCTGAACCGGATGAACGACACCATCGACATCTGCCGTGTCGAAGGCGATATCCTGTTGGACGGCGAAGACATCTATGACAAGCGCGTCGACCCAGTGCAGCTGCGCGCCAAGGTGGGCATGGTGTTCCAGAAACCGAACCCGTTCCCCAAATCGATCTATGACAATGTGGCCTACGGTCCGCGCATCCACGGCCTTGCTAAGAACAAGGCGGAACTGGATGAGATCGTTGAGAAATCCTTGCGTCGCGGCGCGATCTGGGATGAGGTCAAAGACCGTCTGGATGCCCCCGGCACCGGTCTGTCTGGCGGTCAGCAGCAACGTCTGTGTATCGCCCGCGCCGTCGCGACCGAACCCGAAGTTCTGCTGATGGACGAGCCGTGCTCGGCCCTGGACCCGATTGCGACGGCACAGGTCGAAGAGCTGATCGATGAGCTGCGCTCGCGTTATTCGGTGGTGATCGTGACCCACTCGATGCAACAGGCCGCGCGGGTCAGTCAGAAAACCGCATTCTTCCACCTCGGCAACCTCGTCGAATTTGGCGAGACGGGGCAGATCTTCACCAACCCCGAAGATCCCCGCACCGAAAGCTACATCACCGGCCGGATCGGCTGAGCACAGGTATTCAGATATGACCGAACAACATATTGCATCTGCTTTCGACCGCGATCTCGAGGCAATTCAAGCCCATATCATGAAGATGGGTGGGCTGGTCGAAGCCGCTATTATGGGCGCAGCCCGCTCCCTGGAAACCCGCGACGAAGAGCTGGCCCAGCAGGTCCGTCAGGGTGACAAGGCCATCGACGCTTTGGAGGAGTTGATCGACGAAGAAACTGCGCGCCTGATTGCGTTGCGGGCGCCGACAGCCAGTGATTTGCGTTTGGTTTTGTCGGTGCTCAAAGTGTCCGGCAACCTCGAGCGCATTGGTGACTATTCGAAGAACATCGCCAAGCGGACCACGGTTTTGGTCAATGCTGGTGAGATCAACGGTAGCGCTGCCGCTCTGCGCCGCATGGCGCGCGAGGTTGAACTGATGTTGCGAGATGCGCTGGACGCATATATTCAACGCGATGCCGAACTGGCCACCGATGTCATCAACCGCGACGAGGAAGTGGACCAGATGTATAACGGCCTGTTCCGCGAGTTCCTGACCTTCATGGCCGAGGACCCGCGCAACATCTCGTCCTGTATGCACCTGCATTTCATCGCCAAGAACATCGAGCGTATGGGCGATCATGTGACCGCAATTGCTGAGCAAGTTGTCTATCTCGTGACCGGGGAACGCCCGACCGAGGCCCGCCCTAAAGCTGATATAACCTCGCAATCCGCCTAGGAGTTTGACGAATGTCCGCTGATCAACCGACCGTTCTGGTTGTCGAGGATGAACCGGCACAGCGTGAAGTGCTTGCCTATAACCTCGAAGCTGAAGGTTTCCGCGTGTCCAAGGCCGCCAGCGGCGACGAAGCCATGCTGTTGGTCGATGAGGAACACCCGGACATCATCGTGCTGGACTGGATGATGCCGAACCTCAGCGGCATCGAGGTCTGCCGCCGCCTGAAATCCCGCCCGGATACGCGGTCGATCCCGATCATCATGCTTTCGGCCCGCACCGAAGAGGTCGACAAGGTGCGTGGTCTGGAAACCGGCGCGGATGACTATGTGGTCAAGCCGTATTCGGTGGTCGAACTGATGGCGCGGGTGCGTACCCAGCTGCGCCGCGTGCGTCCGGCAACCGTTGGTTTACGGCTGGAATTTGACGACATCGTCTTGGATTCCGAGACACATAAGGTCAGCCGTGACAGCAAGCCTTTGAAACTGGGTCCAACCGAGTTCCGCCTGCTGAGCACTTTCATGGAAAAGCCGGGCCGCGTCTGGAGCCGTGAACAACTGCTGGACCGGGTCTGGGGCCGCGATATCTATGTCGATACGCGCACCGTCGACGTCCATATCGGCCGCCTGCGTAAAGCGCTGACGCAGCACGGCGGTGAAGACCCGGTGCGCACCGTCCGCGGCGCAGGATACGCGCTGGGGTAAAAACCGGGGCAGGGGTATGAGTTTTGCTCATGGTCAGATGCAAAACTCTTACTGTCTTTTGGTTTGGGGCCGGGTTAGGTTGCGTCGAAGCTGACTAAGCGGAGAAGCACCATGAACGCCCCAAACACCAAGCCCGCATTGCGAGCCAAAGATGCGCCCGACATGGGCAAGTTTGCATGGGATGACCCGTTTCGTCTGTCCGATCAGTTGAACGAAGACGAACGCATGATCGCGGCCAGCGCGCAGGCTTACGCGCAGGAAAAGCTGCAGCCGCGCGTGACTGAGGCGTTCCAGAACGAAGAAACTGACCCCAAGATTTTCCGCGAGATGGGCGACATGGGCCTGCTGGGCACCACGATCCCCGAGGAATACGGCGGCCTTGGGGCAGGGTACGTCTCCTACGGTTTGGTCGCGCGTGAGGTCGAGCGTGTGGATTCTGGCTACCGCTCGATGATGTCGGTGCAAAGCTCGCTGGTGATGTATCCGATCTATGCCTATGGCAGCGAGGAACAACGCCGGAAATACCTACCAAAACTTGCCAGCGGTGAATGGATCGGCTGTTTCGGTCTGACCGAGGCTGACGCAGGTTCGGATCCGGCCGGCATGAAAACAAAGGCCGAGAAGATTGACGGTGGCTATCGTCTCACCGGCAGCAAAATGTGGATCTCGAACGCGCCGATTGCGGATGTGTTTGTGGTCTGGGCCAAGTCCGATGCTCATGAAGGGAAAATCCGCGGCTTTGTTCTGGATAAGGGCCTCAAAGGTCTGAGCGCACCGAAAATTCAGAACAAACTGAGCTTGCGCGCCTCGATCACTGGCGAGATTGTTCTGGACGGTGTTGAGGTCGACGAAAGCGCGCTGCTGCCGCATGTTCAGGGCCTCAAGGGTCCGTTTGGCTGCCTGAACCGTGCGCGGTATGGCATCAGCTGGGGGGTTATGGGGGCCGCCGAATCCTGCTGGCACGCCGCGCGTCAATACGGTCTGGATCGGAAACAGTTCAATCGACCGCTGGCGCAAACGCAGTTGTATCAGCGAAAGTTGGCGGACATGCAGACCGAGATCGCCTTGGCGCTGCAAGCGAGCCTGCGCGTTGGCCGTCTGATGGATCAGGCCGAAGCCGCGCCCGAAATGATCTCGATCGTCAAACGCAACAATTGCGGCAAGGCGCTGGATATCGCGCGGATGGCGCGTGACATGCACGGTGGCAACGGTATCTCGTTGGAATTCCAGGTCATTCGACACATGGTCAACCTCGAGACGGTGAACACCTATGAAGGCACGCATGATGTACACGCGCTGATCCTTGGGCGGGCACAGACTGGGCTACAGGCGTTCTATTGAGGATGTCGTGTAATTGGTATTATGGTTAAACGATATTGACGACAAAAACCAGATTGCACAACAAATCAAACAAGTTACCGTACGAACCTGAACCAGCATTCGGGATTGAGACATGGAACTGAGCGGAAAAACTGTGGTTGTCACCGGAGCCGCTCAGGGTATCGGCAAAGGTCTGGCTGAACGGTTCGCCCGTGATGGTGCCAATGTCATTTGCGCGGATATTGACGAAGACGGTGTTCAGAGCGTGGCCAAGGACATTGGTGGTCACGCGCTGGTTTGCGATGTTTCGCGCGAAGTTGACATCAAAACGTTGATTGAGACCGTCGAGGATACGATTGGTCCGATTGATCTGTTCTGTGCGAACGCTGGTATTCTCACCCTTGGCGGCCCAGAGGTTCCTGACGAGGATTGGGATCGGATCTGGAAGATCAATGTGATGTCCCATGTCTGGGCCGCGCGCCACTTGGTGCCGCGGATGATGGCGCGTGGCAGCGGCTACATCATGATCACGGCCTCGGCTGCAGGATTGTTGAACCAGCCCGGCGCCGCGCCGTATGGCGTGACGAAACACGCGGCCGTTGGTTTTGCCGAGTGGTTGTCTTTGACCTACGGACACAAAGGCCTGCGTGTGTCGGTTCTGTGTCCGCAAGCCGTTCGGTCAGAAATGACGCGTGGCCACGAGGTTTCGGTCGCGTCGATTGATGGCATGTTGGAACCTGAAGACGTGGCTCAGGCTTGTGTCGAGGCCATCCGTACCGAGCAGTTTCTGGTGCTACCGCATCCTCAGGTGTTGGATTACATCCGCCACAAAGCCGGAGATTATGACCGTTGGCTTGGCGGTATGCGTAAGTTAAATCAGCAGTTTATCGAAGACAGCTAAGGCATTTTGCGCGCTTTACGCATCAGGCCTTCTTGTGCGACCGAGGCGACTAGGGTGCCGTCCTGTGCGTAAATCGAGCCGCGGTTGAAGTTGCGTCCCTGCCCGCTCCATGGCGACTCCATCGCGTAAAGATGCCAGTTTTCAAAGTGAACCGGCGCGTGGAACCACAATGCATGATCCAGGCTGGCAAAATTGACCTCACTACTGAACAAACTCAGCCCATGCGGCCGCAATCCTGATGTCATCAGGTACATGTCTGACGCGTAAGCCAAAAGAAGATGCTGAGTTACCGGATCGGCCCCCGCGGCGGCGCCCATGCGGAACCAGATCTGATTGTGATCGTCAGATTTTTCGGGGCTAAAGGGATTCAGGTGGTTCACTTCACGCACCTGGATTGGACGTTCACGCAACAGTTCTCCGCGCAGTTTTTCGGGAACCAGATCAACGTATCGCTGCCGCAACTCGGATCGTTCCGGGTAGTTTTCCGGGGCCTCGGTCAGTGGCATGGCATGTTGATGTTCCCAACCTTCATCCTGAACATGGAAAGAGGCCGACATGTTGAGGATTTGCTTGCCGTTCTGGATCGCGACTACGCGCCGCGTGGTCATTGAACCTCCATCTCGTGCCCTATCAACTTGATAAATAACGGGAATGGATGGGTCTCCGGCGCGAATGAAGTAAGCGTGCAGAGAATGGCACAACCGATCTTCGACAGTGCGGTAAGCGGCGGCCAGTGCCTGAGCAATAACCTGTCCGCCAAAGATACGGGTCGGCGTCTCACCGCCGGAACCGGTGCCGCGAAACAGGTCGACTTCAAGCCTTTCGATGTTCAAAAGGTCCAGAAGGATGCGTTCTGCCTCGGTCATGTTAAGGTCTCCGGTTGGTCATCTTGGGCATGGGTATCAGCGCCGGAAAGGTCATTCAATCATTGCCCCGAGGACAAGTGCTTTAAGCTCTGCCCGTGATGGATAGGAACTGGATGGCGACAACTGCGTGAAGAAGACGGTTGTCAGATCGTTCACCCGGTCGATCCAAAAAAAGGTCGAGGCCATACCGCCCCAGCTGAAATCACCAACCGAGCCTGGGACCCGGGTTCGACCAGGAGTCAGCACCACCGCACCACCCAAGCCAAAACCGGTGCCCTCCATGGGTTGCTCGGCAAAACTCTGTGGTCCCATCGAAGCAATATCGCCTGGTAAGTGATTGCACAGCATGTAATCCACGGTTTTGAGCCCCAACAGACGGTGCCCGTTGCCCTGCCCCCGGTTCCGCAGCATTTCGGCAAAGCGGGAAAAGTCGTCGATTGTGCCAACCAAGCCACCGCCGCCCGAAAACGTGCTGGTGTGTTCAAACGGTGACTCTCCGGCCTGATCGACAAGTCGCAGGGTGTCACCGCCGGTTTCAGCCGAATTCAATGCCATCGCGTCTCCGGCCAGCGGTGTGTAGAGCGAGGCGAACCGATCCGCTGCCCCAGGTGATACCCGAAACCCGGTATCCTGGATCCCCAACGGCCCCAATATTTCCTGCGCGAAGAACTGATCCAGCGTTTGGCCCGAGACCACCTCGATCACGCGACCCAGAACATCTATGCCGACGGAATACTCCCAGCGGCTACCTGGCTGAAACGCCAGTGGAAGGGCGGCCAGATCGGTCACACGATCCGCCAGAAGTCCTTGATTTGGCTTGAACATCAGGTCCTGTTCATCCATCGCCTTGGGCAGCACTCCGGGGTTGAACGGATAGCTTAAGCCGCTTGTGTGGGTCAGCAATTGATGCAGCGTCGGTGTCGGAGCATACTCGGTCTGGTCTATTCGTTCCGCACCCGGGATCAAAGCTTGCACATTGCGAAATTCTGGAAGGAAATCCGATAGTTGTGCGTCCAGATGAAACAACCCACGCTCGGCAAGCATCATCAGTGCGACAGTGGTCACGGGCTTGGTCATCGAATAGATGCGTGCGATCGTATCGCGCTGAAACGGTAGATCGTTTTCGATGCTTCTCTGCCCGCAGGCGTTGAAAAACACCTCGGTTCCTTTGTGCTTCACCAGCAAGGAACTGCCCGCATATTTCCGTTCATCGACATAGCGTTGCATCCAGTCGGTGATACGGTTCAGGCGCGTGGAGTCGAACGCTGTCATTTGTTGTCTGCCCTCTGTCTCATGGCCGCGATCTTGCGGTCTTACACGCTGAATTGACAGGGAATTCGTCCGGAATGATCCGTTTGAGCCATTGGGCTGCTACACTGGGCAGGTAGCGGATTCGCTGGTTACGAGTTGGAGACATTTCGCCACCCAACCTTCTTGGAGGAGAAATATGACGCAACATATTGAATTTGTGTACGACTTCTGTAGCCCGAATGCTTTTCTCGCCTACAAGGCCCTACCCGCTCTTGCCGACAAACATCGCGCCAAGGTGAACCACGTTCCCGTTCTACTGGCTACGGTTTTCAAGGCCACCAATAACCGGAACCCGTTTCAGGCGTTTTCGGAAAACCGCCAGAAAACGGCCTATCTGACCCATGATCTGCACCGGTTCGCTCGCGCCCGGGGCTTGAGTTTTCACATGAGCCCACATTTTCCGGTCAACACCAAATTTGCTATGCGCGGGGCGGTGTTCGCGTCGGGAAAACCCTGGGAAGGCAATTATATAGGCGCTATTTTTGACGCCATTTGGGTGCACGGTCAAAAGGTCGACGAGATCGGAGTTCTCACAGAGATCCTGCATGAAAACGACCTGCCGGTGCGCAAGATCCGCGAGGCGATGACCAGCGTCGAGGTCAAGCAGCAGCTCAAGGATCAGACCAAGGCCGCCGTTAAACGCGGCGTGTTTGGTGTTCCCAGCATGTTCGTGGGGTCCGAGATGTTCTTTGGCAAGAACAGTCTGGGAAACATGGAACTAGAACTTTCAAAGGTATCCTAGGCCTTTAGCGCGGCCAGCCCATGCTGAGCGAACATCGGGACATACGAGCCCAGAACAAGGGCGCGTTTCGGGTCCGATGCGTTGCCGTCCTGCGCGCGTTTGTAGACACCCTGCAGAATTCCCGCCATTCGGAAGAAGTTGAACGCCAGATAAAAGCCGAAATTGTCGATGCCGGACAGACCGCGGCGTTGGCAGTACTGTTCGATAAAGGCCTGATCGGACGGTAGCCCCAGACTGTCACGGTCGATACCTGCCAGCCCCCGCCCCTCGGTTCCAGGCGGCATTCTCCACTGCATGATCACCGCCGCCAGATCCGCGTAAGGATGGCCGATGGTTGACAGTTCCCAATCCAGAACGCCGATGCACCGGGTCCCGTGTTTTTCGAACATCAGGTTGTCGATGCGATAGTCCCCATGTACCAGCGTCCTTTGGCCGTCATCCTCGGGCACTGCATGTTCAAGCGCTTCGATCAGCGCGTTCATCTCAGGGATGTCCGAGGTTTCCGAAGCGCGGTATTGCTTGATCCAGCGCGCAATCTGGCGTTCGAAGTAGTTTCCCGGCGGACCATAGTCGGACAGCCCGACCGCCTCGACATCGACCATGTGCAGCGCGGCCAGAACTCGGTTCATCTCAGTCAGAACGGCGGTGCGCGTTTCTTTGCTTTCACCTTTCATAGTGGGGTCCAGAAATATGCGTCCGTTCAGGTGCTCCATGACGTAGAAGTCCGATCCGATGACGCTGTCATCCTGACACAGCAGATACATTCGCGGCACCGGCACTGCACTGTCGGCCAGAGCGGCCTGCACACGGAATTCGCGATCCACCGCGTGGGCGGATTTCAACAATACCCCCGGAGGCTTGCGTCGCAAAACATACGCTTTCTCGGGGGTTTGCAGTAGAAAGGTCGGGTTGGACTGGCCGACCGCAAACTTGGTAGCCTCCAGCGAACCTTGATACCCCGGAAGATGGGCGCTGAGATAGGCGTCGACGGCTGCGATGTCCAAGTGCGTGCTGCTCATCCTGATCCTCCGTGTCTCAGCTTACAACGCTTCGGCAAAGATATTGCCTGCCGTCACCACATTGATGCCGCCGGACACCGGGATCACCGCGCCGGTCACATAGCTACCGCCGCGCCCGCAAAGAAACAACATGCAGCCGGCGATATCCTCTTCACGCCCCACGCGGCCCAAGGGGACGGATTTGCCGACCTTTTCCCGTGTCTCCTCGTCGCCTGTGGCAAAAGCGGTCATGCGCGAGACAAAAGGCCCCGGTGCCAGCGCATTGACCGTGATGTGGTATGGCGAGAACTCCTTGGCCATTATCTTGGTCAGATGCAGAACGGCGGCCTTTGACGCCGAATAGCTGTAGGCCCCGTCGCCCATCGGCACCTCTCCCATAACCGAGCCGACGTTGATCACCCGCGCGGGATCGTCGGCTGAGCCGGATTTCATCAGCATTGGCAGCAGCTTTTGGGTGAGGTCAAACAGGCCCGCGACATTGACCGACATGATCTTTTCCCAGGCTTCATGGGGAAATTGACCCATCGGTGCACCCCAACTTACACCTGCGTTATTCATAAGAATATCAAGGTGATCCGTGCGGTTTTTGATCTCGGATGCCAGTGCCTCAATGCCTTCTTTGGTGGCGACATCGCCGCCGAACCCCTCGGCCCGGCCGGGGGCGTCCAGCGCATTCAGTTCCTCTGCGACAGCAATACAGGCATCGGCTTTGCGAGAGGCGATCAGAACGCGCGCGCCTGCCCGCACCAGAGCCTCGGCAGCCATGCGGCCGATCCCGGTTGCTCCACCGGTGACAAGCGCAGTCTTGCCCTGCAATGAAAAAAGCGTTTCGGGGGTCATGGTCTGCTCCTGTGTTCTGTGGCGGGTGCTTCCCCGTAATTGAGGGCGATGAGCAAAACAGGTGCTTTCTTGACAAGACCTGTTGCTGCGCCAAAGCTCTTATCTACTGAATAACAAGGATAACGGGTCTGATATGCAAGCTTTACTCAGCGTCGCGCCGGGCGGGCCGGATACATTGGAATTGACCACCCTCCCCGATCCATCACCCGGACGGGGTGAGTTGCTGATCGGAATCAGGGCAGCCGGTGTCAATTTTCCGGACACGTTGATCATTCAGGACCGTTATCAGATCAGACCGCCTCGTCCTTTTGCACCGGGCGGTGAAATTGCAGGCGAAGTGCTGGCCGTCGGTGAAGGCGTTAGCGGGTTCGAAATCGGTGACCGTGTTCTGGCACTGACCGGGCATGGCGGGTTCGCCACGCATCTGACGATCCCATCGGCCACTGCCGTCAAGTTCCCTGACTTGATGCCGTTCGAAGACGCGGCCTGTTTCATTTTCACCTACGGCACCTCCTATCACGCCCTGAAGGACCGAGCCGATCTGCAGCCCGACGAGACGTTGCTCGTGCTGGGCGCCGCGGGCGGCGTAGGGTCCGCGGCGATCGAACTGGGCAAGGCCATGGGTGCGCGGGTGATTGCTGCCGTATCCTCGCAGGACAAGGCGGATTTCTGCCGGAGTCTCGGTGCAGACGAAACGGTTCTGTATGCGCATGACATGGATAAGGATTCTCAGAAGAAGTTCACCTCTGAAATCAAAGACTTGTCCGCGCCACTAGGAGTAAATGTCGTCTATGACGCGGTCGGTGGAGACTATGCTGAACCCGCGCTACGAGCCATGGCTTGGAACGGGCGTTTTCTGGTGGTGGGCTTTCCGGCAGGCATTCCCAAAATCCCGCTGAACCTGCCGCTGCTCAAAGGGTGCCAGATTATGGGTGTGTTCTGGGGCGCTTCGGTGATGCGCGACCCGGTTAGACATTCAGAAAATGTGAGGGATTTGTTTAGGTTATACAGCGAAGCTAAGATCAAACCAAAGATCAATGCACGGTATCCGTTGGACCGCGCTTCAGAGGCGTTGACGCATATGACAAGCCGTTCCGCGCTTGGGAAGACGGTGGTGACAATGCCGGCTCACGCCGAAGGTGAGTGACGTAACTTCCCTCACTCGCCCTATGCGCGCGCAGACTGGTGGACATTGGCACCGTTTCGCGTCTATGAACCTGTAATGGGAACAGTGAAATAATGCACAAAGCTCTGATTCTAAACGGCCCGAACCTGAACCTGCTGGGAACCAGGCAGCCCGAGGTTTATGGCAGCACCACTTTGGAAATGGTTGAGGAACTGTGCCTGAGCCATGGATCTTCCATCGGGTTTGACGTGTCGTGCTTTCAGTCCAACCACGAAGGGGCGCTGATTGACGCCATTCATGAGGCAAAGGGGGATCAGGATGGCATCGTTCTGAACGCTGGCGCCTATACCCACACCTCAATCGCCCTGATGGATGCGATCGCCTCGGTCGAACTTCCAATGATCGAGGTGCATCTGTCCAACATTCATGCGCGCGAGGCGTTCCGGCACGTGTCCTATATCTCAAAGGTTGCCATCGGCCAGATTTGCGGCTTTGGCGCGCAGGGATATGTTCTGGCGCTGGATGCACTGGCCGCGCATCTGAAAGACAGGTCGTCTGCATGACGCTGAGTGAATACCTGCACTTTCTCAGCTACGCTAAAACTCTGGAAGAGCTCTGGGATGCCCATTGTCGCCAGATGGCGCGTTTCGGTTTTGATCGCCTGATTTATGGATTCACCCAGTACCGCACGGAAACTTCGCTGGGCGACCCCGAAGATTTTGTGATCCTGACCAATCATGAAAAACCTTATCTGGACGGGTTCCTGCGGGATGGGATGTACTTCCACGCTCCGATGTTGAAATGGGCGCTGCACAATGAAGGCGCGGCCAGCTGGAGTATTGCGCAGGACATGGTGGCCAACGGAAAGCTGACGGCGAAAGAGCTGGATGTGCTTGAGTTCAACAGGTCGCAGGGTGTGTCTTTCGGTTACACGGTCAGTTTCACCTCGGTCTCGATGCGGTCGAAAGGGGCGATTTCCCTGTCGGCCGGCGACGTGGCCAGTCAAGCCGAAGTGGACGCGATGTGGGCCGAGCATGGTGATGACATCCTTCTGATGAATAATGTTGCACATCTGAAAATCCTTACCCTGCCCTACAACGCCCCCAACCGAGCTCTGACCAAACGCCAGCGCGAGGCGTTGCAATGGGTCGGAGACGGTAAGACCACGCAGGATATTGCGCTGCTGATGGGGCTGACTTCGGCGACAGTTGAAAAACACCTGCGCCTGGCGCGCGAAGCGCTTTCCGTCGAGACCACGGCGCAAGCAGTTTTGAAGGCAGCTCTGCAGAATCAGATGTTCGTAATGGAGGCCTAGAGCCCCAAAAAATTGACGCCAAATTGCGTCAATTTACCCTAGGTAAGGAAATCATGACTTTCCATTCCTGAGGCGGAGTTGCAAAGTGAGATTGTTCCGTGAGTGGTGGCTTTAGCCAGGGAACATTTGGTTGGATCTTTGCAATAACAGGGCTCTCCAGCCGCTCTGACAAGAAGGCGCTTATTTGTCCGCGTCGAATTGCCGGAATTTTGGGGGGCCTCGACCATCCCCATCATGCGGGGCCCCTCAATCAAATCCATGAAAACCAAGACGCTTCGGCGTCCTTTTTATTTCCGAACGACAAAAAAAACCGGTCGCGTTTGGCGCAACCGGTTTCGACATTTGCATGTCCGGACCTCCTGCGAGGTCCGGAGATAGTCCTTAGCCCTGAGCGGCCTTGGCAACTTCGGCTGCGAAGTCTTCTTTTTCGACTACGATGCCTTCGCCAACTTCCAGACGAATGAAGCCAGTGATGGTTGCGCCCGCTTCTTTGGCCGCTGCTTCAACGGTCAGGTCAGGGTTCACAACGAAGGACTGGTTCAGCAGAGTCGATTCGGCGACGAATTTCTTCATGCGGCCTTCGATCATCTTTTCGATCACCTGCTCCGGCTTGCCGGATTCGCGAGCGATGTCCATCTGAACCTGCTTTTCTTTCTCAACAACAGCCGGGTCCATGTCTGCCTCGGACAGAGCCGCCGGGTTCACAGCTGCGATGTGCATCGCAACCTGCTTGCCGATCGCTTCGTCGCCACCGGTCAGAGCAACCAGAACGCCGATTTTGCCCATGCCGTTGGTGGCTGCGTTGTGGACGTAGGACACAACGGTGTCGCCCGACAATTTGGCCATACGACGAACCGACATGTTTTCACCAATGGTGGCGATCTTGTCGGTCAGGGTGTCGGCAACGTTTTTGCCGCCCAGATCAGCAGCCAGCAGCGCTTCGACATTGTCGACGCCTTCAGCAGCGTATGCGATCTTGCCGACCATTTCCTGGAATTCGGCGTTTTTCGCAACGAAGTCGGTTTCCGAGTTCACTTCGACAGCAACACCGTTGCCACCGTTTACGTGAACAGCAACCAGACCTTCTGCTGCGGTACGGCCCGATTTCTTGGCCGCCTTGGCCAGACCTTTGGTGCGCAGCCAGTCAACGGCTTCGTCCATGTTGCCGCCGGTTTCGGTCAGCGCTTTTTTCGCGTCCATCATGCCTGCGCCGGTCTGGTCGCGCAGTTCTTTCACCATTGCTGCTGTGATTGCCATCTTTTGGCTCTCCTCAATTCAAACGGAATTGGGGCAGGTCATACCCTGCCCCATATGTCATTTACGTGACGGGCAGCTTACGCTTCGGCAGGTGCTTCTGCTTCGGCGGCTTCTTCTGCAACGGCTTCTTCAACCGGTGCTTCTTCGAATGCGCCCAGGTCAACGCCTGCTGCACCCATCTGAGCAGTCATGCCGTCCAGAGCTGCACGTGCGGCCAGATCGCAGTACAGAGCGATTGCGCGGGCTGCGTCGTCGTTGCCGGGGATGATGTAGTCAACACCGTCGGGCGAGCAGTTGGTGTCGACAACAGCCACAACCGGGATACCCAGCTTGTTGGCTTCGGCGATGGCCAGTGCTTCTTTTTTGACGTCGATGACGAACAGCAGGTCAGGAACGCCGCCCATCTCACGGATGCCGCCCAGCGAAGCCTGCAGCTTGGCCTGGTCACGTTCCATGCCCAGACGCTCTTTCTTGGTCAGGCCTTCGGCGCCCGATTCCATCGCTTCGTCGATCTGGTTCAGACGGTTGATCGACTGGGAAACGGTTTTCCAGTTGGTCAGCGTGCCGCCCAGCCAGCGGTGGTTCATGTAGTACTGAGCCGACTTTTCAGCAGCGTCTGCGATCGGGCCAGCGGCCTGACGCTTGGTGCCAACGAACAGAACGCGGCCACCTTTTGCAACGGTGTCACGAACAGCCTGCAGAGCCTGGTCCAGCATCGGAACAGTCTGGGTCAGGTCCATGATGTGGATGCCATTGCGCGAGCCGTAGATGAACGGGCCCATGCGGGGATTCCAACGCTGTGTCTGGTGACCAAAGTGAACGCCAGCTTCCAGCAGCTGACGCATGGTGAACTCGGGAAGAGCCATGCTATTTTCCTTTTCCGGTTTACGCCTGGGCGGGGGTGAAAGAAGCGGATGCTCCAACCGGCGGTCTTGATGAGGATGTCTCCCTCAAAAAGGCCAAACCCCGCCTGCGGGTTTGAATGGCGCGCGTATACGGCAGCAGAGTTCACCCTACAAGGGAAAAATCACCATAATTTATGATTTTTCACCTTAAAATGTGAAAATCACACCGAATTATGATAGCCGCGCCAAGCTGTGCGCGTGACGCACGGACTCTTCGCAATGTGCGGCCAGCGCCTTGCGGTTTTCAAAGTCACTGACCTTGGCGGGGGCATGATAGATCAGTTCGACGTAACCTTGCCTGCGGGCGCCGAGTGTCTTGAGCAGATGGGGGCCGAACTCCATGTCGCCCCACCAGCCATAGAACCGATCCGGTTGCCCTTTGGGCGCGTGAAAGATCACCGATACCGGCTGCACATACATGAAGTCCTGCAGTTCATGCGCGAAGAACGCGGCAAAGAGCGTTGTTTTGAATGGTAAAACCCGCAGACCGTCGGTCGATGTCCCTTCGGGGAAGAACAGCAGTTTGTGGCCGGCCTTCAGGCGGGTCTCGAACACTTTTGTCTGCTCTTTGGCTTTCTTTCGGTCCCGCTCGATGAACACGGTGCCAGTCGCGCGGGCCAGCCAGCCGATGCCGGGCCATTTCGCCACTTCAGCCTTGGACACGAAATAAACCCGTTTCCGCGCGTTCAGTGCAAAGATGTCCAGCCAGGACGTATGGTTCGCAACCACGGCCCCGCGTTGCTGCATCAACTCGCCGGAGGTTCGAAAACCCATCCCGAGTATTCGAAACGCATTGCGGCTGACAAATTGCGCGATGAACGGCGTGATCGGGCGGCGCACGCCGAACAATGGGAGTTCGACCAAACGAATAGCCAAAAGGATGATCAGACCACCAAACACCAGAAGCGCCAGAGGCACCCCACGCAGGACGACCAGAACCCAACCCACCAGACCCAGATTGATCGGGTCCGGCGCGTCCTCACTGTTCCACAGCGCGTCGTTCACCGGATTACGCTCCGCCATAGATGCGTTTCTGCCGTTCGTTCATACGCGCGGTGTCGAGGATCAGGCACACGTCGGTTGTGTTGAAGGCATGGTCGATGAATGCCCCCTCGCCTACAAAACCGCCAAGGCGCAGATAGGCTTTGATCAGTGCCGGAACCTGCACCATCGCCGCGCGGCGATCCAGATCATCCGGTGCGACGAGATTCATGGATTGAAACACGTCCGGCTGCGCCCTCACCCGCAGATCGGGCGGCGCCAGATGGTTGTGGTGCAGCATCGACAAGGGCTGCGCCAGCTCCTGAACATCGGTGCCGTGAAAGCTGGCGACACCGAAAAGAACCTCGATCTCGCGCTCGTTGACATAAGCTGCCAAACCGTTCCACAGGTGGTACATCGCCGTACCGCCGCGATAGTCGGGATGCAGACAGGACCGGCCTAGTTCCAACAACTTGCGACCAGATTGTTTTAGGACGGTCAGATCGTATTCGTCCTCGGAATAAAACTGGCCCAGTTCTACTGCACGTTCGCCCGGTAACAGCCTGTAAACGCCAACAGTTTTGCCGGTAACGTTGTCGATTGCCAGCATGTGATCGAAATACGGATCGAACTTGTCGCGCTCCAAACCGGCCTCGTGATCGACCATCTCACCACCGCCGCCAAGTTCGCGGACAAACACGTCGTAGCGCAGTCGATGCGCCGCGCGCAGTTCATCCTCGGTCTCGGCGAGTTTGACGGTAAAGGAAGGGCCTGCATCCGGCATCAGAAGTTCCGATCTTGTTTGCGCGCTGATACCGCAGTTTCCGGGGGGATGGCAACAAGAGCGGATTTGCCGGGGTGTTAACCTTTCCTAAACCAGTTTCAGGGATCAAAGACCGGCATCAGGGCGATGCGTGTCCCGTCAATCACCACTTTCCCCTGCTCGCGAAAGTTGACGGTGATCTTACCTCCGATGTTGGACTGCACCTGTCCAACGCCCCAATCGGGGAAATCGGGGTGGCGGACATACATGCCCGGTGCAAGAATGGCATTGAGGTCTGACATGTCTGGGCTCCAGGTCCGGCAGCAGATGCAGCAGGAGGTACGCATGAGCGACACCACAGTCAACCTGGCCGAGCTTATCGGTTCCCGGATCTGTCACGATCTGATCAGCCCCATTGGCGCGATCACCAACGGGCTGGAGTTGCTTGAGATGGTTGGCGGCACCCAGGGCCCCGAGATGGAACTGATTTCGGGAAGCGTCGGCAGCGCCGGGGCGCGGATACGGTTTTTCCGCGTCGCCTTCGGCTCGGCCAGTGATCAGCCTCTTGGACGAGCAGAGGTGTCAGAGCTGCTGAAAGATGTTGAACGTGCGGGCCGTGTACGCGTCAACTGGCACCTGATCGAAGCAGTGCCGCGCAATCAGGTGAAACTGGCGTTTCTGGCACTGATGTGCTGCGAAAGCGCGATGCCCTTTGGCGGTGAGGTCACAATTTCCAGTGCCTCAGATACCTGGTCGGTGACCGGTTCCGCCGACAAGCTGAATCTGGATAGTGATCTGTGGAAGAACCTGCCTCTAGGCCGGTTTGCCAATAAGGTCACCCCCGCGCAGGTACAGTTTGCCCTGCTGCCCGAGGCCGCTGCGTCGATGGGGCGGCGGGTTGCGGCGGAAACCACCTCAACCCGCATTGTGATCCGGTTCTAGGATCGGGTCGTTCCGTTCCCACGCACCAGATACTTGAAGCTGGTCAATTGCGCTGCGCCCACGGGCCCGCGCGCGTGCATCTTTCCGGTGGCAATGCCGATCTCGGCGCCCATGCCAAACTCGCCCCCATCGGCGAATTGAGTCGAGGCATTGTGCATCAGGATCGCGCTGTCGAGGCGCTCAAAGAACCGCGCGGCGGCGTCCACATCCTCGGTCATGATGCAGTCGGTGTGGTTTGAGCCATACTGACGGATATGCGCGATGGCCGCGTCGATATCTGCCACTGGTTTGGCGGCAATAATGCTGTCGAGGAATTCCTTGCCCCAATCGTCCGCTGTGGCCGCAATCGTGCCTTCCCCAGCCAGCGCACCTTCGGCATGGACCTCAACGCCTGCGGCCTGCAGCGCGGCAATTACGTCCCGGCCCAGCGTTTCGGCTAGGTCCTGATGGATCAGCAGACACTCGGCGGCGCCACAAATTCCGGTCCGACGGGTCTTGGCGTTCAGTACTACATCCAGCGTTTTCTGCGGGTCGGCGGCCTTGTCGATATAGATATGAACAATGCCTTCGAGATGCGCGAACACGGGAACGCGAGCCTCGCGCTGCACCAGCCCGACCAGGCCTTTGCCGCCGCGCGGTACGATAACGTCCACGTAGTCGGTCATGGTCAGCAATTCCTGAACCGCCGCACGGTCGCGGGTGGGGATCAACTGGATCGCATCCTCGGGCAGGTTTGCGGCCATCAGCCCTTCGACCAGGCAAGCATGGATTGCGCCTGAGGAGTGAAAACTCTCGGACCCGCCGCGCAGGATCACGGCATTGCCGGATTTCAGGCACAACGCACCCGCATCCGCCGTCACGTTCGGGCGACTTTCGTAGATCACACCGATCACGCCCAAAGGTGTGCGCACGCGCTGGATGTTCAGGCCCGAAGGCATGTCCCATTCGGTCAGAACTTCGCCAACCGGATCAGCTTGATCTGCCACAGTGCGCAGACCGTCAACCATGCCCTGAACGCGGGATTCGTCCAGCATCAGGCGGTCCATCATCGCCGGGCTCAGGCCCTTTTCGCGGCCGAACTCCAGATCTTTCTTGTTTGCCTCGATGATTTCGGCCCTGTTTGCCCAGACCGCATCCGCTGCGGCAATCAGCGCGGCGTGCTTACGTTCGGCGCTGGCAAAGGCCAGATCGGCCGAGGCCGCCTTGGCGCGTTTTCCAAGATCGGCCATCAGGGTGGGAATGCTGTCGAAATCCTTCATCTCATGTGCCTTTCGGTCGGTATTCTGGTGTTCTAGCATCGCGCGTCTACAGCGCCAAATCGTCCCGGTGGATCAAAACGGCCCGGCCCGGATAGCCCAAAGTCGCTTCGATTTCCGAGGACTTGCGCCCTTTGATCGCATCCGCCTCTTGCGCGGTATAGCGGCTGAGGCCTTGCGCCAGTCGGCGCGAGGTCGGGTCGAGAATGGCCACAGGATCACCGCGGCCAAAATCTCCTGTCACTTCGACGATGCCTGCCGGCAGCAGGCTTTTCCCATTGCCGAGCGCCCGCGCGGCGCCGGCATCCACCACAATCTCGCCCCGCGGTTTCATCGCCGAAATCCAGCGTTTCCGGGCAGCGTGCGGGTCCAGCGTGGCCGTAAACCAAGTGCAGTTTGCGCCATCCTCAAGTGTTTTCAACGGGTTCAGAGGCGACCCTTCGGTGATCGCCATGTCACACCCCGCTGCCGTGGCCATCTTGGCGGCCAGCAGTTTGGTCTTCATGCCGCCCTTGGACAGACCCGAGCCAGCATCGCCCGCCATCTCTTCGATCTCAGGCGTGATGTCGTCGATCACATCATACCGCGTGGCCGAGGCGTCCTCGTTCGGGTTGCCGGTATAGAAACCGTCCACGTCTGACAGCAGAATTAGTTGGTCCGCACCAACGGTTACCGCGATCTGGGCGGCCAGTCGGTCGTTGTCACCATAACGGATCTCATCCGTGGCGACCGTGTCGTTTTCGTTGACAATCGGAACCACTCCGAGGCTCAGCAATGTCTCAAGTGTCGCACGTGAGTTCAGGTATCTGCGCCGGTCGGCACTGTCCTCCAGCGTCACCAGCACCTGCGCGGTGGTGATATTGTGCGGGGTCAGTGCTTCTTCGTATGCGCGGGCCAGCCGGATTTGACCCACGGCCGCGGCGGCCTGAGACTGTTCAAGCGGCAAGGCCTCTATCGGCAGGTTCAGCACCCCACGACCCAACGCAATCGACCCGGAGGAGACCAGAATGACATCTGTCCCCTGCCCCTTGAGCCACGCCACGTCCTGCGCCAGTGAATGCAGCCAGTCTGACCGCAACAACCCCGTATTCCGGTCCACCAGTAAGGCGGACCCGATCTTGACCACCAGACGTTTCGCCGAGGTCAGGGTTGCCACGTCTTCGCCTCCTCAGCGGGCTTTTGCCGCAAGCGGTTTTCGTCGATCTGAGCACGCAGCGCCCGTAGAACCTCAGTCACGCCCAGATGGGCCACGCCGGACATTGTCATGACGGGGCCACCAACGGCCTCTTCCAATTCGGCCTTGGCCAGATCACGTTCTTCATCGTCCAGCGCATCGACCTTGTTCAGCACGGTGATGCGGGGCTTTTCAGCCAGCTCGCCGCCATAGGCCTCAAGCTCGTGGATAATCGTGCGGTAATCGTCGGCAACGGTCTCAGAGGTTGCGTCGACCAGATGCAGCAACACGGCGCAGCGTTCGACGTGACCCAGAAACCGGTCACCGATGCCACGGCCTTCATGCGCGCCTTCGATCAGGCCGGGGATGTCGGCCACGACGAATTCGACGTTATCGACGCCGACAACGCCCAGATTGGGGTGCAGCGTGGTAAACGGGTAATCCGCAATCTTCGGACGCGCGTTGGAGGTTGCGGCCAGAAAGGTCGATTTGCCGGCATTGGGCATGCCCAACAGGCCAACATCCGCGATCAATTTCAGCCGCAGCCAGATGGTGCGATCAATACCCGCCTGCCCCGGATTGGCCCGACGCGGCGCCTGGTTGGTTGCAGATTTGAAGTGGAGGTTACCAAAACCGCCATTGCCGCCTTTGGCCAGCAACACACGCTGGCCGACCTCGGTCAGGTCACAAATGACGGTCTCTTCGTCTTCGTCCAAAATCTCGGTGCCCACGGGCACGCGCAGAACAATGTCGTCGCCGTCCTTGCCGGTACGCTGTTGCCCACGCCCGGGTTGGCCGTTTTTGGCAAAGAAATGCTGCTGATAGCGGAAGTCGATCAGGGTGTTCAGCCCATCAACAACCTCGGCCCAGACGGAACCGCCTTTACCGCCGTCCCCGCCATCGGGACCGCCGTATTCGATGTACTTTTCGCGTCGGAAGCTGACGCAGCCGCCACCTCCGGCCCCGGACCGGATGTAGACCTTTGCAAGATCGAGAAATTTCATGGCTGTCCCCTACTGCAAAGGCCCCATCGGCCACAAGTCAGAGTTTTTTACTGTATGTCCAGGTGGGCACGTTTGCATCACGCGCCACCGAATAGTTTTCCGCATCACCAAGGTACTGGAACCCGCAATGGGTCAGAACCCGGGCCGAAGCCGGATTGTCCTGAAACACGCTGGCGAACATGTTCGCGTTTTCCAGCGGGTTGGCCTTGACCAGCGCCTCGACGGCCATCGACGCGATGCCCGTGTTCCAATACACCGGCGCGACCCAATAGCCGACCTCGGACTGGTTGCGATCCAGCCGTGTCAGCGTGATCAGACCGATCAGTTCCGGGCCACCGTCCTTGGTGGCATCCATGACCCAAACGTCCTCATCGCGTTCCTCGGCCATGGACCGGGTCACGAAGGCCTCGGTCGAGCCGGGCGGCAAGGGATGCGCAATACTGGTTGTCATGCGCGCCACGCGCTCATCGCCTGCGTAATGTTCAATGAGACCCATATCCGACCGACGCAGCGGGCGCAGGTCGAACCGCTCGGTTTCTATGACCGGCTGGTTTATTATCGTCTCAAGTTTCATGAGTTCGTTCCTCCTCCGAACAACACGTAAATCGCGGACGCAACGGTGAAACCAATTAACGTCCCCATCAGATATTTCCGCCCCATCCGATCTTCAACCGCAGGGGCGATCCGGCCCTGAATCAGGGATGGGATTATGCTTGCTGCGTGTGTCATCGGGGCCATTGATCAAAACTGCGTTAAAACGAGAAAGGGGACCGGCATTTTCTGCCGGTCCCCCAGGAATTTTTCAAACCTTATGGGTTTCGGCTTACTCTGCGGCCTCCGCCACTGGCAGGACCGAAATAAAGGTGCGGTTTTTGAGTCCCTTGTGGAACTTCACGGCGCCATCAACAGTTGCAAAGATGGTGTGATCTTTGCCCATGCCTACGCCTTCGCCCGGCCAGAACTTGGTGCCGCGCTGACGCACGATGATGTTGCCTGCGATGGCTGCTTGGCCACCATACAGTTTCACGCCAAGGCGGCGACCAGCTGAGTCGCGACCGTTACGGGAGGAACCGCCAGCTTTTTTATGTGCCATTCTCTCTCTCCTTAGCCTTGAGCCAGCTCTTTGGCTTGCTCAACCCATTCGGGCTTCACTTTGATGGTGTCGATAGCAGCAATCTGCTCGTCCGACAAGGCGGCCAGAGCGGCAAAGCTTTCGATACCGGCTTCTGCCAGCTTCTTGGCAGCGGCGGGGCCGACACCGTTCAGCTTGGTCAGATCGTCGGCGGCAGCAGCGGCAGCAGCGGCGGGTGCCTCTGCTTTGGCTTCAGCTTTCTTGGCAGGCTTTGCAGCAGGTGCCGCTTCGCCAGCCGGTGCCGAACCGGTTGCAGCTTTGATGCCCGACTTGTCAGCGCCCGACGACAGGATGTCGGTGATTTTGACCAGGGTCAGTTTCTGACGGTGGCCAACGGTACGCTTCGAGCTGTGCTTACGACGGCGCTTGACGAACTTGATGACCTTGTCACCTTTGACCTGTTCGATCACTTCGGCCTGTACGCCTGCGCCTTCAACGAAAGGTGCACCAACAACCGGAGCGTCGCCGCCCAGCATCAGAACATCGTTGAATTGGACTTTTTCACCTGCGTCGGCAGCCAGTTTTTCAACGCGGAGCACGTCGCCCGCCTGAACCTTGTACTGCTTGCCGCCAGTCTTGAGGACCGCAAACATGCGTCTTTCCTTTTCTAACCCGCGTTCTGTGGTCCCCATTTGGGAGTTTCTGGCCTCGGCCACCTCGAACAGCGCGCCCTTTTCGGGCTGTGTGACGACCCTAGGGGCAGGCCCTATGGGTCAATAATAACGATACCCGGCGCGGAAATCCGGCCGGGATGCGCGCTTATCCATAGATTACAGGGGAAAGTCAACATCAAATACAGGCTTAAAGGTCGGACCCTCGCAGGACCTGCCCGACCGCCTGACCAAGTTCGAAATAGATCGTGTCGAACATCTGATCAAAACTCTCGAACAGGGCAGCGTTGACCGCCCTACCCGTCTCGGTTCGTGAAAACGCGATATTCTCACGTATCTGGGCATCGTTCAGCGGTTGATAGGCCAGCAAAAAGAAAGAGTACAGCCACGTTTGCGTCTCTTCAGTCATGCTGTCCTTTTGCGCCAGTAGTTGTGCCAAAAGTTCAGTATCATCCAAAACACCGCCGAAATCCATTCCGCGGAAAAAGTTGTAGTCCGCGCTGATAGAGTTCTGGACGTTTTCTTCGATCAGGTTGTTGATCTGAATGAACTCATCAACCAGCCGGTAAAGTTCGGTGTCCTTATCACTGTTCTGATAAGCGTCCTGCGCCATTTGCTCGATGGCCTCATCGGCAAGCGCGATGCGGGCGGTAATCTCAAGCGAAACGATGGCCTGACCCAGATCGCTTTCGTAAAACAGGATGGCGCGGTCCAGTTCTCTATCGGTGAGGGACTGATCGAACACCGTCACAACCTGGCTGCGCATTCTGTCGGCATCGTAAATCCGATCGACCTGCTTCTGAAAAACCTGCCCGCCATTGTTGTCCAGAAAGGTTTCCTGCAGGACCTTCCCCATTTCGCCGCCTTCATCCCGCAGAATCTCGATGACCTCATCCATTTGCAGGGCTTGCAGTAGGCGTTCGACCTTTTCTTCGGCCTGCAACGGCAAGGTCCACAGAAAAAGTGCGGCTGACGCTAAAAACAGTCGCATCAGATGTCCTGCGCCGGGTGCAGTTCAGCCATCCGAGAGGCCAGTACCTCGAACTTCATTGCCATGATTTCATATTGAACCGCATTAAGAAGCTCGTAAACCTCCTGCATCAGCGGCTGTTCCAGCGCCTCGGCATAAGCGATGACATCAGCATCCGAGAAATCCTGATAGGTATAGGCCGCACCCGCAAGCGCGGATAACTGCAGCGCCTGCCTCATGCCGGTTTCGTTCTGCTTCATCATCTCACGTAGGTCATCAGCACTCAGCTGCAGGTCAATTACCCCGGAAGCGCTGGCGGCAAGCAAAAAGCGCAGCTGAACCTCTTGCAGTGCCCGCAGCGCCGTTCCACTGGAATCGATGGCGGCGTTCATGCGCTTGAGGCTTTCGACCCGCTTTGACCCCTTCTTGATCAAACCGGCTACAATTTCCTGACCCTGCTGCTGTTTGGCGTCGTCGTCCTCGAGCATATGAGACGCATTTTCCGCCTCGACCAACCGCTGCCCAAGATCCGACGCATAGAATTCGACGGCATGGTTCAGCGCTTCGTCACTCAGCGTCTGTTCCAGAATCGCAACGGCGGTTTCGTGCATGTCTTCGGTGTCGAACACCTCTTCTGTCAGGCGCGTCCAGTCCGACCCGAACCCATCGGGATCGATTCCCAGCATCCGAGGCGCCGAGGCCGACGCAAGCGCGATACTTTCCAATGCCACATCAAAGCCGGTTGTGGTCAGAAACGCCTCAATCCGGTCGCGCCCGGCGGCCCATGTTGGAGCAGCCAACATGGCAAAGGCCAAAAGCAACAGGATAAAGGGCAAAGTGAGGCGGCGTAGGTAATAAGTCATATGCAGAATCCTAGGTGTTTTGCGCCATCTGGCAATGGAAAATCCCGTCTAGGTGAATTTCAAGAATTTTCTGCTTGCACCTCCGCGCGTTCCTCACTAAATCCCCCCCTCACAGACCCCCGCGGAGAGGTGCCGGAGTGGTCGAACGGGGCGGTCTCGAAAACCGTTGTGGGTGCAAGCCCACCCAGGGTTCGAATCCCTGTCTCTCCGCCATATTAACCCTCACGTTATTTGGCTTACTACTATCGCAATCGCTAGGAGCTGTTGCGAATTCTCCGGAGCCTCGCACTGTACGGAATCGCTGATTTCAGCCCACAACCGACGCCCAATTGGGTCTCGGATAGTAATTGTCACTAGTCCGAAAGTTGTCTGCGATCCCCCCCAAAAAAAAGAAAAATTGCTTGGCGATGCACCCAGACAAAAACCTTTAAACTGTATTGAAGTTTTGAGTAGGTAAATGTTTCTGCGTAAAGCACGACGTTAGACCGACGGGAAAAGGCTTCAACTGGAGTTATTTCTTGTCGGCCAGTAATCTGGCCTTTTCGTATTCCGACAGAACTGGCTGCATCATCTTGGGATCGTAGATCACCCGCTCCAGCCACCATCTGAGCGGAAAGGTTTCGCCTTCAGCGATCATCGCTGAGAGGCTTTCGAGGATTGCCGCTTCCTCGTCGAACTGCTCAAGCGCAGCGTTAGCAGCGGCCTGGTAGACCATCATGTGTATCCCAAACGGCCCGCCGAGGTCCAAGTTTTCCTGCAATGTGTTTAGGCTGTCCCGGTAGTATCCCGCGTGGAATTGAGACACCCCGAGCATGTTCCTATAGGGTCGCCGAATACTTAGCGGGTCCAGGCTAAGCGACCGTTTGAGGGGTGTGATGGCCTGTTCCGGCTTGCCCGCATACAACAGGAACATTCCTAGATAGCCATGAGCCAGACTGGAACTCGGCTCTTGCTCCACAGCGCGTTGGCCAAATTCAATCGCCTTCTGTGGCTGACCCATCAACATTTCAAGATTGCCCAGCGTCAAAAGGGCGCGCACATTGGCAGGGTCTTTTTCCAGCGCGATTTCAGCATGTTGCCGGATTGTGTCGCGTGTTTCATCTGTGTTCGGAGCCAAGCCAAACCAAGCTCGGTGCGATTCCGCGAACCCCAGCCCTGCATGACCATGAGGCGCGTCCGGTTCCAGGTCCACCACACGCTGCAGCAAGGCGTGCGCTGCATCAAACCGGGCCGGGTCGCTTGGGGGGTGAATAATGTCCAGAGCCTGTTGATATAGGATTCTGGCGTCTCGGCGCGTCCAGCGCGCATCCTCGATCCGGGAGGTCAGTTCGGGAAATAATTCGATTGAGAAGGTGGCGCTGATCTCTCGCGAAATCTCGGTCTGCGTATCAAACCGGTCCGTCGCTTCGTAGTCGAACCGCTTGGCCCAGATTTCGCTGCGGCTGTTCACGTCGACGAGACCGATGTTGAGACGATAGCCATCTGTCATCGTCTGCAGGCTACCACGCAAAATATGCGTCGCACCCAGCTGTCGCCCCTGATCTATCAGGTCAACCGCTCCGTCGGACAACCCGGCGGTAGACGCGTACGAGATCACCCGAAGCCCCTGCACACGCGCCAGATCGGTTGTGATATCTTCGGCAATCCCTCGGGCTGCGACCGATGAAACCGCACTATTGCCCAGCGGGTTGAACGGCATCACGGCAACGATGGGCAAATCTCCCCACAGATCCGGATTGGTTGTGGCCTGATCTCTGGGCGGGTTGTCCGGTTCAAGGCTTTGGAGCAGCAGGAAGCCTGACACCGCGACCAATAACACCAGCAAAAGAAGCAAAAGCCAGTTTGGCGCGCGCCAGCCAGCTCTGCCCGCCCTTCTTGTTTTTTCCCCAGCATTGGGAGCTCCCGTAGTTTGATTCCGGAATTCGAACAAAGGCACATATGACCCTTTGGGAATGGTAATCTCCAAAGGGTCATTGCTTCCGTCCGTCAGATAGTAGTGCTCCAGTTCGCGCCGCAGGCGACGCGCCTCCAAACGTACAACCGGATCGGACGTCGCGTCGAAGTCTTCGGAACGACCCAGAACGGAAACGCCAATCGAATACCCCTTCAGACGGTCTGCGCGTCCTGCCAAGGTCTCTTCGACAATGTATTTGAGGAACGCGCGCCGGCGATCATTGGCACCAAACTGAGAACTCTCGAACATACGGGCGAGTTGGTCGCCAATGGCCGCCTGTTCTTGCGGCGGCTCAGACTTCCGCTCGGATAACTGACTTTCCATCGAAGTATCTGTTGGCTGTGTTTGTTCCATCCGCTCGGTTCAAACAGTAACTGGCTGAGTCGCGTTGCGTCTAGTATAACATTCAAATCAAAGAATTTTTAATTGTTTTTACATGTTCCAAACATGTTCTGTACCCCAAACCCCTGTTCTCAGCTGCTATTCTGGTACCTCCACGGAATGTCCGTGCGATGTTTCGCTGGAAAGAGTTTCTCACTGATGGCCTTTGGCTGTAACGGGGGGAGCAAGTGGAAAACTATCTTTCTGCCGGGCGTTCCGAACTGGTGAACCAGTCGCCCAGCGATGAGTTCACAATCATGTCCTTGTCGCGGAGTGATCCAAAGTTTCAGGCCATTTGCCGCGACTTCGGCGAGGCGGTGACCGCGTTGCGCGGTTTTGAAGCCCAGGGAAAGCGCGGACGGGTCCGAGCCGCTGAATTTCGACAGATCTCTGAGGACCTGAGACTCGAACTGATGGAATACGTCAATCAGGAAACGACCGGCTCCAAGGCTCAGGGGCACAGATGAAAAATAAGCGGTCGGTTGAACAAGTAGGTTCCCCGACACGATGACCCCCGGTCACGCATACAAGGAGATGGGAATGGTTAAACGATTTCGCAAAATGCTTCTCGCAGCAATTACCATCAAGATCGGTCTCATGTCCGTCGCTTACGCACAGGACAGCAGTAGCGAAGAATGCAAGGCGCTGTTTGTGCACAATGCCGGTTCCGTTTCTATGGCCGGTGACACGATAACCATGGAAGATGTCAGCCCGATCGTCACATTCTTCTGTGATCGTCCGGTTCGCTATGCAGGTGTGCTGAGCATAGAGGGCTTTTTGGACGTGGTGTCCGAAGGCGATGACAGTTTTGCCGTAGACCCGCCCAACGCCTTGCTGACCATCGTCGCCGATGGAGCGCAGCCCGTAGACGTAGTTGTCGAACTATCGCAACGCCCGCTGAGTGAGACGGGAACGATGACGTATTCCGGGGTCAAGGTGATCACGGGAGATATTCCACAAACCACAGGTCCGGGCACATTGTTCATCGACCATTTCGGTCACCCCATGTCGCCGGGTTCGGTGGCGGGCGTGCATCGTCGCCACGAGCGTCGCGAGGTTCGTCACTGCGCCGCCGATAATGTGAATGATCCGGACGATTTTTGTAATTGCGGACCTGGCCTAGTCTGCAACTGAAGCGTGAAGGGCAAATCAGGAATTCTGAAGGGAGGCTTGCATCAAGAATTCCGAATTCTCTGATCATACGCAAAACAGCAATAATTAGGGAGGAAGTTATGTTTTCAATTCTTGGCAACTACCCGCGGAAGATGGTCTCAGGAACCACTTTCGCATTTGCAGCCAGCGTCGCGTTGTGTACCGCCGCCTGGTCTCAGTCCTATGAGGAAAATCTTGCTGCGGGGGCCGCGGAAACGGAACAGAATTTTCTGAACGTTCCCTTCGTAAAACCCGAAAATTATAAGACACCCTATACAAGTCCAAACTATTGGCCGACCAATTACCCACGTGGCCCGATTGACCGGTCGCCAGCGGATTCCTCAACCAAAGTGATCACCCTTGGAACCGGCGACCCGCCACCCAACCCCTACCGTTTTGGTCCTGCTCATGCGGTGATCGTAAACGGTTTTCCATATTTTGTTGACGCCGGCGAAGGCTGGTTCAGGTCACTTGGAAAGGCTGTCCTTTCTCAGGGCGCAATGGATCTGGCAACCGTTTTTGATCTACAGAACATCAAGTACATGTTTCTGACCCATCTGCACGAAGATCACACAGTGGGATTGCCATCGTTTATTTCAGGCCCGTTCAAATTCGGCCCAGGCCCCGACAAGAAGATATATGGACCCGAGGGCGTTGACGAGATGATTGCAAATATCAACGCCGCTTGGCGGCTCGACAGGAACGAAATGTTCCAGGGCTCAACAACCCAGAAAGCCGACGGGGCAACTGCGATCGGCGTGCCAGTCTGGCCATCGACCGACCCGAAAGGGCGGTTAATTTTCGAGGACGACAACGTAACGGTTGAAGCTTTCCCGACAGAGCACGGTTTTCTTCATCATACCTACGCTTATCGGTTCACGGCCAAATCGGACGGACGCGTTATCGCATTTGGCGGCGATGGGCACTATTCTGAAGGTCTTGTCAACGCAGCAAAAGATGCTGATGTTCTGGTCATTGAAAGCATAACGAGAAAGAACATCATGTTCGTGGTGTGGGGTGGCGACACGGAAGACGAAAAAGTGAAGATTATCGGTGCCTATCACATGTTTCCGGAAGACATGAAAAAGGTACAGGACGACAGTGGTGTCAAACAAATCGTCATGACGCACGTCCAAAACTACAACGATCCCGAGCATTTCGACCGTCTGAGCGTGTTGAAGGAAATGCAGGATGCCGGCGTCACGAATATCCTCATGGCTGAAGACGGCGACATCTACTGAGCAAAAGTCGCAATGTTGGTGGAAAAGTCATGTCCCGCATTTCCACCAACATAAACCGAACCACACGTACTCAACTGTACGCCCTGAATGGGTCACGCTTGCACCGAGCTTTCGCTTGGTTTGGAAAGCTAGCTTGGGTTTTAACCGACCGTAGCAAGCGACCGCTTTCCCACCCATCTGTAATTTCATTCCCGACAAAACCGACACAACCTGTCTGCAAATGGGTTCTGGCAGTTTTGTCGGTTTTGTCACTGGGAGGTTCACGCCCCATACGTTCGACCGTATAAGCACGACCGCCATAGGCTTCGAGCCAGAAAGGTCGATCCGATCCGCCAACGGAATAGCGCGTCATGCCTTGCAGCCACCCAGCCAACTTATCCCGCGCTGCTAAAGTCCCGCGCGCCTGCTTTTCCAAGATCACTGCCAACTGCTCGACCGTACCGTCGGCAACGCACAAACGCGGTAAGAAAGGCTCCTGACCGGGCTTGGCCGCGTCGGGTCGCTCCGGTAGCGTTGACCCTTCTTTAATCGCGGCCTTGGTTGCTTCTTTCCAGGTACTCTCGGCAATCTTGGCAATCTCCGCCGCTTCGCGCCACTGGCGAGTTCGCATTCGGATGTCTTGCGAAGCTCCCGCTCAGTTTTGCGCAGCGGTGTCAGCACAGCATCCAAGCCGGGAGATTTGCCGCTGGACGGCAGGCCAACGGCACACAAGTTGCCGACTGTTGCCCATGGTCTCGGAGATCGCGTCAAACAGCGCATCTTTGTTTTCAAAGTGCTTGAAGAGAGTTCGGTCTGAAACATCCACGCGTTTGGCGATTCGGGTCTCGTTGGCACCCAGAAATCCCTGCTCCCGGCGCTTATCGAACGCGGTTTTCATGATGTCTTTTTCCTTATTTTAGGCGTGTAAAAGCTTCTCCCTTACAAAAGTAAAATGAACCATTTACATACCACGCTTTGACTCCTAAATGTAAACACATCGTTTTACTGCGCGGCCGAAAAGGGGCATTATCTTGATCGACCACTCACGGCACCGCGACCGCAAAAGCGCATCCATCGCTTGCCTGCCATCCGTCGCGGATTGGGGAGCAGCGCAAAACAAACCTCACAAACTTCAGATGAAGGACTTACTGACATGACCCTCACCGCTGGCAAAAACCAAGTTACCTTCAAATCCTTTGGTGTGGATTTGGCGGGTGATCTTTACCTTCCCGAAGGTTTTAATGCGTCAAAGAAGTACAGGGCAATCGTGGGTGCAAGCCCGTTTCCGCAGGTCAAGGACCAGATCCCGGCAACCTACGGGCTGGAAATGGCCGCGCGCCGCTTTATCTATCTGGGTTTCGACTATCTCGGCATGGGCGAGTCTCCGGCGCTTCCGGGTGAGTTCAAACAGTCTCGCTACATGTTCCGCCTGATCGAAAACACCTGGGATGCTGTCTCCTATCTGGGCAAGCTCCCCTTCGTTGAAGATATCTATGGTCTGGGCGTGTGTCAGGGCGGCTCGATCATCGCGTCGGCGGCCGTGACCGACCACCGCATCAAGAAAATTGCCATGGTGTCCGGCATGATGGCCGCGGACGCGTTCCAATGGACTGACCGGGACATGGCCAACCAACTCATCGCGGCTTCGAACGCCTCGACGCAGAAGATGTAAGAGACCGGAGAACCGGACTACGTCGCCCCCTTCGGCCTGAACGACGATATGTCTCGGCAGGATTTCATCGACTTGGGTATCAACCCGATGGCTGGCGAAACCTATGACTACTACGGTCGAGATGGCGCCAAAGGCCCGGTTGCGGTTCCGAACTTTACCAACATGCATATCGGCGATCAGGGTATGCAGTCCCTGTTCTCCATCTGCGAAGCCTATGCAGACAAGATCGTGCAGCCGTCTTTGACGATTTACAGCAAATCGGCCTTTACGGCGATTTGCTCGACTGCATTTGCCGAAAAACTGACCAATGACCACAAAGAACTGGCCTTTGAGGAGTTCAGCCACGTCGATTTTTACTACAAGCCAGAGGCCGTAAAAGCATCGACTGACGCAGTGGCCGAGTTCTTTAACGCCTGAACCGATTGGGTAGAGGTCATGCTATGACCTCTACCTTCTCCTATTCGAATGGCTGCAACTTCAGATTGACCACCTTACACCTTCCGACAATATTGTTGCTACCGGCAACAACAACTGGCGCGTGAGAACTCAGAACCCTATTACCGCGGGCCCGCAGCCGTTTTGTTAAATGAGGGTTATGCAGCGCCGGGTCCGCCGTTCATTCAGGAAAATGTGATGCTGATTGACACAAAAAACAGAATAAATATAACGGCCTAATAGTTGGGATCAGCATGCCTCAGGAATACAGTCTGCCTGGGGTATGACAGGAGCTTAGTTTATTCAGTGGTTGTTTATTACGGTTACCAGAACGCGATTTTAGGCACGCAATCGACTGTCAACGGAGGTTCCGTCGACTACGGTGTCGGGCCTTCGGTCGGAGCAACCTGGAGTTGGTCTGGCACAAGCACAAATTTTGCCGTCAAGGAAAATGATGGTGCCGTCAATTTTAATGGTGATGGCCCCGGTAACGGCCTGTCCAACGAAGAAATAGCCGCGCAAGAGCAAATCGGGGGCCAGTGGCAGCAGACGATTGAAGTCGGCGGGATAGATCGTCAGGCGATCTGGGACTACACCTTTGAATTGACCGCTTCGGATGGAACGGTTTATCGTGTTGCGGTCATAGACGTCGACCTGAATAACGATGACGATGTAGGCGTTAACGACAACTCCGGCGACCCCGGCGAGGATGGGTATTTCCTGGTCTTTCCCGACGGAATTCCACCTGCAGATACCGATTTAACTGTTGGGAACATCATCGAAAATGGGCCTTCCGTTCCCCACGCCAGTCTGGGGGCTCAAGTTGTCTGTTTCTGCCGTGGGTCTGTGATAAGCACACTGAAAGGTCCCAAAAAGATCGAAGATTTGTCTGTTGGCGACCTTGTGCTGACCAAAAACAATGGCCCCCAAGTCCTACGCTGGATTGGATTTAGAACGATCAACCTGACAACTTGTGGCGACGAAGCCGAAAAGCTACGTCCGATCCACATAACCGCCGGTGCACTTGGCCAAGGGTTGCCGACACAGGACCTGTTGGTCTCTCGCCAGCATAGAATG
The DNA here is from genome assembly GCF_056537245.1 of Ruegeria sp. CG11. NCBI lineage: Bacteria > Pseudomonadati > Pseudomonadota > Alphaproteobacteria > Rhodobacterales > Roseobacteraceae > Ruegeria > Ruegeria sp. CG11. Next base: position 214,496 of record NZ_JBQFRE010000001.1, read on the forward strand.
CTGGTTTCGTCGAAGATATCAGAGCGTATGTTCGGGTGTTCCGAGGTTTTGGTCGCTGCAAATAAACTGACCGAACTTCCCGGAATTTATGTCGACATGGACGTTGATGAGGTAGAGTATTTTCATCTCATGTTTGATCAACATGAACTTGTCTTCGCGGAAGGTGCCCCCACTGAAAGCCTCTATACCGGCCCTGAAGCGCTGAAGGCTGTTTCCGACGAAGCGCGGGAAGAAATCCTTACAGTTTTTCCAGAAATGACCGATCTGAACTATGAGTTCCTTGCGGCTTGCCCAATTCCCGCCGGACGGCTTCAGAAAAAACTTGTAGAACGCCATGTGAAGAATGGGAAATTGGTTCTCGAGACGTTTTCGGCTTAGTCAGTGGAGCTGACAGAGCCTTGATGTGGGCGATACGCTTCTGAAAAGCACCCTACCGTCAAATCGACCTAAAGCGCGCCGCCCAAAACCTGAATCGCGGGGATTCCCAACAAGCTGATTTTGTGATTCACCCTGATTGGGAGGATGGATTATGTCAGCACCTTTGCCGGAAGCCCTTCGGGCGCGGTTTCAGAGATTGATTGAGGAAGGGTTAAGCGGACGGGCGGCGGCCTTGCGATTGAAGCTTTCGCCAGCCACGGGAGCCCGATGGGCATTTGCGATCCGACAGAAAGGTCGGGCGGAGGCAGCGCCTCAGGGGCGACCGAAAGGTAGGGGCAAGCTTGACCCGCACCGAGCCTTGTTTGCCGAGATCATCGGTCAGGATGGCGACATAACGATGCCAGAGTTGAGCGCGGCCCTGTTCGACGCAACGGGCGTTCGCGCTCACCCCAATGCCATTGGCAAGTTCCTTCGCAAGCTCGGCTATACGTACAAAAAAAGACACTGGTCGCCACCGAACGCCGCCGCGCCAAGGTAAGGCAACGGCGAGAGGACTGGCTCAAGCATCGCATTCCAGCAGTGTCAAAGCATCCGGAACGCGCTGTCTTCATTGACGAGACATCAGTGAAGACAAATCTGACCCGACAGCGAGGGTGGGCCCCTTGCGGAGATCGTCTGGTCATGGACGCGCCGTTCGGGTCCTGGGGCACCCAGACCTTCATCGCTGGGCTGAGCGCCGACGCCATGATCGCACCCTGGGTGATCAGGGGGGCCATGGATGGCCCGGCCTTTGCCGCCTACGTCGAAAAGGTGCTAGTGCCGGAACTCTCGCCGGGAACCGTGGTCATTCTGGACAACCTCGCCACGCATAAGAACGCTGAAGCGGCCAGAGCAATGCGCAACGCTGGCTGCTGGTTCCTCTTCCTGCCGCCATACAGTCCCGACCTCAATCCAATCGAAATGGCATTCTCCAAGCTCAAGGCCCATCTGCGCCGGATCGGTGCACGTACCTTCACCGACATGTTCGACGCAATCGCCGAAGTCTGCGATCTCTACTCATCTCAGGAGTGCTGGAACTACTTCAAGGCTGCCGGATATGTCTCAGGTTAAAGACGGATTGCTTTAAACCGGCCATTTGGGGTTTGAGGCGGCGAATCGATCACCGCCTCACACATGCCTGTTTAGCTGGCGGTTTCGTGCGCCAGCGCGTCCAGTAGCGTGCCGAGGTTGTGCTGGAACATCGCCAGATAGCTGGTCGCTGGACCGCCGCGCTCGGACAGGGCGTCCGAGAACAGACGACCGCCGATCGCAATCCCGGTCTCATCCGAGATCTGCTGCACCAAGGCCGGGCTGGTGATGTTTTCGACAAACAGGGCCGCAGCGCCCTCTGCCTTTAACTGATCGATCAGAGCAGCAAGATCCTTGGCCGACGGTTCGGCCTCGGTGGCGATACCGACCGGAGCCAGAAAGGTCAGGCCGTATGCGTCCGCCAGATAGCCGAACGCATCATGCGCGGTCACGACAGTGCGGCGATTTGCAGGAAGGTCCGCCAGTTTTGCTTTGGTTACAGCATCCAGCGCTTCCAACTCAGCAATATAGGCGTCAGTGTTGGCGTCGATCTCATCAGCGTGGTCAGGCATCGCCTCTTTCATTACAGTGGCCACGTTGGTCACGTAGATCACACCATTCGACAAAGAGTTCCACGCATGCGGGTCTGTTTCACCGTCAACCTTGACTGGAGTGATACCGTCTGTGGCCACGTGGACAGTCGCTTCGGTTCCGGATTCCGAGATCAGGGTGTCGGACCATGTCTCAAAGCCCAGACCGTTGACAAAAATGATGTCCGCTTGGGCCACGGCGCGCGCATCGGCGACCGACGGCTGGTAGACATGCGCATCCGCGTCAGGGCCCACGATAGTCGTGACGGTGGCCAGATCGCCCACAACTTCTTCGACCATGTCGCCCAGGATCGAGAAGCTGGCGACAATCTGAACGTTGTCTTCAGCAGCAGCAGGTAGTGCGGTCATAGCTAATGGAGCCGCGGCAATGCTGGCATAGAGGGATTTCACAAGAGTCATTTGGCTCTCTCTTCTTGATGGATTTGCGCAACGGGGAGGTCTTTGGAAACGGACGGTTTGCGCAGCCGTCCGCCAAAACCGAGGGGGCCGAAAATGGCCGAGATCATGAAAAATCCACCTGCAACCAGCACGATCGCCGGACCAGAGGGTGTTTCCGGGAACAAGTACGACAGGGTCAGACCGATCCAGCAACTGGACAGCGCAAAGACGAAGCCCAGAACCAGCTGCACCGTGATCGTGCTGGCCCAGTAGCGGGCAGCGGTTGCGGGCAGGATCATCAGGCCAACCGCCATCAGCGTGCCCAGCGTTTTGAAGGCCGCCAGCAGGTTCAGCACCAACAGCAACATAAAGCCCTGATCAATCAGCCACGGTCGGCGCGTCTGGGTTTCGAAAAATACTGGATCACAGGTGCTGACGATAAGCGGGCGCAGCAGAAGGGCGAAGGCAACCAGCGTGACGGTGGCAACGCCACCCACAAGCAGCATCGAGGCATCGTCAATGCCGAGGATCGATCCGAACAGGAAGCTTTTCAACGGGACCGCGGACCCTGCGGCAGACAAGATGAAGATACCGACAGCAAGTGCGATCAGGTAGAGCGAGGCAAGGCTGGCATCGCTGCGCAAGATCGTCCGGCGCGCCAGAAAGGCCGTCAGAATGGCAACCCCCAAGCCCGCGATCAGCCCGCCAACCAGCAGCGACATCACCGACAGGCCCGTCGTGACAAAGCCAATGACGATGCCGGGCGTGATCGCATGGGCCATGGCCTCGCCGGCCAGTGACAAGCGCCGCAAAACAAGGAATGCCCCCACAGGCGCCACCGAGGCCGACAGGACCGTGGTTGCCACAAAGGCACGCTGCATGAAGGCAAAGCTCCACATTTCGCTGAGGAGGTCAAACATGTGCGTTCTCCGATGTTGAACGACTGCCCCGGAACATCCATGATGCCTGGCTTTCCGAAAGATACCCTTGGGCCACCAGCCGGTCGGGTGTCAGCACATCGCTGACCTTGCCATAGGTTGCCTCTTGCCCACCCAACAGCAGGACGTGGCTGCAATGGTCCAGAACTGAAGACAGATCGTGCACCACCAGCACAACGGCTCGACCCTCATCACGCCACCTCTCGATGATCGACAGCAGATGCGCCTCGGTGTTTTGATCGACGGCCGCAAAGGGTTCGTCCAGCAGAACAAGCGGAGCGTCCTGCATGATCACCCGGGCAAACAAGGCGCGCTGCAATTGCCCGCCGGACAGCATGTGCAGGGGCCGATCCGCGATATCCAGAACTCCGGCCTCGTCCAGCGCAGCGGTCATCCGGTCACGCGCCGCACTGTCCAGACCCGAGCGGTATCCGAACCCGCGCCAGGCTCCCATTGCGGCCAGGTCCCTCACACGGATGGGAAAGCGCCGGTCAAACTCGGTCATCTGCGCCAGATAGCCGATTTCGCGGGGGCGGCCTTGCGGCCAGTCAACACTGCCCGAAAGCGGGTCGATCAGGCCCAAAAGCATCTTCACGAATGTGCTTTTGCCAGAACCGTTGGCACCCAAAACGGCCAAAGTCGATCCGGTTTCGATATCCATGGACAAGCGGCGGAACAAAGTCAGGTCGCGGTAGCCAAGCGTCAGATCGCGGATTTGCAGAACAGCCGACATCAGATCACCGCATAAATCGCAAACCACAGAGCCGCTGACAGCGTCAGCGCGCCTGCAACCAGCACTGGAACGCTGAATTCAGTCAGGCAGCGGCTGCGTTGCGCAACGCCATAGTCGGTGGACCGCCGCGTCATCGGGCTGCCCCACAAGAAACAGAAAGGCCAGACAGGGCCGAGGTGACATTCACCCCACGCGTTTTGCAGGGTCGGGATTCAGAATTCCGCAACGACAATGACTTCGCCTCCTCAGCTTGGACGAGGGCAAAGCGAGTGCAAGGTTCTGAACGGCAAAGGCCGTGTGAAACATTGTCATCTCCCTCTGGGACACCCCGCCCAGGTTAGTAAATACTCGGATGGCAGGTCTCCTGACTTGCGGGTCGAAGCTATCCCGATCCTTCCCAGGCGTTTGCCCAGTGGCCGATCTCGGGTCGCTCACCGCCTACAGTTGCGGGGGCAGTCACGGAATTGGCTTTTTCAGGGCCGCACCGTATTCCCTTTTATCCCAGTCCGCAGAACGCGGTCGGGAACCATCCCGGCCACAAAACACAAATCGAGTTGATTCGACAATAGCGCGCACTAGCGGAAGCAATTGGCCGCTTGCATTACAGCGGATGTTTGAAGGTTCTCTTAACCGTCATCACGCGACATATCGGCGACGTCAGTGTCGCACTAGGCGAAGTTCTGCAGGTACTCATAACCGCTCAACCACGCTTCGGCCAAGCGCGCTGCATCTTGCCCTGCCCGATGCGGTGGCGGCCCTGCACTTTCCAACGTGTGATAGACGAGCGAAATAGCTGCATCCTCGATCAGGCTCATCCGGACATAGCTGTCAAAATCCAGAAGCTGGACTTTGGGAAATGGCATATCCGTTTCCAACAATCGTATGAGCCAACGCCGTTCAAACTCCGGGTTGTCCGTCACTGCAATTCCGGTGTTTTTGGCCTTGAACCACTGTGCGACCTTGTTCGGATCATCGCCTTCCGCTTCCAGATAGGCGCGGCTTAATCCGTGGATTTCGGCACTGACATCCGACCAGCCAGCTGCATCCCAGTCAGGGTGGGGTTTGATAAGACGCGACCCGGTTTTCACTTTGCCTTGGGCCACGCGCGCAATCCCAATCTCGATCGGCCAACTGATCGCACTCAGGGAACTGGCTTCGAAATCGAGGAAATATGCAGGCTGGGTCTGGATCAGATTCTGTGTTCGTTCGGTCAAATCAGTCTATCCAATCTTATTGCGATGGGCTTAACGGGTGGGTGTCACGCACCAATTGTTACTTCGATAGTATTGCGGCATGTTATTGCCATTGCGTTTCAGCGGATAGGCATAGCATGGCTCAATCCCCGGATTTGAAAAGAATTTCCGGGAATTCCCCTTTGCATCCGGTAAGATTCAACCCATCTCGGCGACACATTTTCCAAAGGAGAGACACATGTCGCGCACTATCCTATTAGCTGTAGCCATCGCCGCCATTGGCGCTGGCGCGTATTATTATCTTACTCAACCCGAACCCACGCCCGCCGAGCAATTGCAATCGGCGGCGCAAGATGCCGGCGACGCGGTCAGCGAGGCAGCGCAGAACGCAACCGAGGCGGTCAGCGAGGCTGCAAGCTCGGTCGCGGATCAGGCGACCGAAGGGGCCTCGTCCATCGCGGAACAGGCAAACGATGCCGCCGAACAGGCCGGGCAAACCGCCACGGACCTGGCCAATCAAGCCGGTGAAGAAGTTGCCGCTTTGGCGAACCAAGGCCAGGATTTGCTGAACTCGTGGATCGAGAACGGCACGCTGAGCCTCGAAAATTTCGACTATGACACGATGGTCGCCTCAATTCAGGAAAGCCAACTGGCGCAGGACCTGAAAACGCAGGCCATTCAAATTCTGGACGACATCAAGGCATCACCTGAAACAATCGCGGTGAAGATTCAGGAACTCCGCGACCTGCTGTCGGGACAGTGAAGCTGACGGGTCGCCCGGTTCGGGCGGCCCGCCTTGCGGAAGTGGCGCAGGTTCCATCCACGTCAGGGCGTCGGTCGATTGACGCGCCTCAGTTCATTTGTTTGGCTGTCACCGAGTTGTAAACAAACCCAAATTCATGCGTTGCACAGGGCGGCCCAGAGTTGCCGCCAGTGACGGGGTTTCGTCAACGATACGATCAGTTCATAAAACAAGGAACGACCATGACCGCCCTGCCCCAAACCATGTTCGCAACCATTCTGTCGCACGACGACTATTCCGGCGAAGCCACCGGGCCATATATTGAGAATGCCGGGGATTGGCTGGCCGAGGCCGAGTTGCCGCTTCCCGAACCCGGCCCCGGACAGGTTCTGGTCAAGCTGCGCGCGGCCTCGGTGAACCCATCCGATATCCATTTCATCAAGGGCGAATACGGGCAGCCCCGCGTCAAAGGAGCCCCCGCCGGGTTTGAGGGCTGCGGCGATGTCGTCGCGACCGGTCAGGGCGCCGAGGGGCTGATGGGTCAGCGCGTCGCCTTCATCACCGCCGGTTCCGGCGCCTGGGCCGAATACGTTCTGGCCCCGGCAATGATGTGCATCCCCCTGCGTCCCGAGATTTCCGACGAGGACGGCGCGGCGCAGATCGTGAACCCTCTGACCGCCATGGCGATGATCGATATCGCCAAGGGCGCCGGGGATGCGTTTGTCGTTTCGGCGGCCACCAGCCAGTTGGGCAAGCTGATGTGCGGACTGGGGCGCGATCTTGGGCTGAAACCCATCGCCTTGGTCCGGCGCGGCGAAACTGTCGGCATGTTGAAAGATCATGGCGCGGCAGAGGTTCTGGTGACTACCGATCCGGATGTCGCTCAGAATTTTGCCGAAGTCAGCCGTTCACTGAAACCCCGCGTTTTCCTTGATGCAGTGGCCGATCAACTGTCCGAGCAGGTGTTCTGCGCCATGCCCAATCAGGCGCGTTGGATCTGTTACGGCAAGCTGAGCGCCGAACTGCCGAAACTGACGCAGATGGGCCAGTTGATCTTTATGGGCAAGCAGATCGAGGGCTTCTGGCTGACCAATTGGGTGACCTCCACTCCGCCGCAGGATCAGGCGCGTGTCGTGGCCGAGGTTCAGGCCCGCTTTGCCGATGGCCGCTGGAAAACCGATGTTTCCGAACGGCTTGCGCTGAGGGATTTGGTGCCAAATCTGGCAGAAGCCCTGAAAAAGAGTGACGGAAAGGTGATTATCACGCCATAGTAGAACAAAGCCCCGGGTGACGGAGGACCTCCGGGGCGTTCAAAACGCCGGGCCTACCGGCTGGGAGGGTGAAATTGGACAACGCGCAGCTGCTGATCAGCGGGCTGGCAAATGGCTGTGTCTATGGCCTGATCGCGCTTGGTTTTGTGTTGATCTACAAAGCGACCGAGGCGGTGAATTTCGCGCAGGGCGATTTCATGATGCTGGGCGCTTTTGTCACCATCGGGCTTACCAACACTGAATATATGGGTTTGCCGTTCTGGCTGGCGCTTCCGATCTCGCTGGGGATCATGGGCGCGCTTGGGTATCTGCTTGACCGACTGATCATCCGTCGCCTTTTCGGGGAAAGCCAGACCGCGGTGGTGATCCTGACCATCGCTCTGGGTTTTGTGATCCGTTTTGTGGCCGGGCTGATCTGGGGGCATGAGCCGCAAACTCTGCAGAACCCACTGGCCGGAAAGGAATTCGGGTTTGGGGGCATTGTCCTGGGGGTGGAGGATGTGGCCGTCATCGTCGTCACCGTTTTGCTGACGTGGGGGATGTATGTGTTCTTCAACCGGACAAAACTTGGGTTGGCGATGCAGGGTGCTTCTCAGAACCAACTGGCGGCCTATTACATGGGCATTCCGGTCAAACGCGTTCAGGGATTCATCTGGGCCATGGCCGGTGTGGTCGCCGGTATTGCGGGCGTGTTGTTCGCCGCCAAAGGCGCTGTTGATCCGACAACCGGCCTTTTGGGGATCAAAGCCTTCGCTGCTGCAGTGATCGGCGGGCTTGGCAGCTTACCGGGCGCACTGGCCGGAGGGTTGATCGTCGGCGTCATCGAGCCCTTTGCCAGCCGTTACATCGCTGCCGGTTACAGTCAGATCGCGCCTTACGCGCTGTTACTGGCGGTGCTGATCTTCCGCCCTAACGGGCTGTTCAGTCAGGTCCGGGTCAAGAAGGTTTAGGCCCATGCGGATCGTGTTCAAAACCGACTATCTGCAGGATATCCGCCCCTGGAAAGATCGCTTTCAGCTCAGCCTCCACCTGATCCTTTTGGCCATCGTTGCCGCCGCGCCGTGGTGGCTGGATGATTTCTATTTAGGGGAGCTGACAAACGTCCTGATCTGGGCCATCGCCGGGCTCGGCCTGATGGTACTGACCGGCCATACCGGGCAGGTCAGTCTGGGTCATGCCGCCTTTTTGGCCTTTGGGTGTTACGCCAACGTCATCCTGATTGAGGCGGGCGTGCCGTTTCTGGTCGCCTTCCCTCTGGCCGGGATCCTGACGGGGATCGCCGGGGTGACGGTTGCCATCCCTGCCCTGCGACTGCACGGTATCTATCTGGCGATCTTCACCATGGCGCTGTCGATCCTGATGGATGACGTGATCGTTCTGGCCGAGCCGCTGACGGGCGGCGTGGCGGGCAAATATCTGGGCGGGGTTGAGATTTTCGGTAATGTGGTCGATCGCTGGGCTACGCCCGATCAATTCTTCTGGCTGGTACTGGGTGTCGCTGTTCTGGTGACACTTGGCTATATCAACCTGCTGCGCGCGCCCTTGGGACGCTCTTTCATCGCGGTGCGCGATTCCGAGATTTCGGCGCAGGCGATGGGGATCGATATTGCCCGCACCAAGATGATTTCGTTCGCCCTGTCTTGCGCCGTCACCGGCTGGGCCGGCGCGCTGATGGGCATGTATGCGGGCGCGTTCAACAACGAGACCTTCAGCGTTCTGATCTCGATCCAGTTGCTGATGATGATCGTCATCGGCGGGTTGGGCTCGATCCACGGCGCATTCCTTGGCGCCATCGTGATCGGGTTTCTGCCGCAGTTCCTGTCGATCTCAAAGGAATACGTGGGCGTGCTGTTCGGTGGCAACACGGTCGCCATTCCGGGGTTGGAGTTCGGGATCTTCGGAATGATCCTGATCGCCTTCATCCTGTTCGAACCGATGGGCCTCTACGGCCGCTGGCTGAAAATCCGCACCTGGTTCGAACTGTTCCCCTTTTACCGAAAGGACATGTTCAAGCGCCAGAAATCCTACCTCAAGACGGAACGCCTGCGATGAGCCTGTTGGAGTTCGAAAACGTCACCCTGAAATTCGGCGGCCTGATCGCGGTCAACGATCTGTCCTTTTCGGTCGAACAAGGGGAGGTCTTTGCCATCGTCGGTCCGAACGGTGCGGGCAAGTCCACGGTCTTCAACCTGATATCGCGGTTCTATGATCCCTTTGCCGGGGCGATCCGTTTCGACGGTCATGACCTGCTGCAGGTCAAACCCTCGGGCGTGGCGGCCCATGGCGTGGCGCGCACGTTCCAGAATATCGAGCTGTTCGAGCACGCAACTGTTTTGCAGAACCTTTTGGTCGGACGGCACCGGCATCGCCTCACCAACCTGCTGTCCGAGGTGTTGTTTCTGCCCTCCGCCCGACGGCAAGAGGTCGAAAACCGCGAAAAGGTCGAAGAGATCATCGATTTCCTCGACCTGCAGGCCTATCGCGACAAGATGATTTCGGGCCTGCCTTATGGCGTTCGTAAAGTGGTTGAAGTCGCCCGCGCACTGGCCACCGACCCCAAGCTGTTGATGCTGGACGAACCAGCCTCGGGGCTGTCGGTCGAAGAAACCACGGACATGCGTTGGTGGATCGACGATATCCGGCAGCAGATGGGCATCACGGTGCTGATGGTCGAACATGACATGGGGCTTGTCACGGGCGTATCTGACAGAGTTCTGGCCATGGTCGACGGTGCGAAACTGGCACTTGGTACGCCCGCAGAGGTGCAATCCCACCCCGCCGTGGTGGAGGCCTATCTGGGGAAAGCCTCATGAGCGATCCGATCCTGACCATCCGCAATGTCGAAAGCTTCTACGGCCCCATCATGGCCATTCGCGGCGTGTCGCTGGACGTGCATCGCGGCCAGATCGTCTCGATCTTGGGGGCAAATGGTGCGGGAAAGACGACCCTGATGAAAACCGTCTCGGGCGTGATGGATCCGGAAAAAGGCAAGATCACCTTTGATGGCATCGAAATACAGGGATCCGAACCGCATAAGGTTGTCGAGATGGGCATCGTTCACGTCCCCGAAGGGCGTGAGGTTTTTCCCCTGATGACGGTCGATGAAAACCTCAACCTCGGCGCTTATACATTGGCCGACAAATCCCGGATCGATCACAATCGGGAACTGGTGTTTACCTACTTTCCCATCCTGAAGGAACGGCGCACCCAAGAGGCCGGAACCCTATCGGGTGGTCAGCAACAGATGCTGGCCATTGGCCGCGGTCTGATGGCGAACCCGAAGATCATGCTGCTGGACGAGCCGTCTCTGGGCCTGTCCCCGCTGCTGGTGCAGGAAATCTTTGGCATCCTGAAGCGCCTGAACGACGAGCAAAACATGACCATGATGCTGGTCGAACAGAACGCCAAGGCTGCCCTTGAACTGGCCCAGCACGGCTATGTGATGGAGGTCGGCCGCATCGTCATGGATGGCGCGGCAGATGTGTTGATGCAGTCCGAGGACATCCAGAACTTTTATCTGGGCGTGCGGGAAGACGGCGCGCGGGAAACCCGCCGTTGGAAACGCAAAAAGACGTGGAGGTGAGCGGTTGAATATCAGCACCCTGCCCCCTCAGACCAACATCAACGGCGTCTGGTTCAACGCCACCGCCGGTCAGCGCCCGGTGCATGTGGACGAATGCACCACCATCACGCAGCTGTTTCGGAAACGCTGCACCGCACTGGGGGACCGCACCGCGCATCGCGAAAAGGACCTTGGGATCTGGAAGTCCTATTCATGGTTCGATTATTGGCAGCACGCCAAATGGATCGGGCTGGCCTTGCGCAAGCTAGGCCTGAAACGCGGTGAAGTCGTTTCGATCCTGTCTGAAGACCGTAAGGAATGGGCCTGGTTCGACATGGGCATTCAGGCCGTCGGCGGCATCGTGTCGGGCGTGTACACGACGGATTCAGCAAACCAGTTGAAATACTTGATCAATGATAGCGGCAGCCGGTTTCTGATCGTGGAAAATGAAGAGCAGCTGGACAAATTCCTTGAGGTCGAACCCAGTGTACCAAACCTGCTGAACGTCATCATTCTTGAGGATGAAGGCCTGCACGACCTGACCCATCCCCGCTGCATGATGATTGACGATCTGTATGAGCTGGGCCAACAGGCCGAGACCGAAGACCCGACGCGGTTTGAGGCCGAGCTGGCGCTGACGTCCCCTCAGGACACGGCGCTGCTGATCTACACCTCGGGTACCACCGGAAAGCCCAAGGGGGCTATGCTGAGCCACGAGAACATACTGGCCGCCATCGAAAGCGGCGCGCGCGCCCTGCCCGCCTTTGAAACCGACGAACAGCTGTGTTTCCTGCCGCTCTGCCATATCCTCGAACGCGCGGTTTCGATCTATTTCCCTCTGGCAGCGAAATGCGTGGTGAATTTCGCCGAAAGCCCCGAGACGGTTTTCGCTAACCTGCAAGAGGTCTCTCCCACCACCTTCGTCGCCGTGCCACGTGTATGGGAGAAGATTTATTCTCATGTCCAGATCATGACGCAGGACGCTACCCCGACGGGCCGGGCTGCGTTTCGGATGGCACTGAAGGCCGGGATTGCTCGGGCCGAGTATATATGTGCAGGCCAGCCTGTACCGGCCAGTGTTTCAGCTCGGTTCTGGCTGTGGGATCGTCTGGTGTTGCGCAACCTGCGGCGGATGTTGGGAATGGACAAATTGCGCCGCGGTGGCAGCGGGGCGGCGCCAATCTCGCCCGAATTGTTGCGATGGTATTGGGCCATCGGTGTGCCGCTGGTCGAGGGGTTCGGGATGACCGAAACCTCGGGGTTGGCGACCCTAAACAGCGTTGAGGCCAACAAGATCGGCACCGTTGGTCAGGCCATCGCCAGCAATGATATTCGCATTTCCGACGAAGGTGAAATCCAACTGAAAGGCCTGAACATCTTTCAGGGCTATTGGCGCAACAATGCCAAAACGGCGGAAAGCTTCACTGCTGATGGCTGGCTGAGGACCGGTGATCTGGGCCACATCGATGATGAGGGGTTTGTCACCATCACCGGACGGCTGAAGGACATCATCATCACCGCAGGTGGCAAGAACATCACCCCAGCCGAGATCGAAAGCCGGTTGAAGTTCAGCCCTTATATCTCGGACGCAGTGATCATAGGAGATGCGCGGAAATACCTGACCGCCCTGATCATGATTGATCAGGAAAACGTCGAGAAATACGCGCAGGATCAGAAAATCCCGTTTTCGAACTTCGCCTCGCTCTGCGCGGCACCCGAAGTCAGGGATCAGATTGGGTTCGAAGTCGCCGCGGTTAATGAGGAGTTCGCACGCGTGGAGCAGATCAAGGATTTTCGTCTGATCGACGTGTTGCTGACCGCTGATGACGACGAACTGACCGCGACAATGAAGCTGAAACGCAGCTTTGTGGAACAGAAACACGCGCATCTTATCGAAGACATGTACAAATAAGGGAATTTGAACAGGGAGGAGAAGCTATGAACAAGGAGATCAAAGGCCTGGCCACAGCAGCCGCTTTGACAGTGTCCGCGACCTTGGCCTCGGCGCAGACGCAAGGCGTCACTGATGACGAGGTTGTCATCGGCTCGGTCAACGACCTGAGCGGTATTTTCGCTGCCGTTGGCGTTCCGGCCACAAAGGGTGCGAACGTGGTGTTTGATCGGGTTAACGCGGCAGGTGGCGTGCATGGCCGAACCATCCGCTACGTGGTCGAAGACAACGGCTATCAGATGCCGCGCGCGATGCAGGGCTATAACAAGCTGCTGAACCGCGACAAGGTGTTTGCCATGCTGCAATCGCTGGGCACCCCTATGAACTTGGCCGGGTTCAAGCTGCTGGATCCCAAGGGCATTCCAAACGTTGCCCCACTGACGGCATCAACCCAGATGTTGCAGGAGCCGATTGAGAACAAGTTCACCTCCTTCTCCACCTATTTTGACCAAAGCCGTATCGGCGTGAAATATCTGGCAGACCAATTCGGGTCGCAGAACGTTTGCACCATGTATTTGCCCACAGACTTCGGCGAAGAGATTCTGGAAGGCAGTAAGGCTGGTGCTGAAGAGGCTGGTATCGCCTTCGTCGCAGAGACGACGCACAAGCCGGATGAAACCGACTTTGTTGGCTCACTCAGCAAGCTCAAGGAAGAAGGCTGCGATATCGTCACAATTGCCCTAGGTGTGCGTCAGGCGATCACGGTTGTGGGCACGGCCAAAAAGATGGGCCTGACCGATATGAAGTTCCTGGGCACCGCGGCAAGTTTTCTGACCGTTGTTGCGCAGGTTCCGGGCGGAGTGACGGATGGGTTCTACGCCGCCGCCTCATGGCAGGATCTGTGGGCGCGCGCCGATGACCCTGCCCCCGCCGCGTTTATCGAGGAATACAAGGCCGCAACCGGCGAAGACCCCGTCGGGTTCTCAATGCTGGGTTATTCCGCCGCCGAAATGATGGTCAAAGCGTTGGAGGCCGCGGGCCCCGACTTGACTCATGAAAACTTTATCGCGGCCATGGAAAGTCTGGACTATCAAGACGATCTGGTTGGAAACCGTCTGACCTATGGACCGGACGATCATCAGGGCGCCGATACTGTCTTTGTCAATGTTGTCGAGAACGGGGCTTGGAAATTGGTTTACGAGGAATAGTAAGCGCGCGCTGTGGGCCCATTCCGGTAAAAACGCCCAGCTCAGACAGGATTGCTCGTGTGTTCAAGATGTCTGGGCAGGTTCCAGCTTGCAGCGCCGAATACGCTTCTAAAGAAGGCCCTGCCCGACGATTTATCGGTTCAGAATAGAATGACGGTGGATTGCCCGCCAAACAGGCAAACGACAATAAAGACTGTACCGGTTGAGTTTTCGACAAACGGTTGAACTCAAGACGTTGCGAAGCATACCCTGACGGATACGATAACAATTCAAGAGATTACAAACAGATGACAGACCCTAAATTGCAATCGATGGAGTTGTCGGAACGTGCCCATGAGGCCTGCGATAATCTGGATTTCCCTGAGAACTTTGAGGCGGCAGAACTGTTGTTCAAACAAGCTTTCGAACTGGATCTGTTACAGCCGCTCGATGAGTTGCATGTCAAGCGCGCGAGTGACTATGCATGGGTGCTCACTGAACAATCAAAATTTGATGAAGCAAGAAGCGTACTAAATCGGACCCTGAGCAGAATTTCACGCTCTTCAGATGTTAAAAAACTTATGGTTGTCGAATTGCTGGCAGTGCTCTCTAGCTTGGAAATGCAAGAAGGCAATCTGGAAGAGGCGGAAGCCAATCTGAATGAAGCTGTTACACTCCGGCGCCAGATCGGCACCACGCTTAAGACGGTGGACCAAACCAGAGAGAAAAATCTGGCGGAGGTTAGAGCTCTGTTGGGGCGCCCGAAAGATCTGGAAGCACAACTGCAACGCAAATTAGAATCGTATCGCGCCAATCCCCTGGAAGCACCAGGTGGCTACAACACCGTGCTGGAAGAACTTTCTGCCATATTGATCTCCCAACACAGATACGATGAAGCAAGACAGCTGATCGGAGAGGGACGCGAGCTTCGTATCAAATGTCGGCAATCGATCTTGGCACCAGATCAATGGAACCGAATGGAAGAGACTATTAGGTCTCGAACCAGCCGCAGCTATTAGGCTGAGGAACGTTGCCAACCAAACTCCCCGCAAGGCTTTGCAGCTCTGCGATATTTGAGATCTCCGGGCTGCAAAGCCTTGCTCCCGTCGGACCCTGTGGTGACTTTCCTGCTTTGCAGATCAGATGACATTTCTACTTGGTTGCAACACTCGTCAACGGCTTCTTGGGCATGCGCTTAGTGCGAATGTTGCAGTTTTGTACGGAATCGAACGCCTCAACTTGTTCCGCAACATTGCGGAAGGTCGTTGTTTCACGGTTAACTCCCGCCGATCTTCGGCCGTATTTTCAACTAACCGGTTTTCCGTATCAGATTTCTCAGCTAGCTTAAGTTTACACAATATCAGGTTGTTACATGTATATTCGAGCAATTCTCTTTTCTGCCGCCCTTGTCTTCTCCAACCCAATTCCTGTCATCGCAGACGTAGACTTCGACGGCTTCAAGCAGATACACATAAATCTGCCCAAATCATACAAAAAACTCAAAAAGGTCGAAGGTATCGACGCAAAGTACGTGCACTCGTTTTCGATTTATGGCGGCGAGTGCAAGTCCAAAAAGTACTCAGATAATAGCGGTAAGGGTGATTGCGACTATGGCAGCGTGAGAAGCGAGCTTAGGGAAAAGAAAAATGGAAAATCGTTTACCAGCGCTTTTCCTCAACCCAGCCCAGTCTGGTACGGCTTTGATATTTTGATTCCTCAAAGTTACCCAACGCAGGGACAACAGAAACCAGCGTGGAATATCTTTGCACAATGGAAATCTGAACGCTGCCCACATGCCGCAGTGGGGCACTGGACGCGCCCTGGCCATGGAAACGCCCTGTATCTTGTTACATTCAAGAATGTCGGCGCGTTGGAAGACCACGAATGTGATGGGGTCGCGGTTAAGAAAATCGTTGAAATGCCGACTATTAAAGGTAAATGGACCCGAGTCGAAATGTTTGTGAACTGGAGCGAAGGCGGGAATGGTGTTTTTGACATATATATCAATGGCACCAAAAAACTGAGCCATCGCGGCCCAAACTTAGACCGAAATAATATAAACCATAACGGTAAGAAATCTAACAAAAACTACTTCAGCTTTGGCACATACCTATCCCAAAGCAGAGGGCCCGGCGCAATACGCTCAGGTACTGTGTACTACGCGAATATTCACAGGTCGAAAAAACGGGATGACCTGTTTCGATAGAAAATGATGGTAGAAAGATCGGTTGTTGCGCTGATGTATCGTTGGACTCGCTACAGGAAGCATTGAAGCGCCCTGTTCTTTTCTGCAATGCCTAAAGCGCTGAAAATAAGCTGAAATCACGAAGCCAAGACCTCAGCGCCAGCAGCGTGATGCCAATGATCTGCCTACAAAAAAACGGCCGCAATTTCTTGCGACCGTTTGAAATTCGTAATTCCGCAGCGATTAACGCTTCGAGAACTGGAACGAACGACGCGCTTTGCGCTTACCGTATTTCTTACGTTCCACAACGCGGCTGTCGCGGGTCAGGAAGCCAGCAGCTTTCAGAGCGCCACGCAGCGACGGATCGTACAGCTGCAGCGCTTTCGAGATGCCGTGCTTGACCGCACCAGCCTGACCGGTCAGGCCGCCGCCTTTGACGGTTGCGACAACGTCGAACTCGCCTTCAACACCAGCAACCTGGAACGGCTGGCGCAGGATCAGCTGCAGAACCGGACGAGCGAAGTACTTGTCCTGGTCTTTGCCGTTTACGGTGACCTTGCCGGAACCCGGCTTGATCCAAACGCGGGCAACAGCGTCTTTACGCTTGCCGGTGGCGTAGGAACGGCCCAGCTCGTCACGTACGGGTTCACGCACGATGACTTCTTCGGCCACGGTTTCAACGCCTGCGACGGCGCTCAGCTCTTCGAGAGTATTGATCTGATCAGCCATCGGTCATTAGCTCCGGGTGTTTTTCTTGTTCATGGACTTGACGTCCAGAACTTCGGGGGCCTGGGCTTCGTGCGGGTGCTCGGCACCGGCGTAAACGCGCAGGTTGGTCATTTGCTGACGCGACAAACGGTTGCCCGGCAGCATACGCTTGACCGCTTGGGTCACGACGCGCTCGGGGTGTGCACCCTCGAGGATCTGCTGCTTGGTGCGCGACTTGATGCCGCCCGGGTGGCCAGTGTGCCAGTAGAAGTTCTCTTCGCGCTTCTTGCCGGTCATCTGGATTTTGTCAGCGTTGATCACGATGACGTTGTCGCCCATGTCCATGTTCGGGGTGAACGACGCTTTGTGCTTGCCACGCAGGCGCATGGCGACGATCGAGGCAAGACGGCCCAGAACAACGCCCTCGGCGTCGATCAGGATCCATTTCTTGTCGATGTCTGCAGGTGTTGCAGAAAAGGTTTTCATGGCAGGATAGTCCTGTTTGATGTGAAAGACCGCCCCAAGACAGAGCGGCCCGAATTCGATGGAGCGTATTTAGAGGGGAGTGTTGCGCAGGTCAACAACAGCAATCGCTTTTAAATTGCGTAATTTCAATAAGTTAAAAAATAGGTATTATTTTACCCCATGATTAGACGCTGATTTGCTCGGGTGGATTGTCCAACAGCCTGCGCAACCGTTGCATCGCGTCCTCAAACCGCTCCAGCGACACATGTCCATTCATCGCAATGCGCACCGCATTTGGAGCCCGCCCGTCGCGCAAGGCAAATTCATCGGCGGACCGCAGTTGTATCCCTTCCCGCTCGGCCGCGCGCGTGAAGGAACCGGCACGCCAGCCAGACGGCAGGTTGAGCCAGACAAACGGAACATCCGGCGCCCAATTGAGGTCAAATCCACCCAGCGCGTTCACTGCCACACGAACATAGTCGCCCATCCGAACGCGCACATCCTTGGCGATCTGACGGGTCCGGGGGTCGGACAGCAACAACCGGGTCAGCTCTGCCAAAGGCTGGGCCAAACCGAAATACCCGTACTCCGCAGACCGCCGCAGATCGACGCTCCTTTCACGGGGGGCAATGGCAAACCCCACTCGCAGCGATGGCGTCAGGATTTTCGAGATCGAGGACACATGCCACCCCCGTTCGGGGGCCAAGGCCCGATAGCTGGGTTCGCGCGCGTCGCCCATGCGATAGCAATCGTCCTCGATGATCTGCAGATCATAACGCCGGGCGACCTCAACAACTTCTTTCCTACGTTCCAGCGGCGTGTGTGAGCCGGTCGGGTTCTGAACTTCGGGTGAAACGCAGACAGCCTGGGCCGCAGTTTGACGCAGCACATGTTCCATCGCCGTGGGATCGACCCCCCATTGGTCCATCTTCACGCCGACCACATCGGCACGCATCAGCTCTCCGGCACGGCGGAACCCGGCATAGGACAGGTCCTCAACCAGAACCACAGGTTTCGGTCCGCGCAGAATTGTCTGAAACACCAGGCACAGGCCATTCTGACCCCCATGTGTCAGTACAATGTCATCATGAGTCACCGCACCCAGCGGCAGATCCGACAGCCACTCGACCACCGCCTGCCGCATGGGTTGATAAGCGTCTCGGGTCGGATAGTTCAAAAACAGCCCCGGATCGGCTTGCGAAACTTTCTGCAGACACTCACGGATCAGAGACACCTGCCCCATATCCGCCAATCGCGGGCTGAACAGGCTGACATTGGCGTTGTATTTGTCATCTCTCAGATGCAGTTGCCTGGCCCAAACATCGTCCAGAATGGGTGATTTTGGAGGGGCCACGAATGTACCACGCCCGACCTCCGCTTGTAACAATCCCTCATCGGTCAGAATCGTATAAGCCCGCGCCACAGTTCCTGGAGTGATTTGTAACCGATACGCAAGTTCTCGCACAGGAGGCAGCTTGGTTCCGACTTCCAGTAATTTGTTATCAATAGCTTTTCGGATTGTTTCTGCGACCAAAGTGTACTTCGGCCCCTTGGATTTCGGTAGTGACTCTGGCCAAATTGTATCCATTACAATTCTTCCTTTGATTTTGACACAATCCTGAATGTATCAATCGATCATACCGAACATACATGCTTTGTGTCAATACAATTTGAAAGGATACCCACTATGACACGCGCAATGCACAACCCCGCCCTCATGCTGCTGAACGACAGTCCCCGGCTGCCGCTGATCGCCGCGCTGGCCGTGCGGTTTGCGGCAACTGTCACACAGTGGGAACGCCAACGCCGTAGCCGAGTCAATTTGTCCAATCTGGACGACAGGCTTCTGAAAGATGTCGGCCTGACCAGATTTCAGGCCCGCAATGAATACACCCGCTACTTCTGGCAGGATTAAAAGTTCCCCAGTCCCTTGACGGGACCTCTTCCTGGCCGGGCTCTGCCCGGCCTTTTTTATCCGAATGCCGCGGCAGCGGACCCCTCAGGCGGCAGTGAGTAAGTCATTGTAGCTCGGGCAACGGGTTTGTCGGACCCTTCCGAGAACATCAGAACATCGCCAACCGCCAGATTGCGCCCCAGTTTCAGCAAGCGGCACCGCGCGATCATGTCCGTTCCACCCTCGGGTTTGCGCAGAAAATCCAAGGAACTGTTGGTGGTCACCGCCAGTGACTGACGCCCTTTGCGGGCCAGAATCAACGCATAGACGCACACGTCCGCCAAGCCGAACATCGACGGCCCTGAAACGGTCCCACCGGGGCGCAGATGCCTGTCTTCGACCACCAGCCGCATGACAATCGAGTCTTCGTCCAATTCCTCGACGACAAAATCCCGGTGCACCTGCGGAAAGATCTGCTTCATGTATTCCATCAGATCTTCTCGGCCCATTTCCAACGCCATACTTCCCCTCCTCGATTTGCCGACCTAGAGTTGGCCCGACATCAGATCGGAGGGCAAGATGGCAATTCTGGAACGTAACGACACAGGCGCAATAGCATCCCTAAAAATGAACGCGCCCAAGAGCCTGAATGCCCTGAGCGATGAGATGCTGGCCGCCCTGCAATCCGAGTTTGATGCCCTGCGGGAGGACAGCTCGATTCGCGCCGTGATCCTTTCTGGCGAAGGTAAGGCGTTTTGTGCTGGCCATGACCTGAAGCAGATGACCGCCGGGCGTCAGTCCGAAGATGGTGGCAAGGCCTATTTCCAGGACCTGTTCGCCAGATGCGCGCAGATGATGCTGTCGATCCAAGCCCTGCCCCAGCCCGTCATCGCACAGGTTCACGGAATTGCCACTGCGGCGGGGTGCCAACTGGTCGCCACCTGCGATCTGGCCGTCGCCGCCGAAGGAACCCGGTTTGGTGTCAATGGCGTGAATATCGGCCTGTTCTGCTCGACGCCGATGGTTGCGCTCAGCCGGAACATCCCGCGCAAACGCGCGTTCGAGATGCTGACGACCGGGGATTTCATCTCGGCCGAAAAAGCGGTCGAGCTTGGGTTGGTCAACCGCGTGGTGCCCGAAATGTTGCTGCAACACGAGACGGCAACCCTTGCAGAACAGCTTGCGGACAAGCTGGGATCAGCCGTGAAGATCGGCAAACAGGCCTTCTACAAGCAGTTGGATATGTCGATTGAAGAGGCCTACGCCTATACCGGCGAGGTAATGGCACAGAATATGTTGCACCGGGACACCGAAGAAGGGATATCCGCATTTATCGAAAAAAGACCGCCAAATTGGCATCAATAAGACGATTGTTGCGAACATTTTTAAGGACTGTCCACATTTTTGCACTTTTCAAAAAGGCGACACTGTGGCAAAGCTGGGTCAGAGCGTATGCTCTGGAGACACTTTTGGGTCGCCGTGGGCGGAAGGTCCCTCCAAGCTGGTTTCTCTCACCAGCGTCGACATTCCCGCAGCGGTGACCCCAAAATCCCCCCAATTCATAAACGATGCGCCTTATGTTGCGTTGCGCGGTGCTGTGCCCTATGTGGCAGCGCATGACACAGAAATTGCATATCGTGGGCGGCGGCATGGCCGGGTCCGAGGCCGCGTGGCAGGCGGCGGAAATGGGCGTGGATGTTGTGATCCACGAAATGCGGCCCAAAGTGGGCACCTTTGCGCACCAGACCGGCAACCTGGCCGAGATGGTGTGTTCGAACTCGTTCCGGTCAGACGATGACGAACAAAACGCGGTGGGTCTGCTGCATTGGGAAATGCGCCAGGCCAACGGGCTGATCATGACAACTGCGGACGCACACCGACTGCCCGCCGGTGGCGCGCTGGCCGTGGACCGCGATCCCTTTGCCGAAGCGGTCACCGAAAAACTGCGCGCCCATCCGCGGGTTGAGGTCACCGGCGAAGAGGTTACCTCTCTACCCGACGACGGCCACTGGATCTTTGCCACCGGTCCCCTGACCTCGGCCGCGCTGGGTGAGGCCATTCGGACCGAAACCGGCGCCGAGTCGCTGGCGTTCTTCGACGCCATCGCCCCGATCGTCTACGCCGACAGCATCGACATGAGCAAAGCGTGGATGCAGTCGCGCTATGACAAGGGCGAGACCGAGGAAGAACGTACCGCCTATCTGAACTGTCCGATGGACCGTGATCAGTATGAGGCGTTCATCGATGCCCTACTGTCCGCCGATAAGACCGAGTTCCACGAAGGCGAAACAGCGGGTTACTTCGACGGATGCCTGCCGATTGAGGTGATGTCGGAACGTGGCCGCGAAACCTTGCGTCACGGCCCGATGAAACCGGTTGGTCTGACCAACCCGCATCAGCCGGACGTGAAACCTCATGCGGTGGTGCAGCTGCGCCGAGACAATGCCTTGGGCACTCTGTTCAACATCGTGGGCTTTCAGACCAAGATGAAATACGGCGCACAAACCGAGGTGTTTCGCATGATCCCGGGCCTTGAAAACGCAAGTTTCGCGCGTCTGGGCGGTATTCATCGCAATACGTTCATCAACTCGCCCACACTGCTGGATGCGCAGATGCGGCTGAAATCCAAGCCGAATATCCGTTTCGCCGGGCAGATCACCGGGGTCGAGGGGTATGTAGAAAGCGCAGCCATGGGGCTGCTGGCTGGCCGTCTGGCCGCGGCCGAAATTCTGGGCCATTCGTTGCCCGAAGTGCCGCAAGACAGCGCCATGGGTGCGATGATCCACCACATCACCGGCGGGGCCGAGGCCAAGACCTTCCAACCAATGAACGTCAATTTCGGCCTGTTCCGCCCTGTGGACGGTCTGAAGGGAGGGCGCCGAGGCCGCAAGGATCGTTACAAGGCCTATACGGATCGCGCCAAAGCCGAATGGACAAACTGGCTCGCGCATTGCTGACTGGACGCACCCCGACCTGCGTCCTAACATCAGTGTATGAGCAACAATAAAATAAAAGAAAGCTACGGCTTGGAAACGCCCGAGGCCTCACGGGCGCACTATCAGAAATGGGCTTCTTCTTATGACGCCGAAGTCGGCGCACATGGTTACGCGACACCCGCTCGCGTGGCCGAGGCGCTATGGTCTAAAATGCCTGAACCCCAGACACCTGTTCTGGACTATGGATGTGGCACCGGCCTGTCAGGTGAGGCCTTGCACGCCGCTGGTTTTCAGGTGATTGACGGTATCGATCCGACCCCCAAAATGCTTGAAGGGGCCATGGCAAAGGGTGTCTACCGTAAACTCTCCACTTTTGAGATCACGGACCCGCACCCGTTGGAGGAAGGTGCCTACAAGGCCATCGCCGCCATCGGTGTAATCAGTGTGGGTACAGCGCCGCCCGAGGTATTTGATATTCTAATGCGCGCCCTGCCCCAAAACGGCCTGCTGGCTTTTTCCTTTAACGATCATACGCTTGCGGATAAATCTTACACTGTTCGGCTGAATGATTGGCTGGATATGGGGGCTGCGCGGCTTTTGTTCCGGGAATATGGCCCGCATCTGCCGGGTATGGACTTGAAATCTGACGTATATATTGTTGAAAAAGCGTGATATTTAAGACCCGTTTCGCACCGTCGCCCACTGGCCCTTTGCACTTGGGCCACGCCTTTTCGGCGATGCTGGCCCATGATCTTGCTGCAGTTGAGGACGGTCAGTTCCTGCTGAGGATTGAGGATATCGACCGCTCGCGGTCGCGGTCCCATTGGGAGGATCAAATCTATGACGATCTGCGGTGGCTGGGCCTTCACTGGCCCGACCCCGTGATGCGACAGTCTGATCGCTTGGCCGCCTATGACAAGGCGCTGGATGATCTATGGGCGCGCGGGTTGCTGTACCCCTGCACATGCAACCGCAAGGATATCGCTGCCGCCGCCAGTGCGCCGCAGGAAGGCGCGCCATTGCATGGGCCGGACGGGATCATTTATCCCGGAACGTGCCGAGCGAAATGGCAACCGAGTTCAGCAATTGGTCCACGCCCTAAGGACGTGCCACTGCGGCTGGATATGACCGCTGCTGGCAGGTTGCTTTTGAACGCCACGCAAACCGACACCTCCGTTGGATCGTTTCAGGAAGACGGTGCTGGACCCGATGGCGAGACGGGCACCATCACGTTCACTCTGGATGACCTGACGAAAACCATTGGCGACGTCGTGTTGTCCCGGCGCGATATGGGCACGTCCTACCACCTGTCAGTGGTTTTGGATGACGCCGCGCAAGGCATCACCCATGTCATCCGCGGTCAGGATCTGTTCGAAGCCACACGCATACACGTGGTACTGCAGGGTCTGCTTGGCTTACCGAAACCGCAATATCTCCATCACCGGCTGATCCGGGATGAGGCAGGTAAACGCCTGGCAAAACGCGACGACGCGCGGGCAATCTCGAAATACCGGGCCGACGGGGTCTCAGCTGCGGAAATCCGGGCAATGGTTGGTCTGTGACCGGATCACTCCATCGGTGACATCAGTTCGACTTCGGCCCCATCACGAACGGCAGTGTAGAAGCAGGTGCGGCGGTTCGTATGACACGCGGCACCGGTCTGGCGCACCAGAACCAGCAGACAATCGCGGTCGCAATCAAAGCGGAAATCCACCAATTCCTGCACATGCCCCGAGGTTTCGCCCTTGATCCAGAACGACTGACGAGATCGCGACCAATAGGTCACGCGCCCGGTTTCCAATGTTTTCTCAACGGCTTGGACATTCATCCAGGCCATCATCAACACCTCGCCGGAGCTTTCGTCCTGAGCAATTGCCGGGATCAGACCGGCCTCGTTATATTTTAGTTCGGTCGGGTCAAATGTGACTGTAACGGACATGAGAAAAACCTTTTGCATCCCGGTGGATGCTCACTATGTATGGGGAACAGACAACGAGGGAAAGCCATGTCCGGCGATAACGATCTGATAAAGCTCTATTCCGGCCGCATTCTGGCGCTGGCCGCGGATATTCCGCATCTGGACCGGCTTGAAAATCCCGATGCCACGGTGAAGAAACGCTCGCCCCTGTGCGGGTCGACCGTGACCGTGGATGTGAAGATGCAGGATGGCAAGGTCTCGGATTACGGGCAGGACGTGAAAGCCTGCGCGCTGGGTCAGGCCTCGGCCGCGGTTGTTGGCGGTGCCATTGTCGGCGCAACACGGGCTCAGGTTGAAACCGCGCGTGATCAGCTGTCCGCCATGCTGAAAAAAAACGGACCGGCGCCCGATGCGCCCTTTGACGGGCTCGAAGTGCTGATGCCTGCGCGGGATTACAAGAACCGCCACGCGTCGATCCTGCTGGCGTTAGAGGCCGCATCCGAGGCCATGGAGCAGGCCGAACAGGCCAATTGCGCCTGAACGTGGCTTTCTGCCGCAAACCCGTCTAACCTCGGCCAAAATTTGGGGAGTGACTGGTTTGAACAATCTGCTTGAGCATTTCGTTACCCTTTGGGTCGTTATCGATCCCATTGGCACGATCCCCGTTTTCATCGCTGTCACCGCCACCCTGACCGCCTCGGCCCGTCGTAAAACGGCCCTTCTTGCCGCCCTGGTCAGCGCCGGGGTTCTGCTGTTCTTTCTGGTGTTTGGCCAGTTGCTGATCGAAGCACTGGATATCGGCCTGAACTCGTTTCAGGTCGCGGGCGGGATCATTCTGTTTCTTTTCGCGCTGACGATGATCTTTGGGGAAAGCAAACAGGTCGTCGAACAACACGAGGCCGAGGAAGAGTTGGAAAGGCCGACGCACCGTCCCAACCCGGCGATCTTTCCTCTGGCAGTTCCCTCACTTGCATCCCCAGGGGCGATGCTGGCCATTGTGATCCTGACCGACAACCATCGCTACAGTGCCGCAGATCAGGGCATTACGGCGTTGGTGATGCTGTCGGTCATTCTGATTTCGTTTGTTTTGATGCTGCTGGCCGATCCGATCATCCGACTAATACGCTATTCGGGCGCCGCTATCATCAGCCGTGTGATGGGGATGATCCTGGCCTCGGTCGCAGTGAATTCCGTGTTGTCGGCCATGCTTGAAATCATCAAAACTGGTGAGCTTTAAGAAAAAACCGCCGCGCCTTCCGGGCGGAAAGGGCGGCGGTAGGTTGTGCGTCTCTCGTGTGGGGTCCGGATAGCCGCGCAGGGCCGAGGCAGGCCCTTCAAGGGAAATGGGACAGGCAGGTCCCTTGACTGAAATGGGGATGACAGCACGGTATGATCGGCACGAGATCGCAGGCAGAAAGGGTCAGAACGTTCCGGGCAGGTGAAGGGCCACCATCAGCATGACCACCAGAGACACGGCCCCCACAGCATCCTGCAACAAAGTCGATTGCGAACGGCTAATTGCGGTCTTGATCTGGGTCAGCATGGTCTCACCTCCGGTCGAGATTTAATCCTTTGTTGACCTTTTGTTCTCATATTTCGCCGAGTCGGTAAAGAACTTTTTAAGAACATTTGTGAACTTACGAGAACACAATCCCTAACCCACTGAAATCAAACGGATAGCCTGATCCTGTTTCATCAACCACAAAAGAACGCGTGCCG
This sequence comes from Ruegeria sp. CG11, assembly GCF_056537245.1. Lineage (NCBI taxonomy): Bacteria > Pseudomonadati > Pseudomonadota > Alphaproteobacteria > Rhodobacterales > Roseobacteraceae > Ruegeria > Ruegeria sp. CG11. The sequence continues at coordinate 240,273 of NZ_JBQFRE010000001.1, forward strand.
CCTGCCCTCGGTCCGATTTCAGTTGTGGGTCTGCCGCTAGCAGCGCCCGGGCGTCTGTTTGGGCTGTGGCCATCAATCCGGCCTGCCGTTCAAGGTCCGCGATCCGGAACTTCGGCAGACCGGACTGTGCCGTGCCGATCAGGTCACCAGCGCCACGCATTTGCAGATCAGTTTCCGAGATTCTGAACCCGTCCTCGGTTTCGCGCAGAACCTCAAGCCGTTTCCGCCCACCTTCGCTGAGTGGAGGTTGATACATCAGCAGACAGGTCGAGTCAGCTTCACCGCGCCCAACACGGCCACGGAGCTGGTGCAGTTGCGCCAGCCCGAAAATCTCGGCCCGTTCGATCACCATGATCGAGGCATTGGGAACGTTGACGCCGACCTCGATCACGGTTGTGGCGACCAGAACCTTTGTCTGCCCCTCCTGAAACGCCTTCATCGCGGTATCTTTGTCAGACGGGGGCATCTGACCGTGCACCAACCCGACCGTTCCCTCGCCCAGAATTGCGCGCAGGCGTTTGAACCTTTCCTCAGCCGCCGTCAGGTCCGAAACCTCAGACTCATCGACCAGAGGACAGACCCAATAGCACTGGCGCCCTTCGGCGATGGCGCGGCGCAAATGGGACACGACCTCTTCCATACGTTCGGTGCTGACAATGGCCGTTTTGATCGGCTTCCGACCCGGGGGCTTTTCATCCAGCACCGAGACATCCATATCGCCATACTGCGCCAGCGCCAGGCTGCGCGGGATCGGCGTGGCCGTCATGACCAGAACATCCGCGCCCCGCCCCTTTTCGGACAATTCCATCCTCTGCCGGACGCCAAACCGGTGCTGTTCATCAACGATGGCAAGGCGAAGCGCCCTGAACTCAACGTCGTTTTGGAAAACGGCGTGTGTGCCGACCAGTATGTGAATATCGCCGTTCTTCAATGCCGCCAGTTTGGCGCGTCGCTCGGCTCCCTTGTCGCGGCCTGTGAGGATGTCCAGAACAACGCCGGCGTCCTCGGCCAAGGGCCGCAACCCTTCCTGATGTTGCCGGGCCAAAATCTCGGTCGGAGCCATCATGACACCCTGCCCGCCTGCTTCGACCGCGACAAGCAGCGCCATGAACGCCACCAGAGTTTTTCCCGCGCCCACGTCACCCTGCAGCAACCGGTTCATCCGCGCATCCGAGGCCATGTCGGCCGCTATGTCATCAATCGCCCGCATCTGCGCGCCGGTGGGTTTATACGGAAGGCTGGCCAGAACCTTGGCCTGCAAAGCTCCGGTCCCGACGCTGACAATGCCCCGCGCCTTCCGTTCACGCTGCCGCGCCAGAGCCAACGTCAGTTGATGCGCAAAAAGTTCATCGTAAGCCAGCCGCTCGCGCGTGGGCGCATGAGCAGCAACATCATCCGCCCCTTGCGGATTATGCGCAGCCGCAATTGCAGCCAACCAACCTGACCACCCCTGTTTCGAGACCAGAGCCGGGTCAATCCACTCCTTCAGGTCCGGAGCACGCGCCAGGGCACTGCGCGCGGCCTTGTAGGCTGTTTTCTGCGTGATCCCCTGCGTCAGATGATACACCGGTTCAAAATCAGGAATGTCCTGCGCCTCTTCCACCGGCAGCATGTGATCCGGGTGAACCATCTGCGCCATGCCGTCGAACAGCTCAAGCTTGCCCGAGATTACACGACAAGAACCCTGCGGCAGAACCCGTTTCAAATAGTCGCCGCGCGCATGAAAGAACACCAGTTGGAAATCCGCTTGGCTATCCTCGACATGTATCCTGTACGCGCCGCCCTTGTTGCGCGGCGGCCTGTGTGCGCCAACGGTCACCTCAACCGTCAGTGTAGTCGGTAGATCAGCACCCTGAATGGTGACGCGACGCCTGCGATCGATTACGGCATAAGGCAGGCTGAACAAAATATCACGCGGCGAGTCAGTGCCCGCCTGGGTCAGAACCTGCGCCGTCTTCGGCCCCACGCCATCCAGCGTTTCAAGACCCGCGAACAAAGGGAATAACTGTTCCGGACGTCCGCTCATGCGGTTCCGATCAGCTGCAGCCAGCCATCCTCATCCAGCGTTTCAATCCCCAATTCAGCAGCTTTTTTCGCTTTGGACCCCGCCCCGGGGCCCGCCACTAGAATATCGGTCTTTTTGCTGACCGAGCCCGAGACTTTGGCGCCCAACGCCTCGGCTCGAGCCTTGGCTTCGGCGCGGGTCATCTTTTCCAATGTGCCTGTGAAAACAACAGTCTTTCCTGCGACCGGGCTGCCGGTTGTATCCGGGCGTTTTGCCTCTTGCACGTCCAGTTGCGCAACAAGCGCGTCGATACTGGCGCGTTCAGCTTCTTGCGCAAAGGCGGACACGAGGGCGCGGGCCATGATTTCGCCAACGCCGTCGACGCTCAGCAGATCGTCCCACTCGGGGCCTTCGAAATTGGCCGCGGCCGTTACGGCACTTTCGAAGTCGGACCATGCGCCATAATGGGTGGCGATAAGGTTCGAGGCTGCCTCACCCATGTGCCGGATCCCCAGCGCGAAAAGTAGACGCCCAAAGGGTATGTTGCGTTTTTCGTCAATCGCGGCCCACAAGTTACCGGCACTTTGCGCGCCCCACCCTTTGCGGTTGGCCAGCTTGTTCAGGTTCGCGGCATCGCGCACCTGCAAGGTGAAGATATCGACCGGCGCTCTGACCGGAAGGTCGGGATCGTCATAGAACATCTCGATCTGTTTGGAGCCCAACCCTTCGATGTCGAAAGCCTTGCGTGAGACAAAATGTTTCAGCTTTTCAACGGCCTGCGCCGGGCAGATCACACCTCCGGTACAACGCCGAACGGCATCGCCTTCCTCACGCACAGCGTCGCTGTTGCATTCAGGGCAGGTCGTTGGAAAGTCGAATGGCTCGGCGCCCTCGGGGCGTTTTGAGATGTCTACATCGGCCAGTTTGGGGATCACGTCACCAGCACGATAGACCTGCACCCAGTCGCCAACACGAATGTCCTTGCCGTCGCGGATCGTACCACCTTTGGCATCCCGGCCTGCAATATAGTCCTCGTTGTGCAGTGTAGCGTTTGAGACTACCACGCCGCCCACGGTCACCGGATGTAGCCGGGCAACCGGGCTGAGCGCGCCGGTCCGCCCCACCTGAATGTCGATGGCTTCAAGCCGGGTCCAGGCCAGCTCGGCCGGGAACTTATGAGCGATCGCCCACCGAGGGGTCGTGGACCGGAACCCTAGTCGCCCCTGCAGGGAAAGATCGTTCACCTTGTAAACGACACCGTCAATATCATAGCCCAGCGTAGACCTCTGAGCCTCGATATCCCGATAGTGGTCTAGCATCTGACCAGTCGTTTCGCATAGTCGGGTTAGCGGGTTGGTTGCAAATCCTAAGGCATGCAATCGGTCAATCGCGCCCATCTGTGTATCCGACAATGGCTCGGACAATTCACCCCACGCATAGGCGAAGAACCGCAGCGGCCGTGACCGCGTAACGGCCGAATCCAGCTGCCGCAAAGACCCCGCGGCCGCGTTTCGAGGGTTGGCAAAGGGCTTTTCTCCGGCCTCTTCCTGCCGGGCGTTCAGCTTTTCGAAGTCGTCATGCGACATGTAGACTTCACCACGCACCTCCAGCACTGCTGGCGCATCCGCTATGGCTTGCGGAATGTCCGAAATAGTACGGGCATTCGCAGTGACGTTTTCTCCGACCTCGCCATCACCGCGGGTAGCGGCCTGAATTAGTTTTCCATTTTCATATCGCAATGAAAGCGACAAACCGTCGATCTTGGGTTCGGCGGTGAAGGCCAACGGCTCTGCACCGTCCAACCCAAGGTATTTCCGGATCGAGCGATCAAAGTCCTGGACGTCTTCGTCATCGAAGGCATTACCCAGCGACATCATACGCACGGCGTGGGTGATTTTGGAGAACCCGTCAGCTGGGCGTGCGCCCACCTGATCCGAGGGGCTGTCAGCCCGTTTCAGATGAGGGAATCGTGCTTCGATTTCGGCATTGCGGAGTTTGAGCGCATCGTAGTCGGCATCGGAAATCTCTGGCGCGTCTTCTGCGTGATACAGCGTATTTGCCCGCGCAAGCTGTTCCGCAAGCTGCGCCAATTCTGTCCGCGCGGCGTCCTCTGTGAGGTCAGATACCGGAATCAATTTGCTCATGGCCTCGCCCTGTCACGTATTCTTGGACCTCAGTGATAGGGCGAGGCCATGGCTAGGTCCAGTCGTGCTGTTCAGTGAGTGAGAAAGGTCGCCCCGGACCACAGGCGACCATGTCCAAATCAGGCGCCGACGGCCATCCGCGTTTCGTCGACACTGTTGCTTTGCGGATCGCGCAGGACATAGCCCCTGCCCCAAACGGTTTCGATGTAGTTGTCGCCACCGGTCGCATTGCTGAGTTTTTTGCGCAGTTTGCAGATGAACACATCGATGATCTTCAGCTCGGGCTCGTCCATTCCGCCATAGAGGTGGTTGAGGAACATTTCCTTGGTCAGCGTAGTGCCCTTGCGCAGGCTCAACAGTTCCAGCATCTGGTATTCCTTGCCGGTCAGATGCACGGCCTTGCCTTCCACCTCGACCGTTTTGGCATCCAGGTTCACCGCGACCTGGCCCGTACGAATAATGGATTGCGAATGCCCTTTCGACCGGCGGATGATGGCGTGGATACGGGCCACCAGTTCCTCGCGATGGAACGGTTTGGTCATGTAGTCATCGGCGCCGAAACCGAAACCCTTGATCTTGCTTTCCGTATCATCTGCGCCCGAAAGGATCAGGATCGGCGTTTCCACCCGCGCAATGCGTAGCTGTCGCAGCACTTCGTGCCCGTTCATGTCCGGCAAATTTAAGTCCAGAAGGATCAGATCGTAATCATAGAGCTTCGCCAGATCGATACCTTCCTCGCCGAGGTCCGTTGCATAGACGTTGAGGTTGGCGTGCGTCAGCATTAGTTCGATGCTTTTCGACGTGGTCGGATCATCCTCGACAAGAAGTATACGCATTTACTGCTCCAATTCGGGTCAATTTACCAATTTCAAATTGAGCCTGCTCAAAAATGGTTAATCTGACGTTACCGTTGAATCATTTATTCACTTTCGCCTATAGGTTGTCGATATTTTTTTAGCGCGGTGACTTTCAGAGCGTCCGTTCCATGTTCCGCAACCGCCGAAACCCACGCATTGAACTCCTCATCACTCAGCCCATAACGCTTTTTGGCATCCGAAAGCGTGATCAGGCCGTAAATCACGCCCCGAACGACAATCGCCTTGCGCGAGGCGACCCAGCGGGTCGTGTCCTTGGGCGGCAAGTCTGCGCGCGATAAAACCGTTCCATCCGGCAGGGTTACCGACCTTGGTCCTTCTACTTTGTGCAAATACATCTCTCGGTCCTCTTCGTGCTGCGACAAAGCTGACACCAGCCTACTTAATGCAGAGTGAAACCGCCCCTTGAGAGTGTGTAGAATTTTCCTATATTCTGCCGGTCTTTCTTAACCCGCACTGGAATCGTCATGGCACTCGATACCGAGACACCGCTGAACTCGCTTGGCTTTGCCAAACCCCCGTCGGAAACGAGGGTGGTTGTGGCCATGTCCGGTGGCGTTGACAGTTCTGTTGTCGCTGCCCATCTGGCCGATGAAGGCTATGACGTGGTAGGCGTGACGCTGCAGCTGTACGATCACGGTGCGGCACTGGCCAAGAAAGGTGCCTGCTGCGCTGGGATCGACATTCACGACGCGCGTCGCGTGGCCGAGGAACGCGGGTTCCCGCACTACGTTCTGGACTATGAGAACATCTTCAAGGACGCGGTGATCGACGAGTTTGCCGACAGCTATCTGGCGGGTGCGACCCCGGTTCCCTGCATTCGCTGTAACGAACGGGTGAAATTCAAGGACCTACTGGAGACCGCCAAGGATCTCGAGGCCGACTGCATGGCCACCGGTCACTATATCCAGCGCAAGATGGGTCCCAATGGCCCGGAACTGCACAGCGCCGAGGATGCGAACCGGGATCAGTCCTATTTCCTGTTCTCGACCACTCCTGAACAGCTGGACTTCCTGCGTTTCCCTCTGGGGCACCTGCCCTCGAAGGACGCAACCCGCGAGATGGCGGCGCAGTATGGGCTAGCCGTGGCGGACAAGCCGGACAGTCAGGACATCTGTTTCGTTCCCGACGGCAACTATGCCAGCGTGATCGAGAAGCTGCGCCCCGGAGCCGCTGAACCGGGTGAGATCGTGCACTCCGATGGCCGCGTACTGGCGCAGCACAACGGCGTCATCCACTACACGATTGGACAGCGACGCGGTCTGGGCATCGGCGGACTGAGTGAGCCGCTTTATGTGGTCAAGCTGGACGTAGACAATAAGCAGGTGGTCGTCGGTCCAAAGGAGATGCTGGCCACCCGCACCATTCCCGTGCGCGAGATCAACTGGTTGGGCGATGAACCGTTTACGTCTCAAAAGGAATGGCACGTCTCGGTCAAAGTCCGCTCAACCCGACCGCCGCGCGAGGCGATCATTCGCCCTCTGTCCGACACCACTGCCGAGGTCGAACTGCTGACGCCCGAGGAAGGCGTTTCCCCGGGTCAGGCCTGCGTGTTCTATGCCTCGGAAGCCAGTCGCATCTTTGGCGGTGGCTGGATCTGGCGCGGTTACTAAACCGCGTCGGTCCACGAGTTGCTGAGGATGTAAAGCCCGGCGCAGATCATCACATAAGGCACCAAACGCTCCAACCGCCACGCCAAAGCGCCGCTCATGAACGGCGCTTTTGATCCCATCAAAGCGACCGTAGCCAAGCTGGCCGCAGCAAGTGCTGCACCGATTACGCCAGCGGTTCGGAAACTGGGGGCCGAATCCGCCAAAAGCGGCGCCAGAACCGCGAACGTGTCCATCGACAGACTGATGAACAGCAGCGTGACCATGATGACCGACGCGCCGGTTTCCAGATTGGGATTTGACCTGGCATCTTTTCCGCTTTTCCTCCGGATCAGAGCCAGAATGCCAAGGCTCAGCGGGATCACCCCCAGATAGCCGGCCCAGTGCGGCACCACATCTTCGACCCCCAACGCCAACAACAGCGCCGCACCGATCACGATCGCCTGCGCCATCAGAAAGCCAAAGATCGAACGCTTTGCCCCCGAAACCAGCGTCAGCGCCAGCAGCGCCGCAAGATTGTCCAGATTGGTCAGGATCTGGGCCAAAAAGGCGGACAGACCAAAAAGCGCTAAGTCAAGCATCATGCGTCCATCCGGGACAGAACTGCCTTGGCGGCTCTCAAGCCGGGTGCTTCGCCACCACGTCCAAGCCGCTCCATCGTTGTTAACATGGCTTCGCGTTGCACATCCGGCGCGTCCGAAACCTGTTTCAACGCGGCTGCAATATTCTCGGGCTGGCAATCATCCAGAAGGCATTCAGGAACTGTTCGAGTTTCCGACACGAGATTGACCAGCGTTACGGTATCCAGATTGACCATGCGCTTAGCGATCAGGGTCGTCAGCCAGTTGAGGTTATAGGCAATCACCATCGGCGTCGCCTGCGCGGCCAGTTCCAGCGAAACAGTACCCGAAGCCGCCAGCGCCAGTTCAGATGCTGCAAAGGCGGCCCGCTTCCGAGCGACCGCCTGATCTGAGGGCATATTGCGTGGATCGACAACCACCGGATCTCCGGACCAGCTTTGCACGTGCTGCGCAACGGTATCCACCATATGCGCCACAGCCGGCACCACAACCCGCACGTCCGGCCGATCTAGCAGGTAGAGTTTCAACGCCTCACCAAAAACCGGGGCCAAACGCTCGATTTCTCCTCCGCGCGATCCCGGCAGCGCCAGCAGGATCGGCGCGTCGCCGAGGCCATATGCGGCTCGGAATTCCCGGATATCGTCGTCATTCGCCACCGGCTCGCTGGCTACCGGATGGCCAACGAAGTCGCATTCCATGCCCACGCGCTCCATATAGGGTGGCTCGAAGGGCAGCAGCGCCAGAACGTGATCAATCACCTTGGCCATCTTGTCCGCCCGGCCGGGGCGCCACGCCCAAACACTGGGGGCGACGTAATGGACAGTCCGGATATCGCTCTGGGCCTTGACGATCTTGGCTACACGCAGCGAGAAATCGGGGCTGTCGATGGTGATCAACACATCGGGCTGCGTGTCCAGAACCGCCTGTGCAGTCTCGGCAATCCGGCGTTTGAGATGGAAGAACTTGGGCAGAACCTCGACTAGCCCCATCACCGAAAGCTCGGCCATCGGGAAGCGGCTTTCCAGGCCCTGCGCCTGCATCAAGGGGCCGCCAACGCCGTCGAACTGTACGTCGGGGACCAGACTGCGCAGCCCCTCCATCAGCGCACCGCCCAAACGGTCGCCCGAAGGTTCTCCGGCGACCACAAACACCCGCATTAGCTGGCCCGCTCGCGCACGTAGAGGAACAGGCCAAGGCGGTTGCACTCGTCGATGACACGGTCCTGCTGCAGGACGATCACACCACCCTTTTCGATGACGATCCCGGTCAGTCCTGCCGCAACGGCAGAAGACACCGTGCCCGGACCAATCGTTGGCAAATCGGCGCGACGATCCTGATCGGGTTTCGGGGCTTTGAACAGAACTCCGCCTCCCGCATCGGGTCGTTGGGTCAAAGACTGCAACATCCAGTCTGTGCCAAAGATGCTTTCGACCGCCAGTGCCTGCCCTTTGGACACAGCGCAGGCCTGCCCGATATCCGCCGCCCCCATGGCCCGAAGGATACCCGCAGCCCGATCGGCATCGGCCAGATCAGACTCCGAAGGTTGAACTTCGGTCAGACACCCAAGCTGCGGCAGCAATGTGGGTGCAATCTCATGCGCCGCACGAACGGTCAGCCCGGATTCTTCGAAAATGCCGATCACAGCGCGCAGGGCGCTGTCATCGCCGGACATGAGCGCCTTTTGCAGCACCGGCACCAGCGGCATCGTCGCCGCGTCGATGCGGGATGGATCAATAGGCGGGCGCCGAACGGCACCTGCCATGCAGATCTCGGTGACGTCACGCGCCTTCAGATCCGCGATGAAACTGCCAAGCTGTTCCAGCGGAAACACGATTTCCGCAGTCAGGGTGTCGGGTGTGAACCCCTCCATCGCACAGATCACCGGACGATCTGAAAGATGCTCTACGACTTCGCCTGGCAACGCGCCCGTTCCAGCAATCAGCGCCAGCATCGGTTTACTTCCTCGGTGTCAGGAAAGAGCGATCCGATTGTCCGGTCACGAAATCCACGATCCGCTGAACGTATTCGCTCTCGTTGTCGGTGCCGACACGGTGAGCCCGCTCCATGAACGTACCATCGCCTTCGGACAGTTCCCGGAACGCCGCGCGCAAAGCCGAAATATCCTCGCGGGAAACGCCCTTGCGTTTCAGACCAACCAGGTTCAGACCATCCAATTCGCCACGCGGAGCCTGCACCAGGCCATAAGGGATCACGTCATTCGGAACCATGGTCAGCGCACCGATGATTGCGCCGCGACCCACACGAACCCATTGGTGCAGGCCCGAAATACCACCGACGATCACGTCGTCTTCAATGACGCAATGCCCTGCGGCACCGGCATGGTTCACCATGATGACCCGATTGCCGATCTGCACATCATGCGCCACATGAACACCGGCCATCAGCAGACAATCGTCGCCGATCCGGGTGACACCACCACCACCTTCGGTGCCGGTATTGACTGTCACATGCTCGCGAATGCGGTTGCGCTTGCCGATCTCCAGCCGCGTATCTTCACCGCCGAATTTCAGGTCCTGCGGAATCTCTCCGATCACCGAGAAATTGAAGATCACGGTTTCGTCGCCGATCGCCGTGTCTCCGGTCACTACAACGTGGGATTTCAGCTCAACCCGGTCGCCCAGCTTGACTTGCGCGCCGACGTAGCAAAACGGCCCGACGATACAACCCTCACCGATCTGCGCGCCGTCTTCGATAATTGCGCTTGGGTGGATGCCGCTCATGTTGTTTTTTCCATGTCCCAATCGACATAGGCCGAGAATTCGGCCTCGGCCGCAACCTCGCCTTCAACGGTCGCTTTGCCGCTGAACTTGAAGATCTTGCCACCTTTCTTGCCGCGCACGGTTTCCACGTGCATCTCAAGCACGTCACCCGGGATCACTTTGCGGCGGAATTTGCACTTGTCGATATTCATGAAGTAGATCAGCAACTCGCTGTCGATTACATCCATGCCCACACCCAGCATCACGCCCGCAGTTTGCGCCATCGCCTCGACAATGGTCACGCCCGGCATGATCGGAGTGCCCGGGAAATGGCCCTGAAAATGGGGTTCGTTCATGGTGACGTTCTTGATACCAACGGCCGATTGATAGCCCGAGATATCAACCACCTTGTCGACCAGCAGAAACGGATAGCGATGCGGCAATATCCGCTGAATCAGCTGAATGTCGGCGCTTTTGGTTTCCGTGCTCATAGTGTCGTTGTCCCGTTCTGGATATCTGTTTGCGGCGTGGTAGCAATACCGCGCCGTAAGGGCAAGCAAACCTATTCGCTGGCCTCGTTTTCAAGGGTGCTGCCATCGCCGATCACCGCGTCGATCCGTGCAATCGCCGCTTCGGTGATGTCGGTGCGGTCCGAACTGAGGAAGACACTGGATCGTTCAATAATGATCGACGCCCCGGATTCGCGCAGCAGATCTATCAGAACCGGTTGCACCAGCTCAAAGAACCTCTGCCGGGCCTCTTCGCTGCGGCGCGCCAATGCGTCCAGCTTGGCGCGCTGTCCTTCGCGGTGGGATTGGACCTTTTCATCAAACGCGTCGGCCAGCGGGCGGAATTCATCCGCTGTCATGGTCGTGCGCTGTTCTGTCAAAAGCTTTTCTTCCCGGCTCAGTTCGGCCACGATCCGTTCGTTTTCCTCGCCCAGCAGGATACCTTCGGCCTCGATCTCACGCAGGATACGCTGACCAAAGGCCGAGTCAGAAAACAACCGCTCGCTGGACAGGGTAACAACGCTGCTCTGGGGTACGCCCAGTTGCTGCGCCACGGCCGGGGCTACGCAGGCAAAGGTCAGAAAAACACACAGGGCCCGTAAAGGGCCCTGCAGTTTGATGAACACACGTATCAACATGCAGGATCAGAACCGAGCCTGAACCGTCAGGTCAAAATTCTGTTCCTTGTCGAAATCCTCTTTCTTCAACGCCTGCGAGAAGTTGAAACGCAGCGGGCCGAATGGCGTTTCCCACAGAACCGAGACACCGATCACGTGACGGATCGAACCATCTGCGCCAACAATACTCGCGCCGGTCGTGTTGACATCGTCGATATTGTAGAGGTTGCCGAAATCATAGAACACGCCGCCGCGCAGACCCAGTTCCTCGGGAAGCCCAAGCGGGAAGTCTGATTCCAGGCGCGCAACCCAATAATAGTTGCCCCCGATTGCGTCATCCTGACCGTTCGACAGGTCACGTGGGCCGATACCGGCCGGTTCGAACCCGCGGAAGGTGCTCGGGCCAAGGACAAAGCGATCCAGGGTACGGCTGAAGTCATTGCCGCGCCAGTGCAGAGCTCCCACTTCGACGGATGCGCGCAGAACGACCTCTTCGTTCCAAACACGGGTTTGGGCGATACCACGGGCGGTGGTTTTGTAGAACTCATTGTCCCCGCCAAGTCCGGCCGCATCAATACCGGCTTCGAACAGAACACCCGCGTTCGGGTTCAGGCCGCCCAGACGGCTGTCGTACACATAGGACACGCCCAACGAGCTGGTCGTACGCTCGCCTTGAGCGATTTCCGACGAAATGACTGCGCCGTTGATCTCGTCATCCTGCTGGGTCATCTCGCTGTTTTCCCAGCCATAGCGCAACCGCAGCGAGGACAGCTCACCAATGGCGTAGCTCAGCTGAGGACGGAAGAACAAAGTCTCGGTGTCATAGCTGGCAAAGCTCGAGTTGGTCGACGAAAGGCCCAGCCCCAGATCGAAGCGCAATTTGCGTCCCAGAAGATAGGGTTCCGTGAAGTCCAGCGTGTACTGTTCGGCATCCTGTGCGGTCGACAAGGTCAGACCAACCGTTTGCCCACGTCCCAGGAAGTTGGTTTCCCGCAGACCGATCGCGATCCCGAAACCATCAGAGACCGAGTAGCTACCACCCAGGCTCAGCGAGCCAGTCGGTTGCTCTTCGACGTCAACGTCCACGATTACCTGGCTGGGTGAGGACCCTTCACGCGGCTCGACATCGGCCACTGCGAAGAACCCCAGCGCACGAATGCGCTCGGCAGCCTGGCGAATCTCACGCGGATTGAAGGGGTCGCCTTCAACCGTATCGAACTGACGACGGATCACTCGGTCCAGCGTCGTTGTGTTGCCTTCGATATCGATCCGCTCAACAAAGATACGCGGTCCGCGAGTGAGGACGAACTGAACATCAAGCGTCAGATCACGCGCGTTCCGGGTCACGCGGGGTTCCACCCGCAGGAAATCGACACCCTGCCGGATCCCCAAACGCTCCATCCGGGCAATCGAGTTTTCGACCAAAGACGGCGTATAGGTCACACCCGGCTTGATCTTGAGTGCAGCCTGATACGGAGCCGGGTCCACACCCGGAATCTCGCTGACCGTGCTGATTTGTCCGAACGAGAATTTCTGACCTTCGGTGATGTTCATCACCAGGAAAAAGGCGTCCCGTTCACGGGTAAATTCAACATTCGCGCTGTTGATACGGAAGTCTACATAGCCCCGGGACAGGTAGAAATCCCGAATGACCTGTTTATCGAACTCGATCCGGTCGGCGATAAAGGTATCTCCGCTCAGGAAAGTCCGAAGAACCGTCGCCTGCTTGGTTTCCAGAACCCGGCGCAGCCGGCGATCGGAAAAGGCGCGGTTGCCGACAAAGCTGACGCGTTCAACTTCGATCGTGGTGCCTTCGGCGACTTCGAAAACCAGGTCGACCCGGTTGTCGCTGCGGCGAATGATGCGCGGAATGACCGTGGCGGATACACGCCCCTGGGCCGAGTAGATCTCGGCAATCAGATCCGCATCGGATTCCGCAACCTGAGGTGTGAAGACGCGACGCGGCTGCGAGGTGATCGCCTCGAGCAAAACATCGTCTTTGACCCGCTGGTTGCCCTCGATGCTGATCTGGTTGATCGTCGGATATTCCTCAACTTCGATCACTAGCGTGCTACCGCGCGGTGTTAGTTCGACCGTCTCAAAAACACCACTGTCAAGCAAACGCTGATAGGCATCGTTTAATTCACCGGCGGTCACAGACTGGCCCGGTTCAATGCCCGTGCGCGCGATGATGGTCGAGGTTTCGATGCGCCGGTTGCCCTCGACATCGAACGAATTGATGACAAAGTTCTGCGCCCATGCGGCCTTCGGAAACGGCCCAAAACCCATCAATGTTATAAGGAAAATAACCGCTAGGGACCGCCACAAAATCTTGTTTTCTGGCTTTTGCCCCCCGCAGGATGTGCCCACGCGTCGCCAATCAGTCATACTTTCACTACCCGATTTTTTTTGGACTTTATAGCTGAGTAGCGAGATTATTAATTCTTGTCAAAAGACCAAAAAAGAAAGCGGCCGCTTGGGCCGCCTCGTGTGGTTTTCACAACAGGTTCCGAGAATCACATCGTGATCAGATAGGCCCATCCGCCCATCGCTACAGCGGTGGCACCGAAAAACAGCAGCATGTCCCAGTTCAACACGAACAGGTACCCAACACTTTCAGCGGATTTAAGCAGAGCCTTTGACATCACAACCTCTGACACGGTTTCTATTTCGTCAGAAAGCTTACGCCTGAATTGGGGCTTAATTGCGGCATTTCCATGTAGTGTGCGCCACAATCAGCAGAACAGATCGTTCGTTACTGAAAAGATCATCAATCCAAGGATCAGGGATACCCCGACCCCCATCAGAACCCGCAGAACGCCATCGCTGGGCGGTTTGCCTGCAACGGCCTCGTAGGCGTAGAAAACCAGGTGGCCGCCATCCAGCGCGGGTATCGGAAACAGGTTCAGCAATCCCACCGCGGTCGACAGAACCGCGATAAAGAATATGAAGTTCTGCGCCCCCTGGCTGGCCATTGCACCCGAGGTTTCGGCAATTCCGATGGGGCCGGACATGTTGCAGGTGCTGATCGCACCGGTGATCATGTGCCAGACGCCCGAAAGCGACCCGTCGATGATGCGCCAGGTTTGCTGCACACCTCCGGACAGCGATGCCAAAAGACCTGCCGGTTCCGTCGCAGGCTCCAGAGCCATGCCGCCGACAATTCCGATACGCCAATGGGTCACAAATCCGCCTTCGGGTTGCGGCTCGTCAGTGCGACGTGGGGCCAGCGCGAATTCAAGTTCAGCCCCATCGCGCCAGACATTCAGCAGTAGAACTTTTCCGTCCGAACCTTCCACATGTTCCTTGAGCTGCTCGAACGCAAAGACCGACTCTCCGTTGATCGCCGTGATGACGTCGCCGGATTTCAGGTCGATATCCATGGCGGCACTGCGCGGGGCAACCTGCTGAATAAGTGGCGGGAACAGCCAGGGGCCGGACACATCCATCGTCTGCCCGTCGCGGATCACCGTGTAATCCAGTGCGGGCTCAACCGGCAGAGCATCGGTGAAATCGGACCAGGCCCCCTGCTCATCGAAATCCGGCACCGGAACGCCTGCAATGGCGACGATTTCATCACCATCCTGCAATTGTTGTTCCGTCCCCGGCAGAGGGTACAGCTTGCCAACGGTCAAAGGTTCCCGGGTCACACCCTGAGAAAAGAAGATCAGGCCAAACACCAGGATGGACATCACAAAGTTGAAAGCCGGACCAGCAGCAACCGTAGCCGCCCGCGCCCATAACGGCGCGCCATGCATGGTGCGGCGCAGCTCTTCAGGGCTTTGCTCGGTGATCTCCTGCATCGCCTCTTCGTCCTTGCCGGAAGCGGCGTTTGAATCACCCAAAAACTTCACATATCCGCCAAATGGCAGCGCGGCGATCTGCCAGCGAGTGCCGCGCTTGTCGACACGGCTCCACAACACCGGACCGAAACCGATCGAAAACACCTCGGCATGGATACCGGACCACCGACCGACGATATAATGGCCGTATTCATGCACCGCGACGATGACGGACAGCGCGATGACAAAGGCAAAGATGGTATACAGCAGGTTGCCGAATTGAGGGATCAGAGAGAGTAGGTCCAAGTTTTTATCCTGCTGACTGGATGGCGGCCTCATCGGCCCACTTACGTGCCAGATGGTCCGTTTCCAGCACGTTATCAAGGTCTAATGCGGCATCAAGAAGGCCGTCTGCAGCCTCGAATCTGTTCAGAACGGTTTCAACAATATCAGCCATCTCAAGAAAGCCGACACGACGCGCGATAAAGTGATCCAGCGCGCGTTCCTTGGCGGCGTTGAAAACCGCACCGGACAGGCCGCCCCGTTGCATCACGTTTCGGGCAAGGCGCAAGGCCGGATAACGCGCCTCATCCGGTTCCTGAAAGCGCAACTGTCCCAGTTTGGCGAGGTTCAGACGTTCAACCGGAAGATCGCGCCGTTCAGGCCAATGCAAGGCATAACCGATCGCGTGGCGCATGTCGGGCGCGCCCATATGGGCCATGACTGCCCCGTCGTTGAACCCGACCAGCGAATGTACGATGGATTCAGGATGAACAAGCACTTCGATCTGATTGGGCGTGACTCCAAAGAATTCTTTGGTTTCAATCAACTCCAGCGCCTTGTTGAACATCGACGCGCTGTCGATGGTGATGCGCTGCCCCATATTCCAATTCGGATGGTTCGAAGCCTGTTCGACCGTGGCGCTGGCCAGATCGCTCAGCGGCCAGTCGCGGAATGCGCCACCGCTGGCGGTGATGATGATCCGCTCGACGGCGTCCATGTCCTCACCGACCAGAGCCTGAAACACCGCCGAATGTTCACTGTCCACCGGCAAAAGGCGCGCATTGTGCGTTTTCGCGGTTTCCAGCACCAGCGCCCCGGCGCAGACCAGCGTTTCCTTGTTGGCCAGCGCCAGCGTCGCGCCTTGTTTCAAAGCCTCAAGCCCCGGAGGCAAGCCGGCTGCCCCAACAATGGCGGACATGACCCAATCGACCGGCCGCGCCGCGGCCTCGGTCAAGGCCTCCTGCCCCGCCGCAGCCTCGACACCGCTGCCGGACAATGCGACGCGCAAATCCTCGAGCCGATCCTCATGCGCGGTCACGGCCACATCGGCCTTCAGTCGGCGCGCATCTTCGGCCAGCTTTTCGATATTCGCCCCACCGGTCAGCGTCACAACATCATAGGCTGATGGGTTCCGGTCGATCAGATCAATGGTGTTCTGCCCGATTGAGCCGGTCGCGCCAAAAATCGAGACTTTCCGCATCACATGCCCCCGGGGGAATAAATCAGGCCTGCAATCAGAACAAACAGGGCCGCGCCCATCATGCCATCGAAACGGTCCAAAAAGCCCCCATGGCCCGGGATCAGATTCGAGCTGTCCTTCACGCCAAACTTCCGCTTGGTCGCGCTTTCGACGATGTCCCCGGCCTGACTGGCCATCGACGCCAGTACCGAGATCACGACAAACATGAAACCGAACCCGGCATGGATGGCGAAAATACCACCAACGATAGCCGCTGCTGTCCAACCACCCGCAGTGCCAGACCATGTTTTCTTGGGGCTGACCTTGGGCCAGAATTTCGGTCCACCAATTGTTTTACCGACGAAATACCCGGCCACATCCGTTGCAACCACGACCGAGATCAGCCAGACCATCCAGCCGAACCCCATATTCTCGCGGATCGAGATGAAGCCTAGCCCGGATGCTGCAATCCAGATGGCAAACAGCGCATAAGTTGTCTTGGACTTACTGATCTGCCCTGCCCCAACCAAGGCCGGAGCAATCAGAACCGGCAGTTTGTAAAGCGGTGGCAGATGATAGCTGAGCAGAACCGCAACCCCGGTCAGAATGCCAAGCTGCACGGCTGTCCCGGTTTTGTCCGGATCGATCATCCGCACCAGTTCCCAGGTCATCAGACCACAGGCAATACCGATGAAGGCTTCAAACCACAGACCGCCAAGCCAGACCTCGATCGAGCCGACAAGGACCAGCACAGCGGCCGAAAGAACCCGCGCGGTCAGGTCAGACCATCGGCCGTCACTCATGCCGGAACTGCCCCGAAACGACGTTCTCGGGACCCAAAGTTGCGGCACAGCCGCTCCAACTCGGCAGCTGTGAAATCGGGCCACAGCGTGTCGATGAATTCATATTCGGAATAGGCCGACTGCCACAGCAGAAAGTTTGAAATCCGCGCCTCTCCACTGGTTCGGATGACCAGATCCGGATCGGGAAGAACGCGCGTATCCAGATACTTGGGCAGGGTTTCCTCATCCACATCTTCCGGGCGCAGACGCCCCTCGGCCACATCCCGCGCCAGACGTTTGGTGGCGCGTGCGACCTCATCTCGCCCGCCATAGTTCAGGGCAACCGTCAGATGAACCAGATCGTTGTTCTTGGTTTCCTCTTCCAGCGTATCCATCAATTCGGTCAGCTTCTTATCGAGCCGCACTCGGTCCCCGATAAAGCGGACCCGAATCCCGTTTTTCTTCAGGGTTCGGGTCTCTTTGATGATGTAGCGCCGGAACAGGCTCATCAGCCCGGCCACCTCGGCCTGCGTGCGCTTCCAGTTCTCGGTCGAAAAGGCAAAGACCGTCAGGTATTTGATCCCAAGCCCCGGGCAGGCCTCGACCACTTCGCGCACCCGCCGTGCCCCGGCGTGGTGCCCGAACAGCCGTGGCCGACCACGCGCCTGCGCCCAGCGACCGTTTCCGTCCATGATAATAGCGACATGGCGCGGCCCGTGCGCGGGCTCAGTATGTGGGGCGTTGAGCATATCCCGGTCTCAGACCTGCATGATCTCGGCCTGCTTGGTCTCAAGCGCGGCATCAACAGATTTGATCATCTCGTCGGTCAGATCCTGCACTTCGGCTTCCCAGAACTTTTGATCGTCCTCGGACATGCCGTCCGCCTTGGCCTTCTTGATTTGATCCATCCCATCGCGGCGGACGTTGCGGATCGAAACCCGGGCGTGCTCGGCGTATTGACCGGCGACCTTGCCCAGCTCGCGGCGGCGTTCTTCGTTCAGCTCCGGAATCGGCAGCATGATGATGGTGCCGTTTAGCTGAGGGTTGATCCCCAAGCCACTTTCTCGAATGGCTTTTTCGACCTTGCCGACCAAACCTTTGTCCCAGACGTTGACGGTAACCATGCGCGGCTCGGGCACGTTGACCGTTCCCACCTGATTGATCGGCGTCATCGAGCCATAGGCATCGACCATGACCGGTTCCAGCATCGAGGCCGAAGCCCGCCCGGTCCGAAGTGACGCGAATTCGGTTCTGAGGTTGGACATGGCGCCTTCCATGCGCCGTTTCAGATCATCGGTATCCAGTACAAAATCGTCAGACATGCTGCTCACTCCCCGTCTTCAGGTGCTGTTTGCATGGCTCATAAGCCATCGCAGGTGGGATGTATAGCAATGATGATGTGGAAATGCGCCAATGACCAGAGGTGTTTCCGGCATTTTTGGGGAGTTTCAAAGACAAAAAGACCGATCGGCACGCGGGTCGACCGGTCTTGATGTTAGTCTTGCCGATCAGGCGTTTACGTCTACGACGACGCGACCCTGGACCTGACCTTTCAGGATATCTGCGCCCAATTGCGGCAGATCGCCCAAGGTTGCGGGGTGCACCATCGCTTCCAGCTTGTCCATGGGCAGGTCCGTTGCAACGCGCTGCCAGGCACGCACACGGTTTTCATAGGGCTGCATCACGCTGTCGATACCCAACAGATTGACCCCGCGCAGCAGGAACGGAATCACCGTTGCTGGCAAAGCAGCGCCGCCAGCCAAACCGACTGCGGCGACCGAGGCACCATATTTCATCTGACCCAGCACGCGCGCCAGCATCTCGCCGCCGACCGCATCGACACAACCGGCCCAGGTCTCGCTTTCCAGCGGGCGTTTGGTGGTCTCGTTCAGCTCCTCACGCGGAACAATGGTGGTCGCGCCCAAAGATTTCAGGTAATCGCTGGTTTCTGGGCGCCCGGTGACGGCTGCAACGTCGAAACCCAGATTGGCCAGAATGGCTGTTGCCACCGAGCCCACTCCGCCTGCGGCTCCGGTCACCAGAACCGGGCCGTGGCCGGTTTTCATGCCATGATCTTCCAGCGCCATCACCGCCAGCATCGCCGTAAAACCGGCCGTGCCCACGGCCATTGCCTGCCGCGCATCCAAACCTTCCGGCAAAGGCACCAGCCAATCCGCCAGAGCGTTTGCTTTTTGTGAATAACCGCCCCAGTGGGCCTCACCCACCCGCCAGCCGGTCAGAACCACCTTGTCGCCGGGCTTATAGCGGTCGTCCGAAGATGCCTCGACAGTACCGGCATAGTCGACCCCCGGCACATGCGGGTAAGAACGTACCAATCCGCCGCCTTTGGGCGACGTGCACAAACCATCCTTGTAATTCACTGTCGAGTACTCGACGGCGACCGTGACCTCACCATTAGGCAGGTCATCCATCGAAAGCTGTTTCACCGACGGGCTGGCCAGTCCGCTTTCCTCGTCCTTTTCCATGACCAATGCGTTGAACATCTTATTTCCTTTCGTTTTTCCTAGGCCAGATCGCAATCTTCACCTGACCCAAAATACCTCGGCGGCAGCGCCCCCTGCCGCCGTCAAATCCAGAACTTCTCCTGCACTGTTGCCCGACGCATACCGTCGGGTGTTTCGACCTCGACAACTGTCCCGGCGTCCCAATGGCTCAGCCGCAACATTCCAATCGATACAATGGTCGAAAAGTCCGGAGACCACGCGGCCGACGTCACCTGACCGACCCGTTTTCCATCTGCAAAAATGGACCACGGACGATCACAGGGCGGCACGGCGTCGCCCTCGATGGCAATCGGGCGAATCTGTTGTACCGGGCCTTCCTTGGCCACGCGCAGCAAGGCGTCGCGACCGATACACCCGATAGCTGTATGCGTGTTGCAGAACTTGCCCAGACCACATTCATGCGGCGTGTTGTCGTCGGTCATGTCATTGCCATAAGACAGCAACCCGCCCTCGATCCGTTCGATCAGGTTGGGGCAGCCTGCGCGCACCTGCAGGTCTTCGCCAGCGGCAAACAGAGCGTTCCACAGTGGCATCCCGATATCCGAGCCCTCGACGTAAATCTCGAACCCGCCCTGCTTGGAATAGCCTGACCGCGCCACCGCCAGATCGCGGCCCTGGAACTCGAACATGTCGAACTTAAAGAACCGGATGTCGCGCACGCGATCACCAAAGACCCGTGCCATCAGTTCATCCGCCTTTGGCCCCTGTACGGCCAGCGGCGACACGTCCGGCTCATCCACCAGAACATCCAGCCGGTACCCGTTGGCGATGCCCTTGACCCACAGCAACAAGTCACTGTCCGCAATGGAAATCCACCAACGATCATCGGAGAGTTTCACCGCCACCGGATCGTTCAACATCCCACCGGTTTCATCGACGATGGGCACATAAAAACACTGCCCCGGAAGCATTCCCCGCAGATCGCGCGGTGTCAGCATCTGCATTAGCCTGGCAGCATCCGGGCCGCGCAATTCGACCTGCCGCTCGCACGAGACATCCCACACCTGAACATGGGATTTCAGGTGGCGATAATCCGCTTCGACGCTTTCGAAAACCGTGGGCAACAACATACGGTTGTAGACCGTGTATCCCTTGACGCCGGCGGCCTCGACCCCATCGGAAAACGGGGTGCGCCGCAACCGGCGAGATATGGAAATCTGCGGCATTCAAGCCTCCTTGGGCATAAAGACCAGATCACTGACAGGCGCGACCGATCCGGTTTCGGTCAGCATCTGGTGCAACTGTCCACGATGATGGGTCTGGTGATTGAACATGTGGATGACACACTGCGCGTAAGGCAATGTAACATCAGCTTCTTTTGCGGCCGAGAACCAGGTGAAGTCACCGGTTAGTGGCACATCGCCCAGCGATCCCGCCCATTCAGCAATTCGCGCATCGACTGTTTCACAAAAGGGCAGCCATTCGGCCAGATCGGCGCATAACGAAACACTCTCGGGGATACCGCCCCCCGGTCCTTCGCCCTTGTCAAAGCGAGAGATCCAAATCCAATTGCCCCACAGCAGATGGTTCGCCGTTCCCATGATGGACCCAAAGAACGCCCCCCGTTCTTTGGTCAGATCATCAAGAGTCAGCGCTTGCAGAAAGCCGGATAACTGGCTGTTTTGCCACCGGTTATATCGCGCCATCTCTTGCGCATAGGCGCCGGTGATCATCATTTCGGACCATGCCAGTCAATCGGGCAAATCTCGGCCGACTTGCCACCGAAATCCCAGACACGGCCATAGTCCCGCACCTTGGATTTGGTGCCGCGCGCCACGATGATGTCTGGCCCCATCCAGTATTTCGAGTTCGAAACCATCACCGGATGCTCGGGGTCTTTGCCCGCCAGCATCTCGATCTCGCCCTGAATCTTGCGACCGATCACGATGCGACGTTTGTTGCCGTCGCGCTCGATCTGGACCGGAGCGCGTTCGGCCCCGATGATCTCGCTCACCAACATGGTGAACAGACCAGTGGTGCCGCCAGCCTGACCGCTGAAGATTTGCAGCAGCCCGTTATAGGCTTTACCGCTGGCGCGCTCGTCTACGTAGGCCGCGACTTTCCATTGGCCCTCTCCCATGCGGCCGGGAATATCGACCAGCAGGCCTACGTTCAGACCGGACAGGTCTTCGCCCTCGTAATGGCCTTCGTCGATGATGACACCCATCCACGCGTGGCAATGCCCTTCGGTCGGAGGATGCGCGCCCAGAGACACCACGCACGGGCAGAACACATCGCACGAGCAGTTCAGGATCAGCTCGCCCTTGATCGCCCAGTCCGTCGGGCTCATCTCGCGCCGTTTGGGGTTGGGCATACGGCTGTCGATGCGTTGGCTGATCGGCAGCCTGTCAGCCTCGGGTTTTCGGTTTTTAGCCATATACTTATCCTCCGTAAGCAAAGGGATAGATCAGCAGGACAATCCCCCCTGCGATCAGTGCAAACCCCATCGGCCGCGTTATCGCGTGGCCAATCTGAGGCAATTTTTCAAGAACCATGAACAGTGTCGCCAGGCCCATCCACAGCAGGCTCATGACGCCACCAACAAACCCAAGCGCCATGAAGCCCCAGCAGCATCCGACGCAGAACGCGCCAAGGCCCAGCCCCATACGCAGGCCACCTGAAAAACCGGTTTTCCAGTGGCCCAGGAAATAGGTCATGGGGGCGTGGCATACGCCGTGGCAGACCTCTTTCGCACGGGTGAACTGGAACGCGCCGACCGCGATCATCAGGCCGCCGGCAAACCAGCCGGATTTGGCAATGCCCAGCATGTCGACGACGCCGCCGTACAACAGAGCCAGCTGAACGCCGGTGATCAGCGCAGCAAAACCGACCCAGACGATGAAATACCCGGCCAAAACGCCGATCCACCCCGCACGCGTGCCATTGGCGCTGCGGATCAGGTCCTCGTAACTGCGCAGGGTTGGCACCAGCGTCGGCAGCATCATGGCGGCCATCATGATCGCCCACATCCAGAACAGCGGCCCGAATTCGGCCATGGGCATATACATGTCCATACGGGGATCCATTGCGGCCATCGCTTGCCCCATCGGGCCAGGCCGACCGATCCAGTCCAGATCCATGTCGCGGCTCATTGTGAACATCATCCACCACGCCCACAGGATCAGAATATAAAATCCCAGCCACAATCCGCTGCGTAGAACTGCGCGACTCACGTGTCCCTCCCGACTCAGCCCTTGCTTTTCAAATGTCAGACTTTTAAATGTCAGACAAATAAAAATTTCACCGACGGGCTCCGGAAAATGAAAATCGAACCTCAGAAACCTTCTGATTTATCCGCCCAAATCGCTCAGGCCATACGCGATGCTATCATTTCGGGCGAGTTGATCGTGGACGAACGATTGCCGTCCGAGGCGGAATTGTCCGAACAGTTTCAGGTGTCACGCCCGACCGTACGCGAGGCGCTCAAACGGTTGGCGGCGCAATCACTGATCCGAACCCAGCGCGGTGCCAGTGGCGGCGCTTTCGTGAACCGGATCAGCTTTGAGGACGCCTATTCGCAGCAAGTCACCACTTCGACCCTGCTGCTATCGATGAACGCGATTAGTTTCGACACTGCGTGCGAGGCCCGTTTTGCTCTGGAGCGCGCCTGCGCCCCCCTATCGGCGCAACGCCGCACGGCTGATCAACTGGCCACCATGCGGGCCGAGATTTTCCGTCAGTCGCAACCCGGCCTGACGGATGAAGCGTTTTGTTCTTCGGATGTCTCCTTTCACCGCGCTCTGGTGGATGGGGCTGGAAATCCGGTTCTGTCATACCAACTGGCCGGGGCCGTTGAGGCGATGCAGCCCTTGATGAACATGATCACCTTTACCGCCCGATCCCGCGAAGAGATCATCGGCCTGCACAACCGCATCGCCGACGCGCTGGAGGCCCGTGACGAAGCAAAAGTTGACGCAGCGCTGGTTGAACTTGAAAACTACACGCGCAAACTGGCGCAGGACGTGGCCCAGAAACACCGCAAGCCCGCGTGACGGAGGAATGATGGTAACAGCGCTGAATGTAATCGCCGCACTATTGACGATTGGCTTTGGCCTGTTCGGATTTCTGGCTCCGGCGTTCACCGCCGCATCGCTAGATTTGGCACCGACCGACAGCAACATGGGGCTTAGCGAGATGCGCGCCTCGGTCGGCGGGCTGTTCGTAGTAACTGGTGTGGCGGTGCTGTGGCTGAACAACCCGATGGCCTATGCCATGCTTGGGGTCGTCTACGCCGGGGCAGCGCTGGGTCGGTTCGTCTCGGTCATTCTGGACAATCCCCCCTTGGTCAAAGCGGTGACATTCGGTGGAATCGAACTGGTCCTGGCGCTGTGGCTGATCCTGGCGAACTTCAACAGGCCCGCCTAAGCGTTTGTTTTTACTTCTACCGTTCTTCGCAATTCCCGGTTTGCATCCGAACGTCCGCTCACCTATATAGGGTATGTCCTTCGGGACTATGGACATAAACGCGCTCGTAATAAGCGGATCGGACCCGGGGGCGGTACCCGGCGGCTCCACCAACCATCCTTCGTTTGAGGATTTTGGGGCCGAAACAGGATCGACGAACGTCTAAAGGGGTTAGCTTTGTCTCGGCTGTCTGCCACCGTTATCGGCGAAAATAGTACAATTGCAAACGACAATCGTGCTCCGGTTGCAGTTGCTGCGTAAGCAGTAACAAGACCGAAACTTAAGTCCTTGCGCCTAGCCGCGTAAGGCGGGGTTCGCAGGTACCTGGCAACAGAAACCTGCATTTCCCCTTAATGTCTGCGGTTTATCCCTGATCTTGTTCACGTTCAGGGTTTCTTCACCCTTACGTTTCATTCTCAGCCCAACAGGAAAAGGAGAGCTGGGATGTCACACGCCGATATACTCAGAAACTGGTATGCCGAGGTTTGGGAAAACGGAAACGTTGATGCCATCGACCAGTTCTTTGCCCCCGATACCATGGCCGAGGGGCTGATCCCCGAAATGCAGGTCGGCGCGGATGACTTCCGCGATCTGGTCATGGCCTTTCGGCATGTGCTGGGGGATATCAAGGTCGATCTTCCGAAGATCATCGAAGACGGTGATTGGGTGTCCGGAATTCTCCACGTCAGCACCACACGGGCAGATAACGGGGCGCCGTTACAGGCTACCGGCAGCGTCATCGCGCGCTTCAAAGATGGCCGGATGGTCGAGGCGTATAACCAGTTCGACTTTATCTCTCTGTTCGAACAGCTCGGCCAATTTCCGCAAGACACCCTGCCCGTCTGCATGACCGGACAAAGGTTGGATTGGGCCTGACGCAAGCAACGCAATCTTGACCCCTTTGGCGCTTGATCGTAAGCAAGGGTCATGGGGTAAGATTGCGAACGCCCCGTGAGGCGCCAGCCCAAGTTTCGCATGTATCCGTTTGCATCAGGAGACATGCCATGCCCGCGCCCAACGCGATCACACCGAAACAGTTGCTACGCCTGATCGGAACTCCGCAGGCGCCGGTCTTGATCGACATTTGCCTTGACCCGGATTTTGAGGCCGATCCCTTTCTGATCCCCGGTTCCGTTCGCCGTCCCGCCATGGATATCGACGGCATTGCCGACAGAGTTGGTGATAGGAACGCCGTCATCATTTGCCAAAAGGGCAAGAAGCTCAGCCAAGGGGTTGTGTCCTGGTTGCGTAGTAAGGGATTTGAGGCCGAATTTCTGGAAGGCGGGATGTATGGCTGGCGCGATTTGGCGGATGCGCCCCGGGTTCCGGCCTCGGCCCTACCCACGCGCGAGGATGGCCGATCGGTCTGGGTCACACGCCACCGGCCCAAGATCGACCGGATCGCTTGCCCGTGGCTGATCCGTCGTTTCGTGGACCCCGTTGCGCAATTCTTGTTAGTGGCCCCGTCCGAGGTTGAAGCCACAGCCAAAGCCTTCGACGCGACGCCATTCGATATCGAGGATACGTTCTGGTCCCACCGAGGTGACCGCTGCACCTTTGATACGATGCTGGACGAGTTTCAGTTGCACACCCCTGCCCTTGACCGGCTTGCCACTGTGATCCGCGCTGCGGATACCAACCGTCACGATCTTTCGCCAGAGGCCGCCGGTCTGCTGGCGATATCGGTAGGCCTGTCGCGGCAATACCGGGACGACCATCAGAACCTTGAGGCAGGTCTGCACCTGTATGACGCTCTGTATCGCTGGGCCAGAGACGGGTTTGACGAACACCACGATTGGCCGACGGATCGTAGATCATGACCCCATCTATTGCGGAGCTTGTCCGCGTGTTCGGCCGCATCGGCCTGCTGTCCTTCGGCGGCCCGGCGGCTCAGATTTCGCTGATGCATCAGGAACTAGTCGAAAACCGCCCCTGGCTGGATGAGCAGACCTATCTGCGGGCCTTGTCGCTGTGCATGTTGTTGCCCGGCCCCGAGGCGATGCAGTTGGCAACTTATGCCGGCTGGCGTCTGCGCGGAGTGACCGGCGGTTTGATCGCCGGAGCCTTGTTCGTGCTGCCCGGAGCCTGTGTTATCGCAATTCTGGTCGGGCTGTACGCCGCCTTTGGTGATCTGCCGGTGGTTCAGGCCGGGTTTCTGGGGGTGAAGGCGACGGTCATCGTGATCGTATTGCAGGCGCTTCGGAACCTGTCGCGCAAGGCGCTGACCGATACACAGCACCGCGCCATCGCAGGGCTTGGATTCCTCGCCATCTTTGCGCTTAACCTACCCTTTCCGCTGATCATTCTGGCCGCGGCGATATGGGGATACGTTACCTTTGACGGTCAAGCGCGGGCCGACGACATTCCCATTGCGCCCAAAGTTACCGGTACGTTTCGCACCGCCGCTTTTTGGCTGGCAATGTGGCTTGGGCCGCTGCTAGCACTGACCCTTACGGGGCAAAAACTGCTGAGTGATCTGGGCTGGTTTTTCGCCCGCCTCGCCGTTGTCACCTTTGGCGGAGCCTATGCCGTGCTCGCCTATATGACCCAGACCGTCGTGGACAAATACCACTGGGTCAGCACGGATCAGATGATCGACGCACTGGGATTGGCCGAAACAACTCCAGGGCCATTGATTCTGGTGACCCAATTCGTCGCCATGCTGACCGGCCAGATGACAGGTGGCGCCTCTCTGGCGATCGCGGCCGGCGCGGTTGCTCTTTGGGCCACGTTCGTTCCCTGTTTTCTCTGGATTTTTCTTGCGGCGCCCTATCTGGATCAACTGGCGGCACGTCCTAGATTATCGGCTGCACTTCATAGCATCACCGCCGCAGTCGTGGGTGTGATTCTCAACCTGTCCCTATGGTTCAGTCTGAACGTTCTGTTTCAGAAAATCCCCGAAGTATCATGGGGACCTGTGACACTGCCCTGGCCCGAGCTGACCAGCCTCAACCCAGCCGCGCTGATCCTAACAATGCTCGCTGGACTGTTGATTTTTAAGTTTAAATTTGGAATGGCGACCACATTGGTAATCATGGCCGCAATCGGAACCGGACTGCATTACGTTTAAACAATCCTCACACAGGCGGTCTTTCGTTTCCGATGAAATCCCCTATGCTGAGGGTAACCACTTTTGAGGATGACACATGTCGCAAGACATCGACTATGGGAACCTGATGCACACCGCCATGCGCGGGCTCATCAAAACCGTTCTGACCAGCGTTTCCGACAATGGCCTGCCCGGGGCACATCATTTCTTCATCACCTTCGACACCCGCCAGGACGGCGTCGAACTGGCGGATTGGCTGCGCGAGCGGTACCCGGAGGAAATGACCATCGTCATGCAGCACTGGTTCGAAAACCTTGAGGTCGGCGACGACGGGTTTGCGATCACGCTGAATTTTGGCGATGCGCCGGAACCTCTGTATATCCCTTATTCTTCGATCAAGACGTTCGTTGACCCCTCGGTCGAATTTGGGCTGCGCTTTGAGAGCCCCGAGGACGAGGATGAGATTGAGCATCACATCGAAGAATCGATTGAGGTTGAAGAAGACGACAACCACCACGACGCCGAGGTCGTCTCACTCGACAGTTTCCGTAAGTAAGCGCCCGGCGTTCCTATTGCTTTTTCAGGAACGTATTGACCGAGCGTGATTTCACCCCGTTGCGAAATCGTGAAAACGACAGGTCCAGACCGCCCTCTGCCAGAGTGCGGTCGAACTGCTGCAACTCATAATCTCCGGTCTCGCCGATGAACAGCGAGAACACGGTCAGCGTGTCGCCTTCGATGCGCCCCCAGACAAACGGTTCGCCCTGCATCGGGTCCAGTGGGACCTCATGCCCGAATACGTTGCGCTTCATGGCAGCGGAATACACGTCAGATCGGTCGGACTGCTTGAAATCTATCGAAAATTTCTGATCTTTGACCCGACCATCCGCCTTGTAGGTAATGGTCGTCCAACTGACATTGAAACCATCTTTCAATTCTTGAATCGACACGCTCATGTCACGTGGCGTTTCACTGCCATCTTCATCTACAAGATTGGCAGATCCGACGTAGCTACCGACGAACGGAGCAATATCCCCCGCATGAGCCTGTAGCCCGGTAATTGCGGACCAAATGAGTACACCCAATGAAAAGGCAATAATTTTCAGGGGATAAGTTCGAACCAATATGCTCACCTTAGCCTCCAACTAGTTGATCCACCTATTGTAGCCGACCCGATAGCGCGCACAATGCGTTTCAGTGCGATTTTCCCGATCCCTTCCGGCTATACCTCTGGCGCCCCTGGGTTTATGGTGCGCGCAACTGGCCGATTGCACGATGACAGAGTTACGGGTAAACGGCATACGACTGCATACACGACGGAGTGACCGATGTCTCAGACCCGCACCGAATCCGACAGCTTTGGCCCGTTGGAAGTCCCTGCTGACAAATATTGGGGTGCCCAAACGCAGCGTTCGATCATAAACTTCCCTATTGGCTGGGAAAAGCAGCCCGTCGCCATCGTGCGCGCGCTGGGTGTGATCAAGAAAGCCTGCGCGATGGAAAACAAAGCCATCGGTAAGCTGGACGCAACGATTGCGGACGCCGTCATTCAGGCCGCCGGTGAGGTGATTGAGGGCAAGTTTGACGACAACTTCCCACTGGTCGTTTGGCAGACTGGGTCGGGCACCCAGTCGAACATGAACTCGAACGAGGTGATCGCCAACCGCGCGATTGAGATTCTGGGCGGCGTGATCGGTTCGAAAGACCCGGTGCACCCGAATGACCACTGCAACATGGGTCAATCCTCGAACGACACTTTCCCGACTGCAATGCACATCGCCACGGCGATGAGCGTGCGTGACGTGCTGCTGCCGGGTCTTGAGAAATTCGCTTCAGCGCTGGAAACCAAAGCGAAAGAGTTCACGGGCATCATCAAGATCGGCCGGACTCACACGCAGGATGCAACGCCGCTGACGCTGGAGCAGGAGTTCGGTGGCTACGCGCACCAAATCCGTCAGGGTATTGCCCGCGTCCATGCCTCAATGCCCGGAATTTACGAGCTGGCCCAAGGCGGTACGGCCGTTGGCACCGGTCTGAACACCCACAACGGCTGGGATGAGGCCGTGGCCAGGAACATGGCAGACATCACCGGCCTGCCCTTCGTAACCGCGCCGAACAAGTTCGAGGCCCTGGCAGCCCATGACGCCATGGTCTTCCTGTCGGGCGCCTTGGCGACCATCGCGGGCTCTTGCTACAAGATCGCGAACGACATCCGTCTGTTGGGCTCTGGCCCCCGCTCGGGCCTGGGTGAACTGATCCTGCCGGAAAACGAGCCCGGCTCGTCGATCATGCCCGGTAAGGTGAACCCGACTCAGGCCGAGGCGCTGACACAGGTCGCCGCGCATGTGATGGGCAACGACGCAGCGATGAAGTTCGCCGGCTCGCAGGGGCATTTCCAACTGAACGTCTACAACCCGATGATGTCTTACAACCTGCTGCAGTCGATCCAACTGCTGGGCGACGCCACCGACAGCTTTACCGAGCGAATGCTGTTGGGCATCAAGGCCAATGAACCGCGTATCGACAAGCTGATGAAGGAATCGCTGATGCTGGTGACCGCGCTGGCGCCGACCATCGGATATGACAATGCCACCACCGTCGCCAAGACGGCGCACAAGAACGGCACGACCCTCAAGGAAGAAGCCATCGCATTGGGCTTTGTCGATGAAGAGACTTTCGACGCCGTTGTTCGCCCCGAACATATGATTGGTCCGAAAGACTGATGGGTAAGCCGGTCAATCTGAACCGGTATCGAAAAGAAAAAGCGCGGGCCGAGAAAAAGGCCCGCGCGGATCAGAACGCTGTCAAATTCGGCCGCAGCAAGGTCGAAAAGATCGAAGCCAAGTTCGAGCAGAACAAGCAGCGCCGCGACATCGACAATCACGAGTTGGATGAATGAGCGGGCGTCCAGTCAAACGATCACTGACCCTGAAAGGGCATCGCACTTCGGTGTCTCTGGAAGACGAATTCTGGCAGGCCTTTCGCGACATTGCCAAAGAAAAAGATATGCCAATCAACGCACTGGCCGCTGAAATTGATGTAAATCGCGACCCCGAGATTGGTCTGGCCTCTGCCATCCGTGTTTTTATCCTGCATTGGTATCGCTACTGACCCTTGCGTCCATTACGGCGATGCGCTTAGAGTGATCGAGAACAAAAAGGGTACATTTATGAGCCAGACTGTCCTCGGCCCGGATGGCCAGCCACGCTGCGCTTGGTGTCAGGCAGCACCGGAGTTTTTTGAATACCACGACAATGAATGGGGCTACCCGGTGGCTGACGACCTGCGTCTGTTCGAAAAGTTGTGTCTCGAGAGTTTTCAATCGGGCCTAAGTTGGCGCACAATCCTGGCCAAACGTGAAAACTTCCGCAAGGCGTTTAATCAATTCGATTTCAACGCGGTAGCCAAGTTTGATGAAGCGTATGTCGAACGCCTGCTAGAGGACGCAGGCATTATCCGCCATCGCGGCAAGATCGAAGCCGTCATCAACAACGCCCGCCGCGCGCAAGAGCTGGTGGCAGCAGAAGGGTCTATCGCCGCATATGTCTGGCGGTACGAGGCCGACAACCCACCCGAACCCCAAACAGCGTCGACCTCACCCGAGTCCATCGCAATGTCGAAGGACTTGAAGAAACGTGGCTGGAAGTTCGTCGGGCCGACCACGGTTTTTGCATTCATGCAGGCAATGGGGTTGGTGAACGACCACGCCATTGGGTGTTCCATGCGTGAAAAAGCGGCGCAAATGCGCCGCGAATTCACCAAACCGGAATAGAGCCTCTTAGACCGAGGCGCGGAAGATCTTGTCGATATTGCCACCCAATGCGGCGTTGAACTCGGTATCCGATTGCTGCTTCGACAGCCCCTCGGTCAGTGCGCGCGAGAACGAAGCGATCATCTTGCCGTTCTGATCCAGCAGATCACAGGCCTGCTCGGTCGAATAGCCGCCCGACAGTGCCACAACGCGCACAACGCGCGGATGATCGGCCAGTTCGTCATACAGGTTCGCCTGGCTGGGGATGGTCAGCTTCAGCATGATGTCTTGACCGTCGGCCAGTTGGTCGAGGTTTTTCAGGATTTCGGCCTTCAGGATATCCTCGGCCTCGGCTTTGGTGGCGGAATTGATATTCACCTCGGGTTCGACAATCGGGACCATGCCGGCGGCAACAACTTCGCGGGCCACATCAAACTGCTGTGCTACAACGGCAGCGATGCCTTCGGCGTTAGCTTCGTGGATCACCGAACGCTCCTTGGTGCCAAAGACGCCATTTGCCTTGGCCAGAGTTTCAGCCAGGCCCGGGATCGGTTTCATCATCTGAACGCCGTTGGCCTGGTCCTCCAGACCCTTGTCGATTTTCAGGAACGGAACGATACCCTTCTGCGACCACAGATAGTCTGCAACCTTACGGCCTTCGATCTCTTCGCCCAGAGTGCGTTCGAACAGGATGGCACCGATCACTTTGTCCTTGGTGAAGTCCTCGGCCAGAATGATCCGCGCGCGCATTTTCTGGATCTCGCCGAACATCTCTTCGTCCGAACTGTATTCCGAGGCATCAACCCCATAAAGCGCCAGCGCCTTGGGCGTCGAGCCGCCACTTTGATCCAGGGCTGCAATGAAGCCCGCGCCGTTAGACATCTGCTCGCGCTGTTCTGCTTTGGACATAAGACTTTCCCGTTCAATGATGATTCCGCGTTTTTCCATCGCATACAGCAAGGCGCAGGGCGATGGTAGTTTGTTAGCGCTCAACCACGCGCAACCAAATCCCTTCTTTGGACCGAACTGTCAGATGTGCTTCGGGAACGGGCGTGTGCCCTTCCACCAACTCAAACCGGAAGTGCCGCAGCAACATCGACAATAACAATGGCCCCTCGACCATGGCGAATCCTGCCCCGGTGCAGACGCGCGGACCTGCTGAAAACGGGATGAAGGCCTGCCGCTGACAGGTCTTGCCGTTTTCCGTGTGCCAGCGAGTGGGATCAAACTCATCGGGGCGGTCCCACAGGCGTTCCTGCCGGTGAAGGTGCCAAGGACTGATGACGATCTGCGATCCTTTGGCGACCTCTCGGCCCCGGAAATCTTCCGGACAGGTCGCCTCACGCACCATCATCGGCACAGGCGGGTACAGGCGCAGCGACTCGCGGAAAACATCCCGGCTGCGGCGTAGTTTTGACACGGTGGCAAAGCTGGGGTCATCCAGAACGCTTGCCTCGACGCTCAGCTTTTCCTGCCATTCGGGGTAAAGCGCCATCAGGTACAGAGTCCAGGCTAGCGCCGAAGCGCTGGTTTCATGCCCCGCTAGAAAGAAAATGGCGACCTGATCGACCATCTCTTGCGTATCAAAGCAGCGCCCGGTTTCGGGGTCGTGCGTCGTCATGATCTTGGTGGCAAGATCGTCGGGCGCCTGCCCTGCAGCGATCAGCTTGGCCCGCTCGGTCGTCAGACGCTTGATCAATGCGCGGATGGCCTTGGCGTTCCGGCGCGTGTTTCGCGCGTGAAACCGCGGCACCCAGCGCGGCACCGGAATAAACGCCGCCAGGTTCAACAACGGTTGCTGCCGCTGATAAGCCCGGAACTTATCAAACACCTGCGCGGCCACTTCATGTTCGATCGGGACCGAAAACAAGGTTCGAAAGATCACATCCGCCGCGGCATGGCTGGTGAGCTCCTCACATTCGATCACCTCACCCGCCTGCCCCTTGAGCCGCGCAACGCAGGCTTCGGCGGCCTGCAGCATCGCCGGAAAGGTGTCCTTTAGCCGTCCGCCCTCAAAGGCCGGATCGATGATCCGTCGCTGCCGTTTCCAGGTCTCTCCGTTTGTCAGAAAGACCGAGTCCCCCAGCAGCGGGCGCAACCCCTCGCTGATGCGACCGGATTTCGGGAAGTCATCGGGGCGTTTTTTTAAGACCGTATCAACAAGTTCTGGCTGATTGATCATGTAAGATCGAAAGAACGGCGTGCGAAACTCGGCCATCCACGCACGGTACAGACGATGCGGCTGCGCCGACAGCAGATCCTTTCGGAACAGTTTCAGGTAGCGCCACAACGAGACCTTGTCCGGACGGGGCATTGGCTTTGGTGGCTTCATGTTCGTACTGACCTGTATTTTGAAACCGATTGTTCGATCCGTGACTGCGACGGCGCACGCCCCTCGAACCGTTGACCCAGGGTCAAAGGGCCAGCGGTGATACGGAAGTAATCATAATCTCTGGGGCGATCAAACGCGCAGAGATACTGGAAATGCAGCCGAAAAAAGCGCCAGCGCAGCTCTTGCCAGCGATCCGGTGACAGCGTTTGCGTGAAGGCCGCCGACAGGACCAGTGGCCAGCGTTTCCGGTCGGTGGCTACACCGCTGACACCTACCGGGTCACACAGAGCAAACGCACACCCGTCGCCCGGCGCGGACACGTCAACCCAAGTGAGGTCTGATTGCTCGGACAGGAATTGCAAATCGGTGCGCAACTCCTTGGCCTTGGGCAGAAACGAAACCATCGGCACCACCTGCCCCAATGTCAGGAAGGACAGCTTTGATCCGGTTTTTGCCTCCGAACGGATCAGATCAGCCAGCACTGTCACCGCCAGATGCGCGCCCGAAGAATGGCCGACCACCAGAACCTCATCCACATCCTGCGTCAGCGCTTCCCGGATCAAAGCGGTAAACTCGGTCAGACGCGCGCGTAGCTCTGCCGGGGTGGCCCCCATCAAGGCAGCGGAATAGGCGTAGTCGTGCATCAGATAATATACAAACAGGCGGTTGTCGATTTTGCGGAACCAATGCAGCAAAGCAAACCCGGCACCAATCGCTGGCACCAAAGACAGCCGCCCGGCGATGGGCCAAAGCAGCGCGGCCACGGCCCATGCCACCGAAAGCGCTGCAACCAACTGCACGATCAGCATCCCAACGGGATAGAGCGCGGCGATTACCGGCCCCTTGCGCAGCCGCATCAGGCGCCACAGTGCTCCTGACCCTATGTATATCCACGCCGTCCGTACAAGCTGCAGATAAGTCGCAGGAATCGAGTTGGACATGCTGTCGCGAACGATATCCGACCAGACCAGAACGTCGAAATCCGCCTCGATGTCGGTGCCGTCCTGATGCGAACGGACGTGCCAGCCATAAGGACCGTCCCCCGTTTTCGGTGAAATCGAGATGTCATATCCGGATATATCGGCCTGCGCCCGGCTTTCCTTGCGGTACAGCTCGCGGTATCGGCGCGGGTGAATCGGGTCATAGCCGGGAATATAAAACACCCGACGCCTGCGCACCCAACGCTGATTTGTGTGACTGCTCATGCCCTTACCTTCTGCGGCGCAGGTTAGCGCAGCCTTACCGCCAAGGTAAGTCGGATCGGCGCGTCACCCGAAATTGGCCAGTGCCGGGAAGGTCTCCAGCAGCCACCAGCTGAACTCGGTGAAAAGGCCTGTGATAAGCATGATACCCACGAACAACAGAAGGCCCCCCATAACCTTCTCGATCGTGCCCATATGGGGCTTGATCCGGTTCATCACCGTCATCGACCGGTTCAGGAACATTGCCGCCAGCAGGAACGGAATCCCCAGCCCCGCAGCATAAACACCCAGCAGCAGTGTGCCGCGCGCGACCGAGGCTTCGGACGCCGCCAGAGACAGGATCGCGCCAAGCTGCGGACCGATGCACGGCGTCCAGCCAAATGCAAAGGCAAGACCCAGGATATAGGCCCCGAAAACAGAACCACCAGAATCACCCGCGTCGATCCGTGCCTCACGATCCAAGAAAGGAATACGGAACACGTTGAGGAAATGCAGGCCAAAGACGATCACGACCGCACCCGAGAGTTTGGCAAACAGTACCTGATTCTGCAGCACAAATGCCCCAAAGGCCGAGGCCGTGAAGCCCAGCAACAGGAACACCGTCGACAGGCCTAGCACAAAGAACAGCGCAGACAGAGTCGCCTTGCGCCGCGCCGCTGCCTCGTCCTGCATCTCATTGATCGTAACGCCGCTCATATATGCCAGATAAGGCGGAACAATGGGCAGCACGCAGGGCGAAAGAAAACTGATCAGCCCGCCCAGCATTGCGATGAACATGGCAGGCAGCAGGCCCGCGTCGATGATTTCAATTCCGAACATGGTTCAGCACATAGGGTATCCAAGCGGCGGCGTCACGGGGCCATTCGGTCACATCCCCGTGCACGGGTGCTGGACAGTCAGGCAAAGTGGAAATATCTGACCCTCATGTCAAATCCCACCGAAACGCTCGACGCGCTGGGTCTGCTGTGTCCCTTGCCCGTCCTGAAAGCCAGAAAACGCCTTAAATCCATGCCCTCAGGAGCGATTTTGCGTGTCTTGGCCGATGACCCTGCCGCCGTCATCGACGTTCCGCATTTCTGCGCCGAAAGCGGCCATCAACTGTTGTCGCAAGAAGACGCTGACGGGCATCAGATCTACCTCATTCAAAAAACAGGCTGAGACACGCGTTCCAGAGAAACCTACACTCCAAAGCATCAATCTAGCGCTTAGATCGAAATCTTTTCGTGCAGGAACTCGCCCCAGTTCTTCGCATATTCCTTCCATTTCGAAGCGAATTTCTCATTAAAAACTTCAGCGTATTTCGCCAGGTAAACATGGTCGGCTTGCGTGACGACCTCACCTTTCCGATCTCCAATCGGGATTCTGAAGTCCTCATCGTCGGCGTAAGCTGACTGTCGGGCCGGATTTTCATCTTTTCCGTAAACTTCATCCAGCAAGGACATCAGGAAATCCTCGCGTGCCATACGTGCCTCCAGATCGCACTGGCGGGAATCCAAGGAAATCTCAGCGTGTTCTAGCTCTTCCTGAAGTTCATTCCGCTCATGCGACAATTTATTTATGTGGGCGTAAGCATCCTGGAGGCTCCGCTGGTTCTGCTTGAGCTTTTGCGTTGTGTAACCCTGCAAAAATCCCATTTTCTGCTCGCCTCTCTACCAATTCCGATTCTTATGTAAGTCGCAGAACAATAAAAAGAAAACGCGCTGACCAAAGTCAACGCGTTCTCTAAATTTGTTGTATGGGCGAACCCACTGGCAGTCTTTGTCTTTACTGCCCCAAAGACCACCAGCCGCGCCGTTTCGGTTTGGCGGTTTCACTGGGCTGTTCAGGTTCTTCCGCGACAGACTCAAGCACGGGTTCGGGGGTCTCTTCGACCACCTCTTCCACCGTGGTTTCGACCTCTACAGTTTCCGCAGTTTCAGCAACGGGCTCGGCAACCTCTTCGGCTTCCGGTTCGCTTTCCTCCTGCGGCTCAGGCTCCGGTGCTTCATCTGCAACCGCTTCCGCAGCCTCAACAGGTTCGGGCTGTTCGTTTTCCGGTTCCGCCTCGGGCTCTGTCACGGCATCGCCTTCAGGCGCAGGCGCCTCCTCAGCCGCTTCAGCCTCAGCCTCAGCCTCAGACGGGCTTTCTACAGCTGCTGCTTCTGCTGGGCTTTCCTCAACCGCTTCAACAGGTTCCACGTCTTTCTTCTTGCGACGCGGGGCCCGGCGACGCTTGGGCTTTTCAGTTTTCTCTTCCTGAGCAGCCTCTTCCACCTCAGGTTCGGATACGGGCTCATCACCCGCCTCGGTCGAGGCGTCTTCGTCAGTCCCGGTTTCCGTCTCGGACACTTCACCACCTGCATTGCTCTTCTTGCGGCGGCGGCGACGGCGCTTGCGCTTGGGTTTGGACTCTTCTTCGGCCTGAACCGTTTCTTCGACCTCGGCCTCTTCTTCGTCCGCGTCCACCAAATCCATCAGCGAGGCGTCCACCGAAACGACCGGCGCGCTGGCTTCGGGCACGACGCGGCTGGCGGTCTTGAATTTCTCCATCGAGAAATCAGGGCTGACCAGATGCACATCACCCTCAACCCGAACCGACAAGCCGTAACGCGCTTCGATCTGCGCGATATGCTCGCGTTTCTGGTTCATCAGGAAGTTAGCAATGCTGACCGGACAGCGCACCAGAACCTCGCGCGAGCGGCGGCGGGTGCCTTCCTCTTCGATCTGACGCAG
Source organism: Ruegeria sp. CG11 (assembly GCF_056537245.1). Lineage (NCBI taxonomy): Bacteria > Pseudomonadati > Pseudomonadota > Alphaproteobacteria > Rhodobacterales > Roseobacteraceae > Ruegeria > Ruegeria sp. CG11. The sequence goes on from NZ_JBQFRE010000001.1 coordinate 277,335, forward strand.
GATGGTCAGCGCCATGTTGTCGTCGGACCGGATCAGACCGGTGCCGTGGCAGGATGGGCAAGGCTGCGTTGTCGCCTCAAGCATACCGGGGCGCAGTCGCTGACGGCTCATCTCCATCAGGCCAAAGCCGGAAATCCGTCCAACCTGAATGCGCGCGCGGTCGGTCTTCAGCTTTTCCTTAAGACGCTTTTCAACGGCCGCGTTGTTCTTGCGCTCGTCCATATCGATGAAGTCGATGACGATCAGACCGGCCAGATCTCGCAGACGCAGTTGACGTGCAACTTCCTCGGCCGCCTCAAGGTTGGTCTTGAGCGCGGTTTCCTCGATCGAACCCTCTTTGGTCGCCCGACCCGAGTTCACGTCGATCGCCACCAGTGCCTCGGTCACGCCGATCACAATATAGCCGCCGGATTTCAACTGCACCGTCGGATTGAACATGCCGGTCAGGTAGCTTTCCACCTGATAACGCGCGAACAGAGGCAGCGCGTCTTCATACCGTTTCACGTTCTTGGCGTGGGACGGCATGATCATCTTCATGAAGTCCTTGGCGATGCGGTAGCCGCCCTCGCCTTCGACCAGCACCTCGTCGATCTCGCGATTATAGAGATCGCGGATCGACCGTTTGATCAGGTCGCCTTCTTCATAGATTTTCGCGGGTGCAATGGATTTCAGCGTCAGTTCGCGGATTTGCTCCCACATGCGCTGCAGGTATTCATAGTCGCGCTTGATCTCGGATTTCGTACGCTTGGCACCCGCTGTCCGGATGATCAGGCCCGCACCGGTCGGAACATCGATTTCCGACGCTATTTCCTTCAATTTCTTACGATCCGGCGCGTTGGTGATCTTGCGGCTGATCCCGCCGCCACGCGCTGTGTTGGGCATCAGAACGCAGTAACGTCCTGCAAGCGACAGGTAGGTTGTCAGCGCTGCACCCTTGTTGCCGCGCTCTTCTTTGACGACCTGAACCAACAGGACCTGGCGGACCTTGATAACTTCCTGAATCTTGTAGCGACGTGGACGCGGTTTGCGCGGCGGACGAATGTCCTCGCTGTCATCCTCATCGGCCACCGACTCGATGCTGTCATCCTTGGCGGTCGCATCCGGGCGGGTTTCTTCTTCCGTCTCGTCGTCGTCAGACTCAGCTTTGCTTTCGTCCGCTGCGGCCTCTTCTGCCGGTGCTTCCTCCGCAACGTCCCCATCATCTGCGGCACTCTCGGCGTCAGCGTCGGCAGATGCCTCAACCGCTTCACTTTCAGGCTCTTCAGCTTCCGCAGGCGTTTCTTCCGACGCGTCAGCCACGTCTTCCTCAGACTCGGCAGTGGGTTCTTCCGCAACATCGGCAGAGGATTCTTCCGCATCCTCAGCTTCTGCAGTGGGAGCTTCGGCGTCCTCCGACACCTCCGCTTCATCATCGGGCTCTTCGACAGGGGTCTCAGCGACATGATCCATCGGAGAGGTGCCTTCGGGAACTGTCAAATCAGCACCCTCTTCACCTTCATCCAGATCGATTGTTTCCATGCCTGTAGGCTCGGAGGAAACTTCAATCGTTTCGACCGGATCGTCTGATTTCACATCCGCCGCTTTTGTACGCGACCGCGAGCGACGCTTCCTGGGCTTGCTCTCTTCGGCCTCGTCCCGCGCCTTCATCGCCTCGGCATAGGCGCGCTCTTCTTCCATAAGCGCTTCGCGGTCGGCGACCGGAATCTGGTAGTAATCCGGATGAATTTCCGAGAAGGCGAGGAAGCCGTGCCGGTTTCCGCCATAATCAACAAAAGCCGCCTGCAGCGACGGTTCGACCCGTGTTACTTTTGCGAGATAGATGTTGCCGGCAAGCTGGCGTTTGTTTTCGGATTCAAAGTCGAACTCCTCAACCTTGTTTCCGTCGACCACCACAACGCGGGTTTCCTCCGCGTGGGTGGCATCGATAAGCATTTTCTTAGCCATGTGTCCTTGGTGCACCGCGCCAAACGCGTTGTCCTTACCCGTCCGGGGGGACAGGCGCTTTTGGGGTGGTGTCTTGTCAGGGCGATATCAGACGGCGCGCGGCAGGGTCTGGCGCTGTGGCCCCCTGCCCGTACTCTCGATCGTTGCGCGCGCGTCATCGCGGTTCTTCTCCGACAGGCGCGGTTCGCCGCGACCTGCCCATTTGTTCCTTTCGCCCGCGTAGACGGGCTCAGGCGTTCACCTGCCCCAATCTGGGGCACAATCGGTCTGCTTTGCCTCGTGGGATTATCACCATCCGCGGCAGAGCAGCGAAACTCAAAGATTCGGGGCTTAGGGGCACAAAAAAGCCCGGCCCGTTCCGACACAATAAAAGCAGTCCTGTGGAAAAGACAATGGGCAAACTGCATCAAGGGCCCTGAACACCGCTCAGGATCTCATCATCTGGCCAAAAATACCTCGGGGGGAGTCGCCTGAAAGGCGGCGGGGGCAGAGCCCCCTTACCGATCACAAGTAATCCGAACGCTGCAGACCGTACTTGGCCATTTTCTCGTTCAGCGTCCGCCGCGGCAGGCACAGTTCTTCCATCACGGACGCAATCGAGCCCTTGTGGCGGCGCATCGTATTGTCGATCAACATCCGCTCGAACGCTTCGACATATTCCTTGAGCGGTTTACCCTCGGTCGTCATCACGGGCTGCATTTCCTCGTGATCCGACATCAGCAGCGACGCAATCGTACCCGATCCGCGGCGCGACTGCAGCACAGCACGCTCGGCAATGTTTATCAGCTGGCGCACGTTGCCCGGCCACGGAGCCTGTAGCAGTTGCGCAGCTTCCTGAGCACTAACCTGCGGAGCATCACAGCCGTATTCCTCTGCGAATTGCTCGCTGAGGCGCGTGAACAGCGTCAGGATATCCTCGCCTCGCTGGCGCAGGGGCGGCATGGTGATCCGCAGCGCTGCAAGACGATAGAACAGGTCCGGGCGCAGCACGTCTTCGCTGGTCTTTCCGGCCTCTTGCAGGTTGGAAATCGCCACAATCCGGGTTTCCGCCGGCGTGCCCTGATCGTTCATGACACTCAGCAGACGGGCCTGAAGCGTGTCGCTCAGCGCTTCGACATCCTCAAGAACCAAAGTGCCTCCGCGCGCCTCTTCAATGGCGGGCAACTGCGTATCCTCGGGCATCATCGGGCCAAAGAGGCGTTTCGACAGAACATCTTCCTCAAGCGCCGCGCAGGACACCAGAACGAATTTCTTGCCAGCCCGGCTGCCAACCGCGTGCAGCGCGTGCGCGACCAGAGTTTTACCCGTGCCCGTCTCGCCATCGATCAGGACATGACCATCCGCCTGCCCCAGGTCCAAAATGTCTTCGCGCAGACGTTCCATCACCGGGCTGGCACCGATCAGCTTGTTCATGATCTGGGTGCCACCCGACAGTTCGCGCCGCAGGGCCCGGTTATCCAGCGTCAGACGGCGGGCATTGCTGGCGCGCTTGGCCAGTTCCGACATCCGGTCCGGGTTGAAGGGTTTTTCAAGGAAATCGAACGCACCGACACGCATTGCCTCGACTGCCATCGGCACGTCACCATGACCGGTGATCATGATGACCGGCAGAGTGCTGTCGGCCCCCATCAGCTTTTTCAGCAGCTGAATGCCGTCCATACCCGGCATCTTGATGTCTGAGATGACAATCCCCGGATAATCCGGTCCCAGCACCTTCAGCGCGTCCTCGGCGCTGGAGAAGGTTTCGGTGTCATAGCCCGACAGTGCCAGCCACTGGCTGATCGACTGGCGCATGTCCTGTTCGTCATCCACAATGGCAATTTTCATGGCCTGTGCCATAGTACTTCCTTTGTTATTCAGCGGCCTCGAGGCCGTCGCTTCCCAGTATCGGCAGCTGCATCTCAAACACCGCGCCACCGTGCTGGCTGTTGCGGGCGGTCAGCCGCCCCCCATGGTCGTTTACGATACCCGAAGAGATGGCAAGTCCCAAACCGACGCCGTCTCCGGGCTGCTTGGTGGTGTAGAACGGTTCAAACAGGTTCTCGATATCCTCGATCCCATAGCCGTTGTCGCGGACGGTCAGCACCGCCATATCGCCTGCGGCCAGAATGATTTCCACGTCCGGCTCTGATACAGATTTGGTGGCGTCCAACGCATTGCGCAAGAGGTTCACCATCACCTGTTCGATCCGCATCCGGTCTCCCATCACTATAACAGATTCTTCGGGCAAAATCTGAGTGATCTTCACGTGCCGCTGACGCAGCTGCGGTTCCATCATCGACAGGGATGAGGCCAGCGCTTCGCCAAGGTTTACAGGGGAAAACGCATCCGCGCCCTTGCGCGCATAGGATTTGAGCTGCCGGGTGATCGCGCCCATCCGTTCGATCAGTCCGTCGATGCGGCCAAAGCTGGCCAGCGCCTCTTCGGGGCGGTTTCGGCGCAGCAGCAGACGCGCGCCGGCCAGATAGGTCTTCATTGCAGCCAGCGGTTGATTAAGCTCGTGACTGACGGCGGCGGACATCTCGCCCAAAGCGGCCAGTTTCGAGCTTTGCGCCAGCGTTTGTTCGGCAACTTCCAGCGTCTTTTCAACCCGTTCCCGCTCAGCAATTTCCCGCTGTAGCCTTGCGTTCAATGCGCGAAGCTCTGCCGACTCGCGCTGAAACAACGCCATCCGCAACGTCGCCCTGCGGCTGAGTGCGTAGAAGGCCAGTGCCAGAAGAATCGCAAACCCCATGATTTCGAGCGCGAGTACGCTGTTCACCTTTTCACGGATCGAGGCATAGGTCGTGAACGAGGTCATCTGCCAGCCGCGGAACGGGATGCGTGTTTCCATCCGCATCACGGCTTCACCCTGCAGGTAGGCATCGGGTGGCAGCGCGGTCCAATCCGCCGTCGCCCGGATCGCACGCTGGATCGCGCCTTCCGGAGGTTGCCGCAGCAGGGCCGAATTTTCGTCGAGCCCACGCCACTGTGGTTCCGTCGACAGGATGATCGTGCCGGTACTGTCAGTGACCATCACCGCGTCGGAAATACCGGCCCAGGCCAGTTCGAACTTGTGCAGATCGACCTCGACAACGATCACACCAAGGATATCGGCATTGGAATCGATACGGCGCGAATAGACAAAGCTGTAGCCACCGGATTCCTTCGGGATAACCGTAAAGATCGTGGCGTTCGAACGTACCGCATCAATAAAATAAGGCGAACTGCGATGTGCCTCACCCAGCCGGTTGCGGTCGGTGGAGGCAACCAGACGCCCATCCCCATCCAACAGCATCAGGGACGCGGCCCCGATCTCTTCGACAAACGAGATCAGGCGTTGGGTAGACAGCGAAAAGTCACCGGATTGCAGCGCCGAGATCAGCGTGGGGTCGCGGGACAGCAGCTGCGGCACAATCGCGTTTCTTCGCAGCTCGCTCAGCAGGTTGCCGGAATACAGCGCCAGGCGCACCTCGGCCCGGTTGCGGGTCGACTCGGTGAATCTGTCGGTCAGAAGACGATTCGTGATCCAGATCGTCGCTGCAGCAGCGATCAGCAACGCGATCACAGCAAACCGCAGGCGCCACCCAAGGGGCGCGCCGCGGAAAGGTATTGTCAGTTTGGACCAGCCGAAACTCATCCCGGGAAATTACGCGGGCTTCAGCGCAACCTCAAGTCACGCAGGCGCGAGGACACCGGACAATGCGCGGAACAATGCCGTACCGTCGGTGCCGCCATGCCCATCATCCGCCGCACGTTCCGGGTGCGGCATCATCCCAAGTACCCTTCGGTTTTCCGACAGGATCCCGGCGATGTCCCCGACCGAGCCGTTTGGATTCTCGGTATAGGTGAATGCGATCCGGTCCTGATCCCGAAGCGCGGACAATGTGGCGTCATCGGCGAAATAGTTTCCGTCGTGGTGTGCAATCGGAATTCCGATCACATCGCCTGCGTTATAGCCTTGGGTAAAGGCGCTGTCGCTGGTCTCTACCTTCAGGCCAACGGTCTTGCAGATGTATTTCAGACCCGCGTTGCGCAGCAGCGCGCCCGGCAGAATGCCGGTTTCAGTCAGAATCTGGAAGCCGTTGCAAATCCCTACAGCGTAACCGCCCCGGTTGGTGTGATCGACCACGGCCTTGCAGATTGGCGACTGCGCCGCGATGGCACCGCAGCGCAGGTAGTCGCCGTACGAGAACCCGCCGGGCACGCCCACGATGTCGATCCCCTCGGGCAGCGCGGCATCCTTGTGCCAGACCATATCGACCTGAAAACCAGCCTGTTCAAAGGCCACTGCAAGGTCCCGATCACAATTCGAACCGGGGAAAACGATGACGGCTGCGCGCATTGCGGACCCTCCTAACAGACAAAATCGGTGACCACGGCAACACCCGGCGGTGTTGGATGGTCAAAGGCGGCAAGTTCATCACTCACCTGGTTCAGAGATATTTTTCGCGTCACCAGTGGGCTGAGATCAACGCTGCCCCCGGAAATCAGCGACAACAGCGATGGATAGCGCCAGCTTGGCATCCCGCGGGTGCCATAAACGGCCAACTGGCCGGAATACAGCACGTCCATTGGCAAAGACATAGTCGAGTGCTGCCCGGCTGGCATTCCGATCTGCACCATGCGGCCCAGCTTGCGCAGGGATTTCACGGCAGCAACGGTGGTGGTTTCGATCCCCAACGCCTCAATCGCGACATGCGCGCCGCCGCCGGTGATCTCTTTCACGGCCTCCGACGCATCGCTGCTGGCGGCATTAACCACCGCATCAGCGCCAAGGCTTTTGGCATAGGCCAGCTTGTCATCGGCGATATCGACAACGACGACACGCGCGCCCAGTGCCTTGCCCAGCAAAAGAGTCGATACGCCGACGCCGCCGCCACCAAAGATGGCCAGCCACTCGCCGCCCTGTATCTGCGCCCGACCGACCAGTGCCTGCCAGGCGGTCGTCACCCGGCAGCCTAGGGCAGCTGCGATTTCGGGTGCCAGCGTGTCCGGCAAAGCCGTCAGGTTGGCATCGGCATGAGCCACGGCAATGTATTCGGCAAAGGCCCCGTCACATGTGAAGCCGGGCACCACCTGATCCGAGCAGATCGTTTGGTGGCCCTGCGCACAATCCGGGCAATGACCGCAGGCCAGAATGAACGGTGCGATCACCCGATCCCCGACTTTCCATCGGGTCACCTGCGCACCAACCGCAACGACTTCGCCGCAATATTCGTGCCCGGGGGTCATCGGTAGGATCACATCCGGGTCAGACCCCGACCACGCATGCCAATCCGAGCGGCAAACACCGCAAGCCAGCACCCGGACGACAACGCCGTCCTCGGCCGGTTCAGGATCGGGAATGGTCATCAGCTCCAATGGCTGACGATACGTGATCAGACGGGCGGCCCGCATCAAGTCAGACCAGTTCGATCTCGTAACGCTCGATGACGGTGTTCGCCAACAGCTTTTCGCACATCTCGGTGATGTCGGCCTCGGTCGCGCCTTCGGCCAGTTCAAGGTCGATCACCTTGCCCTGACGCACGCCTTCGACCTGATCAAAGCCCATGGCGCCCAAAGCGTGCCGGACGGCCTCACCCTGCGGGTCGAGGACCCCGTTCTTCAGCATCACATGCACCCGTGCTTTCATTCCTGCAACTCCAGCTGAGGGCCGTGTTTCCGGGCCCGTTCCGTTGCGCGGGGGATAGCGTGCGAAACGGCGTTCGACAACCCTTGTCCGCATACAGTTTGACGCAGGTTGGCCGATCAGCCTCCGCCTGTCAGCCCTGGGTAACGCGCATCAATGGCATTAAACGTGCCGGTAAGAACCATCTCGACCGCCACAGCGACAAGGATAATCGCCATGACACGGGTTATCACATTAATCATGGTCGGCCCGAAAAACCGCGATATCGGGTCCGCAAACAGCAATCCCAGCCCCACAATCGCGCAGGCGATCAACACTGCAGATCCCAAGGTTACAATCTCGGCCCCGTCCGACAGCGTGTGGGCAAAGACAATCGTGGTCGCAATGGTTCCCGGCCCGATGGTCAGAGGAATCGCCAGCGGCACAACGGCGATATTGCTTTTCTTCTTGGCGCCCTCTTCCACCGCCTGCTGATCGCCCTGTGGCCGGTCAGACGCGTTCAGCATCGACATCCCGACCCCAAGAATGATCAGCCCGCCGGCAATGCGGAACGAGGGGATGTCGATGCCAAAAATGGCAAGTATCTCTTCACCCACCAGCACGGCGATCAAGGCGACGACCACAACAGTGCCCGTCACGATCAGCGCCACGCGTTTACGCTCAGCAGCCGAATAGCCTTCAGTCATGCTCAGGAAGATCGGGATGCCGTAAAGCGGGTTGAAGATCGCCAGCAGTGCGGCGAGGAACTTCAGAAAGACTGCCTGATCGAACAATTCACCCATGTCGGAACCACCGTGGTTGCACCTGCCCCGACAATGCGAAGGACCAGGCGCGCTGTCAAACCACCAGAGCAAAAAGAAAAAAGCGCTGTCATTGCAGACAGCGCTTTTGAATTTTCCGAGCAAAAAGACCGATCAGTTGATCAGAGTCGGCTTGGTCACATTGCTTTTCGGCAAGACGCCAAGACGGCGCGCAACCTCGGAATAAGCGTCGGTCAGGCTGCCCAGGTCGCGGCGGAACACGTCCTTGTCCAGCTTTTGGCCGGTTTCGATATCCCACAGGCGGCAGCTGTCAGGGCTGATCTCATCCGCGATAATCAGACGCTGATAGTCGCCATCATAGACACGCCCGATCTCGATCTTGAAGTCGACCAGACGAATGCCCACGGCCAGCATCACACCGCTCATGAAATCGTTCACCCGCAGTGCGAGGCTGAGGATGTCTTCCATGTCCTGCTGGCTGGCCCAGCCAAAGGCAGCGATGTGCTCTTCGGTGACCAGAGGATCACCCAGCGCATCATCCTTGTAGCAGTATTCCACGATCGGACGCGGCAACTGCGTGCCCTCGGCAATGCCCAAACGTTTCGACATCGAACCGGCGGCATAGTTGCGCACGATCACTTCCAGCGGCACGATCTCGCAGCTGCGCACCAGCTGTTCGCGCATGTTCAGACGGCGGATAAAGTGGGTCGGCACGCCAATCTGCGCCAGACCATTCATGAAGAACTCGCTCAGGCGGTTGTTCAGAACACCCTTGCCGTCGATCACATCCTTCTTCTCGGCGTTGAACGCGGTGGCGTCATCCTTGAAATACTGAACGATGGTGCCCGGTTCGGGTCCTTCGTACAGAATCTTGGCCTTACCTTCATAAATTTTCTTGCGACGCGCCATAAGCGACCTTTCCACTCTGAACAGAGGGAATGAGTCCCCTCACGTTGGCGTTCTCATAGTGCAAGCCCCCCATTCCCGCAAGTTTACTGACCCGAGGGGCTTTGACGCAGCGCAAATCCCTTGCGAACAGGCGCACGTATAGTCATATCATCAGGAAAGAAGTTGTAATCCAAGAGGTCCCCAACCAATGACCACATTTGACGAGCGTGAAGTCGCGTTTGAAAACATGTTCGCGCATGACGAAAAGATGCAATTTATTGCCCGGATGCGCCGAAACCGGTTTATGGCCGTTTGGGCCTCGACCCTTAAAGGCGAGGCCGTTGAAAAAGCCCGCGCTTACGGTCAGGAACTGGTTCGCACCGATTTGCAGAACGTCAGCGAAGATGACGTCGTGGAGGCTGTGAAGGGGTACCTGGGCGATTTGGCTGATGAGGCAAAAATCCGAGAGAAGATGGCAGAATTGCTGGTCGAAGCCAAAGAACAGGTCATGGCAGAGGCCGAAATCTAATCGCTGAAGCGCAAGGCTCATGATCTTCATGAGATTTATGAGTTTGATTTGACGCCCCGGTCATGAGACACGGGGCGTCTCTAATAGTTGTCAGGCCGATTGCGCCTTTTTTGGAACACCCCGATGACAAATGCACTGAGCAAGCTTCTCGAAACCACCGATGCCATTCTGGCAGACGGTGCAACAGGCACCAACCTGTTCAACATGGGTCTGCAATCGGGTGACGCGCCCGAGATGTGGAACGTGGACGCGCCGGACAAGATCCGCGCGCTGTATCAGGGCTCGGTTGATGCGGGCAGCGATCTGTTTCTGACCAATACGTTCGGCGGAACTTCGGCGCGTTTGAAACTGCATGATGCGCAAAACCGTGTGGCCGAGCTGAACCGCATTGGCGCCGAATTGGGCCGCGAGGTCGCCGACAAGGCTGGACGTCCGGTTGTCGTGGCCGGTTCGGTCGGCCCGACGGGTGAGATCATGGAACCGGTCGGCAGCCTGTCTCATGCCGCTGCGGTCGAAATGTTCCACGAACAGGCAGACGCGCTCAAGGCCGGTGGTGCGGACGTTCTGTGGCTGGAAACCATCAGCGCGCCGGAAGAATTCCGCGCAGCAGCCGAAGCTTTTGCCCTGGCCGACATGCCCTGGTGCGGCACCATGAGCTTTGATACCGCGGGGCGCACAATGATGGGCGTTACCTCGGCCGATTTGGCGCAGCTGGTCGAAACCCTGCCCAACCCGCCGATTGCTTTCGGCGCCAACTGCGGCACCGGTGCCTCGGACATCCTGCGCACCGTGCTGGGAATTGCGGCGCAGGGAACCGAGCGTCCGGTCATCTCGAAAGGCAATGCCGGTATTCCGAAATATGTCGACGGCCATATCCACTATGACGGCACGCCCGAACTGATGGGTGACTATGCGGCTATGGCGCGCGATGCCGGGGCCACCATCATTGGCGGTTGCTGTGGCACCATGCCTGAGCATCTGCGCAAAATGCGCGAAGCACTGGATACCAGGCCGCGCGGGGCTCGCCCGACGCTGGACCAGATCACTGATGCTCTGGGACCGTTTTCCTCGGCGTCGGATGGCACCGGCGACGATGCCGCGCCCGAGCGGCGGTCACGCCGCCGCCGCCGCGCCTAAGCTTCAGCGCCCTTCGAATTTCGGGGGGCGTTTTTCCATGAAGGCCACGACGCCTTCGGCAAAATCCCGGCTGCGACCGCAATCACCCTGCAAATGCGCTTCGATCGCCAGTTGCTGCGGCAGCGTTTTCTCATAAGTTCCGCGGATCGCCTTTTTGATCGCTCCAAATCCGGCTGTGGGGCCACTGGCCAGATAAGCTGCACGCTTGCGCCAATGAGCGTCGAACGCGTCGTCGGGCACAGCCTCCCAGATCAGGCCCCAGTCATCCGCCTGCCGCGCGCTAATCTTATCGGCAAACAAGGCAGCACCCATGGCCTTGGCAAACCCCATCTGACGCGGCATGAACCACGTTCCACCGGCGTCCGGCAACAGACCAATCCGAGCAAATGCTTGCAGGAAATAGGCGCTTTCCGTTGCGATCACCACATCGGCACAAAGCGCAAGGTTTGCCCCTGCCCCGGCAGCCGGGCCGTTGACGGCCGCGATTGTGGGAACCGGACAATCGTGGATCGTCTCGAGCATCGGCTCGTACTCATCGCGCAGCGTCTGCTCCAGATCAATCTTGCCAGTGCTGGACGCATCGCCCAAATCCTGGCCCGAGCAAAACGCGTCACCTGATCCGGTCAGAACAATCGCCCGCGCATGACGGGCGGCGTGCTTCATCGCGTGCGTGATCTCGGCCCGCATCTGCGCCGTCATCGCATTCATCTTGTCGGGACGGTTCAGGGTCACAACCGCCAAATCGTCCGTGATGTCCAACAGGATCGTTTCGTATTCCATGAACCCCTCCCCAAAATTCCGGTCTTTTCGGAACCCTGACTTAAATGCAGGGGAAGGAAAAGCGGAACCCTGGGTCAGTCATCAAGAATTTGGCGCAATCGCTCTTTCTCGGCGTCGGTCAGCTTGTCCTTTTCGCCGGTGGCCTGAACTTGGGATCGCTTGCGCAGAAAGCTCCACCCCATCGCCGCAGCGATCAGCAACATGATCGGACCGGCCAGCCATAGCATCAGGTTCGAACCCGAAGTGGTCGGTTTCAACAACACATATTCGCCGTAACGATCCACGATGAAGGCAATCGCCTCCTGATCCGTATCCCCGGCCACAAGACGTTCCCGCAGCAGCAGGCGTAGATCCCGCGCCAGTTCCGCGTTACTTTCATCGATGCTCTCGTTGCGGCAGACCAGACAGCGAAGCCCGGTGCTAAGGTCCCGGGCCCGTTGTTCCAGCACCGGATCATCTAGAACTTCGTCAGGCTGTACGGCGAAAAGTGGCGACGCAATCAACGTCAAAATCAGGATCAGACGTTTCATTCAGCAGGTACTCCGCCCGTTGGGGCCTTGCGTGCGCCAGCTGCAACCCGGAACCGACGGTCCGACAGGCTGATCAAGCCACCCAGAGACATCAGGATACACCCGCCCCAGATCCAGTTCGCCAGCGGTTTGATATAGGTCCGCATGACCCAACCGCCGTCGGCCTGCTGATCGCCGATCACCACATAGAGGTCACCGAGGAACCGATAGTCAATCGCTGCCTCTGTTGTTGGCATCCGAGCGACCGGATAGTCCCGTTTTTCAGGGTGAAGCGTGCCCATTGGACGCCCGTTCTTTTCGACCCGGACATCTGCCATGGTCGAGAAATAGTTCGGCCCCTCTACGCGCCGCACATCTTCCAGCATCAGGGTAAACTGCCCGACCTCAAACGGCTGACCGGGCTGCGCGACACGGATGTCTTCGACCTCCCACGCGGTCAGGCCCGCTATGGCGAACATGGTTACACCAAGACCGGTATGCGCCACGGCCTTACCCCAGTCTGCACCCGGCAGACGGAACAGGCGCTTGAGGCTTCCTTTGCGGCCGGTGCGGCTCCACAAATCGACGGCCGCGCCGAAGGTGATCCATGCACCCAAGAACAGACCAACCGGCCCCAGCGCACTGCGCCCGGTCTGCATTGCCCAGACCAACAAGGCCAGAGCCAGCGCCAGAAGAAAAGCATAGCGCAGCGAATAGGCAGTTTTGCCAAGCTTGCCGCGTTTCCACGGCAGCATCGCGCCCACCGGCAGCGCAATGCCCAATGCAACCATGAACGGCGTGAAGGCCGAGTTGAAGAACGGCGCCCCAACCGAGAGTTTGCGATCGAACGCCATCTCAGCCACCATCGGCCACATCGTCCCTACGAACACGACGAAACAGCTGACGGCCAGCAGGATATTGTTCAGAATCAGCGCGCTTTCGCGGCTGACCATGCCAAAGACGCCCTTGGCCTCCATCGCCTGCGCGCGGGCAGCAAATAGGGTCAAAGACCCGCCGATGAAGATCACCAGAATGAACAGGATGAACACGCCGCGTTCGGGGTCATTGGCGAAGGCGTGCACCGACGTCAGCAGCCCCGAGCGCACAATGAACGTGCCGATCAGAGAGAAGCCAAAGGCAATGATCGCCAGCAGAATGGTCCAGCTTTTCAACGCTTCGCGCTTCTCAACCACGATGGCCGAGTGCAGCAGCGCGGCAGCCAGAAGCCACGGCATGAACGAGGCATTCTCAACCGGGTCCCAGAACCAGAAACCGCCCCAGCCAAGCTCGTAATACGCCCACCACGACCCCAGCGCGATGCCGATGGTCAAAAACACCCAAGCCGCCAGCGTCCACGGACGCACCCAGCGGCCCCATGCGGCGTCCACACGCCCCTCGATCAGGGCGGCGACGGCAAAGCTGAAGGCCATGCTCAGGCCCACGTAGCCCAGGTACAGGAACGGCGGATGGAAGGCCAATCCGGGGTCCTGCAACAGGGGGTTCAGATCGCGCCCGTCAAAAGGTGCCACAATCAACCGGTCAAACGGGTTCGAGGTGAACAAGATGAAGGCAAAAAACGCCACCGCAATCGCAGCCTGAACCGCCAGAACCCGTGCTTTCAGCGTGGGCGGCAGGCCGCCTCCGAAAAACGCGGCCATAGCGCCGAACAATGACACGATCAGCACCCACAGCAGCATCGAGCCTTCGTGGTTGCCCCATGTTCCGCTGATCTTGTACAGCATTGGCTTGGCCGAATGGCTGTTCTCAACCACCACCCGCAGCGAGAAATCCGAGGTCACAAACGCCCAGACCAGCGCCCAGAACGAGAAACCAACCAGCAGGAACTGCAGGATCGCCGCAGGTTCGGCAAAGGACATCCATCCGGGCCACCGTTTGGCGGCACCTATCAGCGGAACAACTGACTGCACGATGGCAACCAGAAAGGCGAGGATCAGGGCAAAGTGGCCTAGTTCTGTAATCATGGCCCCGGATATAGTCCTGTTGCCCGGCAAGCACCAATCACTTTCGCCCCTTTGGGGCGAGCATAGTGTCGCGGGTCAGGCCACGCGTTTGCGCCGCCAGTCCTCCAGCGCCGGGTTGTCGCCGGGATGGCTGGCACTTTTGGCCAGTGCAACGTCAGCCCCCGGATCGGCAACCCCGATTCCATCGCTGCGCAGGGCTTTCAGCGCTTGCAGGTTTTCCAGCACCTGGGGGGTGCGATGCATCGTGGCCGTGATCTCTCGTTGCATATCCTGAACCTTGGCCTGATGACGCGCACCAAAATAGAAGGACACGATCACCCCAAGCAGCCACCACAACGGCTCGGGCACCAAGGCGATTCCCTGCATCCGCGCTGCGAACCAAAGCGGATCGACCATGGCCGCGACGAACAGGCCTAACGTCCCCAGCGCCATCGCCGGGCGCGGCAACCGGTTGAGCCCGTCCATGACCCGATCGAACGCCCCCTTGCGTGGCGCCTGAAACTCCTGACCGAACTGAACCATCGCCTGTTGCTGCAACGTAAGGCTGCGCGCAGCCCCGTTTTCTGCATTTTCCCGAAAGATTTCAGCAGTTTCGCGCACGACGTTGCGACCGCCACCGAACAGAAACGTCAAGACGTTCGAGATTAGTCCCATCCCGCAACCCTCCTTTGAAAATCTGCATCGCTTAAGTGATAGGCCGGAGAGACGAACTCCTCGGCCCGGCGAATCCACCCGCCTTTGCTACCTGCCCGGCTTCGGGCGTATTTGCGGGATGCGGGCCTGTTGTCGGCAAGCCGGAAGTAAAAGTTGCGCCGCGCGACCCCATAGGCATCCCGCAAAGCCACTGGATCGGGGTCCGCCGCGTTCTCACAGGCCCGCGCAGTCTTTGGCCCAACGATTCCGTCAACAGTGACCCCGAACCCCATTTCACGTAACAGACGTTGAAGGATCTTGACGGCCTGCCCACCCGCGTTGACGTACATGTCAAACACCGAAGGGTGCAAAATCGTCGGGAGCAGGCTCAGCCGGGGCAGTTCAAAGTAATGCTGCACAAAAATATCGACGGCCTGGGATTTGCTGAGCAAACGAACGTCAGCGCTGTTGATTGCCCCATCGCCCGACAAGTCCAGCCCCAGTCGACGCATGGTGTGAATGGTCACACCGTGCTTGGTCGCCCCGCCGGGATCGTCCGGATCATCCACAAATCCGCCTTCACGCGCCACGATCTCAGTTGCAATCTGTCGCACCGTCTGCATCGCACCCTCCGTCTTTGGTGCGACACACGGTTTCCCAACCCAGTTAAATTCTCCCAACGAAACAGGGCGCTGCCCGCCTGTTGCGCGCAACGCCCTGTTTCATCATTTCCCAATCATCGCCGCCGAAGGCGCGCAGGACAGCTGCATTCAGCTTTCGTCAGCTTCCTGATAAACGCCTTGCTCTTTCAGAGCGTCCACAACCTCTTTCGGCATGTAGGTCTCGTCGTGTTTTGCAAGGATTTCAGTGGCTTCGAATACACCATTCACATAAGAACCCGTACCCACCATGCCCTGGTTTTCGGCAAACAGATCAGGCAACACACCGGTGAAAGCCACCGGCACGCTCTCACCCCCATCTGTCACAACAAAATGCACGGTCTCGCCCTGCCCACGAATGATCGAACCCTCTTCGACCAGACCACCAATGCGGAACACCTCGGTCGGTTTCGGGGGTTCGGCGATCACCTGGCTGGGTGAACGGAAGAAGTTGATACCATCCTGCAACGCATACCCAATCAACCCCGTGGCCATAGCGAGAGCCACGACAGCCAACAGAATGACTTGTACACGACGGCGTTTCTTGAGCGTTTTCATTTCGTCCTCACGGGAACAACGGGGCCATCATCAGGCCCGCGGTTTCATCTTCACCTAACATCAGGTTGGCGTTCTGCAAGGCTTGGCCACTACTACCTTTTGTCAGGTTATCCAATGCGCCGATCACGATGGCGCGACGTTCAATCCGGTCGCCTACCACACCGATATGGCAGAAGTTCGAGCCCCGAACATGGTGGGTCGAGGGTGTCTCGCCAAACGGCAGCATCCGGATAAACGGTTCATTTTCATAGGCTTTAGCCAACGCTTCATACACGCTGGCCGGATCGCCCTTGACGTAAGTGGTTGCCAGAATACCCCGGTTGGCCGGGATCAGGTGTGGCGTGAACTGCACATGCACCTTGCGACCGGCCAAAGCCGAGAATTCCTGATCGAACTCGCCCAGATGCCGGTGGGTACCGCCTACGGCATAGGCATTATACCCCTCGCTAAGCTCGGCGTGCAGCAGGTTTTCTTTCAGCGACCGGCCTGCCCCCGACACGGCGCATTTCAGGTCCAGCACGATATCGTCCAGATCAATTACACCGGCCGTGATCAGCGGCCGCAGCACATACTGACCCGTCGCGGCGTTACAGCCCGTGCCAGCCACCAGCCGAGCATTGCGGATGTCGTCGCGGTAGAACTCGGTCAGGCCATAGACAGCCTCTTCCTGCTGTTCCAACGCCACGTGTGGGTTACCGTACCACTTTTCATACTCTTCCGCGTCCCGCAGACGGAAATCCGCAGACAGGTCGATGATCTTAAGGTCTTTCGGCAGGTCGCGAATGATCTCCTGGCTGGTTTTATGCGGCAGGGCGCAGAAACACAGGTCGATCTGCGAAAAATCGATCTCAGAGATTTTGCACAGATCCGGCAGGTCCATGTGGCGCAGATGCGGGAAGACCTGTGCCATCGACATCCCAGCTTTACGTTCGGCGGCCAGAGCGGTGATTTCCATATTCGGGTGCTCGGCGATCAGCCGCACCAGCTCGGCGCCGGTATAGCCGGAAGCACCCAGAATTGCGATTTTATGGGTCATGTCAGACCTCTTGTTCCAAAGTGTCACATATCACGACCGCCGATGCGACGGCCTTCGAATAAAGGAGAATGCGTAAAGCCGTCCTTGACCTAAGTCAGGCGGCCTCGAACGTGATTTGTCGTCGGAGGAACTGCGTAGCACGGTCGCTGACGGTGCCGGGCTTACCGGTGGTCAGATATCCGCCTGTGCCCTCACCCTGCATCTTCGGGTGGCGTTGCAGGTAGTCCGCAAGACTTTCGGCCACCAAAGCACCTTGGCTGAACACCTGCACATCCGACCCCAAGGCCGCCTGAAAGGTTTCGGCCATCAGCGGATAGTGGGTGCAGCCCAAAATCGCGGCCTGCGGTTCCGGCATTTTCCGTTTCAGCGCGTCCACATGGCTGCGCACCAGTGCCTCGGCAAGGATCATGTCACCGTCTTCGATTGCATCGACCACACCGCCGCAAGCCTGCGCCTCTACGTCCACACCAATCGCGCGGAACGCCAGTTCCCTCTGGAAAGCGCGACTGGACACCGTCGCAGGCGTGGCAAACAACGCCACGTGCTTCACGGCAACTTCGCGCGGCGGGCTGTTGTCGCCCCATTGACGCTCGGTCAGAGCTTCGATCAGCGGCACAAAGACGCCCAGAACTCGCTTGCCCTCAGGCACGCCCTCTTCCTGCATCCGGCGCAACGCAGCGGCGCTGGCGGTGTTGCAGGCCAGAATCACCAGATCACAGCCGCGGTTCCAAAGGTCGTATACGGCGCGGCGCGTCAGCTCATAGATATTCTCGGCATCGCGCACGCCATAGGGCGCATGAGCGCTGTCCGCAAAATACAGGAAATCCACGTCCGGCAGACGTTTCTGCGCGGCGTCCAGAACGGTCAGACCGCCCAATCCAGAATCAAAGATGCCTACTGCCATTTGCCCCTTTAGGCGCGATGCCGTTCCTCAAACTCGTAGCCGTAGTCGTAAGACTTCAGCGGTGTTGGGGAAAGCTCATACGTGGCTTTGCGCAAGAAATCCATCATCTTGCGTGTGTCCTTTGCCAAAGGGTCCAGAACGTCGCGCCCAATGGGGTCTCCGATCACAACTTTGACCGGAGTATCGACGCGCTTTTTGAACTCTTTGATCAACAGACCCATGCGCAGAGTGTTGTGCAAATGGCTGGCGATCTGGAACAGGCGCGAGGTATGGCCGTCAAAGAAAACTGGCACCACCGTGGCGTTCGACTTGGCCACCATCCGGGCTGTAAATCCGCGCCAGCCCGGGTCCATCGGGTGCGAGAACGGTTTGACCCCGGTGCTGACCGTGCCGCCCGGGAAAATCCCGATCGCGCCGCCCTCACCCAGATAATTTAGCGCTGTTTTTCGGGTCTCGAGG
This sequence comes from Ruegeria sp. CG11, assembly GCF_056537245.1. NCBI lineage: Bacteria > Pseudomonadati > Pseudomonadota > Alphaproteobacteria > Rhodobacterales > Roseobacteraceae > Ruegeria > Ruegeria sp. CG11. Next base: position 295,725 of record NZ_JBQFRE010000001.1, read on the forward strand.
TTCAGCTTCATCGCCTCTTTGGTCTCGTCAAACGAGATCGGCAAGATGATGCGGTTGATATCCTCGGCCTTGCGGAACACGCGATGCGCCAGGATCCGAAAGTCGCCACGTGTCTCGGACAGCATGTGCCCCATCATAAGCCCATCCAGAATGCCGTAAGGATGGTTGGCGATCAGGATCAGCGGCCCGGATTTCGGAATATTCGACAGCGAGCCCCCAACGACATCCAGCGACAGCCCGTATCGGTCCACCATCACCGACCAGAAATCACGTCCGTTAGCCACCTCTTTCTCATACCCATCCGCGCGTTTGATCAGACGCAAGCGGCCCGTGGTGTTCTCCATCAGCTTGATCACCATCTTCCCGCCCTTGGTTTCGGCGGAATGGGCATAAGAAATGTCACGAGCGACGTGGCGGCGCGAAGGCATTCGAATCTCCGAGGTTTGCTGCCTGCAAGATAGGTTTAAGCAACAATTTTGCCTAGGTTTCGTGACAAGACCGTGACGATTTACTCTTACTCGGCAGCTGCGCGCAGCTCCTGCCCTCCGTCGCGGATTACGGTTAGTAGTTCTTCGCGCCGCTTGGCGGCTTTGGCCTCATTGACGCGCAGCACCGGCCCGAATCCGCGAATATCCAGCGGAAGTCGCGCAAGGGCGACAACTGCATCCCGTGTCTGCGGTGTAAAAAGCGGCGCTACCTCTTTGATATCCCGCTCATATTGCTTGATCAGACTCCGCTCCATCCGCCGTTCGGCGTTATATCCGAAAATGTCCAGCGGTGTCCCGCGCAGGACTTTCAGCTTGGCCAGAACTTTCATCGGCTTCAGCAACCATTCCCCATAAGCCCGTTTCTTCGGCCGGCCGTCCGGCCCGGTGCCACCCAGAATGGGCGGAGCCAGATGGAAGGTCATTTTGAAACCCCCGTCGAACTCGGTGGCGGCCTTTTCGCGACTGTCCAGCATCAATCGGGCGACCTCGTATTCATCCTTATAGGACAACAGCTTGTGATAACCTTCTGCCACGGCCTTGCGAGCACCTTCATCATCAAACGCATTGACCAGTTTGAGATACCGCTTGGCCAGACGACCACTTTGATAGGCGGTCAGGTGCTGCACACGGAAATTGATGATCTGATCCAGAGTTTTCGGTAACTCGGCCGTATTAGGCTCGAGAATCCCTGCAACCTCCTGCGGATGCAGGACGGCCCAGCGACCGATGTCGAAGGCGCGTTTGTTGCGCTCGACCGCCGTACCGTTCAGTTCAATGGCTGACACGACAGCCTCATGGCTGACCGGCAACAGACCACGCTGCCACGCCGCGCCAAAGATCATCATGTTGGAATAGATCGAGTCCCCCATCACAGCGCGCGCCAGCTCGGTGGCGTCGAACAGGGAAACATCTTCTTTTAGCCGCGCCTGTAAGGACAGTTTAAGCCTGTCGCCCGGAATGTGGAAATCCGTATCGCGGGTAAAGTCACCGGTGACGGTTTCATGAGAGTTGACGACAGCGCCGGTTTGACCCGCCCGCGTCAGACCCAAGGTTTTCGCCCCCGCGGACACCACCAAATCGCCACCAATCAAGGCGTGCGCCTCACCCGTGGCGACACGAATGGCGCTGATATCCTCGGGGCGATTGGCGAGGCGGCAGTTGATATGCACGGCTCCGCCCTTTTGGGCCAGGCCTGCCATTTCCATCATGCCCGCACCTTTGCCGTCGATTTGTGCCGCTTGGGCCAGAATTGCACCCAAGGTCACAACGCCCGTGCCCCCAACCCCAGTAATGACCACGTTATGCGTGCCCTTGATTTCCGGCAGCACGGGGTCCGGTAAATCTGGCAGGTCGATCTCGGTCGTTGCCTCCTTACGGATTTCCGCACCTTCCAAGGTTACAAACGACGGACAAAACCCGTTGAGGCAAGAGAAATCCTTGTTGCAGCTGGATTGATCGATGGCCCGTTTGCGACCCAGTTCGGTCTCTTTCGGCACGATCGAGACACAGTTCGACTGCACCCCGCAATCGCCGCAGCCCTCGCAGATATCGGTGTTGATAAAGACACGTTTATCCAGGTCCGGGAATGCGCCCTTTTTGCGCCGGCGCCGTTTCTCGGCCGCGCAGGTCTGGACGTAGACGATGACGGAAACACCCTCAATCTCGCGGAAACGCTCCTGCACCTGCATCAGTTCGGCACGTTCGAAGGTATCAACTCCGGCAGGCAGAGCCTTGAAATTCAAGTCTTCTTTTTCGTCATAGACGACTGCGACATGCTGAACGCCCATGGCCTTGACCTCGGCCACGATCCGTTCTGCGGTCAGACCGCCTTCGTTCTCCTGCCCGCCAGTCATGGCGACGGCATCGTTGTACAGGATCTTGAAGGTGATATTCGTCCCCGCCGCCAAAGCCGCCCGGATCGCCTGCACGCCCGAGTGATTGTACGTTCCATCGCCAAGGTTCTGGAACACATGATTGGTCGCCGAAAACGGAGCCTCACCAATCCAGTTCGCACCCTCACCGCCCATCTGGGTGAAGCCGGTGGTTTCCCGGTCCATCCACTGCACCATGTAGTGACACCCGATACCTGCATACGCACGGCTGCCTTCAGGCAAACGGGTCGAGCTGTTATGCGGGCAACCCGAACAGAAATACGGCAGGCGCGTCGCGATTTCCTCGGCGTTGTCGGCGCGACGGGCCTCGGACAGGCTGGCCAGACCGGCACGAACACCATCGGTCTCGCGGCCCTCTTCGATCAGAATTTCACCGAGTTTCTCAGCGATCATGATCGGATTCAGCGCGCCGCGCGTGGGGAACAGCTCCTCCCGGTGCAGTGCCCCGGCCCCGCCCTTGTACCAGCCATACACACGGCGGCCCCGGCGGTCGTCGAAGATGGCTTCTTTGACCTGCACCTCGATCAGTTTGCGTTTTTCTTCGACGATAACAATCAGGTCAAGCCCTTCAGCCCAGTCCTGGAACCCGGCCATGTCCAGCGGAAAGGTCTGTCCGATCTTGTAGGTGGTGATCCCCAAACGTTCAGCCTCAGCCTCATCGATGTTCAAAAGAGACATCGCGTGGGACAGGTCCAGCCAGTTCTTCCCCGCCGCAACAAAGCCGATCTTGGCCCCCGGCTTGCCCCAGACCCGTCTGTCCATCTTGTTGGCACGGGAAAACGTTTCGGCCGCGAAACGTTTGAAATCGATGATCCGCCCTTCCTGCAGGTGCGGCGTGTCGCCCAGACGGATGTTCAACCCGCCTTCGGGCATGTCGAAATTGGGCACTGCCAATTTCATCCGGTCAACGCTGCCGTCCACGACCGAGGTCACCTCAATCGTGTCTTTCATTGTCTTCAGCCCGACCCAGACACCGGCAAATCGGCTGAGTGCGAACCCGTAGACGCCGTAATCCAGAACCTCCTGCACACCTGCCGGGCTGACGATCGGCATGTACATATCAACCAGCGACCACTCTGATTGGTGCAAAACGGTCGAGCTTTCGCCGGTGTGGTCATCGCCCATCGCCATCAGCACACCGCCATGTTTGGCCGTGCCCGCCATGTTCGCGTGCCGCATCACATCGCCGGACCGGTCCACCCCAGGCCCTTTGCCGTACCACAGGCCGAACACGCCATCGAACCGTCCGTCCCCGCGCAGCCCGGCCTGCTGGCTGCCCCACAGAGCCGTGGCGGCCAGATCCTCGTTCAACCCGTACTGAAAGGTGATGTCGCTTTCGGCTAATTGCTTTTGCGCCCGCATCATCTGCTGGTCCACAGCCCCCAACGGCGACCCACGATATCCTGTCACCAGACCGGCGGTATTCAACCCCGCCTGCATGTCCCGCGCCTTTTGGATCAGCATCAGACGCACAAGCGCTTGCGTGCCATTCAAAAGGATGGGGTTCTTTTCCAGATCGAACCGGTCATTCAGCGATATTTGTGGCTGACTCATCGGACGCCTCCCCTCGTCAGATCAGTGTGCTACTTTTTCATCCATTTTAGGTCACAATTCCTGACCTGCATAGGGTTTATCCACTGAATCACAAGGATTTCAGCCTTTGAATGTGGAAGTTGTAACCTATTTCATATAGGCGTTCCGAAAGATAACGAAAGTTGCGGCGATGGATTGGGACAAGCTTAGGATATTTCACGCGGTCGCGGATGCAGGCAGCCTTACTCATGCGGGTGATAAGCTGAATCTGTCGCAATCGGCGGTTAGTCGGCAGATCAGAGCGTTGGAAGAGTCGCTTGATTCGACCCTGTTTCACCGCCATGCGCGCGGGCTGATCCTGACCGAACAGGGTGAGTTGCTGTTCGATGCGACCTCGGCCATGTCCAAACGTCTGGACGCCGCCGCCGCGCGTATCCGTGACAGCGAAGAAGAAGTCTTTGGCGTGTTGCGCGTCACCACCACTTTCGGCTTCGGTACGCTCTGGCTGGCCCCGCGCCTGCCGAAACTGTACGAGCAATACCCCGACCTAAACATCGATTTGATGCTGGAAGAGCGCGTTCTGGATCTGCCCATGCGCGAGGCCGACGTGGCCATCCGCATGAAAGAGCCCAGCCAGGCCGATCTGGTTCGCAAACGCCTGATGACCGTGCAGATGACGCTCTATGCAACTCAGGAGTATATCGAGACGCACGGCGGGATGCTTGAATCGTTGGATGAGATCAAGGATCACCGGCTGATCTGTCAGACACCGTCGGCGCCTCAGGTCGGCGCAAGCGCTGCAATGGTGCGGCACCTGATGACGTATAACCCCGGATCGCTGCTGACAGTGAACAACTATTTCGGCGTCCTGCAGGGTGTTCTGCACAATCTGGGCATCGGCGTATTGCCGGATTATGTCACGCAGGATTTCCCGCATCTTGTTCCGATCCTGTCGGACATCGAAACGGCCGACGTTCCCGTCTACCTCGCCTATCCCGAGGAACTGCGCCATTCCAAGCGCGTCGCCGCCTTCCGCGACTTTGTTCAGGACGAGATCACTGCTCAACGCAAACAGTTGAAGCAGATGGGAAAATTGTAGCTATGCACATGCAGCATAGCGGGCATGATCAGCATTCAGTGTGAAACATCTTGATCGTTCACAAACTGATCCCTAAATGAGCACTCGAAGGCGATGATGCTGCAACGCTCATCATCTTCATACCTCCCTGTTGGACTACGGCCGAGCTTAGCGCTCGGCCTTTTTTTTGCTTTCGGGCAACGCACGTTGGTTCGATAGGCAAAACATCTGTGAAATTCGGGCACTTAGACCTATGATCTTGAAAAAATCATGAAGACTTGCGTTCGAGGACAGATTCGATGTTTCACCCCCTTCGCCTATTGTTGGCGATAATCTCCGTCATTTGCCTGACCAGCCCCGTTTTGGCACAAAGCAGCGGCACGACCGGTTCCACAGCCCCTGTCAGCATTCCCGAAGATCTGACGCCTGAACAGGTGGACGATCTGGTCGCGCGCATGTCCGACGATCAGGTTCGCGCCATTCTGCTGGAGCGTCTGGATGCTGTCGCCGAACAAAAGGCCGCTGAAGCCGCTGATCGCGAAGATCCGATCACGGAAATTAACGAGATCTGGGCCGAGATGGTGGCGTCATGGACCCATGTCGCAGTCACCGTGCCCAACCTTTTCAGCGCTCAGGTCCACGCGGTCGACAATTTCGTCGGCACCTTCGGGACCAATGGTGTTTTTGTCCTCATGGGTCTGGTGCTGAGCGTACTGATTATCGGGTTTGTTGCGGAAAAGTTGTTCGGCTTTCTCACCCGCAAATGGCACAGTCAGACAGAAGTTGCGGATGAGAATGATCTGTGGGGGGCTGTCAGCTATTTGTTCCGCCGCTTCTGTCACGAGATCGCCGGATTGGTGGTATTCTATGTCGTCATACGTGCCCTTGGGCGCGGCCTGCTGACGCCGGAACAAGTAACCTATGCCGCGCCTTTCGTGTTCTATCTGATCTGGATTCCGCGCCTGGGTGCTGCCGCCTCGCGGTTTGTCCTGGCGCCGAACAAACCTCATTTCCGCCTTGTGAATATCGATGACCACTGGGCGAAATATCTGCACCGCAATCTGATCGGCCTGTTGTTGCTGATCGGGTTCACACTGTTCATCATCCATTTCAATGAACTGAACGGGGTCACCGGTGGCGAAACGCGTATCGGGTTCTGGCTGAACGCGGCAATCCACATCTATATTGGCGTCATTGCCTGGAAGGCCCGTGAAGGCCTGTCGCAGATGATGCTGGGCACCGACCCCGATCACACCAAGTTCGACGAGGAAGTGGCGCACTACTACCCCTACTTCGCGATCGGTGTGTCTGCGGCGATCTGGCTGCTGGTCGAGTTTCTGGTGGCACAACGCAACCCCACATCGCTTGCCCTTCTGGTGCAGGGGGCACATTTTACCACTATGTTCTGGCTGCTGATCGCACCGGCGTTGGATACGTTGATCCGTGGTTTGGTACGCCATCTTCAGCCACCGATGCAGGGCGAGGGCCCGGTCGCTGAAAAAGCCTATAAATCCACCAAGCGCAGTTACATCCGCATCGGTCGGGTTTTGGCTGGCATCTTGGTCATCCTGATGATTGCAAGGGCCTGGGATCTCGACCTTCGGGAAATCGCTGGTGGTGGTGCCGAATCCGGCAGCAAGGTGATCCAGTTCTTCATCATCATCGCAGTCGGTTACATCCTGAACGAGGTCGTCTCGCTCTGGATCAACCGTCGCTTGGCGAAAGAGCAAACCGCCGCCGAACAAAGCCCGGACGAAGAGGCCGGCGAAGGCGGTGGCTCGGGCGGGTCGCGGCTGGCAACGGTTCTGCCCCTGTTGCGCGTGACCGCGCAGGCCGCCATCGCGGTGATCTTTGTCCTGCTCGCTTTGGGTGCGTTGGGCATCAATATCACCCCGCTTCTGGCCGGTGCCGGTGTTCTGGGTCTGGCCATTGGTTTTGGTGCGCAAAAACTGGTGGCGGATATCGTCGGCGGCATCTTCTTCCTTGTCGATGACGCATTCCGTGTCGGCGAATATGTCGATGTGGGCGGCACCACCGGCACGGTCGAGAAAATCTCGATCCGGTCGATGCAGCTGCGCCACCATCGTGGGCCGGTTCACACCATTCCTTATGGTGAAATTCAGAAGCTGACCAATTACAGCCGCGACTGGGTCATCATGAAGCTGAAATTCACCGTGCCCTTCGACACCGACCCGAACAAGGTGAAGAAGATCTTCAAGAAGATTGGTGCCGAGATGATGGAGGACGAGACCCACAAGGACGGCTTCTTGCAGCCCTTCAAATCTCAGGGCGTGTTCGACTTTGACGATGTGGGCATGATTATCCGGGGCAAGTTCATGGCCAAACCGGGTAAGCAGTTCACCCTGCGCAAGGAGATCTTCAACCGGGTCAAAGCCGCGTTCAAGGATAACGGCATCGACTTTGCCCGCCGCGAGGTGCGCGTTGCGATCCCCGGTCTGGATGACGCTGATCACCTGACCGAGGAACAAAAGGCCGCTATCGGCGCCGCTGCCGGTGAAGCTGCCAACCAGCAAGCCGAGCAACAGGCCCAAAAACCCGGGTCTGCGCACGGCGCGCCGGAATAAATCAGAGCCCTTTGAACGCTACAATGACCGCCCCGCCAAGCCAGCCGGGCGGTCATTTTTTTGCCCCCAGGCCGCGTCAAACTATGCCTTGCGGGTCTTAACCCTTTCCACGGGCGCGCCCTTGCCCTAAAAGGCGCGCAATCTCGGCCCACTTGGACACAGGACAGAAGATGCAAGAGCCCGCAATCACACCCGATCTGATCGCCGCACATGGGCTCAAGCCCGACGAATACGACATGATCCTCGAGATCATCGGGCGCGAGCCGACATTCACCGAACTGGGCATCTTTTCGGCCATGTGGAACGAGCACTGTTCCTACAAATCCTCGAAGAAGTGGCTCCGCACGCTGCCCACCTCGGGCCCTCAGGTGATCTGCGGACCGGGTGAGAACGCGGGTGTGGTCGATATCGGTGACGGCCAGGCCGTGGTCTTCAAGATGGAAAGCCACAACCACCCGTCCTACATCGAACCCTATCAGGGCGCCGCAACCGGCGTAGGGGGCATCCTGCGCGACGTTTTCACCATGGGCGCGCGTCCGATTGCCTCGATGAATGCTCTGTCGTTCGGTGAGCCCGGACACCACAAGACCCGCCAACTGGTCAACGGCGTGGTCGAAGGCATTGGCGGTTATGGCAACTGCTTTGGCGTTCCCTGCGTCGGCGGCGAAGTTCGCTTTCACCCAGCCTATAATGGCAACTGTCTTGTGAACGCATTCGCCGCCGGTCTGGCCGACAGTGACAAGATTTTCTACTCCGCGGCCTCGGGCGTCGGGATGCCGGTCGTTTACTTGGGCGCAAAAACCGGCCGTGATGGCGTTGGCGGTGCGACCATGGCATCGGCCGAGTTCGACGACACGATCGAAGAAAAACGTCCCACCGTTCAGGTCGGCGACCCCTTCACCGAAAAGCGCCTGATGGAAGCGACGCTGGAGCTGATGCAGACCGGCGCCGTGATCTCGATCCAGGACATGGGTGCTGCTGGCCTGACCTGTTCCGCCGTTGAGATGGGCGACAAGGGTGGTCTGGGCGTGCGTCTGGACCTTGAGAACGTTCCCCAGCGCGAAGAGAACATGACCGCATACGAGATGATGCTGTCTGAATCTCAGGAACGCATGCTGATGGTCCTCAAGCCCGAGCTTGAGGCCGAAGCCCGCGCCGTATTCGAGAAATGGGACCTGGACTTTGCCATCGTCGGAGAAACGATTACCGAAGACCGTTTCCTAATCGTTCACAATGGCGAAGTCAAAGCCGACCTCGTTCTGTCGAAACTGTCTTCGACCGCACCGGAATATGACCGCCCGTGGGTGGCGACACCCGAGGCAGAAGAACTGGCCGAAGTGCCTCAGATCGACCCGATTGACGGTCTGCGCGCCCTGCTCGCCTCGCCCAACTATGCGGGCAAGCAGTGGGTTTACGAACAATATGACACGATGGTCATGGCCGACACCGCCCGCACGCCGGGTCTGGGTGCGGGCATGGTCCGCGTGCACGGCACTGACAAGGCGCTGGCCTTCACCAGCGACGTGACCCCGCGCTATGTGCGCGCCAACCCGGTTGAGGGCGGCAAACAGGCTGTGGCCGAAGCCTATCGCAACCTGACAGCTGTGGGTGCGAAACCGCTGGCGACCACCGACAACCTGAACTTCGGCAACCCCGAAAAGCCCGAGATCATGGGCCAGTTCGTCGGTGCCATTCAGGGTATTGGTGAGGCTGTCGCCGCGCTGAATATGCCGATCGTTTCGGGCAACGTCTCGCTGTACAACGAAACCGATGGTCAGGCGATCCTACCGACCCCGACCATTGGTGCGGTCGGCCTGCTGTCCCACACAGATGAGATCATTGGTAACGAAGTCCGCGAGGGCCACGTCGCACTGGTCATCGGTGAAACCAACGGTCATCTGGGTCAATCCGCTCTGCTGGCCGAAGTGTTCAACCGTGAAGACGGTGACGCGCCGCATGTCGATCTGGATGCCGAAAAACGCAACGGTGAGTTCATCCGCGCCAACCGCGAGATGATCAAGGCCTGCACCGATCTGGGCGATGGTGGTTTGGCGCTGGCGGCCTTCGAACTGGCCGAGGCCGCAAGCGTGGGTGTCCACCTTGATGAGGCCTCGACCGAGTTCCTGTTCGGCGAAGATCAGGCCCGCTATCTGGTCGCCTGCAATTTCGATCAGGCCGAGGCGCTGATGATCGCAGCCGGTCAGGCCGGTGTTCCTTTGGTTTCTGTTGGCCGCTTTACCGGTGACAGCGTGCGCATCGGCAACTCCGAGGCTGCGCTTGAGGAACTGACCGCCACATTCCGCAACAGCTTTGCCGAGGCCGTGGCCTGAACACGGATCACGATTTGATTGCAAAACCTGCGTCCCCGACGGGCGCAGGTTTTGTCGTTTTCAGACCGCTTTCACACCCTTGCGCGCCCCGCCTTGGCGCTCTACATCTTGGGAAAGACCTTCAGGAGTTACCTACATGCCGATGAGCGCCCACGAAATCGAACACCTGCTGCGCGAAGCCTTTCCGGATGCGGAAATTCAGGTTGGCGGGCATGACGGCATGCATATGTCCGCCATGGTCGTGGACGAAAGCTTTCGCGGGAAAAACCGGGTCCAGCAACAGCGCGCCGTTTATGCTGCGCTGAAGGGCAAGATGGACGGTCCGGACGGAGAATTGCACGCGCTGGCGTTGACGACGAAAGTGCCTGAGTAATGGATCTTGCAATTGGCATTGCTGGCATTTTGGCAGTAGTAATGCTTGTTGCTTTTCTGGCGCGTAGTCGCGAGAAGCTCGACCAAAAGCCGAAACGCGGTATTCATCCGGGTAGAGGCGATCAGATGATCAATGCCAGCTACGATTCAGGTGGACCCGGTGGTGGCCATGGAACAATCGTTCGTGTGCCCAGGGACCCTCAAGAATACACCAAAGCAATGGCTCCGAAAAAATGAACGGCTGGCTGTTCTGGATAGGTGTGATCGCAACATTGATAGTTGCCGCCGCTCTGATCGAAGCCTATGTGAAGCGGAACAGAAAACGTAACCTTGCCGACATGCGCCCGGACCCGGACAAAATCAGCAAGGTAGGCGGCATTGAAAGATACGGGCTGGACCCACTGGCCCTGGCGCAAGCCGAACACCGACGGTTGGAGGAAGAAGGATGGACCTCTGACCCGTCACAGAATGAAACGACCGCCCCGGATGCGGGTGAAAAGGACAAGCGAGATGAGCGACGTTAAAACCCAGATCGACGAAACCGTCAAAGCCAACGACGTGGTGCTGTACATGAAGGGCACCAAGGAAATGCCGCAGTGTGGGTTCTCGTCCCGCGTGGCTGGTGTTCTGAATTACATGGGTGTGGACTACACCGACGTGAATGTTCTGGCCGACGAAGAGGTACGTCAGGGCATCAAGGATTACTCCGACTGGCCGACCGTTCCCCAGCTCTTTGTCAAAGGCGAATTTGTCGGCGGTTGCGACATCATCACCGAGATGACCCTGTCGGGTGAGCTGGACACGCTGTTCGACGAAAACGGTGTCGGCTACAACAAGGAAGCCGCAGACAAGATCCGCGAAGCGAACGCCTGATCAGCGGCTGCTACAATTCTGAAGAACGACTTGCTCGCTGGCGGCATCCGAACCTGCCGCCAGAAAGCTTACCGTGGCGTCCCAACCTTTGGAACGCAGGATGTAAGTCCCTACCCCTCCCGCAGACTCGTAGCGGATGCCGGACCCGCTTTGGGCCTGCCGCAGCGTGACCAGTTGATTGTCGACCACCATCGCCGCCGCACTGGACCCGTCTGGCGCGTTGAAATAGGCGACCTCCAGCGGAACCCCATTGTCACAGGTAAATGTCACCGGCAGAATGTCGATTTCAGCCACAGCCAATCCGGCCGGCAGCGTCATCATTGCAGCAAGAGTCAGAGTCCTGACGGTGTTCATTCGGAAGACCTTTCTTCGATCACGGATGCAAGGGCCTCTGCCCGCGCGGCCAATTCCGCCAGGGTATCTGTAACCGAAGGCGGCACCACGGCCACTTCGATCCGTTCGGGTTCCGGTTGCGGCATATTTCTCAGCGCGAGAAGTTCTTCTTCAACGGCGGCCAGTTTCGCCTGGAGCGCATTTATCTTTTCATCCGTCCCGGCGGCCTTGTCGGCAAGCATCAGACCGGCCATCAGCAACATCCGCGATTCCGGCATACGACCGATCTGATCGGACAGGACCTGCGCCTCGTCATCCAGCATCTTGGCGGCAGAATGCAGAAACGCCTCTTCACCTTCCTGGCACGAGACTTCAAAGCCGCGCCCACCGATTTGAATGGTCACTTCGGGCATTACTCAACCTCTCCTTCCGCCAGTTTCGCCTGCGACAGCAGCGGCTCCAACCGGGCCAATACCGCGTGTGCCTCAGCCGCATCGGTTGCCTGCGCGGCACGCGTCGCCTCAAGCTCGGCCACAGTGGCGCGATTAAGAAGATCGGCGTCGGGAAGTCCATCTTCAGCTGCCGCTCGCAATTCGTCCACCGATTGGCGCAATTGCTCATTCGCCTTTCGCATCCGCTGCAGATCGTCATCCAGACGCGACATCGCCGCCCCGTGGCTGGCCCGTTCCGCACGCAGCATGTCCAACTCGGCGCTCAAGTCGGCCACCCGTTCGCTGTCAGCCAGTTCCGACCGGAGGCGCGCATTTTCGGCCTCAATCTGCTGCGCCTTACTGACAGCGCCTGCCAGCTGCGCGTTTTCAGCTTTCAAAGCCTCTAGCTCATCCTGATTTTCCAGCGCCGCTTTGGCCGCTGCCAATTCGGCACGCGCGGCCTCGACCGAGGCCAGCTTTGCAGTCGCCGCGGCCAGTTGCTCTCGCAAGGCTCCGTTTTCGGGATCTTCCACTGGTGCGGTTCGCAGGCTTTCCATGTCGGCGCGCATGGCGTCGACTTCCTGCTCGTGGCGTTCCTTCAGTGTTTTGAGACGCTGTTCCAATTGTGCATTTGCAACGCGTTCGTCATCCAATTCCGCGCGCAGGGCGTCATCCGCGCCACCGCTGGCCGGAGCCACGTCCCGCAGCGTCTCGACGCCGGTTCCGATCCGATCCATTGCGGCAATGATACGGCGCTGTAGTTCTTCGATCTGGCTCATGCCCCTGCCACCTCTTTACCAAGGTTCCTTATAACGCGGGATTGTCCGAATCAACTTACTCCGCTTCTTGCTCTAGTCTAACCCAACGCGGCGGAAAATACCCACTGTTTGCTTTCAACAACTTGGGCTGCTTTCTTGAACTACACCCCGGTCGGAACGCCCGGTTCTGCTTGCACTTTGGGGGGCGGATGGTATTGAGCGCGCATCTGCCTGTAATCCAAAGGAACAACGCCCGTGGACCTGACTGCGCTGCGCAATGCAAACCCCGAACACTGGGACAAAGCTGCGGCCATCCGCACCCTGACCCTTGACGCCGTCGCCGCCGCCAATTCCGGCCATTCCGGTATGCCGATGGGCATGGCCGATGTCGCGACCGTGCTGTTCGAAAAGCACCTGAAATTTGACGCCTCGGCCCCGAACTGGCCGGACCGCGACCGGTTCATCCTGTCGGCAGGTCATGGCTCGATGCTGATCTATTCGCTGCTCTATCTTACGGGTCATGGCGACGTCACGCTGGACGAGATCAAGAACTTCCGCCAGTTGGGCGCCAAAACCGCAGGCCACCCCGAGAACTTCCTGGTTGACGGGATCGAGACCACGACCGGTCCGCTGGGTCAGGGTATCTCGAACGCTGTCGGCTTTGCCATGGCCGAGGAAATTCAGCGCGCGCACTACGGCAAGAAGGTCGTCGATCACTATACCTATGTGATCGCGGGCGACGGCTGCCTGATGGAAGGCGTCAGCCAGGAGGCAATCACGCTGGCCGGTCGTCACGAGCTGAGCAAGCTGATCGTCTTCTGGGACAACAACAACATCACCATTGACGGCACTGTCGATATGGCCGACCGCACTGATCAGGTGCGCCGTTTCGCGGCCTCGGGCTGGCATGTGATCGAAATCGACGGCCATGATCCCAAGGCGATCGACGCGGCCATTGTTCAGGCGAAAAAGTCGAACAAGCCGACCATGATCGCCTGTGAAAGCCACATCGCTCTGGGTCACGCCGCGCAGGACACCTCGAAAGGCCACGGCGCACTAACGGATCAGGAGCAGCTGAAGGCTGCGAAAGACGGCTATGGCTGGCCGCACGACGCGTTCCAAGTCCCGGCCAACGTGAAATCCGCATGGGAAGCCATCGGTGCCCGCGGTGCCGCCGAGCGCGCCGCATGGGAAGAACGTTTCGCGCAGTTGTCCGAGCGCAAGCAAGCCGAGTTCAACCGCGCCTACGCGTTCGAAGCGCCGAAGAAACTGGCCGGTGCCATTCGCGCGTTCAAGAAGCAGATGTCGGAAGATCAGCCGAAACTGGCCACCCGCGCTTCGTCCGAGAAGGTTCTGAACGTCGTGAACCCGATCATGACCGAGACCGTTGGCGGCTCGGCCGACCTGACCGGTTCGAACAACACCAAATCAGCTGATATGGGCGTGTTCCTGCCGGAAAACCGTAAGGGCCGTTACATCCACTACGGTATCCGTGAACACGGCATGGCCGCAGCGATGAACGGCATGGCACTGCATGGTGGCATTCGCCCCTATGGCGGCACGTTCATGGCCTTCACCGACTATGCCCGCCCGTCCATGCGTCTGGCCGCACTGATGAAAGTACCGTCGGTCTTCGTGATGACCCACGACTCGATCGGTCTGGGCGAAGACGGCCCGACCCACCAGCCGGTCGAGCATCTGGCCATCTCGCGCGCAACGCCGAACACCTATGTGTTCCGCCCTGCGGACACCGTTGAGACTGCCGAGGCCTGGGAACTGGCGCTGACCTTCAAGGACAGCCCCTCGGTCCTGTCGCTGACCCGTCAGGGCGTGCCGACAATGCGGAATGATCACAAGACTAAGAACCTTGTTGCACAAGGCGCTTATGTACTGGCCGAAGCCGAGGGCAAGCGTCAGGCCATCCTGATTGCGACCGGTTCGGAAGTTTCGCTGGCGATGGAAGCCAAGACCATGCTCGAGGCCGAAGGCATTGGTACCCGCGTCGTCTCGATGCCCTGCATGGAACTGTTCGCCGAGCAGGACGAAGCCTACCGCAAGCGCGTTCTGCCTGCAGGTGCCGTTCGTGTCGGTATCGAGGCCGCCGTCCGCGCCGGCGGCTGGGACCGCTGGCTGCTGGGCGAGCGTGGCCGCGAAGCCAAAGCCGGTTTCATCGGCATGTCGGGCTTTGGCGCGTCCGCTCCGGCAGGTGAGCTCTATAAGCATTTCGGCATCACTGCCGAGGCAACAGTTGCCAAGGTCAAGGAACTGCTGGGGCTGTAAGCCATTCACATAGAATACAGTAAGGGGCGGCTTTGGCCGCCCTCTTCATTTGACTTCAGTTTCAACCTTCAGCTTCAACGCATCATAGATTTTCAAAGCGTAATCCAATCTCAACTCATACCGTCCTTGCACCACCACCTGATCAGGTGCTTGTAAACGGATGCAAGACAGCGCTTGACGCAAATGCGTACCAGATAGAGGTACGTAGGTTGCCGATTGGCCAGTCAATGCGTTGTAGAAGCGCCCCCCAAGCCAATGGCTGCGTTTTTGCGCTCTTGACGCAGTATCAAGGCGAAAATGCAAGAATCCATAGAGTTCCTTTCGGTCGAAAGGCACTTCATCTGCGGCAATGCTCAGCGCAGAAAAGACTGAGGATGACCCACGCGACCCGATTTTTCGGATGATAGGCCCGTCGATCAGGGTATCTAAGCTGAAAGGCACGATCTTAGTGGTCAGCTTTCCTGTTGAACAACGGCCCGATGACCTTGGTTGCAACCGGGATCAAAACAAGCCCCCATGCTAAACCAAACACACCGTCCATCGCGGCTTTGGAAATCCATTCCACAGCGCCCACCCACTGTTCTGAAACTGAATGCCCAATCGCATAGGCCCAGTCGTGGATGTTATGGCCCAGCCAGCCAAAACCCAGAACTTCCATCCCGTGAATGACAATCGATCCGCCGACCCATAGCATCGCGGCAGTCCCGACAATCGACAGAGTCTTCAACACGCCAGGCATCGCCTTGACCAGACCGCGCCCCAATCCGCGCCCTACCGGCGTCGGCGCGTTCTGCGCCAGGTACAGGCCCACGTCATCCATCTTTACGATCAGCGCCACCGACCCATAAACCGCCACAGTCACACCGATCCCCACAACCGCCAGCGTCGCCGCCTGCATCCATAGGTTTGGCGCCTCGATTGCAGCCAACGCAATGGTCATGATCTCGGCCGACAGGATAAAATCGGTTTTGATGGCTCCCCTGACCTTCTGTTCCTCCAGATGACCTGGGTCGCGCACGTTCATGTCTTCTTCGATGGCGTGGCTGCCATGCGGAAACAAGACGTGAAAAATCTTCTCGGCCCCCTCAAAACATAAGTAAGACCCGCCCAACATCAGCAGCGGCGTGATCAGCCAAGGCGCAAAATTGGCCAGCAGCAAAGCGACCGGCAGCAAAAGCACGATCTTATTGAAAATCGACCCCCGCGCGATGCGCCAGATGATCGGCAACTCGCGCGCAGGCGCAAAGCCCTGAACGTATTTCGGAGTAACCGCCGCATCGTCAATGATCACACCCGCCGTCTTGGCCCCAGCCTTGCCCGCCGCTGCCACCACGTCATCCACCGAAGACGCCGCGACCTTGGCGATCCCCGCCACATCATCCAAAAGGGCCAACAGACCGCTCATCGCGCATCCTTTCCTGTATCCTGCCGCACCCGGACCCTACCCGATCCCACAGCTAGCGCAAGCGTTAGCGCAATCGCGTGAGGTTTGCGCTAACACCTTAAAAATATGCCGCTTTTACTCTTTTGAGATTCAGTAATCGCCGTTATATGGCCTGCAAAGCAAGCGCATTTTGGAGACGTCACATGACCATCAAGGTCGGTATCAATGGTTTTGGCCGCATCGGCCGCTGCACCCTGTCGCACATCGCCGCGTCGGGCCGTAACGACATCGAAGTGATCAAGGTCAACGCGACCGGCCCGCTGGAAACAACTGCGCATCTGCTGAAATATGACAGCGTTCATGGCCGTTTTCCCCGCGACATCGCGATCAATGGCAACACCATGGATCTGGGCCGCGGCCCGATGGAGATGTTCTCGACCTACGACATGAACGAGCTGGACTGGGAAGGCTGCGACGTCGTTCTGGAATGCACCGGCAAATTCAACGACGGTCTGAAAGCCAAGACTCACCTTGAGCGTGGCGCCAGCAAGGTTCTGCTGTCTGCGCCCGGCAAGAATGTCGACAAGACCATCGTGTTCGGGGTGAACCACAACACTCTGACCGCAAACGACAACATGGTTTCGAACGGCTCCTGCACCACGAACTGCCTTGCTCCGCTTGCCAAGGTTCTGGACGAAGGTGTCGGCATCGAAAACGGAATCATGACCACGATCCACGCCTATACCGGCGATCAGCCGACGCTGGACCGTCGTCACAGCGACCTGTACCGCGCCCGCGCTGCGGCGATGTCGATGATCCCGACTTCCACCGGTGCCGCCAAGGCTCTGGGTGAAGTTCTGCCGAACCTGAAAGGCCGTCTGGACGGCTCGGCGATCCGCGTTCCCACCCCGAACGTCTCGGCCGTTGACCTGACCTTCCGTGCCTCGCGCGAAGTGACCGTCGAAGAGGTTAACGAGATCGTGCGCGAAGCCGCACAAGGCCCGATGCAGCGCGTTCTGGGCTACGAGCCCGCGCCCCTAGTCTCGACCGATTTCAACCACACCGAGGAAAGCTCGATCTTCGCACCGGATCAAACCCGCGTTGTTGATGGCCGTCTGGTTCGCGTTCTGGCTTGGTACGACAACGAATGGGGCTTCTCGGTCCGCATGGCAGACGTGGCCGTTGCCATGGGTCACCTCAACTAAGACCGGTTCGAAATCTTGAACCTTTTTGCCCGCTCAGGTTATCTGGGCGGGCATTTTCGTTTGGGGCCGCAATGACCAATCAAATCGCTATCTGGCTCGGCCTCATGATCCTTGGTGCGATCATTGTCGACTATGCTGTCTATGGTCCCGAGCATTTGATCTTCCTGGGAAAAAAACTCTACGCCTTTCTGGATTGGGTCGCCATCTGGCGCTGACTGAGGTTTTGCTTGACATTTCCGCTTATCTGGAGATGTTAGCGCTAACCATATTTAGCCGACATTCGGACGGAGCAGAAAATGACACTCAAGCTGGCAATCAACGGATTCGGGCGGATCGGACGCGGCGTTTTGCGCGCGGTGATGGAGACCGGGCGCACGGACGTGGAAATCGTTGCGATCAATGACTTGGCCAAGCCGGAAATGAACGCGCATCTGTTTGAGTTCGACAGCGTGCATGGCCGCTATCCCAACAAGGTTACACTGACCGAAGAAGGCCTGGATGTTGGCGCCGGCCCGATCCGGCTGACCAGCGAACGCGACCCAGAGGCGCTGAACTGGTCGGATGTCGACGTGGTTCTGGAATGCACCGGGGTGTTCCGCACACGCGAAGCCGCTGAACGGCATCTGAGAAACGGCTCGAAGAAAGTGCTGATCTCGGCGCCTGCGCGCGGTGACGGCGCAGTTAAGACGGTTGTGTTTGGCGTAAATGACCAAGAGTTGACCGCCGAGGACACCGTGGTTTCAAACGCTTCCTGCACCACCAACTGCTTGTCACCGGTTGCAGCCGCGCTGGACGCAGGGCTGGGCATTGTGCACGGCAACATGACCACCGTTCACGCCTATACCGCCAGCCAGCCGGTTCACGATACCGCAGGCAAGGACCCTTACCTGTCGCGTGCTGCGGCCCTGTCAATGATCCCCACCACAACCGGGGCCGCTGCGGCTGTGGGGCTGGTTCTGCCGCAACTGGCTGGGAAACTGACCGGTCAGGCAATCCGCGTCCCCACTCCGAACGTATCGGTGGTGGATCTGGTGGTCGAGGTCTCGCGCCCGACCACCGAGGAAGAGGTCAACGCGCTGTTTGTTGACGCCGCTGCCAAAATCCCCGGCGTTCTGGCTGCCGAAAGCCGCCCGCTGGTGTCAATGGACTTCAACCACGATGCCCACAGCTCGACCGTGTCACTGGCCGAAACCAAAGTCACTGACGGCACGCTGGTCCGCGTGCTGGCTTGGTACGACAACGAATGGGGTTTCTCGAACCGGATGCTGGACACAGCCGCCGCAATGGGTGCCTTAACCTAACTTCTGGCGCAGTGCATCATTGACCCGGGGCGTGACGAATTTCGACACGTCCCCGTTCAGCCGCGCAATCTCTTTCACCAGTTTCGATGCGATGGCCTGATGCCGGGCCTCGGCCATCAGGAACACGGTCTCAATCGAGTTGTCCAGCACGCGGTTCATGCCAACCATCTGAAATTCATACTCGAAATCCGCGACGGCCCGCAGCCCGCGCACGATGATCTGTGCCCCCACATCGCGTGCGCAATCGATCAGCAGGTTTTCAAACGGATGGGCAACAATCTCGGTCCCTGTCTGTTCGGATAGGTGTGCGCATTCCGCTTCGATCATGGCAACGCGCTCTTCCAGATTAAACATCGGTCCCTTGTCGCGGTTGATGGCGACGCCGATGACCAATCTATCCACCAACGCTGCGGCGCGGCGAATGATGTCGATATGACCCAACGTGATAGGATCAAAGGTTCCGGGATATAATCCGACCCGCATCGCGCCCTCCTGCGCAACAATATTTCTGCGCAAGCAAACATAAACTTGATGCAGGTGCAAGCGATCAGTTCGGATGTTTGGGCCGTCAGTGGCCCATAATCATCCCTTCCAGCGCATCTTTTTCCATCGCCAGTTCAGACAACTGTGCCTTGACCACATCGCCCAGCGTCACAATTCCAACCAGCTTACCATCTTCGACCACGGGCATGTGGCGAAAGCGACCTTCGGTCATCTGGGCCATAATATCCTGAACGGTTGCCTGCCGTGTCGTCGTGACCAGGTCTTGCGTCATGTACGCGCTGACCGGCTGGTTCAGACATCCGCTGCCACTTGCGGCCAGTTCGCGGACGATATCCCGTTCGGACAGGATGCCGGATGCCGTTTGCCCGCCGTCTTCGGACACGACAACAGTACCGATGCGTTTATCCGCCAGTATCTTCGAAGCTTCTGAGACCGTCGCCGAAGGCTCGATCGTCACCACGCCTTCTGTTGCCTTCGATTTCAGAATGGCCTGTACGAGCATGAAGAACACCTCCGAAATAGTAATCTTATTCCAAAGCGTTGCGCGATTGGGACGACCTGTCAAGCGTCGGCATCGGCTTCAAGCCGCGCAACTTCGTCACGGATGCCCTGCGTCAGGGCGTCGGCAAAGCGGTTCAAGCGTTCGTTGCGCTGGTCGCCCTGATGCCGGACGAGATAGAAACTTCGGGTCAAACTCACTTGTTCCGTCAGTATTTTCCGCAGGTTCCGGTGGAACGGCAACGTAAAGTCGTGGGCCACACACACACCTGTGCCAAGCGTCACCTGACGCAGTTGAACCGAGACGGAATTCGATGCAAGCGCGACACGGTCAACACCGATATCGTTGAGGTAATCAAGCTCGCGGTCGAAAATCATGTCCGGAATATAGCCAATCAACCGATGCCCTTTCAGATCGGTTACCGAATGTATGGGGTCGTGGCGATCTAGATAGTCCTGCGTCGCCACCATATGCAGCTTGTAGTCGCTGATACGTTTGACCAGCAGCTTTCCCGCGGTTGGCGCGCTTACCGTTATGGCCATATCCGCCTCACGCCGGGACAGGTTGATGATCCGCGGCAAGGCCAGAATCTGGATATCCAGGTCTGGGTTGGCATCGCTGATTTTCGCACAGACCTGCGGCAGCAGATAATTCGCGCTGCCATCGGGTGCCCCAATCCGAATCTGACCGCTGAGAGATTTGGTCGAGCCCACTACAACACCCGCCGCCGCACGCATCGCTTCTTCGGCCTGCAGGCCGTGATCCAACAGGCGCTCCCCGGCCGCGGTCAGCAGGTAACCCTGCTGGGACTTCGTGAACAGGGTCGCATCCAATGCTACCTCAAGCCGGGCAATGCGCCGCCCGACCGTGGCAGGGTCAATCTTAAGTATTCGCCCGGCCGAAGACAGACTTTCCTCACGCGCGACGGCCAGAAAAACCCGCATGTCATCCCAGTTCGGATTCATGTGTCACCTTTTGCATTTTTGCAAAGCTCTTTTGAGACATTGCCTCTGTTCGCGCGATTTCTGCAAGCCTATTCTGCGCACAAATCTATCGGAGGAGTTTTCGATGCAAGACCTGACCCACTTCCTCAACGGCGAAATGAGCCCCGGAACATCCGGCCGTTATGACGACGTGTTCAACCCAGCCACCGGCGAAGTTCAGTATCGCTGCCCGATGGCCAGCGCCGCCGAAACCACCGCTGCCATCGAGGCCGCCGCTGCCGCGCAACCTGCTTGGGGCGCAACCAACCCGCAGAAGCGCGCGCGTGTAATGATGGCCATGGTCGGCCTGATGAACCGCGACATGGATAAGCTGGCCGAGGCTCTGAGCCGCGAGCACGGCAAAACCATCCCAGACGCCAAAGGCGACCTACAGCGTGGTCTGGAAGTGATCGAATACTGCATCGGTGCACCGCAGATGCTGAAAGGTGAATTCACTGACAGCGCTGGCCCCGGAATCGACATGTATTCGATGCGACAGCCTCTGGGTGTGGTCGGCTCTATCATGCCGTTCAACTTCCCCGCGATGATGCCACTGTGGCACGTCGGTCCGGCTCTGGCCTGCGGTAATGCCGTGGTTCTGAAACCGTCCGAGCGTGACCCCTCGGTGCCGCTGATGCTGGCCGAACTATTCGTCGAGGCCGGTCTGCCCAAGGGCGTGTTCCAAGTTGTGAACGGCGACAAAGAGGCCGTGGACACCATTCTCGACAGCGAGATCATTCAGGGCGTCAGCTTTGTGGGTTCGACCCCGATCGCGCAGTACATCTACAGCCGCGCAACCGCCAACGGCAAACGCGCGCAGTGCTTCGGCGGCGCCAAGAACCACATGATCGTCATGCCCGACGCCGATCTGGATCAGGCGGCTGACGCGCTGGTCGGTGCAGGTTTCGGCGCGGCTGGCGAGCGCTGCATGGCGATCTCGGTCGCTGTACCTGTCGGCGAAGAAACCGCGGATCGCCTTATCGAGAAACTGATCCCGCGCGTTGAAAAGCTGAAAGTCGGCCCCTACACCGCAGGCGACGACGTGGACATGGGCCCCGTTGTGACCGCCGCCGCGAAAGAGCGAATCCTCGGCCTGATCAACTCGGGCGTTGAGCAAGGCGCCAAGCTGGTTGTCGACAACCGCGACTTCAGCCTGCAAGGATATGAGGACGGCTTCTTTGTCGGCCCGCACCTGTTCGACAACGTCACGCCCGAGATGGACATCTACAAGCAGGAAATCTTTGGCCCTGTTCTGTCGACCGTCCGCGCAGGGTCGTATGAAGAAGCGATTGGTCTGGCGATGGATCACGAATACGGCAACGGTACCGCGATCTTCACCCGTGACGGTGACACTGCGCGCGATTTCGCCAGCCGGATCAATATCGGCATGGTCGGCATCAACGTTCCGATCCCGGTTCCGCTGGCCTACCACACCTTTGGCGGTTGGAAGAAGTCCATGTTCGGCGACCTGAACCAGCATGGTCCCGACAGCTTCAAGTTCTACACCCGCACCAAGACCGTCACCGCGCGCTGGCCCTCGGGCATCAAGGAAGGTGGCGAGTTCAACTTCAAGGCAATGGACTAAACCACTGCTGAACTCCGAAACTCCCAAACCCGGCCTTTTACAGGCCGGTTTTTTTTCGGCAAAGCGCCGCGAAAACAGTCGTTTTCACGATAAATTCAGCTTGCACACCCTAGAAAAACGGGACGATGGTCAATATTTTACGGCAGATTATTGCTCGAGCAGTTCCTGAACCGGAGGCCAATTTGTCAAATCCCCGTATGACTCGCCGCTCTGCATTGTTGGGCGCAGCGTCTCTTTTGGCGACGCCCGCCATCGTGCGTGCGCAAAGCAGCGATGCGTTCCCGACCAGTGAGGAAGCGATCAGCACGCAACTGCCGGTCCGCCGCAATGTGTCTTCGTTCTCGCAACAGAATTGGCAGGATCATTTCGACGAGCTGGGCGTTGGCTGCCTGCTGGCCGACATCACCAGCCGCGCGGTCCACTATTGGAGCCCGGACGGGACATACAAACTGTACCCGAGCTCCGTGCCGATGAGCGAGGAACTGACCAAACGCGGTTATACCAAGATCGTCCGCAAAACCGAATTCCCAAGCTGGACGCCAACCGCATCAATGCGCGAACGCGATCCCTCTCTGCCTGTTCGGATGGAAGGCGGCGATCCAGGCAACCCGCTGGGCACACGCGCCATGTATTTGGACTGGCCGGCCTATCTGGTGCACGGCACCCACGATACGCGCAAGATCGGTCGACAAAGCTCATCCGGCTGCATCGGCCTCTACAACCAGCATGTCGAGGAACTGTATCCTCTGGTCCAGATTGGAACTCAGGTCCGACTGGTCTGACACACAAAGCCCCGGCCGTCAGGACCGGGGCTTTTTCTTGTCAGGGGCTTAGCGTACCTTCGTTATTCCGGCAGGATCACCGCATCGACAACGTGAATAACGCCGTTGCTCGCTTCGATATCCGCTTGGATGACCTCAGCATCATTGACCTTAACACCGTTCTTCGCATTCACGCTCAGACGATCCCCTTGAACAGTCAGAACCTTGGCACGCTTACCTGCGATGTCACCCGACATCACTTTGGCCGGCACCACGTGATAGGTCAGGATTTCGACCAGCTGATCCTTGTTCTCCGGTAGCAACAGCGTTTCTACCGTGCCTTCAGGCAGCGCGGCAAAAGCTTCATCGGTCGGTGCGAACACGGTGAACGGTCCGTCACCTTTCAACGTATCGACCAGTCCTGCGGCCTGGACCGCAGCGACCAGAGTGTTGAATGATCCGGCCGAAACGGCAGTGTCCACGATATCAGCGGCCTGCGCTTTTACAGGCAGGGCAAGTGCAAGTGCGGCGGCGGCGCCCATGAATGTGCGGCGAAACATGGCTGTTGTCTCCTCTCCAGCTTGTTATGGAAAGGACTACGGAGGCTCAGCCAGCCCGGATCACTTTTCTTTAGTCTGCACCCATATGCTCTGCGCGCGTCCATCCTCCAGAAACGGCAAGGCTTCGACCGCATCCGGGCGGTCCTGTTGCAGGTAATACCCGGGCCAAAGCATTGAAAAGGCACCAGATTGCAGCAAGGTGTGCAGCATGTACTGCTCGCCCCAACCCGGGCAGTCGTAGAAAAACCGCTTGGGATATTCGTAGGGCAGAAAAACATCGTGGACATGGATCACCACGCCCGGTTTCAGCGCCGGAATGATGCGGCAGAACAGATGCGCCACGTCGTTGCTCATCCGAACCACATGGCTGGAGTCGATGAACAGAACATCGCCCGCCTCAAGCTGGTCGAACAGCGCCGGGTCAACCTCCTCAAGCCGTTTTTGTTCGAAGTGGTCCACAACATGCGCGATATCCGCACGGGGATACGGGTCAATCGCTGTGATCTGCGTGTCCAGCCCACCGTCGATGATCGCCTGACGGGTCACGCGGGTCGAGTTGCCGCAGCCGACCTCAATCACTCGCTTGGGCTGAAACCGGCGGATCATCAGATACAGCGCATCGGCATCGGGGCTGTCATAGTAGCCGTTGCCGATCCGATAACCGGTCTGATTGCGTGCCGGGTCTTTCAGGGCCTCCAACGTCTCGGCATGTTCGCCATACTCGGCGACCAATTGGCCGATATCGAACCCTTCCATCCCCGGTGACAAGGCATAGGCCGGGCGGTTCAGCCCGCCTGCCCGTTCAAACGCCTCAAGCCGGGCGCGCTCATCGTTTTCAGCGGCCTTGTCGATCAGCTTTACCCCCAACTCATCCAGGGCCTCGTTGATCTTGGGGAATTTTCTGGGTTTCACGGGTGGCTCCACTTTCCTGTTGCCTGTTCCTTACCGCTGCTTGCGGGGCCTCTGCAAGACGGGTGCGTCAAACGCTTGGCAAAACAGGAATTTCCGTATTCACTGGTCAGAATAGTTATACGAGGTCCGCCATGCAGCAAGAATACACGCTGGGCATCGAAGAAGAGTATCTGCTGGTCGATCGCGACAGCCTTGAGCTTGCCGAAGCGCCCGCCGCCCTGATGGAGGCCTGCCAGGCGGACTTCGAAGGACAGGTCAGCCCCGAATTCCTGCAGTGCCAGATCGAGGTCGGCACCCGGCCCCACACAACGGTCAAGTCCGCCCGCGAGGATCTGAAACGCCTGCGCTCCTGCGTGGCCGAGCGCGCCGCCGAATACAATCTCGCCCCGATTGCGGTATCCTGCCACCCGTTTGCCGACTGGAAGAAACAGCACCATACCCGCAAGGATCGCTATGACGCGCTGCAACACGCGCTGGGCGGGGTCGCGCGACGTATGCTGATCTGCGGGATGCACGTGCATGTCGGGGTCGAGGACCCTGCCCTGCGCGCTGACCTGATGCCGCAGTTGTCGTATTTCCTGCCGCATCTTTTGGCGCTGTCTACGTCCTCGCCTTACTGGAACGGAGAGGATACGGGCCTGTCCTCTTATCGCCTGACCGTGTTCGACAACCTACCACGCACGGGGCTTCCTCCGGTTCTGGCAAGCTGGGCCGACTATGAACGCACGACCGGCATTCTGGTGGAACTCGGCGTGATCGAGGACACGACAAAGATCTGGTGGGACCTGCGCCCGTCACACCGGTTCCCGACGCTTGAAACCCGGATCATGGACGTGCAACCGCGGCTGGAACATACGCTGTCGCTGGCCGCTCTGGTCCAGGCCCTGACCCGCATGTTGTGCCGCCTGAAAGACCGGAACCTGCGTTGGCGGCATTACGACCAGTTCCTGATCGGTGAAAACCGCTGGCGCGCGCAAAGGTACGGTGTCGGCGAAGGGCTGATCGACTTCGGCGATCGCTCGATCAAACCGATGCCGGAACTGATGGGCGAACTGATGGGCCTGCTGGCCGAAGACGCCGAGGCGCTGGGCACCATGACGGAACTTGCCCGTTTGCAGCAGATCGCACAAACCGGCACCTCGGCCACGCGACAACGCCGTGCCTATGCCGAGGCCGCGGCAAAGGGCGAAGATCCCGGCAAGGCTGTGGTCCGGCATCTGATCGAAGAATTCCACCTCGACCTTTGACATCCCGAATTGCCCCATGCCGGTGATTGCTGACCGTGCAAAATTTCTGTAAGAATTCAGAAATAAACACTCGTTCAATTCATTCGGCAGCGTGGGAGGCAAGCCTTGGATTTTGCACTGACAGAAGAGCAGACCGCGATCTTCGATATGGCCTATGATTTCGGGCAGGACAACATCGCACCAAATGCCCGCCAATGGGAGTCTGATGGAACCATTCCCAAAGACCTCTGGCCTCAGATCGGAGAGCTGGGATTCGGCGGGCTTTATGTCTCGGAAGACAGCGGCGGGTCTGGCCTGACCCGTCTGGACGCAACGCTGGTGTTCGAGGCACTTTCGATGGCCTGTCCCTCGGTCGCGGCGTTCCTGTCGATTCACAACATGTGCGCCAAGATGCTGGACAGTTTCGCCAGCGATGACCTGAAATACCGCATCATGCCCGAAGTGCTGAGCCTGAACACCGTGCTCAGCTATTGTCTGACCGAACCCGGATCGGGCTCGGACGCCGCCGCACTGAAAACCCGCGCGGATCGAACGAATGAAGGCTATACGCTGAACGGTACCAAGGCCTTTATCTCGGGCGGCGGCTATTCCGACGCCTATGTCTGCATGGTTCGCACCGGTCAGGACGGCCCCAAGGGCATCTCGACCGTCTATGTCGAGGACGGCACGCCCGGCCTCAGCTTTGGTGCGCTGGAACAGAAGATGGGCTGGAAAAGCCAACCCACGGCGCAGGTGCAGTTCGACGATTGCAAAATCCCGGCAGGCAACCTTGTGGGCACTGAAGGCGATGGCTTCAAATACGCGATGAAGGGGCTGGACGGCGGGCGGTTGAACATCGCCTCCTGCTCACTAGGGGCCGCGCAGGCCGGTCTGAACATGACCTTGCAATACATGTCGGAACGCAAGGCTTTTGGCCAATCAATCGACCAGTTTCAGGCGCTGCAATTCCGGCTGGCCGATATGGAGATCGAACTGCAGGCCGCCCGCACTTTCCTGCGGCAGGCGGCGTGGAAACTGGACCAAGGCGCGCCCGATGCGACCAAGTTCTGCGCCATGGCCAAGAAATTCGTGACCGAGACTGGGTCCAAGGTTGTGGACCAGTGCCTGCAACTGCATGGTGGCTACGGGTATCTGGCGGATTATGGAATCGAGAAACTGGTCCGCGATCTCCGCGTGCATCAGATTCTGGAAGGCACGAACGAAATCATGCGGGTTATCGTGGCCCGACAAATGCTTGCAGACCGCTGAGGGGCCCATGCCTGACATCGACATCCGCATCACGGGCCGCGCCGGGCGCATCACCCTGACCCGCCCCAAAGCACTGAACGCGCTAACCTATGACATGTGCATGGCGATCGACACGACGCTGCGGAACTGGCGCGAAGATGACGCCGTGGATCTGGTCATTCTGGATGCCGAGGGCGACAAGGCCTTTTGCGCGGGCGGAGACATTGCCGACCTCTACGCAACCGGCATTAAAGGTGATTACGATTACGGCCGCACCTTCTGGCGGGACGAATATCGTCTGAACGCGCTGATCTTCGAATACCCCAAACCAGTCGTCAGTTTCCTGCAAGGCTTCACGATGGGTGGCGGCGTCGGCATCGGCTGCCACGGCAGTCACCGCATCGTTGGCGAAAGCTCGAGAATTGCTCTGCCGGAGTGTTCCATTGGACTGGTGCCGGATGTCGGCAGCACCCTAATGCTGGCGTTGGCCCCCGGTCGGCTGGGCGAGTATCTGGGCACCACCGGCCACCGCATGGGGCCAGCAGACGCCATCTATGCCGGTTTCGCCGATCACTACATCCCCCTCGCCGATTGGTCTGATCTGATCGAGATGCTCGAGGCATCGGGTGACACCGAAATGCTGCAGAAACACGCGGCGGAGCCACCAGCCAGCGAACTGGAGCGCCAACAGCCTGAAATCGACGCCTGTTTTGACGGAGAGAGCCTAGGGGACATCCTGAACACCCTGGCCCACTCCAAACACAATATGGCGGCAGATGCGCGCAAACTCATAGACCGCAATTCACCGCTTTCGATGGCGTGTACGGTTGAGATGCTGCACCGGTTGCGCACCCCCAGCCTGACCCAGCGCAAAGCGCTGGAATTGGAATACCGCTATACCTTCCGCGCAATGGAGCACGGAGATTTTCTGGAAGGCATCCGCGCCCAGATCATCGACAAGGACCGCTCACCCCGCTGGCAGTATGCCGATCAGGCCGTGCCTACGGTCGCGGTATCCAAGATGCTGCAACCGCTGGGCGCAGACATGCTGACTTTTGAGGAGACATAAGAGATGAAAATCGGGTTTATTGGCTTGGGCAACATGGGCAATCCGATGGCCGCCAATCTAGCTAAAGCCGGGCATGAGGTAACGGGTTTTGACATGGCCGATGTTGAGGTTGCGGGCGTCACCATGACCGAATCGGGTGCCAATGCCGCCGCCGATGCCGAAATCGTCATCACGATGCTTCCGAACGGTCAGATTCTGCGCGCAGTTGCCAAAGAGATCATACCCGTGATGCAGTCTGGATCTGTGTGGATTGATTGCTCGACCGTTGATGTCGACAGCGCCCGCGCCGTTGCGGATCAGGCGAAAAAGGCTGGTGTCCTCTCAGTTGATGCTCCGGTCTCGGGCGGGATTGGCGGAGCAGCCGCTGGCACGCTGACTTTCATGGCCGGCGGCAGCGACGACGCTTTTGCCAAGGCTGAGCCCCTGTTCGACATCATGGGCCAAAAAGCCGTGCATTGCGGCGAATCCGGCGCCGGTCAGGCCGCGAAAATCTGCAATAACATGATCCTCGGCGTCACCATGATCGCCACCTGCGAGGCCTTTGCGCTGGCTGACAAACTTGGACTGGACCGGCAAAAGATGTTTGACGTGGTCAGCACCTCGTCGGGCTATAGCTGGACGATGAACGCCTATTGCCCTGCCCCCGGTGTCGGCCCGACCAGCCCGGCGGACAACGAGTACCAGCCCGGCTTTGCCTCCGAATTGATGCTGAAGGACCTGCGACTCAGCCAACAGGCCGCCGAAAGCGCCGATGCCGACACGCCAATGGGGCAAGCAGCGACCGCACTTTATGAGAAATTCGTCGAGGCTGAAGACGGTCTGGGCATGGACTTCTCGGCCATGCTGCCACGGTTCGAAAAACGCGGGCGAAGCTAAGAGCGCCCCCCATGGGCAGCTTCCTGCCCATGGGGTTGACCCACAGACCGGCAACGGCCATCTATCCTTGGCCACAGTTTTCACGCGAAAGGATGTAAGATGTCGCGCGTTTTGACCATTTCGACGGCAATTCTGGCAGTTGCACTCAGCTCTGGCATCGCCATGGCCGGGAATGGCAAAGGCAAGGCCGGTCACTGCCCGCCGGGTCTGGCGAAGAAAGCCGTGCCTTGCGTGCCGCCGGGACAGGTCAAAAACCTGTATCGCACGGGTGACTACATCAACAGCGACTATCGCTGGATCAATGATCCGTACCGCTATGGGCTGAATCGCGGCAGCTATATCCGTGCCGGTGACTATGTCTATCGCGTCGATCCGGACACGCGAAAAGTGCTGAACCTGATCGGCGCGGTGGCTGATATCCTTAACTGAGGATCAACCCCCTATTCCGCCGCGACCCGCGTTCCATCCAGCATCTGTTTCAGATACCGGCCTGTATGGCTGCGCTCGACCGTAGCCACGACCTCGGGCGTTCCAGTGGCCACAATCTCACCTCCGCCATCACCGCCCTCGGGGCCGATGTCGATGATATGATCGGCGGTTTTCACGACGTCTAGATTGTGTTCGATCACAACAACAGTGTTTCCCTGATCCACCAATTCGTGCAGCACTTCCAACAGCTTACGCACGTCTTCGAAATGCAGACCGGTGGTCGGCTCGTCCAGTATATAAAGTGTCCGCCCGGTTGAGCGTTTGGACAGTTCCTTGGACAGCTTGACCCGTTGCGCCTCCCCCCCAGACAGAGTGGTCGCCTGCTGACCGACTTTGATATAGCCAAGCCCAACCCGCGCCAGCGCATCCATCTTGTCGCGGATCGAGGGGACGGCCTTAAAGAACTCCTGCGCATCTTCCACAGTCATATCAAGCACATCGGCGATGGACCTGCCCTTGAACTTGATCTCAAGCGTCTCGCGATTATAGCGCGCGCCCTTGCATGTTTCGCAGGTGACGTAGACGTCGGGCAGAAAGTGCATCTCGATCTTGATGACACCGTCACCCTGACAGGCCTCACACCGGCCACCTTTGACGTTAAAGCTGAACCGCCCGGGCTTGTAGCCACGCGCCTTGGCCTCGGGCAGACCGGCGAACCAGTCGCGGATCGGGGTGAAGGCCCCGGTGTAAGTCGCTGGATTAGAACGCGGAGTCCGTCCGATCGGGCGCTGGTCAATATCGATAACCTTGTCCAGATGCTCCAACCCTTTGATCGTCTCACACGGCGCCGGGGTCTGTCGCGCACCGTTCAACCGCATTGAGGCTGTCTTGAACAGCGTTTCAATCGTCAGGGTCGACTTACCGCCTCCCGATACACCAGTCACGCAAACAAATTTTCCCAACGGAAAGTCGGCAGTGACCTTCTTCAGGTTGTTCCCGGTCGCTTTGACCACCGAGACCTTCTTCTTGTTCCCCTTACGTCGATTCGATGGGACCGGAATCTCTCGCGTACCGGCCAGATACTGACCCGTCATAGAGGCCGCGTCGGCCGCGATCTGTTCAGGCGTGCCTTTGCTGACCACCTGCCCGCCATGCACGCCGGCTCCGGGACCGATATCGAAGACGTAATCCGCCTCGCGGATGGCTTCCTCATCATGTTCGACCACAATCACGGTATTGCCCTGATCGCGTAGGTTCTTGAGGGTACCCAGAAGGCGGTCATTGTCCCGCTGGTGCAAGCCAATCGAAGGTTCGTCCAGCACATACAGAACCCCTGTCAGACCCGAACCGATCTGGCTGGCCAGACGGATACGCTGGCTTTCGCCACCGGACAGTGTGCCACTTGAACGGGACAGCGTAAGGTATTCCAAACCCACGTTATTCAGGAAACCCAACCGCTCGCGAATCTCTTTTAGAATCGCCCGGGCGATTTCGTTCTTCTGAACACTCAGGTGGTTCGGCGCGTCTTCGACCCAGGCCAGAGCCTGTTTGATCGACATCTGGACCAGCTGCCCCACATGCAGCCCGGCGATCTTGACCGCCAGAGCCTCGGGGCGCAAGCGATACCCTTCGCAGGAACCACACGGGCGGTTGTTCTGGTAGCGCTCGAACTCTTCCCGAATCCAGGCGCTATCAGTTTCGCGATAGCGCCGTTCCATATTGGGAATCACGCCCTCAAAGCTGCGGGTGACCTGATACACCCGGCCACCTTCGTCATAGCGGAACTGGATTTCCTCATCGCCGGATCCACGCAGAAAGACTTGTTGCACCTTTGGCGGCAGGTCTTTCCACGGCGTGTTCTTGTCAAACTCGTAATGGCGCGCGATGGCCTCGATGGTTTGCAGGAAATAGGGCGACTTGCCCTTGCGCCACGGGGCCAAGGCACCGTCATAGAGTTTCAATGTCTGGTCCGGCACCACCAGCCGTTCGTCAAAGAACAGCTCAACGCCCAGCCCATCGCAGTCCGGACAGGCCCCGAACGGCGCGTTGAACGAAAACAGGCGCGGTTCGATCTCGGGGATGGTGAAACCGCTGACCGGGCAGGCAAAATTCTCGCTGAAGGTAATCCGCTCAGGATCACCCTCGCGCGGTGCGGTCTCCAGAATCGCGATTCCGTCTGCCAGATCCAGAGCGGTCCGCAGGCTATCTGCCAGACGCGTTTCCATCCCCTCGCGCACAACCAGTCGGTCGACCACGACATCGATATCGTGGCGGAACTTCTTGTCCAGCGTGGGCGGCTCATCGAGCTCGTAGAACTCGCCATCCACTTTCACACGCTGAAAGCCCTGTTTACGCAGTTCGAGGAATTCCTTTTTGTATTCCCCCTTCCGGTCGCGCACGATGGGCGCCAGAAGATAGCCGCGCGTGCCTTCCTCCATCGTCATGATACGGTCGACCATGTCCTGCACCTGCTGCGCCTCAATCGGCTGACCAGTGGCAGGGCTGTAAGGCGTACCGGCACGGGCAAACAGCAGGCGCAGATAGTCATAGATCTCGGTGACAGTGCCGACGGTCGAGCGGGGATTCTTCGAGGTGGTTTTCTGTTCGATCGAAATCGCCGGGGACAAGCCGCTGATGTGATCCACATCGGGCTTTTCCATCATATCAAGAAACTGACGCGCATAGGCCGACAAGCTTTCGACATACCGGCGCTGGCCTTCGGCATATATCGTATCGAACGCCAACGAGGACTTGCCCGAGCCAGACAGCCCGGTGATCACCACCAGCTGATCCCGCGGGATATCGACGTCGATGCCTTTGAGGTTATGCTCGCGCGCGCCGCGCACCTCGATATTCTTCAGCTCAGCCATTTTGGCCCCCAACACACAAGTGTCCTAGAAATAGGCGAGCCACACCGAGTCTCCAACAAAAAAGTTAGAACAAAGTGTGAACTATCGGATTACTGCCGACATCTCCTGACATCAAAACCCTGAAACAAATTATCCCCCGTGAAGGGGTGGAAATTTTATCGGTAACGGAAGGAAATGGCGCGGTTGACGGGGCTCGAACCCGCGACCCCCGGCGTGACAGGCCGGTACTCTAACCAACTGAGCTACAACCGCGCATCTATTTCGTGGCCTTTATCCTGGACCAAGGTTGGCAGCGATGGCGCGGTTGACGGGGCTCGAACCCGCGACCCCCGGCGTGACAGGCCGGTACTCTAACCAACTGAGCTACAACCGCCCGCTACCCGTTCGTTACTGAACGTTGGGGTGTATTATGGCTACGCTCGGGCAGCGTCAAGCGGCGTTTTCAAGTTTTTTGCCAGATTCCAGAATTTTGTTCGCAAGCCGGATTTTCGACCCCGCGACCGGGTCAATTTCCCTTGCAGCCGTTGATCAGGCGCGATATCACCCCGCCTCATGGGTGATTAGCTCAGTGGTAGAGCGCTTCGTTCACATCGAAGATGTCAGGAGTTCAAATCTCTTATCACCCACCATTCACATTTGCAGATTACGCTTGAAATTGAGGGGCTTGCCAGCGCGAGATCCCGGTGACTATCGTACTTTATCGGCCAAACCGTGAGCCGAATGCAAAGTCTGAGGTCATCATGGCAGAGCTAAGGCGGGATATCGGGTTGATCGGGCTGACCTTCATTTCGGTTGGAGGAATCATCGGCTCAGGCTGGTTGTTCGGCCCACTTCTGGCGGTTCAGCACGCCGGGCCTGCGGCCATCGTCTCGTGGCTGATCGGCGCAGGTGCGATGTTCATCTTGGCTTTCACATTCGCGGAAATTTCGGCTATGCTGCCCATTCCCGGCGGAATCGCTCGAGTTCCGCAATTTTCGCATGGCAATATCGTATCGATGGCCATGGGTTGGACAGCTTGGATCGGTTACAATACCACCGCCCCCATCGAAGTGGAGGCGATGCTGAAGTATCTGGCCCCCTACGCCCCCTGGCTGCACGCTGCAGATACCGGCGACCTGACCGGAGCCGGCGTCTTTGTTGCACTCGTGTTCATGCTGCTATTCGTTGCCGTCAATGCGCTTGGCGTCAAATTTTTTACACAGGTCAATGCCGCGCTGACATGGGCCAAGATTGCCATTCCGGTGGTTCTGTCTGTTTTGCTGATCGCCAATCGCTTTAAAGCTGACAATTTTACACATCCGGATGGGTTTGCCCCTTATGGATTGCAGGGAATCATGGCTGCCGTTTCGACCGGAGGCGTCATTTTCTCGTTCATAGGTTTCCGCCATGTGGTTGATATGGCAGGCGAAGTGCGAAATCCGAAATTCGCGATTCCCGCAGCTCTGGTCTTGTCGATCATCCTCTGCGCCGCAATTTACCTGGGCCTACAGGTGGCCTTCATCGGCGCGCTAGACCCCGCCTTGCTGGCCAATGGCTGGTCGCAATTGAGTTTTGGCGGCGAAGGTCCCCTGGACGCGGTAATCATGTCTGTTGGATTGGTCTGGTTTCTCAGCTTGCTGAATGTTGGTTCTGTCGTCGGCCCCTTTGGCAACGGTTTGGTCGCGACGGGATCGAATGCCCGGATTTCCCTCGCCCTGTCTCAGAACGGTTTTCTGCCGAAGCGACTGCAAATCTTGTCTTCGTTCGGGGTTCCGGTCTGGGCCCTGGCTTTGAATTTTCTGGTCGGAACACTTTTCTTGCTGACTGTCCCCTTTACCACCGTCATTGCACTGAACGGGGCGGCCATCGTCTTGTCCTTCGCCGTAGGGCCAATTGCCGTGGTCTGCCTAAGAGATCTGTTGCCGGACCAGCCCCGGTCGATCCGCATTCCAGCGGTGCGTCTTGTGGCACTGACGGCCTTCGCCATTGCAACGTTGATCGTCTATTGGAGCGGATGGGACACCGTCTGGCGCCTTGGTATCGCTCTGATCGTTGGGAAGATTCTTCTACTCATCCGGTTCCGCGGGCGATTGGACGAAATGGATCTGACCGAAGCCGTTTGGCTGATGCCTTATTTTGCGGGACTTGGATTGATCTCATTTCTGGGGCAATTCGGCACGGGGTCTTTGAAACAGATCCCATTTGGGTGGGACATTCTACTGTGCATTTTATTTTCCGCGATCATCTTCGTGCTGGCAATACGCTCGGCGCTGTCGGACGAAAAATTCATGAAATACATCGCGGAAGAAGAAATACTTGATCCCAGACGACCCGTCATAGGGCTATGAAAAAAGGCAGAGCAATGCTCTGCCTCTTCCCGGTTTCATTTTGCGCAACTTCTAGTGTGCAGTAGCTGACGCGTCCGCAGATTTGGCCGAAGCGGCAGCCGCTGCTGCGGCTTCTTCTGCTGCTTCATCCCATTCGATCGGTTCGGGCTTGCGCACCAGCGCTTGCTCCAGAACTTCCGAAACGTGCTTGACCGGGATGATTTTCAACCCTTCCTTCACATTGTCCGGAATCTCAGCCAGATCCTTTTCGTTCTCTTCCGGGATCAGGACGGTTTTAATGCCACCACGCAGGGCCGCCAGCAGTTTCTCTTTCAAACCGCCGATCGGCATCGCGTTGCCGCGCAGCGAAACCTCACCGGTCATCGCGATATCCTTGCGCACTGGAATACCGGTCAGCACCGACACGATCGAGGTAACCATCGCCAGACCGGCACTCGGGCCGTCCTTGGGCGTCGCCCCATCCGGAACGTGGACGTGGATATCCAACGTGTCGAACTTCGGCGGCTTCACCCCGATCTGAGGCGAAATCGACCGCACATAGGACGAGGCGGCGTCGATGGATTCCTTCATCACGTCGCCCAGCTTACCGGTGGTCTTCATCCGCCCTTTACCGGGCAGTTTCAGCGCCTCGATGTGCAGAAGGTCGCCACCCACGGAAGTCCACGCCAGACCGGTGACAACACCTACCTGATCGTCCTGTTCAGCCAGACCGTAACGGAATTTGGGCACGCCCAAGAAGTCATCCAGATTGTCCGGCGTCACAGTGACCTCTTCAGCCTCTTTCTTGATGATCTTGGTCAGCGATTTCCGCGCAACCTTGGCGATCTCGCGCTCCAGATTCCGAACACCCGCCTCCCGGGTATATGTGCGGATGATCTTCTGCAGCGCTTCATCGGTCAGTTCAAATTCCTTGGCTTTCAGACCATGATTTTTGACCTGCTTGCTGATCAGGTGCTGTTTGGCGATCTCGCTCTTTTCCTCTTCGGTGTACCCGGCCAGCGGGATGATCTCCATCCGGTCCAGCAGAGGCCCAGGCATGTTGTAGCTGTTCGACGTGGTCAGGAACATCACGTTGGACAGGTCATATTCGACCTCAAGATAGTGATCCATGAACGTGCTGTTTTGCTCCGGGTCCAACACTTCCAGCATCGCCGAAGCCGGATCACCACGGAAATCCTGCCCCATCTTGTCGATCTCGTCCAACAGGATGAGCGGGTTCGTAGTTTTCGCCTTTTTCAGCGCCTGGATGATCTTGCCGGGCATCGAACCGATATAGGTCCGACGGTGGCCCCTGATCTCGGATTCGTCGCGCACACCACCCAGCGAGATGCGAATGAACTCCCGCCCCGTGGCCTTAGCAACGGATTTACCCAGCGAGGTCTTACCCACACCCGGCGGGCCAACAAGGCACAGGATCGGGCCTTTCAGCTTTTTCGAACGCTGCTGAACCGCCAGATATTCAACGATCCGTTCCTTGACCTTCTCAAGGCCATAGTGATCGGCATCCAGAATGTCTTGTGCTCGGCCGAGATCCTTTTTGACGCGGGATTTTGTGCCCCACGGCAGAGACAGGATCCAGTCCAGATAGTTGCGCACGACGGTGGCCTCAGCCGACATTGGGCTCATGTTGCGCAGCTTTTTCAGCTCGCCCTCGGCCTTTTCACGAGCCTCATTCGACAGCTTGGTTTCATTGATCTTGGCTTCCAGCTCGGCGACTTCATTGCTGCCGTCCTCACCATCGCCCAGCTCCTTCTGAATGGCCTTCATCTGCTCATTCAGGTAGTACTCGCGCTGGGTCTTCTCCATCTGGGTTTTGACGCGAGTCTTGATCTTTTTCTCGACCTGCAGAACCGACATTTCGCCCTGCATCAGGCCATAGACCTTCTCAAGCCGTTCACTGACGCTGAGTGTCTCCAGCAGTTCCTGCTTTTGCTCGACCTCAATGCCCAGATGGCCGGACACAAGGTCAGCCAACTTTGCGGGCTCGGCGGTTTCACCCACAGCGGTCAGCGCTTCTTCGGGGATGTTCTTGCGCACTTTGGCGTAACGCTCGAACTCATCCGCGACGGTGCGCAGCAGCGCTTCGGTCGTGGTGACATCGCCCGGGATTTCGGTCAGATATTCGGCACGGGCTTCGAAAAATTCTTCGTTTTCAAGAAATTCGGTGATCTGCACGCGCGCCTGACCTTCGACCAGCACCTTAACGGTGCCATCGGGCAGCTTCAGCAATTGCAAAACGTTGGCCAGAACGCCCGAGCGGTAAATTCCGTCTTGGACCGGGTCGTCATCGCCCGGATCAATCTGGCTGGACAGCAAAATCTGCTTGTCGTCCTGCATCACTTCTTCCAGTGCGCGGACGGATTTTTCCCGACCCACGAACAGCGGCACGATCATATGCGGGAACACCACAATATCGCGCAGCGGAAGTACGGGGTATGAGGAATTAAGGGGCTCTTGCATGCTCAATCCTTATCGTTGGCAAGATGGCTCCGGTCCCTGAATAAGGCAACGCTCGGCCATCTCCTGTCTTGGACGATATAGGTGGGGCCTCATCGCCCTTTTTCAACCTTACCGTCGTGTATCACGGTTCAGAATGACTGTTGTGTTGGACGAGGGCAAGGCGACAATCAGCATGCCTTTGCAAATTTCACGAAAATCAATTCGAGATCACTTCTCATACCCAAAAGTTTCACGTCAAATCAGCAGACTGCCAAAATCTGAACACAAAACCGCCATGCCCGATCCTCGATCAACCTTTAGTTGCTGGCCTTGCCGATCCCACATTCCAAACGAGTTCATTATGCTGACCCGAGTAATACTCCAATACCGCCGTTTCGTTCTGTGCAGCATCCTGTTTACCGTTTTCTTCTGCCTTGCCATCTTACTTGGATACGGTGAGTGGCCGGAGGATGTTCGAGGCCCTCTGGCTCCGGTTGCTTACTTCATTGCGGTGGTCATCTGTGTTGGCACTCCAATCGTTCTGTTCTCCGTCCTCGCGACTTTTATGCTTCCGTTGGTGGAGATTTGGCTGGTGTCATTGATTGTGTTGATGCTGGTCTTCACCCCAATGCGCGCCTTTTTACCAACAAATACTATTCCCGGATGGGTAGATTGCATAGCGTTGGGCGCTCTTAGCATTCTAACTTATCTCGCAGTGTATGGTTCATGGTTCGGTGGAATTATGAAAAAGGACATGAAAAAGTACACAAAGACTTTCTACTTAACTGGAGAACCCGAGGATATCTGGAACGCATTCTTCCCGAACCCCGAAAATCCAGACCGATACTATTGGCCGAACACACAGTTTCTTCCGCCGCCTACTGGCAGCAAAGCCAGTTTTGTCATGACACTCCCTCGACGCGGGGACCTTGAGAACATGACGCAGGAAGTTTTTGTCGAATGCGCACAACCCTTTTCAGAGTTTCGCTTCAGTACCCTGTCTCTGCCAGGCTGTTCGGACCCAAATCAGAAAGTTGAGGTCAAGATCACGCCGAATGGGAAAAAGTGCCAAGTAGAATACTCACGCCAACTGGTTGATGTGCCAATTGGAAAGCGGCTTTTTCTGTATTTGACCAACGACTTTCGAGACACTGTACACAGTATGAAACGCCGCTTTGCCGGAAGACGCGACGGCTCGCTTCAAGGGCGACAAATGTTACGCAACTAGATTGGTTCGATATCGCCCTGCGCCCGCTGCGCGTGGAACTCGGCCTGCCAAGCCGCGAACGTACCCGCCGCGATAGCGTCGCGCATACCCTGCATAATTTCCTGAAAATAATGCAGATTGTGCCATGTCAGCAGCATCCCCGAAATCATCTCATTGGACCGGAACACATGGTGCAGATACGCGCGGGAATAGTTTGAACAGGCCGGACATGTGCAGTGCTTGTCCAGCGGGCGCGGATCATCGGCATGGCGGGCATTTTTGATGTTCACGACTCCATACCGGGTGAACACCTGCCCGGTGCGACCCGAGCGTGAGGGCAGCACGCAATCCATCATGTCGATACCGCGCGCGACGGCGCCAACGATGTCGTCGGGCTTACCCACCCCCATCAGATATCGCGGCCTGTCGACCGGCAGGAAATCGGGGGCGTAGTCGAGGCAGTCGAACATGGCCTCCTGCCCCTCGCCCACGGCCAGACCACCGACCGCATAGCCTTCGAATCCGATCTGCTTAAGCGCCTCTGCGCTTTCCTCCCGCAGATCCTTCTCCAGCCCGCCCTGCATGATGCCGAACAGCGCGTGGCCTGGACGGTCCCCGAATGCCTCACGCGACCGCTCGGCCCACCGCATCGACAGGCGCATCGACTCGGCGATGCGATCCCGCTCCGCAGGCAAGGCCGGGCATTCGTCGAAACACATGACAATGTCAGAGCCTAACAGCCGTTGAATCTCCATCGACCGTTCCGGCGTCAGTTCATGCTTGGAGCCGTCCACATGAGATTTGAACGTCACACCCTTTTCGGTCAGCTTACGCAGTCCGGCCAGCGACATGACCTGAAACCCACCCGAGTCCGTGAGGATCGGTCGCTCCCAATTCATAAACTTGTGCAAGCCACCTAACCGGTCAATGCGTTCAGCCGTGGGGCGCAGCATCAGGTGATAGGTGTTGCCCAGCAGGATATCTGCTCCGGTTGCACGCACGCTTTCGGGCATCATCGCCTTGACCGTCGCCGCCGTGCCTACTGGCATGAAGGCTGGTGTCCGCACCTCGCCGCGCGGCGTGTTGATCACACCGGTTCTGGCCTTGCCATCGGTGGCTTTCAGGTCAAAAGAAAAACGCTCGGTCATGGGGTTGCCTCGGGGTCGCTGAACCGGGTGGGATGTGCCCGATCTGTCAGGCCATTGCAACCCGTCAGGGCAGTGACGCGACGCGTTCGGTAAACAGGTGCACGACCCCTGCCCCGTCCACATCCCGGCACACGCGGACCGCAGGCCGCGACGGATCGGGACGGGTGGCGCCAATCTCTGGCCCTTCGGTCACCACACTCAGGCCGGTTTCGACCATTTCGAACATCGGCTCATGCGTACAGGCAATCACTGCAGTCGAATCGTGCAGGCCGCACCCTTCCAGCCCGCCGACCTCTTTGTAGAAATTCAGATAGAACCTGGAGATATCGCGCAGAAACCCGCCCATATCCCTGGATCGTTCAGCCAGCGCTTCGAAATCGGCAGTTTCGTAGAGAGTTTTTAGCGTCACATCCAACCCCACCAGAACGGTTTCCGGCGGTGTGGCAAAGACGATATCTGCGGCCCGGGCGTCGTGATAGATGTTGGCTTCGGCATGAGGGTTCACATTGCCGGAGCAAAAGACAGCGCCACCCATGACAACCAACCGGCTGATATTGAGCGAAAACTCCGGGTCCAGCTGCATCGCCAAAGCGATATTAGTCAGCGGGCCAACCGCACAGACGACCAATTCGCCCTTATGGCGACGCGCTGTATCAACCAGAAACTCGGCCGCCGACATATCGTGGTTTGCACCGATATCGGGAATTTCAGTAATATCTCCAAAGCCTTCCGGGCCATGCACGTGCTCGGACGGCGCGTGATGGTTCTGACCTAGCGCGAATGAGGCACCCTCAGCCACCGGTGCGTCCAGCCTAAGTTTATTCAGCAAAAACCGGGCATTGCGGCTGGACTGATGCACATGAGTATTGCCGAACACCGTGGTCAGGCCAATTAGGTCAATTTCGGGCGCGGCAGCGGCATAGGCAATCGCCATCGCATCGTCGATGCCGGGGTCAGTGTCGATGATCAGTTTCATCCCTGCCCGATACCGCAATCACGGTGGGATGCAAAGCGGTCACAATTGGAAAATTCCACGCTGCAAGCACAACTTCATAGATTTGAATCCACGCCTGTTCACCCCATACCAGAGTTG
This sequence comes from Ruegeria sp. CG11, assembly GCF_056537245.1. Lineage (NCBI taxonomy): Bacteria > Pseudomonadati > Pseudomonadota > Alphaproteobacteria > Rhodobacterales > Roseobacteraceae > Ruegeria > Ruegeria sp. CG11. Next base: position 336,304 of record NZ_JBQFRE010000001.1, read on the forward strand.
AAATCGGGCGATTCAATCCCTACATGTATACTATAGTACACAATAAAAGAGGACAGATATGATAGGCATGAACGAAGACCAGATCGTTGGTCTGTTGACGTCGAACATCATTTACGTGCTGGCGGCGGTCCTGATCGTCGTTGTCATTTTCAAAGGCATCAAAATTGTTCCGCAATCCGAGAAATACGTGGTTGAACGGTTCGGACGTCTGCACTCGGTTCTTGGCCCGGGCATCAACTTTATTGTGCCTTTTCTCGACGTTGCCCGCCACAAGATATCCATTCTTGAACGCCAGTTGCCGAATGCAACGCAGGACGCGATCACTAAGGACAACGTTCTGGTTCAAATCGACACCTCGGTGTTTTACCGCATTCTCGAACCGGAAAAGACGGTGTATCGTATTCGTGACGTAGACGGCGCGATTGCAACAACCGTGGCTGGTATCGTTCGTGCAGAAATCGGTAAAATGGACTTGGATGAGGTCCAGTCGAACCGTGCGCAGCTGATCACCCGCATTCAGGAAAGCGTCGAAACCGCCGTGGATGACTGGGGGATCGAAGTGACGCGCGCCGAGATTCTGGACGTGAACCTGGATCAGGCGACCCGCGACGCGATGCTGCAACAACTGAACGCCGAACGCGCCCGCCGCGCGCAAGTGACCGAGGCCGAGGGCCAGAAACGTGCCGTTGAACTGAACGCCGATGCCGAGCTGTATGCCGCCGAGCAAACCGCAAAAGCCCGCCGCATTCAGGCCGAGGCCGAAGCTTATGCAACCGGCGTGGTCGCCAAGGCCATTCAGGACAATGGCATCGAGGCCGCGCAGTATCAGGTTGCCCTGAAACAGGTGGAGTCGCTGAATGCGTTGGGAAAAGGAAATGGCTCGCAAACCATTGTTGTGCCCGCCAACGCGCTTGAGGCCTTTGGCGATGCCTTCAAGATGCTGAGAGGAGGAAAATAATGGCCGATCCCTTCTGGTTGACCTGGTGGATCTGGCTGGCCGCTGCGCTGGCGCTTGGGATCCTCGAGACAGTTCTGCCCGGATTTATCTTTCTGGGTTTTGCCATCGGGGCGGCCATCACGGGATTGCTGCTGATTATTCCGGGGATGGCTCCCTCGCTGCCAGTTTTGCTGCTGATTTTCGCGGTATTGTCCCTGATCGCGTGGCTGGTACTGCGGCGTGTATACTCCCTGCCGCATGGTCAGGTGAAAATCTTCCGGCACGACATTAACGACTAAGATCTGCGGGCGCCCCTTAGGGGGCGTCATTGCACCTCTGGACGCTGCCACAGGCTTTCCCTATATAATTGCTCAGGAACCAGACCCGAGGCACGAATGACTCATCCGAGTGAACAATTGGAAGGCACGCCGCTGATTGCGCCTTCGTCCATTGAGCATCCCCTTTACGACGCTGTGGTAGAGGCCTGCCGCACGGTTTTTGACCCGGAAATCCCGGTGAATATCTACGACCTGGGTTTGATCTACACGATCGACATCACACAGGAAAACGCGGTGAAAGTCATCATGACACTGACCGCGCCCGGCTGTCCGGTCGCTGGAGACATGCCCGGCTGGATCGTCGAAGCGATCGAACCCGTCGCGGGCGTCAAGGAAGTTGACGTCGAACTGACATGGGAACCGCCCTGGGGCATGGAGATGATGTCGGACGAAGCGCGGCTGGAACTTGGCTTCATGTAAGCCGGACAAAATAAGTCTTTGTCGCAAAAGATTTATTTTTCTGTCACCGGACCGTCGAAAAACCGTTACTTAACTTAAGAATAGTCCCGGCGTGTTGATGCTCGCATCCCGTTGAGCGCACAACGCAGGCCGAGACAGGCAATTGTCCCCCCGCTTAATCCGGCCTAGCGACCAGAATAAGAGACCGCTCTTGCCCGAGAGCGGTCTTTTTCATCCCATTAAACGGATTACTGCACCCCGCACGTGGATTTGATCTCAGCAGCTCTTTCATCCAACGCTTTGACATAATCGCCGGACAGCATGGACAACCTCTTGTTTTCGGTGCCCGTAACCAAACCCAACAACGCACCGGCTGGCGTAAGAGCAGCCACACTTTCAAGCTGTTGATCCTGCGCGTGCTTTTTCTCGGCTGCAATCGCGCGCAAATCACCTTCGGCGGTGGCACAACTGACCGGATGTGTTTTTTGCGCTGTATCAGCCAAGGCCCCACCTGCGGTTACCGCAAGAATTGACGCCAATACCATGTTTTTACAAACAACTTTATATGCAGCCATTTCATCTCACCTTATCTCAAACCATCTGAAAACCCTTGGGCTCAGCTAAGGTCACCTGATTTCAAAAGGCAAGCGTCATCCCCCCGACGGCAGAAAAGTTAGGTAAGCAGCCCTGCTATGTCTTGAGCCATTGCCCTGTCAGCACTAAATTGAATGCTACGCGCGACAACGGAGATCACAATGTTCGGCATTCCCGGCAAACAGGCCGTGACCATGACGCCCAAAGCGGCAGAGCAGATCGTCCTCCTGATGAAATCAGGTGGTCATGCTGGCCTGCGCATAGGCGTCAAGAAAGGCGGTTGCGCCGGCATGGAATACACCATGGACTATGTCGATCAGGCCGACGCGAATGATGAGGTCGTAGAACAGGACGGCGCGCGAGTCATGATTGCTCCGATGGCGCAGATGTTCCTGTTCGGGACCGAGATCGACTATGAGGTTTCGCTGCTTGAGGCTGGTTTCAAGTTCCGCAACCCGAACGTCGTCGATGCCTGCGGGTGCGGCGAGTCGATCAAGTTCGACGAGGGGCTGACACCCCAATCCTAAGATGCCTGAAGATGGACGTAGGTCTCATTGAACCGGCGGGTCAAATGCTCACCGGCCCGAATGGTCTGACCTGAGTTCGGCGGTGCCACGTTTGTGTCATAGGACGGGTTGAAAAACAGCGGCACCGACAGACGCTCCTGCGCGCCGCCAACCACCCGATGCAGGGTGGCCTTGACCTGCCCCGCCGTCCAGAACTCCAGCATTTCACCGAAATTGATGATAAAGGTTCCGGGCGCGGCCTTTACCTTTGCCCAGCTACGATCCGGCATTTGCACCTCAAGCCCCGAGGTGCCGTCGGTGGCCAGCAAGGTCAGACAGCCGTAATCCGTGTGGGCACCGATGCCAAAGTCGCGATCTCCGGCCCAGTCCGGGCGTTGGGGATAGTAATTGCCGCGCAGCAACGCCATCGGCGTATCAAACGCAGTGTCAAAACTGTTTTCCGCGCGCCCCAACGCCACGGCGATCGCCCGCAGAACGCGCATCGCAACCGCGCAGGCATCCGTGTAGTAGGTCTGGATCGTTTGCTTGAACGCGGGCGGATGATCCGGCCACTGGTTGGGCGCATACACGCCAAGCTTCGCGTTGGCATATGGGCTGTTCGCAGGCAGTTCATAGCCGCAATCGAACACTTCTTTGAAATCGGGGTTCGCCTCCGGGTCAACCTGCTCGGACCGTGACGCGCCCCAGCCCCGATTGGACCCGGTCAGCGCCATATCGACCCGTTTCTTCTCGGCCTCCGGCAGGTGAAAAAATGCACGGTACGCGCCCAGAACCTGTCGCACGCGGTTGCCGTCCAGCCCGGTATTCGAGACAGTTAGGAACCCCACCTCACGCACAGCGCGCAACAGCTTGCCAAGCTCGGCCGGGTCGCGTTGGTTCAGTTTTGTCAGATCAATGTTGTCGATCATAGGCCCGCTCCATTCTGCGCGCGGACACTGCCGTTTTGCGGTTCGCTCTGCAACCGGAATTGTCAGTCCGGACTGGCGGTGCTATCCGGTTTCCAGAACACCGATACTTAAGGGAGATTGGGACATGCGGCGTAAGCTGGCGGCTGGCAATTGGAAAATGAACGGAACGACGGCAGCGCTGAGCGAATTGGAGGCACTGACCCGTGCATTCCCCTCTCCGACCGTAGACGTACTGATCTGCCCGCCCGCCACGTTGTTGCATCGCGCGGCAGAAGCCGTGCGGGGAACAGGAATCACCGTCGGCGGGCAGGATTGCCACGCTGCGACGTCGGGCGCGCATACCGGCGATATAAGCGCAGACATGCTGGTGGATGCCGGTGCAAACACGGTCATTCTGGGCCATTCTGAGCGCCGCGAGGATCACGACGAACAGAACGAAGACGTTCGCGCCAAAGCCCGCGCGGCCATGGATGCCGGGCTGAAGGCGATTATCTGCGTTGGCGAAAGCCTGGAACAGCGCGAGGCCGCCAATACTCTGGAGATCATCGGCGGCCAGATGTCGGGCTCGATCCCCGACCAGTCGACCGGAGAGAACCTGATCGTCGCCTATGAACCAATCTGGGCCATTGGCACCGGCAAGGTTCCCACGCTGAACGAAATCGGAGAGGTTCACGACTTTATCCGCGTCCGCCTGGAACGGCGTTTCGGTGAAGGCGTTGGGCGTTCTGTCCGCCTGCTTTACGGCGGTTCGGTCAAACCATCCAACGCGACCGAAATCTTTGGCGTTTCAAACGTGGATGGCGCGCTGGTCGGTGGTGCCAGCCTGAAGGCCGCGGACTTTTCTGGCATTGTCGAGGCATTGGAAAAAGCCTGAGCGCCTCTGATCTGTTTTCATTTGGCGGGTAAAGAACCTGTTGAAGTCGCGCGCTCCATCTTCAAACCCACGCCGCCAAAAACGAAATTACGACGTCTCGAGGAGAGGATATGAAAAGCAATCTGCGCCGGCCGAGCAAGGATTCCACCCTTCGTCAAATCTGTGATGCCGGATTTCCAATCGAGTGTATTCTCGATATCGGTATTCATACCGGGACGTTCGAGTTGATGAGCGCTTTTCCAGACAAAAAGCACTATCTGTTTGAACCCATTGAGGATCATTTTACGACCATCAGGAAAAACTATCAGAAAAAGGGTATCGACTACGATCTGGTGAATGTTGCCGTTTCAAACGCGGACGGGACGGCTGAACTTAGGGTCTCGTCCGTCAAGGACGATGAGAAAGTGACACATGCCAATTTTACCGAGGCCGGAGCAGCGACCGAGTCTCTGCGTAGCGTGCCGACGCTGAAACTCGATACATTTGTGGCCAACCAGAACCCACCCGCCCCGTATCTTCTGAAAATCGATGTCGACGGTGCGGAAGAAATGATCCTGGAGGGCGCGCAGAAAGCGCTTAAGAACTGCTCGGTTCTGATCATTGAAGCTCCGCGTCACAGGCTTATCGAGCGGGCAAAGTTGGTCAAGGCAGCCGGTTTCGAGCTCTTGGATATTGTCGACTTCTGCTACTACGACGGCTTTCTATGGCAGGTGGACCTAATTTTCATTAACCCCAAGTTCGCCCCGGCGGACTACATTGATCTCCCCCAAAACGGTTTTTCCATCGACAAGTGGCATAACTATAAAGCGCCACGCGGCAAACCTTCCAAAAGGGTCAAGCGACGGCTGTCCCGCTTGTTTCGGAAGAAGAAATAGATACGCTATTCTCTATTCAGAGCGGTCGCCCGGAGGTGCACCTGTTTTTCAGATGATCTTTGAGACACGCCGTCAACATTTTGCACGCCCTAGGGGTATCACGCCATCTTCATGGCAATCAGACCGGACACGATCAGAATAGCGGCAAAGACGCGCAAAGGGGTCAATGCTTCGCCCAGAAACATCACGCCGACCAGAAACGCACCAACTGCGCCGATACCGGTCCAGATGACGTAGGCTGTTCCAAGAGGCAACGCGCGCATCGCGAGCGCCAGCAACCCGAACGAGCCGATCATGGACACGCCCATAATGGCGGTTGGCCACAATCGGGTGAAGCCGGCCGATTGCTTCATGGCAACCGCCCACACGATTTCAAGCAGGCCAGCGAATAACAGATAGATCCAAGCCAAAGGACACCTCATTCTTGTTCGGGTCGTCCCGAATGATCACCCGTTATGGGGAGGTCGTCCTCTGACCTCGATGTGGGACTGCACGGCGTATCTTCAAGTAGTCCGCAAAGAAAAAGGCCGGGCAGATCGCGCTGCCCGGCCTTTAACAAAAGCGATCTTCGCTAGTTGGTCACGATTTCCGGCCCCATGAAGGTGTTGGGCAGGAAGGTCGATATCCACGGGATATATGTCACCATGATCAGGAAGACGAACAGCACGGCCAGGAACGGCAGCGCCGCCTTTACGACCTTCATCATCGGCATCCCGGCCACGCCCGAAGTCACGAACAGGTTCAGACCGACCGGAGGCGTGATCATCCCGATCTCCATGTTGACCACCATGATGATGCCCAGATGGATCGGGTCGATGCCCAGTTCGATCGCAATCGGGAACACCAGCGGCGCCACGATCACCAGCAGTCCCGAGGGCTCCATGAATTGCCCACCGATCAGCAGGATCACGTTCACCACGATCAGGAAGGTCACCGGCCCCAGGCCTGCGGACAGCATCGCGTTGGCGATATGCTGCGGGACCTGCTCATCCGTCAGCACGTGCTTGAGGATCAGCGCGTTGGCGATCACGAACAGCAGCGTGACGGTCAGCTTGCCGGCCTCGAACAGCGTGTGCTTGGTGTCCGGGTGGAAGAACGCCGTCAGCAGCGCATAGGGCTTCTTCATCAGCGGCAGATTCTTCTCTCCGTCCTCGGTGCTCAGCGGCCCCATGTCCTTGTAGACAAAGCTGGCGATGAAGAAGGCATAGACGGCAGCCACCGCAGCGGCCTCGGTCGGGGTGAAGATACCGCCATAGATACCGCCCAGAATGATCACGATCAGGAACAGGCCCCAACCGGCCTCGCGCGCCGAGGTGAAGACTTCGCCCCAGCCTTTCCATTCGCCTTTCGGCAGGTTCTTGACCTTGGCCATGACATAGATGGTGATCATCAGCATCAAACCCGCCATCAGGCCCGGAATGACCCCCGCCAGGAACATGCGCCCAACCGAAACCTCAACAGCTGCGGCATAGACAACCATCACGATCGACGGCGGGATCAGGATGCCCAGCGTACCGGCGTTACAGATCACACCAGCGGCGAATTCCTTGGAATAGCCAACCTGACGCATCCCCGCGATGACGATCGAGCCGATGGCCACCACAGTCGCCGGAGACGACCCGGACAGCGCCGCGAACAGCATACAGGCAAAGACACCCGCAATCGCCAGACCGCCCGGCAGATGCCCCACACAGGCAATCGAAAACCGGATGATCCGCCGCGCCACGCCGCCGGTGGTCATAAAGGACGAAGCCAGAATGAAGAACGGGATCGCCAGCAGGGTAAAGTGCCCCTCGAACGCTTCGAACAGCGTGCCCGCGACCGAGGCCAATGAACTGTCGGAATAGATCAGCAGGAACAGGGTCGAACTGAGGCCCAGAGCCACCGCAATCGGAACCCCGATCAGCAGTAGGCCAATGACCATCGAGAAAAGAAGTACTACGTCCATCAGTCATGCTCTCCTTGCTGAGCCCGGACCTCTTCGATCTCGTCCTCGACTTCGTGGCTGGCGACGATACGGTCGGTCTCACCGCGCCATATCTGCACGGCGACCTGCGCAAAGCGGATCACCAGCAGCAGCATCGACAGCGGCAGTATGAAATAAGGAACAACCTTGGGCAGTTTCTCGTACGACTCGCCGTAATTGATCATGTCTTCAAGGAACCGCAGCGGCGCGACCATGGGGATGTCGTCAACCTCGTAGAAACTCTGACTGCGGGCATCGAAATTGAACCCGGTCGGGAACCAGCGGCCCGAAGTGGGCGGCAGGTCGGCAAACACGGCCCAGTAATCATATGCCCCTTTGAGCATCAGCAGCGAGAACACCAGACAGCAGCCAACAGCGATCAGCGCCAAAACCCGGCGCGGCGCCGGGGCCAGCATGTTCAGGATGGCATCCACACCCAGATGCGCGTGCTTCTTCACCGCATAAGACGCGCCCAACAGCACAAGCCACCCGAAGGTGAACACCGTCAGCTCAAGCGCCCACAGGATATTGGAATTGAATACGAACCGCGCGATCACATTGGCAAAAGTCACGGCCGTCATCAGGCCCAGCAACAACGCGATCAGGGTTTCTTCGATATGGTCGACCAGCCCGCCTTGGCCGGGTTTCGCACCAGACATCTTTCTGTCCCCGCATTTTTTGTGATGAGAGTGTTTGGGGCGGGCCATTCACGGCCCGCCCGGCCTGCGCGTCGATAACTCCCCAGTCCCTGACGCGCGGCCTGAACCGGGATCAGAACCCGGCGTTGATTGCCTGAGCGGCGTCGATCTTGTCCTGACCCACGTCGTCGGCGAACTTGTCCCAAACCGGTTTCATCGCATCAACCCAGGCTTGGCGCTGTTCGGGGTTCAGCTCACGAATGATTCCACCCGCATCGGTGATCGAGGCCTTGGCCGCTTCGTTTACCGCAAAGGCTTCCTTGTTCCGGGTTTCGGTCACTTCGGCAAGAATGGTCAGGAACTGGTCACGGACTTCCGGATCCAGGCTGTCCAGCCAGTCAACCGACGTCACGACCAGATAGTCAATGATGCCGTGGTTGGTCTCGGTAATGCCGTCCTGAACCTCAAAGAACTTTTTGCCGTAGATGTTCGACCAGGTGTTCTCCTGCCCGTCCACAACGCCCTGTTGCAGCGCGCCGTACACTTCCGAAAAGGCCATCTTCTGCGGGCTGCCACCAATGGCTTCCATCTGCGCAACCAGCACGTCCGAGGACTGCACGCGGAACTTCAGGCCCTCCGCATCGGACGGGGCCTCCAGAGGTTTGTTCGCGGACATCTGCTTCATGCCATTGTGCCAGAAGGCCAACCCCTGCAGACCACGACGCTGCATGCTGTCCTTCATCGCCTGACCGTCGGCCGAAGCCTGGAACGCATCCACGGCATCGATGTTCTTGAACATGAACGGTAGGTCGAACAGACGGAACTGTTTGGTGAACTTCTCGAATTTCGACAGCGAGGGCGCGGCCAGCTGCACGTCGCCTTGCAACATCGCCTCCAACACCTTGTCGTCGTTGTACAGCGTGGAGTTCGGATAGACCTCAATGCACATCACACCGTTCATCTCGTCATTCACGCGCTGCTCCAGCAGTGATGCCGCGATGCCCTTGGGGTGCTTGTCCGAGTTCGTCACATGCGCGAACTTTACGACGATCTCGCCGTCCTCACAGGCTGCCATGCCTGCGGTTGCGGTTACGGTCAGTGCAACTGCCGTTGCGGCCGTTGTTAGGAATTTCATCAGTCTTTTCCTCCCAGACTTACTCATTCGTCCAATTGGCGCCGGTTTGGCACCGTATGAGCGAAGTGAAGCGAATCAGGAGTTTTGGCTCAACGTTTTGTTTCAAATCGCGCAACCACAGAATTTCTTGCATTAAAACAGCGGATTAAAAGGAGCATTCCAGAGTCCCGCTTCTCCTCTCAAAGCACGCTGTGCGAAATTTCGCACAAGCCCGACCCCTGTTGTGCGGGATTCCGCACTCTTCCCGAATCAATTCGTCAGAATCACACAGTTTACATCTCGCACACCCGCAGCCCGCCTCAGCGGGCTGCCTGGCCCAACGCCTTTAACCGCATGAATATGCGGTCAAAGGGGGCGGGAGCGGTTCGGATCACCTGCGATAATCTTCGGGGCGAATCTGATACCGGGCCAACTTGTCATAGAATGTCTTGCGCGGCAGTTTCAGCGCCTTTGCCGCGTCCGAGGCCTTGCCGTTGTGCCGCCCCAACGCCGCGATCAGCAATGAGCGTTCCACCCGCGCCATCTGCTCGCTCAACCCCAGATCAGTGGCCTGCGCAACTTCTTCCGGCATTCCCAGCACAAACCGCATGGCGGCGGACATCAGCGACCGAGCATTGCCCGGCCAATCACTGGCCATCAGCGACGCCAGATGCTCGGACGAGATCTCGGGCTCCGGGATACCGGCCTGTTCGGCCGCCTGTGCCACATAGTGTCGAAAAATCACCGGAATATCCTCGGGCCGCTCGGCCAGCGAGGGTATGCGCACCCGCATCACGTCCATCCGATAGAACAGATCCGCATGAAACCGCCCCTCTGCTGACAGCGCAGCCAGATCAGCCGTTGTGCCCGCCAGAATGCGCGCACCAATGCCCTGCTCGACCGCTTCCAGCGCGGCGTATTGCGTCGCCTCGGGCATTGCCGAGATCTCATCCAGGAACAACGACCCTCCGGCCGCATCCTCGCAGACCTGAACCAGCGCGTCGGGTGTCAAACCGGACGAGGGCCGTTTCACAAACGGACCCTGCGCCTGCGGCGACATCAGGTGTACAACTTCGGCCACCTTTGAGATTCCGCTGCCCGCGGGGCCGGTGACCAAAACTTCCGCCCCTGTTAGGGCAACTGTCCGCGCACGCTCTCTCAAAGCTTCGGCCTGTGGCGACAGGCCGAACAGCAGGCGCGCAGCGGGATCTCCACGTTCCAACTCGTATTTCAACGCGCGCTGTTCCAGAACCTGAGCACGTGCAACAAAAGCCTTGCCCAGAACGTCCAACAGATCGGCGGCGGCGCAGGGCTTTTCCAGAAAGTCGAACGCCCCCTGCCCCATGGCACGGACGGCCATCGGGATATCGCCTTCACCCGTCAGTAGGATGACCGGCAGGTCCGAATCAACCTCATACGCGTAGGTCAACAAATGAAACCCATCCCGCCCCGGCATCCGGATATCCGACACGATCACGCCTGGGAAATCAGCGCGAATATGATCCTTGGCAGCCACGAACGATCCCGCCGTGACCGGAATGTAATCAGCCAGTTCCAGCGTCTGCGCCAGAGCTTCGCGCACAGCGGCGTCATCATCGACCAATAAAACCTTGCGGATCATGCCACCTCATCTTCCCGGTAATACTCAAGTTCAACGGTGAACATCGCACCGGTCGGGGCGTTGGTACCGCGAATATTCCCCCCGAAACTCTGAACCAGACCGTACGAGATCGAAAGGCCCAACCCCATCCCCTCGGACGAACCCACCGCCTTGGTTGTGTAGAAGGGTTCGAACAATTTTTCGGTGTTTTCAATGCCGGGACCAATATCGCGCACTGTCACGGCCAACTTTCTTCCGTTGTTGATCACGATGCGGATAAGGCGCTCCTCCTGCTGGCTCATCGCGTCTGCGGCGTTGTTGATCAGGTTCACAAAGACCTGAACCAGCCGCACCTCACCGCCCCACGCAAAGACCGGGTTGTCGGGCGGTTGCCAGTCCATCGTCACCCCTTCGGCACGCAGCCGTGCCTCGGTCAGTTCCACGGCCGTGTCGATCACTTGCACCAGATCGACCTTGCCCATCGGCTCACTTTCATTGCGGGCAAAGGCGCGCAGGTTCTTGATGATCCGCGCCATCCGGGCGGCCATGTCGGAGATGCGCGTCAGGTTCTCGGCGGCTTTCTCCTCGCGCCCCCGCGACAGGAAGGCCGCCCCGTTGTCGGCAAATTGCCGGATCGCCATCAGGGGTTGATTCAGTTCGTGGCTGATACCCGCCGACATCTGCCCTAGGGCGCTGAGTTTACCGGCCTGAATAAGCTCCTCCTGCGCGTGCTTCAACGCAGTCTCCGCCTCTTGCCGTTCATGCACCTCGCGACGCAGGGCGGTGTTGGCAGCGGTCAGGGCACGGGTACGCTGCGCTACGCGGCTTTCCAGAACCGCGTTGGCTTCGGCCAGAGTTCGTCTGCGTTCCGTCGCCAGAAACAGCAACGCACCGAAGGCTAGACAGATCGCCGCAACTGTTGCCGCCTGCAACCCGGCCAGACGCCGCGCGGGGGCGACGTCAACCAGCACCTCGGCCGTCATGTCGATCACCGGCAGATCAAGCATCAGGTGCAACGCGCGGCTGGGCAGGTAGCGGCCCCAGTTAAGCCTCCACAACTCATGCGGCCCGACCCGGGTCGAGGCGAAATCGACCTCGCCTCCCTCTGGCGGTGTCAGCCCCTGCTGCCCGTCAGCGCGGTGCCAGAACAACAGATCAGACCGGTTCGAGATAAAGACCACCCCGTCGCCATCTATAAAAAAAACCGCCTCGGTGCTGCCTCGCCAGGTCTGTTCCACATCCTGCACGTCAGCCACGACCATCAGCGCGCCTTCGACCCGGCCCGAATCGTCAAAGGCCGGGGCCGCATAGGAATAGATGCGGCTACCGCTGATTGGCAGGACACCATGCGCGTTGCCCAATGCCCCCTGCAGCGCCCGCTGGAAAGCGGGGTGATCGGCCATGTTGACCTGCTCAACAGGCTGCGCCGAAACCAGGACCTGACCGGCTCGGTCCAGGTACATCATGTTCACGGCCGCGGTCTTGTCCGCCACGTCCAACAGGATCGCGCGGGCCGCCTGTTGCTGCGCTGGGGTTTCAATCGCTCGCAGGGCGGGATGATTTGCCATCAACACAGCCAATTCCTGATAAACCTGCATCTGCGTGCTCAGCCGGTCGGCGGCCAGTTCAAGGTCAGCCCCGGCTTTTTCGCTCAGCTGCGACAGCGCCTGCCGATAGCCATAAGACCACACTCCGGCGGACAACAGCCCGACGGCACACAGAAATCCCAGGATCACCCAAACCCGTTGCATGGTATAGGGTCTTGCATTCAGCGCGCCGCATGGCAAGTCTGCGCCGCATGAAGACGGTATCCCAATCCCCGGTCGAACCGGGTTTCGTGCAAGATCCCTATCCTTTTTATGACAAGGCCCGTGCGTATGGGGACCTTGTTTTTTGGGAGGATTACAACAAAATCGCGGCGGTCTCACACCGAGCCGTGCAGGTATTGCTGAAGGATCGCCGGTTCGGGCGCGAGGTTCCCGCCGAGTTGCAGCGCCCCGGCCCCACCCATTTGACACCGTGGCTGAATGTCGAGGCGCATTCGCTGCTCGAGGCTGAACCGCCGCGCCACACACGACTGCGGGCGCTGGTTACGCGGGCCTTTACATCCCGCGCGATCTCAGCGCTGGAGCCGTCCATTCATGACCTCAGCCACAACCTGATCGACCGCTTTCCGGATACACCATTTGATCTGCTAAACGCGTTCTGTGCGCAGGTTCCGGTGATTACGATCTGCCGCCTGTTGGGCGTACCCGAGGAGATGTCGCCCGACCTGTTGCGGTGGTCTCATGCCATGGTGGCGATGTATCAGGCCAGCCGCACGCGCGAAACCGAGGACACAGCCGCAACCGCCGCCCGGGATTTCACAGCGTTCCTTAGCAACTACATCGAACAGCGGCGCACCGACCCGCAGGACGACCTGATCACCCGCCTGATCGCCGCCGAGGAAGATGGCGAGAAACTCTCACATGACGAGCTTGTTGCCACCTGCATCCTGCTGCTGAACGCCGGGCATGAGGCCGCGGTTCATTCGCTGGGCAATGGCGTGAAAACCCTGTTGCAATTGGGCCTCGACCCACGCGCCCACGCGATAGACGGATTGGTCGAGGAAATCCTGCGCTACGACCCCCCGCTGCACATGTTCACCCGCTATGCCTATGAAGAGGTCGAACTGTTCGACCATACCTTCAAACGCGGCGATGAGGTCGCGCTGTTGCTGGGGGCCGCGAACCGTGATCCATCGGTCTGGGCGGAACCGAACCGTTTTGACCCCACCCGCCCAATCGTGACCAATACCAGCTTCGGCGGCGGGCTGCATTTCTGCGTCGGCGCCCCGCTGGCGCGACTGGAGATGCGGATCGCCCTGACCGCCCTGTTTGACCGCTGCCCGAACCTGCGCCTGACGACGAAACCGGAATACTCGAACACTTACCATTTCCACGGGCTGACTCGATTGATGGTTCAGATCTGACTAGCCTCAGCTTTCGATCAGCGCATTCAGGGGTAGCATTGTGGTGGATTTGATCTCCTCCATCGACAACAGTGCGGTCACGTTGTGGACACGCACTTCGGAAATCAGGGTCTGGTAGAATTCGTCATAGGCCCGCGCGTTCTTGACCCGCACCTTGAGGATATAGTCGATGTCGCCGGCCAGTCGGTGCGCCTCCTGCACCTCGGGCCGATCCCGCAGCGCCTTGAGGAACTTGCGTTGCCACTCGGCCTCATGTTCCGAGGTGCGGATCAGAACGAAGAAAGTCGCCTCGAAACCCAGTGCTTCGGCGTCCAGCAAAACGGTCTGCTGACCGATGACCCCGGCTCCTTTCAGCTTGCGGATTCGATTCCAGACTGGGGTCTTGGAACTGCCGACACGGGCTGCTATTTCGTCCAGCGATTGGCTGGCGTCGCGCTGTAGCTCGACCAGAATTTTCCGATCCGTGTCATCAATCCGCACCGACATTCCATTTTTCCCATCGTTTCAAAACTCACGTCCCAGATCGAGGCACTGACGGAACGTTTGTTCTTATTTGAGCGCCCATATAGCGCAATACCGGGAATATTTCCTATATTGCAGGTCAAGTCAAACCAAGCGGAACCACAGATGCAGCTTACGCGTTCATATGATGGCACAGGGCACGTCGACTTTGTCGGCGCGGGTCCGGGCGATCCGGAATTGCTGACGCTCAAGGCACTGAATGCCTTCGAGCGCGCTGACGTCGTTCTGCATGATCGTCTGATCAGTGCCGAGGTTCTGGAACTGGCGGGCAAGTCCGCTGTTCTGGTTGATGTTGGCAAGGCGGGTTTTGGCCCCTCTTGGAAACAGGAAGACATCGACGCACTGCTGGTCGACTACGCGGTGAAAGGCCACCACGTCGTGCGCCTGAAATCCGGCGATCCCACCGTGTTTGGTCGTCTGGACGAAGAGATCGAAGCGATCGAGGCTGCTGGCATCTCTTGGCAGATTGTTCCCGGCATCACCGCGGCATCGGCTGCGGTTGCAGGAATTGGTCAAAGCCTAACGCGCCGGGGCCGCAATTCCTCGGTACGGTTCCTGACCGGCCACGACATGAAAGGCTTTGCTGATCACGACTGGACCGCGCTGGCGCGTCCCGGTTCCGTGGCGGCGATCTACATGGGCAAGAAATCCGCCCGCTTCATTCAAGGCCGCCTGATCATGCACGGCGCCGACCGCGACACGCCCGTGACGCTGGTCGAAAACGCCTCACGTCCCGATCAACGCGTTCTGGCCACCACGCTGGACCAGCTGCCCACCGATCTGAACGCCGCCGAAATGGACGGCCCCACCCTAACCTTTTACGGCCTCGCCCCGCGCCAAGCGGCCAAGGCCCTGACCGAATTCAAGAAGGAGCACGCCTGATGGCCCGCGCTTTTACCCCCAAAGTGGTCACCGCCAACGACCTTCTGGAAGGCGACGTTATATACCTGACCGAAGACGACCGCTGGTCGCGTGAACTGTCCGAGGCCGAGCTGATCACGGATGAGGCCCACGCACAGGTTCGCCTGCTGGATGCCAGCCGTCAGGCCAGCAAGATCGTCGGTGCCTATTTGGCCGATGCCGTCGCAGGCGACAATGGCCCCGAACCCGCCCATTTCCGTGAGGAGTTCCGTCGCACCGGACCCTCGAACTATGCCCATGGCAAGCAGGAAACAGCAACGCAGCCCCGGGCCTGACCCTCGGCCCTCTCTCTCCCCTTCAAGGCCCCAAGGTTCGGGGCTGCAACCAAGGACAGCTAATCATGTATCGCTACTCCGAGTTCGACACAGCATTTTTGGCAGAACGTAACGCGCAGTTCCGCGCGCAGGTCGAGCGCCGCATTGACGGCTCGTTGACCGAAGACGAATTCAAACCCCTGCGCCTGATGAATGGCCTGTATCTGCAGCTGCACGCCTACATGCTGCGGGTCGCCATCCCCTATGGCACTCTGAACAGCGCACAGATGCGTCAACTGGCCCTGCTGGCTGAAAAGTGGGACAAGGGTTATGGCCATTTCACCACCCGTCAGAACATCCAGTACAACTGGCCGAAGCTGAATGACGTGCCGGATATGCTGGACGCGCTGGCCGAGGTTGGGATGCACGCGATCCAGACCTCGGGCAACACCATCCGCAACGTGACCGCCGACCATTTTGCCGGTGCCGCCGCCGATGAGATCGCCGACCCGCGCCCCTATGCCGAATTGCTGCGCCAGTGGTCGACCGACCACCCGGAATTCCAGTTCATGCCGCGTAAGTTCAAGATCGCCATCACCGGCTCGGAAAATGACCGCGCCGTGATCAAGGCACATGACATCGGCCTGCAACTGGTCGAGCGTGACGGCGTTCTGGGCGCCCGCGTGATCGTGGGTGGCGGCCTGGGCCGCACCCCGATGATCGGCAAAGAACTGTCCGAATTCGTCGCCTTTGACGATCTGCTGGCTTACCTGGAAGCCACCGTTTCCGTGTGGAACCAGATCGGCCGCCGCGACAATAAGTATAAAGCGCGAATCAAGATCACCGTGCACGAAAACGGCATCGACACCATCCGTGCCAAGGTCAACGAGCGCTTCTTGCAGGTTCGCCCGCAGTTCAAAGGTGCTGACATGAACCTGCTGCAAGAGATCAAGGGCCACTTTGCGGCACCTGCTTTCCGCGAAGGCTCGGTTGCGTCGTTCGAGAGCGCCTACACCAACGATCCGGTCTTCCGGTCATGGGTCGACACCAACATCGCGCCGCACAAGAACGCGGACCACGCGATCGTCACGATCTCGATCAAGAAACACGGTGCGACACCGGGTGATGCGACTGCTGAACAGATGCGCGTGATGGCCGATCTGGCCGAAGAGTTCGCCTATGACGAGCTGCGTATCAGCCACGAGCAGAACGTTATCCTGCCGCATGTCCACAAGTCGGACCTGCCCGCGATCCACGCCAAGCTGAAGGAATACGAGTTGGCGACCGCCAATATTGGCCTGATCAGCGATATCATCGCCTGCCCCGGTATGGACTACTGCGCGCTGGCGACGGCGCGCTCGATCCCGGTCGCGCAGGAAATTGCGACCCGTTTCGAAGACCTGAAGCTGGAGCATGATATCGGTCACCTGAAGATCAAGATCTCGGGCTGCATCAACGCATGTGGTCACCACCACGTGGGTCATATCGGCATCCTGGGTCTGGATCGTGCAGGCGTCGAAAACTACCAGATCACTCTGGGTGGTGACGGCACCGAGAACGCGGCCATTGGCGACCGCACCGGTCCGGGCTTTGCCTATGACGAGATCGTGCCCGCCGTTGAGCGCATCGTCGACACGTATCTGGAGCAACGCGAAAGCAGCGAGGAAACTTTCCTGCAGACCTATCGTCGGGTAGGCATGGCGCCGTTCAAAGCGGCCCTCTACCCCGAGGCGCAGGCTAATGCCGCTTGACCTGATCCAGACGGAACTGGGTAAAGACCGAGGCGAACTGACTGAACGGGTCAATGCGCTGAACGCCCAGTTCCGCCATCACAGCGCCCATGACGTGATGCATGGCGCACTGGAGGAGATCGAAGAGCTTGCTCTGGTTTCCAGCTTTGGTGCGGAATCGGTCGTGCTGCTGCACATGGCGGCGGTGGTCAACAAGATGACCCCGGTGCTGTTCGTGGACACTCAGATGCTGTTCACCGAAACGCTGGAATACCAACAGGAGGTAAGCGAACGCCTGGGCCTGAAAAACGTCCACGTCATCCGCGCCGATGATGAGGACGTGCAGCGCGACGACCCGTATGGCGCGTTGCGTTTGCGGGACATGGATGCGTGCTGCAACCTGCGCAAGACCTTCCCGCTGCAGCGGGCACTGATGGGGTACGATGGCTGGATCACCGGCCGCAAACGGTTCCAGTCCGGCACCCGCGCCGCGCTCGAGTTCTTTGAGGTCGAGGACGGCACCGGCCGGATCAAGGTCAACCCGCTGGCCCATTGGGCGCCCGAGGACGTGCGCGCCTATATGGACGAAAACAACCTGCCCCGGCATCCGCTGGTGGCCAAAGGTTACCTCTCGATCGGCTGTGCGCCCTGCACATCGCCGGTCAAAGAAGGCGAAGACCCCCGCGCCGGACGCTGGCGCGATCAGAACAAAGAAGAATGCGGCATCCATTTTGTCGATGGCAAGATGGTGCGCGCCGGAGAGAAAACATGAACGTAATCGTATCGGATACGGGGTTCGCCCCCGATGACTGGACCGACGGCTTTGTGACGCTGGAAGACGCGGCCAATGATGTGGTCGCGCTGGATGTGGCCTCGGACACCGACCCGGATGAGCTGATTGACCGTCTGGGCGGCGCGCAGATGGTGCGCGTGGACTTTCCGTCCTCGGCCGATGGTCGCGGCTTTACCATTGCCCGCGTTCTACGGCTGAAAGGCTATACCGGCCGTCTGCGCGCCAAAGGGCACGTGCTGGCCGACCAATACGCCATGGCCCGCCGCAGCGGCTTTGACGAGGTCGAGATCGACGACGCTCTGGCCACCCGTCAACCCGAAGATCAGTGGCTGGCCCGCGCCAACTGGAAAGACCACAGCTATCAGGCCCGCCTGCGCGGCTAAGACCGCCAACCGCCAGCTTAAATTAAGGAAAGGGGCAATCTGCCCCTTTTCCTGATGTGGATCAAAGCTTAAACGGAGATGTCGGTTTAGCAGACCGGCAGTGAAACGATGACAGAGATGAAGCCCGTGACCGAAGCAACCGCCGTAAAGGCCCCCGTTCTGCCGGACGCCCAGACCGTAACGGACGTCAAACACTGGACCGACAGCCTGTTTTCCTTCAAGGTTTCGCGCCCTGCCTCGCTGCGGTTCCGCTCGGGCGAGTTCGTGATGATCGGCCTGCTGGGTGACAACGGCAAACCCCTGCTGCGCGCCTATTCGATCGCCTCGCCATCCTGGGACGAAGAGCTGGAGTTCTATTCGATCAAGGTGCAGGACGGTCCGCTGACCTCGAAACTGCAGCACATCAAAGCGGGTGACCAGATCATCCTGCGGCCCAAGCCCGTCGGCACACTGGTCCATGACGCCCTGCTGCCCGGCAAACGTCTGTGGTTCTTTGCCACCGGCACCGGCTTCGCTCCTTTCGCCTCGCTGCTGCGCGAGCCGCAGACCTATGAGGACTATGATGAGGTCATCATCACCCACACCTGCCGCGAAGTGGCAGAGCTGGAGTATGGCCGTCAGCTGATCGAAAGCATCCGTCAGGACGAAATGCTGGCCGAGCTGATCGGCGAAGGGTTTGCGGACAAGATCCGCTATTACCCGACCACCACGCGGGAAGAGAGCCCCAAGATGGGCCGCATCACCAACCTGCTGAAAGATGGCACCGTGTTTGCCGATCTGGGCATCGAGGGCGGCATCCAGCCGGATACCGACCGCGCCATGGTTTGCGGTTCGCTGGCCTTCAACCTGGACATCAAGGCCATTCTGGAAGAGTTCGGCCTGCGCGAAGGCGCCAATTCCGAGCCCAAGGAATTCGTGATCGAAAAGGCCTTTGTCGGCTGATCCACTCGCGCGGGCCACTGGAATGACCATGGCCCGCGCATAAACCTGCTGTTAAACCTGATTTATTGAGGTCATTCGGCAAGGTTGGCGCTTGAATCAAGACGCGCAGCAGTCTAAATTCCGGGCTCGAAATTCTGCAATCATCAAAGGAATGAACCCATAGCCCGCAGACCTCACAACGCGCCGCCGCAGAGAGATACCGGACCGCGCGTCAATGAAAAAATCCGTGCCTCCGAAATTCGCCTGATCGGCGCTGATGGAGAAAACGTCGGGGTGGTTCATCCCGCCAAAGCCATGCAACTTGCGGCAGATGCCGGGCTTGACCTGGTCGAGATTTCGCCCAACGCGAACCCGCCGGTCTGCAAGATCATGGACTTCGGCAAGTTCAAGTACGAACAGCAGAAACGCGAAAGCGAAGCCCGCAAAAAGCAAAAAGTCATCGAGGTGAAAGAGGTCAAGTTCCGGCCCAACACCGACACTCATGACTATGACGTCAAGATGAAGAACGTCTTCAAATTTCTGGAAAAGGGCGACAAGGTAAAAGTGACCCTGCGCTTCCGCGGTCGTGAGATGGCGCACCAGAACCTGGGCCGTGAGCTGCTGGAACGCGTGGCTGAAGACATCAAGGAACTGGGCAAGGTCGAGAACATGCCCAAGATGGAAGGCCGTCAGATGATCATGATGATCGGGCCCCTGCCACAGAAATAAAGCTTTCATCAGCCTAAAATTCAAAGCCCCCTCAGATGAGGGGGCTTTTCTTTTTTCGTCCGTCAGATCACCGCTGATATTGCTTTGCTCAGCTTTCCGACCAACTCGTCGATCTGCGTCTCTTCGATGATGAACGGCGGCGCCAACAGGATGTGATCGCCCAACCGCCCATCTCGTGTGCCGGACATCGGGTAACAGATTAGACCTTCAGCCAATGCGGCCTTTTTGATCTTACCCGCCACGCCGAGCGCTGGGTCGAACGGCGTTTTGGTTTCGCGATCAGCGACCAGTTCAATCCCCCGAAACAAACCACGCCCCCGAATATCCCCGACATTGGGATGTTGTCCCAACGCGGACTCTAGCGCTGATTGCAGCTTTTCGCCCATGACGACCGCCCTTGCGGGCAAATCACGCTCAGTCATTTCGCGAACAACGGCCAATGCCGCCGCGGTCGCGACCGGGTGGCCAATGTAAGTGTGACCGTGCTGAAAGAACCCGGACCCATCGCGGATGGCGTCAAAGATTCTACCGGTGCACATCATTGCCCCGATCGGTTGATATCCGGCCCCCAACCCCTTGGCGATGCACAGGATATCCGGGGCCACTCCATCGTGATCACAGGCAAACAGATGCCCCGTCCGGCCCATGCCGCACATCACCTCATCCAGAATCAGCAGCACGCCGTACTGGTCGCAGATCTCGCGGATGCGTTTGAAATACCCCTCGACCGCAGGCACGGCCCCCAAAGTTGCACCGACAACCGGTTCGGCCATGAAGGCCATCACGGTCTCGGGACCCAGCCGCTGGATTTCGGCCTCCAACTCATTGGCGACGCGCTGACCGTAATCATGGCTGCTCTCGCTGTCCGCTTTTTCCGCATATTCATAGCAAGGCGCGATATGTGTCATGTCGATCAGCATCGGCGCAAATTGCGCACGTCGCCATGCGTTCCCTCCGGCCGACAGGGCACCCAAGGTATTGCCATGATAGCTCTGCCGCCGAGCAATCACATGCCGCCGCTCAGGCTGGCCGATCTCCAGATAATATTGCCGCGCCAGTTTGATCGCCGCCTCGGTCGCCTCGGACCCGCCCGAAACGAAATACACACGGTCCAGACCGTCCGGTGCCTTTTCAACCAGCAAATCCGCCAGCGCTTCGGCCGGTTCCGAGGTCATGAAGCCGGTATGGGCAAAGGCGATCTTTTCAACCTGCTCCTGCACAGCCCGGATCACCGCCGGATCGGAGTGGCCCAGACAGGACACGGCAGCGTCACCGCAATCCAGATACCGGCGACCCTGTGTATCGATCAGATAGCACCCGTCTCCGCCCGCAGCGACCGGCAGGTCCGTTTTCGTGTGGCGTGGGAATACGTGACTCAATCAACTGCCCTTTCCAACATGGCAACAAGCGCCGCCACCGACGCGGTATTGTCTTTCCAAAGGTTTCCGTTCTGATCGGTCAGGCTATTTTCAAAGCCCACCCGAACGTCTCCACCCCGCTGAGCCGCATAAGCCAAACAGGCATGTTCCCGCGCGCCAAACGCGCAAACCATCCACGGCGATGTATCCACCGGAAACTGATCCAAGTCCTTCGGCGCGGACTGCTGGCCGGACGTATACCGGCCCAGAACCAAAAGGCGGTCCACCTGACCCTCCCGCACAATTCCAGCCTTTTGCCACTGCGCCAGCAAGGCAGCGTCATCCGCGTCATACAGTATATGCTGTACCCGAGTTCCCTGCTCGGCGCACAGCCCATAGACACGCGGCGCCAGCTCGGGTGCTCGCGCGATTTCCCGTACGGATATTGAAGCCCAATCCGGCTGCACCTGTTCCAGACACGCCAACTGGGCAGGCACATCGAACAGGCCCGCAGCCTCGGTCGTGATCTGAATATCCATTTCCGGAATGACCCGGCGCAGTTCAGCTATTGTTTCTAGGTATTGGCCCGCGTCCAGCGCGTGCTGCCCCTGCTTGTCGCGAATATGCAAATGCAACCCGTGCGCCCCGGCCCTGAAACAGGCGCGCGCAGCGTCCACGATCTGATCAATGGAAACGGGCAGTTCGGGATGATCCGATCGCCCTCTCCGCGCTCCATTCGGCGCGACCAGCACATAGGGGCGACGGGCGGTTTCGTTTTTTGCTCGCGTATCTGACATGCGCATTCCTCTGATATCACCTGCCATCTAATCAAGCTTGCTCCGTTTTTTACTTGTTTATTTCATAACATTTGTTTTTCTTTTCTAATGGAGAACACACCAAACCAAATTACCGAACACCTGCGTCAAGACATCGAACGGATGCCGTCTGCTCTGCAAGCGGCCGCCAAGTACATCATCGACCATCCCGGAGATTTCGGCCTGAACCCGATCCGCACCACGGCGACCAAGATCGGCGTCAGCTCCAACGTTCTGGTCAGGCTCGCGCAGCGCATGGGCTTTGACAGCTTTGACGCCTTCCGCGCACCATTCCGGCACGCCTTGGTCACGGATCGAGAGGGTGAACTGGGACAGGAGTGGCTGACCAAAATGCGAACCGAGGATGCTTTCAGCAACGCGCAGGCAAAGCTGGCGCAGAACGAACAGAACATCGTCGCCCGGTCTCTGCGCCTGATGAGGCCTGAAAAAACACGCGAGGCGGTCCGGCACATCTCGACATCCCGCCGGTGTTTCGTCACAGCGACACGCGCAAGCTACGCGCTGGCCTATTACTTTTCCTATACGGGCCGCATGGCGCACCCAAGCATCCAACTTGTGCCACGGCATATCGGCTCGGCCGCGGATGATCTGCTGGACGCCGACCAAAACGATTGCCTGGTCGCCATCACCGTCCACCCCTATTCCGCAGACACAATCCAATCGATGCGGTTCGCTAAACAACAAGGTATGCGCCTGATCCTGATCTCGGACAGCGACGTGATCGCCCCCGGGGTCGAGCCCGACATTGCCTTCACCGTCAGCACCCGCGCCTTGTATCCGTTCTCCTGCTACACCGGAGCAATGGCTGTTCTGGAATGTCTGCTGGGCCACCTTTTCGATGCCGGAGGCGACGCGGCCCGGCAGCGGATCGATGCCTACCAAAAAGCGCGCGAGGATACCGGGGCGTATTGGCAACCTTCAAAACCGCCGAGACTGCGCCGAACGTAAAAAGCCCCGGTATTCGACCGGGGCTTTGCTTAGGCTCTTTGTCTTACATACAGGCTTCGACGGCCCGTTTGGTCATAACGCCGACCAGATGCGCGCGGTATTCCTTGCTGCCATGCAGATCGGCGATCATGTTGGCCGGATTGATGCGCAAGCCCATCAACGCATCTGCGCGGAACTCTTTGTTCAGCGCCTCCTCGGCCTCGGACCAACGGAACACACCATCTTCGCTTGCACCGGTGACGGCGACACGCACACCATCGGCAAAACGCGCCACGTAAACGCCCACCAGCGCGAACCGTGAGGCAGGTTGCAGGAACTTCTGATAACTCGCCGCCTCCGGCACCGGGAAGCGGACCGAGGTGACAATCTCACCCTCGTCCAAAGCGGTCGAGAACATCCCCTCAAAGAAATCGTCCGCCGCGATCTGCCGTGCATTGGTGACAATGGTCGCACCCGATCCCAATACAGCGGCCGGGTAACAGGCCGCTGGATCGTTATTGGCAATCGACCCACCAATGGTGCCGCGATTGCGCACCGCCGGATCACCGATCTGACCTGCCAGCGCCGCAAGGGCCGGATAGCTGCCCGCAGCCTCAGACGCGACCGTGGCGTGGGTTGTCGCCCCTCCAACGGCCACCGAGCCATCATCTTCGACGCAGACCCCCTTCATCTCGGCAATCCCGCTTACTGACACCAGCTTGGACGGTGCCGCCAACCGCTGCTTCAGCGTCGGGATCAACGTCTGACCGCCCCCCAACGCCTGCGCATCCTCGGCCCCCAACGCGGCGACCGCGTCGGCAATGGTCGAGGGTTTTTCAAACTCGAAACTGTACATTTCGTCTTCCTTTCCGAAAGGCGCGGATCTGCCCTTCATCTGGCTATAAATATCTCGGGGGTCCGGGGGGCTGGCCCCCGGTCCGCCCTCTCCCTTCAGCTGTTCATCGCCGCCCAGACGCGCGACGGGCTTACCGGCATATCGATGTGATCGACGGCCTTACCGCCCGAGTTCAACGCATCCAGAACCGCGTTGACCACCGCAGGCGGTGAGCCGATGGCCCCGGCCTCGCCACAGCCCTTCACGCCCAACGGGTTATGGGTACAGGGCGTCTGACTGGAATGATCGACACCATAGAACGGCACGTCATCCGCACGCGGCATGGCATAGTCCATGTAGGATGCGCTCAGCAGTTGGCCGTTCTCGTCATAGGCGCAGTTCTCTAGCAGCGCTTGGCCGATGCCCTGACCGATGCCGCCATGGACTTGACCATCCACGATCATCGGGTTGACGATGTTTCCGAAATCGTCGGCGGCGGTGAAGGCCTCGATGGTCACCTGGCCTGTTTCCGGGTCGACCTCGACCTCACAGGCATAAGCGCCGGCCGGGAAGGTGAAGTTGGCTGGGTCGTAGAACGCGGTTTCCTCCAGCCCGGGCTCCACTTCCAGCGGATAGTTGTGCGGCACATAAGCCGTCAGGGTCACATCGCCCCAAGCCACCGATTTGTCGGTACCCGCGACGCTGAATTGACCGTCCTTGAGTTCGATATCCGCTTCGGCGGCCTCCAGCAGGTGGGCCGCGATCCGCTTGGCTTTCTCAATCACCTTCTCGGTCGCCTTGACCATTGCCGAGCCACAGACCGCAAGCGAGCGCGAGCCATAGGTGCCCATGCCAAACGGGATCTTCGAGGTGTCGCCATGTACGATCTCGACCATCGACTCGTCGATGCCGATCATGTCAGCCACAACCTGCGGGAAGGCGGTCTCATGCCCCTGACCGTGGCTGTGCGCACCAACCATGACGCTGATCGAACCGGTGGCGTTCACGCGCACCGTCGCGGCATCATAGAGACCCGCGCGGGCCCCCAGCATGCCGACGATGTTCGAGGGTGCGATGCCGCAGGCCTCGATATAGCAGTTGACGCCCAGACCGCGCAGCTTGCCGTTGGCCTCGCTTTGCGCACGACGCG
Source organism: Ruegeria sp. CG11 (assembly GCF_056537245.1). Taxonomy (NCBI): domain Bacteria; kingdom Pseudomonadati; phylum Pseudomonadota; class Alphaproteobacteria; order Rhodobacterales; family Roseobacteraceae; genus Ruegeria; species Ruegeria sp. CG11. The sequence continues at coordinate 361,404 of NZ_JBQFRE010000001.1, forward strand.
CAGCAAAGCCCGCCAAATCGGCAGCGGCCTCAAGCTTGTCCATCGTCCCGTTGTAATCCCCGGTGTCATAGGTCAGCGCCACCGGCGTGTCATAGGGGAATTGAGTGACAAAGTTCTGACGGCGCAGGGCAATCGGATCGACGCCCAATTCGCGGGCGGCCTTGTCCACCACGCGCTCCAACTGGAAGGTCGCCTCAGGGCGGCCCGCGCCGCGATAGGCATCCACAGGCACCGTGTTGGTGAACATCGCCTTCACGTTCACCTGAATGACCGGCGTTTTGTAGTTGCCCGCCATCAGTGTTCCGTGCAGCCAGGTCGGAACCGAGCTGGAGAAGGTCGACAGATAAGCCCCCAAGTTGGCATAGGTGTTGGTGCGCAGGCCGATGAAGTTATTGTCCGCATCCAACGCCAGTTCTATCTTGCTGACATGGTCGCGGCCATGGGCATCGGACATGAACGCCTCAGACCGGCTGGACGTCCACTTGACCGGACGGTTGCAGGCCTTGGCCGCAAAGGTACAAAACGCCTCTTCCGCATAGTGGAAAATCTTGGTGCCAAAGCCGCCGCCCACATCCGGGGCCACCACGCGCACTTTATGTTCCGGCAGACCCAGAACAAAGGCGCACATCAGCAAGCGGATCACGTGCGGGTTCTGCGACGTGGTGTAGAGCGTGTACTCATCCGTGCCGCGCTTGTACTCGCCCACCGCCACACGCGGTTCCATCGGGTTGGCGACCAGACGGTTGTTCACCAGATCCAGAGTGGTGACATGGGCGGCATTGGCAAAGACCTCATCGACCTTGGCATCGTCGGTCTCGCCCAGTTGCCAGTCATAGCAGATGTTGTTCTTCAGATCGTCATGGACCAGCGTCGCGCCGTCCTGCGCGGCAGCCTTCATGTCGATCACCGCGGGCAGTTCCTCGATATCCACCTCGATGGCCTCAGCCGCATCGCGGGCCTGCTCAAGGCTGTCGGCCACAACGGCTGCAATCGGGTCGCCTACATGGCGCACCTTGCCCTGGGCCAGGATCGGGTGCGGCGGCTCCTGCATCGGCGCGCCGTGCTTGTCGGTCACCTCCCAGCCGCAGGGCATCCCGCCCACGCCTTCGAAATCCTTGCCGGTGAAAACCTTGACCACACCGGGCATGTCCTCAGCAGCCGAAGTGTCCACGGATTTTATCCGGCCATGCGCAATGTCGGATCGCAGAAAATGTACATAGGCCTGGCCATGTACGTTGATGTCGTCAGTGTAATTGCCCGCTCCGGTCAGAAAGCGTACGTCTTCACGCCGCTTGGAACTGGCTCCGATGCCACTGTCTTTGGGCATTGCTTGTTCTCCTCCCATAAACGGATGCTGGTGCACCCTTTGTCATCCCACGGGCGTCTCCTCTTGCGCCCGCAGTGGCATTATTCGGCAGCGATATTGCTGACGTCCTGACCGGATGCGGCCATGATCGCCTTGACGATGTTGTGATAGCCGGTGCACCGACACAGGTTGCCTTCAAGGTACTTGCGGATCTCGGCCTCGGTCGGACGTGGGTTGTCTTTCAGCAGGGCCGCAGCACTCATCACCATGCCCGGGGTACAGAACCCGCATTGCAGCCCGTGATGATCCTGAAACGCCTGCTGGATCACGTTCAGAGAACCATCGGCATTCGCCTGCCCCTCAATCGTGCCCACATCCGCGCCATCGGCCTCAAGGGCCAGCATGTTGCAGGATTTGACCGCCTCGCCATTCACGTGAACCACACACGCACCACATTGCGCAGTATCGCAGCCCACATGGGTTCCGGTCAGCGACAGGTGATCACGCAGAAAGCTGGACAGCAGCGTCCGGCCCTCGACATCACCGCTCACGGATTTCCCGTTCACGGTCATTGAGACCTGTGTCATATGTTCCTCCCAAAATGAAACTCTCCCTGCGCAGAGTTAAACACGGGAAAATTTGTTTGAGAACAAAAATATTTAGCGAGTGTTTTGGTCAGTCACTCGGTCAATCGCCAACATCTATTTCGTTGAACCGGAAAGGCAAATAACCGCCGTGTTATCCCTTACGCCCTGCCCTTGGCTGCGGTCGCGTCGGGATTTCCTTGAGCAGTCCGCCTACCCCCATCGCCGCAATATCCGTGCCTGTCGTCGCGACCCCGCAGGCAACGCGCGACAGGACCCAATCCGCCCCGTTCAACGCCGGAGACCGCGCGCATCCCGGCAACCCGATCACCGGACGTTCGCCTTGCGCCCCAAGAAACAGCAGGTTCCCCGGATCGACCGGCATTCCAAAACGGTCCACCTGCCCGCCTGCTGCCCGTACTGCTTCGGGGGCTACGTCAGACACATCTGAAGTGGCCGAACCGGTCAGGATCATCAACACATCGCCCCGCGTTTCGCCGATGGCGGTTGCAAGGGCCTCGGTCTTGTGCGGGACAACACGCACATCAGCCAGCTCCAACCCCAAGGCTTCCACCCGCCCCTGAATCGCAGCGATGCCTTTTTCGTTCGGTGGCCCGCCGGGTATGTCGGTCACAACCAACCCAGCGTTTCGGTAGACAGGCGTGGCCAGACGGACCGCGCCCTTTGCCAGACGCGATGCAACAAGAACGTCTCCGCCCGGCACGGCGTAGGAAATCACCTTGATCGTCGCGACCATGCCGCCTGCGCTCATCTGCTGATATTGCGGAACGGTGGCCACGGTGATCATCGGGTTGACCTGGTTGAACGCCTCAAGCGCGGCAACGTCCAGCACCGCGACACCCGGACCATCCGCCAACAGATTCACGCGGCCGGTGAACGGTTGCGTCACCCGCAATGCGGCTGCCTTGGGGTTTGGCACCAGAGCGTCGGCCAACATCCCGGCCGCTTTGTCTTCATGACAATCTCCCGGCTCCAGCCGAGCGACCGTAACCGAACTATGCCCGGCAGCGGCCAATGCCTCCTGATGCTCGGGCGTCAACAAGAGGCCCTTGCGCAGCTTTGTCTCTCCGGCCTTTACGGAATGGGCTAGGATCGCGCCGGCGGCCTGATCAACGGGAACGGGGCCGAACTTCACACTTTGCCCCGCAATACGGCTGTCATTTGCGCCAGAATGGACACCGCGATTTCCGAAGGGTCCGTAGCACCAATATCCAGACCAATCGGCCCGTGGATACGCGCGATCTGCGCGTCGGTGAAACCGGCCTCTTTCATCCGTGCCACGCGTTTGGCATGGGTCCGGGTCGAACCCAAAGCGCCGATATAGAAAACCCCAGCCTTAAGCGCGGATTGCAGGGCCGGGTCGTCCAGCTTGGGGTCATGGGTCAACAACACCACCGCCGTCCGCGCATCCATCCCCAGTTTGGCAACGGCCTCGTCCGGCCAATCGGTCAGGATCGTCTCACCGGGAAAGCGCGCGCTTGAAGCAAAGGCATCGCGCGGGTCGATGATAGCAGGATCGTACCCGGCGATCCTCACCATCGGCACCAGTGCCTGCGTGATATGAACAGCACCAACAACGATCAGCCGCAGCGGAGGATTATGCACCGCGACGAAGGTCTGGCCGTCTTCCTCGAAGCCAGACCGATCCATGCGCAAGCGGTCCGCATAGGCGTTGCGCCGCAGGGCGCGGTGGCCGGTCTCGATATTCACCTCATAGGCAATCGGTTCACGCCGGGCCCGAGCCTCGACCAGTTCAAATAGCATCGGCTCGGGCAGCACTTTGCCCACTGGTTCGACCAACACACGAATGGTGCCGCCACAGGCTAGCCCCACGGCAAAAGCATCCTCGTCGCTGACGCCGAACTCCAACAGCCGCGCTTCGCCTTCGTCGATTGCCTCCAGCGCCTCAACCACAACCGCGCCTTCGACACATCCACCTGAGACTGATCCCTCGATACGACCGTCGCCACCGATGACCAGCTGAGCGCCCACACGCCGAGGCGCGCTGCCCCAGGTCTCGACCACCGTGGCCAACGCGACAGGTCTTCCGTCGCGAAACCAGCGCAGAGCCGTTTCGGGGCTGTTGTCGAATCTGTCCATTGCACCCTCCCGGAGTGTTCAGCCCCAACATAGGCAGGTTTGACGGGATGAAAAGGAACCCATGGCCCAGAGGGTGATATACAGCCCTAAATAACCGAACCTTCGGCACAAAGAAGCCCGGATTTCCACGGTTTACGCAAAGGATTGATTGTCAACAGGCGTGATTCTAGCCTACACGCGCGACTGGTGCATTCCAGTATGCGCATATTGATTTTTCACAAGGGAGACAGAGAGTTGAAACGCATTTTTACACTCGGAATGGCAATTGGGATGCTGGCATCGACCGCAGTCAGCGCGGATACTTTCCTGCGCTACGGTGAGGTCGAGGGATGGAAAGTCTTCATCGATCAGGACAAGAAATCCTGCCTGATCGAAGCCGTCGATGGCGCTGAAAACGTGATTCAGATGGGGCTGACCGAAGACCGCAGCGTCGGCTATGTGGGCGTGTTCACCAAGGCTAAGACCGACATCAAACGCGGCGAGAAAGAAGCTGTAGCGATCCTGCTGGGCGACAACATCTATCTGGGCGAAGCCACCGGCATGAAGGGCAATATCACCAAAGGCTATTCCGGCGGCTATGTTCTGTCCGACGACCCTCAGTTCGCGGATGACATTGCCAAGCAGAAGGTCATGGTCGTGTTTCCCGAGAAAGAGTTCGCCTTCACCGTCGATCTGACCGGCACCTACAAGGCCATGGAAATGGCGCGCAAGTGCAACGAAGAGCAGGTGGGTGGCTAATCACCCCGAAAGCGCGGCCATCAGCCGCGCTTTCTCTCCCACGTCGTCGGGTTGTGAGATAACGGCGGCAAGATCCTCCAAAGACGCAATCGAATGGCCTGCGCGAAAACTGTCCACATGCGGCAGCATCGCCGCCACGCCCTGCGCCTTGGGCGCGAACCCATCCCAGCGCAGCAGTGGATTGAGCCATATCAGTCGTCTGGCCGAAAGGTGTAGCCGCTCCATCTCTTTCCCCAATGCCTCGGGGTCGCCCCGGTCCAACCCGTCCGAGATCAAAAGCACCACAGCGCCCTGCCCCATGACCCTGCGGGACCAGTCGCGGTTGAAGGCGTGCAGGCATTCTCCGATCCGCGTGCCGCCCTCCCAATCCTGCGCCTCGGCCCCGGCAGCGGCCAGAGCGGCATCCACGTCACGCTGCTGCAGGTGGTGGGTGATGTTGGTCAGGCGCGTGCCGAAGGTGAAGGCATGGACCTTGGCCCAACCGGCGCCTTTGGCGTTCGAAACCGAGTGCAGGAAATGCAGGATGATCCGACTGTACTGGCTCATCGATCCCGAGATATCGCACAGCACTACGAGATTGGGCCAACGCGGCTTGGGCTTCAGGCGCGCGATATTGCGCAGTTCGCCACCCTGACGCATTGCGGCGCGCAGGGTACGGGCACGGTCGATACGATGGCCCAGATGGCTGGCCTGTCCGCGCCGCGACTCGATGGGTTTTACCGGCAGCGTCAACCGCGCCAGCATACGTTTGGCCTGCGCGATCTCGGCCGTGCTCATCTGTTCAAAATCCAGACTGCGCAGCCGTTCCTCGGAGGACGCGGTTTGCGAGGCGTCAATCTCCAGCTCGGTGTCTTCTTCCTGCTCAACCGTATCGGGCAGATCGCGTTCAACGCCGTCCAACAACGCCTCGGCCGCGCGCTTTTCGGCAGGGTCGGCCTTGCGTTCTTCCTGCACGCCACGAATGGCGGGCAGCATCATGGCCATCATGTGCTCCATGTAACGCGGGTCGCGCCAATACATGCGGAAGACCTGCGCGAACACCGTCCGATGCTCGGGTCGGCTGACGAAACAGGCGTGCAGCGTCCAGTAGAAATCCCGCTTTTCCGAGAACCCGGCCGCCTGCACGGCCCGGATCGCGTCAACCACCCGCCCCGTTCCAATCGGCAGCCCTGCCTTACGCAAGGCCCGTGCAAAATGGGTGATGTTCTGCGCCAACTTGGGGTTGTCGGGGATATCGAGGGGGAATTGTTCCGCCACTACCGTTCATGGGGGCGTTGCCCCCAAACTCCCGAAGTATTTTGAAAATGATGAAGCATCAAACGAAACTGGCAGACAGGGAATGTTCTGTCATCGGTATGCGTTGGCCATCCCGGTAACAGGCAACCACGCGGATTTGTCCTTGGATCTGAGTGTTGAACCACGGCAGGTCTTCGGCGGGAACCCAGAGTTCCGTGTGCGCCTTTCCCCCGGCATCCTGAACAGGATATCTCTGCACGGCGTCAGGACTGATTTCGAACTCGGTCACGAAGCCATAGTTTTCCGGATCGGGCAGCACCGAATTCCAGTCCCGCGCGATTTTCTCGGCATAATCAAACGTGGTCACCGGATAAAAGATTGGCTGATCCGGCAGACGCGGCGGCCAGGTGGTCCAAGCGCTGTCCTTCACCAACTCCAGCTCTTTGGCCCCGGTTGGGCGGAAAAGTATCATGCAACGTCCAATTCAGCTTTCGCCTGATCCAGAATCCGTTTCGCCTCGGACCCCTGAAGTTTCTGGATGTCATCCTGGTATTTCAGGATCGTACCCAGCGTGTCGCCGATCACCTCGGGGCTGAGGTTGATCACGTCCAGCGCCAGCAGACATTTGGCCCAGTCGATGGTCTCGGCCACGCCGGGTTTCTTGAACAGATCCTCGGTGCGCAGTTGTTGAACGAAGGCCACCACCTCGCGGCTAAGCGCCTCGGCGGCCTCGGGGGCGCGGGCGTGCAGGATTTCGATCTCGCGGTCGAAGTCGGGGTAATCGACCCAATGATAGAGGCAACGGCGTTTCAAGGCGTCATGCACCTCGCGCGTGCGGTTCGAGGTGACGATGACGATGGGCGGCTCGGGCGCGTGCACTGTGCCCAGCTCAGGGATTGTCACCTGAAAGTCGCTGAGCGCCTCCAGCAGGAACGCCTCAAACGGTTCGTCCGTGCGGTCCAGTTCGTCGATCAACAGGACCGGCGCACCGTTTTCGTCGGGGCGCATCGCTTGCAGCAGAGGGCGTTCGATCAGGTACTCGTCCGAAAACAGTTCAGACTGCAACGCGCCACGATCTGCACCACCCGACGCTTCTGCCGTCCGGATTGCCACCATCTGCGCCGGAAAGTTCCATTCGTAGACGGCCGAGGAGGCATCCAGCCCCTCGTAACATTGCAGCCGGATCAGACGCCGGTTCAGACCCGCCGCCAGCGCCTTGGCGATCTCGGTCTTGCCCACCCCGGCCTCGCCCTCCAGAAACAGTGGACGGCCCAGCTTCAGCGACAGAAACACAACCGTAGCAAGCGCTCGACCACAGACGTAGCCTTGCTCGCCCAACATTTTCTGAACGCTGTCAATAGATTCTGGCTGTGTCATGTCATGTCTCTCCCTCGCCACAAAAGGTCACGGCGGCGCGCGCGCGTCAAGGCCATGGTCTTTCCGGGACTTACGGCGATCCGGTGCGTTGACAAGGCCTTTCCCGCGCGCGGCCTGTGTGATAGCGGAGGCGCCATGACCGATAGCATCACGATCCGCCGCCCCGACGACTGGCACCTGCACCTGCGCGATGGCGCGATGTTGCAGGCCGTCCTGCCCGAAACCGCGCGCCATTTTGCTCGCGCGATCATCATGCCCAACCTTGTGCCGCCCGTGGTACGCGGCGATCAGGCCGCGGCCTATCGCGATCGCATCATGGCCGCGTTGCCCGAGGGTATGACATTCGAGCCGCTGATGACCTTGTACCTGACCGAGGATACCGATGCTGACGATGTGGCCGCAGCCCATGCCAGCGGGCTGATCAAGGCGGTCAAGCTGTACCCAGCCGGGGCCACGACCAACTCGGCCTCGGGCGTGCGAGATTTCGACAAGGTGCGTCCGGTGCTTGAGAAGATGGCCGAGATCGGTCTGCCCATGTGCGTCCACGGTGAAGTTACCGATGCAGAGATCGACATCTTTGACCGTGAGGCCGTGTTCATCGACCGTGTTCTGGACCCGATCCGCAAGGCCACCCCGGGACTGCGCGTGGTGATGGAGCATATCACCACCTCGAACGGCGTGGATTATGTGAAAGCCAACGATACCGATCTGGGCGCGACCATTACCGCGCACCATCTGATCATCAACCGCAACCACATTCTGGTGGGCGGCATCAAACCGCATTACTACTGCTTGCCCGTCGCCAAGCGGGAAGAGCACCGGCTGGCGTTGCTGGCCGCTGCGACCTCGGACGATGCGCGGTTTTTCCTGGGCACCGACAGCGCACCGCATACAGATGCGAACAAGGAAATGGCCTGTGGGTGCGCCGGGTGCTTCACGGCGACAAACACCATGTCACTGGTGGCCGAGATGTTCGAAAGCGAAGGCGCTCTGGACAAGTTGGAAGGGTTTGTTTCGCTGAACGGGCCTGCCTTCTACCGCCTGCCGGTCAACGAGGGCACCATCACCCTGACCAAGGGCGAGCCCGTCGCCTACCCCGACAAGATCGAATCCGAAGATGGCCCGGTAACGGTCTTTGAGCCGGGTTTCCCGCTGCACTGGCACGTTGTCTAACCCGCCAGTCTTTTTGCCAGATCGCGGGCGCGGCCACCGGTGCGCAGCATTGACCAGATCGCGTCCGCCTCTTCGCTTCCGATCAGTTTGGCGGCCTTGCCGCGCACACGGTCTTCGCGGTCCGCCAAGCTCATCGGCGCTAACAGATCATGGGTTGCCTCAAGCCGTGCACCGTCGCGGCGCAACAGGGTCAGGTGCGCCTGCGTCTCTGACAGGGTCTCATCCGCCTCGACGGATACCCGATCCCGCAGGGACTTTAGGCGCTGGTCCGCGCAGACCTTGTCAGTAAAGCTGGCGGGCAGCGCCGTGTCATAGCCAAGCGCCTGCATGGCGATCACCGTCCGGTATGAAAACTTGGCCCCGAGACCCGTGGTCGGAGACATCTGGTTGCACACACTCATCCAGCGTGGATGTGTCTTGACCTTGATTTCGGCCACTTCTGGTTCAGCAATGTCCAGATCGCGCGCGGCTTCAAGCGCGGCATGCATGCCGTGGCAGCAGGCATGGAGCTTGTGACTAACGGCTTCGAACAACCACTCCTCACCCAGCCCGGCTAAAGCGTTTGGCGCATCCCCCTCGCCCTTGTGGGTCGCACCAAAGCCGTACTGCCCTTCCAACGCGTCCATGTTGGGTTCGAAACCTTTGGCGACCAGCAAGGCGGCCTCGACCCCGGCCGAGGCTGCAAGACCCGCGTTATACGGCTTGCCCATCGTCCCGAATTGCGCCTTGAGGCCTGCGGCGCGGGTCGCCGTCAGGCCCAGCACCTTGCGCATCTGTGTGACGTCAAAACCCAAAACGCGGCCCGTAGCAACGGCGGCTCCGAACGCTCCTGCCGTCGCCGTCTGGTGGAATCCCGCCTGATAGTGGTCGCGGCCCAGCCACAGACCCATGCGGATCGAAACTTCCATCCCCACCAGCGCGGCCTCGAGGAAGTCGACAAGAATGCGGTCATCCCATTCGGTCAGCGCCAAAGCGGCGGGTAAAACTGCAACAGAAGGGTGCCCGATATGGGCAAAATGCGTGTCGTCATAATCCAGCGCGTGCGACACGGTGCCGTTGACCAAGGCCGCCCCGCGCATTGGGGCCGCACCGCCGCCAAACAGATGCGCCTGCGCAGCGCCCTCCTCGCCCAGCACGAGGTCACGCACGGCTTCTGAAACCGGCTCAGCAACCCCGGCACGCCCAACGGCAATCCAGTCCAGAACGGACAGAGAAGTAACGACCCGTGTCGGCAAAGTCGTCTCGACAGGGCCTGCTGCGAACGCAGCCAGAGAATTGGAAAAATCGCTCATGGGCGCAGTCTAGCGCGCGCCGGTTGCGGGTAAAGACCTAGCTGTACAAATCCGCAGCGCGAGCCTCGAACGCCTGAACGATCCGGTGCATGGCCTCGTTGAAGACAACCCCGATGATGCCTTGCAGGATGGCGTTCTTGAATTCGAAATCCACATGGAAGGACACATTGCACCCGCCCTCGGGCGCGTCCGCGAACTGCCAGTCGGATTTCATGTATTTGAAGGGGCCGTCCAGATATTCGGTGTCGATCTTCATCTGATCAGGGAACAGCGTCACCCGACTGCCGAACCGTTCGCGGAAGACCTTGAAGGAAATGACCAGATCAGCCTCCATCACCTGCGCCTCGCCCGCGACATAGGTCCGGCGGATACGGGCAGCGGCGCACCAGGGCAGAAACTCGGGGTACTTCGCCACATCCGCGATCAGGTCGTACATCTGCTGCGCCGTATACGGCAGGTGGCGGGTTTCCGAATGAGTAGGCATGGCGTCCGGTATTAACAGGTGACAATGCCGCGTGATTTCGTATGTTGCGCGCCAAAGATCAAGGGGGCAGCGATGAGCGACCGTGCATATGTGATAGATGAGATGATCTCGGCCAAGGCCATCGCCGCCCGGATCGAGGAGCTGTGCCGCGAGATCACACAGGAATTCGGCAACACCGACAAGCTGGTCGTAGTCGGCCTGCTGCGCGGCAGTTTCGTTTTCATTGCCGATCTGGTGCGCGAGCTGGATCTGCCCATCGAGGTGGATTTCCTGGAGGCGTCCTCCTATGGCGACTCGATGGAAAGCAGCCGAGAAGTTCGCATTCTCAAAGACTTGCGCGGCGCAATTGAAGGGCGTGACGTTCTGGTGGTCGAGGATATCGTCGATACGGGCCATACGTTGAACCACGTGACCAAGCTGCTGAGCAGTCGCAAGCCTGCTCGACTCAAATCCATCGCCCTGCTGGACAAACCCAGCCGTCGCGAAGTTGATTTCCGGTCTGACTGGATCGGGTTCGAGATTCCGGACGAATTTGTCGTGGGCTACGGAATCGACTACGCGCAGCGCAATCGCAACCTGCCCTTTATCGGCAAGGTTCGCTTTACCGAAGATTGAGCAAGTCTAACGCCAAGTTATTTGACACACCCTAAAATCCAAACTGCTCATACCAAAACAATCAGGCTCAGCTTCTGTAACAACGTCATTCGAATTCTTAAAATCGAATATCAATGGGCAACTGGTTAGACTGCAGATTAACCTTCCGAGACAAGAGGAGGTTTCTGCCAATGAAGCTGTTGACTGTAGCTGTTGTGACCGCCAGCGTGGTGGTCTTGTTTGCCGGAATTGCCGACGCCAAAGACAACAAGGGTAAAGGCAAAGGCGTTGAGAAAGCCAAAGTCGAAAAACCGATAAAGTCCAATAATGGTGTCTCGGTTCCGCCAGGCCAGATCAAGCGGTACACACGCGGCCAGAAGTTACCCAACGATTTGGATTTCGACTACGTTGATGATCTGGACGGCTGGAAGCTAAAACCTCTGCCCAAAGGACAACGCTACATCCGCGTGGATGATGAAATTCTTTCGATTTCTGACGACACCCAGACGGTGATCGATGCGGTGGGAATAGTCAGCGACCTTGTTAACTGACTTATTGCCACAGCAGGGATCGGATTGATTCCACAAACACTGCGACGCCCACTGGAATGATTTCATCGGGGAAATCATAATCTGGGTTGTGCAACTGCGGATGGGTCGTCCCAGCACCCAACCAAAACATCGCCGCCTTGGCCCCTTTGCCGAATTGCCCGAAATCTTCTGAGAACTTCTGCGGGTTGGACGTCAACGCGCAGGACACGTTTGTTTCCATACAGGCTCGACCCAGAAGTTCAACGGCTTCGGGTGCGTTCACGCAGGATTCGAACACGTCTTCATAGCCGATCTCATACCCCAGCCCCTGACCCGCCGCGGCCCGCGCCACCAGCGCCTCGGCCTCGTTCATCAGGTTCTGCATCCGCGCGTCAGCGACAGTGCGCAGGGTCACCCAAAGCTCGGCCCGACCGGGGGCAACGCCAAATGTTGGTTCGCCCAAGTTGACATGTGTCACCGTAGTCAGGGCAAAATCGGCGTCCAGAGCACCACCCTTCCCCAAGGCCGCCAATTGCGGCATCAGGGAGGCCAGCGCCCCGGCCGGTGACACTCCATCTTGCGGTGCTGCCGCGTGTGACGTCTTGCCGGTCAGAACAATCTTCATCCCGCGAGAGGCGCAATTGGCAGGCCCTTCGCACAGCAATACATCCCCTTGTGCCAAGCCCGGCAGGTTATGCAAAGAAAACACAAAATCAGGTGCGATTTCGGCAAACTTTGGGTCGGCCCGAAAGGCGATGGCTCCCTGCCCGGTTTCCTCGGCCGGTTGGAAGATCAGCACCACGCGGCCCATTTCCGGTCGGGATTGGGCCAGTTGCTCAGCCACGCCCAGAACCATCGTCATATGACCGTCATGGCCGCACAGATGCCCCTTACCCGGAACACGCGAGGCATAGTCCTCGTCAGAGATTTCCTGAATCGGCAACCCGTCCAGTTCGCACCGAACGGCAACGGTTGGTCCAGCCTGTCCGCTGTCGAAAATGCCCGCCACACCATGCCCGCCGATACCCGTCAACACCTGATCGGCACCGCGGGCACACAACTCATCGGCAATCCGGGCAGCGGTTTGCTCCTCCTGCCCGGAAATCTCGGGGTATTGATGCAGTTCATGGCGCAGCCGGGTCAGCCGGTCGAGTGTGTCGGGGGTCACCCTTGTTCCAGCTTTTTCTGGCGCGCATCGCGCAGGCGGGCAAAATCATCCCCCGCGTGATAGGACGACCGGGTCAGAGGCGTCGCGGAAACCATCAGGAAGCCCTTGCCGTAGGCCGCCTTCTCGTAAGATGCGAACTCCTCGGGCGTGACAAAGCGATCAACGCCGTGGTGTTTCGGCGTGGGCTGCAAATACTGACCGATGGTCAGGAAATCGATATCGGCAGCGCGCATGTCGTCCATGACCTGACGGACTTGCTGCTCGTCCTCTCCCAAGCCGACCATGATGCCCGATTTGGTGAAGATCGACGGGTCCATCTCTTTGACCCGCTGCAACAGGCGCAGCGAGTGGAAATAGCGCGCACCCGGGCGCACTTCGGGATAGAGGCCCGGAACGGTTTCAAGGTTGTGGTTGAATACGTCGGGTTTCGCCTCGACCACAACTTCCAGAACCGAAGGATCACATTTCAGGAAGTCCGGCGTCAGAATTTCGATGGTCGTCTTGGGCGAGCGGTGACGTACCGCACGGATGGTCTGTGCGAAGTGCTCCGCACCGCCATCTTCCAGATCATCCCGGTCAACCGAAGTGATGACCACGTGGTTCAGCCCCAGTTTCTGCACTGCATGCGCCACTCGACCGGGTTCAAACGCATCCAGATCGTCCGGGCGACCGGTGGCGATGTTGCAGAATGTGCAGCCACGGGTACAGATCTCACCCATGATCATCATGGTGGCGTGACCCTGGCTCCAACACTCGCCAACATTCGGGCACCCGGCCTCTTCGCAGACGGTCACGAGGTTGTTCTCGCGCATGATTTTGTGGGTATCGGCATACCCTTTTCCACCCGGAGCCTTCACGCGGATCCATTTCGGCTTTTTCGGCTGCGCATTGTCCTGGCGATGCGCCTTTTCGGGATGACGTTGTTCGGGGATCTTCAGATCACGCACGGTCGGCTTTCCTGACTTGGGGTCACTTTGCTTCGACATAATATAAACTGCAGTGGTTAGCTACGCCACCCGTGCATAGCTGCCATAACAGCGCACTATGCAATTGCAGAAAAACACCTGACAAATCACGACTAATTTCCATTACAAACAGCGCGCTTTGTGGTCTCTGCCAGATTTCGCGATTGCCGCAACTATGACGTTGAAGCCAATTTAGAACTGTTTTAAATCTTCGGCAGTTCACAGATGAATCACAGGAAATTGAGCATGAAATCCGGTACTAAACTGCCTGACGTAACCTTTCACACCCGCGTCCGTGACGAGGCCGTCGAAGGCCCCAACCCGTTCCGTTGGGAAGACAAGACCACCGCAGATTACTTTGCTGGCAAACGGGTGATCTTGTTCTCGCTGCCCGGCGCATTCACCCCCACCTGCTCGACCTACCAGCTGCCCGGTTTTGAAAACGGCTATGCCGAATTCAAGGATAAAGGCATCGATGAGATCTACTGCATGTCGGTAAATGACAGCTTTGTTATGAACAAATGGGCACAGGACCAGGGTCTGGAAAACGTCAAGGTCATCCCGGATGGCTCGGGCGAATTCACCCGCAAGATGGGTATGCTGGTCGACAAGGACAACCTGGGCTTCGGAATGCGCTCGTGGCGCTATGCCGCCATCGTCAACGACGGTGTAGTCGAGGCATGGTTCGAAGAGCCCGGCCTGATGGATAACTGCCCCGAAGACCCCTATGGCGTGTCCTCGCCGGAAAACCTGAAAAAGCACCTGGACGAAGCCAAAGAGCCGGCTCTGGCCTAAGCTTTTCTAGTATCCATTGCAAAAGACCCGCCATTGGCGGGTCTTTTCGTTTTCAAGTGCGCGTGGCCGTCACGATACTTTCGCCGACCCGTTGGATGACCTCGGCGAGACCGTCGAACCAGTCCTCTTGTCCGGTTGACGCACGCCGCACCAAACCAACCGTCCGCGCCGGTTGAGGTGTACTGAAACGCATCAGTTTCAGTCCCGGCACAGCCTCGGATTCTGACCGCGCCGCAAGCTCGGGCATCAGGGTCAGGCCAAAACCTTCGGCGACCAGTCGGGACAGAGTGGCCAGCGACGAGGCACCCATATTGATCAGCCCGCTGCTGCGGTCCTGCCCACAAACCTCAAGCGCCTGATCCGTCAGGCAGTGGCCATCATCCAGCAGCATCAACTGCGCGGTTTTCAAATCCAGTGGCCGCAGGGCTTCGGGGTTTGTTGCCATGCCCTGCAAACGCGCCGTGCTGCCGGCCAGAAGAAACCGATCCTGAAACAGAGGCAGTTCAAACAGCTCATTTCCTCCAGCCGGCAGAGCCATGACACCGGCGTCGATCTCTCCGGCACGCAGCATGGTCAGCAGGCGTTCGGTTCTGGCCTCGCGCACCTGCACGCGCAGCGACACGTCCGAGGCGCGCAGACCGGCCAGAACGCCGGGCAGCAGATACGGCGCGATTGTCGGAATGATGCCAATCGCCAGCGATCTGTGCCCGCCCGAGCGATCCCTGGCAAATTGATCCAGCCTATCGGCGGCCCCCAGAACCTGACGCGCATGATCCAGCACATCGCGCCCCAACGGAGTCAGCAGGATGTCGCGCGCCTGACGTTCAAACAGCGGGCCGCCCAGACTTTCCTCCAGTGCCTTGATCTGCACCGACAAGGCGGGCTGCGACACATGACATGTCTGCGCCGCCCGTCCGAAATTACGCTGTTCCGCGACGGCGCTGAAATATTGCAACTGTCTGAGGGTAAAATTCATAACCTGTGACTATCACTTGGCCACACGAACGCAACCAAAACATATCACCCGATCATGCGATTGCGCTCTGACTGGCATTCGTAATGCCGCTTGAGACGTTGCAGCGCGATCCGCAGTACGATTTTGCCCGACCGCGCCGACCATCCCATGCGTTTCTCTGCCAGCTCCAAGCCTTCGAGGTAACAACAGCAGCGCAGCGCCACGTCGCTCAGCCCCGGCCCGAGATCCGACAAGGCGTGCTCCACGCGATCGCGCGCATCGGACGAGCCCCGCCCGCCATAGGCCTCGCTTTTAAAACTGCCTCGCCCTCCGGCGGTCAGGAAATGGTCCCAGTTCTGCGTGACCTGAGGGCCGATTTGCGCCAATTCAAAATCCTCACGCAGACGTTCACCCGCAGCCACCAGCGATTCATCCAGAAACGGCTTGCCATCCCGATCCCGTCGACGGGCTAAAGCAATCAGGGGACTTTCCGCCGCGCTGTAACGAATGCGCCGTGGCCGCTCCGGTTTCGCCGCCGCGCCCTGCCCCGGTGCCATTTGAACCTGAAAAGACGCCGGTGCCTCCGCCATGCCAAACTCACTACGTTCGCGGGCCTTGTTCTCGGCCTCGGCAATCAGTCGGCTCAGCGCGGACCGGCCTGCCGAAGAAATGCGATAGCGCGAAATCCGACCGGGATTGTCGCAGGAAATCCAGTCCTTCAGGGCCAGCGCCTGCGCGATTCTGCACTCCACTACGGCCGTTCTGGTGGCCCCGGTGTCACCGGTATCGCGGACCACAACGGCCTTGTCCATTTCCTCGGCCACCGCCAGAACGGAACCGGTTTCGCACAGCCGCCGCAGAATGCGCAGGGCCTCGCGGTTGAATTCCTCGTCCTTGGCGGCTGCGGTTTCTTCCTGCGTAATGGGAAACGTGTCGCCCGCGCTCGTATCCGGATCGGCGAAATGCGTCTCGGCCAGTGATTGCAGAGCGGCGTCCACCAAAGGATCGTCGCGGCGCATTTCGATCCGTCTGATTTGTCTGAGAATGGTCGAAGCATGGCACCCCGCAGATCGCGCGATATCGCGGATCGACTGGCCGGTCTCTGTGTGGGCAAGATACCTCTGTGCCCCTTCAGGTACCCAAGCCGGAATGGTGAAAGCCATGTTATTTTCCATAGTTCCTTGCCCTTGTCGAAACAACAATCTGTGCTCAATCGCCCCCGATGAGTTTGTTAACCAATTCTAACTAGAGCTGCTTTCGTTACTCGTTCGTTAACCCGCGGGGACAAGAACCAGATTTGATTCAAAAACATAAACACTCATGAAGTCAGAGTTCGGCGCGAACCCAATCAAGGCAACACCCGCTTAGGTTGTGTGACAAAAGGGGCAACTTCCACCCGAACAAGGAACCTCTGAAATGCAGGACCTGATGACCATGATTACCACCCTACGCCGCCCCCGCCTGTTGGCTCGGGCCGCGAAATTCGGGGCGCAGGACTATGATCGGGAACGGCATCTACAACGTATTCTGGGATACGGTTCGTTGCCAGGAACCGGTGCGGCACTGGTTCGGCTGATGGAAATGGAACGAGAGGTTAACGCGCAGCGGATGGAGGAAGACGCAGCCTATTCTCTGGTGCGCCATTTGGATCTGCTGATTGCATTGTTGGGCGAGGCGCAGCTGTATCAGGCCAGCCACGCCTCGCAATATCAGTGATCAGGTGAAGGCGTCCGGCATGGATGCTTTCTTTTCCGCCACGTATTCATTCAGCGCAGCGTTAATGGCCGGGTCGAGTTGCGGCTGCTGGTAATTAGCCAGCAGATGCTCGACCCGTGCAGCGCCCAGTGTGCGTGTGTCACGCTCGCCTTCGTCTTCCCAGGTCTCGAAGGGTTTGTAGTCCAGAACCTCGGACTTCCAGAACGCCTCTTTGAAATTCGCCTGCGTATGGGCGCAACCCAGATAGTGACCACCGGGGCCGACTTCGCGGATCGCTTCCATCGCCTGAGCGTTCTCGTCATACGCAACGCCTTTGGCCAGACCGTGCAGAACGCCAAGCTGGTCGGCATCCATGACGAACTTTTCAAAGTCGGCAACCAGACCGCCTTCCAGCCAGCCGCACGAATGCAGCATGAAGTTCACGCCGGCCATCAAACCCATGTTCAGCGAGTTTGCTGTCTCGTAAGCCGCCTGCGCGTCGGGCAGTTTGGAACCACAGAACGACCCGGCCGAGCGGAACGGCAGGTTCAGACGTCGCGCCAACTGGCCCGCACCGTAGGTAACCATCGATGCCTCAGGCGTACCAAATGTCGGCGCGCCAGAGTTCATATCGATCGACGACACGAAGGCACCAAAGATCGCAGGCGCACCAGGGCGGATGATCTGACTATACGCCACGCCAGCCAGAACTTCGGCCAGAACCTGAGTCAGTGTCCCTGCAATCGAAACCGGCGCCATTGCGCCACCCACGATAAAGGGCGAGATGATGCAGGCTTGATTGTTCTTCGCATAAACTTCCAGCGCGCCCATCATCACGTCGTCGAAGGTCATCGGCGAGTTGATGTTGGTCAGCGAGGTCATCACCGTGTTTTCCTGAACGAACTCTTTGCCGAACAGAATCTCGCACATCTCAACCGAATCCTGTGCGCGGCTGGGATCGGTGACCGAACCCATGAACGGCTTGTCCGACAGGGTCATGTGCGCCATCAGCATATCCAGGTGGCGCTTGTTCACCGGAACGTCAGTCGGCTCACACACGGTCCCGCCCGAGTGGTGCAGCCACTTGGACATATAGGCCAGTTTCACGAACTTGTTGAAATCGTCCATGGTCGCATAACGACGTCCGCCATGGATGTCCCGTACGAACGGAGGACCGTAGACCGGTGCCAGAACCAGGTTGCGACCGCCGATGACTACCGATTTTTCGGGGTTGCGGGCGTGCTGGGTAAACTGGCTGGGCGCCGTCTTGATCAGTTCACGCGCCAGACCGCGCGGGATACGGACGCGCTCACCGTCGACATCGGCGCCGGCGTCTTTCCAACGCTGCAATGCGCCCGGGTTGTCCACAAAGTTGACGCCAACCTCGGCCAGAATGGTTTCCGCGTTGGTTTCAATGATCTCCAACGCTTCTTCGTTTAGAACCTCGAAATTCGGAATATTCCGTTCGATGTACTTTGCCGTTTCGATACGAACCGCGGTGCGCTCGGCCCGGCGGGCGGCTCCGCCACCGCCTCTGGCTCTGCGTCGGGTGTTTGCCTCTGACATGAGATAATCCCGTTAGTCTGTTCACGTTGCAAATTGTGTTACCGGAACCGAAAATCACACCGAACGTGGATAACGGCGCAATCGGGGTAAAAGCGACATGTTCGCCAGTTCGATTTTCTTTTTGACCCCTATTCCGTGATGCTCATGATAAGAGCATGGATCCGGAATCGCAAAAACCACCCTCCGCCGAAGTAGAGCGCAAGTCACTTGATGCGGCCGAAATTGGGGCCGTGGCACACCTTTACAGAGGCGAGGTATACCGAAGCACCATCTGGCGCACGCGGCTGGATACTACGACCAATTGGGCGGTAGTCACGCTGGGCGTCGCGCTGTCGATTTCCTTTTCCTCGCCCGAGGCTTCACCACTGCCGCTGGTGCTTGTGGGTGTACTGATCATCCTGTTTCTGATGCTCGAAGCGCGGCGATACAGGTATTTCAATGTATGGCGCGCCCGGGCCAGATGGCTCGAGACACATTTCTACGCTCCGCTGCTTTATGATGGCGACCTTCACATGGAGGAGAACTGGCAAAAGGTTCTGGCGCAGGATTACCTGCATCCGCGCTACCACGTGAGTCTCATGATCGCGATCGGGCGACGAATCCGCAGGAACTATCTGTGGATTCTGCTAATCCAGAGCCTGGCCTTCTGCGTCAAGATCTCGGTCCACCCGACCCCGGTCGAGAGTTTCCCTCAGGCCATCGACCGCGCTGATGTAGGCCCCATTCCCGGAGAGGTCCTCATAATCACCGGCATATTCTACATTCTGTGCTGGTCCGTCATCGCAATCTGGAGCTATCGGGCAGATGGCAACCGCGCCTCTCGCCGTGGCAGTGAAAAGTCGGAATCAATGGGTTAGAGACAGGTTCAGAGTGCTTTTTCCAGTGCAACAGAATTGCCGCTGACTTCTGTTTCAAGCCAACCCAGATGAGCATAGATCGCGCGTGTATCCGTCATAAGGCGGTGGGTACGCAAAACCATACGCGTACATCCGACCTCACGCGCTTCGGCCTCGGCCCGTGCCAGCAGTTTTCCGGCAACCCCCTGCCCTTGCGCGTTTGGCGAAACGGCCAGATTGAAAACCTTCATCTCGTCACCTTGCTGGGCAAAAATGATCACCCCGGCCAACCCGGTTCCTGCAACAGCCAAAACCACCCGATGATCTGAGATATCCTGTTCAATACCCGCCGTTACATCCGGTAGATCAGCAATGGTTTCGCGCGCTTTGGAATAGGCGGCTGCGATGCATTCGGTGATCGCCTCGGCGTCTTCCTGTGTCGCATTCTTGAACCGAATGGTGGTCATTGATCTGATCTCCTTGCGTATCTGGCCTGAAACGCCTTCATAACGCTTGCACATAGACGCCGCGCGACCTAAGAGCCAGTCATGAGCCAGACATCCCATGACCGCCTTCTGATCATCGACTTCGGCAGCCAGGTGACGCAGCTGATCGCACGCCGCCTGCGCGAGTTGAATGTCTATTGTGAAATCCACCCCTACCAGAATGTCACGATGGACTTTGTGCGCGAAATGGCGCCCAAGGCCGTGATCTTCTCGGGCGGGCCGGACAGCGTGACGCGCGAGGGTTCGCCCCGCGCCCCGCAAGAGATTTTCGACTATGGCGTGCCGATCCTTGGCATTTGCTATGGCCAGCAGGTGATGATGCACCAGCTTGGCGGTAAGGTCGAAAGCGGCCACGGCACCGCCGAGTTTGGACGTGCCTTTGTCACTCCGAAAGGTCAGCTGGATATTCTGGACGGCTGGTTCGCCGACGGCGATGAACAGGTCTGGATGAGCCACGGCGACCACGTCAGCGCAATCGCCCCGGGGTTCGAGGTTTTCGGAACCTCACCCAACGCGCCCTTTGCAATCACCGCCGACACCAGCCGACACTTCTATGCCGTGCAGTTCCACCCCGAGGTGCACCACACCCCCAAGGGCGCGAAACTGTATGAGAACTTCGTAAAACTGGCCGGGTTCGATGGCGACTGGACCATGGGCGCCTATCGCGATGAAATGATCCGCAAGATCCGCGAACAGGTCGGCGACAAGAAAGTCATCTGCGGCCTGTCCGGCGGCGTCGACAGCTCGGTTGCGGCGATCCTGATCCACGAAGCAATCGGTGATCAACTGACCTGTGTGTTCGTCGACCACGGGTTGCTGCGCAAGAACGAAGCGCAGGAAGTCGTCGGCATGTTCCGCGACAACTACAACATCCAGCTGATCCATGCGGATGAAAGCGAGTTGTTCCTGGGCGAACTGGACGGTCAGTCCGACCCCGAAACCAAGCGCAAGATCATCGGTAAGCTGTTCATCGACGTGTTCCAGAAACATGCTGATACCATCGAAGGCGCCGAGTTCCTTGCGCAAGGTACGCTGTATCCTGACGTGATCGAATCGGTCTCGTTCTCGGGCGGTCCGTCGGTCACCATCAAATCGCACCACAACGTCGGCGGCCTGCCGGAAAAGATGGGCCTGAAACTTGTCGAGCCCCTGCGCGAACTGTTCAAGGACGAGGTCCGCGCCCTGGGCCGCGAACTCGGACTGCCGCAGAGCTTTATTGGCCGCCACCCCTTCCCCGGACCGGGCTTGGCAATCCGCTGTCCCGGTGAGATCACCCGCGAGAAACTGGAAATCCTGCGCGAGGCCGACGCGGTCTATATCGACCAGATTCGCAAGCACGGGCTGTATGACGAGATTTGGCAGGCCTTTGTCGCCATTCTGCCCGTCCGCACCGTGGGCGTGATGGGCGACGGGCGGACCTATGACTATGCCTGCGCCATGCGGGCGGTCACTTCGGTCGATGGCATGACTGCCGATTACTACCCGTTCACTCACGAATTCCTTGGCGAAACCGCCACGCGGATCATCAATGAGGTGAAGGGCATCAACCGATGCACCTATGACATCACCTCGAAACCTCCGGGAACGATCGAATGGGAATGACTAAAAAGCCGGGCACTGTCCCGGCTTTTTTGTTTAATTTCAGCCAGAAACCAGCGATTCCCGCAGGCAGGTGAATGGACAGTAGTAAACCGCAGATCGGCAAGGCCGCGCTTTGGATGACCGGGGCTATCGCCTCGTTCTCGTCTATGGCCATTGCAGGCCGAGAGCTGAGCGTAACGCATGATACTTTTGAAATCATGTTCTACCGCAGCCTTGTCGGCATCTGCGTCGTCGCGCTGGTCCTGTCGCTGACCGGAAAGTGGCATCAGGTCTCGACCTTCAAGCTGGGTCTGCACGGCGTCCGGAACCTGACGCATTTCGCAGGTCAAAACCTGTGGTTCTATGCGGTTACAGCCATCCCTCTGGCGCAGGTTTTTGCGTTGGAGTTCACACAGCCCATTTGGGTCATCCTGCTGTCGCCACTGCTGTTGAAAGAACGGCTGACGCCGGTTCGCGTGCTTTCGGCCCTGATCGGCTTTGTCGGCATCCTGATCGTCGCCCGCCCCGGAGCCGTACCGCTCAGCGCGGGTGTTCTGGCAGCCGCCTTATCGGCGGTATTCTTTGCCCTGACAACCATATCGACCAAGACCCTGACGCGGTTTGCCAGCATTGGCTGCATCATGTTCTGGCTGACCGTAATGCAAGCGTTTCTTGGACTGATCGCGGCGGGAATCGATGGGCAAATTACCCTGCCCACTCTGACTACGATGCCATTCCTTTTATTGGTGGGGCTGGCAGGTCTGTTGGCGCATTACTGCATCACCAATGCGCTGGCCATTGCCCCGGCAACCATAGTCGTTCCATTCGATTTTGCCCGCCTGCCGACCATCGCAGTGGTCGGCATGATTCTGTACCACGAGCCGCTGGACCACTGGACCTTGCTTGGGGCGGCCGTGATCTTTTCGGGCATCTTTATGAACGTCCAGGCTGAAAATCGTAACAGTTTAGCAACAGATTCCCCCCACAATCACCAGCAATAACGCACCGTCACCAGTTGACGGTTTAGTAAGCCTTAAGAAAGTATCGAGCACCATAAGTCGGGTCGATCGTAACCACTCAATAACCCAGGCCTGACCTACAGGAGACCTTAAGGGAGGACATGATGAAAAAAGCGCTATTACAGGCGTGCGCACTCAGCGTCGGGGCAACAGCGGCCTATGCAGGCGGCCTGGATCGCAGCGGCCAAGGCATCAACCTGATCTTCGAAGAAGGATCGGTCGCTCAGTTCCGGCTTGGATATACCGACCCAAGCGTTAGCGGCACCTTGCTTGATGCAAACCCCGGCAGCCCGACAAACGGACAAGTTGTAGATTCGGGCAGCGTGGCGAATGATTTCTTCACCCCGCATCTCGGCTACAAAACCGCACTCACGGATCAACTTGATTTCGCGATCATGTATGACGAACCGTTTGGGGCCGATATCGAATATGCGGATGACTATCCGCTGTCCATCAACCCCGTGCCGTTCGGCCGCACCGGCGAAACTCTGAGAGCCAAAGCAGACACCGAAGCGATTACCGCTCTGCTGCGCTACAAATTCGACAACGGGTTCAGTGCAATCGGCGGCGTACGGGCGCAACGCGTCAAAGCCTCGGTCACGGTCCCTGCAGCTGCGGGGTACGATGTGTCTACGGATCGGGACATCGCCTTTGGTTATGTCGTCGGCGTGGCATGGGAAAAGCCCGAGATCGCGGCACGAGTGTCACTTACGTACAACTCGAAAATCTCACACGACCTGTCGCAGAACGAGTCATTCAACCCACTCCCAATCCCGCCGATCCCGCCGGGAACCGTTGCGTCGGTTGACACATCCAGCGAAATCGAAACGCCCCAGTCCATTAACCTAGACTTCCAGACCGGTGTTGCCCCCAAGACCCTGCTGTTCGGTTCGATCCGCTGGGTTGACTGGCCCCAACTGGACTATTCTCCTCCAGCGTACATTGGTATCGTCGGTAGACCGCTGGTTGACTACGACAACGCGACATTCACCTACTCGCTCGGTCTTGGCTACCAGTTCACCGATCAGTTCGCCGGCGCTGTAACGCTGGGCTACGAATCTGACGAGGGAGAACCGGTGTCCAACCTCGGGCCCACGGACGGCTTCTGGAGCATCGGTCTGGGCGGCACCTATTCGCTTGAAAACGCACAAATCTCCGGCGGCGTTCGCTACACCGATATTGGCGATGCGACAGCGGATGGCGGATTTGGCCAGACGGCCAACTTCAGCGGCAACAGCGCGTGGAGTGTCGGTTTCCAGATCACCTACTCGCTGGGCTGATCCAACGCACCAAAGACCTTCAAACCCCGCCACTTCGGCGGGGTTTTTCTTTGCGCAGGTTTCGGGTCGAACGGGTGCGCAGGGGATGCGAAAAGGTGGCATGGCAGCACAAAAACACCTCTCACCGAAAGCATGGGCCGAGCTTCTTTTGCTGGGCCTGATCTGGGGCGCGTCGTTCCTATCAATCCGTATCGCGCTGGACACGATTCCGGTAATGACCTCAGTATTTCATCGCGTTTTCTGGGCCATGCTGGTGCTTTGGCTTGTGGTTCGGGTTCGGCGGCTGGCTGTTCCGCACAGGCCACGCGTTTGGCTGGCGTTTCTGGTCATGGGGCTGCTGAACAACGCCATTCCGTTTTCCCTTATGGCCTGGGGACAGCTTTATATCGAAACCGG
The DNA here is from genome assembly GCF_056537245.1 of Ruegeria sp. CG11. NCBI lineage: Bacteria > Pseudomonadati > Pseudomonadota > Alphaproteobacteria > Rhodobacterales > Roseobacteraceae > Ruegeria > Ruegeria sp. CG11. The sequence goes on from NZ_JBQFRE010000001.1 coordinate 385,601, forward strand.
CCTGACCTCGATCCTGAATGCGATGACGGCCATTTTTGGCGTGATCGTCGCAGCGTTGTTTTTCAAGGACGAGCGCCTCAGCCGAGGGCGTGCGGTTGGCGTCGGCCTTGGATTTCTGGGAGTCACAATTGCCATCGGGATACGTAACTTTGCCAGTTTCGACCTGCAGAGTATGGCCCAACTGGCCATCATTGCAGGCACGGTATCTTATGCGCTGGCCGGTGCCTGGGCGCGCGTCACCTTGTCTGACCTGCCTCCTGTCGTCGCCGCGGCAGGAATGCTGACCGGATCGACTTTGCTGATCCTACCGATCACGCTGGTGGTCGATGGCGCACCAAGTCTGGACCTTCCCCTGATCACATGGGCAGCGATTGGCTATTACGCTTTGATTGCCACGGCCGGAGCCTACCTGTTGTACTATCGGGTTCTGTCCATGGCCGGTGCAGGAAATCTGTTGCTGGTCACGCTGGTCATCCCTCCGGTCGCGATCGTCCTGGGCGCGGTTTTGCGGGATGAGGCCCTGCCTCCGCAGGCTTTTCTGGGCTTTGCCGTCCTTGCCTTGGGGCTGTTGATCCTCAATCGTGCAGGCTCCCGCAATTGACGCCGCCCGCTGCCCGTTTTAGCTAGGTCGGAAAAAAGGGACAGCGGACAATGATCTACGGCTCGGCAAAAGACTGGCGCAACGCGGCGCGGAAAAAGGTGCTGTTCTTCGGCATGTCGGGTCTGGGCAAGACATATGTGTCCAACGTCCTGCGCGATTCCGGCGACTGGTTTCACTACTCGATCGACTACCGCATCGGCACCCGCTACATGGGCGAATACATCACCGACAACGCCAAGGCCGAGGCGATGAAGGTCCCGTTCCTGCGCGATCTTCTGCTATCAGATTCGATTTATATCGGCTCGAATATCACGTTCGAGAACCTGACCCCTGTGGCCGCCTATCTAGGCAAACCCGGCAATCCTGACTTGGGCGGGATGGAGCTGACTGAATACCGACGCCGTCAAGAACAGTTTCGTCTGGCAGAAATCCACGCCCTGCTGGATACCGAATACTTCATCGACCGTGCACAACGCCTGTATCAATATCCGCATTTCATCTGCGACACGGGCGGATCAATCTGTGAATGGGTAGACCCGAACGACCCGGCCGACCATGTTCTGTCCGAACTGTCCCGCCAGACCCTGATGATCTGGATACAAGGCGATGAGGATCACACCGCCGAGCTGATCCGCCGTTTTGACAAGGCGCCTAAGCCGATGTCCTATCAGCCCGAGTTTCTGACCCGCGTCTGGGACGACTACCTGACCCAGCACGACTACCGGGCCGAGGATGTGGACCCCGACGCCTTTATCCGCTGGACCTATGCGCAAGCGCTGGCGCATCGTCAGCCGCGCTATGAGGCAATGGCCGAGAACTGGGGAGTCACGGTCACCGCCGACGACATGCACAAGGTGCGAGACGCCTCTGATTTCGATGAGTTGATCGAACGCACCCTTGAGACCCGCGCGAACCACGCTTAATTACCGCTTCTACACTGAAACTCCAAAGGCTTGCACCTGATGCCTATCAAGATTCCCGCCGACCTTCCTGCATTTGACGTGCTTACGAAAGAGGGCGTCTCGGTCATGGCCGAGGATCAAGCGATGCGTCAGGACATTCGCCCTTTGCGGATCGGGTTGCTGAACCTGATGCCCAAGAAGATTCAGACCGAGAACCAATTCGCGCGCCTGATCGGGGCGACGCCGCTGCAGATCGACCTATCTTTGATCCGCATGACCGAGCATCGCACCAGAAATACCGCCGCCGAACATATGGCTGAGTTTTACCGCCCCTTTCAGGACGTCAAGGACGAGAAATTTGACGGCCTGATCATCACCGGTGCCCCAATCGAACATCTGGATTTTGTCGATGTCACCTATTGGGATGAAATGCGCGAGGTCTTTGAATGGACACAGACGAACGTGCATTCCACCTTTGGCGTCTGCTGGGGCGGGATGGCGATGATCAACCACTTCCATGGCGTGCAAAAACACATGCTGGACGCCAAGGCGTTCGGCTGTTTCCGCCATTCGAACCTCAACCCGGCATCGCCGTTCCTGCGCGGTTTCTCGGATGATTGCGTGATCCCGGTCAGCCGCTGGACCGAGATGAAGCAGAATGAGATCGATACGGCGGGTGGTTTGGTGACCTTGCTGGGCAGTGACGATGTCGGACCCTGTCTGGTCGAGGATCGGGCGCACCGCGCTCTCTATATCTTCAACCATTTCGAGTACGACAGCGACACTCTGAAACAGGAATATGACCGCGACGTCGCCAATGGCACGCCGATCAACGTGCCGATGAACTACTATCCGGATGACGACCCGACCCAGACGCCGCAGAACAGATGGCGCAGCCATGCGCACCTGCTTTACGGCAACTGGATCAGCGAAATTTACGGCACCACCCCCTATGACATCAGCCGGATTGGTGTCGATCAGACCGATCTGAGGGCCTGACCCAGTGCTGCGCGTCGGCATCATAGTTCTGACCTTGATGGTCACGCTATGGGTCGTCGCGATGTGGCGCGCAGCCAAAAACGAGGCCCGCGCCGAGACCGCCTTTCCTCCCGAAGGCCAGATCGTCGAGGTCGATGGTATTCCGGTCCATGCTGTTGTGATGGGCGAAGGACCGGATGTGGTGCTGCTTCACGGCTCCAGCGGCAATACACGCGACATGACCTTTGCGCTGGCCCCGATATTGGCCGAAAGCTATCGCGTCATTGTGTTCGACCGCCCCGGACTGGGCTACAGCGCCAGCTTCAACTCGGACGGTGAAACCATTGAAGAGCAGGCAGAAATCCTGCAAAGGGCCGCGGCCCAACTGGGGGCCGAAAAACCTATCGTTGCGGGTCAAAGCTATGGCGGATCGGTGTCGCTCGCCTGGGCGGTAACGCGGCCCGACAACATTTCGGCACTGGTCCTGATCGCACCTGCCGCGATCCCGTGGGAAACGCCTCTGGACGGTTTCAACCAACTGGCGTCCACCTCTGTCGGCAGCGCCGTAACCCTGCCGTTTATCACCGCCTTTGCACCCAATTGGTACGTCGAAAAAGCGCTGGACGGGGTGTTCGCACCCCAGACAGCCCCAGAGGGTTATGCCAATCATTTCGGCCCCGGTCTGACCATGCGCCGCGCTTCGATGCACGCCAACTCAAAGCAGCGCGCCAATCTTTTGGAAGAAGTGACGGCCCTGCAACCCCGGTACGGTGAGATCGACGTCCCGACCGAGATCGTTCACGGTACTGCCGATGACACTGTTGTCCTTGAATGGCATTCCCAACGTCTGATCGATGAAATCCCCGGTGCTGAACTGATCGAGCTGCCGGGCATAGGGCACATGCCGCAGGTCGTGGCGGCGCCCGAAGTTGCGGCCGCCATCGACCGCGCCGCACAACGTGCGGGTTTGCGTTAAGCCCTCGGCTAATCCATAGTAGGATATGGATTTTATGGCGAGGTAACACATGGCCCGTTCCGAAAAAGGTTCCATCGAAACGTACTTCAAAAAGGACGCCCCGAAAGAGGTACGTTCGGCCATCGAAAAGTCCGAAAAGGACGACATTCTGAACCCGACCTACCCTTACGACGAACGCATGAAGCGTAAGGAGTATGAAAAAGAGATGGAAAGGCTGCAGATTGAACTGGTCAAGATGCAGTCCTGGGTCAAGGAAACCGATCAGCGGATCGCCCTCATATTCGAGGGCCGCGACGCCGCTGGCAAAGGCGGTACGATCAAGCGGTTCCGCGAAAACCTCAACCCACGCGGCGCGCGTAACGTAGCGCTCAGTAAACCTTCGGACACCGAGCAAAGCCAGTGGTACTTCCAGCGCTATATCCAGCATCTGCCGTCGGCCGGTGAGATCGTGTTTTTTGACCGAAGCTGGTACAACCGTGGAGTTGTGGAAAACGTATTTGGTTTTTGTACCGCAGAACAGCGTGAACGGTTCTTCCGGCAGGTCCTGCCGCTGGAAACCGGGCTGGTGAATGACGGGATTACTCTGTTCAAGTTCTGGCTGAATGTCGGCCGATCCGAGCAGTTGAACCGGTTCCTGTCCCGCGAAACGGACCCTCTGAAGCAGTGGAAACTCAGCCCGATCGACGTGGCAGGCCTGAACAAATGGGACGAATACAGCCAGTCGATCTCGGAAACCCTGACCCGCAGCCATTCCGAGCATTGTCCGTGGACCATTGTCCGGTCCGACGACAAGAAACGCGCGCGGCTGGCGGCCATTCGGACGGTCCTGCACGCGCTGGACTATGACGAAAAGGACGAGGACGCCATCGGGCCGAATGATCCCAAAATCTGCGGCGGACCGGAAATCTGGGACGCATGACCAAGAGTGGACGAAGGCCACAACGGGGATTATGTCATGTGTTCCGACGGCATAAACAACAAAGGCACCTGAAACGGGGATGACGAAACGCGGGTATCACCACGGGAACCTGAAACAAGCTTTGATCGAGGCTGCGCTGTCTCTGATTGAAGAAAAAGGCCCGACCGGCTTTACCTTGTCCGAGGCTGCCAAAACCGCAGGGGTCACTCCGGCTGCGGTTTATCGGCATTTCCACGGACGCGAAGACCTGATTGCCGAGGCCGCACGGCAGGGGTTCGAAATGTTCGCTGACCTGATGCAATACGCCTATGACAAAGGCCAACCCTCGGCCTTGGCCGCGTTCGAGGCAACGGGCCGTGCCTATCTGGCCTTTGCCCGCAAGCATCCGGGCCACTACATCGCCATGTTTGAAAGCGGCATTTCCATCAACCGTACGCCCGAACTGGCGCTGGCGGCGAACCGTGCGAAAGCGGTGCTGGAGAAAGCGGCCTCGGATCTGTCGCAGCACATCCCGCCCGAAAAACGCCCGCCCGCCTCGATGTTCAGCGCCCATATCTGGGCCATGAGCCACGGCGTTGTCGAACTGTTCGCGCGCAACACTGGCGCCAGTTCCCCCTTCCCACCCGAGGATTTGCTGGAATCCGGGATCGGTATCTATCTACGCGGTCTTGGGCTGGTTCCTCAGGACGATTAAGGGTCAGAACCGCGACAACGGCTGCGGCGCGCTGAGGCCTGAGGTCACGTTGATCAGGTCCATCTCGCCCATACCCTTGATGTCGACACGCCCAATGTCCGAGACCTGAAACTCGTCGATCAGGGCGTATTTCATCTCTTCAGGCGCGACGATATTCATCGGATTGGCAAAGACTTGCAGACGAGAAGCAATGTTCACCGCCGGACCGAACACGTCATACACATATTTCTGTATCCCCACGACCGAGCCCACCGCAGCCCCCATGCCCAACCCGATCCGGGCCTGCCATTTATGCGGGTGGCTTTCATTGCGCCGCTCGAGATACCGCAGGAACCGAACCGCGCAATGTGCCACGGCGGTCGCATGATCCGGCGTCGCATCGGGCATCCCTGACACGGCAAGGTAGGCGTCGCCAATGGTCTTGATCCGCTCACACCCGAACTGTTCGACGATACGGTCGAAAGCAGTGAAAATGTCGTTCAGCTCGCTCAGCGTCACGGTCGGGTCGGTCTTGGCCGCGAAATCGGTGAAGCCCACGAAATCCAGCATCACTACTGATACTTGGTCGTATAGCTGAGGCGTGACCACTCCGAACGTCTTGAACTCTTCGTACACAGCGCGCGGCATCAGGTTCAGCAGCAGCCGTTCCACCCGCTCCTTCTCGCGCTCTAATTCACGCGTGTTGCGCTCGACCATGGTCGAATAGCTGTCGATCATGCTTTCAAGTTCGCGAATGCGGGTGATGTTCTGGCATTCGACAACCAGAACCTGCTCGGACAGTCCATTTGCCAGTGACACAGCAGTCGCGAAAATCAACGTTCGGCGCTTTGGCTTGATCTGCAGTTCAACCGAATACCGCAGGCCAGATTGCTTTACGTCTTCCAGTTCACGCAGATCAAGCGACGGGAGGATATCCAGTAGCGTCTGCCCTTCTTCTGGTTTCCCGAACCACTCAGCGAATGGCCCGTTGTGAAACACAAAACTCAGATCCGAGGCACGTACGACCGCAACACCAACTCCGATGGCCCGAAGCAGCTGTTCATTGATGGCCAGGATACTCATGCGGCGTCACGCGCCACAATGATTGCGCGTTTGGATTCAATGGCGTTCAGGGCGATTTTAATGTGCCCTTCCTCCATCCCGTGCATGGCCAGTGCTTCGCCAAAAAGCTCGGCCATCTCGTCGAAATCTGCGTGAGAGATATTGAGATGCCGGTGAACCGCTTCGATACGTTCATCACTGAAGGATGCGGGCCCACCCACCAAAGAAGACACGAATTTGGTTTGGTGGTCGATCAGGCGCGGCATGTCGATGTCTTCGAAATAGCCGCCGATCTGATCAGACTCCAAGGCCATTTCGTAGAATGTCATTACGATCCGGCTGATGGTTTTGAACCCGCCGTATCTTTCATAGATTGTCTGCCCCACACCAAACACCCAAACGTTAACCACAAACAACACTGCAAGGTTATATCAAATCGACAGTTTTGTTAACGCTTATGCGTTGCACGGCTGGTATCAGGGGAATCCAAGCCTGATTTGCGATCACACACTCAGGTCGTCAGCACATGGAATGAACCCGACAAACCCGCCATCTTCCAGCAAACGACGTTGACCGCCCGCACGCCAATAGAGTTTGCGTCCCGTCGCCTTCAGTTCACGCCGAACGCGGAACCACAGTGGCCCCTTGTCCAGACCACTGTTGGTTTTCTGGTCCTGCGATCGCTCGCTGACCTTGACGGTTTCGGCGGTCCGGTCCTGTTGCTTGGACCAGATCATCTGCACCCCGACCGCTGGAAAGCACTGATACATGCGCCAATCCGGACGCGGGATCGATATGAAATCGTCCAGATGGTCCGAATACTGCTCGGACCAGGACAACAGTTTACGGCAGGCCGCCTGCGTCACGATGTAGGCGGCTGCGCTGGGGGCCATTTCCAACATCGGTCTTACCGAGACCCCTGCAATCTCCTGCAACGGACCAAACCGCAAGGACCGGGGCGAGTAATCAAGTTTAATGAGGTCAAACCCGTCTCCGACATTCAGCAGTGCCGCGATGACCTTCCCGGCGTTGGCGGACATTTCAACGTCATCCTCGAAGACTGCAACCGCCTTCAGATCCCGGTCCACAGCTGCCTGCCACACGGCACGATGACTTTCGAAACAGGCGATTTCGCTTTGCTTCAATCCCCAACGACTACCGGTTCCTGGGGCATAGCCGTTGCCGTCGAGAGTTCCAGATTGTTGTCCGTCCACCGCGCTGAACCGTTGGGCGCCGACCAACCCTGTGTGGGCGAACTGAGCTTCCATGAAGCTGGCACGCTCGGGCACCCGGTCGAGGTTGATAAAGCGGACCCCCGTTCCTGATGGCAGTTCGTATTGTCCCACGGCATTTCCTTTCCAACAGTATCGTCAGATACACACCGCCGAACCGGACAATCAACCCCACCCTCGGATTGGATGTAAGGAAGGGCCGAAGACCCTTCCTTGCAATACGATCAGGCGCTGATCGTGTTGTGTTCCGGCCCATACGGGAAGCCGGTGATGTTCTCGGCACCCGTTTCTTCGACGACCAGAATGTCATGCTCGCGATACCCACCCGCGCCTTTCTGGCCTTCGGGGATCCACAGCATCGGCTCGATCGAGACAACCATGCCCGGCTCCAACACTGTGTCGATGTCCTCACGCAGTTCCAGCCCGGCCTCGCGACCGTAATAGTGGCTGAGAATACCGAAGGAGTGGCCATAACCGAACGAGCGGTATTGCAGCAGGCCTTCGTCGGCAAAGAAGCGGTTGATCTCTTCGCAGATGCCCGAGCAGGTCGCGCCAGGTTTGATCAGGCTCAGCCCCAGCTCATGCGCGGCGACGTTGGCCTTCCAGATGCGCAGGCTTTCCGCGTCGGGCTCACCAAGAAACAGGGTGCGCTCCAAAGCGGTGTAATAGCCCGAGATCATCGGGAAGGTGTTCAACGACAGGATATCGCCCTTTTGCAGTGCACGTTTGGTGACCGGGTTATGCGCACCATCGGTGTTCAAACCGGATTGGAACCAGACCCACGTGTCGCGGTACTCGGCATCTGGATAGGCGCGTGCAATTTCTGCTTCCATCGCGTCACGACCGGCCATGGCGATATCGATCTCGGTCGCGCCTTCGCGGATGGCAGCGTGAATGGCTGCACCGCCCACATCTGCCGTGCGCGCGCCACCCTTGATCAGCTCGATCTCTTCGGCGGATTTCACCATGCGTGCGGCCATGGTATCGGGGGCAATGTCCACCAGCTCTGGCCCGCCCAGCATGTCCAGCGCGGTGTCGCGCATGGCAAGCGTCATGTGATCACCTTCGATACCGATCCGACACGCCGAGCCGATCAGGTTGGCCACAGCGCGCCAGTAGTTGTTCCGCTTCCAGTCGGTGTAGATCACGTTTTCTTCGACCGAGCGCCGCCAGGGCTGCCCCGCGTCGATATTCGCCGACACGGTCGTGCATGCGTCCTGTGTCACCACGCAGCCATACGGACGGCCGAACGAGCAATACAGAAAGCCCGAGTAATAGGCGATGTTGTGCATCGACGTCAGCAGCACCGCCGGGATATCGCGCGCCGCCATCGTTGCGCGCAGGCTGGCCAGACGGCGGTCATATTCCGACTTGCTGAAGGGCAGCGGAGCCTTGTCGCCATTGTGACAGGTGAAGAACTCGGGGCGATTTTGCAGATCAGTCATTTGGTCTCTCCTCAATGCCGGACAGGCACAGCCCGGCCACAAGTCCCGGCGTTCAGGACAAGCGGCCTCGGGAACCGAGAGCCATACACCCCGCTTTACGTCACGACGCCATCGCGACCGGGGTGCATGGTGAAAGGGCTAAATCAGCTTTCGAGTCGCGTCAAGCCGGGCTGAGACCCCGCAGGCGTTCCGACCGCCGCCGCAGCAGTTCGACCGTGGTCAGCAGCGCAATCGAGATGACCACCAAGATCGTTGCCACCGCCAGAATAGTCGGGCTGATCTGTTCACGCAGGCCGGTAAACATTTGCCAAGGCAGTGTTTTCTGGCTGGCCGAACCGACGAACAGCACCACCACAACCTCGTCGAACGAGGTGATGAAGGCAAACAGGCCACCCGAGATCACGCCCGGCAGAATCAGCGGCATCTGGATCTTGAAAAAGGTCCGCACCGGCCCTGCCCCCATATTCGCAGCCGCGCGGGTCAGCGACTGATCAAACCCGACCAGAGTCGCAGTCACCGTGATGATCACAAAGGGAATACCCAGAACAGCGTGAGCGAGGATAACCTTCACATAGCCCACAAAGTTCTTGTCCATGCCCAGCGTGCCCTCGAGGAACCGCCCGATGTCGCTGTAGAAAAAGAACATCCCCGTCGCCGAGATGATCAACGGCACGATCATGGGCGAGATCAGGATACCCATGATGGCCCTACGCCCGGGTACGTGGCTCTGGCTGAGGCCGATGGCCGCCAGCGTCCCCAAAGACACCGAGATAATCGTCGCAATCGGCGCAATAATCAGCGAGTTCTTGAAGCTGCGCTGCCATTCATTGTTGGTGAAGAAATCGCGGTAATGCTTCAGCGAATACCCTTCGGGATCCAGCCGCAGCATCTCGGGCGTGAAGGTAAAGAAGTCCTGTGCGTTAAAAGACAGCGGCAGAACCACAAGGATCGGCGTGATCAGGAAGACAAAGATCGCACCGCAAATCACGCGGAACAGATAATGCTCGAACACCTGCCGACCTGTCAGATAGGGCAACAGCTTTTGCCGATAGCGGCCCTCGTAGAGCCAGAAGATGAAGAAGGCAAAGAACCAGCCGACCAGAAGCCCGGCAATCAATCCGGTGATCCCGGCAAAGAAGAACCCGATGGCGCCAAGCCCCAGAACGGTGATCCAGCGCGCAACACGTTCATTGTCGAGCACGGTGATGTAGACCCAGGCCAGCGCCGCCATAAGCGCGGCGCCGATCAGGATGCCCAGCAGGACATTGCCCTGCCCGGCACCGACGAACATGCCGACGAAACCTCCGGCAATGGCGACCGCCGGCAGAACGACCGACAACGGTTTGCGGGATATAGGTGTAAGTGCTGCCATGATCTTTATCCCAGTTTCACGTTATCGATGCCCACGATCTTGTCGTAGCACCAGTAGAGCAACAGAACGACCGCCAGCAGGATCGTCCCCAACGCCGCAGCCAGACCCCAGTTCAGCGAGGACGAGATGTGATAGGCAATTCGGTTCGAAATGAAGACACCTTTGGTGCCGCCCACGATCTCGGGCGTGATGTAGTAGCCGATGGCCAGAATGAACACGAGGATCGACCCCGCGCCGATGCCCGGAATGGATTGCGGGAAGTAGATCCTCCAGAAGGTCGTCCAGTTGGTCGCCCCCATCGACTTGGCCGCGCGGGTGTAGGATGGCGGGATCGTCTGCATCACCGAATACATCGGCAGGATCATGAACGGCAGCAGAATGTGGGTCATCGCGATAATTGTGCCGAACTGGTTATTGATGATCACAAGTCGTGCGTCATCAGCAACCAACCCCAGCCAGACCAATGTTTCGTTGATCACGCCCTGCTGCTGCAACATGACTTTCCACGCAGAGGTTCGCACCAGCAGCGAAGTCCAGAAGGGAAGCAACACCAGGATCATCAGCAGGTTCGACACGCGCATTGGCAGCGTCGCCAGCAGATACGAAACCGGATAGGCCAACAGAATGCAGGCACCGGTAATGATCAGCGACATCATCAGCGTACGGCCGAACAGTTTGATCAGGATCTGTTTGTCCTCGGGCTGTGCCTGCGCACCTTCGGGTGTGCGACGCATGTCGACGGCGTTCAGGAAATAACCGTTCGTGATCGGAACCGCATGGGTTTTGATCGTGCGCCAGGTCTCGACATCGCCCCAGCCGTCGTGAATCTCGATCAGCTTTTCTTTGAACGGCGCATCAGCTTCGGGGTCCAAGCGCTTGATATTGCGACCTGACTTTCGGAACATCGAGGACATGCCCGTCTGCTCATAGTTCAGGCGTGTGCCAAGTCTCGTATGCGTTTTCGCCTCAACGGCCACGATCATGTCTTTTATAAACGCGGCGTACAGAGCTTCGTCGGGCAGCTCTCCACCTTCGGCATCCCAGTTCTGCAGCTCAACCACAGTCAGTGGGAGCGTTTCAGCAACGATACCGTTCTCAACCGACCGCATCAACATCGACACGATCGGGATCACAAACGAGAGCATTACAAACAACAGCAAGGGCGCAATAAGGGCCAGCGCCCGTAGTTTGCGGCGGCGCAGGGATCGCGCCAGCGATTTCTTCAGTGGCGTGCCATCGGCGGCCAGCATCGGACCGGATTGAGTAGCGTCAGTCATCTGCGTCCCTTGGTCTTTGGTGGGTCGGGGCCATTGGCGGCCCCAACCTTGCGTTTCAAGACAGGCTTATTTTGCCAGCCATGCCTGGAACTTGGCGTCGATATCGTCGCGGTAGTCAGCCCAGAACTCGTAGTTGTACAGGAACGTGTTCTTGGCGTTTTCCGGATCGGTCGGCATGTGCGGTGCCATGTCGATGCCCAGTTCAGCGTGCTGACCAACCAGCGGTGCCGACGAGGCACGGGCCGGACCGTACGAGATGTACTTGGCCTGATCCGCCAGACGTTGCGTGTCGGTCGCGAAGCGCAGGTAATCCAGCGCGCGTTGCTTGCGCTCTTCATCCAGACCGGCAGGAATAATCCAACCGTCAATGTCAAACACCTGCGCGTCCCACAGCATCGCAACCGGCTGGTTCTGCTCTTCGATCACGCTGAACAGACGACCGTTATAGGTCGAGCCCATGACAACCTCGCCATCGGCCAGCAGCTGCGGCGTGTCGGCACCCGCAGACCACCACACGACGCTGTCCTTGATGGTGTCCAGCTTGGCCAGCGCCTGATCCTGCCCTTCCGGGGTTGCCAGCACGTCATAGACGTCGTCCTTGGCAACGCCATCACACAGCAGCGCCCATTCCATGTTGTTGATCGGACGTTTCTCCAGCGAGCGTTTACCCGGATAGGTTTCCAGATCGAACACTGCGCAGATTTCGGTCGGAGGGTTGTCGCCCACCAGGTCAGTGCGATATCCGAAGGTGGTCGAATATACGATGCTCGGGATGTAGCAGTCGCTGACAATCAGTTCACCGAAATCCTCGGAGGCCGGCGACCCATCGGGCGCTGGCTCCAGCATCGTGTCATGATCGATTTCCATCGCCAGACCTTCGTCGCACAGACGGATCGCATCCGAGGCCACAACGTCAACCACATCCCAGGTGATGTTGCCCGCTTCGTTCATGGCGCGCAGCTTGGCGACCGCTTCGTTCGAGCTGTCGTCATTAAGGATGGTGATACCGGTCTTTTCCGAATAGGGCTCGTGATAAGCTTTCAACTGCGATTTGGAGTATGCGCCGCCCCACGAGACGATCGTCATCTCCTGGGCCATCGCGCCACCGGCAACCGCGGCAAGTGCACTCGCCATCAGAGTGGTTTTGGTAACTTTCATTATTAACTCCCTGTTATACCCGTTAATTTTAGCTTTGAAGATCGGATCACGGGGCAACCCGATCATCTAATGTCCCGCGCACCCGGGCGGATCACACGGGGAATTCCTGTATCAGGCGTCCAGCGCCCGGCAGTCTTGTGCCAGCCACCCGATCTCGACCTCTTGGCCGGGGCGCAACTTGACCGCGTCCGGCGCGTTCCGGGTCTTGATGATGAAGTCATCATTGCCTGCAACGGACAGGCGAAAGCGGAACACGTCGCCCATATAGATGAACTCTTTCACCGTGGCCTTCAGCGTATGCGCATCGGCGTGCAGACGATCCTTGTTGAATTCGACGCGTTCAGGGCGGATCGAAACCTTGGTCCGATCACCAGCTTTATGGACGTTCACCGGCTTGGCATCAATCTCGGACCCGTCATCCAGAACAACCACGCACGAGTCGCCGTCGATTGACTTAACAACGCCTTCCAATGTGTTGTTTTCACCAATGAATTGCGCAACAAAGCTATTTTCTGGTTCTTCATAAAGAAGGTCTGGCGGAGCCAACTGTTGGATACGGCCATCATCGAACACGGCAACACGGTCCGACATCGTCAGCGCTTCGGTCTGGTCGTGGGTCACGTAAACGGTGGTGATCCCCAACTCATGCGCCAGACGAGTGATTTCGAACTGCATATGCTCACGCAGCTGTTTGTCCAGCGCGCCCAGCGGTTCGTCCATCAGAACCAGTTCAGGTTCGAACACCAGCGCACGCGCCAGAGCGATCCGCTGTTGCTGACCACCGGACAGTTGTGCCGGACGACGGCTGCCAAAGGCACCCATCTGCACCATATCCAGTGCCCGCTTAACCTTTTCCTCGCGCTGATCCTTGCCCATCTTCCGCACTTCCAGCGGGAACGAGAGGTTCTCGGCCACAGTCATATGCGGAAACAGCGCGTAGTTCTGGAACACCATCCCGATACCGCGCTTGTGCGGCGGGATGTTGTTGATCGGCTTCCCATCCAACATGATTTCGCCGTGTGTGGCGGTTTCAAACCCGGCCAGCATCATCAGGCAAGTTGTCTTACCGGACCCCGACGGGCCCAGCATTGTCAGAAACTCACCTTTTGGCATTGAGAGGTTTAGATCTTTTACAACGAGTACTTCGCCATCATAAGACTTCTGGACACGCTGAAACTCGACGAACGCTGCGTCATTTGACATATACCAACTTGGCTCCCTGTGGTCTGTTGTTTGCCCGGTTTATCCGGATCTCAACGACCTATTGGCCTCATTAAAGGACATGCGAGACGCGGCGTGCAACCAAAATGTGACAAAGGTCAGACATTTTCGGATGCGCCTGCATCGCCATTAGGCGGAATTCAGTTTCCGCATGTGCCATGCAAGGCTTTGATTGCTGGACAAAACCGGCTTTTTCAGGCGGCTTGCGATCTCGGGGATAGCATCAAAAGTTCTTAGATTCGTGCAGCTTATGAAAACAGCCTCAACCGATGGATCAGCGCCGAGACTCAGTGCTGCATCCACCACGGAACGCTGTGTAATGCGTACAACTTTCGATTCTTCCGCCTCTCCGAACGAGCCGAAAACGTCCATGAAAACCCCGTTTTTGGCAAAGGCCCGCCGCAGCGGTTCGTTCACTTCTTCGATATAGGGTGACAACAGCGCGAACTTAGACACGCCTAGGTGGTTCGCACAGGCCGACGCCGCACGCAGAGGGTTCGTGACCACGGCCGCGTTGCAGGTTTTCTGAACCATCCGTTCGATCTGGTCGGACCCGATAACCGAGCTGGCCGATGTGCACCCGTACCCAACCACCTTGTATGGCCGAATCTTGGGCAACAGGTTAGCCGCGGCAGGCAGGGCCTTTTCCATTTCCGCCAGCGAATCCGTCGTCACCTCGGCCCCGCTGGGAATACGCGAAACATAGATCGGCGCGCGCCGGTCGGCGAAATAGGTGCTGAACTCGGGCTCGATCGTCTCGTCGGTTTGCAAGACGATCAACCCCATCGGCGAGGCATCGGGGTCGTCCTTGTCCAGCGTGTAGGGCAGGTAGCTCATATCTTGGGCAACTCCGGGCCGATTCTGGGGCTGATGAATCGCGGTGCCCCATGGGTGACAACGATATTTTCTTCATGAACGAGGATTTTGTCGCCGACCGCAATACCCGGTTCTAGCGTCAGGACCATTCCTGGCACCAGCACCGTATGATCGGTGGGGATCAAAGACGGCCATTCCGTCAGGGACATCCCCAACCCATGCCCCAGCCGCCCTGCGCCCGTCTCACCCGAGGTGCGTGACAGGACATTGTTCATGACGTGAAACAGCTCTGCCGCCGTTGCACCGGGGCGCGCAGTCTCGAATGCGGCATCCGAGGCTTCGATCAGCGTCGCATAGGCGTCACGCACCTGAGGGTTGGCCGCTCCGATCGACCAATTACGGTCGAAGTCGCAGAAATACCCGTCCCAAACCAGCCCGGTATCCAGCATCAGAACATCGCCGGGTGCCAACGCGGTGGCACGGGCCGGTGAGATCACGTCAACATATCCCCCTTGTTCAGCCCCGCCCGCAAGGTACGGCACCCAGTCCGCGCCCTCGTCCAGACACAGCATCTGGAATCGGCGGAAGACCTCGTCCAGCGCGACGCCTTCACTGGCAATCTCGGGCACGCGCTGGAAGGCGCGCCCAGCAATGGCGCAGGCGGTTTCGATCTTCGCAATCTCGGCCGGGGATTTGACCATCCGAAGCGCGCGGAGAATCCCGTCGTCACTGCCCAGAACCCGGTTCCCCAGCCCCTGCTGCAACCGGTTCAGGTCTGCCAGCGGCATACGAATATGGGTTTCGTGCCTATCCGGCAGGCCGATAACCGCCCCTTCCGGACAAACCTCACTCAGAGTTTCGGCCAACAGGCTGACACCGTCGTCGCTCAAGTCCGGGGCGCTCCAGGTGCGGATGTCATCTACCCATGTCTGCGCCATCAGCGCTGCCCCGATTGACGGGATCACGGCAATCGGCTTGCCGGAAACGGGAAGGACTAAGAACCACGGGCGTGTCGGGCTTTCCCAAAAACGAGTCAGGTAGCCGGTGAAATAGCGGATCTCGGGCTCGGTAGTCAGCAACAATGCCGACAGGCCCACCTGCGCCATCTGGCGTTGCGCGCGTTCGGTTCGCGCGCAAAATTCGGACGTCTCAAAGCCTCTCATTCGGCGATCTCAGACAGGAAACACAAGACACGGGCATCGGGGCCGATACCTAGGGCTTCGCGCACTTGGGCATTCATGACGGCGGCAACCCCTGCCCCGCCTGACGCGGTGGTGGCGATACCCGCTGTGGCCATGGCCGGAAGATGCCTGATCACTTGCTCATCAGAAAGGGTCAGGAAACTGTCTGCATCGCGCGCCAGGCCGTTCAGAGCAATCAGCGACGGCTCCTTGCAATCGAGCCGTCCCATCACGCTGTCGGGGCCGTCGGCAAAAACGCAGGCGCCGGCCTCGATACTGGCCTGCAAGGCCGGGGCGGCTTCGGGTTCGACCACGATGATTTGCGGTGCATCCCCCCAGACGGTTCGTGCATAGGCCGCAACAGCGCCGGCCATTCCGCCCACCCCAGCTTGCAGCATGATATGGGTCGGCACCTGCGGGCATTGCCGGGCGGCCTCGGCCGCCATCTGCAAATACCCCTCCATCAGAGTATGCGGCAGGTCGAAATACCCCTCCCACGAACTGTCCGAGAGCAATGTCCAGTTGTTGTCGCTCGCCGCTTTACTGGCGGCGTCCATACTGGCGGCGTAATCCGCCCCTTCACGCACAACCCTTGCGCCCTGATCACGCAGGCGTTCGGCAAAGCCTTCGGGCACGGTATCGGCGATGTAGACCACTGCATCCGCCCCGAACCTGCGCGCGCCTGACGCCACGCTTAACCCGTGATTGCCCGCGCTGGCCGTGACATAAGTGCGGCCCGACAGCGTTGCGGTGTCCGGTGCTTCGGCAGTCTCTGCCGCATGGCGCGCAATGACATAGGCCGCGCCCAAGGCCTTGAACGACCCCAGCCCCATCCGCTCACGTTCATCCTTGACCCAGAGGTGCGCGACATCCGCCAGCCCCGGAACTTCGGTCAATGGGGTCTCGTCAGCGGACAGGCAACGCGCGATCAATTCCGAGGCACGCGCCACATTCGTAGACGGAAACGGTGCGCCCTCAATCAGTTTCTGACCGGCACGATACGGGTTGGATGTGATTTTCAACTGAGTGTCTTCCCTGTGTTGCCCATTGACGTGATCGGATTCGTCTAGTTCTGTCAACAAAACTCAGTCACCGAAGGGAGCAGCCCATGGCCCATGCCGATCCGGCCTTCAGCCTGGCCGAATACGACCGTCGGCTGACAAAGACGCGTGCAGCCATGGCAAAGGCAGGGCTGGATGCCCTGTTTGTCGAGGACCCGTCGAACATGGCGTGGCTGACCGGGTACGAGGGATGGTCTTTCTACGTGCACCAGGGCGTTCTGGTCCTGCACGACCGCGACCCGATCTGGTGGGGTCGAAATCAGGACGCCAACGGCGCACGGCGCACGGTCTGGATGCAAGATGATCGGATTTTCGGCTATGCGGACCATTATGTGCAATCGACCGTTCGCCATCCCATGCAGGACCTTGCGGCGTTGATCCGAAACTGTGGACTCGCTGCAGGCCGAATTGGCGTCGAGTTGGACAACTACTATTACTCGGCCAAAGCGCATCTGACCTTGGTTGCGGAATTGCCCGAGGCTGAACTGAAAAACGCGAACGCGCTGGTGAACTGGCAGCGTGCGGTGAAGTCTGAGGAAGAGATTGCTTTGATGCGCAAGGCTGCTCGCATCTCGGAGCACGTGATCGACGGCGTGTTGGAAAGGGTCGAGCCGGGCCTACGCAAGAATGAACTGGTCGCACAGATTTACCATGATGCGATTTCGGGTGTTGGGGACGTTTGGGGCGATTATGCCGCCATCGTACCACTGCTGCCTTCAGGTTCGGACGCTGCCGCACCTCATCTGACATGGGATGGGGCGCCCTTCAAATCCGGTGAATGCACGTTCTTCGAATTATCCGGCTGCTATCGTCGTTATCACACGCCCTTTTGCCGATCGGTTTTTCTGGGCCAGCCGCCCGACCATTTGCTGCGGGCCGAGGCTGCATTGGTCGAAGGACTCGAGGCCGGGTTGGACGCCGCCCGCGCAGGCAATCAGGCCCGCGACATTGCGCTGGCACTGGCCGCCCCGCTGGAACGCGCCGGGATCGAACGCGGTGCACGCTGCGGCTATCCGGTGGGTCTCAGCTATCCGCCGGACTGGGGAGAGCGCACCATATCCCTGCGCCCCGAGGACGAGACCGTTCTGGAACCCGGCATGACCTTCCACTTTATGCCCGGCCTCTGGATGGACGATTGGGGCCTTGAGATCACCGAGTCGATTCTGATCACCGAAACCGGACCTGCCGAATGTTTCTGCAACCGGCCCCGCAAACTGTTTGTGAAACCATGACCCTGCTCAGAACCACCGAAATCCTTGCCGACCTGATTGCCTTTGAAACGGTCTCTGCCGATAGCAACCTTGAGATCATCCGCTATCTGACCGAACGGCTTGAGGCGCTGGGCGCGCGGTGCATCGAAACGCGGGATGCGACCGGAGCCAAGGCGAATGTCTTTGCTACGCTGGGGCCGAACATGCCCGGAGGCATCCTGCTGTCCGGCCACACGGATGTGGTTCCGGTGGCAGATCAAGACTGGACCACCGACCCATTTGAGATGACCGAGAAGGACGGTCGACTTTATGGTCGCGGCACCTGTGACATGAAAGGCTTCATCGCCGCAGCACTGGCCTTTGCCGAGACGCTGGACATCAGCAAACTTACCCAACCGCTTCATTTTGCCTTTACCTATGACGAGGAAACCGGCTGCCTGGGCGCGCAGAACCTTGTGGACGACCTGTCCAAGCGCGGTATCGTTCCGGACATCGCCATCATCGGCGAACCCACCGAGATGCGGGTGATCGAGGGGCATAAGGGTTGCTTCGAATACACCACCAGCTTTGTTGGCCTCGAAGGCCACAGCTCGGCCCCGGATGACGGTGTGAATGCTGCAGAATACGCGGCGCGCTATATCGGCAAGCTGCTGGAATTGCGCCACATCCTGAAATCCCGCGCACCGAAGGGCAGCCCGTTCGAGCCACCGTGGACCACGGTCAATGTCGGGCGCATCTCGGGCGGCGTTGCCCATAACGTTATTGCCAGCAAGGCCGAAGTTGCGTGGGAAATGCGCCCTGTTCAATCCAGCGATGCGGAACTGGTGCGCAAAACCCTGTCGGACTATGTGCAACACACACTGCTGCCCGACATGCAGGCGGTTCACCCCGAGGCCAGCATCACGCAGGAGGCCGTCGCAGAAGTTCAGGGACTTGAACCCATGGACGAAAACGCCGCACGCACGCTTGTCGCCGAACTGACCGGCGCGAATGGCACCGGTGTTGTCGCCTTCGCCACCGAAGCCGGGCTGTTCCAGCAACTGGGTGTGCATGCAATTGTCTGCGGGCCGGGTTCGATCACGCAGGCGCACAAAGCGGATGAGTATGTCGAGATCGAACAGCTCGACCTGTGCTGCCGGATGTTAAACCGTTTGGGGCGTCGCCTGATGTCCTAACCCGTTCCATGAGAACAGTCATAGGCGGATCGCGGCGGTTGAACATGCGCCGCGCGTGCGTCTTCGCCCGGATCATAGACCTCCATCACCAAGGGGTAACAGGCGGCTACGTCCGAGGAATGCTCGGACGAACAATCGCCACCGGGGCAGGCCGAGAGCCCAACGATCAGGTCGATCTCGGCGTAGAATTCCAGATAGTCTCCCGGACGCACCGGACTGGCCTTCATGAAGTACTGGCCAGTATCGCGTGTGAAGCCGGTGCACATAAAGACATTGAGCACATCATGGACCAGCATCTCGGCCTCGTGCAGCGGCAGGTTGCAATGGCTGGCCAACGCGCGGGTCAGGTTGGAATGGCAGCAATAGTGATAGTCATCGCCCGACAGCAACCGTCCGGTATAGGGATCACAGCGCGTGCCAATCACGTCATGAACCGAACCGCCAAAGGCATCGAACCCATACCAGTCTAGCGTATCATCCACGATGGTCGCCATCGGGCGCATATTGGGAAAGCTCGACCACATACGGTCTCCGGTCGACAGGTGGGTCCCATGCAGGGCGCGGGTCTTGCCGGAATAAAACCGCTCGGTCAGGTCGTGTTTGTTCCACATATTCAGGTCGCCGACCTGAGGGCCATCGACCGATAGCACCCGAACAAACGCGCCTGCCGGCACGTCGATGCAGGTGGCATCCCGCGGGGCAGCGATGGCCTCGGCCGTCTTCTTGGCCCCTGTCCGCAGCTTGGACAAGGCCACGAGATCCGGGCGCTCTAACGCTTCGGGCGGGTAGCAGATGACCGGAGGAATGACCTTGCGCTCCTCCGCATCCGACGGTGCCGCGAAGTTTGGTTTTTTCAGTTTCATGAGCGCCCTCCCCTGCGTTTACACAGGCTTAACGCATTACAAACGGGTTCGCCATCGGCTCTTGCGCGGTGCTGATCCAGGTTGTCTTGGTTCGGGTATAGTCGAGGATCGCCTCGACCCCAGCTTCCCGCCCATAGCCCGACTGATTGAACCCGCCAAAAGGCGCAATCGGAGAGATCGCGCGGTAGGTATTCACCCAGCAGATCCCCGCCCTGATCCGTTTCGATACGCGATGCGCCCGCGCCAAATTCTGGGTGAAGACGCCAGATCCCAACCCGTAGGGCGTACTGTTTGCCAGCGCGATGGCCTCGTCTTCGGTATCGAAGGGCAGCAGAGACATCACGGGTCCGAACATCTCAACCTTTAACGTTTCGGTCTCGGGTGAGGCGCATTGAACCAGCGTCGGTGTCATGTAGTTGCCCGGACGATCCGCAGGCGCGCCACCAAAGCGGATTACCGCGCCCTGTCCTTGTGCCGTGGCCAGGGTTGCCTCGATCTTGCGCACCTGGGCGGCAGTACAGAGCGGGCCAACATGCGTATCGGATTGCAGCGGATCACCCAGCCGAATGGCGCTGGCTTTCTGTTCGATCCTTTCGATCAACGGCTCCAGAATGGACCGATGCACCAGTCCGCGCGTCCCTGCCACACAGCTTTGACCCGAAGCCCCGAAATTCCCTGCGATCAGCCCGTTCGCCGCGCCTTCCAGATCAGCGTCATCGAACACAAGGATCGGGGACTTGCCGCCCAGTTCCAACGAGGTCACCGCAAAATTTTCGGCCGAGTTGCGCACCACATGCCGCGCGGTTTCCGGCCCTCCGGTAAAGGCAATACGGTCGATATCGGAATGACGGGTCAGCGGAATGGCACAGTTTTCGGCGTCGCCGGTGATGACCGAGACGACGCCGGGCGGGAACCCGGCCTGCTCGATCAGGCGTGCAAACTCCAGCATCGGCGCAGGCGCGATTTCTGAGGCTTTCAACACCACCGAACACCCCGCCGCCAAGGCCGGACCCAATTTGGTAGCCGTCAGGAACATCTGCGCGTTCCACGGCACGATGGCCGCCACAACACCGATCGGTTCTCGTGTTGTGAAAACGTGCATGTCAGGCTTGTCGATGGGCAGAACCGTGCCTTCAACCTTGTCCGCCAGCCCTGCGAAATAGCGATAGTAATCCGCAACATATCCCGTCTGCGCCGAGGTTTCCGCCAGCAGCTTGCCGCTGTCGGTGGTCTCCAACTCTCCCAGCCGTGCGGCGTTTTCGGCTACCAGATCAGCAAGACGATAAAGCAGCTTACCCCGCGCAGTTTGTGTCATGTCGCGCCACGCCGGATCATCCAGAACCCGTCTGGCTGCGGCGACAGCCCGATCAACATCACCGGCCGAGGCGCAGGCAAATGTCGCCCACCCCTGCCCAGTGGCCGGGTTTTCCGAGGTCATGACCTGACCATCCGACCCCTCGGTCCATTCGCCATCAATGAATAGCTGAAAATGCGGAAGATTTCCCATGATAGTCCTCACTGAAAAGCTGGCATGACGTCATCGATGAACCGCGCTAGCGAGGCGCGTTTGCGGTCGTTGGTCATGCCGCTGTCGACCCAGAACGAAAATTCATCATAGCCCAGATCCTCATAGCGTTTGATCCGGTCGATCACCTGCTGCGCCGTCCCGACGGTCAGGTCCTGGCCCAGCTTCTCGGTGGTGTACATCGGGTTCGCGTCCATTTCCTCAGGCGAGATCGGTTCGATCAGCCCCTGCTGAATGGGTCGCTTGTTCAGGAACCAAGCGCCGAAGTAGTTGTAATAGCGCCGCAAATCCTCGACCCCTTGCGCAACATCAGCGTCGTCTTTGCCGACGTAGGTGTGGTGCAGCAGCATGATTTTGGGGCGCGGCCCGGCATAGCTGTCGCAGGCATCGTTGAAACGGCCCATCAGCGTCTCGATCTCTTCCATCCCCTGCCACAACGGTGTGACCTGAATGTTGAAACCGTTGTGCACGCCGAACTCGTGACTGTTGGGATCACGTGCCGCGATCCAGATCGGAGGGCCACCATCCTGCAGCGGTTTCGGGGCCGAGGTCGTCGCCGGGAAGGAATAGAACTCGCCCTCATGCGCGCAGTCGCCTTCCCAGATCTTCGGCAGCAGAGGCGTGGATTCGCGCATTTTCTGACCAGCCTCCCACGCATCCATACCCGGCGCCAGACGCTCATATTCAAACGAATACGCCCCGCGTGCGACCCCCAACTCGATGCGGCCCTTTGTGATCTGGTCCGCCGCCGCGGCCTCGCCCGCAAGTTTGATCGGATGCCAGAACGGCGCGATCACGGTGCCGGTGCCAAGGCGAACGTTTTTGGTGTGGTGCGCCAGATCGACCAGAGGCAGGAACGGGTTGGGCGCAATGGTGAACTCCATCCCGTGATGTTCACCAGTCCAGACCGCGCGCATGCCGCCCTCGTCGGCCATCTTCGCCAGACCCACGAATTCGTCGTAGAGAACGTCATGAGGCTGGTCGGGCGTCAAACGCTCCATATGGGCAAACAGAGAAAACTCCATCATCCGGCTCCTTTAGCGAAAATTGTGAATGTCGCCCCGCTCAGCGTCGCCCAGATAGAGGGCGAAATCGCCGGTCTGGGCCTCGCGCGCAAAGCGGGTCATCATATGGTGAATTCCGGGTGTGACATAGGTCAGGTTGGGCAGGTCCTCGACCGCGACCCAACGGGTGTTTTCGGGCGGTGCAGCCTGTTCGGCCGATGCCAGAAAGAAGGTGTAGTGCAGCTTGGTGTCCACATCGTTGAACGCGGAATAGACCTGATCGATCCGCGCGTGGATGCCCCGCTCGCCCAATCCCTGAGCCAGCCTGTTTCGCTGGCCACCAGGTTCGGCACCGGCGACCTGAACGGGACGGAAACGACCGTCATGATCCTCCAAAAGAACCTTGCCACCGGATGCGATGATGGCCCCACAAAGCGTCGGCACTTTCGAGTCCATCTCACGCTCCAACCCAAGGCTGAAATACGAGCCGCTTACATAACCAAGGCCGTCACCCGCAGCGTGCGAGAACTCAAGCACCCGCCCCATCAGAATTGTGTGGTCGCCCGCCGGGATGGCTTGATGCGTTTCGCAACAGAACTGCGCCAGCGCTCCGTCGATCAGCGGCAGATTGTGCAAGCCGTTCCGGTGGGCCACTTTGGCGAACCGATCTCCCTTGTATCCGGCAAAGGTGTTCGAGACGTCCTGCTGGCCCTCGGCCAGGATATTGACGGCGAAGTGTCGGCAGTTGGTAAAAACCTCATAGCTGGACAGGAACTTGCCCGGGCAGACCAGCAACAGCGGCGGATCAAGGGACACAGAGGAAAAGGAATTGGCCGTGAATCCGACCGGAGCGCCGGTCGCGTCACGCGTTGTCACCACCGTCACACCGGTCATGAAGCTGCCAAAGGCATCACGCAGGGCGCGTGGGTCAGGCATCGTCATGGCAAACACTCCTGCAGAAAGCGCAACAGGACGGCGTTGACCGCATCTGCATGGGTCATCGGCATCATATGCGCCGCATTCGGGATGATTTCTGCCCGTCCCTTGGGTACCAACCCGGCCATGTCGCGCGACATTTGGGGGGTTGAGTTCGGCTCATCCGCGCCAGTCAGAAACAAGGCCGGGCAGGCAATTGCAGCCAGTTGCGCCTTGGTCGGCCCATCGCTTTCGGCGAACACCGTGTAGGCGGCCTTGTAGGCCCGCGGATCGACCTCTTGCAGCCAGCGCGCGCAGGCGTCGTGTTCCGCTGACGCATCCTCAGCAAACCACCGTTGCAGAGTGACCGTCGGATCGTTCGATTGCGTTTCATCCAACGCATACGCCCGCGACAGGACCGCTTTTCGGGCTGCCTCCGGCCGCTGAAAAATTGCATTCAGGGCGGCAAGGCCTTTGATGTTCGGGTTTCCCGAGGCCGCGATGTAGGTCGCAATCAGCGCCCCCATCGAATGCCCGATCAATACGGCGGGTTCTTGTATCAACGCGGCAACCGGCGCGGCATAACTGTCCAGCCCATCGACCGCAGTGAACGGCGTGTCGCCATGCCCGGGCATATCCGGGCACAGTACGCGATACCCGGCAGAGACCAGCGGTTCGATCTGTGCACCCCACGCCTCGGCCCGCAAGCCGACGCCGTGCAACAGAACGACCAGAGGCCCTGTGCCCACATCAATCGAGGCCAGTTCGCCGTATTCAGACCGAGGCTGGGTTGTCCACGTCATGACCCAGATCCTTCAAATCCTGATACCGGTCTCCGATGCGATGGTGGGGCCGACCCGAGGTTGCGCCACCCAGCACGATCACCACCTCATCCGCGCGCGGTGCATCGGGAATGGCGAATTGCAGTGTCAGGTAGTGAGACCGGCGGCCCGCATCGTTCTTGTCCATCAACGGCACCATGATCGGCGCACTTGCCGGGCCGCGCGTGTTGGTAAAAGACAGATACGATTTTGCGGCCACCGCCTGCCGGAAGTGATTGCCGAAATGCAGCGTATGGATCAGGCCCGAGGCGTGCTCGACCTCGCCATCCAGCCCCACGACAGCGGCCTTGCCATAGGCTTCGATGGCATCACCGCTGCCCGCCAAAGCAATCATCCGACTGGTCAGTTCTGCGCCCAGGATCGGGGCAAAACTCAGAATCTCGGGGCGCAGGTCTTCGACATAGCGGCCCGCCCACGGGTTCGACACCACTGCGGCCACTGCGAACATCCGCCACGGGCGCTCGGCCTTGCGAAATCCTTCGACCAGAACCTCTTCGTCATAGGTCACGATTTTCCGAATATTTGGCTCCACAGGCGCCCCCTTTTCTGTCGTTGACAAACTATCCTCGCCCAGGGGCCGCTTTGACAAACGAAAGAACTTCGGTCTTAGGTATTAATGACTCTAATATGTAGGTTACCAATGTCGAAATCCCTGCCCCCGCTGACTTGGTTCAGATCGTTCGAAGCCGCGGCCCGACGGCTCAGTTCGACCGCCGCCGCCGAGGAGATCGGGCTGACGCAATCCGCCGTTAGCCAGCAGATCAGGTCGTTGGAAACCCGGTTGGGCGTGGTGCTGTTTCACCGCCATGCGCGCGGGCTGTCCCTGACCGACGAAGGCCGCAAGTTGCTGCCACAGGTCGAGGCCGCGCTTGAGATGTTGCATTCCGCCGCCTCGCCCTATCTGGCCGAGGAACGGGCGCGGCATATTACTGTTGCGGCCTCGGTCAGTGTGCTGGAATGGGTGATTTCCCCGGCCCTGCCCCAGTTTCAGAAGCAGAACCCTGATACGTCCGTGCGGTTCGTCAGTACAATCTGGCCCGATGAATTCGCCGCCTCTCGCGCAGATGTCGAGATTCGGTTCGGGTCTGAAAAGCAGGTTGGTCGGGATGCGACAGCACTGCGGCCCAATCACCTGATCGCAGTGAAAGCACCACAGCTTTCGGGCGGCCTGCAAGACCTGCCGCTGATCGGAACTGTTGGAACATCGGACAATTGGGGGTCTTGGGCCGAAGCGACAAATCGGCCGGTTGGTGCCCCTGCGTTCTATGTCGATTCCTATGGCCTTGCCCTGCAATTGGCCACAACTGGTAACGGTGTTGCTTTGGTCAACGCTCTGATCGCCGGTCATGCCCTGCAAACCGGTCAGGTCGTGCTTGCATCCGATGCCTCTTCTGCGGCCAGCGAAGGGTACTTTCTTGCAGTGCAGCGGCGCTCGCCCGAGGTTGATGCCTTTGTGCAATGGTTTACCGAAATTCAGCGCGATGAGACAAACGCGCAAGTCTGATTCAGGCAAGCCGATGTCGCATCTGAGGATATCCAAATACCTCTGAATAGTGAATTCTGGCGAAAAAGGTCCGATTCATGCGATATTCCGGCTTTCGAGTCATCAAAGAGGCGCTTACCGGCCACAAAGGGTGGAAACCGGTCTGGCGCGAGCCCGAACCCAAGGCGCATTACGACATCGTCGTGATCGGTGGCGGAGGCCATGGCCTTGCTACAGCGCACTACCTGTCCAAGGTCTATGGTCATCGCAACGTGGCCGTGGTCGAAAAAGGCTGGATCGGCGGTGGCAATGTGGGGCGGAACACGACGATTGTCCGCTCGAATTACATGCTCGACGGGAACGAACCGTTTTACGAGTTCTCGATGAAGCTGTGGGAAGGGCTTGAGCAAGACCTGAACTACAACGCCATGATGAGCCAACGCGGGATCATCAACCTGTTCCACACCGACGGCCAGCGCGACGCCTATACACGACGCGGTAATGCGATGATCCTGAACGGCGCGGATGCCGAGCTGTTGGATGCTGACCAAGTGCGCAAGGAGCACCCCTACCTGAACTTCGACGACGCCCGCTTTCCAATCAAAGGCGGCCTGGTGCAGCGACGTGCAGGTACAGCCCGCCACGATGCGGTGGCCTGGGGCTTTGCGCGGTCGGCTGACCTGCACGGCGTGGATATCATCCAGAACTGCGAGGTCACCAGTCTACGGATCGAGAACGGAAAATGTCTGGGCGTGGAGACCACCAAGGGCTTCATCGGCGCGAACAAAGTGGGTTGCGCGGTTGCAGGCAGTTCCAGCCGAGTGATGGGAATGGCCGGGATGCGCCTGCCGATCGAAAGCCACGTCCTGCAGGCCTTTGTATCCGAGGGCCTGAAACCCGTTCTACCCAGCGTCATCACCTTTGGCGCGGGCCACTTTTACGTCAGCCAGTCTGACAAGGGCGGGCTGGTCTTTGGCGGCGATATCGACGGCTACAACACCTATGCCCAACGCGGCAACTTGCCGGTGGTCGAGGATGTTTGCGAAGGCGGTGTCGCCCTGATGCCGATGATCGGGCGCGCGCGCCTGCTGCGGATGTGGGGCGGCGTGATGGACATGTCGATGGACGGCTCGCCTATCATCGACCGCACCCCGGTCGAAGGGCTCTATTTCAACGGTGGCTGGTGTTACGGCGGGTTCAAGGCCACCCCGGCCTCGGGCCATTGCTTTGCGCACCTTCTGGCGAAAGACGAACCACATCCTGTCGCTACCGCCTATCGCCTCGACCGGTTCCAGACCGGCCGGATGATCGACGAAAAAGGCGTGGGCAACCAGCCCAACCTGCACTG
Organism: Ruegeria sp. CG11; assembly: GCF_056537245.1. Lineage (NCBI taxonomy): Bacteria > Pseudomonadati > Pseudomonadota > Alphaproteobacteria > Rhodobacterales > Roseobacteraceae > Ruegeria > Ruegeria sp. CG11. The sequence continues at coordinate 412,841 of NZ_JBQFRE010000001.1, forward strand.
AGGGGACCGTTCCATGATTATCAACCATCCCCTTCTGGGCCCGCGTGACGCGTCAGAATTCACCTATCTGGGCGACGCATCCCTGATCGACCGCCCCGATTGGCAGGACGAGAACGCGGCCGAGGCGTTCTATGAATACGGCTATCTGCGCGATAACCCCGCAGGTGAGCATCAGGAGCTTTGGTATCACGAGGCCGGAGATCGCTCGTGGCTGGTCGTCACGCGTAACACGCTGACACATGAGATTTCAAAGGTGGAACTGGCCCGCGACGTGGCCCGCGCTCGGGGGCGATCCAAATGACTCAGACCAACAGGCTTGATGGCGGCCAGATCGACCGCAACACTTCTCTGAGCTTCCGTTTCGACGGGCGCAACTTTACCGCCCACCCCGGTGATACTCTGGCCTCGGCCCTGCTGGCCAACGATGTGCGTCTGATCGGGCGGTCGTTCAAATATCACCGTCCGCGTGGGTTGCTGACCGCAGGGTCAGAGGAACCCAACGGCATGGTCGAACTGCGCACCGGTGCCCGGAAAGAACCCAACACCCGCGCCACAACCATTGAGATGTTCGACGGGCTGGAGGCCTATTCACAGAACCGCTGGCCCAGCCTCAAATTCGATGCGCTGGCGGTGAACGATATGTTCTCAAACTTCCTGTCGGCGGGGTTCTACTACAAAACCTTCATGTGGCCCGCCGCGTTTTGGGAAAAGCTCTACGAGCCAATAATCCGTCGCGCTGCTGGCTTGGGGTCTCTGTCGATGGAGGCCGACCCGGACGAGTACGACAAGGGTTTCCGCCACTGCGATTTGCTGATCATCGGGGCCGGTCCTGCTGGTCTGATGGCGGCTCTGACCGCTGGTCGTGCTGGCGCCGATGTTATCCTGGCCGATGAGGACTTCGCCCTCGGCGGGCGTCTGAACAGCGAGACCTTTGCGGTCGGCGACCACAGCGCTTCGGAATGGGCCGCGCAGGCGGTGGTTGAACTGTCTTCGATGCCCAACGTCCGCCTGATGCCGCGCACAACCGTGATCGGCGCATTCGATCATGGCATCTATGGCGCGGTGGAACGGACCGGAGATCACCTGGCCACCCTACCCGAGGGTAAACCGCGCCAGATACTGTGGCGCATCTACACGCAAAAAGCGTTGTTGTGTGCCGGGGCCACGGAACGCCCGATTGCGTTTGAAAACAACGACCGGCCCGGCATCATGATGGCCAGCGCCTTGCGCACCTATGCAAACCGCTTCGCGGTCACGGCGTCGCAGCGAGTGGCGATTTTCACCAACAACGACGACGGACACCGGACCGCCGCTGATCTGCACGCCAAGGGCGTCAGGATCGCCGCTGTGGTGGATGTGCGCGAGGACGCGCCCTCCAGCTATGACTACGAAGTGCTGAAAGGCGCTCAGGTCACGAATACCAAAGGCCGCCACGGGTTGAGCTTCGTTGAAGTCTCCTTGCCTGACGGCTCGACCCGAACCTTGGATTGCGGTGCACTGGGTGTGTCCGGGGGCTGGAACCCGAATGTCCACCTGACCTGCCACCAGCGAGGTCGCCCGGTCTGGAACGACGCGCTGGCGGCTTTTGTTCCCGGTGGCGAACTGCCCGTGGGCATGTCCGTGGCAGGCGCGGCAGACGGGATCATGTCGGCCTATGGCGCCCTGCAATCCGGTGCAGAGGGCGCGGCCAAGGCGCTGGACCTGACCGATGCCCTGCCCGACCTGCCCGAGGCCGAGGACGCTCCAATCGCGCAGAAACCCTTCTGGTATGTGCAGGGTTGCAAGCGCGCATGGGTCGACCAGCAGAACGACGTGACCGTCAAGGACGTCAAGCTGAGCTATCAGGAAGGCTTCCGCTCGGTCGAGCACCTGAAGCGCTATACCACGCTGGGCATGGCGACCGATCAGGGCAAGACCTCGAACATCACCGGGCTGGCGATCATGGCCGAAGTGGCCGGTAAATCGATCCCCGAGGTCGGCACCACGATCTTCCGCCCACCCTACACGCCGGTTCCAATTGCCACCTTCGCGGGGCGGATGAAGGGGCAGGAATTCCACCCGACCCGCCTGACGCCCTCACACTACTGGGCCAAGGAACGCGGCGCGGTGTTTGTCGAGGTTGGCAACTGGCTGCGCGCGCAGTGGTTCCCCCAACCCGGTGAGACACACTGGCGGGAATCAGTGGACCGTGAGGTGCGCCAGACCCGAGCATCTGTCGGGGTGTGCGACTGCACCACGTTGGGCAAGATCGATGTCCAAGGCACGGACGCCGCCGAGTTTCTGAACCGCATCTATGCCAACGGCTTTGCCAAACTGGCCGTGGGCAAAACCCGATATGGTCTGATGCTGCGCGAAGACGGCATGGTCATGGATGACGGTACCGCCGCGCGGCTGGCCGAGGACCACTTTGTCGTCACCACCACCACAGCCAACGCCGTAAGTGTCTATCGCCACATGGAATTTGTGCGCCAATGCCTGTGCCCGGACATGGACGTGCAACTGATCTCGACCACCGAAGGCTGGGCGCAATACGCCGTGGCCGGACCCAACGCGCGCAAGCTGCTGCAAAAGATCGTCGATCCCGAGTTCGACATCTCGAACGAGGCGTTCCCCTTCATGGCTTGCGGCAACGTCACCGTCTGCGGCGGGCTGCGGGCGCGGCTGTTCCGGATCTCTTTCTCGGGCGAGCTGGCCTATGAGATCGCCGTGCCCTCGCGCTATGGCGATGCGCTGATGCGGCGCCTGATGACCGAAGGTGAGGAGCTCGACGTCGTCCCCTATGGCACCGAAGCGCTGGGTGTGATGCGGGTTGAAAAAGGCCACGCGGCCGGAAATGAGCTGAACGGCACCACCACGGCGCTGAACCTTGGGCTGGGCAAGATGGTGTCAAAGAAGAAGGACAGCATTGGCTCGGTCCTCTCGGAACGTGAAGCACTGGTTGAACCGGACGTTCTGCGGCTTGTGGGGATCAAACCCCTGCAGGCTGAGGACAAGATCACCGCTGGCGGTCACCTGATGAACACGGATGGACCTGTCGATGCCGCCCATGATCAGGGCTATGTCACCTCGGCCGTCTACTCGCCCATCCTGAACAGCAACATTGGTCTGGGTCTGGTCAAAAACGGCTCGGAACGGCTGGGCGAGAAAATGCGTCTGGTCTCCCCCCTGACCAACCTGACGGTTGAGGTCGAACTTGTCTCGGCCCATTTCGTTGATCCTGAAGGAGAACGTCTGCGTGCATGATCTTGTTGCGATAACCGCCCTAGGCCGAGCTGAGCCGCGTGTGGACTCCCTAGGTGGCGTCACATGCACCGAAGTCCCAGAAGTAGCGCTGGCATCGGTCGCCGCGCGCATGGGTCAGGAAACCAATGCCACCAAGGCACTTGCCAAGCTGATTGACGCGCCCGCGCCGGAGGTTGGCCGCTGGGCTGGCACGACGGTCAAAGCGTTTTGGGTTGGTCCGGACCAATGGATGGCCGAAGCCCCGTTCGAAAGCCATGAAGACCTTGCAGATCAGGTCAAGGCAACCCTTGGGGATGCGGCATCGGTGACGGAACAGACAGACGCGTGGACGCGGTTCGATCTGAGCGGTCAAGGCATCAAAGCGGTGCTGGAACTGCTGTGCCAGCTTGACCTGCGCAAGTTTGATGAGGGCAGCGCCGCGCGGTGTTCGATCCATCATGTGGGCTGTTTCGTAATAGGCCGGTCGGCCGAGATGGTCAGCCTATACGGCCCGCGATCTTCGGCCGGTTCGCTGCACCACGCAATCGTCACGGCGATGCGCTCGGTGCAATAACCCTCAGACCGAGGGCAGAGGAGCGTTGTCTTCAACCCGAAAACGGTTGATGCGACGCCTGTCCTCGCTGGGGCTGAGCCCGAAGGCCGCGCGGTAGTGGGTCACCAGTGGCGAGACCGAGCTGTATCCGACGGCCTCGGCGATCTCGGGGATCGGGTCCTTGGTATAGACCACCATCTGCCGCGCCGCCTTCATGCGCATGGCGCGGTAATAGTGGCTGGGGCTCTGCCCTGTCGCTTGCTTGAAGGCCCGCTCGATCTGGCGAGGTGTGACACCAGTCTGTTGCGCCACGTCCGCGATTGAGATCGGCTGGCTCATATGCGCTGCAAACAGCCCAACACAGCGGGACACCAACGGCGGCAGGCTGTCACCCGTACCCGGTGCATTGGCGCTGGGTACCTGTTGTCGAACCCCTGCCCCGCGCATCATCGGGTGCTGGAACCAACAGGCAACCTCATGCGCCACATCTCCGCCGAGACGGTCCTCAATCAGGTGTAAAGCCAAGTCAAAACCCGCCGCGGCACCGGACACCGTGTATCGGCCGGTGCTTTTGACGATCACTTCGCTGCGAGTATCCAAGTCGGGAAACTCGGCCTCGAACGCGGCCTCATAACACCAATGGACCGAAACCGGGTGACCTTGCATGACCCCAGACCGCACCAAAGGGAAAACCCCGGCGCTGATACCGCCAAGAACCGTTCCGTGTCGACCAAGGCCGCGCAATACGCCATTACCTGAACTCGGATTTTCGAAAACCGAGGTCGGGCTGCTCAGCAAAAACAGAATGTCGATGTCTTTGCAGTCGCTCAGTGACCGCTCGGCCTCGAACCCGACACCGGCACTGGATTGAACCTTTTGCCCACGCTCCGAGATCAGGGACCAGCAGAATGCCTCTTGCCCGGCGATTTCGTTGGCCGCCCGCAGCGGCTCGATCACTGAGGTCAGACAGGCCATGGGAAAGCCGTCAAACAGCAGAAAGCCTATCTCGATTCTGTTTCCATTTCGCATAAGGCTGTCCTAGCAGGATTTTCACGACAGCCCTATGCGAAGTTTACGCCCAGCGGATCAGCCCGATAATGGCTGAGGTCGCGTAAAACCCCTGCAGCAACAGAAAGGTCCAACGCCGGTCGATCGCTGCCCAGGCTGCGAACAGGCCAGCGGACAACAGCAACAGCGCAAAGCCCAGCAACTCCGCCCCGGTATTCGACGCGATCAGCAGAGCGTAAGCCATGGCCAGCACCGATCCGGTAACTTCAAACACGGTCGTCAGGCCGCGGCGAGAAGTATCGATCTTGGCCATGTTTCACCCTCTCCGCATGAGAAAATCGACCAACAGGGCCGAAATCTGTTCCGGCTGGTCCTCCATCGCGAAATGACCGCAATTCTCTAGAATATGCAGCTCCGATCCCGGAATGGTGTCGTATAGTTTGTGTGCCCAGTCGACCACCTGCCACGCGTCATCCGCCCCCCAGATCAGTTGAACCGGCAATGCACCGAGTTTCGCATAGTTGATGCTGTTGGTGTGCTTGGGGTCATAGTGCCGGACCTGATGCTGGAACAGACTGCCCTGCCCGATGGGGCCGCTGATAAAGTCCAGATATGTTTCCAGCGCGGTATCGGCCAGCCGCTGTTTGTTCACCACGGCCGAGAAAAGCCACTCGCGAAAGTGTTCCCGGTGCCGGGTATCAGGTGCATCGATCAGAGGTTGCAGACCTGATTGCATCTGCTCCTTGGTTCGTTTCGAAGGCCAGCTGTCAAAGCTGACGACGTCGATCATGGTCAGCGACCGCACCCGGTCGGGCGACTGGACGGCAAAACGCGGGGCCACCGCGCCGCCGATATCGTGCGAGATCACGTGCAGGTCATCCAGTCCCCACAGGTCCAACAACCCCTCGAGGATCGGAACCTGCGCGGTGACTGATGTATCAACCGACGGGTCCCAGGGGCGTTCGGACAGGCCAAAGCCCAGCAGGTCGTAAACATGAACCTTGTAGCCTGCATCAACCAGAACTGGCAGCACGTTGCGCCAGATATAGGATGAGGACGGCGTGCCGTGGATCAACACGACGGGTTCGCCTGCGCCATAGGTGCCATGCGCGATGCGAGTGTTGTTGATCAGAGCATGGTCGGTGACGAGATGTGACATGGTTGGTCTCCGGTGATTTGTCTTTCCTCGTGGTTAAACCGACGCTAGGATGTGACTCAAATGAATGATTGTCATTCTTCCATCTTATTTTGTCATGTGAGTGCGAATGAACGAACGTCTGGAAATTGACGCTCTTCGGGCCTTGCTCGCCATCTCGGCTCATGGCGGCGTGACGCGAGCGGCGGAACATCTGGCACTGTCGCAATCAGCGGTCAGCCACAAGATTCGACGGTTGGAACAGGCGCTTGATTGCGATCTTCTGGCTCGTCGTGCCGGGGCCCCACTGTTCACAGACGCTGGTCAGCGGCTGTGCGACTACGCCCGACGGATCACCGAATTGCATGACGAAGCCCTGGCAGCCTTGGGTAAGAGACCTCTGTCCGGCACCATTCGTCTGGGGATGACCGAAGACACCACCACCAGCGGCATCGCCCGAATTCTGGGCCGTTTCACGCGATTATATCCCGACGTTCAGGTCCGAACTCGTACCAGCCAAAGCCTGAACGTGCAGGCCTGGCTCAAGGCCGGAGAGCTGGACGTGGCGGTCATGCAGATCTTTCGCCAGGACGTGCTGCCCGATGACCTGATCCTGTTCGAGGACGATCTGCATTGGGTCAAATCGCCCGAGTTTAACGTCGACCTCACCGCCCCTGTGCCGTTCCTGTCCTTCGACAGCCAGTGCTTTTACCGGCTCTGGGGCATGGGTCACGGGCCGCATCGGTTCGACAATGTTCTGGAATGCCCAAGTGCCGCCGGTATCCAGTCGGCAGTGCGCTCGGGGTTGGGCGTTGCGCTGCTGAACGGCCTGCATGTCACCCCGGATATGGAGATCATTGACGACCTATTCCCCGACCCGCCCGACATTGCCTATGTTGCGCGGACACACCTGAAACGACGGAACCCCGCAGCGATGGCGCTGATTGAAGAGATCCGTAAAGAGGTCGAAAGCGCCATACCATTACGCATCGCAGGCTAAACCTCGAGAACCTTCAAGGCGCCGGTAGAGCCATTTCAGGAAACAGCGTCGGGCGTGGGCAGCAGAATGAACACATCCTGCCCCACGGGTTTGATAACCGGGGCTTCTTCCGGGTCCTTAGAATCGAAAGGCGGCTCGATATCATTGCAGCCTTTTGGCTTGTCATCGCAGATGAACACCGTAGCCCCCGTCAAGTAGGCCAACCGAAGCTGCAACCCTCGGGTTTGCTGAATCGCCGCATTTCGCGCGCCGTGAACCGCCATAAAATCCCCATAGACATAGATGGTTTCTGTATCTTCCGGCACAGAGTTGGCCATTTCTCGGGTCGTGTACTGCCACGGCGGGAAAGCCAGGTACGACGTTTTCGCAATCGCCAGAACATTGAACAACAGAACACACACAATCGCGATGCGGGCGATTTTCATCAACCTGTCGCTGGACTTTGACAAGTGAACGGCAACCGAGACGATACAGAATCCGAACAAGATCCAAACCCATCCCAGCGTCCGCAGCGGCACCTGAACACCAGACATCAGAGCCTTGCCTGCAAGCGGAGCCAGCCCCGCCAGAACGGCTGCAAGAACTGCGACGGCGACAATCCTGTTCCAAACAAACAAGGCCACCCAGGCCGCAAGGAACATAAGTGGAATGGCGACGCCGTGCTTCGCGTTGCTCCCACCCATCTGTTCAAGGGTTATGTGCAGGTAAACCTTCTGCTTTTCGATGTTCGCCAGCAGATCGGCAAGGGAATGCACCTCGGTCGGGTTGCGCCATTGGGCAATCGGAATGCCGAACACTCCGTGATAGATGTAGTTCAGCGAATACACTGCCAACACACCCAGGGCGAGGTTGACAACGAACATACCAAGCGTTATCGCCATGCTTTTATAGGTTTTGGGTGCCTTACGGGATAGCAGTACAAGAGTAAGCAGCAGAAACGGATAGGTCGTATAGGCCATAAAGGACAACGGCACCGCCGCAACCATCAACGCAACCACTGTACGGTGCGGAAGGTAAAGAACCGCCACCGCAAACAGCGCGACCACCCAGACACCCGGCAACAGGGTATTGAACCAGAAAGACATTAAATAGGCGGGAATCGAAAGGGCCACGAAAATGGCAAGAAATCCCTTGTACCAGCCGTCAACATCACGATCCAAAAGGCTCAGCGCAGTAGCGGCAGAGAAAAGCGACCACCCTGTCAGGTAAAGGATAAAATGGACCGGGGATGGCAGGAAAAACGGCCTGAACTGCCACCAATAGTTCAGCCAGCGCCCTTCATCCAGCGTCTTCAACAACGCGGCCCTGCGTGTGCCGAGCAGCGCGGGAAAGTCGTCATGTCGAACGAACGGGTCCTCGATCAGCGGCAGGTATGCCAGGACCAGCAGGGAAAAGCACAGCACGAACAGGCGTGTAAATTCACGCGTCAATTGTGGCGTATTCATTTCTTACCCCTGTAGAAGCCGGAAGTGATCCGGGGCAGTCTGCTATATCGCTCTTTCCGCCCCCCCTGCGACCTGGTCGAAACAGTCAAAGAACGCGTTGGTATGTAAATCTGCATGGCTGATCTCTAAAGCGAGGTGCGCTCGCGAAAAACCCAAAGACTGAGGATGATAAAGTTTAGAACCGGCAGGATCGTAACGACCAGCGCGGCGGTGACGACGTGCGACAATTCCAACTCCGGCCCCGCAACTCCTGTTATGAACGAAGATACGGTCAATCCGACCCCGATCATGCACAGGAAGCGTCCGACCTGCACAGGAACGGCAAGAGGTTTGCCAAAAGTCCACGCCGTCTGGCCGATATACTGCAGAACAACCGCGGAACAAAACGCCAGCAGGTTCGCAACCCAGGTGGAGCCGAAAAGATAGAGCAAAGTAAGATAGGCCGACAAATGATAAGCAGCCACCCCGGTCCCGACAACCGCAAAACGGAATATGCGGCGGCGTTCGGTCATTGGTGATTGGCTATATGCTCGACGACGGGTTCGACGGCGTCTCCGGCTTGCTCGTCCACAAAGAACAGCGGTCGGCCCTTGGCCTCGACATAAAGACGGCCCAGATATTCCCCCATGATGCCCAGTGTCAGCAACTGAATGCCCGAGAAAAAGCTGATGATCAGAACGGTCGATGCCCAACCGGCGACGGTACTGTACAGGATGAGCGATCCGAACACATAGACGCCCATCAGGGCAGCAACGATCAGGGTCAGAAAGGCCATACGCGTCGCGATTTGCAGCGGTTTTATCGAGAAACTGGCCAGCGCATCAAAGGCAAACCGGATCATCTTGGACAATGGATACTTGGTTTCGCCGGCCACACGCGGATCGCGGATATATTCGATCCCGATCTGCCGGAACCCCGCCCAAGCGAACATCCCTCGGATAAAGCGCGCCCGCTCGGGCATTTGCAACACCGCGTCCAGCGCCCGCCGGGTTACCAGACGAAAATCGCCGGTATCATTGGGAATCGGCACATCGGAAAGCCGGTTCAATACGCGATAAAAGCCGTGGGCGGTGATTTTCTTGAACCAGCTTTCGCCCTTCCGTTCACTGCGGCGCCCGTAAACCACGTCATAGCCGCGATCCATCATCGCCATCATGTCCGACAACAACTCGGGCGGATCCTGCAAATCGGCGTCGAGCATGAAAATCCGCTGACCCTTGGCCGCCATCAACCCGGCTGTCAAAGCCACCTGGTGCCCGCGGTTTATCGATAGTTTCAGACCACGGATCGAGGAATGCTCTCTGCACTGTGCGCAAATCGCGTTCCACGTGCCATCGGTCGATCCATCATCGACCAGCACGATCTCGGTATCGCCCTGCCAAGCGTCGGTTGCTGCTATCAAACGCTCGACCAGCAAGGAGATCGAGCCCTCCTCGTTCATGCAGGGGACGACAACGGACAATAACATTGAACCTCCGACCGAGAATATGTCCGAAGCCCGGCGATTAGATCGCGTTCTTTCGGAACTGGCTGCTCGTGTTTTTTGTTTCACTTTTAATTGTGGCTCTTGATATCTCAACAATCGGCATTCGCTAATTGGTCGGAGCGAGATTTCGGGGCGTCGTTACCGTGGCGACACATAACCCGACCAGAAAACCCGCCATGAGTGTGACCGCATTTTAATCTGCCGCAATTTTGCACCCGGGATATGGCAGCAATACGCCCTTCCTGAGGCATTGATCGGGTTGTTTACGTACCGAAGTTCCGGCTTTGCTCGGGCCGTCAGACCTGGGCAAGAAGCCACGCCCGAACAGCGGCGACAATCCGTGGTTTCCTGGGGTTGCGCGGGGTGACAAGGTGGTACCCCTCCTGCACTTCGGTCGAAAATGAGACCGGCTGACACAGACGCTTTGCTTGAAGGTCATCCGCGACAAATTCACGATTGGCCAACGCCACTCCCTGCCTAGCAATGGCGGCATCGATGGCTAGAGAGGTCTGGCTGAACGCCATCGTTTTCAAACCGGCTGGCGGTGCCTCTCCCAATGCGGCCTCAAGAAACAGGGGCCATTGGCCATGCGTATCTTCCAGCAGGACATGGTCAAGCAAATCTGCGGATGACCGGATCGGACTGTCACCTAGGGCCAGATCAGGATGGCACACCGCGATCAGGTCGGCGGCAAACAAGGGTTCAGCGACCAGACCGGGGCCAAAAGGCGGCTTCCCCTGCCGAACCGCGATATCCACCCCATCCGTCTGAAAATTCGCCAGCGCGTTTGACGCATCCAGACGCAACCGGATATCCGGATGATCCTGCGCGAATGCCCCCAACCTTGGCACCAGCCAGCATGTAGCAAAAGACGGTGTCGTGCTGATTGTAACTACGACGTCCTGCGGCGACAGATTGGCCGTTGCCTCAGCCATCATGTCAAAGGCACGGCGGATCGGCGCAAGATATTTCCGCCCCTCATCTGTCAAGGACAAGCCTCTGGGCTTTCGGTCGAAGAGTTTGATCTTCAACAACTCTTCAAGCGATCTCACATGTTGAGCGACGGCACCCTGCGTCACGCCAAGCTCCTCGGCGGCCCGGCTGAAATTCAGATGGCGCCCCGAGGCCTCAAAAGCCTTGAGCGCGTTCAAAGGCGGCAGTCTGCGCATGGTCCAAGCGCCTAACTCGATAGTTATTCTACAGGGTTAAGGCAGAATTACTGATTGGTCAAACGCCGCACCCTGCCCCATTTTGACGACAGATCAGGGACACCAGCTGAATGGGGCAAACATGGCTGATAAGAAAGTTGCGATCATCATGGGCGGTGGTAGCGGTATGGGCGCAGAAAGCGCGCGCCGACTGGCAGCCGATGGGTTCAACGTCGCGATCCTGTCGTCTTCAGGCAAAGGCGAAGCTCTGGCGGCTGAGCTTGGGGGTATTGGCGCGACCGGCACCAACCGGTCCAGTGCGGACATGCAGAATCTTGTGGATTCGGTGATGGACAAATGGGGCCGCGTGGATGTGCTGGTGAACTCGGCTGGCCACGGCCCACGCGCACCAGTTCTGGAAATCAGCGACGCAGACTGGCACGAAGGGATGGAGGTCTATTTCCTCAACGCCGTACGCGCCACGCGGATTGTCGCTCCCATCATGATCGAGCAGAAATCCGGCGCGATCATCAACATCTCGACTTTTGCCGCGTTCGAGCCGGATCCGGTGTTCCCGACCTCTGGCGTGATGCGGGCCGGGCTTGCGGCCTATAGCAAGCTGTTTGCCGACAAATACGCCCCCGACAATGTGCGTATGAACAACGTGCTTCCGGGCTTCATCGACAGTCTGCCCGAAAACCCGGAATGGAAGGCGCGCATCCCGGTGGAGCGTTACGGCAAGGCCTATGACGAGATCGCCGCCACCGTGGCCTTTCTGGCCTCGGACGGTGGCGCATACATCACCGGCCAGAACATCCGCGTCGACGGAGGTATTACCCGCTCGGTCTGACGCCGGCTAAACCGCTACAAAAATGTGGGATATGGCGGAGAGACAGGGATTCGAACCCTGGAGACGGTTTCCCGCCTACACACTTTCCAGGCGTGCGCCTTCGACCACTCGGCCACCTCTCCGTGAGCGCGATATTTGGACCATCGCCGGGGGATTTGCAAGGGGCGATTAAAGCGAAATTTCAACCTTCCGCAGTTCCGCCACACATGCGGTCAGATCTCGTCGCCGTCCCCGTCGCCCAAGTCCGCCTCGGTCATCTCGACCGGCGCTGAGGATGGCTGATTTGAGGACGGTTGCGCTGCGCCGCTCTCGGGATTCTGCTGCGGTGCTGATGGTTTACCCTGCAAGGCCTCGGGGTTGCGCAACCAGACATCACGCTGTGCGAACGGAATCTCGATACCCTCTTCGACAAAGCGGCGGTTGATCTCGTGGTTCATGTCGGACTTCACCGACAGCACCCAGTTCACGTCACGCAGAATGGCGCGAATCTCGAAATCCAGCGAATCCGCACCGAAGCCCTGAAACACCACGCTGGGGGCCGGATGCGCCAGCACCATGGGGTGCGAATTTGCCACTTCGCCCAGGATTTTCTCGACCACGCGGGTGTCGGTGCCATAGGCCACCCCGACCGGCACGATAACCCGCCCAATGGTGTTGCCGCGAGTGTAGTTGGTGACCACGCCGCTGATCAGGTCCGAGTTCGGGACGATCACATCCGTCCGGTCAAACGTCTCAATCCGCGTGGACCGGACCGAGATGTCGCGCACATAGCCCATCATCCCGTTCACATCGATCCAGTCGCCCTTCGAGATCGGACGTTCGACCAGAAGGATAATGCCCGAAACGAAATTCGAGACGATTGTCTGCAATCCAAAGCCAATACCGACCGACAACGCACCCGCAACAATCGCCAGCGACGACAGGTCAAAACCTGCGATCATGATCGCAACCAAGGCCGCCAGGAAAATCCCGACATAGCCGGTGCCCGCCGCAATCGCATTCTGTCCGCCGGGGTCAATATTTGTCTTGGGAAGCAGCGAGTTCCGCAGCCCGCTCTGCAACAGTCGTGTCAGCGCGTAACCAATGATAAAGACAACGACGAAGGTAAAGAAATTGCTGGGCGAGATTCTGACGCCGCCAATATCAAAACCCAGCAACAGTCGCGACCAGACCTCAAGCAGATCGGTTTGCCGCGCCCCCCAGTACAAAGCCAGAATTGGCAGAGACAGGATCGCGATAACAAACGCAGTCAGCACGGAAAACAGTGAGTCCCGCGCGGCCTCGCCCTGCCCGCTGAGCCATCCGTAGACCGAGGTCAAGAACCGGTGGAAGATCGCCAAGGCCGCGAACAACACTAGTGTCTTCACTGCCGGGAAAACAATCGCCTCGGCCGCATTTGTATAGCCAACGGCCGCCAGGATCGGGCTGGTCATCCCCAGCAGGAACAGAGCTCGGCGCAGGAATTCCATGATCTGAGTCAGACCGCCACTACGCGGCTTTTCACTTGCCTCGGCGTCGCCCGCCACCGGCCTGCTCATCCGGATTCGGCGAATTCGCAACAAGATCAGAGCGGTCCCGACAACCACCGGAAAGCTGATGACCGCCCGGGTTGCGTCCGAAATATTCTCGATCTGATCGAACAGCAGCCCGAATTCATGCGCGATCAGAAAGACCGCCAGAATATCGAGATAAACCCGCAGCTCGGTGACGTTCTTGCGAGACAGGCGATTGAAGCCTTGTGCCGCCTGCGACAGAAACAGCTGACGTCCGATCCAGTCGTAGAAAAATATTAGGGCAGCCCAATACGGCACGTTCTGGATCAGCAATGTGCCGCGCAGCCCCATGAGGCCGGTCATGATGACAGCCTGCACCAGCAGCCAGACACCCAGCCAAGGCAACAGAATGCGCAGCAGCGAAACCAGAAACGACCAAACACCAATGCCGCGCCCACCAAGGCTGCGCAGGTATTCACCTGCAGCTTCGGACCAGTAGCGCCCGTAATACAGCAACACACCCGCGGCGAGGGTCAGAAACAGGATGCCCAGACCCCGATCTCTCAGACGGTCCTGTACGATATTGGCCTTCAGGTTTTGTGCCGTTTCACTGATCAGGCCACGCACGGATTCGAGGATGTCGGTCCAAGCGGGCCCCCAATAAACCGGGTTAATCGGAGATGGGCCGCGTTCCAGCAGCTCTTTCTTCTGCCTGTCACGCAACAGCCGGTCAATCTCGCTGATCAGGCCGTTGGCGCGGCTGAACGCCTCTTCCGAGATGACCCGCGGAACTTGAAGGCTGGTCAGCTGATCTTCTAGATGAGCGCGCAGTCGGGCGATTTCCTCGGGCTCGGTTGCGTCCCCTTCGGGCGCAGGGCCAAGGGCCTTGATCTGGGCATCCAGGGTCTGGATACGATCCGTGTTGGCGCTGCGCGCGTCGTTGAATTCTTCACGATAGTTGTGGATTTCGGACCGCAGATTCTCAAGTGCTGCGTTTGAGGTCCTGTCGGCTTCGATCTCGGTCTCGGCACGGTCCGCCGTTGCAAGCCATTTCTGGTAGTACTCGCTTTGCTGATCGGTCAGCTCGGCGGCAACGGGGCCGCCCAGCATGGCAAAGCAAACCAGAAAAAGAGCTAGAAACAGGCGGACCTGCCGCAGCATCATACGTCCTCGAACACGCCGGGAATGCTGCGCGGAGCTTCGGTCATCCAATCCGGGACCGGCAGCTCCTTTTCACGCAGGAATTCGGGATTGAACAGCTTGGACTGATAGCGCGTGCCATAGTCGCACAGGATCGTCACGATCGTATGGCCCGGTCCCAAATCCTTGGCCAGACGCACCGCACCGGCCATGTTGATCGCGGTCGAGCCGCCCATGACCAGCCCCTCTTCGCGCAGCAGATCAAAGATGTAGGGCAGCGCCTCGTTATCGGTCATCTGATAGGCATAATCCGGCTTGAACCCTTCGAGGTTCTTGGTGATGCGCACCTGCCCGATACCTTCGGCGATCGAGCTGCCTTCCATCGCGATCTCACCGGTGGTGTAATAAGAGTAAAGCCCCGCCCCCATTGGATCGACCAAGGCGATCTTAACCCCTTTGGGCTGCAGCGCATCGGCCACACCGGCCAGAGTACCACCCGAGCCCACAGCACTGACAAAGCCATCGACCTTGCCACCGGTCTGTTCCCAGATTTCCGGGCCGGTGGTTTCGACATGGGCCTGACGGTTGGCAACATTGTCGAACTGGTTCGCCCAGATCGCGCCATTGGGCTCGGTCTGCGCCAGTTCCTCGGCCAGGCGGCGCGAGTAATGCACGAAATTGTTCGGGTTGCGGTATGGCGCGGCCGGAACCTGCACCAGTTGCGCGCCCGCCAGGCGTAGCATGTCTTTCTTTTCTTCCGACTGGGTTTCCGGGATCACGATCACGGTCTTGAACCCCATCGACGCGCCCACCAGCGCCAGACCAATGCCGGTATTGCCCGCCGTGCCCTCGACAATGGTTCCGCCGGGCTTCAGGTCTCCGCGCGCGATGGCGTCGCGGATGATGTAGAGCGCCGCGCGATCCTTGACCGATTGGCCCGGATTCATGAACTCGGCCTTGCCGAGAATCTCGCACCCGGTCTCTTCACTGATGCGCTTCAGCCGGATCAGCGGTGTTTTCCCGACTGCGTCGGCAAGGTCTCGTGCAATGCGCATGGCGCCCTCATATCATTACGTATCAACGAAGATTTACAGATGCCGTGCGACAACCACAAGCGGCGATCCTTACCCCCGCAGGCGGTCGCGATGCCGGGCCAGCCAATTGGCCAATGACAAAAGAGGTAAATCTTTGAATTCATTGCTGTCCACCTTCCGCATGAAGGTGTCGTAGGACAGGATTTGCGTGCGGATATCCTCACCCTCCGAGGCCAGCCCGCCATTGTCTATGGTCCGGGTCAGATCGCCCAGCCCGACATAGAGGTAAATAAACTCGGTCGAAGACCCGCTCGAGGGATAGGCTCCACCCGCATACTCCAATGCGTCCAGCGTGACCTGCGCCTCTTCCTGTGCTTCACGATAAGCGGCCTGTTCCGGGGTTTCTCCGGG
The DNA here is from genome assembly GCF_056537245.1 of Ruegeria sp. CG11. Taxonomy (NCBI): domain Bacteria; kingdom Pseudomonadati; phylum Pseudomonadota; class Alphaproteobacteria; order Rhodobacterales; family Roseobacteraceae; genus Ruegeria; species Ruegeria sp. CG11. The sequence continues at coordinate 428,766 of NZ_JBQFRE010000001.1, forward strand.
ATCGATCATGCCAGCCACTGGCTCCCACATCCACGGCTCGGGATCGTCGATCAGAAACACCGGCGCACGGAATTGTTCGACCAGCAGAACCGCGTCGCGGACCGGGTCATAAGGCAGAACGACTACGGCGGCCCCCTGCATCAGCCCGCTGCGATGCAAGATCGGCCCCATCGTCCCGTCATGCTGGCGGTGCTGAAGCTCCAGCTCTTCCATGCCGAAATAGTTCACATAGGCGCGCCGGTGGCTTTGGACGATGACGTCTTTGGCCGTGTCGCGGGGATCGCCTGTCCGGCGCTTGCGCGCGGCCAGCCTGGCCCAGGCGCGGGTCCGGATCGGCGCGAAATTACGGGCGATCGTGTCGGCATCGACCCTGCCGTAGTAGGCAAGCTCTTCCTGCGCGGCCAGCAGGGTCACTTCTGCCCACTTATCAATCCAGCCCTGCAATGACCATGGCCCGTCAGGGGTCCAGAGACCGGGTTCAGGGAAAAACACACTGGCCGCGGCCCTTGATCCGTCGGCAAGTTCGACGTCCTGCGGGCTGAGATCGTAGTCAAACCCACCTTCGTAATAGGCCAACCTGTTCAGATTCTCTTGGGAAAAGCCCTGTACCAGCAGCCCTTCGGCTTTGCTGCCTGCCTCCGCCACGATCATCGGAAACGCCTGCCCGGCTACAGCATAAACCGCGTGATCCGGCAGGCTGGCCTGCGACACTTTCAGTTTCGACAAGGGGTGGCCAAGCACAAGCTCTAGCAGCGACTGATGCCTGAGCGTGCCGTAAAAAAACAGATCGGACACTGAATTGAAACTCGCGCTGAATTCCAGAGGGTTATCGCCAGCGGCGGCCGGCTTCTTCGGTTGCTAGCCCGGCGATAAGGGCTCCGATCGCCAAAGTCCACAGAATTTCCGGCGTCAGCAGAAACCGGCTGTAATCGACCCCGATCTTGAAAATGCCGATCAGAGCATCAAAAGGCCCATCATACCGGTGGCGCATGGCCAGCCGGAACATCTCATTGCAGCCCTGAACGAAAAGCCCCCAGAACACCAGAGCAGCGATACCCGTCAGGCCGTTATTGAGCGCTCCGGTCCAGCCCCTGCCAACCCGCTTGCCCATGATCATCCAGCCACACACCAACCCAATGATCATGTTCACAATTGTAAAATAGCCGTAATCCTTACCCTCTTCGCCGTTGTTGATGATCATGCTTGATACGAGAAAGGCCACCACCAACAGACAAATTGCAGCAACGAGACGCGGAGCACTGGGCATTCGATATTTCCGTTTGTTAACTGGGTTTTGCTATAGTGATCTGTGTCACATCGCAGTTACCAGTGTCAAAGGCTGCGCCACATGCAGTCAAATAATAGTTCCACATGCGGCGGAAACGCTCATCAAAACCCATTTCAGCAATTTCGTCCCATTTTTCGTTGAACGTGTCGTACCAACGACGCAGGGTCAGATCATAGCTTTTACCGAATTCCCGAGATTTCACCACGTTCAGCCCAGCCTCTGAAACCTGTTGTTTCAGGATCGAGGGCGTCGGGAGCATTCCGCCGGGGAAGATATATTTCTGAATGAAATCAACACCATTTTTGTAAATATCCCACCGGTGATCCGCGACGGTAATGATTTGCAACGTCGCCTGAGCACCGGGTTTCAGGCGCTCACGCACAGTGTCGAAGTAGACCGGCCAGTATTTCTGCCCAACGGCCTCGAACATCTCGATCGAAGCGATCCCGTCATACAAGCCCTGTTCATCGCGGTAATCCTGCAGCCTGAACTCGACAAGCTCGGAAAGACCTGCTTTTTCTATTCGTTGTCTGGCGAAGTTCAACTGTTCTTGACTGATCGTCAAACCTGTGACCCGTAGGCCACGCTCTTTCGCGGCATATTCGGCGAAACCACCCCAGCCGCAGCCGATCTCAAGGATGTGATCTCCGGGCTTTGCGCCCATTTCATCGACCAGGCTGGCGTATTTCGCGGTCTGTGCCTTTTCCAGACTTTCCTGTCCTGTCTCGAACAGGGCGCTGGAATAGGTCATGGTGTCATCCAGCCACAAACCATAGAAATCATTTCCGAGGTCGTAGTGGTACGAGATGTTCTTCTTGGCCTGCCGTCGATGGTTCCGGTGCAGCCAAAAGCGCAGACGTTCATATGCCTGCACCAAAAACATACCGGTGAAATCGTCATAGACGGTCTCGGTGCCCAGATGCACCAGATCCATGAAAGATCTAAGATCGGGGGTGCTCCAATCACCTTCCAGATAAGCGTCTGAAAAGCCCAGCTCGCCCTCGCGGACTAGACGCGCAAAGACGTCCGGGTCGTGGATATCAACCCGAGCGACCGGCCCAGGCTTGGCACCTTCGGACCGAAAAATCCGGCCGTCAGGCAAGGCGATGTCCATCCGACCGGATTCCATCCGGTTCAGCATCTTGAAGACTTGAGCAAAGTACCTGGGCAGGTTTTTCTGCCCTTCCGTCGTCGTAAGGATCATCCGCTCTCCCCTGTGCGGCCGTGGTTCAAAGCTAGGGCGAGTTTGTGTTTCTGGCAAGTTTTCAGTTCCTTACCCGGTTTCTCGGCCTTCATAGGCCGCCAAAGCCCGTGCCCGGCCAGTGGCAAGATCAACCACCGGTTTGGGGTAGACAAAAGCAGGATCCAGTGCCCAAGAACGCGGAACAGCCTCGAAATAGGACAGTGCCGTGGCCGAAGGCGCGGGCTGCCCCTCGGCAATCCACCGTTTCAGATAGGCGTCGTCAGGGTCGAATTTTTCCTTTTGCGTCAGTGGGTTGAAAATCCGGAAAAACGGTGCGGCATCCGGTCCCGAGCCTGCAACCCACTGCCAGCCCATCGCATTTGCCGCCGGGTCCCAGTCGATCAGGCAGTCGGCAAACCAGTCCATACCGATTTTCCAGTGTGTCATCAGATGCTTGGTCAGATAGCTGGCCACGATCATGCGGGCGCGATTGTGCATACGACCGGTCACGTACATTTGACGCAAACCGGCATCCACCGCCGGAATACCGGTACGGCCCCGCTGCCACGCCACAACGTCGGGGTGGCTGGCATCGGTATTCCACGGAAACGCGTCCCATTCCTGTTTCCAGTTCTCGGTCAGCAAGTGCGGCGTATGGAACATGAGATGATAGGCAAACTCGCGCCAGACCAGTTGGCGCAGAAAAGCCTCGGTACCCTGCGCGCCCGTAATTGCGGCGCGCTGGACCGCGTGCCAGACGCTGCGCGGGCCGATCTCGCCCAAAGACAGATATTCCGTCAAATTCGATGTGCCATCCAGATCGAGACGGTCCCGATCCGCAGAATAGCCTGAGATTCGGTCCAAAAACCCGTGCATAGCATCAAAAGCCGCACTTTCACCGGGCTGTACATATGGCGCGACAATCGCGGCACCTCTGTTCATTGCCACGCCCAGCTTCCATTCTGCCAAGTCATCGGAAACCGGCCAATGTTGCGGTGCGGGGATCGCTGATGGCGCGACCTCGGGCGCGGCGACGTCACGCCCCTGAACCGCCCGCCACATCGGAGTGAACACACGAAAAGGCTGACCGGTCTTGGTGGCTACGGTCCATTGTTCGAACAAAAGGTGACCTTCAAAAGACGTGGATTCTACGTCCTCTCTGGTCAGTGCAGATTTGATACGGATGTCTCGCGCTATAGAATCCGGATCGTAAGCTCTAGACCAATAGACAGTCGTCGCGCCGGTTTCCGATATCAGGTTCTGCAATGCTGTCAGGGCGTCTCCGCGCCGCAGGATCAGGCGACTGCCGGCCCTTTCAAGGGACTGCGCAAAGACCTTTAACCCAAGCCCAAGCCGCCACTTTGGGGCCGCGCCCAACGCCTCGGCCAAGTCGTCCAGAATAAAGACCGGAATTACGGGACGTCCGGTCCGGACCGCCGCGCTTAACGCGGGATGGTCCGACAGGCGCAAGTCCCGCCGGAACCACATGATGATCGGAGATTGAGTGTTTTCCATGACCGCCCGGTTGTTTTCTTCGCATTACGAATCCGAACGGAAACCGGATCACAAAACAGCGTCAAGTGCGTTCAATAACTGATCAATTTCCTGTTGCGAGGTATAGTGCGTGAAGCTGACCCGCAACACGCCCTGATCCAGATCGACCCCCATCGCAGTCAGCGGTCGCACGGCATAGAAATCGCCACCGCCCGCCATGATCCCGTGGCTGACAAGATCGGCCGCAACTGCCTCTGCGTTCCGGTTCAGGGCCAGCGCAACGGTCGGCGCGCGACGTGCCGCATCCGATGTGCCAATCAGACGCACGGCATTGCGGTCCTTGACCGCATCCAGCACCGGCTGCAGCAAGGCCACCTCTTGCCCGCGCATCAGGTCATGCACGAAAGCTCCGCGTTGGGTCGCATCGCCTTCGAGGCCGTTGTGGTGATCGCACAGCAGATCGACATAGTCCGCCATGCCCGCACTGGCCGCGATTTGGGCGTGATCTGGCCCGGCGGGGGTAAACCGCTTGTACAGCACGTCGCCGTTGAAAAAATGCGCCTGATTGGGCAGAAGCTCTCCTAACGCGCGCCGGATCACCATGCAGCCCTGATGCGGGCCATAGGTTTTGTAGGCCGAGAACAAGTAGATATCTGGACCCATATGGCCGACATTCGGAAACCCGTGCGGCGCGTATGAAACACCGTCAACACAAACGAACGCACCGGCCGCATGGGCGATCGAGGTGATTTCGGTGACCGGGTTGATCTCTCCGATCACATTGGAACAGTGCGGAAAACAGACCAGACGGACCTTTTCGTCCAGCATGTTTTCCAGATCCTGCGGGTTCAGCGATCCGGTTTCCGGATCGATCTGCCATTCGCGGATTTCGATGCCGTCCTTGGCCAGACGCCGCCACGGGCCGGAATTGGCCTCGTGATCCTGATTGGTCACCACGATGGCATCGCCGGGCTTCATCCACTGGCGGAATGCCTGCGCAAGGACATAGGTGTTTTGCGTGGTCGAAGGTCCAAAGCTCAGCTCGTCGGTGTCCACGCCCAGTATCGCGGCCATGCGTGCGCGGGCCTCGTCCATCTCTTCGCCCGCCAGACGGCTGGCGTCATAGGGGCCATAAGGCTGCACCTTGCGCTGCGTGTAATAACGCGTCAGCCGGTCCAGCACCGGTTTACAGGTGTATGACCCGCCCGCGTTTTCAAAGAACGCCTGCCCTTGCAGGCTGGGCTCGGAAAAAGCCGGGAACTGAGCCCGAACGAAATTGATATCCAGAGTGCTCATGGCACGCCTCTCCTCATTCATGCAGCTTGTTCCGATACGATGCCCGCGCATGATTTCGGACAACTCGGAAATCACGGCAGGTCTTCCAGCCCAACCACAGCCCCGGTCGAAACCAAAGGCAGGGGCAGTCTTTCCAGGCAGAACGGGCCACCCGAAGGACGCGGATACTTAGACAAGGGCGAGGACATCGGTCAACCCGGCCCAAAAGAAAAAAGCCCCGACGCATGGCCGGGGCTTTTCGTAGTGAAGTTGAACTCAGCGGCGGCGTTTTTCGTTCGCCAGACCGATGAAGATCGATACGCACATCAGCACAAGCACGATCGCAAAGGGAAAGCCGGTTGCAATCGCGGCGGCCTGCAAGGCACCAAGCCCACCGCCCAGCAACAGCACGACAGCAATCGCACCTTCCAGAATGCACCAGAACACACGCTGCGCCGTAGGGGCATCGGTCTTGCCGCCAGCCGTGATCGTATCGATCACCAGCGAGCCCGAGTCCGAACTGGTCACGAAGAACACGACAACCAGGATGATGCCGACAAAGGACAGCAAACCGGTCATCGGGAAGGCTTCGAACATCTTGAACATCTTCAGCTCAAGCGCCGCATCCGACAGGCCCTGGCCCGAACCGGACATGACCTGATCCAGCGCCGCGCCACCGAAAACGCTCATCCACAGCGCGCCAACCACCGTCGGGATCAGGATCACGCAGATCACGAATTCGCGCACGGTACGGCCGCGCGAAATGCGGGCGATGAACATGCCAACGAACGGCGACCAGGAAATCCACCAGGCCCAGTAGAACGTGGTCCAGCCCTGCATGAAGTTGGTGTCTTCACGACCGACCCAGTTCGACAGGGCGGGCAACGCAATGAAGTACTCGATCATGCTGTCGAAAAAGCCGGTCAGAATTGCAACGGTCGGGCCGACGATCAGCACCAGCAACAGCAGAGCCGCAGCCAGGATCATGTTGGCCTCGGACAGACGCTTGACCCCTTTGTCGAGGCCGGCAACAACCGAGATCAGAGCAAACACAGTGATCAATCCGATCAACAGCACTTTCATGCCGTCCGTGATCGGAACATCAAACAGATAGTTCAGACCGGCCAGCGCCTGCGTCGCCCCCAGACCCAGCGAGGTCGCCAGACCAAAGATGGTGGCAAATACGGCCAGAACGTCAATGATGTGCCCCAGCGGACCCCAGGTCGCCTCGCCAAACAGCGGGTAGAACACCGACCGCATGGTCAGCGGCAGCCCCCGGTTAAAGCTGAAAAAGGCCAGTGCCAGCGCCACGACGGCATAAACGGCCCAGGGGTGCATACCCCAGTGGAAGATGGTCGCAGCCATTGCCAGCTTTTTCGAGGCTTCCGGGTCTTCCAGCCCTGCTCCCAAGGGTGCCCAGTCGGTGCGCACACCGTCTTCACCGACAGCGACGCCGCCAATGGATGATCCGTAGTGCGAGATCGGCTCAGCCACACCCCAGAATACCAAGCCGATGCCCATGCCCGCAGCAAACAGCATCGAGAACCAACCGGCATAGCTGTAATCCGGTTTGGCATCGTCGCCGCCCAAGCGGATCGAGCCATAAGGCGTAACGATCAACAAAAGCGAAAACACCACAAAGATGTTGGCTGCGATCATGAACACCCAGTCGAACTGGCTGGTCAGTGCCGGGCGAAGCCACCCAAAGAATTCGGCCGCCTGCTCGCGGAACACGAGCGAGAAAAACACGAATGCAATGATGGTGAGCCCGGAAACCGCAAAGACCGGATTATGAACGTCCAGCCCCATAATCTGGACGTTGTCCTGACCGACTTCATAGTCGGTCTCCGTGTTGTCTGACATAGTTTCTCTTCCTTCCCATATTCGGTGCTCAGGACTTTCAATATCCCGCGCCGAAACGGGCTGGCTGAGAAGACCACCTGTCGCCAAAAAGCGACAAAAATCACAAAAACCGACATGTGGATTGAATAAGAATTTGCTCTAATCCCCTGCACCTTCGCAGACAAAAAGGCCGGGCTGTTGACCCGGCCTGAGCATTCGGTTCGTTTGAATTAGCCCTGAACCTTGGTGTAAGTCCCCTCACCCGCCAGGATGCCGCGGAACCCGCCGGGTTCGTCCAATCCAAAGACGATCAGCGGCAGGTTGTTGTCCCGCGCCAACGCAATGGCCGAAGCGTCCATGACACGCAGCCGTTTGGCCAGCACGTCATCATAGGTGACCGTATCATAACGTACCGCGTCGGCGTGAACCTTCGGGTCTTTGTCATAGACGCCATCAACGCCGTTCTTGCCCATGAAGATCGCCTCGCACGCCATTTCGTTGGCGCGCAGGGTCGCTGCCGTATCCGTGGTGAAATACGGATTGCCCGTTCCAGCGGCAAAGATGCAGACCCGCTTTTTTTCAAGGTGCCGAACGGCGCGGCGGCGGATGTAGGGCTCGCACACCTCATCCATGCGAATGGCCGAGATGACACGGGTGAAGACGCCGATCTCTTCCAGTGCCGACTGCATCCCCAGCGCGTTCATCACCGTTGCCAGCATCCCCATGTAATCGGCGGTTGTGCGCTCCATCCCCTGTGCCGAGCCGCTGAGGCCGCGGAAGATGTTGCCGCCGCCGATCACCATGCAGATTTCAACACCCAGATCGTGCACCGACTTGACCTCTTGCGCGATGCGCTGAACGGTGGGCGGGTGCAGGCCAAAACCCTGGTCCCCCATCAGCGCCTCGCCAGAGATTTTCAGCATCACGCGATTGTACTTCGCTTTTGGGGTCTCGGTTGTTTCGAGTGTTTCGGTCAGGCTCATGTTGCGCTCCGGGCTGGCACGGGGTTAATTTCCGGCGCAAAATGAAGCAAAAACTCCGCAGGTTCAATGCGGATGGTGAGGATTGGGGCATACCCGGATGGCCAATAACGAAAGATCGCAGATTTGGGACCGCCTGCCCCCCATTTCCGACGACAAACCCGTCCTGATCGCGGGGCCGACGGCCTCGGGCAAATCGGCGCTGGCCTTGCAGATCGCCGAGACCTTTGGCGGTGTGATCGTGAATGCGGATGCCAGCCAGGTTTATGATTGTTGGCGGGTGATTTCGGCGCGCCCTTCGGCCGAAGAAGAGGCCCGTGTGCCGCATCTGTTATATGGCCATGTCACCTATGATCAGGACTATTCCACCGGCCACTGGCTGCGCGAAGTGACCCCGCTGCTGACCGGCGGCCAGCGCCCGATCATCGTTGGTGGCACTGGCCTCTATTTCTCGGCCCTGACCGAAGGTATGGCCGATATCCCGGCCACGCCGCCCAAAGTTCGGGCTGAGGCCGACCAGATGGACCTGCCCTCACTGATTGCCGGTGTTGATGCGAAAACTCTGGGCCGGATCGACACCCGGAACCGGGCCCGCGTTCAGCGCGCCTGGGAGGTTCAACAAGCCACCGGGCGCAGTCTGAGCGATTGGCAGGCCGACACGCCACCCCCGGTTCTGGACTTGTCTGACGCGGTGCCGATCGTCTTTGACGTGGACAAGGAATGGCTGTTGGATCGCATCACCCGGCGGTTCGATCAAATGCTGGAAACCGGCGCGCTGCAAGAGGTCGAGGCGATGCGCGACCTCTATGATCCGTCGCTGCCTGCCTTCAAGGCCATCGGCGTTCCCGAGTTGATGGCCTATCTGGATGGCAGGATGACTTTGGATGTCGCCCGAGAGCGCGCTACAATCTCGACCCGTCAATTTGCCAAGCGCCAACGCACTTGGTTCCGCGCGCGGATGAGGAAATGGAATCAGATTGATTTCTCAAAATGATACGTCAATTTCCTGAGAGACTTTTCTGAGCGATTCCCTACAAAGAGAAAATCGCCCGGTTCACCATTGTATACATAGCGGATTCACCCGGAGCCGGGCGTCGGGCATGGTATAACAATCTCCAGCCATGTCGTTTTTGTACCATGAATGACGATTTCGAACATTGACCTCACCAGATTTCTGGGGCCGAATGGACCCATGGGGACAATCAGAACTCAAACAACCCGTGAACCAGCTGCCGGAAACTGACCGGTTCGAGCGGTTCCAAACTTCATCAAAAAACAAGACATCTCATCAGGGAGAGACATCAATGAAAAACCAAACCATCACCGGAGCACCGATTCACTGGGCCGCAGAGATGCACGCTCAGGAATATCGGGACGGCAAACTGAACCGGCGAGAATTCCTGGCCCGCGCCACCGCGCTGGGTGTTGCCGTGCCAGCGGCCTACGGGATGATCGGCCTGCAATCACCTGCTGCGGCGCAAGAGCCTCAGCGCGGCGGCACCATCCGCTATCAGATGGAAGTACGCGCGCTTAAAGATCCTCGGACCTTTGACTGGACGCAGATCGCCACCTTTACCGCAGGCTGGCTGGAGTATCTGGTCGAGTACAACAATGACGGCTCGTTCAAGCCTATGCTTCTGGAAAGCTGGGAAGCCAACGACGACGCCACCGAGTACACGCTGAACGTTCGTCAGGGCGTAAAATGGAACAATGGTGACGATTTCACCGCCGAAGATGTTGCGCGCAATATCGCCGGTTGGTGCGATTCCTCGGTTGAGGGCAACTCGATGGCGTCTCGGATGGCGTCGCTGATCGACGAGAGCACCCAGCAAGCTGCAGAAGGTGCTATTACTGTTGTCGACAGTCACACAGTCAAGCTGAAGTGTAACGCTCCGGATATCACAATCATCCCCGGCATGGCCGACTATCCCGGCGCCATCGTGCACAGCAGCCATGACCCCAACACAATGTTGGACAACCCGATCGGCACTGGCTTCATGATCCCGGAAAGCCATGAGGTTGGCGTCAAGGGAGTTCTGGTGCGCAACGAAGGCTTTGACTGGTGGGGATATGAAGCCGGCAAAGGCGGCTATATCGACAGGATCGAGTTCATCGATTACGGCACCGACCCTGCCGCTTTCCTTGCTGCCTATGAGGCCGAAGAGATCGACATGAACTGGGAGTCGGTCGGTGAATTCGTCGACATTTTCGACAGCATCGGCCTGACCCGCTCGGAAATCCCTTCGGGCTTTACTATCGTCATTCGCCCGAACCAACTGGCCGAAGATGCGGACGGCAACAAAATCTACGGTGACAAACGTGTGCGTCAGGCGCTTGCTATGGCCGTCGACAACGCGGTCTGTCTGGAGCTTGGCATGTCCGGCTACGGTATTGTTGCCGAAAACAGCCACGTTGGTCCGATGCATCCTGAATACAACTCGGAAGTGCCCCGTATTCCGTATGACCCGGCTGCTGCCAAAGCACTGATGGACGAAGCCGGTATGGGCGACTTCGAGCACGAAGTGCAATCCATTGATGACGATTGGCGCCGGAACACGACTGCGGCCGTTGTTGCCCAGCTTAATGACGCGGGCATCAAGGCCAAACACACGGTTCTGCCAGGGTCGACTTTCTGGAATGACTGGACCAAGTATCCATACTCTTCGACAAACTGGAACCACCGCCCGCTTGGCACGCAAATTCTTGCGCTAGCCTACAAGTCAGGCGTTGCATGGAACGAATCCGGTTTCTCCAACGAAGAGTTCGATAATCTGCTGGCCGAAGCAAACTCCATTTCCGATGTGGATAAACGGCGCGAAGTGATGGGTAAGCTGCAGGCGATCATGATCGACGAAGGTGTGGTCATCCAGCCCTATTGGAGAACCGCGATGCGTCACCACCGCGACAATATGGTAGGCGTTGAAAAACACATCGCCGACCTGCCCCAGCTCTATAAATTCGGCCTTTTGGGCTAAGCCGAAACTGAGCAGGCCGCGCCGCAAAGGCGCGGCCTTTTCGTCCTGAACGCGGCGACACAAAAAACAGCAATGCGTGGAACCCAATAATCTTCGCGCTAGCCTACCAACAGGGGCCAATATGGGACTTTTCATTCTGAAGCGTGTCGGCATCATGCTCATTACAGCATTATGTCTGACATTCTTAGTCTTTTTCCTCACCAACCTTTATCCGAACCTCGAAAAGCTCGCGAAAACGCAAGGCAATTTCCGGATGTCGGATGAGCAGGTTGAAAGCTATCTGGAAAAGAACGGGTATCTTCAGCCGACGCCGGTCAAATACGGCGAATGGCTGGGCGTTCTGCCATCCTTTCGGTACACGAATGAGGACGGCTCGGTTCAGGGCAGATGTATTCTGCCGGGTCAATCCGCGGAAAACGCACCCAAGTTCTGCGGCATCCTACAAGGATACTGGGGCTATTCCACCGTCTTCAAAGAGGAAGTTTCGACCGTTGTCGGCACCCGTCTGGCTCTGACTGGTAGGCTGATGTTCTGGGTGATGTTGCTGATGGTCCCTTCGGCACTGATCCTTGGCGTTTTGGCTGGAATGAAAGAGGGATCGGCCACCGACCGGACCCTGTCGACCTTTGCGATCACCACCACGGCGACACCGGAATACGTGTCAGGTGTTATTTTCATTGCCATTTTCACCTCATCCGCTGTTGGCCTGAAATGGTTCAAGGGCACGGCGACGCAGGCGATGGAGAACCCAACTTTTGAGAACTTCTTCTTACCGGTGCTAACGATTGCGCTTTACGGAATGGGCTATATCGCCCGTATGACCCGTGCCTCAATGACCGAGGTGATGACGGCGCAGTACATTCGGACCGCGCGCCTGAAAGGTGTGTCCTTCTCGAACATCGTGATGAAGCACGCGCTGCGAAACGCGCTGATCGCGCCCTTTACCGTGATCATGCTGCAGTTCCCCTGGCTGCTGAACGGCGTCGTGATCGTCGAGACCTTGTTCAACTACAAGGGCTTTGGTTGGGCGCTGGTTCAGGCGGCGGGCAACAACGACATTCAGCTGCTGCTGGCGATCTCGGTCGTGTCGGTCTTTGTGGTGCTGGTGACGCAGCTGATCTCGGATATCGGCTATGTCTACCTCAACCCGCGCATCCGTATTTCGTAAGGAGGGATAGATTATGGAACCACTTACCTGGACCGGCTCTATTGCCCTCCTGAATCCGTTGCTGATGATCGCGATGGCGGCACTTCTGGTGTCGCTCGTCGTCTGGATCCTCGGCAGTATCGTGCTGCCGGAAACCCCGGTCAGCGTGAATGTAGATGGTACGATCAGCTCAGGCTCGGGCCTGCGCGGACTGACACAGAAGGCGCTGCGATACAGCTTTGCAGCCTGTGTCGCGCTGGCGTTGGCCTATATCGTGCTGGGCATCCTCATGGGCACCAGCGCGGGCATCATCGGCGCGATTTCACAGCAGTTCCTGCCGGTTTGGCTATCGCTGATCATCCTGTTTGCCATGTCGATCGCCTTTAAGCGCAAGCTTGGTCTCTACGGCAAACTGTTCGACAGCCCCATCGGCATGATTGGCTTTGGCCTTGTGATGTTCTGGGTCTTTACCGGAATCTTCGGTGCCATGGACCTGATCATCACTCATGATCCGCTGGATCAGGTGTCGGGCATGAAGAACAAGGTCCCCGGCACACCCCTGCCGTCTTCTGAAGAGGGTGCATACGCATGGTACCTGCTGGGCGGCGACAATCTGGCCCGCGACGTCTTCAGCCGCATGGTCAAAGGCGCATGGATCGTGGTGCAGATCGCTCCACTGGCGACAATGTTTGCCTTCATGGTTGGGATAACTCTGGGCCTGCCCGCCGGGTTTTACAGCGGTCGTCTGGACACGCTCCTGTCGTTCCTCGCAAACCTGATCCTCGCCTTCCCGGTAATCCTGCTGTTCTATTTGCTGGTCACGCCGGAAATCGTGGCTACCGGAGTGCCGAACTATATGGCGGCGGTGTTGTTCGTGTTCCCGATCCTGTTTCTTGCGGTTCTGCTGAACTCGCGCTTTTACACAAGGCCGAGCTTCCGCACCCCGCTGTTGATCGGTGTATTGGGAATCGCGCTGTGGCTGTACCTGTCGCTGATCACGACCGGTGGGTACATCATCAATACCGACAGTTATCGCATCTGGGGTCTGCCGACCTATCTGGACCTGTTCGACATCCCCGGCGGTATCCTTGTGGTGTTTGTTTCGGTGGTGTTCGTGAACTCGCCCACCGTGTTCCGCATCGTGCGGGGCTTAGCGCTGGACATCAAAACGCGGGACTACGTGGCCGCGGCACAGACCCGCGGCGAGGGCCCGTGGTACATCATGCTGTGGGAGATCCTGCCCAACGCTCGTGGTCCGCTGATCGTCGATTTCTGTCTGCGGATTGGCTACACCACCATCCTTCTGGGAACCTTGGGTTTCTTCGGGCTGGGGCTTCCGCCGGAAAGCCCGGATTGGGGTTCGACGATCAACGAAGGGCGCAAGCTGTTGTCGATCTATCTGCACCCGGCCCTACCGCCCGCGTTGGCGTTACTGTCGCTGGTTCTTGGTCTGAATCTGCTGGCTGACGGCCTGCGCGAAGAAAGTCTGAAGGACTGATGTGATCGAGGCCGGGGGCTCTGCCCCCGGACCCCCGAGATATATTTAGCCAGATGAAGGGGACGCCCCTGACTCTCGCGAGGAGAAACATAGATGAACAAACTGGCGGATTATGACGGGCCTATTCTAGAGATCGACAAGCTTTCGATTTCGTTTTTCACCCGCCTTCGGGAAATCCCTGCGGTGATGGATTTCTCGGTCAGTGTGCAACCCGGCGAAGCCGTTGGGTTGGTGGGTGAATCTGGTTGCGGCAAGTCCACCGTGGCACTGGGGGTCATGCAGGACCTTGGCAAGAACGGCCGCATCGTTGGTGGCTCGATCAAGTTCAAGGGCCGCGACCTTTCTGAAATGACCACCGAAGAGTTGCGCGACATTCGCGGCAACGAAATCGCGATGATCTATCAAGAGCCGATGGCCTCGCTGAACCCGGCGATGAAGATCGGCAAACAGCTGATGGAAGTGCCGATGATCCACGAGGGCGTCAGCTCTGACGAGGCTTATGCCCGCGCCTTGGAAGTGGTGACCGACGTGCGTCTGCCCGACCCCGAGCGGATGTTGAATTCGTTCCCGCACCAGTTGTCGGGTGGCCAGCAGCAACGGATCGTGATCGCCATGGCGCTGATGTCGAAGCCGGCCTTGTTGATCCTGGACGAACCAACCACGGCTCTGGACGTGACGGTTGAGGCCGCGGTTGTCGAATTGGTCAAGGATCTGGGCAAGAAATACGGCACCTCGATGCTGTTTATCTCGCACAATCTTGGGCTGGTTCTGGAAACCTGCGACCGACTGTGCGTGATGTATTCCGGTGAGGCGGTCGAGCGCGGCTCGATCCACGATGTGTTCGACGAGATGCAGCACCCATATACGCAGGCGCTGTTCCGCTCGATCCCTCTGCCGGGGGCGGACAAGAACGCGCGGCCGCTGGTGGCCATTCCCGGGAACTTCCCTCTACCCCACGAACGCCCGCCGGGGTGTAACTTTGGTCCGCGCTGCGACTATTTCGAGGAAGGCCGCTGCGACGCGCAGAACATCCTGATGGAGCCTGTGCCGGGCAATGACCGCCACCACACACGTTGTTTGAAGTTCAAGGAGATCGACTGGAACGCTCCGATCACCGTGGGCGAGCAAAAAGAAAAAGGCGAGATCGGCCGGACCGTCCTCAAGATGGACAACCTCAAGAAATACTATGAGGTGGCTGCAAATGCCCTGTTCGGCGGCGGGGAAACCAAAGTTGTGAAAGCCAATGAAACGCTGAGTTTCGAGGCGCACGAGTCTGAGACGCTGGCCATCGTCGGTGAATCCGGCTGCGGAAAATCCACCTTCGCCAAGGTGCTGATGGGGCTGGAAACAGCCACGGACGGCCAGATCCTTCTGGATAACCGCAATATCGAGGCCGTGCCAATCGAGGAACGCGACGCCAAGACCGTGGGCGAAGTGCAGATGGTGTTCCAGAACCCGTTTGACACTTTGAATCCTTCGATGACCGTGGGCCGTCAGATCATCCGCGCGCTGGAAATCTTCGGCGTCGGCAAGTCCGAGGCAGAGCGCAAGAAGCGGATGCTGGAACTGCTGGATCTGGTCAAACTGCCCCGCGCCTTTGCAGAGCGGATGCCGCGGCAATTGTCGGGCGGGCAGAAACAGCGCGTCGGTATCGCCCGTGCCTTTGCCGGGGATGCCCGGATCGTGGTCGCGGACGAACCGGTCTCGGCGTTGGACGTGTCGGTGCAGGCGGCGGTGACCGACCTGCTGATGGAGATTCAGCGCGAGCACAAGACCACACTGCTGTTCATCAGCCACGACCTGTCCATCGTGCGGTATCTCAGTGACCGGGTGATGGTGATGTATCTGGGCCATGTGGTCGAACTGGGCACGACGGACCAGGTCTTTGCCCCGCCCTACCACCCCTATACCGAAGCGTTGCTGAGCGCCGTTCCCATCGCGGACACATCGATTGAAAAGCAACACATCGTTCTGGAAGGGGATATTCCGTCGGCGATGAACCCACCCCCGGGGTGTCCATTCCAGACCCGGTGCCGGTGGAAGTCCGAAGTGCCGGGCGGAATGTGTGAACGCGACGTGCCGCCAGTGAAAATTTTGGCCGACGGTCATCAGGTCAAATGCCACCTGTCAGACGAGATTCTGGCCCGCATGGAGCCGGTCATCAAAATCGCGGCCGAATAGACCAAGAAACCTCGGATCAGGGGCGCCGGGAACACGCCAGCGCCCCTTGTCATATTTCTGATACGTCACTCTAATAGTGCTCAGAACTCAGCCGGTTTGCGATCGGTGGTCACGATTTTATAGCGAGCACTTTGTGACACTCCTCACCGACGGTCGCGCGCGGGCCATATTGGGCCTGCACCTGTCGGGCACGTTTTGCGCCAGCATGACGGCTCCGTTCATTCAGTTCTATATCGTGTAAGAGCTGGGCCACCCGCCCTAGCAAATCAGCATCTACAGCGCGTTGGCTATCCTGCTGACCGTGACGCTCAACCGCAGTTTTGCTGCACGGCTGGACAGCGGTCAGCGATTTGCGCCACTGGTCGGCGCATCCATCGCAGGGTATGTGGTCGCGTTGCTGTCGGTTCTGATCTGGCCGTCTTACTGGACGCTGGTCACCATCGGAGTACTGGGGTTCAGCCTCAGCAGCAGTTCGTTGTCGACGATGTACAGTTTCGGACGCATCAGCGCCGAGCGTTATGGGTTCGACATACCCGCATTCAACGCTTGGCTGCGGGCGATGACCTCGCTGGGGTGGATGATGGGTCCGGCGCTGGCGTTTTTTGTCGCTGGGCAATGTCGCGCGGATCGGACGTTTGTCTTTGCGCTGGGTGCGGCCGCAATCTGGGCGACACTGTGGTGGCGTACAATGCCGAGCACGGCCCGGGCCGAGATGGCCGAGAAACCGCACCAGACCAACTCGGGAGCCGACCGCGCCTTGTGGCTGGCGGTAACCGCCTGCCTGTTCTTTTCCGCCGCGCATGTGCTGTGCAGCAGCGCCCTGCCCCTGTTTTATGTGCGCGAAGCCGGGCTGCCAGATTTCGCACCCGGCCTGTCCTTTTCGATCAAGACGGCAACCGAAATTGTGATCATCCTGGCCACGCCGATCTTGCTGCGCCGGGTTGCGCCCCTTTCCGGGTTGATCCTGTCCGGTGGTCTGGGTTTGTGCGCGTTTTTGGTCCTGTCGCAGGTCTCGGGGCTGTCCGCGATGGCCGTCGGGGCCGCACTTGAAGGCGCCTATTACGGCTTGTTCGCCGGGGTCAGCCTGACCTACGTACAAAGCTACGCGAACGGACGCATGGCCCGGGCCAATGCGCTTTATGTCAACAGCCTGTTTGTCGGAGCCCTGATTGCCGGACCGTCGGTTGGGATGATCGCGCAGTTTTCCAGTTTCCAGACCGCCACCCTTGCGGCTTGCCTGCCCATGCTCTGCGCGCTGGCGGTATTGCTGATCACGGCCAGACTCCGCAAGCGCGGCGAAGTCGGTGCAACGTTACAAAAAAGAACGCTTAGCCGCCCCAGATCACTTTCACGTAGTTCTGGGTTTCCTTGTACGGGGGAATGCCGCCATGCTTTTCAACAGCCTGCGGCCCGGCGTTATAGGCCGCCAGTGCCAGACGCCAGGATTTGAACTTGCGATACTGCCAGGACAGATACCGCGCCCCGCCTTCAAGGTTCTGCTTCGGATCATGCGGGTTCACACCCAAAAGCCGCGCCGTGCCGGGCATCAACTGCGCCAGCCCCAAAGCGCCCTTGTGCGATTTCGCATGGGGGTTCCAGCCGCTTTCCTGTTGCACCAGACGCAGGAAGAGCTCTTCCGGGACATTGTGTTTGCGCGCGGCCTGACGGGCCAGGGTCATATACTGTCCCCGGTATTTACCAGTGTAGCGCTTGTTGAAGCTGTCACTGGTCTTTGCTTTCTTAGGTTTTAGCCGTTCGGAATCGCGGTACTGGGTTGCGGCCCGCGAGTCCAACACCTTAGCTTGCTTAAGAAAAATGTCCTTCCGGCTTTTTGTCGACAGCGTCTGCGCAGTCACCGGAACCGAGACCAGAGCAAAGCACATAATCAAAAAACCACTAACCAGAAATCGCATTAACGCCAATCTCGCTCGTTCAGGAACTCTGTGGAGTATAGATATTTCAGTTAATAATGAAAGCTTGGTAAACCGAGCCTTGGTATTTTCTTGCCAAGTGTTACCTGCATGAACGTGTTTCAACCACGACGCAGGCCGTATAGGGTCGCTTGGAAACTCCGCGCCAGATTCGGGCGCGCAAACGTCAATTCAGAACGGGGAAATACATGGCGGGTTCAGTCAACAAGGTTATTCTGGTCGGAAATCTTGGCCGCGATCCCGAGGTCCGGACATTCCAGAACGGCGGCAAAGTGTGCAACCTGCGCATCGCCACGTCCGAGACCTGGAAAGACCGCAACACCGGTGAACGCCGCGAGCGCACCGAATGGCACTCGGTCGCGATTTTCAACGAAGGGCTTGTCCGCGTGGCCGAGCAGTACCTGCGCAAAGGGTCCAAAGTTTACCTTGAAGGCCAGTTGCAGACCCGCAAATGGCAGGATCAATCCGGTCAGGATCGGTACTCGACCGAGGTGGTCCTGCAAGGGTTCGGTTCGACCCTGGTGATGCTGGACGCCCGCGGTGAAGGTGGTGGCGGCGGCGGAAGCTATGGTGGCCAGTCGGGCGGCTATGGCGGCGGTCAGGCCGGTGGCGGCTATGGCGACCCCTATGGTGGCCCGTCCAGCGCCCCTGCTCCGGCATCCGGCGGCATCGACGACGACGAGATCCCGTTCTAAGCCAAACGGAGACAAATCATGACATGGTCCTTCTCACTCGGCCGGATACTGGGGTCGGAACTGAGGGTCCATGTCACCTTTTTCCTGCTGCTGGCTTGGGTCGGTTTTGCCGCCTATTCCAGCGGTGGAGTTCCAGCGGCCATCGAAAACCTGATCTTCGTGCTGGCGCTGTTTGCCTGCGTCGTCGCGCATGAGTTCGGCCACGCGCTGATGGCCCGGCGGTATGGGATCAAGACCCCCGACATTACCCTGCTGCCCATTGGTGGGCTGGCCCGGCTGGAACGGATGCCGGAAAAGCCGATGCAAGAGGTCTGGGTCGCCCTTGCCGGGCCTGCCGTGAACATTGTGATCTGGATGATACTGGTCGTTCTCGGCGCAGGTATGCCGCTTGAGACTTTGGCACAGATCGACTCGACCGGCCCGGGGCTTTTGAACCGGCTGGCTTATGTGAACCTGCTGCTGGCGGCGTTCAACATGATCCCGGCCTTTCCAATGGATGGCGGGCGGGTGTTCCGCGCCTTGCTGTGCCTGAAGATGGACCGGGTCAAGGCCACAAAAGTCGCTGCCCTCGCCGGGCAAATCGTTGCTGTTGCGTTCGGTTTCTGGGGTTTGAGCGTCGGCAACCCGATCCTGGTCCTGATCGCGGTTTTCGTCTTTGTCGCCGCCACTTCCGAAAGCCAAGACGTAGCCATGCGCTCGATCGTGCGGCGGGTTCTGGCGCGAGATGCGATGATTACCGAGTTCCACGCCCTGACCCCGACCGACACGTTGGCCACCGCGGCTCAGGCCGTCATTCACACCACGCAACATGAGTTCCCGGTGCTGGGTGCCGACGGTCATTTGCAGGGCTTTGTCACCCGCGACAGGCTGTTCACCGCCTTGGCCGGGGACGCTCCGCGCTCGGCCCCGGCGACCACGGTCATGGTGACGGATATCCCGCAGGTGCAACTGACCAGCGGGCTCGAGACGGTTCTGGACAGGCTGCACAAAGGCGCCCCCGCCATCGCGGTCTGCACGCAGGCCGGAACAATGGTTGGCTACATCACCCGTGAGAACATCGGTGAGTTGATGGTGATCCGCGGGCGGTGATCAAACCGTTGCCAAGGCGTCCTCGAGCACTGACAGCACGGCATCACGCGGGACGTCCGAGGTGACAAACGCCTGCCCGATGCCGCGCGCCAGAATGAAGCGCAACTGGCCGTCGACGACCTTCTTGTCCTGCGCCATCAAATCGACCAAAGCCTCGGCGCCCGGCAGGTCTCCGGGAATGTCGGCGAGATCGGTCTTCATACCCATCGCGCGCAGATGCGCCCGCACGCGGCTTGGGTCTTCTTGCGAACATAACCCCAGACGCGAGGACAGCTCGAACGCCAGCGCGCACCCGATGGCGACGCCTTCGCCATGCAGCAGCCGGTCGGAATAGCCGGTCGCGGCCTCGAGCGCGTGACAGAAGGTGTGGCCGAGATTCAGCAGCGCACGGTCGCCCTGCTCGGTCTCGTCCCGGGCCACGATATCGGCCTTCATCTGGACCGAGCGCGTGACGGCCCGCACCCGCGCGGCCATGTCGCCGCCGGACACATCCGTCCCGTTGGCCTCCAGCCATTCAAAGAAATCGGCATCGCCCAGCAGCCCATATTTCACGACTTCGCCATAGCCCGACAGGAAATCCCGCTGGGTCATAGTGCCCAGCACCGAGGTATCAGCCAGCACCAGAGACGGTTGATGAAACGCCCCGATCAGGTTCTTGCCCTGCGGTGCGTTGATCCCGGTCTTTCCCCCTACCGAACTGTCCACCTGCGCCAGCAGTGAGGTCGGGATCTGCACGAACCGCACTCCACGCCGCAGAACCGCAGCGGCAAAGCCGACCAGATCACCGATGACACCACCGCCGAAGGCGATGACTACATCCCGACGTTCAACCTTTTCCGCCAGCAGCCATTCGACCGTGCGTTCAAAATGCTGCCAGCTTTTGGTGGCCTCGCCCGCAGGCAAGGTCAGCGACGTCATCTTGATCCCAGCAGCGGCCAACCCGTCTCGCAGAGCGTCCAGATGCAGCGCGCCCACGTTTTCATCGGTGACAACGGCCACTTTGCGGCGGTGCAGCAACGGCGCGATCCGGGTGCCTGCCTGCGTCAGCAGGTCCGGACCGATTTCCACGTCATACGAGCGTTCGCCCAGCTCTACATGTACGGTTTGGTGCATTATTTCCGTTCCAAAACATCGGGGCGTGTTGCCAGGGCATCCAACACCCGGTTCACCATATTCTCGATCGAGGTTTCACCGTCCGATTCAGCGATCAGGTCGGCCTGCGCATAAACCGGCACACGGTCCTCGTACAAGGCGCGCAAGGTCGCATACGGGTCAGCCGTACGCAGCAATGGGCGCGTGTCCTTGTGTTTGACCCGGTTCCACAGAACGTCAAGATCGGCCCGCAACCAGACGGACACACCGCGCTCGGTAATCATCGTGCGGTTCTGTTCGGCCAGAAAGGCTCCGCCACCGGTGGACAGGATGCCTTTTTCCTCATCCAGCAGGCGCCCGATGACCTGACTTTCCTTGGTGCGGAAAAACGGCTCTCCGTCGCGGGCGAATATCTCGGGGATGGTCATGTTGGCAGCCGATTCGATCTCGGCATCGCTGTCGAGGAAGGGAACACCCAGCCGCGCGGCCAGCGCACGGCCCACAGCCGTCTTGCCTGCGCCCATCATACCAACAAGAACCACTGTTTTGTGCAGTGCAAAGCCCGCATTCGGGTCCGAGTTGGAGGTGTTATGCTTAATTTCGCTCATTTCACCGTGAATGACGTGATCTTAGGAAAAATGCTAGCTATAACTACGACAAAAGAGAAAATTGGGGCAGCGTTGAGCAATGGGCCGTCTGATCAAGTTCCTGTTATATCTGATTTGCCTGGGTTTCATCGGGCTGGTGGCATACGCCTATCTGGGCCCGTTCTTCGGCGTCGACTTTTCGGCGCCGCAAGAAGAGATACGAGAGCCGGTAATCCTGAATGTCGAATAAGGCCGCCGTGGTTGCGCTGTTTCTGGCCGGTTCGGCGCAGGCACAGCAGGAACCTCTTTCCGTCATAGAATGGCTAAGCGACCCGCCAGAGAACCTGCCGGGGACTGTGTTGCTGGAACCGCCCGTGACGCAGACCGGTGTTCAGCCGGATGTCGAGGTCACACCGCTTGAGGCACTGTCACCGCCGCTGGGGTTGGTGTCATCCTCTGTGACCGGGCTGCCAGTGGACCTGTGGCAGAACAGCGACCCCGACCGTCTGGCGCAACTGATCGCCCGCGTGCCGGTCAAGTACAACCCGGCGATGCAGCGCCTGTTGTTCACCCTGCTGCTGACCGAAGCCCGCGCTCCTGCCGGGCCGAATGCGCAAGAGACATTGCTACTGGCACGGCTCGACCGTCTGATGCAACTGGGGGCTGCCGATCCGGTGCAATCGCTGGTGCAGCTGGCCGGCCCCACCGATAGCCGCGAGCGGTTTCAGCGCTGGTTCGATGCGACGCTTCTGACCGGAGACGAGGATCGCAGCTGTACCTCGCTAATCGCACATCCACATCTGTCTCTGGACTATGCCGCGCAAATCTTCTGCAAGGCCCGTCGGGGAGACTGGAGCTCGGCTGCGCTGACGCTTGAGGCCGCCCATGCACTGCAGGTTCTGCCGCCCGAGGATCTGGATGTGCTGGACCGGTTCCTCAGCCCCGAGCTTTATGAAGAAGCAGAGTATCTGCCGCAGCCCGACAACCCCGACCCGCTGAGCTTTCGCCTGTTCGAGGCCATTGGCGAAAGGTTGCCCTCGACCCCGCTGCCGCGCGCATTCGCAAATGCTGACCTGCGAGACGTTGCCGGATGGAAGGCACAGATCGAGGCTGCCGAGCGCCTGACGCGGATTGGTGCGTTGACCCCCAACCAATTGCTCGGCCTGTATACCGAACGCTCTCCCGCAGCCTCTGGCGCGGTTTGGGACCGGGTCGCGGCGGTGCAAAAGTTCGAAAGCGCACTGGAAAGCGGCAAACCCGGCGCAGTTGCCAAAGCGTTGCCCAAAGTCTGGGAACAAATGCGCAGCGTCGGGCTGGAGGTTCCTTTTGCGGAACTGTTCGCCGATCGACTATCGCAGATGACCCTGCCCGATACGGCCGCCGAAAACCTGCGGTGGCGGATTCTGCTGTTATCCGAACTTTATGAAACCGCCGCCCTGTCGCCACCCGATGACTCGGTAGAGACTCAGTTCCTGGCCGCACTCGCGCAGGGCGATCCGGGGAGGACGCGCAGCCCGTCACCTTGGGCTGATGCGGTGGCTGAAGGATTTGCCTGGGCCGCGCCAGTGCCTTCAGACATTGATGCGATGCTAACTAACGGTCAGCTGGGCGAGGCTATTCTGGAAACGATGGAACTGTTTGCACACGGTGCGCGTGGCAACCTTGTCGATCTGACTGCCGCCGTTGCAACCCTGCGCCGTGTAGGCCTTGAGGACACCGCCCGTCGCGCCGCCTTGAACCTTCTGATCTTGCAGGACACCTGACCATGGTGGCCCCGGCAACCTCGGATCTGTGGATCTCCACCTTCCTGCAGGCGCAAGCCGCCGAGCTTGGGGCGGCCAACAACACTCTGCTGGCCTATGGGCGTGACCTGAAGGATTTTGCCGCTTGGTTGGAACGCCGAAAAATCGGGTTCGCCGAGGCCGAGCGAGATCGGATCGAAGACTATCTGATCGACTGTGACGCGCAGGGGCTGGCGCAATCGACCCGTGCGCGGCGGTTGTCGGCAATCAAGCAGATCTATCGTTTCGCGTTTGAAGAAGGCTGGCGCGACACCAACCCTGCCATTCAGATCAAAGGCCCCGGACGGCAGAAGCGCCTGCCCAAAACTCTGGACGTGCCCGAGGTCGACCGGCTGCTGCAGGCCGCACGTCAGACCGGACGCACCAAGGGCGACCGGGTGCGCAACACCTGCCTGATGGAGGTGCTCTACGCCACCGGTATGCGCGTGACCGAGCTGGTTTCGCTGCCGGTTTCATCCGCGCGCGGCGATCCCCGAATGCTTCTGGTTCTGGGCAAGGGCGGCAAGGAACGCATGGTGCCGCTCTCCCCTCCTGCCCGAGAGGCGCTGGCCGCGTGGTTGATCGTCCGGGATGAGGCCGAGGATCAAGTGGTCGCAGACGGAGGACAGCGATCCAGGTTCCTGTTTCCGTCTCGTGGGAAATCCGGGCACCTGACGCGCCACATGTTTTTTCTGCTGGTCAAGGAACTGGCGGTTCAGGGCGGCGTTTCCTCGGAAAAGGTCACGCCGCACACGCTGCGCCATGCTTTCGCCACGCACCTGCTAGCCAACGGAGCCGACCTGCGGTCGATCCAAACGCTGCTGGGCCATGCCGATGTGGCGACCACCGAAATCTATACTCATGTTCTGGACGAACGTCTGGCCGAACTGGTGTTAGAGCACCACCCGCTGGCCAAAGACCCCGAAGACAAGGGCTAACCCCTTGATCCGCAGGGGACGCGCCCCCATAACGGATGCAGCAACACCAATAACCAAGGACCGATGGAACCCTCTTCTTCTCTGATCGACGGCGCATTCTGGTTTACCACAGGCGCCATTCTGCTTTTGCTTGTCCTGTCGGGCTTTTTCTCGGGTTCTGAAACGGCATTGACCGCCTCATCGCGCGGCAAGTTGCGGGCGCAGGCCGATAAAGGCTCGCGCGGGGCGCAAAAGGCGCTGGATATCACCGATGACAACGAACGGCTGATCGGTTCGGTCCTGCTGGGCAACAACCTGGTGAACATCCTCGCGGCCTCGTTGGCGACCGCGCTGTTCACGCGGCTGTTCGGCGAAAGCGGCGTGGCGCTGGCAACACTGGTGATGACGCTGCTGGTTCTGATCTTTGCCGAGGTCCTGCCCAAAACCTACGCCATCACCAACGCGGAAAAAGCTGCCGCCCTTGTGGCGCCGATCATCAGCGTGGTTGTCACCGTGTTCTCACCCATGGTTGCTGCCGTGCGTTTGCTGGTACGCGGCGTGTTGCGCCTGTTCGGCGTGCAGATCGACCCCGACAGCAACATCCTTGCCGTACGCGAGGAGATCGCCGGTGCGCTGCATCTGGGCCACTCGGAAGGTGTGGTCGAAAAGGAAGACCGCGACCGTATTCTGGGCGCCCTTGATCTGGGCGACCGCACGGTCGAAGAAATCATGCTGCACCGCTCGAATATCGAGATGATCGATGCCGACGACGCGCCCGAGGCCATTCTGCAGCAATGTCTGAAAAGCCCGCACACTCGACTGCCCGTGTTCCGGGATGAGCAGGAGAACATCGTGGGCGTGGTGCACGCCAAGGACCTGTTCCGCGCGATGTACGCACATGCGGGCGCCAGCGAGGAAGACAGCGACCGGTTGAAATCCTTCGACATCTCGAAGGTGGCGAACGACCCTTATTTCGTGCCCGAAACCACCACGCTGGACGATCAGATGCGAGAGTTCCTGCGGATGCACAGCCACTTTGCGCTGGTGGTGGATGAATATGGCTCGCTGCGCGGCCTGATCACGCTGGAGGACATTCTCGAGGAAATCGTGGGCGAAATCGCCGACGAGTTCGACATCGAAGAAGACGTCCCCGTGACCCGCACCGACGACGGACAATTCCTTGTCGAGGGTGCGATGACCATCCGCGATGCCAACCGGGCGATGGACTGGTCGCTGCCGGATGAAGAGGCCAATACGATCGCTGGCCTCGTCATTCACGAGGCGCAGATGATCCCGGTGACCGGTCAGGTGTTCTCGTTCCACGGGTTTCGCTTCGAAGTCACTGCACGCGAAGGCAACCGGATAACAGAGCTGAAAATCCGCCCGCTCTGATCCCCGTTCAGCGACAAGCGATGTCGTGAACGGAACAGCCCACTCTGCCGCGCGCCTGCAGTCTTTGACCAAAATGTATGGGAGGCAGGAACATGAAGACCACAACTCAGGTAGCCGTCATCGGAGGCGGCGTTGTCGGGTGTTCGGTACTCTATCACCTGACAAAGCTGGGTTGGTCCGATGTTATGCTGCTGGAACGGTCGGAGCTGACCAGCGGGTCTACGTGGCACGCAGCCGGAGGGTTCCACACCCTGAACGGTGACACCAATATGGCTGCGCTGCAGGGCTATACCATCCGCCTGTATAAAGAACTGGAAGAGATCACCGGCATGTCCTGCGGCCTGCACCATGTAGGTGGGGTAACTCTGGCCGACAATCAGGACCGGTTCGACATGCTGTTGGCCGAACGTGCCAAGCACCGGTTCATGGGGCTGGAGACCGAGATCGTCGGACCGGAAGAGATTAAGAAGATCGCCCCGATTACTAATACTGACGGCATCATTGGCGCGCTCTATGATCCGCTGGATGGGCACCTTGATCCGTCGGGCACCACCCACGCCTATGCCAAGGCGGCTCGAATGGGCGGGGCAACCATCGAAACCCATTGTATGGTACGTGAAACCAATCAGCGCCCCG
Organism: Ruegeria sp. CG11; assembly: GCF_056537245.1. Taxonomy (NCBI): domain Bacteria; kingdom Pseudomonadati; phylum Pseudomonadota; class Alphaproteobacteria; order Rhodobacterales; family Roseobacteraceae; genus Ruegeria; species Ruegeria sp. CG11. The sequence continues at coordinate 454,749 of NZ_JBQFRE010000001.1, forward strand.
GTGGCACCTGGGACGTGGTAACTGATAAGGGCACCATACACGCCGAACATGTGGTCAACGCGGGGGGGCTCTGGGCACGTGAGGTCGGCGCCATGGCGGGCGTCTATTTCCCGCTGCACCCGATGGAGCATCAATATCTAGTCACGGACTCGATCCCCCAGATCGAGGCGATCATCGACGCTGGTGGCGAACACCCGCATGTGATGGACCCCGCCGGGGAAAGCTATCTGCGGCAGGAAGGTCGCGGTCTGTGCATTGGGTTCTATGAACAGCCCTGTAAGCCTTGGGCGGTGGACGGCACTCCGTGGGAGTTCGGGCACGAGCTGCTGCCAGACGACTACGACAAGATCACTGACAGTATCGAGTTCGCCTATAAACGCTTCCCCGTTCTGGCCGAGGCCGGGGTGAAATCGGTGATCCACGGGCCGTTCACTTTTGCACCTGACGGCAACCCGTTGGTCGGGCCGGTTCCGGGGATGCGGAACTATTGGTCTGCCTGTGGTGTGATGGCCGGGTTTAGCCAAGGCGGTGGTGTGGGCTTAACGCTGGCGCAATGGATGATCGAGGGCGAACCCGAACGCGATGTGTTCGCCATGGACGTTGCCCGGTTCGGCGACTGGATCAGCCCCGGCTATACTCGCCCGAAGGTGATCGAAAACTATCAGAAGCGGTTCAGCGTCGCCTACCCCAACGAGGAACTGCCCGCCGCGCGTCCCAACCGCACGACCCCGATGTACTACATCTTCAGCGATCTGGGCGCGGTCTGGGGTCAGCAATATGGGCTGGAAGTGCCAAACTATTTCGCCCAAGACGGCGAACCCGGTTACGAAACACCCTCATTCCGTCGCTCGGACGCGTTCGACGCAACGGGGCGTGAAGTGCGGGCAGTTCGCACAGGTGTCGGCATAAACGAGGTTCACAACTTCGGCAAATACCGCATCACTGGCCCCGCGGCTCGCGCCTGGCTGGACCGGCTCATGGCCGGACGGATTCCGCAGCCGGGTCGGGTGTCCCTGACACCGATGCTATCCCCCAAGGGCAAGCTGATCGGAGATTTCACCGTCTCCTGCCTGAGTGAGACTGAATTCCAACTAACGGCCTCCTACGGCGCGCAGGCGTTCCACATGCGGTGGTTCCTGCAGCACCAACAAGACGGCGTGACCATCGAAAACATCAGCGACCGTCTAAACGGGTTTCAGATCGCCGGTCCGAAGGCCTCTGACGTGTTGTCCGCCTGTACCCGCGACGACATCTCGGACCTGCGGTTCCTCGACGTACGGCACATGACGGTTGGTATGACCGACTGCATCGTGCAACGCGTCAGCTATACCGGCGATCTGGGGTACGAGATTTATTGCGATCCGATGGCGCAGAGGCAGCTCTGGTGGACACTGTGGCAGGCCGGTCAACCGCACGGCATGGTACCCTTTGGAATGCGCGCGATGATGAGCCTGCGCCTGGACAAGTTCTTTGGCTCATGGATGAGGGAATTCTCTCCCGATTACACCGCTGCCGAAACGGGACTGGATCGGTTTATTGCGTTCTCGAAACCCACAGAGTTCATCGGCCGGGCCGCAGCTGAACAGGACCGGACCCAAGGAACGGCACGCAAACTTGTGGCCTTAGAGGTCATAGCCGACGACGCCGACGTGAACGCGTATGAGCCGATCTGGCTGGACGGCAAAGTCGTGGGATTCTGCACGTCAGGCGGGTACTCGCATTATGCCCAAAAGTCGATTGCACTCGGGTTTCTGCCGACGGATCGGGCGACGGACGGTTTGGAGGTCGAAATCGAAATCCTCGGCAAATTGCGTAAAGCCAAGGTGATCTCAAGGCCTCTGTTCGATGCGGACGGAACGCGAATGCGGGGATGACACCGCACGGATCCGGCGGCATGGTGGCGGCATGACCGACATACCCATTCTATTGCTGGCCGCCGGGCAATCCAGCCGCATGGGCGGCACGGACAAACTGTTACAGATCGTGGACGGCGTGCCATTGCTGCGTCGCTCGGCCCTGATCGCCCTGCGTGCGGCCCCGGTGATTGTCGCGTTGCCCCCAGCCCCGCACCCACGGCATGACGCGTTGGACGGGTTGGACCTGCAGCGGGTCGATATCCGGGATGCCCATGAAGGCATGAATGCCAGTCTGCGCGGAGCGCTTGAACATGTATCAGGCGATGCACGCGCTGCGATGGTCTTGCTTGCGGATTTGCCAGACATCACCACCGAGGATTTGACAGCCGTGCTTGGTTCGGTTCGATCCCACCCGGACAAGTTGATCTGGCGCGGCGCAACGGCCAATGGCAAACCGGGCCATCCTGTCGTGTTTGATCGCAGCCTGTTTGAGCATCTTAGCGGGTTGTCAGGTGATGAAGGCGCGCAGTCCGTCGTCCGCGCCAATGCCGACAAAGTACATCTGCACACCCTACCCGGTCAAAATGCCATGCTGGATCTGGACACACCCGAGGATTGGGCAATGTGGCGCGCCAATCGCGGTACCTGAAACTAACGCGGCCCGGTCGAATTCGACCGGGCCGGTACCCAAAACAGGACTACCACTTTTCATCAATCCCGGAAACGCGGCCAATAATGCCTAATGGCATCCTGGCTATTCCGCCGCCGAACCTAAACAAGACCCCCTCGTTAACATGCCGCTCAGCGTTTCCAGTGACTGTGACAAGCCTTAGGCACCCCCTAGTGCCACTGGCTCCCCCTCGCTTGGGCTTTTTCATCGTCACCGATCCGATGCGATCAAACAACGTAAAATTGGAAAGAACGGTTAATTTTGCATCTTTCGGGATGGTTTTTGCGCAACATTGCCAAGATGAAATTCAACCTTAAGAAGAGCTGGAATTCCGCCTCATGCCCCATCAACCGCCATTAAGCACAAACCTAAGAAGATATCTGTCGTTTTTGCGCTCAATTGCATCTACGAGATTCGTCAATGTCCAAGCATGAACACAACTCAAGGGCGATCGCCGAAAAATGGAAAAATTTGGCAGCTGCTTTGTTAACGAAATTGATTCAATTCAACCCTTTTTGCCCCTTGGCATCCAAACCGGCAACAATCCACCGATTCGTACACGGTGATTCGCACAAATCCTCCGATCTCCGCCTTCGACTCGGCGGCATAGAACCGTCTGTTTGTGGCAAAATTAAGATTTCTTAACATTTCGCTCAGGAAACACTCAGACAAAGCGCGCATCTCCTGTTCCAACGCGCGGCCGCAACCGCGTGATATAAACAGGAGATAAAAATGAGCATCCGCAAAACCTCTCTTCTTTTGCCCGGGACAGCCAGTTGGGTTGGCGCCGGCGCGCTGAGCGCCGCCATGCTGACAACCACCGCCCTACCCTCGATGGCCGACGAAGCTTTGGCCGATCTGGTCGAAAACGTATCGCCTTCGGTCGTCACCATCATCGCGGAACAGGGAGCAGCACCGGTTCCTGCGCAGAACTTCAACCGTGACCAGCACTCGTTTGAGGAGTTCTTCAAACGCTTTGGCGCACCCGAAGGCTTTAACGCACCACAGCGCGGGCCAGCACAGGGGCTGGGGTCTGGATTTGTTCTGGATGAGGCCGGATACATCGTCACCAATCACCATGTCGTCGACAATGCTGAATCCGTGACAGTGCGCATGTCCGATGACCGTTCCTATGACGCTGAAGTCATCGGCACCGACCCGCTGACCGATATCGCGGTCCTTAAGATCGAAGCGGATGAGACTCTGCAGGCCGTCAATCTGGGCGACAGCGACGTGATCCGCGTAGGTGAGGACGTCGTGGCCATCGGCAACCCGTTCGGGCTGCATTCGACCGTGACCACCGGGATCGTTTCGGCCAAGGGCCGCAACATCTCGGCCGGGCCCTATGCCGAATTCATTCAGACCGATGCGGCCATTAACAAAGGCAACTCGGGCGGTCCGCTGTTCAACATGCAAGGCGAAGTGGTTGGCGTGAACTCGGCCATCTACTCCCCTACCGGCGGGTCCGTGGGTCTGGGCTTTGCGGTGACATCGAACATCGTGGAACACATTGCCGCCGATCTGCGCGATGACGGTCAGGTCAGCCGCGGCTGGCTGGGCGTGTCGATCCAGAATGTCAGCCCCGAGATCGCTGCGGCCATGGGCATCGATGCCTCGCATGGCGCACTTGTCGCAGATGTCGTTGATGGCAGCCCGGCGGATGGCGTGCTGAAGCAGGGTGATGTCATCCTGACCTTCAACGAGGAGGCCGTCGACTCCAGCAGCGATCTGCCGATCCTTGTCGGCACCACCAAGGTGGGCACCGACAGCGTTCTGACCGTTCTGCGCGATGGCACGGAACAGCAGATCGAACTGACCATCGGCCAGCATCAAAGCGCCTCGGCCGAGATCGACAAGTCCATGGACGAAACAATCTCGGGCACCGCATTGGGCGTGACCGTAGCCCCGCTGACCGACACCAACCGCGCCGAGATGGGTGTGGGTGAAAATGTCGCCGGTGTGGTCGTCACCGACCTGAAACCGGACAGCCCTGCCGCCAAGGCCGGTCTGCAGCGTGGCGATGTGATCGTGAAACTGGGCGGTCTGGAAACCGCGACACCGGACGCATTGAAAGCCGCGCTGGACAGCGAAAAGACCGATCCCGCGCTTGTGCTGATCAATCGCGGCGGAAACCAGATCTTCGTAGCGGTGGAAATCGCCTGATCTGACACCAGCGCGCGCCACGTGATGGGGAAATATGGCGGGCGCCTCCCTGGCGGGTTTGAATTGTCCGCAAACCGCCGGGACTGCCGGGTGCGAAATACCGCACCCGGCAGATTACTTAGCAAAACCATGTGCTTTGCCCGAAAACTATGCTTTACTTCCAGTAGAAAGGAATTCGGATCATGAGCCGTCGCCTGTTGGTCGTCGAAGATGACGCAGACACCAGAGATTTCATCGCCAAAGGATTTGGTGAAGAAGGGTATGTCGTCGAAGCAGCCGAGGACGGTCGCGAGGGCCTGTACCATGCCACGGACGGCGGATTTGACGCCGTGGTTCTGGACCGGATGCTGCCGGGGCTGGATGGGCTGTCCCTGATCAAGTCGATGCGCGCGGCTGGCGTGAAAACCCCGGTTCTTATGCTGACCGCGATGAGCGCCGTGGACGAGCGTGTCAAAGGGCTGCGGGCTGGGGCCGATGACTATCTGGTCAAGCCGTTCTCGTTCCAGGAACTGCACGCCCGGATCGAAGCCCTTCTGCGTCGCCCGCAAGAGGCCGAGGAAAGCCCCACCCTGACCTGCCGTGACCTTGAGATGGACTTGTTGACCCGCAAGGTCACCCGCAACGGGCGCGAGATCACCCTGACCCCGCGCGAGTTTCAGATCCTTGAGTTCTTCCTGCGTCGGAAGAACCGCGTGGTGTCGCGTACCATGCTGCTGGAAGGCGTTTGGGATTATCATTTCGACCCGAATACCAATGTGGTCGACGTCCATATCTCAAAGCTGCGGCGTCAGCTGGACGAAGGTGGTGAGCCGCCGTTGATCGAAACCGTCCGGGGTGCGGGCTACATGATATCTGATGGATAACATAAGGCTTTCCTTCAACAATTCACGCACACGCCTTGTACTGGCCAGCATGGTTCTCAGCACTTTGCTGACGGCCACCGTGCTGGCATTGGTCTATGTCACTGCCAACCGCAGTATTGAGGGCGAGACCCGTTCGGTCGTGTCGGCGGAACTGACCGGGCTGGCGGATGAATATGAACGCCGCGGCCTGATCGGATTGATGACCGCGATTGAACGGCGCATTCCGACCGCCTCGGAACGGGATGCTCTGTATCTTCTGACGGATCGGTTCGGTGCCAAGCTGGCAGGCAACCTCAAACAATGGCCCGAAGGGATCACGGCGGGCAGCGGTTGGGTCGATCTTGAGCTGCACCGCGCCGATAATGACCAGTTGGTGCCCATCTCGGCAGCCTCGGTCCGCCTGCCCGGCGGCGAACGCCTGCTGGTCGGGCGCGACGCGCTGGCGCGGCAACAGTTTGACCGGGTTCTGCTGCGCTCGGTTGGCATCGCGCTGGCGATTGCGCTGGCGCTGAGCGTGTTGACTGGCTGGCTGTTCACCCGTCTGGTCTTTTCCCGCCTGTCCGATATCGCCAGCACCGCCGAAAATATCGTCTCGGGCGACTTGTCCCGCCGAATGCCCCTACGTGGCACCGGCGATGAGTTCGATCAGGTGGCCGGTACACTCAACACCATGCTGGACAAGATCGAAGAACTGGTCAGCAATCTGCGCACCACATCGAATTCCATCGCGCATGACCTGCGCTCGCCCCTGTCGCGGTTGAAACAGAGGGTCGAGGCGTTGTCTAACCCGGGCAAGACGGATCAGGAGCGTGAGATCGACGTTGCGCGGGCCAGCACTGAAATCGACCACGTACTGCGCGTGTTGGGACAACTGACCGAAATCTCACGCGCCGAGGCCGGTGTCGGTCGGGAACAGTTCGAACCGGTCGACCTGCAACAACTGGTGGCAGATGTGGCCGAGTTGTACGACCCTGTTGCCGATGACCAGGGTATCCAGCTTGAGGTCACGGGCAGCGCTGGGTCAATCCCCGGGCACCGGCCGCTGTTGTCTCAGGCACTGTCGAACCTGCTGGAAAACGCAATGCGCTATGCCCCGCAGGATACGACGGTCACGGTCAACCTGTCCGAGGACGGCCCCTATGTCTGTCTCAGCGTCCGCGACCGGGGCCCCGGCGTACCGCAAGAGGACCTGCCGCGCCTGCAGATGCCGTTTGTCACGCTCGACCCAGCCCGGACCGAGCGCAATGCCGGGCTGGGATTGGCCCTGGTTGCCGCGATATCCCGAATGCACGGCGGCACGTTTGAAGCGCATAATTGCGATCCGGGACTTGAGGTGGTGATCAAGCTGGCGCGCAAGCCCTAAACCGGAATACCTTTGATCGCCATCGTCTTGTTTTTATAGCGTTTGTCCGCAGTCACATCTGCACCGAACCACTCGGGTGGGGTATAGTCTTCGGCTTCGGCCTCAGTCTGAAACTCAACCTCGACCAGACGTAGCGGCGCCAGATCTCCCAGAAACACGTCCAGCTCGAACACCCGGCCATCCGGCAACTGCCCGGTAAAGCGTTCCTTTTCCACCCGGCGCCCGTCCGTCTCGGGCCAGAAGGTATCGAACTGTTCCGCCGAGATTTCAGCCTCGCGCTCAACCCGAGCCAAAGCGCCTTCTCCCTTGAGGGTCAGAAAGTACCTGTCGTTTTTCTGACGCAGACGCAGTTCAGTGGAGTCGTCAGGTGCGGTCAGATAGCCCTGACGCACAACGGCCTTTTTCGCGCCGCTCAGGTCTGGCAGGTCCGCGACCAGAAACTTGCGTTCAATTTCGGTGCTCATTTGGTTGAAATCACTCCGTTTTCCAATTCATCGAACAGCGCCTGATAGGCGACATTTGCGGCGCTGCGCCCGGCGTAGATGCTGACCGGGGCGCGGTTCTGGCCCATGCGTTCGATATCCGCAGCAAAGGGAATCTCGGCGTGCAGGAACCGTTTTTTGTACACTTTGCGCATCTTCTCCATCGACTCCAGATGCAGGGTTTTGCGCCGCTGCACCATCGAAAAGAACGCCTTGAGTTTCTTCTTTGGCAGCTTGTGATCGTCGAAGAAATTCACCAGCTGTTCAAGCGTCCGTTCCGACAAAGTCGTCGGGATAACAGGTACGAGAATCTGATCGGCGGCTTTGAAGATATTCTCGGACAGGGTCGAAAAGTTTGGCGGGCAATCCAGAATGATCACATCATAATCACTGCCCGCGGTGACCAAGGCCTTTTTCAGGCGCGACCGTTTGTTCCTCATCCGCGAGAGGAAGACGTCGAAATCACGAAACGTCAGGTTGGCCGGCAATACGTCCAGCCCGTCAAAATCACTGGCCCGGATCGACTTGGTGAACCGTTCAACATCTTCGAAGAACCGCGCATCCGTCAGTTTTTTCGACGGCTTCACCCGGAAATAGAACCCCGACGCCCCCTGCGGATCGAGATCGCACAGAAGCACCGTGTACCCCGCTTGCGCATAGGCGTAAGCTAGATTCACCGAGGTCGCGGTTTTCCCCACTCCGCCCTTGTTGCTGTAGCAGGCAATGATCTTCACTCCTCAATCCTCCTTGTGGTGAAACAGGGTTCGGAACAGGTTCTGGATGTCCGGGCTGTCGAAATGCTGGAAATTGGCGATCACGCGGTCGCGTTCTGCCTTTTGGCGCTGGTCGAGCACAGCGATCAACCCGCCGACAGACATGGCGAGTTGCGCATTTGCCCGACCTTGCGCGTTGTTTTGGGATGCCACGAACTCCAACAACGCCTCTTGCTGGACCGAGTAGTCATTGAAGAGGCCCAGGTTATCCTGAAGCCTTTTCAACGGCTTGATGAGTGTTTTGAAATCACCCTTGTCGAACAGAGGGCCGAAAAACTCCATCAAATAGCGCAGTTTCTTGCAGTCGATCCGCAGGTCATGCACGATCTCATCCGGTGTTTCCGCTGTGATGCTGCGGGCCAGCTTGCACACCTTGCGATACCGTTTCCAGATTAGCGCACAGGCATAGCTATAGGCCCCGCGATCCGCATTTGGACCAGGTTCCAACCCTTTCAAGTCGGCGAATAAAGCCGCCAATTCATCCATCTTCTTGCCGTAGGCCGCGCTGCGAAGGCGCCGGGTCAGCGCGGTCAGAGCGCGGGTGCGCTCCTTGGCGAATTGGGCGAACATGGCCTCGGCACCTGAATGAAGGTTGGGCGGTATCAGATTGAAGTAAATGTCTTTTTCCAGAAGGTAGACATCCAAATCCCGCACTCGCCCAGTCGGGGCCATCAGATCCGAGAATTCGCGTTTCAGCGCGTTGGTCTGTTCCGGTGAGAATACACCTTTGAACAGGCTCAGCACCGACCGGACCCTGCGCAGCGAGACGCGGTAGTCGTGCAGGAACTCGGTGTCGATATCGGCGATCACGCCTGCCTCGTTCTGGCGCGCGACGGCCAGATAGGTGCGAATGATATCCGCTGCCACCTCGATGGACGGCTCCTGTGTGCCCAAAGTAACATCGGGCTTTGCGTTATAGGGGGTGGCGCCAGGAAAAAGGCTTGCAAACACCGCCTCAAACCCCGAGGCCGCCATGGTCTTCAGCGCCGTGCAGACAGCGTGAAAGGCACGGTCATAGCCGCGCATCGGCTGCACGTTCAGAAGGGTCGCCTGCCCCTCCTCTGTGGATAATGTCACAACGCTGCCCCGGACCTGCGTCTTTTGCAGGTCATCCAACACAGCAAAACTGCCGGTTTCGATCAGGCCCGAGCCTATGCTCATCAACGCGCGCAGTTTGGGGAACCCCGTCACCGCCGTTTTCACAGGGCCGTCCGGCAGGTCCTGAACGAACTTTCTTTTGCCGCTACAGGCCTGACCCAGAAAATCGCCGTCGGCCTGCAGCAATTGCAATGCGCCGTCGGCCTCAATCAGCAACTGCCCTTCTGACCGCAGCGACTGATCATGACAGTCCAGCAGGTCAAACGGTCGCGCGGCTGCTGGTATCTCGAATTCGGGCGTCAGCCCCTTGAGCGCGTCGGCAAACCCCGCCAGATCGAATTTGCCCGGAACGATGAAAAACCCGCTTGCCTGCCCCATCACGAATGACCCTTTTTCGGCGTATCCAGATAGTCATTCACCAAAGACTCGATGATCTTCCGGACGCTTACCCCCTCTTCGATTGCCCGGATCTTGAGGGCTATCAACGTCTTGCCGTCCAACCCAATAGAAGTGTTCTTTTTGCTCTTGTCAGGCGTTTCGCCGGCTTCCGTGTTCTTTGACATGGCCAACCTCTTGACAGCATAACGTCATGAAATCGCAGGGCAGCCTATCTGGCAAGTCCGATGTTGCACAAACCCTGCGTCAGGTCGACATCACTGCTCCACAGGGCTATGAGTTGGGCATGTCCGATCCCGTCTCTTCAATCCGCAACCTTGGCCCCGCTTTCGAACAGGCCTGCGCCCGCGCAGGGATTCACTCGGCGCAGCAGTTGCGTGAATTGGGTCCAGATGAAGCCTATGCCCGCTTAGTGCGTGCCGGAACCCGGCCACATTTCATCGGCTATTACGTGCTGGTGATGGGGTTGCAGGGGCGGCCGTGGAATGACTGCAAAGGCGATGAGAAAAAGGCCCTGCGTCAGAGGTTTGACGCGATCAAGGACAGCGTCAGCACTGCGCCTGAAACTCAGATGATCTCTGATCTGGACGCGGTCGGCGTGCGGGTCTCGGTGGACGACCTCAAGCCGGTATGAAAAAAGCCGCACCCGTTACCGGGAGCGGCCCATAAATCCGATCTGATGGCGGATTAGCCGACCAGTTCGATGCCCGAGAAGAAGTAGGCGATCTCAACAGCTGCGGTTTCCGGAGCGTCCGAACCGTGGACCGAGTTTTCACCAACCGATTCAGCGAACTCGGCGCGGATGGTGCCGGGTGCTGCGTCTGCGGGGTTGGTTGCGCCCATGACTTCGCGGTTCTTGGCAATGGCGCCTTCGCCTTCCAGAACCTGAACAACGACCGGAGCCGACGACATGAATTCGCACAGTTCGTCATAGAACGGACGCTCGGCGTGGACTTCATAGAACTTGCCGGCTTGTTCCTTGGTCATGTGGATGCGCTTTTGCGCGACGATGCGCAGGCCGGCTTCTTCGAACTTGGCGTTGATTTTGCCAGTCAGGTTGCGGCGGGTTGCATCGGGTTTGATGATCGAGAATGTGCGTTCCAGTGCCATGTCGGCCTCTCCTTAACATAAGGCGCGGGGTCGCGCCGAAATCCATCGCGCGCCGCCTAACACGGTATTTGGCTCATGAAAAGTACAATGATGAAACGGCGTGGATTTGCCGATCAGATTGTGTCGAGTGCCGTGTTCAACTGGTCGATCCAATGCGCGCAAGGCCCCGGCTAAAATGCCCACAGCGCCACGGGCGCTTGGCGAAGCAGAACCGATACCCGAGGATGATTGCCCCGAAAGCGCGAAGGATTGACGCAGTTTTCTGTATGAGCTTTTCTTTTCCGACTTTTTTAGTCAGCTATTCATTGCGCGAACAGAGACAGAAAACAAAATGAGAGCATCACGATGAAAATGACACTGACCCTGATCGCCGGTTTGACGGCAACCACCGCATTGGCCGCTGATCTTGCGGTGCCGCTGACATACGAAGTCTTTGAAACCTCAGTGGCCCACACGGATCTGGAAACCTGCCCAAAGAACTTGCCCCAAACCGAAACCTTTTGTCGCGCAACGCTATACCATGATGAGATCCACGTATTTGCCTTCAGCGAAAACGGCGACGGCCCCATGGTTGGCTTCAACTCTTACCCGTTAGAAGAGATCGCGTCGCACCTGAAATGATGTCAGGCAGCCAGCCTTAGCCAGCTTTGCCCTGATCAATCCCATTGACAAGGCTCGGGCGGTGCCTCAGTGCTCGGGCCATGTTACGGATCGAAGATATCACCTATGCAGTCGAAGGCCGCCCCCTGTTTGACGGGGCAAGTGCCACCATTCCCGACGGCCACAAGGTTGGACTGGTGGGGCGGAACGGCACCGGCAAGACCACCCTCTTCCGTTTGATACGGGGCGAACTGGCGCTGGAGTCGGGCAATATCGTGCTGCCGAAACGCGCTCGGATCGGCGGTGTGGCGCAAGAGGTGCCCTCCTCCGATGTGTCGCTGATCAACACGGTGTTGGCCGCCGATACAGAGCGCAGCGCACTGATGGCCGAAGCCGACAGCGCCGAAGACCCGGCGCGTATAGCCGAAATTCAGACCCGTCTGGCGGATATCGACGCTTGGTCGGCCGAGGCGCGCGCGGCCTCGATCCTCAAGGGACTTGGGTTCGACGATGAAGACCAGCTGCGCCCCTGTTCGGATTTCTCGGGCGGTTGGCGGATGCGTGTGGCGCTGGCGGCAGTGCTGTTTTCTCAGCCCGACTTGCTGCTGTTGGACGAACCGACCAACTATCTGGACCTCGAAGGCGCGCTGTGGCTGGAGAGCTATCTGGCCAAGTATCCTCATACTGTGATCATCATCAGCCACGACCGTGGGTTGCTGAACCGGGCCGTGGGGTCGATCCTGCATTTGGAAGACCGCAAGCTCACCTACTACGCGGTGCCCTACGACAAGTTCGCAGAACGCCGCGCCGAACGTATTGCGCAGGCGGAATCGGAAAATGCCAAGGCCAAGGCGCGCATCGCCCATCTGCAGAGTTTCGTAGATCGGTTCCGCGCCAAAGCCACCAAAGCAGTGCAGGCCCAGTCTCGCCTGAAGATGATTGAGCGCATCCAGTTGGTCTCGACCCCGCAAGAGGCAGCACTCCGTGCGTTCAGTTTCCCCGAGCCCGAGGAACTGTCCCCCCCTATCATCCACCTCGAAGGCGGTGTGACAGGTTATGGCGAAACCGAGGTGCTGCGCCGCCTGAACCTACGCATTGATCAGGACGACCGGGTTGCGCTGCTGGGCAAGAATGGTCAGGGCAAGTCGACCCTGTCCAAGCTGCTGTCCAACCGCCTGCCCCTGATGGCGGGCAAGATGACCCGCAGCAACAAGCTGCGCATCGGCTATTTTGCGCAGCATCAAGTGGATGAACTGCATGTGGACGAGACACCCCTGGACCACCTGCGCCGGCTGCGCCCTGATGAGGCGCCGGGTAAGTGGCGTTCGCGTCTGGCCGGGTTTGGGCTGAACGCGGACCAGGCAGAAACTCTGGTCGGGCGACTGTCCGGTGGTCAGAAGGCGCGCCTGTCATTGCTGATCGCGACCATCGACGCGCCGCATATGCTGATCCTTGACGAGCCGACCAACCACCTGGACATCGAAAGCCGCGAGGCTTTGGTCGAAGCGCTGACCGCGTATTCCGGCGCGGTGGTTCTGGTCAGCCACGACATGCACCTGCTGTCGCTGGTCGCGGATCGGCTGTGGCTGGTTTCGGACGGCTCGGTCAAGCCCTTCGACGGCGACCTCGAGGCCTATCGCACCATGCTGCTGGCCCGTGAAAAACCGGTCAAAGTGAAACCGCAGACCGCCAAGCCCAAGCGCCCCTCACGCGAGGCGATGTTGGCACTGCGCTCCGATCTGCGCAAATGCGAGGACCGGATAGAAAAACTGACGGATATGCACGACAAGCTCTCGGCCAAGCTGGCGGACCCGGCTTTGTACGAGGACGATAAGATCAACGATCTTGAAACCTGGAACCGGAAATTCGCCGAGGTCGTCGAAGCCATGCAAAAAGCCGAGGCCCTGTGGGTCGCCGCAGCCGAACGTCTTGAAAACGCCGAGAATGCCGCATGATGGATCTGGCCTTTTTCATCACCGCCTTCACCACCCTGTTCGTTGTGATCGACCCCTTCGGCACCACACCTATCTTTGTGGCGCTGACGCAGGACATGGACGCTAAAACCCGTCGCAAAACAGCGATCCGCAGCTGCCTGACGGCCGTCTGCATCCTGATCGCTTTCGCCGCTTTTGGCGAAGCCGTTCTGGGTTTTGTCGGCATCTCGATGGCCGCCTTCCGCGTTGCAGGGGGTGCGCTCTTGTTCCTGACCGCACTGGATATGCTTTTCGAACGCCGCACCAAACGGCGCGAGGACCGGGCCGAGGAAGAGGAACATCCCGACCCCTCAGTTTTCCCATTGGCTATCCCGCTAATCGCCGGACCGGGTTCAATTGCAACGATCATCCTTCTGGCGGGGCAGCATCCTGGCATTCTGGGCATCGTCGAGGCCTGCATCGTAATGCTGGCTGTCATGGCCGTCGTTCTGGCCTTCTTTCTGTCCGGCGGCCTGATCGCACGTGCGTTGGGTAAGACCGGCTTGAACGTATTGACCCGATTGCTTGGAATGTTGCTGGCGGCACTGTCGGTTCAGTTCATCCTGGATGGCCTCAAGGCCTTTGGTTTTGCGTCATAAACCCCATATACCTTGTAACAAACTGGTAAAGGTAACGGTATGGTCGGCGACGATATTGGACGTTTGGTTTATCTGGTCGTGCTTGGCACGGCGGTGGTGTTTTGGTTCGTTTCACAAAACCGCCAATCGCTGAACAAGACAATGCAGCAGGTTATGGCCTGGGTGTTCATCTTCGTTGGCGTCATTGCCGTTGTCGGATTGTGGGAAGACATCCGCTCGACCGTTGCCCCCGCTCCGCAGATGACCGTCACCGGCGAGACCATTGAAGTGCCCCGTGCCTATGACGGCCACTATTACCTGCCCGTTCTGGTGAACGGAGAGCCGATCAATTTCCTCGTCGATACCGGTGCCAGCCAGATTGTGTTCAGCGAACAGGACGCCAGACGCATAGGCGTTGACCCCGACCAACTGAATTACATCGGGCGCGCATCGACCGCAAACGGAGAGGTGCGCACCGCGCCCATCCGGCTGGACAGTCTTGAGCTGGGCCCGATCATCGACCACGGCGTTGCGGCCTGGGTCAACGAAGGCGATTTGCGTCAGTCGCTGCTGGGCATGGACTATCTGCACCGGTTCTCGAATATCCAGTTCACCGACGGCCGTATGATCCTGTCGCGGTAAAAGGTCTTTAGCGGCATTCCCCGATTGAGAACAAAGTGAGAACATGCTAGATTGATGGCATGTCTACAAACCTTCTTGGCCGCAAACCCGCGCGCGAGGCGCCGGGGCTAACCCTGCACACGCAGATCACCCTGCAACTGGCCCGCGTGCACGAGGCCTGTGGCCCCGCCCGGCGCAGCTTTGCCATGTGGTTGGCAGGTCAGACGCAGGGGCCGGTGCTGTGGATTTCGCCCGCGTGGGAACCCGGCCAGTTGAACCCCGACGGGATGATGCCCTTTGCCGACCCTGCCCGGTTCATCTTCGTTCGCCCCACCCGCGCCGAGGATTTGTTATGGTGCATGGAAGAAGCCCTGCGCAGCGGAGCGATCCCACTGATCATCGGCGACCTGCCCGGTGCGCCTGGCCTGACGCCGGTGCGGCGCATGCATCTGGCCGCAGAACAGGGTGGCGCGATGGGGCGGGCTCCGCTGGGTCTGCTGCTGACGCCCGGCGATGGCGGCGCGCAAGGGGTTGAGACTCGCTGGCACATGGCCGCCAACCATCAGGGAGAGACCCGCCGCTGGACCCTGACCCGTCGCCGCGCCCGCGCCCTGCCCCCGGTCAGTTGGCAAGCCACCCAGACCAAACCGCGCGCCGGACTGAACCTGCAACGGATCGAGACCGAAGATGTTTTGGTGTGACACCTCACGAGGATCACAAAACTTGTGACTGGCCAAAGCCCGGACCCCGTCCTAGCGTTCCAGCATGAGCCACCCAATCCATGACAGCCGCTATTCCTGGATACGCCTTCTAATCACGCTCGCCATTGCCACGGTGGCAAATGTGGGCATGTGGGCGGTGATCGTGGTGATGCCTGCAGTTGAGGCGCAGTTCGAGGCCAGCCGGGCCGAGGCTTCTCTGCCCTATGTACTAGCGATGATCGGTTTTGCGCTGGGGAACATGTGGCTGGGGCAGATGGTTGACCGGCTGGGCGTAACCAAGGCGCTTATCGGAGCCGCAATTCTAAGCGCAATCAGCTACCTGCTAGCAACATGGGCACCGAATATCCTGCTGCTGTCAGTGGCGCATCTGCTGCTGGGGCTGGGCACGTCGATCGGGTTCGGGCCGCTGATCGCTGATATCTCGCACTGGTTCATGCGGCGGCGCGGGATCGCCGTCGCGCTGGTGGCCAGCGGGAATTACCTGTCCGGGGCGATCTGGCCCACCCTCCTGTCGGGCATTCTGGCCCGCGACGGTTGGCAGCAGGTTTATCTGACGCTGGCTGTCATAACCTTGGCAGTCGTCATCCCCCTGTCCCTTCTTCTACGCCGCCAGGTACCGGTCGAGGCGCACAGCACCGCCGCCGCCAATGCGCAGATCAACGCCCGCAGCGTTGGGATTTCACCGCGTGCCCTGCAATACATTTTGGGTCTGGCCGGGATCGGGTGCTGCGTGGCCATGTCGATGCCGCAGGTTCACATCGTCTCGTACTGCGTCGGTCTCGGATACGGTCCGGCCGTCGGGGCCGAGATGCTGTCACTGATGCTTTTGGGCGGCGTGGTCAGCCGGGTAATCTCGGGCCTTGTGGCCGACAAGCTGGGCGGGGTGATGACCCTGCTGATCGGCTCGATCCTGCAATGTATCGCTCTGTTCCTGTTCCTGCCTTATGACGGGATGGTCTCGCTTTACGTCATCAGCCTGCTGTTCGGGCTGGCCCAAGGCGGCATCGTGCCCAGCTATGCGCTTGTGGTCCGCGAATACATGCCCCCGCAAGAGGCCGGCGCCCGCGTCGGGTTCGTCATGATGATGACGATCATGGGCATGGCTCTGGGTGGCTGGATGTCCGGCTGGATTTACGACGTGACCGGTAATTATCAACTGGCCTTCATCAACGGCATTCTGTGGAACGGCTTGAACATTGCCATCCTGCTGGTGCTGCTGAACCGTTCACGCCCCCGCAGGCAGGAGGCCTTGGCATGACCCACCTGACCCGGCGCACGCTTCTGGCCGGGTTGGCCACACTGCCTCTGATCCACCCGGCCCACGCTGGCCAGAGCCGTTACGTGCTGGTGCCCAAAGGAACATCCGTTGCCTTCACCTTCGATCTGTCAGGCCTTACCCAATCCGGCACAATGCCGATCCAGTCGGCAGATATTCGGATCGACCTGAGCAATCTGACCAACAGCCGCGTCAGTGTCACCCTGAACGCCGCCGAAGCCCGCACCAGACTGCCATTTGCCCGAAACGCGATGCTGGGAGCGGGCGTTTTGGAAGTTGCGCGGTTTCCAACCATTCATTTCGTATCGACCAGAGTGCAGTTGGGCGAAGGCGGGCGCATCTCGCGCGGGGCGAAAGTCATCGGTGACCTGACCCTGCGCGACGTCACGAAACCGATTGCCCTGCAGGCCGACCTCTTTCGCCCCTCGGGCAGCGCGTCGGACAATCTGGACATGTTGTCCATCCGCCTGACCGGCGCGCTGAACCGTCACGATTTCGGCGCGTCCGGCTATGCCGATCTGGTGCAGGACACCGTCGGACTGGACATACGGGCCGAGATCAAAAAAGCGGAATAGGCAAAAAACGACGCCTCCGCGTCGATAAGGCGCGCGCATTACTGGAATATTGAGTAAAGCTGGGCCCATCATGCGCACGATCATTTCCTTTGCCGCCCTTTTTCTTTCCGTCATTCTGCTGCAGCTTTCCACCGGCGGCGTCGGACCGCTGGATGCTATCTCGGGCATTACACTGGATTTCACGACCGAGCAGATCGGCCTGCTGGGGTCGTCGCATTTTCTTGGTTTTTTCATTGGTTGCTGGTGGGCCCCACGGCTTATGGGGAACGTCGGACACTCGCGGGCCTTTGCCGTCTGTACAGCCTTGGGGGCAATGGGGCTGATCGGGCACACACTGACTGACAACCCTTATTTATGGGCCCTGTTGCGGATCGCCTCGGGCACCTGCGTTGCGGGCAGCTACACCGTGATTGAGGCCTGGCTGAATGCCAAAGTCACCAACGAAACCCGTGGGCGGGCGATGGGGACGTATCGGTTCGTCGACATGGGGGCATCACTGGGGGCGCAGTTGATCATTGCCGTACTGCCGCCCGCCTCGTACGTGTCCTATAACCTGTTGGCGATCCTGTGTTGCGCTTCGCTATTGCCGCTGACACTGACCCGTGCCAGCCAGCCGATCACACCTGACGCCCCTCGCCTGCGACCCAAACTGGCTTGGCGCAGTTCGCCCCTGGCGGTGGCGGGTGTGATCGTTGCAGCGCTCAGCTCGGCCTCGTTCCGCATGGTCGGCCCCGTTTATGGGCAAGAGGTCGGTCTCGGCGTGGACCAGATCGCGTTCTTCCTCGCCTCATTTGTTCTGGGCGGAGCTTTGGCGCAATACCCGCTAGGCTGGCTGGCAGATAAATATGACCGGCGCTGGGTTCTGATCTGGCTATCCGGTGCTGCCGTGCTCAGCTGCGGTGTTACGATGGCCGCATCCGGCACCGGTACGCTGGGTGTAATGCTGGCGGCTGGGATCTTTGGCCTGACGACCTTTCCAATCTTCTCGGTATCGTCCGCGCACGCAAATGACTTTGCTACTACGGAGGAACGGGTGGAATTGTCAGCCGCGCTGATGTTCTGGTACGCGCTGGGGGCAATTGCCTCACCCTACATCTCATCCACGCTGATCGAGCAATTTGGTCCAGGTGCCCTGTTCGCCTTTGTGGCAGCCGGACATATGGTTCTGATCGTGTTTGGCGTCGCCCGGATGCGCTCGCGCCCGACACCGGACGAGCGGACCAACTATGTCTATGCGCCGCGCACCTCGTTCACCATCGGGCGGTTGCTCAAGAGGTCGCGCGAGGAATAAAGCCCTGGCCGTTACTCCGGCGGCGAGGACGGGATCATTTCATCCAGAAGTGCACCTGCCTCATAGCCCAACAGGTCAACTTCCATACGCGCCGGATCGCCGAAAGCCCAAGCGCCGACAAGGCGTTGCATCTTCTCATAGCCGACGAAATCAGCCATCGCCTTGTTGCCGTGCGCATTTTCGGCAAACATGATCTGACCCGCCGCTACTTTCTGCGGCATCACGCGTTCCAGATACAGTTCGACGACATTGATACCGGTCACATTGGAGCCGCCGTGATGGACGACATACATCTCGTCCCAGACCCTTTCGCTGACAGCAGCACGCGCATCAGACACAGCCTTGTGCAACGCGGAAAGCTCGGCCCGCGCCGCTTCGCGCATGTTGGCTGCCCAGACCGGTCGCATGTCGTTGATGGCATCTGAGACATCCTGCCGGTTGAGGGTGCCGCGCTGAACCGCTGCATTTGTGAAGTTACGCGCGGCCTCAAGCATTTGCCGTTGCCGGGCGATATCTTCTTCTGGCAGGTCGAGTTTCTCAATCCACGGCAAAAGCGTGTCGATTTCCTGCGCAATGGCCGCAAAGTCCTTTTTCCAACTTGCATCATCATCGTTTCCTTTGGGCCACGGTGTAACAGCACCGATAATCCCCAGAAGAACGTGGGATGTGGATTTGAAAATCAGGTAGTTAGGCGCGTCCCTTGGAAACGACACCTGACCATCCGTGGACAGGATCGTCACATCCCGAGCGATCACCATGACCGGCCGTGTCTGCGCCGTCAGTTCATCCTGACCGCTGTGGAAAATCGACAGCATCGCTTTGTCAAAACTGTCAATCGCATCCAAGGCTTTGCCTTGGTCTGCTTGGCCGCTTGGCGCTAAGAAAAGGGTGAAACAGAGAATTGCGGACGCCTGCATCAAGCGATGAACCAAGAATAGCTTCATTTTATCCCCCCTGAAAAATATGCACGCCCACCATACACGGTTCGGGACCATCACGCGAAGACCATGCTGGACATGCAGTTATCCGTCGTTTCGGGCGTTTACCGGCGAAACCGGGCTTTTGCTGACCGATCACATAAGGTAGACGGGCGCGCAGATAGATACGTGGAAACGCAAAATGGCTCGGATTCTCATCACCTCGGCGATCCCTTACATCAACGGGATCAAGCACCTCGGCAACCTGATCGGCTCGCAATTGCCTGCCGACCTGTACGCGCGCTACCAGCGTGGCCGGGGGAATGAGGTCATGTTCCTATGTGCCACGGACGAGCACGGCACGCCGGCCGAACTGGCCGCTGCCAAAGCGGGCAAACCCGTCGCGGAATACTGCGCGGACATGTATGCCGTTCAGGCCGACATCGCGCAGCGTTTTGGTCTGAGCTTCGATCACTTTGGCCGCTCGTCCAGCGAGCAGAACCGCAAGCTGACCCAGCATTTTGCGGGCAAGCTGGACGATGCCGGGCTGATCCGCGAGGTCAGCGAAAAACAGGTCTATTCCAACGCTGATCGCCGTTTCCTGCCCGACCGTTATATCGAGGGCACCTGCCCCAATTGCGGTTACGAACGTGCGCGCGGCGACCAATGCGAGAACTGCACCAAGCAGCTGGACCCGACCGATCTGATCGAGCCGCGCTCGGCCATTTCCGGCTCGACCGATCTGGAGGTGCGCGAGACCAAACACCTGTATCTGCGTCAGTCGGCGATGAAGGATCAGCTGGACGCGTGGATCGACAGCAAGACCGACTGGCCGATCCTGACCACCTCAATCGCCAAGAAATGGCTGCATGACGGCGACGGCCTTCAGGATCGTGGTATCACCCGAGATTTGGATTGGGGTGTACCTGTCAAAAAAGGTGATCAGGACTGGCCGGGGATGGAAGGCAAGGTTTTCTACGTCTGGTTCGACGCGCCGATCGAATACATTGCCTGCGCCAAGGAATGGGCGGATGCCAACGGCAAATCTGATGCCGATTGGGAGCGCTGGTGGCGCACCGACAAAGGCGCCGATGACGTGCGTTATGTCCAGTTCATGGGCAAGGACAACGTGCCCTTCCACACCCTGTCTTTCCCGGCGACCATTCTGGGTTCGGGCGAGCCGTGGAAGATGGTCGACCACCTGAAATCTTTCAACTACCTGAACTATGACGGTGGCCAGTTCTCGACCTCTCAGGGTCGTGGCGTGTTCATGGATCAGGCGCTGGAGATTCTGCCCGCCGATTTCTGGCGCTGGTGGCTGCTGAGCCATGCCCCCGAAAGCAGCGACAGTGAGTTCACGTGGGAGAACTTCCAACAATCGGTGAATAAAGACCTCGCCGACGTGCTGGGCAACTTTGTCAGCCGGATCACCAAGTTCTGCCGCTCGAAGTTCGGCGAAGCCGTGCCGGAAGGCGGCAGCTATGGCGAACGCGAACAAGCGCTGATCGAAGAACTCACCCGTCGTGTCCGCGCCTATGAAGGGCATATGGAGGCGATGGAGGTTCGCAAATCCGCGCAGGAGTTGCGAGCGATCTGGGTGGCGGGCAACGAATATCTGCAGGCTGCTGCCCCTTGGTCCACGTTCAAGGAAGATCCGGAACAGGCGGCAGCACAAGTGCGTCTGGGCCTGAACCTGATCCGGCTCTACGCCGTTCTCAGCGCCCCGTTCATCCCCGAAACCTCGGCCAAGATGCTGAGCGCGATGAACACGCTGGACACCGGCTGGCCCGAGGATGTCGAGGCCGCGCTCAGCGCCCTGCCCGCCGGTCATGAATTCACCGTGCCGGACGTTCTGTTCGCCAAAATCACCGACGAGCAGCGCGAAGACTGGCAGACCCGGTTTGCCGGTACACGCGACTGATCCAAAACTCAATGTCGAACACAAAAACGGGGGCCCGCGTGGCCCTCGTTTTTTTGTTCCGGCAGAAACTTGAAAAAGCGGGCTTAAGAAAGTCAGCCTAAGTCAGCCTGACGGCGCGAAAAATTCTGCCGACCGGAACGATTAATTCGCATTCAAGATGCTTGAGGTATACGCGCAAAACAGCCATCCTGACCGGAAATTCACTCGACTCGTCGGGGCGGTCAGTCTGCCCGGGCGCAAGATCCATAGCTTTAACGAGGCGCCTGCCATGTCCCTTGCATTGAAGAACTCTAAATCCCGCTTCTACGGGCCAGCCGTCGCCGCTTTGGTCTGTATGGGCATGGCAAATGCAGCCCTGGCGCAGGATCAAAGCGACGCCCCGCCCCCCAAGGTGTCCATCGCTGCGGCCTATACGCAGGAAATCACTGAAGAAGCCGTTTTTATCGGTCGTGCCGAGGCGATCGACAAAGTTGACATTGTAGCGAGGGTCAACGGATTTCTTGAGAGCCAAGAGGTGACTGACGGTTCACTCGTAAGCAAAGACGACTTGTTGTTCACGATTGAGCCCGATCTCTATGAAGCGACACTCGAAGCCCGCAAGGCCGATTTGGACCGTGCTGAGGCCAATCTGGAACTGGCAAAGGTAGAGCTGGCCCGAAAGGAAGAGCTTTACCTACGCGACGCGACCCCCGAATCCGAGCGGGACATCGCACGTGCGAATGAATTGGTCGCCGAGGCTGAAGTCAAATCAGCCCATGCCGCAATCCAGCAAGCTGAACTGGACCTGAGCTATACCAAAATTCACGCCCCCTTTTCCGGGCGTCTCGGCCGCGTCGCCACAAGTGTGGGCGACGTGGTTGGACCAACGAACCCTCCTCTTGTGAATCTGGTCAGCGAGGCGCCGATCTACGTGAACTTTTCGTTGAACGAAAAACAATTCACAACCGTTCTGGAGCAGTATGGTGAGAGCGCAGCCTCGTTGGCCGAAAGCAGCAAAAGTCCAAACGTGCACTTAACCCTGCCCAACGGCACCAACCTGGATGAAACCGGCAAGATCGTCTTCGTTGACAACCGCATCGACCCTCTGACAGGCGCAATTGCAGTTCGGGCGGAATTTGATAACACTGCTCGTTTGATCGTCGACGGTCAGTTCCTGAGCGTTCAGATCGAAGCTTTGGAGCCAACACTTGAGGTCCTGATCCCTCAGGCCGCGCTGCAACGTGACCAGCGGGGAGAATTCGTGCTGGTCGTGAATGACAAGCAGATGGTCGAGCAGCGCTATATCACCACCGGAGACACCGTCGAGACTGCAATCATCGTAAAGGATGGCCTGCGCGAAGGTGAAAGCGTCATCGTCGAGGGCCTACAAAGGGTTCGTCCGGGTGTGGCCGTGGATGCGGTCGTAGCCTCTGAGCAGCCGGGAGAGTAACCGATGTTCTCTGCCCTGTTCATCAGCCGGCCAAAGCTGGCGCTAGTTATTTCGCTTGTCCTGACCATCATGGGCATCATCGGCTACATGGTTCTGCCGGTGGCCCAGTTTCCGGACATCACGCCGCCCGTGGTCAGTGTGTCCACTACCTATACCGGCGCCAACGCCGAGACCGTGGAAAACACCGTCGCCGCACCGATTGAGGCACAGGTGAACGGTGTGGACGACATGATCTATATGACGTCCACTTCGTCCGACAACGGTTCGTACTCGCTGAACATCACCTTCGAGGTTGGTACCGATCCCGATATCGCCTCGGTCAACGTGCAGAACCGGGTGGCGCAGGCGATGTCTTCGCTGCCGACCGAGGTGACGTCCTCGGGCGTGGTAACGCAGAAGGCGTCGACCAACATGCTGTTGCTGGTCACGCTGACCTCGCCCAATGGCACCTATGACAGTGTGTTTCTGTCAAACTATGCCTCGATCAACCTGAAAGATGCTCTGGCTCGGGTTCAAGGCGTTGGTAAGGCGGACGTTCTGACAAATCTGGAATACGCTATGCGAATCTGGATGGATCCGGACAAGATGGCTGCATTGTCCATTACTCCGGGCGACGTAATCAGCGCCATCCGCGAGCAGAACGTTGAAGTGTCGGCCGGCTCAATCGGTGCCCCCCCTGTTCCCGAAGGGCAGACGTTTCAGTACACGATCAAAACCAAGGGGCGCCTGACCTCAGCCGCCGAATTCGGTGAAATTGTCATTCGAACCGGTGACGCGGGTTCGATCGTTCGGGTCAAGGATATCGCACGGGTTGAACTGGGTGCGCAATATTATGCGGCCTCCGGTTATTTTGACAGTGTTCCTGCAACCGTCATCGGTATCTACCAGGCTCCCGGCGCAAACGCATTGGCTGTGTCCGAGCGGGTCCAGGCCGAACTAGACCGCCTGTCGCGCAGTTTCCCTACGGACGTGGAATATGACGTTCCCTTCAACACCACCGACTTTGTGGAACAATCTCTGAACGACGTGATCACGACCCTGATCCTGACCTTTACTCTGGTGATCTCGGTTGTGTTTGTCTTTCTGGGCAGTTGGCGGGCAACAATCATTCCGGCCGTTGCGATCCCGGTGTCATTGATCGGGACGTTCGCTTTCCTGCTGCTGTTCGGAATGTCGCTGAACACGATCTCGCTATTTGCGCTGGTTCTGGCTATCGGGATCGTCGTGGATGACGCGATTGTTGTGGTCGAAAACGTCGAAAGGATCATTGCCGACGAGGGGCTGCCCCCTGCCGAAGCCACCCGCAAGGCCATGGGGCAGATCACCGGCCCGGTGATTGCGACCACGCTGGTTCTGCTGGCTGTGTTCGTACCGGTGACCTTCATGCCAGGTATCTCGGGGCGGCTTTATTCGCAGTTCGCAGTGACAATCTCGACCGCTGTTGTGATCTCGTCGATCAACGCACTGACCCTGTCACCGGCCTTGTGCGGGCTGGTTCTGCGCGCCCGCTCGGGCCCGCCAAAGGGGCTGCTGGCCGTCTTCGAGAATTTCATCGGCGGCATTCGCAACGGGTATGTGGCCATCGTGCGCAAGCTTCTGATCCTGCCGGTCGTCGGTCTCGGAGTCATCGTTGCGCTGGCGATGGGCACTGGTACCATCATGTCCAACACGTCCAGTGGCTTCCTACCCCTTGAGGATAACGGCTATCTGTTCGTTGATATTCAGCTGCCCGACGCGGCAACGCTGGAGCGTACCGAGATTGTCTCAGCCCGCGTGGATGAGCAGATTCAGCAGATCCCCGGCGTGGCAAGCACCGTTCTGATCAACGGCTTCTCGATCCTGAACGGCACCACGACGAACGGCGCTGCGATCTTTGTGAACCTCGACAACTGGGATGAGCGTCAGGAAGACGACCTGAGCGCGGACGCGATCCTGCAAAAGGTCCTGGCCATCGCCTATGGCGAGTCCGCGGCCTCGATCGTGGCCTTCAACCCGCCGCCCATTCAGGGCCTGGGCATGTCTGCCGGTGTCGAGATGGAAGTCCAGCAGACCGGCGGCGGATCGCCTCAGGATCTGGCCTCGGCCGTGGGGTCGTTCGTTTATGCGGCGAACCAGCGGTCTGAAATCGGTCAGGCCTACACCACCTTCCGCGCAAACGTGCCGCAGCTGTTCGTTGATCTGGACCGCGAAAAAGCCAAGACGCTGCAAGTGTCCGTGGCCGAAGTGTTCCAGACCATGCAGGCCCAGTTGGGATCGTACTACGTGAACGACTTCAACCTGTTCGGCCGGGTCTATCGCGTGATGATCCAGGCGGATGGCAGCTATCGCGACAAGGTCGATGATATCTCGAACCTTTACGTGCGTTCGACAAAAGGTGAGATGGTCCCTCTGGGTACGCTCGTTGATGTTGAGAACGTGCTGGGGCCGGTTCTGTTGAAACGCCACAACCTGTTCCGCTCGGCAACCGTGACGGCGGTTCCTGCCCCGGGACTTTCCACAGGTGATGCGATCACCGTCATGACCGAGGAATCGGCCACCGCCCTGCCCCCGGGCTATGCCTTCGAATGGACCGGGACAGCGCAACAGCAGCTGGCCTCCGGCAGCCTCGTAATCGTCATTCTGGGTCTGGCGATCCTGTTCGGCTATCTGTTCCTTGTCGGGCAATATGAAAGCTGGACGATGCCGGTTTCAATCCTTCTGTCGGTGATTGTCGCCCTGTTCGGAGCGGTAGCCGCAGTGGCCATCGTTGGCAGTGACATCAACCTCTATACGCAGATCGGGATGATCATGCTTGTGGGGCTGGCGTCGAAAAACGGCATTCTGATCGTTGAGTTTGCGATGGAACAGCGGGCCAATGGCCTGTCGATCAAGGACGCCGCCGCCGAGGCCGCTTACCAGCGTTTCCGCGCGGTGATGATGACCGCGCTGTCCTTCCTGCTGGGTGTTGTGCCGCTGCTGGCGGCCAGCGGTGCAGGCGCGGCCAGTCAGAGGGCCATCGGTGTCGCCGTGTTCGGCGGTATGCTGGCGGCCACGCTGGTCGGCGTCATTCTGGTACCGGTTCTGTATGCTCTGATGCAAAGCCTCAGGGAGTGGATCAAGGGAACCAAGAACGATCCAGAACCTTCCGAGGAAGCGGCGTAACTCAAAGAAAAGCCCCGCGAGATCGGCGGGGCTTTTTTCTTAGGCAGCGGCTTGCGCGCAGCGTTGTGACATCCAGTTTTCAATCCGGGCAATTTGGTCGGTCGTCAATCGCAGACCCAATTTGTTCCGGCGCCAGACCACATCCTCGGCCTTGCGCGCGTATTCCCTGTCCATCAGCCATTCCAGTTCCCGCGCAGTCAGCGTAGCACCAAAATCCTCGCCCAAATCCCCAAAGGTTTTCGCATCGCCCAGAATAGCGCGGGCTTCGGTACCGTAGGCTCGCACAAGACGTTCAGCCCAGGCGCGATCCAGAAAGCTGTAATCCGCCTCAAGCCCAGCCACCAGATCCTGCACCCCATCGACAGGGAAATCACCGCCGGGCAAGGAAACGCCTGCAGTCCAAGGTCCGGGCAGGTCTGCGAAATGCTCGGCCACTTTCTCCAACGCACTTTCGGCCAGCCGCCGGTAGGTCGTGATCTTGCCGCCAAACACATTCAGAACGGGCGCCCCGCCCTGCGCGTCGACCTTCAACGTGTAATCCCGCGTTGCCGCCGTCGCGCTGCTGGCCCCGTCATCGTACAAAGGACGCACGCCGGAATAGGTCCAGACAACATCCTCTCGGGTCACCGGCTTCTTGAAGTATTTCGTCGCGAAGGCGCACAGATAATCCTGCTCGGCCTCGGTACAGATCGGAGGTTCGGACGGGTTCGGATGATCCTGATCTGTGGTGCCGATCAGGGTGAAGTCGCGCTCATACGGAATAGCAAAGATGATGCGGCCATCCTCACCCTGAAAGAAATAGCATTTGTCGTGGTCGAACAGCCTGCGGGTCACGATATGGCTGCCACGCACCAGCCGGACACCTTCGCGCGAGTTCACGCGGATTTTTGACTGGATGATATCGCCGACCCACGGGCCGCCGGCGTTGATCAGCATTCTGGCACGAACCACACGTTTCTCGTCGCTGTCACGATCCCGGAGCGTCACCTCCCACAAGTCATCCGCGCGTTCCGCCGAAAGAACCTCGGTGCGCACCATGATCTTTGCCCCGCGCGCCTCAGCATCGCGGGCGTTGAGGACAACCAACCGGGAATCCTCAATCCAGCAATCCGAATACTCATAGGCCGTCTCGAACTTCTCCTGTAGCGGCCGCCCCTCGGGTGCGGTTTTCAGGTCCAGCGCGTCTGTGCCCGGCAGGATTTTGCGCCCACCCAGATGGTCATACATGAACAGACCCAGACGGATCAGCCAGGCCGGACGCCGACCCTTCATCCACGGCATCACCGTGCTGAGCAGGCGCGAGGTCGGGGTTTCCGAATCAAAGCGCATATCCTCGTGATACGGCAGCACAAATCGCATCGGCCAACTGATATGCGGCATTGCGCGCAGCAGGGTTTCCCGCTCGATCAATGCCTCGCGCACCAGGCGGAACTCGAAATACTCCAGATAGCGCAACCCGCCGTGAAACAGCTTGGTCGAGGCCGAAGACGTCGCCGAGGCCAGATCGTTCATCTCGGCCAAGGTCACCGACAGCCCACGCCCCGCCGCATCGCGGGCAATGCCGCACCCGTTGATGCCGCCGCCTATGATGAAGAGGTCAGAGACCTGTTGTTGTGTCTGTTTCATATCCGGGTGATTCCCCATTCGTGGAAAACGCGCGTTCATTAACCTTGCGCCCCCGCGTTTCGTCAACGTTTGTTTTCGTTTATGTTCGTTTTGTCACAGAGATTGTCAATTATTGCGCCCTTGGATGTCATTTTGTTGAATATTCCGAAAAATAGAACAAAAACGAACTCACCCAGTTTGGAGCCAACCGTGTCCCAATCTTTTCGCCAGTCCGACATTCTGAATATCGCCAGACAGGATGGCCGCGTGATGGTCGAAGATCTGGCCGCGCGGTTCGAAGTAACGGTTCAGACCATTCGCCGAGACCTGTCGGAACTGGCCGACATGGGAAAGCTCGACCGTGTGCATGGCGGTGCAGTGTTGCGCTCGGGCGTATCCAATATCGGCTATGAAGACCGCCGCGCCCTGAACGCCGACACAAAGGCGCGCATCGCGCAACTTTGCACGCAGGATATACCGGACGGAGCGTCCGTGTTTCTGAACATCGGCACCTCGACCGAAGCCGTTGCCCGGCAGTTGCTGGGTCACAAGGACCTGATGGTGGTCACCAACAACATGAACGTCGCAAACATCCTGGTCGAAAACCCAGATTGTCAAATCGTCGTGGCTGGCGGCGTGCTGCGTCGCTCGGATGGAGGGCTGATCGGCAACCTGACAATCTCAACCATCGAACAGTTCAAGTTTGACTATGCGATCATCGGCTGTTCCGCACTGGACATAAACGGAGACCTGCTGGACTTCGATTTTCAGGAAGTGCGCGTCAGCCAGACCATCATCTCACAGGCGCGCAAGACCTGCCTTGTTGCCGACCAGTCCAAGTTTCAGCGTACCGCCCCGGCTCGGATTGCTTCACTGTCCGAGGTGGACGTGTTCTACACCGACCAAGCCTTGCCCAACGATCTGACCCGCAAATGCAAGGAATGGAACACGCAGATAAAACTCTACGGTTGACGTCAAGTAATTCGCACTAAAGGTGAATCCAAGTCACTGGTTCTTGCCAGACTGATCTTCGCCTGACACACTCGCGCATATTGCAATCGTCGCACGGGAGGGGAGATCCGGGCCATGATAGCGCTTTTGTTTGCGTTACTTACAGCCACGATGGGGCTGAATTATTTTAATCGTACAACAGCCGCCAATGTGCTGTTCTTTTTCACGCTGGCGTTGAGTGTGTATTGGCTGAAATTCCACGCCACTAGCCAACTGACGATCCAGTTGTAGGAGAGCCCGGATGACACCTGAACTCTCACGCACGCTGAACGCACTTGGCATGTTGGCGGTCAGCCTCGTGCTGTTGCTGGCCTATGTCTATCAGTTGAAGCTCTATGAGCTGCCCTGCCCTTTATGCCTGTTGCAACGGGTTGGCTTTGTCGCTGTAGGCGTGGGTTTGGGGCTGAACCTGCTACATGGCGCCCGCCCCCGACACTATGGCATCATGCTGCTTGGCGCGTTGTTTGGCGGCAGTGTTGCCGTACGACAGATCCTGCTGCATATCGTTCCGGGCACCGGGCATTACGGCTCGCCCGTGCTGGGGCTGCATTACTACACTTGGGCGGCGATCTGCTTCTTCCTGATCTTGGTGGGCACGTCATTCATGCTGATGTTCGACCGCCAGTACGACAGTAAACCTCAGCCCCGCTTCGGCGGTAGTGTGCTGGCAAAAGCCGCATTTTTCATCATGTTCGGTCTGGCCGCGTTGAACGCGGTCTCGACCTTGGTGGAATGCGGGCCGGGCATCTGCGCTGACCCTCCCACCAGCTACAAATTGATTGACGAAATGGGTGGCAACGGCTGAGGATGGGGCAACCTTCCCAAAAGGAGGCACGAGCATGGGATTACTGGGACAGCCGCTTGGCTTTTACGACTATCTGACATTCGTGGCACTGATATTGCTGCTGGCGGCAGTAATGGCGCTGTTTCTGTTCATCATGGGGCTGCCCGGGCGGATCGCGATCAAGCGCAACCATCCCCATGCCGAAGCCGTCAAGATCATGGGCTGGATGGGTTTTCTGGCCGTTGTCCCCTGGGTTCATGCCTTCATGTGGGCATTCCACGATGGCGTCACGGTCGATATTCGTCGCACGCCCGACGACGAGAAAGACGCCATCCGCAAGGAAATCAAACGGTTGGGCGGTTCGGTAAAGGAAGAATACCGCGACCCGCTGGACCCTGACGACACCCAGAAGAGCTAAGGCCAAAGGAATTCACAGACTATGTTCGTCGCCCTCGGCATTACGCTGTTCTACATCATTTTCGTCTGGTTCATTTTTTTCAAAGTCCAATGGCTGAAATTCAACATCACCTGGGGGATTGTCACCTTCTGGATTGGCGCGCACCTGTTGTTGGTGTTTCTGGTGGCGCTGCGCTTCTTTCAGCCCTTCTCGATCGACAGCCATGTTGTGCGGTCAACCATCCAGATCGTGCCGCGTCTGACCGAACCGACCATCCTGACCGAGGTATTGGTCGAGCCAAACACCGAGGTCACGAAGGGCGATCCCCTCTATCGCTTCGACGACACCGTGTTCTCGCTTGAGGTCGAGGAGGCCACCGCGCAGCTGGTTGCTGCCGAGCAGAATGCCAAGATTTTGGAACAGGATGTCATTGTCGCGGCGGAAAACGTTGAACGTGCGAACGCGCAATTGGCCTATGCGCTGACACAACAGGCACGCTATGAAAATCTCGTGCCTGCGGGCGGCGCACGTCAGGACGAATTGGACCGCTGGAACGAACAGGTCACCGAGGATCAGGCGCAGATCAAAGAGGCCGAAGCCAATCTGGAGAAAGCACAATTGGCGCTGGATTCTCAGATTGACGGGGTGAACACGGGCATCCTGCAAGCGCAGGCGCAGTTGGAGAAAGCCCAGTATTTCCTTGATAACACGACAATTTACGCGCCCGAAGACGGCATGATCGTGTCGCAACAGGCGCGTCCGGGTCTGGTCGTGGGGGATATCCGCCTGGGGGCAATCGCCAGTTTTGTCACCAAGGACAACCCTTACATTCTGGCCACCTATCGCCAGCAGAACCTGAAATTCGTCGAAGTCGGCCAACCGGTTGAGGTCGCGCTGGATCTCTATCCCGGCGAGATTCTGACCGGCAAGGTCGAGGCGATCTGGTGGGCGACTCGTCAGGGTCAGTACCTGCCCTCTGGCCGTCTGCCAGGGTTCGAGTTGCCGAAACTACCGGGGCGCATTGCTGTACAAATCTCGGTCGACATTCCCGACGGTCACACTTTCCCTGCTGGTGGCCACGCGGCGGTGGCAATCTACACCGGACAGGGCAAAAGTTTCGAGTTCCTGCGGCGCATCAACATCCGCCTTTACTCCTTCGCCAACTTCATCCGACCACTGGATATCTGAGGACGCATGACATGACCCGGGCCAAGCTTCACCGCAGACTGATCGGCACCGCTCTATGCACGGCCCTGCTGGTCGGCTGCACTCCAGTTGGCCCGGACTTCGTGCGTCCGAACTCGCCCGTCGTGAAGGAATGGATCGAGGTCAACAGCCCCAGCGCTGGTCCCAGCGGACTGACCTCGCGCAGCGCGCCGGTGGTGAAATGGTGGGAGACCTTCAATGATCCCACCCTGAACAAGCTGATTGCCGAGGCCTACGCCCAGAACCTCGACCTCCAAGTGGCCGGTGCCCGTGTCCTGCAGGCCCGCGCGCAGTTGGGGATCGCATTCGGAGAGCTATACCCACAATCGCAAGCCATCGGTGGGTCGATCGAACGGCGGCAGATCAGCGACAATCTGGGGCCGATTTCGGATATCAACCGGATCATTCCTCTGGATACCGAGTTTTCGACCTCGCAGGTCGGGTTCGATGCGCAATGGGAGTTGGATGTTTGGGGCCAGCAACGCCGCGGCGTACAGGCGGCGCGGTCCAATCTGGCGCTGCAGGTGGCCAACTATGACGACGCACTGGTAACACTGACCGGAGACGTTGCAGCGCTGTATGTGAATATCCGCGCGCTGCAAGAATCTTTGAGGGTCGCGCGTGAGAACATTCAGCTGCAACAGGCTTCTGCGGACCTGACAGAATTGCGTTTCAACAACGGCGTGACAACCGAGTTGGACGTGCAGGAATCCACCGCCCTGCTGAACAACACCAAAGCCCTGGTTCCCGAGATCGAAAGCGACATTCAGCAGGCCAAAAATGCGTTGGCCGTGTTGCTGGGCACCACCCCATCGCGGATGACCAGCCTGCTGGGCAATTCCGGGCGCATCCCCTCGGCCCGCTCCAACGTGGCCGTTGGTGTTCCGGCCGAGCTATTGCGTCGCCGCCCGGATGTGCGTGCGGCCGAGCTGGCGGCGGCCACGCAATCGGCGCAGGTGGGGATCGCAATGGCCGACCTCTATCCGCAGTTCATTCTGTCGGGGTCCATAGGCCTGCAAGCCTCGGGCGGGCGGGATTTGTTTTCTTCGGCCAGCACAACCAGCCTGGCCAACGCCGGAGTGGTCTGGAACGTGCTGAACTATGGCCGGATCAAGAACAACGTCCGCGCGCAGGACGCGGCCTATCAGGCGTTGATCGCCAACTATCAGAACACCGTTCTTACCGCCTATTCCGAGGTTGAAAGCGCGATGGTTGCCTATGCCCAATCCCGCAAACAGGTTGGGTTTTATGAGAACAGCGTCGCTGCGTCCCGCAAGGCGGCCGAGATTGCAGTGGACCAATACCGCGACGGCATTGCCGACTATTCCCGAATCCTGAACACGCAGACTGCATTGCTCCGGTCGCAGGCCAATTTGATCGAGGCGCGGCAGCAGGTGTCCAGCAATTTGGTGGCGGTCTACAAAGGTTTGGGCGGCGGCTGGCAGATCCGTCAGAATCAGGAATTCCTGCCCGAAACCGTGCTGGCAGAGATGGCCTATCGCACCGATTGGGGCGACCTGCTGCAGCAAGATCCGACCCGGGCCAGCCTGAACTAAGCTACTTGGTCAGCCCGCGCAGCCCGCCGGATATTAGGATATTCACTTCATACAGGATTCGCGGTGCCGCGAAGCCACCGGGGCTGGCCAGATAGTTCGGGCTCCATTCCGGATCAAATTTCTGCTTGAACGACCGCAGCCCTTCGAAGTGATAAAACTGCTCACCATGCTCATAGACAAACCCGCCGACGCGATTCCAGAATGAAGCCAGCTGCCGATTCTCGATACCTGAAAACGGCGCAGCCCCCAGCGAGAACCAGTGGAACCCCTGCTCTGCGCCCCAGGACATCATCTCGGCAAACAAAGCGTCCATGATGAAATTCGAACCGTCCGGCTCGTACCGCATCAGGTCCAGCGACAGTTCGGATTTGTGGCCACCTTGAAACAGATTGGCAAAGGCAACGATCTGGCCTGTATCACCCTTCCGCAATACGGCGTGATCGAAGTAAGACAGGTATTTCTCGTCAAACCCGCCAAGGGCAAACCCCTTTTCCTCGCCCGCCTTTTGCGCAAGCCAGTCATCGGAAATTTCGCGTAGTTCGGGCAATACCGGGGCCAGTTCCTCTTTTGGGATGACTTCAAACACATAGCCTTCACGCTCGGCCCGGTTCTTGGCCTGCCGGAACCGCTTGCGGGACTTACCATCCAGCGAGAAGTCTTTCAGCGGCACCCGCGCGACCTCACCGATTTTCAGGATCGAAAGGCCAAGGTCCAGAAAGGTCGGCAGGTATTTGGTGGACACGCTGTAAAAGGCACAGAGCTTGCCTTCCCGATCAGCCATTTCGCGCAGTTGCCAGATCAATTGCTGACCAGCTTTTTCGTCGCCAACCGGCTCACCCTTGGTGATCAGCGCGTTGCCGGTATCGGCGTAGGCCAGAAACGCGCTTTCATCCGGTGCGATCAGGAATTGTTTGTCCCCGGTCAGCGAAATCTGCGCCTCGGTATCTTCGCTTTCCAAGGCCAGACGTTCCACGGCCGGAGGAATCTCGGTGCGCAGCAACTGGGGAATCTCCCGCCCGAACAGCGAGTTCACGGCCACCACACCTAGGATGACTGCTACTACAAGGCTGGACCGCAAAAAGCGCGAGGCATCGCCGTTCCACGCGAACTCCCACCACAGCGCGTTTTGGTATTCGACATGAGAATAGGCGAACAGCCCAATCCAGAAGATGACCGCCAGCAAAGCGAAGACGCTGACCAGCCATGGGATGTTCAGGCGAAAGATCGAGGCCCCGCTGACGCGGTAAAACGCCCCCCGGAACGTGGCCAGCACGGCGATGGACGCCAACATGCCTATCGCCTCATGCGTATCCAGCCCCTTGGTCAGCGACGCGACAAACCCCGCCACCATCAGCAACATCGCTACGATCCACGCGCGATAGAGTTTGCGGAACAGCCCGCGCGAGACAAGGATCAGCAGCACGCCGACCGCACTGCCCGCCAAATGCGAGGCTTCGACAAAAGACAAAGGCAGGAAGTCCCGCAACACACCGAGATTCTGCGTGCTGGACGGCAAGGCCCCCGAGACCAGCAGGATGACCCCCGCCACCGCAGTCACGCCCGCAGCCACCATCGGCACAATCGGTCGGATCGCACGATAGACCCAGGTCGCCGCGCCGCTGATATGGTGGCGATGCGTCAGCGCCGAGGCGACTGCGATAGACAGGCTGGCGATGACGAAGGGCAAGAAGGTGTAGACCAGCCGATACAGCAGCAAGGCCGCGATCACGTCTGAGCGACCCGAAGCGCCCAGACCGGCGATCAGCGTCGCCTCGAATGCGCCGATCCCGCCCGGGGCATGGCTGACGATACCAACGGCAATCGCACCGATATAGATCGTGAAGAAATAGGGATAGCCGACCCCAAGGTCATCGGGCATCAGCGTGTAAAGCACCATCGAGGCGCCAAAAAGGTCACCGATCGCGGCCAGAGTCAGCAAGCCAGCCAGCTTGCCACCAGGCAGGTTGAATCCAAGCCCGCCGTAAGCCAGCTTGCGGCCACCTTTCGCAAGCCAGATAAACAAGACTGCGAGGGCGGCAAGCATGCACAACCCGATCACTGTTTCCGTGGTGTCACTGATGGGCAGAACGTTGGAAATACCGTCGGGATGCAGCGTCAGCAGTATGCCCAGCAACAGAACCAGCCCAGACCAGAACGCGATCCAAGAGGTCGCGATGACGCCCGCGACCCGACTCAGGTCCAGCCCAAGCGAGGCATAGATGCGATACCGGATCGCCGTGCCGGTGATGTAGGAAAACCCAAGGCAATTGGATACGGCATAACCGCTGGCCCCGGCCATGCCTGCGACCGGCAGGGGCACCTCTCCATCTGCCACGCTTTGCACGGCGAACACGTCATACATGGACAGTGAAAGAAAACTGAAACAGGTCCAGCAGAAGGCGACGAACATCAGCTTCCACGACGTATTCGCCACATCCGTCTGCACGTCGCCCCATTTCACATGATGAGACAGCTCATGCAGCACCACCAACGCGATCAGGGTAACCAGGACCGGCACCGCAATCCTGACCAGAGGTTTTTCGAGAAACCCGGTGACCCGCTCAGCCCAGCGTACGGCCCAGAGTTCTTTGCCTGTCTCCTGCGTGGTCATGGTTTTTCCCTGCTCTGAGGTGCTGCTATGATCCCGCGGGCGGATCGGCCGCGCGAGGGAACTCTTGCACATTTTCCTTGAACCTCAAAGCACTATGGGCGGCTCAGACACGGCCCTTGCGCGTGGACAGCAACAGGTTGGTCTCGGACTTGGTAATCCCCTCCATCCGCCGAATCTGAAACAGAACCTCGTCCAGCTCGGCCAGAGTCTCGGTCCCGATTTCAGCGATCAGATCCCAACTGCCGTTGGTCGTATGCACGGCGCGGACCTGACGCAGGGCGGCAATACGGGCCATCGTGCGCTCAGTTCCGCGGCCTTCGATTTCCAGCATCATCAACCCGCGCACCGGGCTTTCCGCCACGTCCTGCCGGGTCAGGACGGTAAAGCCCACGATCTCGCCCGATTGCTTCAGGCGCTGCAGCCGGCTGCGCACCGTCGTGCGGGTGACCCCAAGCGTTTCGGCCAGTTCGGACAACGATGCCCGTGCGTCCCGGTGTAGGGCATTCAGCAATCTGCTATCCAAATCGTCCATAATTACTTTCCACTTCGATCGTGCGAGTTTCATTTTGAACAATTTGATCTCTTCTCGCAACCCAGCCCGCAGCTCTAAATAGTCATATGGACAACAAACACGTAATATTGGTCGGCGCCCCGATGGACGCAGGCAAGCGGCGTCAGGGCTGCCGGATGGGGCCGGATGCCTATCGCGTGGCGGGTCTGGATCAGGCCTTGACCGATCTGGGGCACCGGGTCACCGATCTTGGCGACATCAACCCAGACGAAACGGACACCCCTGAACACACACATCTGTTCGCCCTGCCCGAGGTGATCGGATGGACCAGCGCTTTGAGCCGCACGGCACAGGATACAGCGCCAAGAGGCCTGCCGATCTTCATGGGCGGCGATCATGCCCTGTCGATGGGAACCGTGGCCGGCATGGCCGCTCATGCGAAACAGATCGGACGCCCCCTGTTCGTGCTCTGGCTGGACGCCCATAGTGACTTTCATACGCCAGACAGCACCGGCAGCGGCAACCTGCATGGTACACCGGTGGCGTACTTCACCGGCCAGCCGGGATTTGACGCCTTTCCACCGGTGCCCGCCCCAGTACCGACCGACCGCGTTGGCATGATCGGCCTGCGTTCCGTCGATCCAGCCGAGCGCGCACGGCTGGAACAGGACCGCGCCATGCTGGCCGATATGCGCAGCATCGACGAGCACGGGATCAAAGCGCCGCTGATGGCGTTTCTGGATCGGGTTCGGGCGGCCGATGGCATTCTGCATGTCTCACTGGACGTCGATTTCCTCGATCCATCCATCGCCCCTGCTGTCGGCACCACTGTTCCCGGTGGAGCGACCGAACGCGAGGCGCATCTGGTGATGGAGTTGCTGCACGAAAGCGGCCTCGTCTGTTCGCTGGACCTGGTCGAGCTGAACCCGTTCCTCGATGAACGCGGCCGCACCGCAAAACTGATGGTCGACCTGGCCGCCTCATTGCTGGGCCGCCGCATATTCGACCGCCCAACCCGGAGTTTCTGATGCAATCTCTGCAAGCCCCATCAGCCGTCGTAATGATCCGGCCCCATGCCTTTACCTCGAACCCCGAGACACAGGGTGACAACGCGTTCCAGACACTCGCTACGCACACGGCGACACCCTCTGACGCTGCGCGCGCGGAACATGACAAAGCGGTCGCTCAATTGCGTGACGCCGGTGTGAGGGTTCACGTCTTCGACGATCACGGCGATCTGGACACGCCTGACAGCGTATTCCCGAACAACTGGTTCTCGACCCATCCCGGCGGGCATGTTGCGATCTATCCGATGTTTGTTCCGTCGCGTCGACGCGAGCGCCGGGCGGATGTCATCGAAGTGCTGAAACAGGAATACCGCGTTCAGGACGTGATCGATTATTCCGGTCTGGAACAAGACAAACTGGCGCTGGAAGGTACCGGCGCGATGGTCTTGGATCACATCGGCCGCGTGGCCTATACGGTCAAGTCCAACCGCGCCGATCCCGTGTTGCTGGAGCGTTTCTGCACCCATTTCAACTATGAGCCCATCGTGTTCGAGGCGAAGGATGCAGAGGGGCGCGATGTTTATCACACCAACGTCCTGATGGGCATCGGCACCAACTATGCACTGATTTGCCTGGACATGATCACCGACCTGGAGCGGCGTACGACGGTCAAGGCGCGACTTGAGGAAAGCGGCCGTACCGTCATTGATCTGAGCCACGAACAGATCGCCGAGTTCGCGGGAAACGCCATCGAGCTCAGCGGTCGCGACGGTCTGGTTCTGGCGCTGTCCAGCCGGGCGCTTGCCGCGCTTACCCCTGATCAAATCGCCACAATTGAGGCCAGCGCGACGCCGCTGCCGCTCTCGGTTCCGACAATTGAAACTGCCGGTGGATCCGTGCGCTGCATGATTGCAGGCATCCACCTGTCCCGCCGATAGGAGACCCCGATGCAACCTTCTGATAAGGCGCTTGTGCCCTTCGTGTCCGTCGACAACATGATGCGTCTGGTGCATCACGTCGGGGTCGAAAAAATGATCACCCAGATCGCGGCCCAAATTGAATCCGATTTCAAACGGTGGGAGAGCTTCGACAAGACCCCGCGCATCCCGGCTCATTCTCCGCACGGCGTGATCGAGTTGATGCCGACCTCGGATGGCGAGGCTTACGGGTTCAAGTACGTCAACGGCCACCCAAAGAACACGTCTGAGGGGCTGCAGACCGTAACCGCCTTTGGCCTGCTGGCGGACGTCTATACCGGTTACCCCACCCTGCTGACCGAGATGACAATGCTGACCGCGCTGCGAACAGCGGCAACCTCGGCACTGATCGGCAGCTATCTGGCGCCGAAGTCCTCAACAGTCATGGCCATGATCGGCAACGGCGCGCAATCGGAATTCCAATGTCTGGCCTTCAAGGCGATGTGCGGAATTACGACAGTGCGCCTCTATGACACCGACAGCAACGCGACCAGGAAATGCGCCGCCAACCTGCAAGGGACCGGTTTGACCGTCGTGCCCTGCTCAACCCCCGAAGAGGCTATCGAAGGCGCGCATATCATAACCACCTGCACGGCCGACAAGAAATACGCCACGATCCTGACCGACAACATGGTCGGCCCTGGCGTACACATCAACGCCATCGGCGGCGACTGCCCGGGCAAAACGGAACTGCACCGCGATATCCTTCTGCGTTCGGACATCTTCGTGGAATACCCCGAGCAAACGCGGATCGAAGGTGAGATTCAGGCGCTGGAAGACGATCACCCGGTGACCGAGATGTGGCAAGTCATGACCGGACAGGCCGAGGGTCGCCGCGACGACCGGCAGATCACCTTGTTTGACAGCGTGGGCTTCGCGATCGAGGACTTCTCGGCTCTGCGCTACATAAAGACCGCCATCGAAAGCACTGACTTCTTTGAACCTTTGGACATGTTGGCAGATCCGGATGACCCGCGCGATCTGTATGGGATGCTGATGCGGGCAAGCTAAAGAACCCGCAAATAGCAGTACCTCGCCCCCGGTTAACCCCGGGGGCTTTTTCTATCCGGCGAGGGACGGCAGGTAGAGAACGATGCCTGGGAACGCCACGAGCAGTGCGATGGTGACTGCGTCCGCGATGAAGAACGGGGTCACGCCTTTGAACACATCCTGAACGCTGAGATCGGGGCGTACCCCGGCCACCACGAAACAGTTCAGACCGATGGGCGGCGTGATCAGACAGAACTCCGCCATTTTCACGACCAGAATGCCGAACCAGATCGCACACATTGGGCCGGACATGCCGAACGTGCTTTCTGCTGCGCTGACCGTCTCTCCGCCATTCAGGGCCATCACCGCCGGGTAGACTACGGGCAATGTCAGCAGCAGCATACCGATGGCGTCCATGAACATGCCCAGCACAGCGTAGGCCAGCAAGATGCAGATCAGGATCAGCATCGGTGACATTTCCAGCGAAGTGATCCAGTCCGAAAACGCACCCGGCAGGTCAGCAAATCCGAGGAACCGCACGTAGATCAGCACGCCCCAGATGATCGAAAAAATCATCGCAGTCAGCTTGGCTGTTTCAAGCAGCGCGGATTTTAGCTCGGTCCAGCGCATGCCATGGATCAAGGCAAAACAGAAGACGATGAAAGCGCCGATGGCACCACCCTCGGTCGGGGTGCCCCAGGCCTTTTCACCGAACGGGTTGTAGACAAAACAGATGATGATCAGGATCACAGCCACAATCGGGAAAGCACCGGGCAAGGAAGCAAAGCGCTGTTTCCATGTAAAGCCCGTGACCGGGGGCCCAACGGTTTTGAAAATCACCGCGATTCCCACAATCAGCAGGCCGTAGATAACTGCCGAAAATGCCCCCGGGATGAACCCGGCCAGCAGCAGCTTGCCCACGTCCTGCTCGACGATGATGGCGTAGATCATCAGGATGGCTGACGGCGGGATCAACGAGGCCAGCGTGCCTCCGGCGGCGACAACCCCGGCAGCGAACTGTTTGTTGTAGCCGACGCTCAGCATCTCGGGGATGGCGATGCGCGCGAATACAGCGGACGTGGCGACCGATGCGCCCGAAACGGCGGCAAACCCGGCCGTCGCGAACACAGTCGACACAGCCAGCCCGCCTGGCACCCACGCCACCCAGCGTTTGGCCGCCTCGAACAATGCCTTGGTCAGGCCCGCGTAATAGGCCAAGTATCCGATCAGGATGAAGGTTGGGATCAGGCTGAGCGTATGGGCGGCCACCTTGGAATGCGGCACCTGCCCTGCCGTTTTGACAGCCACCGTTAAGGCTTTGCCAAACCGATCCGGGTCGTATCCAAACTTGGCCCAGAAAATCCAGACCAACCCCACCAACCCGGCAAGCCCAGCGGCAAAGGCGACCCGCATACCTGTGACGACCAATACCAGCAGGCCACCTGTAACCCACAGGCCGATGTCTATCGTGTCCATGCGCTAGTCCTGCCCTTCGAATTGCTCGGCTTCAGCAGCGGCCTGCGCTGCTGCATCCCGGATTAACGGCACAGCCACAGGGTGTTCGAGCCCCAGTACAAAAGCACGCCCATATCCCCAGATCTGCAACACCAGCCGCACGCACAGCACTGAAAATGCCACCGGCGCCAGCAACTTAGCGGGCCAGAGCGGGATGCCGATGTCAATCGAACTGTCGCGGCTCCATAGCGGTGCACCAAAATCGAAGGAGCGGTCGAAATGGGACCAGCTGCCCCAGACCAGCGCCAGCATCAGCACAAGGATCAGGACGACCGAGATCAGCTCGAAAAACCACAGCGCCCGGCCATGCAAGCGCGAGATGACGATGTCCATGCGGATATGACCGCCGCTGCGCTGCACGTAGGAGATGCCCAGAAAGGCGATCAGGGGCATGGCCTGTTCGATCCAGTCCACGTAACCCGGCAACGGCGCGTTGATCGCATTGCGGCCGCTGACAGAGACCACGGCCAGCACCATCAGCCCGAACACGGCCAGACCGCTGATCAGCGCAAGAAACTGCTCTAACTTTAATAGATGACGGTCCAGCCGACTGAGACGGCTGCCGTCCTCAAGCACCGTGGCCTGTCCTGCCATTCCGGTGATCCCCTGTATATTGATTGGTGTCCGGGTGCCCGGTCAGGCACCCGGAACGGGCAATCAGTTGCCGCCGCGTTGCTGCTTCAGCGTTGTCTGGACCAGATCATAAAGATCCTGCGCCGGAAAACCCTGAGCGGTCATGTCCGCGATCCACTGTTCACGGATCGGATCAGCGGCCTTGGCGCGGAACTCTTCGAGCACGGCATCGTCGATCGCGACCTTTTGGACGCCCTTTTCTTCCAGAACGCTGTCCCATTTCTCAAGCAACCCGCCGTAATTGGCGAGGTAGTGATCAATCGCCTCGCTGATCGAGCTGTTCAGCGCCTCTTTGTGTTCTGCGGGTAGCGCCTCATAGGCTTCGATATTCACAACAACCGGGCAATTGACGGTGCCGGGGTTCAGGTTGGCGGTCCACCAGTCGGCCTCGTTGATTGTGCCAAAAGACAGGTGCGCGTGCTGGGCAAAGGCGACTGTGTCGACAACCCCCGACTCCATCGCGTTGAAGGCTTCGGTTGCAGGTACCGAAGTCGGTACACCGCCGACCGCTTCGAACGCCTGCCCAAGACCACCGGTGGCGCGCACGCGCATCCCATCGAACTCGGCCAGTTCATCGCGCGGCTCACCGGTACCCA
Organism: Ruegeria sp. CG11; assembly: GCF_056537245.1. Classification (NCBI taxonomy): domain Bacteria; kingdom Pseudomonadati; phylum Pseudomonadota; class Alphaproteobacteria; order Rhodobacterales; family Roseobacteraceae; genus Ruegeria; species Ruegeria sp. CG11. Next base: position 495,966 of record NZ_JBQFRE010000001.1, read on the forward strand.
CGATATTGTACTGAGGCATGGGTGAGGTCATGATGATGCGCGCGTTCCATTGCGCCATTTCATCCTTGACCGCCGGGTGATCATAGACGGCGTGACTGACGGCAACTTCCTCTTCGAGAGTGTTCACACCCAGAAACGGCAGCTCAAGTACAGTGATGGCGCGGTTCTTGTCGCGGTGATAACCGGCACAGAACTGGGCCATCTCGAAGGCGCCGATCTCGATCCCGTCCAGATTTTCCTTGGGCTTGGACAGGCCGCCATAGCTGACATTAATGGTGAACTCGCCACCGGTCTTTTCACTGACCAGTTCGGCCAGCTTTTCCACATGTTCAGTAAAGGCGCGCCGCTTGCCCCAGACAGACGCATTCCATTCGGTTGCAGCGGCCTCAGTGACGAATGCAACACCCAAGGCGGCGACGGCAGCGCCGCTCAATATCTTTTTCATGATGAGTTCTCCCTTTGCTGCGCTTCTTGTCCAAGCGCTTGATATTCAAGCTAGCGTCAACATCGAAATGTGCCAACCCCGGACGGGCCGTCGCATCGGTGACCGCCAGCGCTAACAACCAAAAGATGAAATGAATGTGCGCACAATATCGAAACCGCCCTGACGGGACACATCGGAAACTATTAACACTCAACATTTTGTTTTTTATTTATTTTCTCATTTATATCGTAATTTTTTTACTACTTTGCCAACGTTGGTAAAATTTGTTTACAAACAAATGCTGGAATTTCGGTAATTTATTTCATTGTTTTCAGTTCTCCGTATTATCCATGTAGGGGAGGAAACGGATCGACAGCGCTCGTCGGGCGGGCAATATCGGTCCAGAATTTTCAGTCCAGAGGGAGGAGCCTCAGTATGACAACCGCTGCCCAGGCAGATGCCAACGTCTATCCGCCGTCCGCCGAGACCGTTGCGCGTGCACATGTCGATGCCGACAAGTACAACGAAATGTACAAGGCCTCGATTGAAGATCCCGTTGCGTTCTGGGGTGAGCAAGGCAAGCGGATCGACTGGATCAAGCCGTACACCCAGGTCAAGGATGTCAGCTATGACTTTGGGTCGGTCAATATCAACTGGTACGCCGACGGCACGCTGAACGTTTCCGCCAACTGCCTGGACCGCCATCTGAAAACGCGCGGTGACCAGACCGCAATCATCTGGGAGCCGGATGATCCGTCTGAAGCGGCACAGCACATCACCTATGCCGAACTGCACCGCCGCACCTGCCGCATGGCCAACATCCTGGAGTCGATGGGTGTGCGTAAAGGTGACCGTGTCGTCATCTACCTGCCGATGATCCCCGAAGCGGCGTATGCGATGCTGGCCTGTGCCCGTATCGGTGCGATCCACTCGATCGTGTTCGCCGGTTTCTCTCCTGACGCTCTGGCAGCCCGTGTGAACGGAAGCGACGCCAAGGTTATCATCACCGCCGACGAAGCACCGCGTGGTGGACGCAAAACCCCGCTGAAATCCAACGCGGATGCCGCGCTGCTGCACTGCAAGGACACGGTGAAATGTCTGGTCGTCAAGCGGACGGGCGGTCAAACCACTTGGGTGTCCGGTCGGGACTACGACTATAACGAAATGGCTCTTGAGGCGGATGACTATTGCGCCCCCGCCGAGATGAGCGCCGAAGACCCGCTGTTCATCCTTTATACGTCGGGTTCGACTGGTCAGCCGAAAGGTGTTGTTCACACCACCGGTGGCTATCTGGTTTATGCTGCGCTGACCCACGAAATCACGTTCGACTACCACGAAGGTGACGTGTACTGGTGTACTGCGGATGTGGGCTGGGTCACCGGCCACAGCTATATCGTCTATGGCCCGCTAGCCAACGGCGCGACCTCGGTGATGTTCGAAGGTGTTCCGACCTACCCCGATGCGGGTCGTTTCTGGGAAGTCTGCGCCAAGCACAAGGTGAACCAGTTCTATACCGCTCCGACCGCCATTCGCGCCCTGATGGGCCAGGGCAACGAGTGGGTCGAAAAACATGACCTCAGCGATCTGAAAGTGCTGGGCACAGTGGGTGAGCCGATCAACCCCGAGGCGTGGAACTGGTACAACGAGGTCATCGGTAAAGGCAAATGCCCAATCGTTGACACTTGGTGGCAAACCGAAACCGGCGGTCATCTGATGACTCCCCTGCCCGGCGCACACGCTATGAAACCCGGTGCGGCCATGAAGCCTTTCTTTGGCATCGAGCCAGTAGTTCTTGACCCTCAGTCGGGTGTCGAAATCAACGGCAACGGTGTCGAAGGTGTTCTGTGCATCAAAGATAGCTGGCCCGGTCAGATGCGCACCGTCTGGGGTGACCACGAACGGTTCGAGAAGACCTATTTCTCGGACTACAAAGGCTACTACTTCACCGGTGACGGCTGTCGCCGTGACGAAGACGGCGATTACTGGATCACCGGCCGCGTCGATGATGTGATCAACGTGTCGGGTCACCGCATGGGCACCGCCGAGGTGGAAAGCGCGCTGGTGGCGCACGCCGCCGTGGCCGAGGCCGCCGTGGTGGGCTATCCCCATGAAATCAAAGGGCAAGGCATCTATTGCTATGTCACTCTGATGAATGACCGCGAGCCTTCCGACGACCTGGTGAAAGAACTACGCACTTGGGTCCGGACAGAAATTGGCCCGATCGCCTCACCGGATGTAATCCAGTGGGCTCCCGGCCTGCCCAAGACCCGTTCGGGCAAGATCATGCGCCGTATCCTGCGCAAGATTGCCGAGAACGACTTTGGCTCGCTGGGTGACACCTCGACCCTGGCCGATCCGTCGGTGGTCGAAGACCTGATCGAAAATCGCGCGAACAAGTGAGGTTGTGATGGACGTTGCCGCTACCACTACCCCCGCAGTTCTGATCCTTCTCGGCCCTCCGGGCGCCGGGAAGGGCACGCAAGCGCGTATGCTGGAAGACAAGTTCGGGCTGGTTCAACTCAGCACCGGTGATCTGCTGCGCGAAGCCGTTGCTGCAGGCACCGAGGCTGGTCTGGCCGCCAAGGCCGTCATGGAGGCCGGTGATCTTGTAAGCGATGAGATCGTCATCGCCATCCTGCGCGACCGCATGGCCCAACCGGATTGCGCCAAGGGCGTCATTCTGGATGGCTTCCCCCGCACCACGGTTCAGGCCGAGGCGCTGGATGGCCTGCTGGGCTCTGCCGGTCAAAAGATCAGCGCCGCGATCAGCCTCGAGGTTCAGGACGCCGAAATGGTGATCCGCATCTCGGGCCGTTACACCTGCGCCGGTTGCGGTGAAGGCTATCACGATCAGTTCAAGCAACCTGCCGAGGACGGCAAGTGCGACAAGTGTGGCCACACCGAATTCAAGCGCCGCGCCGATGACAATGCGGAAACCGTGGCCTCGCGCCTTGCCGCGTATCACGCGCAGACGGCGCCGCTGATTGACTACTATCAGGCCCAAGGCGTGCTGAAAGGCATCGACGCAATGGGTCAGATCGATGACATCGCCAACGACCTGCAAGGGCTCGTGCGCGAGGTCATGAATTAAGGGGAGGAGATAAGCCCCCGCGGCTTTGATCCTACAACAGAATACTTCAAAGGACCCGCCTTGGCGGACCGGTGGAGTTTTGCCTGACGCCAACCCGGTGTTCGGCACAATCGAGAAGCGGCCCGACGCGCTGGAGGAGTTGGGTGACGGGCCGCCCAACGAGGAAGCAAGGAGGAACCCGCAATGGCGGATAATTCTACAAACTCCGCGCAGGCTGCCGAGTCCGATAAGGGCTATTGGCAGGCCAACCTGCGCCTCATCTACATCAGCCTCATCATCTGGGCACTGGTGTCGTTTGGATTCGGCATTCTGCTGCGTCCGCTACTGTCGGGCATCGCCGTAGGCGGAACCGATCTGGGCTTTTGGTTCGCTCAGCAGGGATCGATTCTGGTCTTTCTGGTGCTGATCTTCAACTACGCCTGGCGCATGAACAAGCTGGACGCCGAATACGGCGTGGACGAAGAGTAAGGGAGAGCGGGGAAAATGGATCAGTTTACCATCAACCTGCTGTTTGTTGGCGCGTCCTTTGCGCTATACATCGGCATCGCGATCTGGGCCCGTGCGGGTTCCACATCGGAATTCTACGCCGCCGGTCGCGGCGTTCACCCGGTCACCAACGGTATGGCGACAGCGGCGGACTGGATGTCCGCGGCCTCGTTCATCTCGATGGCGGGCCTGATTGCCTTTACCGGCTATGACAACTCGACCTTCCTGATGGGTTGGACCGGTGGCTACGTGCTGCTGGCCCTGCTGCTTGCGCCTTACCTGCGTAAGTTCGGCAAATACACCGTCTCGGAATTCATCGGCGACCGTTTCTACAGCCAGACCGCACGTATCGTTGCTGTGATCTGTCTGATCGTCGCGTCGGTGACCTACGTGATCGGTCAGATGACCGGCGTGGGCGTGGCCTTTGGCCGCTTCCTTGAGGTCTCGAACACATCCGGTCTGCTGATCGGTGCCTGTGTCGTGTTTGCTTACGCGGTGTTCGGCGGGATGAAGGGTGTGACCTACACCCAGGTTGCTCAGTACTGCGTGCTGATCACAGCCTACACCATTCCGGCGATCTTCATCTCGCTGCAGCTGACCGGCACGCCGATCCCGGCCCTGGGTCTGTTCGGTGACACCGCCAGCGGTGAGCCCCTGCTGACCAAGCTGGACGCAATCGTGACCGAGTTGGGTTTTGCTGACTATACGGCGCACCACTCGAACACGCTGAACATGGTTCTGTTCACGCTGTCGCTGATGATCGGTACCGCCGGTCTGCCGCACGTGATCATGCGCTTCTTCACCGTGCCGAAAGTGTCTGACGCACGTTGGTCGGCTGGCTGGACGCTGGTCTTCATCGCTCTGCTGTACCTGACCGCCCCTGCGGTTGGCGCAATGGCGCGTCTGAACATCACCGACATGATGTGGCCCAACGGTGGCATCGAAGGTGGCGCTGTCTCGGTCGAGGAAATCGACACCGATCCGCGTTACGACTGGATGAAAACCTGGCAGAAAACCGGTCTTCTGGATTGGGAAGACAAGAACGGCGACGGCAAGATCCAGTACTACAACGACAAGTCCGAAAAGATGCAGGTCATCGCGGAAGAAAAAGGCTGGGTTGGTAACGAGCTGACCAAGTTCAACCGTGACATTCTGGTTCTGGCCAACCCCGAGATTGCCAACCTGCCGGGTTGGGTGATCGGTCTGGTCGCGGCTGGTGGTCTTGCGGCTGCCCTGTCGACCGCTGCGGGCCTGTTGCTGGCGATTTCGTCGGCTGTGTCCCACGACCTTGTCAAAGGCGCAATCAACCCGCAGATCTCGGAAAAAGGCGAGCTGATGGCGGCTCGGATCGCGATGGCTGTGGCTATCGTTGTCGCAACCTATCTGGGTCTGAACCCACCGGGCTTTGCGGCGCAAACCGTGGCCTTGGCCTTCGGTCTGGCGGCTGCCTCGATCTTCCCGGCGCTGATGATGGGGATCTTCTCGACCCGCATCAACAACACCGGCGCGGTTGCAGGTATGCTGGCGGGTCTGACCGTTACGCTGATCTACATCTTCCTGCACAAGGGCTGGCTGTTCATTCCGGGCACCAACTCGTTCACCGATGCTGACCCGCTGCTGGGTCCGATCAAGTCGACCTCGTTCGGCGCCATCGGTGCGATGATCAACTTTGCAGTCGCATATGTTGTCGCCGGTATGACCAAAGAGACTCCGCAGGAGATCGTCGAATTGGTCGAAAGCGTTCGCATTCCCCGTGGCGCGGGCGCAGCTCAGAACAAATGAGCATGATGCGGCATCTGGCTAACTTCCATGTGCCGCATTTTTCGATCTACTACTCCCGTCCGGCACACCACCGGGCGGGATTTTTGAACCAAAGACCCAGGATTTCGTGATGCCCCTTTCACATGATCAGATCACCCGGTTTCTGAAATCCGTACACCCCTATGACGCCCTACCCGCCACAGCACTGGACGATCTGGCCAAACAGATCGAGGTGCGTGAGGTGGATGAAGGCTCCCCGGTTTACAGACTGGGCCACAGCCTGCCCGGAATCTTCCTGATCTACGAAGGACAGGTTGAGATCACCGATGAGAACGGCGCCGTGGTCTCTCATCTCGGGCTTAGAAATTCCTTTGGCGAGCGCGGCCTGCTGAAAGACGGCAAAGCCGCAACGCATGCGTACGCTGACACTCCGGCTGTTCTTTTTGTTCTGCCCCCCGCTGTGGTGCGCCAGCTGATCGACAACCATGACTTCGTCGCCAAGTTCTTTAACCGAACACGCGGCGAACGGTCCGGCCCGCAAAGCCTAGCCACCAGTGCGATTGATGTATTGATGGCCCGCAACCCGGCCACCTGCCCCGCAGCCATGCCGGTTCAGGAAGCTGCGCGGTTGATGCGTGACCGCCATATCTCAAGCCTCTGCGTGACCGAGGGCGAGTCGTTGTTGGGCATCGTCACGCTGCGCGACATCTCTGGCAAATACGTGGCGGACGCCATGCCCGAGGCCACGCCGGTGTCGGCAATCATGACCGCTGATCCGATCACCTTGTCGCCCTCCGATATCGGCTCGGATGTGCTGCATGTGATGATGGAGCGCGGGATTGGTCATATCCCGGTCGCCGAGGGCGGCAAGCTGGTCGGCATCGTGACACAGACCGACCTGACCCATTATCAGGCCGTCAGTTCTGCAGAACTGGTTCGCCAAATCGCACTTGCCAATTCGGCCGAGGAAATGGCGCAGGTCACCGCTGAAATCCCACAACTGCTGGTGCAACTGGTTGCGGCTGGCAACCGTCATGAAATCGTAACCCGTCTGATCACCGACATTGCCGACACCGCCACGCGCCGACTGCTGGCGCTGGCGGAAAGAAAGCTGGGCCCGGCGCCGGTGCCCTATCTGTGGCTGGCCTGCGGTTCGCAGGGGCGTCAGGAACAGACCGGCGTGTCGGATCAGGACAACTGCCTGGTACTGGATGACCGCGTGACCGATGGGGATATGGCCTATTTCACGGAACTGGCGAAATTCGTGTCAGACGGGCTGGATACCTGCGGATATTTCTATTGCCCCGGGGACATGATGGCGACCAATCCCCGCTGGTGTCAGCCGGTGCGCGTCTGGCGCGACTATTTCAAGGGCTGGATCGCGAAACCGAACCCCGAAGCGCAGATGCTGGCCTCGGTAATGTTCGACTTGCGCCCGATCGGCGGCGCGTTCGAGTTGTTTACCGATCTTCAGTCCGACACGTTGGCTGCCGCCAATGCGAATTCGATCTTCGTGGCACACATGATCTCGAACTCGCTGAAACACACACCGCCGCTTGGCCTGCTGCGGGGCTTCGCCACTATCCGCTCGGGCGAGCACCGCAACACGCTGGACCTGAAACACAACGGCGTGGTGCCGGTAGTCGATCTGGCCCGCGTCTACAGCCTCCAGGGCCGGCTGACCGAGGCCAACACCCGCGCCCGCCTGAAAGCTGCCGAAGCGGCCGGAGTGCTCAGCCCCGCAGGTGCGCGCGACATTCTGGACGCCTATGACCTGATTGCCGAAACGCGGCTGGAACATCAGGTGAGGCTGGTCAAATCCGGCGAAAAGCCCGACAACTATCTTCCGCCCTCCGCCCTGTCGGATTTCGAACGAAGCCACCTGCGCGACGCCTTCGTTGTTGTAAAAACGATGCAATCTGCGGTGGGGCATGGCAAAGGTATGCTGGGCTAGGCCGGAATAACACTAAAGGGACGCAAGCGTCTGAAATTCGGAGAGACACATGTTTCTGGAACTGATCGGCACCATCTTTGCAGGCTTCGCCTTTGCAGGCGTGGTGATGGTATTGAACAAACTGACGGGCGGCCGCCTGCCCCGCTGGGCCGCTCCGGTCGCCGCGGGTCTGGGCATGATCGGCATGACCATCGCCAGCGAATATTCCTGGTACGACCGCACCGTTGAAACCCTGCCCGAAGGCATGGAAATCGTGCAAGAGGTCGAAAGCCGCGCTTTCTATCGCCCATGGACCTATGCGGTGCCTTTCGTCGACCGGTTCGCGGCCATCGATACGGTCTCGGTCCGCACCAATGAACAGGTACCCCAGCAACGCCTTGTGGACATGTATTTCTTTGGCCGCTGGGCACCGATTTCAAAATTGCCGGTAGCCGTCGATTGCGCCTCCAACAGCCGGGCCAGTCTGGCCGACGGCGTTGAGTTTGGAGATGACGGCCATCTAATAAACGTCGACTGGCTGAGTGTCGAAGACGGTGACCCAATCATCGAGGCAACCTGCGGAGTGTAACATGCTGACCCGGCTAAGCCTGCGCATACGTATTTTCCTGTTTTTCTGCCTGCTGGCCTTGGGGGGCGTGGCGGTCAGCTCTCTGGCGCTGTGGATCAGCTACAGGCGCGCAGCCGACCCGGCCCTAGCAAATGCCTTCATATTCGCCGAAATCCTGATGGCCTTCGGCATGGTCGGGTTGATTGTCGGCGTGTGGCTGCTGTTTGACGACAATGTCGCCAAACCGATCGAGCGTTTGTCGGCTCAACTGCGCGCCCGTGCTCATGCCGGCGTCAGTACGGATGTCGACATGCAGGCCGCGCGCTATCTGGGCGATCTGGCCCCAGCCGCCGCCGGTCTCGCCGATCAATTATCCGGCAAGACGATGGATGTCGCCGAGGCCGTGGCGGCCGAAACGGCGCATTTGGCCGCCGAAAAGCAAAGGCTGACGGCGCTGCTGACCGAGATCCCAGTGGCGATGGTTCTGGCCAGTCCGACCCATAAGATCGTTCTCTATGACGGTCAGGCTGCCGGGGTTCTGGCACAAATCGCACATCCTCGCCTGAATTCCTCTCTCTTCGAGTACCTGCAGCCCGCAGCTCTTCAAGAAGCCTATGAAAAACTAAGCAAAACCGGGCTCGAGGTTACTTGCACCCTGACCAGCATCGACGGCGCGCAGACCTATTCCACCCGTATGAAACCGTTGGGCGACGCTCCCGGTTACCTGCTGATCTTTGATGACAGCGCAGCCAATATCGAACCAGAGGCCGCGCGGCCTCTGGTTTATGACTTCGACCTGCTGAACAGTGCGGCCGGAGGCCAGTTCGAAACCCTCGCGCTGCAGGATCTGTGCTTTGTCGTCTTTGACACCGAAACCACCGGGTTGCTGCCGCACAAGGATGAGATCGTTCAGATCGGCGCGGTTCGGGTGGTCAACGGCCGGATTGTCGAGGGTGAGAAGCTGGACATGCTTGTCAATCCGGGGATGCCGATTCCGCCGGCATCGACCAAGGTTCACAAGGTCAGCGACCGCATGGTCGAAGGCGCACCGAATATTGCCGATGCCGGACGCACCTTTCACCAGTTCGCGCGGGATGCGGTGATCGTCGCGCACAACGCGCCCTTCGACATGGCCTTTCTGCGGCGTCACGCCAAACGTATGGATGTCGAATGGGGCCACCCCATTCTGGACACGGTCTTGTTGTCTGCGGTTCTGTTTGGGGCCAGCGACAAACACACGCTGGACGCCCTCTGCGACAGGCTGGAGATCACCATTCCGCACGAACTGCGCCACACGGCGCTTGGGGATGCGGTCGCCACGGCTCAGGCACTGGTCAAGATGCTGCCGATGCTGCACGCACGCGGAATGACGACCTTCGGGGCCGTCATCGAGGCCACCCGTCAGCACGGCCGTCTGCTGGAAGACCTGAACTAACCGTAAAATATTCGAGCCAAATTCACCTTTTCATGGACAATCCCCGCAGGCCGTGGCACCTGATGCGCGGCCACTGCACGAGCGCGCGATGTCGGAAAAGACCTTCACCCCTACCCCGGATAACAGCCCCGCGTTTCGCGAAGCACTGGGGTGTTTCGGAACCGGAGTCACCGTCGTCACGACGGACTCGGGCAACGGACCGCGCGCGATCACCGTCAATTCGTTTTCGTCGGTATCACTGGACCCGCCGCTGGTGTTGTGGTGTCTGGCCAAGGACTCGCACCGGTTCGCCTCCTTCAATGCGTGTCTACACTACTCCATTCACGTGATGGCAGAAGAGCAGCAAGATCAGGCATTGCGGTTCGCTCGCGACGGGCTGGATTTCTCACATGCAGATTGGGAAACCGATCACAAAGGTCGCCCGCAACTTGCCAATTGTCTCGCGCGGTTTGACTGCCAGCTTCATGCCAAGCACGACGCCGGGGACCATCTGATTCTAGTGGGTGAGGTTGAAAAGGTGATGTACCGAACCGGAAAGGGCCTGATCTTCAAGCGTGGCCAATTCGGCGGATTTGCGGATTTGCTCTAAAACTCAAATCTGCATATGTGCTAGGGCTGTCCGGGCGTAAATCATAGAAACAGACAGTAAAGCATGATCAGTAAGAAACACCGCTTTTTATTTGTCCATATTCCCAAGAATGCCGGCACTTCGATTTCGGCGGCTCTCCAAGGGCATTTCAGGAATCTAAACCCACTTGAAAAACTGGCAAACAGAATCTCCAAACGCGTTTCTGGAGAAAAAATAATAAAGCCGGTTGAACGGCTTAAAGATCACGCGTCAGCATTAGAGTATATTGAACATTTGGGCGATCAATACTGGAAAATGTACAGCTTTACCTTTGTCAGGAATCCCTTTGATCGCTTGGTTTCGCTGTTCCACTACATCCAACAAAACCCAGCCCATCAACTGCACAACCAAGTTCAAGAGTTAAATTTCACCGAATTTGTTTCTCTGGCCCGCACCACACCGAGATTAACCCGCAGCCAAACGTCTTTCTTCACGGACTCGGACGGAAACTGCCTTGTTAAAAAAGTAGGCAGGGTAGAAAACGTTGAAGCGGATTTTGGCGACGTATGCCGCAATTTACATGAAGACATTGAACTGGGTCATACCAATCAATCAAAAAGAAAAGATTTTTCTGTATACTATGATGCTGAGTTAACAGAATCCGTGGTCAATCTGTTCCAGCAGGACTTTGACCTTCTCGGCTACAGCACTGAGCTCAACAGCACCGAAACATCCCCCATGCAAATGGAAATGCACCCCAGACTGGTGGGTTAAACGTCAGTCATCCAACGAGCCGTGAATAGCGAGCGCTTCAAGATGGGTTTCTTGCGGGATGATGGTGCGGAACGCTTCGTGGACACCGGTTTCGGACAATTCCCGGGCTACCGTCAGTAAGGTATTGGGCGCGTGTTCCTCACACAGCTCGGCCATATGGGCGATCTCGGTCTGCGCCACACCCAAAGCGGCCTCGACCGAAGGCGCGCCGTAGAATTGCACGAAATGCTCGGCCAGGTTTTGCGCGATCTGGTCCAGTTCCGACTGTTCGATCTGTGTGACGGCGACAAAGGTCACCCGTCCGAATGTCTCGACCCCCAGCCAGCCGTTCGAAAAGGCCTGCCGCGCCTTGCCTTCAAGATCGGCCTGCCCCCAGTTCGAAAACTCGAACCCGCCCGAGATGCACCATTCTCCGGTCCGGGCCGAGGAATGGAAGACGTCAATGTCGCTTTCATCGAAATGGATCGCGCGCGCCAGTTTCATCATCCGTTCTCCAACAATTCGGTCAGGGGGCGCAGGTGGGTTTCGGCACCGTCGCGGATCAGCATCCCGAACCGTTCGTCCGTGCCCAGAAAAACGCCCGTGTCACAGGGTTCACCGACACCGCGCAGCAAGCCCATCCATTCACCGTGCAGGGGCGCATTGCCGTCTTCCTGCCAGCGGTTGAGCCAGGTCAGCATATGCCGCGACCAGCTTTCGACCAGTTGCACCGGCGACACCTCGGCGCAGCCTTCATCATAGAGGGCCGTTACATCCGGAGTTTCACCCGGTGCCGCGCTGGTTTGCATTAGCGCCAATTCCCATCCGACCACCAACCAGTCGGGCTCTTCGTCCGCAGTTGCTGTGGACGCTACGACACGGAAAGCCCCGCATTTCGCACCGTTCACACAGATCAACCCGTCCCAGCCCAGGTGCACCGCAACTTCGGGCGGAGCCAGAGCGCCCAGCGCGTTCTGGAATCCGACGGCACAGAGGGGCAACATCGCTATTGCATCCTGCAACGGAACCTCGGGCGCGAAGACAATCGCCGCCCGCAACCGGTCGGCCTGAATGTTGTACACGACCGACCCGGCGTCACAGCCCAGCGCCGCCATGGACTGTGCGCGTTCGAACGGGTCTTCCCCACCCTGCACCGGATGGCCCGACAGCAAGGGGGGGAAAACAGGCTGGCTCATGCGTTGCCCTTGGCGATCATGTCGCGGGCGATCTTGCGGAATGCGTCGGCCTGAGGGCTGTCGGGTTTACTGACCACGATGGGCGCACCACCGTCCGCCGCGACACGGATATCCAGGTGCAGCGGGATTTCCCCCAGCAGCGGTACGCCCAGCGCTTCGGCCTCGGACTTCACACCGCCATGACCGAACACATGCTCCTCGTGCCCGCAGTTGGAACAGATATGTGTGGACATGTTCTCGATCATACCAACGATGGGCGTCTTGAGCTGGTTGAACATGTCGATCCCCTTGCGAGCGTCGATCAGGGCCACGTCCTGCGGGGTGGAAACAACAATGGCGCCGTCCACCTTGAACTTCTGGCTCAGCGTCAGCTGCACGTCGCCGGTTCCCGGTGGCAGGTCAACGATCAGCACGTCCAGCGCGCCCCATTGCACCTGATTCATCATCTGCTGCAGCGCGCCCATCAGCATCGGGCCACGCCAGACAACCGCCTGCCCTTCATTGGTCATCAAACCCATCGACATCATGGTGACGCCGTGATTGCGCAGCGGCAGGATGGTCTTGCCATCCGGGCTGGCCGGACGGCCCGAGACACCCAGCATCCGGGGCTGCGACGGTCCATAGACGTCGGCGTCCAACAGACCCACACGACGACCCTCAGCCGCCAAGGCACACGCGAGGTTGGCCGAAACGGTGGATTTACCGACACCACCTTTACCCGAGGCAACGGCGATAATCCGGTCCACGCCCGGAACGGCCTGTGGACCGGTTTGCGAGGGCTTGGGTTTGGGCTTAAGATCCGGCGGTGCCTTGTCGGAATGCGCGGTCAACATGGCCGAGACCTTAGCCACCCCGTCAACCATCTGCGCGGCTTTCTCGGCAGTCGCGCGAACCGGCTCCATCTGCTCGGCGTGCTTCGGGTCAATCTCCAGCACGAAACGCACCGTGTCGCCTTCGACGTTCAGCGCACGCACCACACCGGCGCTGACGATATCCTGTCCGGAAACAGGATCAGTGATCTTCTTCAGGTTCGCCAGAACCGCGTCACGAACACTCATGCCGTCACCCCTTTGACTTGCCCCACCACGAGGTTGCGTTTCATTGCACGTGTCTCCGTCTAGTTCAGTTCATTTGACGCATTCGGGGCCGGACCGTTAGGCTGGGCCATGCGCTTTGTCCTCTTGTGCCTGAGCCTGACGCTCTCTGCCAGTCCCTCTTGGTCGCAGGAGGCATTGGGTTTGGCCGCCCCGGCCGATGTGAAAGACTCTGGTCTGTTGCAACATATCCTTCCACGCTTCTCTCTCAAGACCGGGATACGCGTTATTGCGGATGATGGGGGTGTTTTAGTGCTGGAAACCGAGCCGCCGGGCGATCCGGTCTTTACCCGCGACGGAGTGATCTATCACCTGCGGATCGAAGGCGACGCCAGACACGAACGGTTCCGCGACTGGCTGTTGTCCGATATCGGCAAGAACACGGTCGAAAGCTTTACCCCTGAACACGGCGCGCCCTTCTCTGCCCGTTTCGAGGTCACAGCGGCGCAAACCGACACGATGATCGACGGTGACACCGCCCGAGGCGAGGAACTGTCGATGACCCATTGCGGACGCTGCCACGTGATCGGACCAAAGAACCGCATGAACGGATTGGGCTCGACCCCCTCTTTTGCCGTGCTGCGCGCAATGCCAGACTGGTCGGAACGGTTCGAGGCGTTCTTTGCGCTGAACCCCCACCCCGCCTTCACCCAAATCGACGGGCTGACCCCGCCTTTTGATCCCGCGCGCCCCTCGCCCATTCATCCGGTCGAAATGACATTGGAAGACCTGGACGCCATCCTTGCATTCGTCTCGGTCATCAAGGCGGCTGATCTGGGTGCGCCACTACAGCTTCAGTGATCCTTGCGTTTTGAGAAATAGTCCTCGGTCGTAACCACCTTGGGCTTGGGATTGGACTGGAACGGGTTGTCCTGCTGCTGGAACTGCGCGTTCACACGGCAATTGTCGCACATCTGGATCATCCGCGCCTTGTCCGAGGTGGCAAACATCGGATGCGTTCCTGCGAGTTTCTCCATGATCCGCTCGATAGTGGATTTCACGCCAAACAGGGCGCCGCATTCGACACAGGCAAAGGGTTCCTCTTCATTCAGCACCTGCTGAGACAGGGCCGCATCGCTGAGGTCAAGCTGCGGGACCAGCGTAATCGCGTCCTCGGGGCAGATACCCTTGCACAGTCCGCATTGCAGACAGGCGTCCTGCTGGAAGTTCAGTTGCGGCATGTCCGGGTTATCAACCAAAGCCCCCGACGGGCAGAGAGAGACGCAGCTGAGGCACAGCGTACAGGCATCCGTATTCACCGCCACCGCCCCGTAAGGCGCGTTTTCGGGCAAGGGCAAAGGAGCCTCCGCCTGCGGGTTCAGCGCCTGCGCCGATAGTCGCGCAATTTGTCTGCGGTTGCCCAAGGGCAGCACCGGATCGGCCAGCGGTGGCGGGACGTCCTGCGCGTATAGCAGATCCGCCATCGCGTCCGGGTCGGCTTCATCCATCAGCCCCACCTTGCCCGGCCCGGCAATCGCCTGCGCCAGTTCAAGTTCCCGGACTAGCGCGTCGCGTTCGGTGGTCGGAGCCAGCAGCACATCGACCCGCGCAAAGCCGTGCGCCAGTGCGGCCAACATCTCGGCATGGCCAAAGCCCGAGATCACGTTCAACTCCAGCGGAACGACATCCGCAGGCAGGCCGCGCCCGAACCGGGCGGCCAGCCGGATCATCTCGGCCTCGTGGGCGTCATGCACCAGCAACCGGGGTGTGGTGCCTCCGGCACGCCGATAGGTGCGCGCCAGTATATGCATTCGAGATAGCAGGGCCGAGACCGGTGGGTCTTCGTAAGTGATCGCGGTCGACGGGCACACTGCCGCGCATTCGCCGCACCCGGCGCAGATCATTGGGTCGATGGTCACATGCTCGCCAGCCGGAGTGATCGCACCCGTCGGGCAGATATCCAGACAGTTGGTGCAGGCCATCTGTTCTGCGCGGGAATGAGCGCAGAGCGTCTCTTCCATCCGCACATAGAGCGGTTTTTCGAAGGTCCCGACCAGTTGCACCGCCTCGAAGGCCAGTCGTTCGACTGCGACTGCATCCATGGGATCGGCGCGCAAATACCCCTCACGCTTGGCGGGGGCTTGCACAAACGGTGTTCCCCCAGTCAGGTCAATCACGATATCACAAGCTGATTTCGCACCGTCGCGAGGGGCAGACCAGACAAACGCACCGCGCCCGCCAGGTTCGATCTGTTGCAGGGCGTCCAGCCGCAGCGAGAACCCGCCCAGCGCACCGGTCAGCGACCGTACCCGCCCGCGTACCACGTCAAAGACCCGCGAGATCGGCTGGGCGTCATCTGTGACCAGCACCGTAACCGCCAGCGTCGTTGCCAGACGTTCGGCCAGATCAAAACACAGCTCCCCCGGTCCGATGATGAAACAGGTGCCCTCGCTGAAGACGTCCACGCTGGGTGTGATCGGTTGCGGCAGCATCGCCTCGGCGGCCAGCGCGGCCATCTTGGGCGTTGCATCCGCGCCCTGGTCGGACCAACCGGCCCGGTCGCGCAGATCCACAAACCCCGGCGCTTCGATATTCAGCTCTTCGGCAAGCGCGCGGAACACCTCCTGCTCCTGCCCGCAGGCAATCACGGTGTCCCCGTCCTGCATTAGCGAGGCCGCAGTTTCCAGCTCTGAAGTACACAGGGCCGTATGAACCCGGGAACACACAGTACCGCAGGACGACGCCATTTTCTCGGCGTCCAGATCCTGCGTCCCCGCGCAGTCACATAGCAGAATTTTTGTGCCCATGGCCTCCCCTCCCGGACGTCCTTCCCTTCCTGGTTCAGATTAGGGTGTCTGCAAAAAGTGGCAATCCCCGCAGGTCAAACTACCTGCGTACGGGGTCCATGAAATGGCGCAGACTCATAAACAATCGGTGATTGCGTCCATTCGGAGCAGTTCAGGCTTGGCACAAAGCCAGATTGTGTACCATAGTGGACGCAATGGAAGGCAGGGGAGAGCCTTCCGGGGAGGACTAAGTGGCGAAGGCCGCAAGCCAGATTGAAATGCCAATCGGCGTCGTCGTGCGCAAAACACCCGGTGTAACCCGCTGGGCGAAATGGAACTGGCGCGCAGTTGCCGTTTTGCCCGGTGCTGGACCTGCCGACTGGCAGGAACTGCGCCGCGAGGGTGAAGCCGTGGAGTATCACGCGGCGACCCTCCCGCTTACGTTATGGGCCGATGAGACCGAGGCCTACATGGTCAACCTCTCAGACGGCCAGCCCTCGATTTACCTTGTTCTGCGTGATGCTCTGGATGGAGAACGGCCTATGGATGCGGTGCTGGTCACGGCGTCCCCGTTCGAGGGGCAGGATTACGCGGATACCGGGGAAGAGATTGTCGAAAAAATCCCGATGACCGAAGGGCTGATCGCCTGGGTCCGGGATTTCGCACTGGAACATCACTGCGATGAGGTTTTCGTCAAACGCCGCCGCGACAAGAAGCGGACGGATCTGGTCGAGGACGGCAAGGGCGATGCCCGTATCCGTCAGGCCTCGGACGTCTACCGCGCCCCGCGGAGGATCGTGCAATGACGCAAGCCCGCGATTTCTGGTCCCGCCGCAAGGCCGCTGTTCAGGCCGAGGCTGAGGCTGAAGTTATCGCGGCTGAAGAACAGGCCCTCGCTGTGCAGCAGGCCGAGTTGGACGAAAAGCCGGATGCCGAGATACTGGCCGAGTTCAACCTGCCCGACCCCGATCAGTTGCAGGCCGGAGATGACGTCTCGGGCTTCATGGCCAAGGCGGTGCCCGACCGTCTGCGCCGACGCGCGCTGCGGAGGTTGTGGCGGCTGAACCCCGTGTTGGCCAATGTGGACGGGCTGGTTGATTATGGCGAGGACTATACCGACGCTGCCTGCGTGATCGAAAACATCCCCACCGCCTATCAGGTCGGCAAGGGTATGTTGGCCCATATCGAAGCCTTGGCAGCAGAGACCGAAGAGAGTGAGCCTGATCCCGTCACCGAAGAACCGGAGCCAGAAGTGATTGATGAACCGACGCCCGAACCGGTTGTGACAGCCGAGGCAGAAGACCCCGAAGAGGTCGACCTGCCCCCCACCCCACGCCGCATGAAATTCGAGTTTGAAGGATAACCCCATGGCCGCAAACAACGCGCAAAATCTAGATGTTTCGGCCGAGGATCGTCTGCGCGCGGATTTCTACAACTTCCTCGGACTGATGCTGGCAGCACCGCCGGATCAGTTGCTGCTGGATCAGGTGGCCGGTCTGACCGGGGATGAGACCGACTTGGGTCAGGCCATTCAGGCCATGGCGCGGGTGGCAAAGGTGACCAAACCCGAGGCGGCGGAACGTGAGTTCAACGCTTTGTTCATCGGGTTGGGACGCGGTGAGTTGCTGCCCTATGCCAGTTTCTACCTGACCGGCTTCCTGAACGAGAAACCTCTGGCCCAGCTGCGCAACGACATGGCTGCACGCGGCATCACGCGGGCGCAGAACGTGTTCGAACCCGAAGACAACATCGCCTCGCTGATGGAGATGATGGCGGGCATGATTGTAGGCCGCTTTGGCGCGCCCGCTTCGCTCGAGGATCAGAAAGCGTTCTGGAACAAGCATATCGGCCCCTGGGCCACGCATTTCTATTCGGATTTGGAAGCTGCTGAAAACTCGGTTCTCTATGCATCCGTCGGCACCGCCGGTCGGGTATTCATGGAGATAGAGCGGGAGGCGTTCCGAATGACGGCGGTATAACCCGCCACTCGCCAGCGCTCGAATTGGCGCTAAATCGCAAATGGGAAAGGAGGAGCCCATGAGCAAGACCAAGGAAGAAGGCGCCACGCGCCGCGACTTCCTCAAACTGGCCGGAACCGCAGCGCCTGCTGCCGTTGCCGCCGCCACCCTGACCGGGAAAGCCGAGGCAGACGAGTTGCCAACGGACGAAACCCGGATGCAGGACACCGCGCATACCCGCGCGTACCTGGATAGCGCGCGCTTCTAAGCCGCCTCGACCACGCCCGGCACACCGCCCGGACGTTGTCACCACCCGACTGACGGTTGCGATTGGCCCTGACGTCGGCAGCAGAAGTACCAAGCCAGCCATGGCTTACATGGCGAGCAAGGGAGGAAACCAATGCTAAGGAAAAAGACCAACGGGGTTGCGAGACGCCCCCAGCGGACAAGTATCCTGTCCCAAATCGGCGAGAAAACCGTCGATCGCCGCGCATTCCTGCGTGGCTCGGGCCTGACGATCGGCGGCCTCGCCGCGATCAGCGCCACGGGTGGAACCGTGACGCCAGCCAGCGCCCAAACAGCGGCCAACACCGCCGTTGAGAATATCAAATCCGTATGCACCCACTGTTCGGTCGGCTGTACCGTTGTCGCCGAAGTGCAGAACGGCGTCTGGATCGGGCAGGAACCCGGTTGGGACAGCCCGTTCAACCTGGGTGCACACTGCGCCAAGGGGGCCTCGGTTCGCGAGCACGCCCACGGCGAACGTCGCCTGAAATACCCGATGAAAAAGGAAGGCGGCGAGTGGAAGCGCATCAGCTGGGAAGAGGCGATCAACGAGATCGGCGACGGCATGATGAGCATCCGCGAGGAATCCGGGCCGGATAGCGTTTACTGGCTGGGTTCGGCGAAGCATAACAACGAACAAGCCTATCTGTTCCGCAAGTTCGCCGCCTACTGGGGCACGAACAACGTGGACCATCAGGCCCGTATCTGCCACTCAACCACAGTTGCGGGTGTCGCGAATACATGGGGCTACGGCGCCATGACCAACTCGTACAATGACATCCATAACTCTCGGGCCATCTTCATCATCGGCGGCAACCCGGCCGAGGCACACCCTGTCTCGCTGCTGCACGTTCTGCGCGCAAAAGAGCAGAACAACGCGCCGCTGATCGTCTGCGACCCGCGTTTTACGCGCACTGCAGCCCATGCGGATGAATATGTCCGATTTCGCCCCGGCACAGACGTTGCTTTGATCTGGGGAATCCTGTGGCACATCTTCGACAACGGCTGGGAGGATAAAGAGTTCATCCGCACCCGTGTCTGGGGCATGGACCAGATCCGGGATGAAGTCCGCAAATGGAACCCGGATGAGGTCGAACGCGTCACCGGAACACCCGGCTCGCAACTGCGCCGCGTGGCCCGCACCATGGCCAACAACCGTCCCGGCACCGTGATCTGGTGTATGGGCGGCACACAGCACACCAATGGCAACAACAACACCCGCGCCTACTGTGTGCTCCAACTTGCCTTGGGCAACATGGGCACCTCGGGGGGTGGCACCAACATCTTCCGCGGCCATGACAACGTGCAGGGCGCGACGGACCTTGGTGTTCTGTCCCACACCCTGCCCGGCTACTACGGCCTGTCCAAAGGGGCATGGGGCCACTGGGGCCGTGTCTGGGGCGAAGATTCCGAATGGCTCGCAGGCCAGTTCGCCACGATCAAGGACAAGGACGGCAAGGACAAGTCGCTGCAGAACGAGCGCGGCATCCCGGTGTCTCGTTGGATCGACGGTGTTTTGGAAGACCCGGCCAACATGGATCAGGACAACAACGTCCGCGCCATGGTTCTGTGGGGTCACGCTCCGAACTCGCAAACGCGGGGTCCGGAGATGAAGACGGCGATGGAGAAGCTGGACATGCTGGTCGTGATCGACCCGTATCCCACCGTCTCGGCCGTTCTGCATGACCGCACCGATGGCGTCTACCTGTTGCCCGCGTGTACGCAGTTCGAAACCCGTGGCTCGGTCACGGCGTCGAACCGTTCGTTGCAGTGGCGCGACAAGGTGGTCGAACCGCTGTTCGAAAGCCTGCCGGACGAGGTCATCATGGCCAAATTCGCCAACAAGTTCGGCTGGGCGGATCGGCTGTTCCGCAATATCGAGATGGACGACCCGGAAACCCCCAATGTTGAAAGCATCACGCGCGAGTTCAACAGGGGCCTTTGGACCATCGGCTATACCGGTCAGTCGCCAGAACGTCTGAAAAGCCACATGGCCAACCAGCACACATTCGATAGAACCACGCTGCAAGCCATTGGTGGACCAAACGACGGTGAGTACTACGGCCTGCCCTGGCCCTGCTGGGGAACGCCGGAAATGGGTCATACAGGGACACCAAACCTCTATGACATGTCCAAACCGGTGGCCGAAGGCGGCCTGACCTTCCGCGCTCGCTTTGGTGTGGAACGTGACGGCGACAACCTGCTGGCCGAAGGGGTCTATAGTGCAGGGTCGGAAATTCAGGATGGTTATCCCGAATTCACGATGCAGATGCTGATGGACCTTGGTTGGGACGGCGACCTGACGGCAGAGGAACGTGCGGCCATCGACGCCGTTGCGGGACCAGAGACCAACTGGAAAACCGACCTGTCGGGCGGCATCCAGCGGGTTGCGATCGAGCATGGCTGCGCGCCCTTCGGGAACGCAAAGGCCCGCGCGGTCGTCTGGACCTTCCCGGATCCGATCCCACTGCATCGCGAACCGCTCTATACCAACCGGCGCGATCTGGTGGAGGACTATCCGACCTACGAGGACCGTCAGGCCTATCGTCTGCCCACCCTTTATGCTTCGATTCAAAAGAACGACTTTTCAAAGGATTACCCGATAATCCTGACGTCCGGTCGTCTGGTCGAATATGAAGGTGGAGGCGAAGAAACTCGGTCGAACCCGTGGCTGGCCGAGCTGCAGCAAGACATGTTCGTCGAGATCAATCCGCGCGATGCCAACAACCTTGGTATCCGCGACGGATCACAGGTCTGGGTCGAAGGTCCTGAAGGCGGCAAGGTCAAGGTGATGGCGATGCTGACCAACAGGGTCGGTGCCGGCGTGGCCTTCATGCCGTTCCACTTTGGCGGCCATTTCCAAGGTGAAGACCTGCGGCACAAATACCCCGCAGGAGCCGATCCTTATGTCTTGGGTGAAAGTTCCAACACCGCCCAGACCTATGGCTACGATTCAGTAACCCAGATGCAGGAGACCAAAGCGACTCTCTGCAAAATCTCGGCAGCGTAAGGAGGACGATAATGGCTAGAGCAAAGTTTCTCTGCGACGCTGAACGCTGCATCGAGTGCAACGCCTGCGTCACCGCGTGCAAGAACGAGCACGAGGTTCCATGGGGCATCAACCGCCGCAGGGTGGTGACGATCAATGACGGCAACCCGGGCGAACGCTCGATCTCGGTGGCCTGTATGCATTGTTCGGATGCGCCTTGCATGGCGGTGTGCCCGGTCGACTGCTTCTATCAGAACGAAGAAGGGGTCGTCCTGCACTCCAAGGACCTGTGCATTGGCTGCGGCTATTGCTTCTACGCGTGCCCATTCGGCGCGCCGCAATACCCGCAGGCGGGTAACTTCGGATCGCGCGGCAAGATGGACAAATGTACCTTCTGCGCTGGCGGCCCTGAGGAAACGCACTCGACCGCAGAGTTTGCCAAATATGGTCGCAACCGGATCGCCGAGGGCAAACTGCCCCTCTGCGCCGAGATGTGTTCCACCAAAGCCCTGCTTGCCGGTGACGGCGACGTGGTCTCGGCCATCTACCGCGAGCGTGTCGTCGCGCGCGGGTTTGGCTCGGGCGCGTGGGGCTGGGGCACGGCTTACGACCAGAAAGACGGCTGATCCGTCTGTATAAAAAACAGGTGACCCGCCCATGCGGGTCGCCTGCTTTGGAATTTTGACCGAGGTTCAGATGTTCCGCTTATTCATCGCATTCCTGTTCACCCTGGGGTTAACCGGCGCCGCCCTGGCGCAGTCTACCGAAGCAGAAGCCACAACCGAAGAACGAGCCCAAACCGGGGGCGCGACCACGCTTGAGGACATCCTCGCGCGGCAACGCGGTGAGAAAGTGGACAACAGCTATCGCTCGGAAAACACCGGTCAGGGGAATGCCGAGGGCCTGCTGGGGCAACTGGGCACACGCGGCGTTGCCTCCGATAGCGATGTTTACCGCGCCATACGATATGGCTCGGCGGATACCACCGTTTCCTCCAAAGGACCCGCAGCGGGTGTTCTGATTCAGGATGGTGGCATGTGGTGGCTGAACTTCCGCACCGGGCCACTACGCGAATACGGCACATACATTTTGGGCGGGATGGTCGCCATCATCATTCTGTTCTTCCTGATCCGCGGGAAAATCCGCATCGACGGAGAGAAAACCGGTCGCACCGTCACCCGTTTCAATGGCTTTGAACGGTTCGGTCACTGGCTGTTCGCCGGGTCTTTTCTGGTGCTCGGGGTGACCGGGTTGCTTACTCTCTATGGCCGTGACTTCCTGATCCCGATCTTCGGCAAGGAAGGATTTGCGACCATCGCCCAAGGCTGCAAATGGCTGCACAACAATCTGGCCTGGTCCTTCATGCTGGGGCTGGTCATCGTCACCGTGAACTGGATCGCACACAACATCCCCAACCGCATCGACCTGAAGTGGTTGGCCGCAGGAGGTGGACTGTTCACCAAAGGCAGCCACCCGCCCGCCAAAAAATTCAACGCGGGCCAAAAAGTGATCTTCTGGGCCTGCATCCTGCTGGGCGTCTCGATCAGCTTGTCGGGGCTGTCCTTGCTGTTCCCGTTTGAACTGCCGATGTTTGCCAAAACCTTCGAGATCGCCAATTCCACCGGCATACCACAGATGTTCGGCCTGAACCTGCCAACGCAGATGTCGCCACAGGAAGAGATGCAATACGCGCAGGTCTGGCACGTGATGGTCGCCTATGTGTTCATCGCTATCATCATCGCCCATATCTATCTCGGCTCGGTCGGCATGGAAGGCGCGTTTGATGCGATGGGCACGGGCGAGGTTGAAGAGCAATGGGCGCGCGAGCACCATTCGCTATGGCTGGAAGAGGTGCAGGACAAAGAGGCCGACAAGGCTGCGGCCTCTCCCGCTGAATAGATGCGCTGGCTGGCTCTGGCACTGGCGCTGGTTCCCCTGCCCGCTTTGGCCGAGTTCTTTACACTCAAAGGTCACGGTGGGCCAATCATGGGGATCGCCGCTGCGCCCGACGGCCGGATCGCCACGGCGAGTTTCGACAACTCCGTCGGCCTGTGGTCTGACCGCAAGCCAGAATGGTTGGAGGGGCACGAGGCTGCGGTCAACTCTGTTGCCTTCAACGGTCGGGCGATCTATTCGGCCGGAGATGATTTCACCCTGCGCCGGTGGCCGGGCGGGGCCATTGTCGGCCAGCACAAGGGTAAGATCGTGGGGCTTGCGGCCTCGAAAACCCATGTGGCCACCGCCAGTTGGGACGGCACCATAGGGCTGTGGCCCGAGGATGGCTCGGCCCCGCAAGTGCTTGAGGCGGGCAGCGGCGTGAACGCCGTGACGTTTTCCCCGGATGGTTCGACGCTGTATTCGGCGGGCATGGATGGAACCCTGAGGGTGTGGGATGTGGCCAGCGGCCAGGAAACCCAGCGGCTGATCGAACACGGATTTGGGATCAATGAACTGGTTCTGAACGCCAGCGACAATTGGATCGCCTATGGCGCGGTGGACGGCGTCACCCGCATTCTGGACCTGACCACCGGGGAGGTGCGTGACTTTACCCTCGACCGCCGCCCTATTCTGGCATTGGCGCTCAGCCCGGGTCGCAGCCTGTTGGCTGTAGGTGATGGTCAGGGATACATCATGGTGATCGACACCGCCGAATGGCGTATCGCGCAGGATTTCCGCGCCACCCTGCGCGGACCGGTCTGGGCGCTGGCCTTTTCTGCCGACGGCCAGAATCTGCACGCAGGCGGTCTTGACGAGGCGATGTACAGTTGGCCCGTCACCGCGCTTGGCGATCAGGCGCAGATGACCGCCGCCGAGCCCAGTTTTCTGAAGAACCCCGACGAGATGAGCAACGGGGAACGCCAGTTCGCCCGCAAATGCTCGATCTGTCACAGCCTGAATCCTGATGGGCAAAGGCGCGCAGGTCCGACCCTGTATGGTATCTTTGGGCGCAAGGCTGGTACGCTGCCGGGATATTTCTACTCGGACACGCTGCAAGACTCTGATATCATTTGGAATGACGGAACGATAAACGCCCTTTTCGATCAGGGGCCAGATCACTACATACCGGGGTCAAAGATGCCGATGCAGCGGATTACACAGGCCAGCGACCGCGACGATCTGATCGCCTTTCTGCGCCGTGCGACGGCACCAGAAAACGAAACCGGAGGAGACCAATGAAAGCCTTTCTTGCCGCTGTGGCCGCAATGGTCGTAATCACCGTTGCCGCGCCTTTCACTTTGCAACAGATCGGATTTAGCGCCGCGGATGCGGGCTCTGGTGCGGCGGTGCGGCTCGACTGAATGTCCGAATATCTGACAACCAAAGAACTGGCCGACCTGCTGCGCATTGGCGAGCGTAAAGCCTATGATCTGGCTTCTTCCGGCGAGGTCCCCTGCGTCCGCGCCATGGGCAAACTGCTGTTTCCCCGCGCCGAGGTCATTGCCTGGCTGAATGCCTCACGTTCGGGGCCGCAGGTGGCCGAACCGCCCTTGCCCCCGATTGTTGCCGGCAGCCACGACCCGCTGCTGGACTGGGCCTTGCGCGAAAGTGGTTCGGGTCTGGCCACCTATTACGATGGCTCGTTCGACGGCTTGACCCGCCTGAAGGACCGCACAGCGCAGGCCGCCGCATTGCATATCCACGAAGACGATGGGTTCAACACGCAGGCCCTGCGCGACAATCTGGGTGAGGCCCCGGTTGTCCTGTATGAAATCGTGCAACGGCAGCGCGGGTTGCTGCTGGCGCCCGGTGTCACGGACATCGCGGGCTTTTCCGATCTTAAAGGGCGCCGGGTGATCCTGCGGCAGGACAGCGCCGCCAGCCAACGGCTGTTCGACGCACAGCTCAAGGCCCATGGCCTGGCGCGCGAGGATCTGGACGCCCTGCCAACCTGCGCCCGCACCGAAGAGGAACTGGCCATCGCCCTGCATGACAGCAAGGCCGAGGCCGGGTTCGGACTGGGTGCTTTGGCAGGCCTTTATGATCTGGGCTTTACCCCGACCCATTCCGAACGTCTGGACCTTGCGATCTGGCGCCGGGCCTATTTCGATGACCCGATGCTCAAACTGCTTGGCTTCGTTCAATCGGACCGCTTTGCCACCCGCGCCGCCGAATTTGGTGGATATGATCTGTCCGGTCTGGGCACGATCCACCACAACGGCGCAAGCGGTTAGCCTCGGTTACTTGGCGTTGGGGAAAAACAGCTGCTGGCCTTCCAACTTATAGGACTCGATCGCCGCCTGCCCGTCCGGACCAGTCAGCCAGTCGATGAACCTCTGCCCTGCCGCAGCCCGCACACGTGGGTGCTTTTCGGGGTTCACAAGGATGACACCGTATTGGTTGAACAGACGCGGGTCGCCTTCGACCAGAACTTCGAGTTTGCCTTTGTTCCCAAAGGACTGCCACGTAGCGCGATCCGTCAGCACGTAGGCGTCCATTCCGCTGGCCACATTGAGTGTCGCCCCCATGCCCGAGCCTGTCTCTCGGTACCATTCGCCCGACGCCTCGGTCGGATCGGAACCGGCAGCACCCCACAGGCGCATCTCGGCCTTGTGGGTGCCGCTGTCATCCCCGCGAGAGGCAAAGGGCGCTTCGGCCTCGGCAACAGCACTCAGGGCCGTCACGATATCCGCGCCGCCCTTAATCTTGGCCGGGTCCGATTTCGGCCCGACCAGGACGAAGTCATTGTACATGACGTCAAACCGTTCAACGCCCCAACCATCCGCGACGAACTTCTCTTCTGCGTCTTTGGCGTGCACCAACAATACGTCACCATCCCCGTTGATCGCGTTGCGGATCGCCTGCCCGGTGCCAACCGCGACGACACGAACGTCAATGCCCGTCTCTGCCTCAAACCCCGGCAGGATGTAATCCAACAGGCCCGAGTTTTGGGTTGATGTGGTCGATTGCACGACGATGAACGGCTCTTCGGCGCTGACCGACGTTGCCGTCAGGCCAAGAGTTACCAATGCTGCCCGAACAATATTCCGGATCATTTCGATCTCCGTATTATTTTGATTAAGTCACCAGCCCACCGGCCAAATACCGACGCGACGCGTCACTTTCGGGGGCATCCAGTATCTGTTTGGCGGCCCCATGTTCAACCACATGGCCACCCTGCATCATCACGATATCGGCGGCCAACCGCCGAGCCTGCCCGATGTCATGCGTGACCATGACAATACGCACACCGCGGGTCGAGGCGCGCAGGATCATCCGTTCGATCATCTGCGTCGCACTTGGGTCAAGCGCACTGGTTGGTTCGTCCAGAAACAGCGTTTCGGGGTCCAAGGCGAGAGCGCGCAGGATCGCCAACCGTTGCGCCTCACCCCCGGACAGGGACCGCGCGGATTGCCGGGCCTTGCCGTCCAACCCGCCTTCGGCCAGCAATTCCTCGATACGGGCTTTGCGGGTGCTGCGGGGCAGACCCTGCCGCTTCAGCACAAAGTCCAGATTGGCCGCTACCGACCGGCGCAGCAACACAGGCTGCTGAAACACCATCGCTTGACGCGCTTTGTGTTCGGCATTCAGGACCACTCCGTCCTGCCGGACCTGCCCGCGATCGGGCATGATCAGCCCATGCAGGCAGCGCAACAGCAGACTTTTGCCCGACCCGTTCGGCCCAAGGATCAGCGTCGGCCCCGGCCCATCTAGCGACAGGTGCTGTACATCCAGCAATGCCTTGCCTTTGCGGGTGATCCGCACCCCGTCGACCGATAGACAGCTAGCCATTTCATGGACCAGATCACGCATGGCGCAACCCCTCCTGCTCGGCCCGCAGGCTGAGCGTGCTGACCATGGCATTCACGGCTATGGCAATCCCGATCAGGATAGCCCCCAGCGCCAAGGCTAGCGCTAGATTGCCTTTGGACGTCTCAAGCGCGATGGTCGTCGTCATCACTCTGGTCACATGGTTGATATTGCCGCCCACAATGATCACCGCCCCGACTTCGGCAATGGCGCGGCCAAACCCAGCCAGCAATGCGGTCACCAGCGCCAGCCGCGCATCCCACAGCAGCACCGGTACCGAGGCCAGTCGCGACACGCCCAACGAGCGCAACTGTTCCGAATATTCCTCGGCTAGCATCTCGACCACTTGCCGGGTCAGCGCAGCGATAATGGGTGTGACCAGCACTACCTGCGCAATGATCATCGCGGTAGGCGTATAGAGCAGTTCAAGAACACCCAACGGCCCCGAGCGCGACAGCATCAGATAGACCAGCAAGCCCACAACAACCGGTGGGAACCCCATCAGGGCGTTCATCAGCACGATTACAGCCCGCCGCCCCGGAAACCGCGCAACCGCCAGCGCGGCCCCGACCGGCATCCCGATCAGAGCGGATATAAGCACTGCAAAGATCGAAACTTTCAGGGACAACAGCACAATCGCCCACAGCTCTGCATCCCCTTGGAGGATCAGAGACAAGGCTGAATTGAATTCTGATGCAAATCCCTGCATTTTTTTCCTGTTGATCGGCATTTCGTATGAAATGCGTCTGATTACAGGATAATACTAGCCTGACTGCACACCAAGTACAGACACGTTTCCGACATATCAAAAAGAAAACGCGGCCCCGATTGGGACCGCGCATGTTCAAGGATTAAGGAGGGATCAGTTCAGAGCCGCATCCGTGATCTGGTGCGTCCACGCGCCCTCGGGCTGCTTGGTGATCACCGGATCGGAACCACCAGCCAGCAGAGTGCCAACAGTGCGTTCGAAATCCGCCGGGTCCAGCGCGCCGTTCGAACCGGCGGTCAGTTTGGCGATCTCACCCATCATGCGTTTCTGATGCTCTTCCGTTTGGGCACCGGTGGCATCGTTTTCCAGCACGATATCTGCGGCCTCGTCCGGGTTCTCCTCGGCGTATTTCCAGCCTTTCATCGAGGCGCGAACAAAACGTTCCATCTTGTCGGTGAAGGCGGCATCGCTGAGGTTTTCCTCCAGCACATAAAGACCGTCTTCCAGCGTGGCGACGCCCTGATCTTCGTACTTGAAGGTCACCAGTTCATCGGGGTTTACGCCTGCGTCGATCACCTGCCAGTATTCGTTATAGGTCATGGTGCTGATGCAATCAGCCTGACGCTGCAGCAGAGGATCGACGTTGAAGCCCTGCTTCAGAACCTCGACACCGCTTTCGCTTTTGCCACCGGTGTCGATGCCCAGCTGGCTCATCCAGCTCATGAACGGAAATTCATTGCCAAAAAACCAGACGCCCAGCGTGCGGTTCTTCAGATCCTCGGGTGAGGAAATCCCGGCGTCCTTCCAGCAAGTCAGCATCATGCCCGAGCTTTTGAACGGCTGCGCGATGTTGACCAGCGGCAGACCCTTTTCGCGCGCGGCCAGCGCCGCAGGCATCCACTCAACGGTCACATCGGCACCACCACCTGCAATGACCTGCGTCGGCGCGATATCAGGGCCACCCGGCAGAATGGTGACGTCCAGCCCTTCTTCTTCGTAGAACCCCTTGTCCTTGGCCACGTAGTAGCCCGCGAACTGCGCCTGCGTGACCCATTTGAGCTGCAATGTCACCTCATCCGCCGCCAGCGCCGCGCTGGCTGCCAGACTGAAGGCGGCAACCGCCCCGCTGAGTAGCTTGTTCATCTTCATATCTCCTAGTTGTTGTTGGTGCCCCGTTTTCGGGGTCTGTTGAAGTTTTGTTATCCTCTTTGCGACGGGTGCCAGAACGTCACCGCTTTCTCGATCATGGCGACCAACCCATAAAACGCCGTCCCGGCCAATGCGGCCACGACGATCTCGGCCCAGACCATGTCCAGCGAGAGTTGTCCGACGCTGGTCGAGATCCGGAACCCCATGCCCAAGGTTGGCGAACCAAAGAACTCGGCCACGATAGCGCCGATCAGCGCCAGAGTGGTAGAAATCTTTAGGCCATTGAAAATAAACGGCATCGCAGCTGGCAGGCGGAGTTTAAGGAAACTCTGCCAGTATGTCGCCGCGTAGGTCTCCATCAGGTCGCGCTGCATGGCCGTGGCCTCTCGCAAACCCGCCACAGTGTTCACCAGCATCGGGAAGAAGACCATCACCACGACGACGGCCGCTTTGGAGTGCCAGTCGAACCCGAACCACATCACCAGAATGGGCGCCGTGCCCACAATCGGCAGCGCCGCTACGAAGTTCCCCACCGGCAGCAACCCGAGGCGCAGGAAATCCCAGCGGTCTACGGCAATCGCCATTAAGAAAGCCGCTCCGCAGCCAATGATGTAGCCACTGAGCGCACCTTTGATGATGGTCTGCACGAAATCGACCCACAGCACCGGCAGGCTGTCGCCAAAGCGCACCGCGATCACAGAGGGTGCTGGCAAGATGACCAAGGGCACTTCAAGCCCCCGCACCACCAGCTCCCAGATGCCGATCACGGTCAGACCGAACACCAGCGGTGCCACGAACCGCACCATCCGCGTATCGGCATAAGGACCGCTGGCCAAGCGACTGTTTAACCACCAGCCGAAAAGCCACAGAAGGATTGCACAAAAAACAAGGGTCATTGCGCCATCCCCATCCGCTTAAGAACTGTCCGCTCGACCAATCCCAGCAATCCGACCAGACAGGCTGCCAAAATGGCTGCGGCAAACAGCGCCGACCAGATTTGCACCGTCTGACCGTAATAGCTGCCCGCCAGCAGACGCGCGCCCAAACCTGCGACCGCCCCTGTTGGCAATTCACCTACGATGGCTCCGACCAGCGAGGCCGCGATACCGATCTTCAGCGAGGTGAACAGGTACGGCATCGACGCAGGCAAACGCAGCTTCCAGAATCCCTGGGACCGGCTGGCGTTATAGGTCCGCAGCAGGTCCAGTTGCATCGCATCGGGGCTGCGTAGGCCTTTGACCATTCCAACCACGACCGGGAAAAAGCTCAGATAGGCCGAGATGATGGCCTTGGGAATGATCCCTTGAATCCCTACCGAGTACAAAACCACGATGATCATTGGTGCCAGTGCGATTATCGGAATGGTCTGGCTGACGATGGCCCAAGGCATCACAGACAAGTCCATCACGCGGCTATGCACAATCCCCACGGCCAGCAAAATGCCCAGCCCGGTGCCAATCGCAAAACCCAGCATCGTCGCGCTGAGTGTTACCCAAGAGTGATAGATCAAAGACCTTTTCGAGGTAATCTTCTTCTCAACCGTTGTGTCCCACAACTCCTCGGCTACCTGATGTGGAGCAGGCAGACGCGGTCGCTCCTGCTCCCATGTTTCGTCGATGGCGTAAGGGTTGTCGATGACCAGCTCAATCTCGCTCATGTCACGCCGGTCCACCGCCTTGGGAGGATCAACCTGCTCGCCTGCCCGTTCGAATTCGTTCAGCACGCCTTTGATGTTCATTGGCACGCTGGCGGCGTACCAGAACAGAATTATGACGCCAACAACAGTGAGGACAGCGCAAACAGCTCTGATACTGGCACTAGTCATCCGAATGCCCCGCCCGTAAGCCCTCGCGCACGCGATGGGCAACTTCGATGAACTCAGGCGTGTCACGGATATCCAACGGGCGTTCCTTCGGCAGAGGGCTATCGATCACATCCGTAATCCGCCCGGGTCGAGGGCTCATAACCACAATCTTGGTGCTGAGATACACCGCTTCGGGGATCGAGTGGGTCACAAAGCCGATGGTCTTGCCCGTCCGCGCCCACAGCGCCAAAAGCTGTTCGTTCAGGTGGTCGCGCACGATCTCATCCAGCGCCCCAAAGGGTTCGTCCATCAACAGGATATCGGCATCGAACGCTAGCGCCCGCGCGATACTGGCCCGTTGCTGCATCCCGCCCGACAGCTGCCACGGGAACTTGCCACCAAACCCTGCAAGATCAACAAGTTCCAGAACCTTGCTCACCCGCTCTTCCTGTTCGGCAGACGAATAGCCCATGATCTCAAGCGGCAGTTTGATGTTCTTGGCAATGGTCCGCCACGGATACAGACCTGCCGCCTGAAACACGTACCCATAGGCCCGGTTCCGCCGTGCCTCGTCCGGGGTCATGCCATTGACGGTCAGGGCCCCTCCGGTTGGTGTTTCCAGCGCCGCGATACAGCGCAGAAAAGTGGTCTTGCCGCAGCCCGAAGGGCCGATGAAGCTGACGAACTCGCCTTTTTCGATGGTCAGATTTACGTCTTTCAGCGCGTGGACCGGTCCATCATTGGTTTGGAAAGTAAGGTCCAGTTGCCTTGCCTCGATCACGGGCTGGGTAGTGCTTTCAGTATTCATTCCATTGCCTTGAAAAGGTTGGGCTTTGGGCCGCCCAGGGGACGACCCGCGCACAATCAGACGCCCGTCGCCGGGATACCCGTCCGCTCGACCGGCCGCGGCGCGGTCAGCTCTTTCCAGGTGCTCAGCGCCTTGTTCACGTGGCCGTTGGGTTCGCGCGCAACAAACTCACCATGCCCTTCCTGAGTGCGAACTTCACCGTCATGCACCGCCACCTGACCACGTGTCAGGGTAAAGCGCGGCAGACCTTTGACTTCTTTGCCCTCGAACACGTTGTAGTCGATCGACGATTGCTGTGTGTCCGCACTGATCGTCTTGGTCTTTTCCGGATCCCACACCACGATATCCGCATCTGCGCCGACAAGGATCGCACCCTTTTTCGGATAGCAATTCATGATCTTGGCGATGTTTGTTGACGTCACTGCAACGAACTCGTTCATGGTCAGCCGTCCGGTGTTCACGCCATGGGTCCACAGCATCGGCATCCGGTCTTCCAAACCGCCCGTGCCATTCGGAATCTTGGTGAAATCCCCCACGCCATAGCGCTTCTGCTCAGTCGTAAAGGCACAATGGTCGGTCGCCACTACGCTCAGAGTACCCGAGTGAAGGCCATTCCACAGACTGTCCTGGTGCTGCTTGTTCCGGAACGGAGGGCTCATGACCCGCCGCGCCGCGTGATCCCAATCCTGGTGGAAATACTCGCTCTCATCCAATGTCAGGTGCTGGATCAGGGGTTCCCCCCACACCCGTTTGCCGTTCATCTTGGCCCGGCGAATGGCCTCATGCGCCTCTTCGCAGGACGTATGCACCACGTAAAGCGGCACACCCGCCATGTCGGCGATCATGATGGCGCGGTTGGTGGCCTCACCTTCCACCTGCGGCGGGCGCGAATAGGCATGCGCTTCGGGGCCGGTGTTGCCTTCGGCCATCAGCTTGGCCTGCAACTCGGCCACCACGTCACCATTCTCGGCATGAACCATGGCAATACCGCCCAACTCGGCCAGACGCTTGAACGAGGCAAAAAGCTCGTCATCGTTCACCATCAGCGCGCCTTTATAGGCCATAAAGTGCTTGAACGTGTTGATGCCGCGCGTCTCGATCACTGTCTTGATGTCGTCGAACACCTGCTCGCCCCACCATGTCACCGCCATGTGAAATGAGTAGTCGCAATTCGCCCGCGTCGATTTGTTGTCCCAGCGTTTCAGCGCATCCAGAAGACCCTCACCGGGGTTTGGCAGTGCGAAATCCACCACCATTGTGGTGCCCCCGGCCAGTGCCGCACGCGTACCGCTTTCAAAATCATCGCTGGAATAAGTGCCCATGAAGGGCATTTCCAAATGGGTGTGCGGGTCGATCCCGCCCGGCATGACATAGCACCCGGTCGCATCCAGTTCCTTGTCACCTTTCAGATCCATCCCGATCTCGGTGATCACCCCATCTTCCACCAAAACATCCGCCTTGTAAGACAGATCGGCGGTCACGACGGTCCCGTTCTTGATAACAGTGCTCATTTTAATCTCCCTGATGCGGTCTGCGCCGCTTGCTTCATCTGGCCAAAAATATCCCGGGGGAGTCGCCCAGAGGGCGACGGGGGCAGAGCCCCCTATTCCACGATTTCCGCCATCTCGACGACTGCATGAAACAGAACATCCGCCCCGGCTGCAGCCCATTCCTTGCTGATATCCTCGGCCTCATTGTGGCTCAGCCCGTCCACGCACGGGCACATGACCATAGCGGTCGGCGCCACGCGGTTGATCCAGCACGCATCATGCCCGGCGCCCGAGATGATGTCCCGATGCGAGTAGCCCAGCCGCTCGGCCGCATCCCGCACGGCGGCGACGCAGCCATCGTCGAATTTCACCGGATCAAAACCACCGACCTTCTCCAACTCGATCTGCAGACCCATCTCATCAATGATTTCATGGGCGGCGACACGCAGGCGGTTCTCCATATCGGTGATCACATCCAAATCAGGCGAACGGAAATCGACCGTGAACACCACCTTGCCCGGGATCACATTGCGCGAGTTTGGATAGACGTCGATATGCCCAGCCGCACCAACGGCATGGGGCGCATGTGACCACGCGATCTCGTCCACCTTTTCCAAAATCCGCGCCATCGCCAGCCCGGCATTCTTGCGCATTGGCATCGGGGTCGAGCCGGTATGGGCGTCCTTGCCCGTCACCGTGATCTGCGTCCAGCTCAGGCCCTGCCCGTGAGTAACAACCCCGATATCCTTGCCCTCGGCCTCAAGGATCGGCCCTTGTTCGATATGCAGCTCAAAAAAGGCGTGCATCTTGCGGGCACCAACCTCTTCGTCGCCGCGCCAGCCGATACGCTGCAGCTCATCGCCGAATTTCTTGCCTTCGGCATCCTCGCGGTCATAGGCCCAATCCTGAGTGTGCACTCCAGCAAACACGCCTGAGGACAACATCGCTGGCGCATAGCGCGTGCCCTCTTCGTTGGTCCAGTTCGTGGCCACAATCGGATGTTTGGTCTTGATCCCCAGATCGTTCAGAGTGCGGAGAACTTCCAATCCGCCCAGCACCCCCAACACACCGTCATACTTTCCGCCCGTCGGTTGCGTATCCAGGTGCGAGCCGACATAGACCGGCAGTGCCTCGGGGTCGGTACCCTCGCGGCGGGCAAACATGTTGCCCATCTGGTCCAACCCCATCGTGCAACCCGCATCCTCACACCATTTCTGAAACAGCGCTCGCCCTTCGCCATCCTCATCCGTCAGGGTCTGGCGATTGTTGCCGCCCGCCACACCGGGGCCGATCTTGGCCATCTCCATCAGACTGTCCCACAACCTGTCGCCATTGATCCTGAGGTTCTGCGCCGGAGCTGCCATTTTCTTCTTCCCTGTTGCTTGCGATTTAGCTCGCTTTTGGTGTCTTGATTTGACCATCTGGTCAAACTCACGCTATCACGGGTTGGTCATCAGTCAAGAAATTGCGAGACGCCGTCGATAATTTTGGCATAAACGGCGCCTGCTTGCCGGAAAAAGAGACAGCCTGAGAAAATGCCCAAAGACCGCGCCCCAACCAGAATTCAGAAAAAAAACCGAGCAGCGATTCTGGACGCTGCCCTGAATGTGTTCTCGGCACACGGGTTTCGCGGATCGACCGTTGATCAGATCGCAACCGAAGCCGGGCTGAGTAAACCAAACCTGCTGTATTATTTCCCGTCAAAAGAGGCGATTCACACTGCCCTGTTGTCCGGCCTGCTAGACGTCTGGCTAGCCCCGCTGCACGACTTGGACGAGGCCGGCGACCCGATGGAGGAAATCCTTTCTTACATCCGTCGCAAACTGCAGATGAGCCGTGAATTGCCGCGTGAAAGCCGTCTGTTCGCCAACGAACTGGTCCAAGGTGCCCCACGCATTCACGACGCGCTGTCGCAGGACCTGAAACAGCTGGTAGATGAAAAAACCGCGATTCTGAAACAATGGATGGACGATGGCAAAATTGCGCAGGTTCATCCGTACCACCTGATCTTTTCGATCTGGGCGCTGACGCAACACTATGCCGATTTTGATGTGCAGGTGCGCGCGATTCTGGGCGACGAAGACCCGTTCGAGGGTGCCGAGCCCTTTATTGACACGCTGTATCGCAAACTGCTGACACCATAGAAAAAGGGGCCGAATTCCGGCCCCTTCTTGTTTCTGTATTCCGAATTACTCGGCGGCTTTTGCCATCGGATTGTTCGGATGCGTCGTCCAGTTGGCATAGTCGGGTTGCACCTCCAAACCAGTGCGCGGATCGACCTCTCCGGCCGCCATTTGCTCCATCGAGATGCACCCATCGACCGGGCAAACATCCACGCAAAGGTTACAGGCAACGCATTCGTCATCCATAACCTCGAACACCCGGTCTTCGGACATCGAAATCGCTTGGTGGCTGGTGTCTTCGCAGGCGGCATAGCAGCGACCGCATTTGATGCACTGGTCTTGATCGATCTTGGCCTTGGCCACGTAGTTCAGGTTCAGATACTGCCAATCGGTGACGTTCGGAACGGCCAGACCGACGATTTCCGAGACGTCCTTGTAGCCTTTTTCGTCCATCCACTTGGACAGGCCAGCCGTCAGTTCGTCGATGATCTTGAACCCATAGGTCATAGCAGCGGTGCAGACCTGAACGGTGCCGCATCCCAATGCCATGAACTCTGCCGCATCGCGCCATGTGGTCACGCCACCGATACCCGAGATCGGCAGCCCATGCGTGGCCTGCGCCCGCGAAATCTCGGACACCATCGACAGGGCAATCGGCTTCACCGCCGGACCGCAATAGCCGCCGTGGCTGCCCTTGCCATCAATCGACGGCTCGGGGCTGAAAGTGTCCAGATTAACGCTCGTGATCGAGTTGATGGTGTTGATCAGCGACACCGCATCCGCGCCACCATTCTTGGCGGCTTCGGCAGGCTTACGAATATCGGTGATGTTCGGCGTCAGCTTCACGATAACCGGACGGTCATAGTATTTCTTACACCAGCGGGTGACCATCTCGATATATTCCGGCACCTGCCCCACAGCCGAACCCATGCCGCGTTCGCTCATCCCGTGTGGGCAGCCGAAGTTCAGCTCAATCCCATCCGCGCCGGTCTCGGCCACACGCGGCAGGATGGCTTTCCACGCCTCCTCCTCGCACGGCACCATTATCGAGGCGATCAGAGCGCGATCGGGGTAGTCGGCTTTGACCCGCGCCATTTCCTCGAGGTTCACCTCAAGCGGGCGGTCAGTGATCAGTTCGATGTTGTTCAGGCCCAGCAACCGGCGATCAGCGCCATAGATCGCGCCATAGCGCGGTCCATTCACGTTCACGACCGGAGGCCCCTCGGATCCCAGCGTTTTCCACACAACACCGCCCCATCCGGCCTCAAAGGCGCGGCGGACGTTGTATTCCTTGTCAGTCGGCGGCGCCGAGGCCAGCCAGTACGGATTCGGGCTTTCGATACCCAGAAAGTTCGTTTTCAAATCAGCCATTTATCCGGCCTCCCTGATGCAATTCAGCATCTTTGTCTTTGAGTTTTACGCAGTCAGGCTCGCGTGGATATCCATCGCGGCGTCGCGGCCTTCGGCCACGGCAGTCACGGTCAGGTCTTCGCCCCCTGCCGCGCAGTCGCCCCCGGCCCAGACACCGGCCAGCGAGGTACGGCCAGCCTCCGTCACGGCGATCTTGTTGCCGTCCAGCTTCAGCCCCTCGGGCGCGCCTTCCAGTTTCTGACCGATCGCCTTGAGGACCTGATCTGCAGGCAGGCGGATCATCTCTCCGGTGCCCGAAAGCTGACCGTTGTGGCTGGTAGTGTACTCCAATTCGATCTCGGCCGCCGCACCGTTTCCATGCACAGCTACGGGCTGCACATTGGTCATGATTTTCACACCATGCGAGGCTGCCAGGTCCTGCTCGTACCGGCTGGCGCCCATCGCGTCACGGCCGCGCCGATAGGCGATGGTCACATGCTCGGCGCCCAGCAGCTTGGATTTCACCGCCGCGTCCACGGCGGTCATACCGCCACCGATGACGACAACATTGCGACCCACCGGCAGGTCCGCCAGATCAGATGCCTGACGCACATCCGAAATGAAGTCGACCGCAAAGCGCACGCCGTCCTTTTCAGCCCCTTCAGCACGCAGGGCGTTCACCCCGGCCAGACCGATGGACAGGAATACTGCGTCGTAGTTTTCGACCAGGCCGTCCAGCGAGACGCTCTCGCCCAGCACTGAACCGGTCTCAATCGTGATACCACCGATGTTCAGCAGCCAATCCACCTCGGCCTGCGCAAAGTCATTGGTCGATTTGTAGGCGGCGATGCCGTACTCGTTCAGACCACCCGGTTTGGGTTTGCTTTCGTGGATCACCACGTCATGCCCAAACATCGCCAGACGATGCGCGCAGGCCAGGCCCGCAGGCCCTGCCCCGATCACGGCAACGGTTTTGCCGGTCGGCGCGGCACGTTCGAACGGGTGGCCCCCTGCAGCCATTACGCTGTCCGTCGCATAGCGCTGCAGGCGACCAATCTCGACCGGAGCACCCTCGGCGGTTTCGCGAACGCAGGCTTCTTCACACAGTGTCTCGGTCGGACAAACGCGGGCGCACATGCCGCCCAAGATATTCTGCGCCAGAATGGTCTCGCCCGCGGCCTCCGGTTGTCCGGCCTGAATCTGGCGCATGAACAACGGAATATCGATATCCGTCGGACAGGCCGTCACACATGGCGCGTCATAGCAGAAATAGCACCGATCCGCGGCCACAGCGGCCTCATGCGCAGCCAATGGCGGATGAAGATCGGTAAAATTCGAGGTCAGCTCATCGCTGGAAAGCCGCCCGGAGACAATGCCGGGGGCAATCTGGCCCTGTGCCATCGCTCTACTCCCTGTGTAGATATGTTTGTTATGCTCTCAGCTTGCCACAATCTGATTTTTTATCAATTGGTAAAATTTAGAAAATCGTCAAAAACCGCAAATCCAAGGCGGATTGCCCGGGATTCACAGGCAAATACGCCTGTTTTTCTTGCATTCTGAAAACGTGCAACACATGGGATGTGCCGATACGGCCTCTGGTTGCATGGAAACAAAAGATTCCCCGCATCTGGTTTTGACGGGCCTTGCAACGTGCTGTAGGTCAAACACAACGAGCAGTGCCGAACGACGGCCAGATACGTGAAAGTCACCTGATGCAGGCCAGTCCTTCGAAGTTCAACATCGTCATCATCGGGCAAAACAACCGGCTGCAATACGAGGCTCTGCTGTTTGCGGCCTCTCTGCGGCACAGCTCACCAAATTTTCAGGGGCGGCTGTTTGTGGCGGTGCCACAGCCTGGGCCGCGCTGGCGTCAGGACCCGAGCATCCGGAACGAGGACGTACTGAAAGCCTTGCGACAATTGGATGCCGAGATACTTCCTTTCGACACACACGTCTTCGGCGACAGCTATCCCTATGGCAACAAGATCGAGGCCCTTCTGGCCGTACCCGAAGGCGAGCCGTTCGTCTTCTTTGACAGTGACACGCTGATCACCGGTGACCTGACCACGGTTCCGTTTGACTTCGACCGTCCCGGAGCCTCGCAAAAGGTCGAGGGAACATGGCCCAAGCCAACGCTCTATGGTCCGGGCTTCGATGGCATCTGGAATGCTCTGTACCATCGCTTCGGGCTGGATTTCGAAAGCTCTCAGGACACCAGCCAGCCGATGGATTACTGGCGGCGGTATCTGTATTTCAACGCGGGCTATTTCTTCTATTCCTGCCCGCGCAAGTTCGGAGAGCGATTTCTGGACTATGCCTGCACGATCCGGGATGAGGAGATTCCTGAACTGGCCGGGCAGAACCTTGACCCCTGGCTGGACCAGGCCGCTCTGCCGCTTGTCATCCATTCGTTTGGCGGCGGCCGTGATGCCCTGCCCCCGGGCTTGCTGGACGGATCGGTCAGCTGCCACTATCGGCTGTTCCCCCTGCTCTATGCACGTGAGAGCGACCACGTGGTCGAGGTGCTTGAAACCGTCGTGGCACCGAACCGGATCAAGAAGGTGCTCAAAGGGTACGAGCCGATTAAAAAGCTGGTTCTGCAGCGCAAGGGCCACAAAATCCGCGACCTGTTCGACCGTGAAAACTTGCCCCAGCGCGAACAGGCCATTCGCAATACGATCCGCAACAACGGCCTGTGGATGCGCTGACAGGATTGTTGTGCGCGCGCGCCGGATCGCCTAGAGATTCTGCAACACACATTCCAACAGGAGATTTCGACGATGTCTGACGGCCCCACCTACGGTTTCGACACATTGCAGATTCACGCGGGCGCACGACCCGACCCGGCGACGGGAGCACGTCAGACTCCGATCTACCAGACCACGGCTTACGTGTTCCGTGACGCCGATCACGCCGCGGCCCTGTTCAACCTGCAAGAGGTTGGCTTCATCTATTCCCGCCTGACCAACCCGACCGTGGCCGTTCTGCAGGAACGTATCGCCACGCTTGAGGGCGGCGTTGGCGCAGTTTGCTGCTCTTCGGGTCACGCGGCGCAGATCATGGCACTGTTCCCGCTGATGGGACCGGGCTGCAACGTGGTGGCCTCAACCCGTCTGTATGGCGGCACGGTCACGCAATTCAGCCAGACCATAAAACGCTTTGGCTGGTCGGCCAAGTTTGTGGACACCGACGATCTGGACGCCGTGAAAGACGCCATCGACGAAAACACCCGCGCGGTGTTCTGCGAATCCATCGCCAACCCCGGCGGCTATGTCACCGACATCCGCGCGCTGGCCGATGTGGCCGACGCGGCGGGCATTCCACTGATCGTCGACAACACCTCGGCCACGCCATACCTGTGCCGCCCGATCGAACAAGGTGCCACTCTGGTGGTACATTCGACCACCAAGTACCTGACCGGAAACGGCACCGTCACCGGCGGCTGCATCGTGGATTCGGGCAAGTTCGACTGGTCGGCGAATGACAAGTTCCCCTCGCTCAGCGAGCCGGAAGCGGCCTATCACGGTCTGAAATTCCACGAGACGTTCGGCCCGCTGGCCTTTACCTTCCACGGCATCGCCATCGGCCTGCGCGATCTGGGCATGACCATGAACCCGCAAGCCGCCCATTATACGCTGCTGGGGATCGAGACCCTGTCCCTGCGGATGGAGCGTCACGTCGAAAACGCCCAGAAGATCGCCGCCTGGCTCGAGGCTGACGACCGCGTGGATTATGTGACCTATGCCGGTCTGCCCTCTTCGCCCTATCACGACCGGGTTCAGGCGCAGTACAAGAAAGGTGCGGGCGCCCTGTTCACCTTTGCGGTCAAGGGCGGCTATGACGCCTGCGTCAAGCTGGTGAACTCGCTTGAGATTTTCAGCCACGTCGCCAACCTGGGCGATGCGCGGTCGCTGATCATCCACTCGGCCTCGACCACCCACCGTCAGCTGACCCCGGAACAGCAAGAGGCTGCAGGCGCTGGCCCCAACGTGGTGCGTGTGTCCATCGGCATCGAAGACGCCGACGACCTGATCGCTGATCTGGATCAGGCGCTGGCCAAAGCTTCGGCCTGACGGATGAGCGGTCACGACACCAATGATCTGGGCCAACCCATCGGCCAACCCGTTTCGGGCGACTTCCCGCGCCCGACGCCGCCCTATACGCCGATGGATGGCCAGTATTGTTCTGTCGTACCGCTGGACGTGAATCGGCACGCGCCCGGGCTATACCGGGCGTTTGCCAACGATACAGACGGTCGCAACTGGACCTACCTGCCCTATGGACCGTTCGAGTCGGAGCACGATTTTGTGGAATGGACACGCGCGACCTGCATGGATGCCGATCCGATGTTCCACACGGTGCTCGATGAAAACGAGACACCGGTGGGCATGGCCTCATTTCTGCGGATTGAACCTGCAGCGGGTGCGATCGAAGTGGGGCACATCCACTTCTCGCCCCTGTTGCAGCGCAGCCCGAAATCGACCGAGACCATGTACCTGATGATGCGCCGCGTCTTCGACGAGTTGGGCTATCGCCGATACGAGTGGAAATGCGACGCGCTGAATGCCGCGTCCTGCCAAGCGGCAGAACGGTTGGGCTTTACCTTCGAAGGTATTTTCCGGCAGGCAACCCACTATAAAGGCCGCAACCGGGATACGGCGTGGTATTCGATCCTCGACAGCGAATGGCCAAGCATCAAGAGCGCGTTCGAGGCCTGGCTGTCGCCGGACAATTTCGACCAGACGGGCCAGCAGCGGCAATCACTGCAGGCCCGCGCCAAAGACTCTGGATCAGTCGGCAATCCCGAATTCCATGGACACGTTGACCGAGACTGAAATCTCGCCCCCAGCCACCGGTACGCCGCCCGCTTCGGCCATGCTCATCGCGCGCATCTGAGGCGCGGGACGAATGCCGCCAGCCTGTTCGCTGATCGTCTGAACCTGCCCCAGAGTCACGTTGGCCGCCTGCGCCAGTTGCTCGGCTTTTGCGGTGGCCTCGGCCACGGCCTTGGCACGCGCTTCTGCCTGCAGCGGCGCGGGGTCCTGCACGCCAAAGCTCAGCCCACCAAAATCATTGGCACCATCCTGAATGACCGCATCCATGATTGTTCCCAGATTGGTCAAATCACGCACACGCACCTGAACATTGTTGGACGCAACAAACCCCGAAATCTCGGGGCGTTCGCCATTGGGGTTATTGCGCCCGGACCAGACCGGCGACAGCGATAGGTCGCGGGTCTGTACATCGCGGGATTCGATGCCCATGTCTTCCAGCCGCTTCAGAATCTGCGCAACCGCATCCGAGGTTGCCTGCATTGCATTCGACGCCTCGGGGTCTTCGTTCGTCACACCCAGAGTGATGGTCGCCATGTCAGGCGCGGCCTGAACGGTGCCGGCGGCATCCACCGTGATGCGACGTTCTTCCGCATGGGCAATGCCTGCGGCTGTCACGGCCATCATCGCGGCCAGAAAAGCGATTTTCTTCAAGGTCTTCCCTCCAATTTCTCTGGCGCCAACATGGGGATGCAGGGGCCGATCAGACAAGGGGAATGTCCGGCTTTTTCTTTCCCTCGGCGGGAACCTGCTTTAATGTCACTCTGCGAACGAGATGTCGTTTGCAATGATGCTGACAATTATGGTTCCTCGGGAATATGAAACCCGCCTTTGCGCTGACTTTTTCTGCGACCGGAATATCTGTGCACCACCAGTCGGATGACGACTGGTTCTGCATTGGTGAGGTTTCACTGGATGCGCCGGACCTGAACGCTCAGCTACATGCCCTGCGGGACAAGGCCTTTGCATTGGAAAACAACCTAAACTGCAAGGTTGTGATTCCGGCCGAACAGGTCCGATTTCTGTCGATGGAAACAGGCGCCGAAACCCCGGATGAAAGCGCGAAACAGGCCCGGTCCGCGCTGGCGGATTCGACACCCTACTCGGTCGAAGAGCTTGTCTTTGATAGTGCAACGGTTGGCGCCACCACCCATGTTGCGGCTGTCACGAGACAGACACTGGACGAAGCACGCGATTTCGCTGCCGAACACGGCTTTATCCCGGTTCAGTTCACAGCAGACACCGATCAGGCCCAGTTCCCGTCTGAGCCGCAGTTTTCGGACCAGAAAAGCGAAAGCCCAACAGTGGCGCAGGACAGCGATACCG
This sequence comes from Ruegeria sp. CG11, assembly GCF_056537245.1. Classification (NCBI taxonomy): domain Bacteria; kingdom Pseudomonadati; phylum Pseudomonadota; class Alphaproteobacteria; order Rhodobacterales; family Roseobacteraceae; genus Ruegeria; species Ruegeria sp. CG11. Next base: position 538,572 of record NZ_JBQFRE010000001.1, read on the forward strand.
TAGCGCCAAACGTCCACGCGATTGCGGACACAACGGCGCCAGATGTGTTCCGCACGCCGTCCGATAGCGCGGCCCCAAAGCCGACCGCTGACGCATTGGTCAAACGATATGCCCTACCAGGAGCTGCGGCGCTTGCCGTCGTGGTTGCGTTGGGGGCTTGGGCTCTGATCTCGTCGGATGGTGGCGAGGAGCCGGAAACCGCGCAGGACGACTTCACCCTGCCCGAACCTGACACTCAAGTCAGTGAAACCACGCCGGAGATTGAGGCCGAACTCGAAACACCGCCTACAGAAATCGTCGAGCGCGAACCGGATGTTGCGCCAGTAGAGGACGCTGGCCCGTCGCCCACGGATGCCGCCATCCTCGAAGCGTTGAACGTGGAACCTACGCTGGTCGAAGAGGTCGACCGTGAACCCGAACCGCAGGACATCCCGGCGCAACCCGCCATTGAGATCACGACGCCCGCCCCTTTGACATCCCCGCCGCTGACCCCGGAGGACGATCTATATCTGGCCTCCATCGACAATTCCGACCTGTCCAAAGACGCGATTGCGCAACCTTCCGTCGAAAGCTTTGCCACCGACACGCCCTTCGATCAGGTCGCCCTGCCCAGCGTTGCCGGCTCCCGGTTCGATCTGGATGACCGCGGGCTGGTCATCCCCAGCACCGAGGGGACGTTGAATCCCGAGGGGATTGCCGTCTATCTCGGGCGCCCGTCAAAAGCACCTCCTGCCCCGCCGCTCCGATTCGAGCAAGAACCAAGCCTGGAAGAGCCCTCTGACAGGCTGGCCGGGTTACGCCCCAAGCCGCGCCCCGATGACCTGGTCGAACGGTTCGAACGTCAACAATTGGGCGGGAGATCGCGCGAGGAACTGGCGGCGCTGCGCCCCAAAGTTCGCCCTGCGTCCTTGCTTCAGCCAGAGATTGAAGAAACCCCTGCCTCCGCTGTGTTGGGCGGGATGCGCGTGCCACGTCCTAAAACGCGCCCTGCCGGTCTTGCTCGTTCACCCAGCACACAAACCGCCAGCTTGGGTTCGGCTGCCGGTATTGGTCAGATCGACACCGACGGTTTCAAGCCCAAGGCCGTAGCCCCCAAGATTCCCTCATCGGCCTCGGTCGCGCGTCAGGCGACGATCGACAATGCGCTGAACCTGCGAAAGCTGAACCTGATCGGCGTCTACGGCACGCCCGCAAATCGTCGGGCGTTGGTCCGCTTGCCCAGCGGTCGCTACAAGAAACTGAAAGTGGGTGACAGGCTGGACGGCGGCAAGGTCATCGCCATCGGTGACAACGAGCTGCGCTATCAGAAAAAAGGCCGGAACGTGACGCTGAAAATGCCGCGGAGCTAAAGCGGGCGATAACGCCCGCTTTACGTTACTCAATCAAGCCGCTGAAATCTCGCCGCTTTCGATCTGCTCACGCTCGATGGACTCGAACAGGGCCTGAAAGTTCCCCTCGCCAAACCCATCGTCGCCCTTGCGCTGAATGAACTCGAAAAAGATCGGCCCAATCACGGTCTTCGAGAAGATTTGCAACAGGATTCGGGTCTCGCCACCGTCTACTACGCCTTCACCGTCGATCAGGATGCCATGCTTCATCATCCGGTCCAGCGGCTCTTCGTGATCGGTGACGCGATCCTTGGACATCTCATAATAGGCCTCGTTCGGGCCCGGCATGAACTTCAACCCTTTCTCGGCAATCGCATCGGTCGAGGCATAGATATCATCGCTGCCTACCGCGATATGTTGGATGCCTTCACCCTTGTACTTGTTCAGGTAGGACACGATCTGCCCGGTCTCGCCACGATCTTCGTTGATCGGAATGCGGATACGGCCACAGGGCGATGTCAGGGCACGGCTGAAAAGGCCGGTATATTTGCCCTGAATGTCAAAGAACCGGATTTCGCGGAAGTTGAATAGGGTCTCGTAGAACTTGAACCATTTGTCCATATTCCCGCGATAGACGTTGTGCGTCAGGTGATCGAGGTAATAGAACCCGTCACCGCTCGGCTTGGACTGTTTGGTCCAGGTGAACTCGTGATTATAGGGCGACGTGTCATGGTATTGGTCGATGAAATAGATCAGCGAGCCTCCGATCCCCTTGATCGCCGGTACATCCATGGTCTTGTCCGCCGCGTCATAAGGTTCTGCGCCCTTGGCGACCGCATGGTCATAGGCTTTCTGCGCATCCACAACACGCCAGCCCATCGCAGATGCGCAGGGTCCATGCTCGGCCACAAAGCGGGCGGCAAAGCTTTCGGGGTCGGCGTTCAGGATGTAGGTCACGTCGCCTTGCTGCCACAGCTCAACCGCGGGTCTGTCCGTGTGGTAGCCGACATGTTCAAAGCCCATTCTGGCGAACAGATCGCGCAGTTCCTGCGGTTCAGGATGCGCAAATTCCACAAATTCAAACCCGTCGGTTCCGACCGGGTTTTCCTTGCTGATGACAGATTTCGGGGCGTTGTGAGGGAAAGGACCCATGGCGCACCTCCTTTTAAAAACAGGAAATTCTTTGCTGATTCCAAAATACGCCTTAATCAGCGCTGTTTCTGCGCGTAGTTTTCGTGTAACCTTATAAAAAACGCGTAAAAACCGCATCATTTCGAGCTTTAATGAAGAAAGTCCGCATATGCTGGATGCCACAGACACGCGCCTACTGTCCGCCCTTCAGAAAGACGCCCATCTGACCGCGCATCAATTGGGGGAAATGCTGAACCTGTCACCCAGTCAGGCCGGGCGGCGGCGGCAAAGGCTGGAGGCCGAAGGGTACATCACCGGATACACCGCACGTTTGGACGCGCTGAAGCTGGGCCTGCATGTGCAGGGATTCGTTCAAGTGCATCTGGGCACCCATGGCCCCGAACAATCGGAGAGTTTCGCCCGCATGGTCCACTCGCGCCCCGAGATCACCAGCGCCTGGACGATGACCGGTGAGGCAGATTACCTCTTGCGCGTCTACTGCGATGATCTATCTGCGCTCAACAGCTTGCTTCATCAGGTGATACTGCCGCATCCTGCGGTCGCACGGGTGCAAAGCCAGATCGTGATGGACCAGCTCAAGCGCGACGCACCTTTGCCCACCTGACCTGACCGAAAGGACTGACATGGACGATTTCCTCTACCAGGCCTCGATCTATCTGGCAGCCGCGGTGATCGCCGTGCCCCTGTCGGCACGACTGGGGTTGGGGTCCGTGTTGGGGTATCTGGCCGCCGGTATCGTCATCGGCCCCGTATTCGGTCTGGTTGGTGCCGAGACCGAAAGCCTTCAGCACGTGGCCGAGTTCGGCGTGGTCATGATGCTGTTCCTGATCGGGCTGGAGCTTGAGCCTCGCGCGCTATGGGATATGCGGGACCGGCTGTTGGGCCTGGGCGGCCTGCAGGTCGGCCTGTCCACGGCCGCTATCGCTTGCGTCGCCATGTACGCAAACCACCCCTGGTCGGTCGCGCTGGCGGTCGGGTTGACCCTGTCACTGTCTTCAACCGCAATCGTACTGCAAACGCTGTCAGAAAAGGGGCTAATGCAGACCAACGGCGGCCGGGCCACGTTTTCTGTGCTGCTGACGCAGGACATCGCGGTCATCCCCATTCTGGCGCTGCTGCCGCTGTTGGCGCTGCCTTCCATACCGCATCTGCAAAGCGACGGGTCGATCGACCGGGGAGTGAAAGACCTGCACGAGGCGGGCCATCACAGCCTGTCTCTGGTCGAAGGCCTACCGGGCTGGGCCGTGACACTGGTCACCATCGGTGCAATCGCGTTTGTGATCCTTGCGGGTGTCTACCTGACGCGCCCCCTTTTCCGCTTTATCCACGCCACCCGCCTGCGCGAGATGTATACGGCGCTGGCGCTGATGATCGTGGTTGGGATTTCCTTCCTGATGACACTTGTTGGCCTCTCCCCCGCCCTTGGAGCCTTTTTGGCGGGCGTCGTTCTGGCCAGCTCGGAGTTCCGCCATGAAATGGAAAGCGACCTTGAGCCATTCAAGGGCCTGTTCCTGGGCCTGTTCTTCATCACTGTCGGCGCCGGGATTGATGTTGCTTATTTCTTCAATGATCCGCTTGAACTGATCGGCCTGGCCCTTCTGGTTATTCTATTCAAAGGGATCATTCTGTTCCTCGTCGGGCGCGCTTTCAAGCTGCGTGGGCGGGATCACTGGCTGTTTACTCTGGGCCTCGCGCAAGCGGGCGAGTTCGGCTTTGTCCTGCTGGCCTTCTCGACCCAGCAGAATGTCATCCCGTCCGACCTGTCGCAGAAACTGCTGATGATCATCGCCCTGACCATGCTGATCACGCCGCTGCTGTTCATCATCTATGACCTGCTATCCCGCCGGATTCGGGACAGCGGACCGCAGCCGGAACCGGATAAAATCGACGAGCAAGGCCCCGTGATCATCGCGGGTATCGGCCGCTTTGGTCAGATCGTGAACCGTCTGGTGCGCGCCAGCGGCTTTAAAACCATCGTTCTGGACCATGATATCGAAACGATCCAGCTGATGCGCCGCTTTGGCGTCAAAGGGTTTCTGGGCGATCCAACCCGGCCCGAGTTGCTACGCGCCGCAGGGCTTGAGAAAGCGGCCGTGCTTGTCGCTGCGATGGATGACCGCAAACAGGTGACACGGATCGTCAGCTTTGCCCGGCGTCAGCGCCCGGACCTGCACATCATCGCCCGCGCCCACGACCGCACCCATGTGTACGAGCTGTATCAGGCGGGCGCGAACGATATCGTGCGCGAGATGTTCGACAGTTCACTTCGTGCGGGGCGTTATGTGCTCGAGAATATCGGTCTAAGCGAATATGAGGCAGCGCAAGCTGAGCAGACCTTCTACCACCACGACCGCACATCGATCCGGGAACTGGCCGAGTTGTGGATCCCCGGGATGCCGACGGCGGAAAACAAGAAATACATCGAACGCGCGCAGCAGTTCGAGAAAGATCTGGAAACCGAGCTTTTGGAACTGGCCGAAAAGCACGCCAAAAAATCGGCCTGACCGGGGCGATCCGGTCAGGCCAATGGGCTCAGCCGTCAGAAACTCCGGCCTCGGCAAAGGTGGCCATGCCAGAATGGCAGGCCACCGCGCTTTTCAGAATGTTGATCGCCAGTGCCCCACCCGAGCCTTCACCCAGTCGCAGGCCGAGGTTCAACAACGGTGCCTTGCCGAGTTTCTCCAGTACAGCGCCATGTGCGCCTTCGGCGCTCTGGTGTCCGGCAATAGCGTGATCCAAAGCCCCTGCGGAGACATTCGCCAGACAGGCCGCAGCCGCCGAGCAGATGAAACCGTCCAGAATGACCGGAATGCGTAGAACACGCGCCGCCGCAATGGCACCAGCCATAGCGGCTATCTCGCGTCCGCCGAGGCAGCGCAGGATGTCCAGCCCGTCACCTGAGGCCGCGTGCAAGGACACGCCCTCGGCTACGACACGAGTTTTATTAATCAGCCCAGCGTCATCCACACCCGTGCCCCGCCCGGTCCAGTCGGCGGCGTCTCCGCCGAACAGAGCGCAAGCGATTGCGGCGGCCGGGGTGGTGTTTCCAATCCCCATTTCTCCGACAACCAGCAGGTCAGCCTTGGGATCAACGGCGTTCCAACCGGTCCGCAGCGCCTGCAACAGCTCGTCCTCAGACATGGCCGGGCCTGCGGTGAAATCGGCGGTGGGTGTGTCCAGATCCAGCGCGTGCACATCCATCGTGGCACCAGCCGCTTTGGCCAACTGATTGATCGCGGCGCCACCATGTTCGAAATTCATCACCATCTGCACGGTGACTTCCGGCGGGAAGGCGGAAACGCCCTGCGCCGTGACACCGTGGTTGCCGGCAAACACAATTACCTGAGGTGCGTTGATTTGCGGGCGGGCATCCCCACGCCATCCCGCATACCAGATCGCCAGATTCTCGAGCCTCCCCAATGCGCCGGGCGGTTTGGTCAACTGACCGTTGCGGTCAGTTGCGCCGGCCAGCGCGGCATCGTCAGGACTGGGCGCTTGCGCCAAGACATCACGGAGTGTTTTCAGGTCATTAAGTTCGGGTAGCATCGAAAGCCTCGTTGCATCAGAGTGGTGCTGTGTGTTTAACCGAAGCGTTCGATCCAACAAGACCCGGAAAGGCGCGGAAGTGCATAAAAACGACAACCCCCTGATTTCCGCGTGGGATATTCCACTGGCGCTGGTGCTGCTGACGCGCCTGCCGGTACCGCGCTTGCCCGAGAATGTCTTTGCGCGCCAAGCCGATTCCGCCTGGGCTTTCCCGGTGGTCGGACTGGTGGTGGGCCTGCTGGCCTGCGCCGTTGGTTGGGTTTCGATGGCATTAGGGCTGCCCGCGATGGTCGCGGCCGTACTCGTCACCGCGACGCTGGTGATTTCAACCGGGGCAATGCACGAAGACGGGCTGGCCGACACGGCAGACGGGCTCTGGGGCGGGTTCACGCGGGAACGCCGCTTGGAAATCATGAAGGACAGCCATATCGGGGCCTATGGCGTTCTGACGTTGGTCTTTACCCAATTGATGCGCGTCGCCCTGATCGCGGCCCTGCTTACAGCTGGAGCTTACGGCGCTGTTCTCGCCGCCTGCATCGTATCGCGCACGTTCATGCCAGTACTAATGAGCACCCTACCCAACGCCCGCAACAGCGGCCTGAGCCATTCAGTCGGCGGGCCACGCGGCACAACAGTTGCGGCCGGGCTTGTACTGGCCGTTTTCTGCGCCGCGCTTTTGATGGGGTTCGCAGCCACCCTTCCCGTCCTCATTGCTGCTCTGGTCGTCGCTATGCTTGCCATGGTCGCGAAGACCAAAATCGGCGGTCAGACTGGTGACACTCTGGGTGCGACGCAACAACTGACCGAACTGGCCTTTCTGGCCACAACTGTGGCGGCACTTTAGGTCGTACCGCCGGTCTCGATCCTCAGGGTTTCGCCGCAATGCTTGCAATGCACGGCATCCGGGTCGTGACGGTAAAGGCCGCAACTTGGGCATTTGTGCCGGACTTTCTGCGGCATGAAAATCGCCTGAGCCAATCGTACGAACAGCGCCACGCCCACCACCATGATGAACACCGAAAACAACTTACCGCCCGGCGTTACCAAAGTGATATCACCGAACCCGGTCGTGGTCAGCGTTGCCATGGTGAAATAGAGGGCATCAATATAGGCAGTCTGGCTGTTGTCGGGGATGAAAAACACCAGAACTGCGGTGGAGGTCGCAAACACGAACACCATCAGGTTGATCGCTGCTATGACGGCATCCTCGTGCGTCCGAAAAAACTGACTATCGCGCCGCAGGTCGCGCAACAGGTGATAGGAGTGGATAAGACGCAACGCACGCAGAATCCGCACGAAGGCCAGGTTTCCGGGCAAGAACGGCTCGAGCAGCAACGAGGCGATCACCACGATATCGGCCAGCGTGTAGACCTTGCACAGCAGCTTCCACCGGTCCTTTGCAATCCACATCCGGGCCAGAAAATCCAGCAGGATCAGAAACCCGACGCACAGGCTGGCAATGGTGATCCCCGGACCATGCGGGATGTTTGCCGTGGCCACAAAAAACACGATCGACGCCGCGTCGAACAGGATCAGACCATAGCGGAACCAAACCGAAACCGGTTCATGCGCGACGTACAGAAACTTTACGGTTTGCTTTATCCCGGTCATGTATCCGCCTCTGGTTACTGAAAAATTAGCGGCAAACGCGAAATTCACCAAGACCAGAGACGAAAAAGGCCACCCCTTACAGGAGCGGCCCCAATATTTGTGTTGGCAGCGATCAGGCGGCGGCGCGCGAGGTTAGAACCTCATCCACCTGCTTGGCGGCCGAAACCTCGCCTGCGCCGGATACGGCTGCCACTTCGCGGGTCAGACGTTCAAGCGCGGCTTCGTACAACTGACGCTCGGAATAGCTCTGCTCGCGCTGGTCGTCAGTGCGGTGCAGGTCACGAACCACCTCGGCGATCGAGATCAGATCGCCCGAGTTGATCTTTTGCTCATACTCCTGCGCCCGTCGAGACCACATGGCGCGCTTGACCTTGGCCTTGCCCTTCAGGGTTTTCATCGCCTGGCTGATGACATCAGGCGAGCTGAGCGACCGCAGACCGGATTCGGTGACCTTGTTGGTCGGTACCCGCAGGGTCATCTTGTCTTTTTCAAAGGAGATGACGAACAGCTCAAGAGAATATCCCGCGACTTCCTGCTCTTCGATCGAGATGATCTGACCTACGCCATGCGCAGGGTAAACAACATAGTCGTTCGGGCGGAACTCAAGCTTTTTCGACTTAGACATACAGGTTCATCCTTGGTTACAGAGCGAGATACGGAACAACAAAACACCCATGCCGGAGCCTTTGTTCGGCTCCGCCAGGCGGCTGGTTTGTCACTAAATCAGAACTCCAAAGCAGTCATACTTACGGAGTACATCCCCATCTCATTCAACATTCAGCTTCCGATTATATCACAAAATTACGACGCCTGAAAGGTCACGCCCTTATTCGGCCGTGAAACCCTTTGTTTTTCAAGGCGATGCAACCTGTTTCTATACCTGAACGAACAAGTTCAGAGAGCGAATCGCTTAGCCGCCTTCGCCGGGCGCTTCGGAGAAATACTTCTCCATCTTGCCCTCTTCACCGTCGCGTTCCTCGGCTTCGGGCAACGGGTCTTTCTTGGTCACGATCACCGGCCATTGTTCCGAATACTTCCGGTTGAATTCAACCCACTGATCCATCCCTGGCTCAGTGTCTGGGCGGATAGCATCGGCGGGGCACTCGGGTTCGCACACGCCGCAGTCAATGCATTCGTCGGGGTGAATGACCAGCGTGTTCTCACCTTCATAGAAACAGTCCACCGGGCACACCTCGACACAGTCGGTGTATTTGCAGGCGATGCAGTTTTCAGTGACAACATAGGTCATAGTCGGATTCCCATTAGCGGTTTGGGCGTCTAGCTAATCCAGTATTATACCGTCTTCAAGGGCGGATCAGCCCTCTTTAGTACGAGAAAGATCAAGTGCGCGTCGATCTTTCTTAGTCGGACGACCTTTTCCCTCGAATCCGGGGTTCTTGGGAGGCGCGTCCTTCTTTTCCGTCATGTCAAAGTACAGCGTCTGTGCCTCGGGGGCCGGACCACGGCGTTCACCCAGTTTTTCGACGCGGACCACCCGCACGGTGCGGCCCTGCGGGAAAGTCAGAACATCACCGGGCCCCACGGCTTGCGCCGGTTTCAGAACCCGGTTTCCGTTCAAGCGGACGTGGCCGCCGCTGACCTGTTTGGCGGCCAGGCTGCGGGTCTTGAAGAACCGCGCCTGCCACAACCATTTGTCGATCCGCAGCTTGGCCTCGGCCATCGGTGATCAGTTACCGTCTTTCAAACCCATCAGCGCAGCTGCGAACGGGTTATCGGGATCGATAGCCTTTTCCTTCTTGGGCGGACGGGACGAGAAGGACTTGGCGCCTTGTGGCTTGCCCCCCTTCTTACCCTGCGGTTTTCCGCGCCCATCCTGAGGCTTGCCGCGCGGCTTGCCCTTGCCCTGCCCCTGCTCTCGACGCGGGCCACGGTTTTGCCGGCGCTGACGCCCCCAGGTAAAGGTATAGAGCACCTCGACCTCGGGCTCATCTGCCGTCGGAGCCTCGGCTGCCACCTCGGTGCTTTCGGTGGCTTCGGCTGGCGCCTCGGCGGGTGCAGCAGCCTCTTCTGTTGCAGCCTCAGTCGCCGACGTTTCTTCGGCTGACGGTTGCTCGGTCGCTTCGGCAGTGGGTTGCTCTGTCGGAGTTTCTTCAGGCGCGGCGACAGGCGCTGGCTTCACCTTTTCACGCTCGCCGCGCTCGGCGTTGTAGCCCAGCCCCTTCATCAGGTCGGCGAACTGTTCCAGCGTCATGCCGGTGATCGACAGCATATCGGGCTTGGCTTCGAACCCGCCGCGGCTGTCTTCGGCGCGCAGCATGTCGGCCAGACGTTCCAGCATGTCGATCCGGATCGAACGGTCGCCCGCATCGCGGTAGCCGCACATGGTGTCGTAGCCCTCGGGCGCGTCCTTGGCGACCGGTACGGTGACCAGACCCGGAGGCGGCGCGTCGGGGAATTCCTGTAGGCCGTTGGCCAGCGCCCACAGAACCAGACGCAGGCGCGTCGGCGCGGGTTTCAGCAGCAGCGGCATGAAGATGGTGAACTGGCCGAACCGGATGCCGTGCTTGCGCAGCGCGCCACGGGCGTCCTGATCCAGATCCTTGACCTCTTGCGCGACACCGCCGCGGGGCAGCACGCCCAACGCTTCGACCATGCGGAAGGCAAAGCCCTTGGCCAGGCCGGTCAGTTCTTCGTCGCGCGACAGGTTTAGCAGCGGCTCGAACAGCGCGGCAACCTTGCGGTCGATGAAATGCTGCAGACGGCGCTGCACTTTTTGTTCGACATCCGGCCCTGCGGCCTCGTCCACGAAAACCTCGACCATCGGCTTGAGAGGCTCTGCCCCGGCAACCAGTTTGCCGACGGCGTATTCGCCCCACATCAGGCCACCCTGATCCGTGAAATCAATTTCGGTATCGGGCGCGTTGTAGAAGCGATCGGCACGCAGATGGAATTGCGGCGCTAGTGCTTGCAGGGAGGCCGATTTCAAAGCTTTCGCCTCGGTTCCTTGCGCGCTTTTGTCCGGACTGAACCGGAACCCTTCCAGACGACCGACGAATTCGCCTTCGACGGTCACTTCACCCTTGTCATTTACTTCGGCCAAAAGGGCCTCCTTCTGTTTGAGCCGGCGCAGCAACACTGATGTGCGCCGGTCCACAAATCTTTGCGTCAGTCGGTCATGCAATGCGTCCGACAGCCTGTCTTCTACAGTGCGCGTTTCGTCGCGCCAATGTGATTCGTCACGCACCCAACCGTTTCGCTGCGCAACATATGTCCAAGTGCGAATATATGCCAACCTTTTGGACAGTGCATCAATATCCCCATCTGTGCGGTCGATCCGACTGACTTGCCGCGCCATAAAGTCATCCGGGATCGAACCGCGCTCGTGCAGGTGACCATAGATCACTTCGAGCAGACTGGCGTGTTCGGCATGGCTGATGCCGCGAAAATCGGGGATTCGGCACACATCCCACAGCAAACGGATGGATTGCGGGTCACTGGCGCGGGCCATCACTTCGGTGACCTGCGACAGAGATTTCAGCACGTTCAGATCGTCCGCAGGTCGCGCTTTGATCAGATGTTCGTCATTCGGACTGACCTCAAGCGAGTCGATCAGCGCCTCAATCGATCCGAACCGCAGGGCGGCATTCCGCCAGTTCAGCTTTTTCATCGGCGTGAACCGGCTGTCCATGATGGCCTGCGCCACGCCTTCATCTAGTGGAGGGGCCTCTCCGGTCACGCCGAAGGTGCCGTCGGACATACCGCGTCCCGCTCGCCCGGCGATCTGGGCCAGCTCGTTGGGTGCAAGCGGGCGCATTCGGCGCCCGTCGAACTTGCTGAGCGACGAGAACGCCACGTGGTTCACGTCCAGATTCAGCCCCATACCGATGGCATCGGTGGCCACGAGATAGTCAACTTCACCGTTTTGATACAGCTCGACCTGTGCATTCCGCGTGCGCGGGCTGAGCGCGCCCATCACCACGGCTGCCCCACCCTTTTGACGGCGCAGCAGCTCGGCAATGGCATAGACACTGTCGACCGAGAACCCGACGATGGCGCTGCGGGGCGGCATCCGACTGATCTTTTTCGACCCCGCATAAACCAGCTGAGACATGCGTTCGCGCCGGACGAACTGTGCCTCAGGCACCAGCGCGGCGATGGGGCCACGCATCGTGTCCGCGCCAAGGAACAGCGTTTCACTTGTGCCGCGTGACCGCAACAGCCGGTCAGTGAAGACATGACCGCGTTCGGGATCGGCGCAAAGCTGGATTTCGTCGATGGCGACGAAGTCCGCACCCATCCCTTCGGGCATCGCCTCGACCGTGCAAACCCAGTACTGGGTGCGCGGCGGCACGATCCGCTCTTCGCCCGTGACCAGAGCCACAACGGACGGGCCGCGAATGGCGACGATCTTGTCATAGACCTCACGCGCCAGCAGACGCAGCGGCAGGCCGATCACACCGGTCCGATACCCGAGCATCCGCTCGATCGCGTAATGAGTTTTACCTGTGTTGGTCGGGCCGAGTACGGCCACGATTCGGGATGACCCGCTCACCTTTGCCCCCTGCCCCGGTTCTTTAGAGGGCCGAGCCCTCGACCTGAGGCTTCAGTCGATTCACGGCATTGGTTACTTCTTCATGATGCGGATGTATAGCCAGCGCGCGCTCATACGCGTCCAGCGCCTTGTCGGGCTGTTCGATGATCTCGAAGATCAGGCCCAGCCCAAAGATCGCCTCATAATTATTCGGGTTCAGCGTCAGCGCGTGTTCCAGATCGGCTGCGGCCATGCCAAAGCGATCCATTCCGAAAAACGCCGAGGCCCGCATGTGCCACCCTTCGGCAAAGCCGGGCGCGTGATCGGTCAATGCCGTCAGATGTTCAATGGCAGCCAGTGTATCACCGTCTTCCAACGCCTCCCGGCCGCGCTCCAACAACAAATCCGCCGAGGCCGAGCCCGACTGCGCCCACAGCGCCTTGAGCTGACGGTCCAATCCAATCGCCTGTTCGGGCGTGGCCTCCGCCAGTTGCTGCAGCAAGGCAGCCTCATCCCGCAGGTCCGCTTGTTGCGCGGCGGAACTGGTGGAAAACATGACCGTGACAAAAAATGCCGCAACGGTACCTTTGAGATTGTTTGTTGCAATGCCCATAACAATATTCAGTGTAGCGTTGCGACCGGGGATGTCCATTCACGGCGCACAAACAATATGAGGAACACCATGAGCGACACTCTTGAAAAAGCCGCGGCCGCGCTGAACGAAAAACTGTCCGGCGGCGCATTTGACGCTTCGGCCAAGTTTGCCATCGCCGATCTGGGCGCAATCGTTCTGGATGCAGACGGCGCACGCGTCAGCGACGAAGATGCCGACGTAACCCTGAGCGCAGACGCAGACACGTTTGAACAGATCCTCAGTGGCGATCTGAATCCGACCGGTGCGTTCATGTCCGGCAAGCTGAGTGTTGACGGCGACATGGGTATTGCCATGAAACTCGCCTCGGTGCTGGCCTGATGCAGATCTCGCCGGCCCCTTTCTATGAAGACGTGGCCGGCGGACCCGCCGGTGGTGCCGCCCATTGGGTGACAACCGCGGACGATATCCGTATTCGCGTGGGCCACTGGCGCCCTGACGGCGAAGCAAGCGGCACGGTGATGATGTTCCCCGGCCGCACCGAATATATCGAGAAATATGGCGATGCCGCGGCCGAATTCGTTGGTCGCGGGTTTGCATTTCTCGCCGTCGACTGGCGCGGACAGGGGCTGGCGGATCGCCTGCTGGATGACCCACGCGTAGGACATGTCGAAGAATTCACCGACTACCAGCATGATGTGAAGGCAACGCTTGACCTTGCCGAAAAGCTGGACCTGCCGAAACCATGGTTCGTGATTGGCCACTCGATGGGCGGCGCAATCGGCCTGCGTGCGGTTCTGGAGCGCGACTGCTTTGCCGCCAGCGCCTTTACCGGGCCAATGTGGGGCATCTTCTTTACTCCGATCATGAAACCGCTCAGCCGGTTAACCGCATATTGGGGGCCGCGGATCGGGCTTGGGGAAAAGACCCCTCCGACCACTTCGCTGGATAGCTACGTTGCCTCGCAGCCCTTTGACGGCAACGTGCTGACGCGTGATCCGGCGATGTATCAGATGATGAAAGATCAATTGACGGCGCACCCCGAACTGGCCCTTGGCGCGCCTTCTACAATCTGGCTGCGCGAGGCGCTTGACGAATGCGCCTGGTTGATGGAGCAAACCGCCCCCGCAACACCCGGTCTGACCTTCCTCGGCAGCCATGAGCAAATCGTTGACCGCAAAGCGATCCGCACGCGGATGGCGAACTGGCCCAGTGGTACACTGGTTGAAATCCCCAACGGCGAACACGAAGTGCTGATGGAGGCGCCCGAGGTGCGTGGCCCGGTCTATGACCAGTTGGCAGCGCATTTTCTAGCCGCACAATCGGACTCTGCACCCGCACCTGCTCTGTCGAGCTGAAGAAAACCTCACGCAAAGGCGGCTTGTGATCCGGGCCGCCCGCGCCTAGATGTTTGCGAAAGCAGATATACCGAGGTGATCCATGCGCGACCTTCCCTTTCCCGTCCGTGACGCAAACGCAGCCGGAGGAACCGGCGATCTTGGCAACCTGCCGGAATGGGATCTGTCCGATCTGTATAGCTCGGAAGACGCGCCGGAACTGTCGCGGGATCTGGACTGGCTAGAGGGCGAATGCGCATCCTTTGCTGCGGACTACGAAGGCAAGCTGGCCGATCTGGATGCCGAGGGCCTTTTGACCTGCGTGAAGCGCAACGAGAAAATCAACTCCATTGCAGGCCGCATCATGTCTTTCGCGGGCCTGCGCTATTATCAGCTGACCACCGATGCCGAACGCGCCAAGTTCCTGTCGGACATGCAGGAAAAGATCACCGTTTTCACCACACCGCTGGTGTTCTTCACACTGGAAATTAACCGCATCGACGATGACGTGCTGAAAGCGCATTTCGACGCCAACACCGATCTGGCCCGGTATGAGCCGGTGTTCCGCCGCATCCGCGCGATGAAGCCATACCAACTGTCAGATGAGCTGGAAAAGTTCCTGCACGATCTGGGTGTTGTCGGTGATGCGTGGGAACGTCTGTTCGACGAAACCATCGCCGGATTGACCTTCACCGTCGACGGCGAAGAGCTGAACATCGAAGGTACTCTGAACCTGCTGACAGAACAGGACCGTTCGAAACGCGAGGCTGCCTCGCGCGAGCTGGCAGCTGTATTTCAGGACAACATCAAGACCTTTGCCCGTGTCCACAACACGCAGGCCAAGGAAAAGGAAATCGTTGATCGTTGGCGCAACATGCCGACCGCTCAGACCGGTCGTCACCTGTCAAACGACGTCGAACCCGAGGTGGTCGAAGCCCTGCGCGAAGCCGTCGTGGCCGCCTACCCCAAGCTGAGCCACCGTTATTACGAACTGAAACGCAAATGGCTTGGGCTGGACGTGATGCAGGTCTGGGACCGCAACGCGCCACTGCCGATGGAAGATACGCGCATCGTCGGCTGGGACGAGGCCGAAAAGACCGTAATGGATGCCTACAACGCCTTTGATCCTCGCATGGGTGAGATTGCCGCGCCCTTCTTCAGCAAAGGCTGGATCGATGCGGCAGTGAAGCCCGGCAAGGCGCCGGGCGCCTTTGCGCATCCGACCGTGACCGAGGTGCATCCCTATGTGATGCTCAACTATCTGGGCAAACCGCGCGACGTGATGACCCTTGCGCACGAACTGGGCCACGGCGTCCACCAGGTACTGGCCGCCGATCAGGGTGAGATGCTTTCGTCGACCCCGCTGACACTGGCCGAAACCGCCTCGGTCTTTGGCGAGATGCTGACCTTCCGCAAGATGTTGGATCAGGCCGAAACCCAGGAACAGCGCAAGGTTCTGCTGGCCGGTAAGGTCGAGGACATGATCAACACGGTCATCCGCCAGATCGCTTTCTACGACTTCGAATGCAAACTCCACGCCGCCCGCCGCGAAGGCGAGCTGACCCCGGACGACATCAACGCCCTGTGGATGAGCGTTCAGGCCGAAAGCCTTGGCCCGGCATTCGAATTCATGGACGGGTATGAGACCTTCTGGGCCTACATCCCGCACTTCGTCCACTCACCCTTCTACGTCTATGCCTATGCGTTCGGCGACGGCTTGGTGAATGCGCTGTATTCGGTTTACGAGAGCGGATCGGAAGGGTTCGAGGACAAGTACTTCGAAATGCTGCGCGCAGGCGGATCGAAGCACCACAAGGAACTGCTGGCCCCGTTCGGGTTGGACGCTAGTGATCCGAAATTCTGGGACAAGGGCCTGTCAATGATTTCGGGATTCATCGACGAGTTGGAAGCAATGGAAGCGTAAACCCTCGCTCACAAACCTATCAGACGCGCTCGGATGATCTCCGGGCGCGTTTTGTTATGCGACAACGCTTCTGAGCTGCTCGAGATCGTGAATGATGACGGATTTGTATTCACTCTCAACACCGATATTGCGCAACTTGCCAAACGCACGTGACAGGCTCTCTGGTTTCATCCCGAGCATTGATGCCAGAACGACCTTGTCGAATGGCAATTCCAGCCTGTTTTGACCGCCGTGCTTGTCGGACAACCGAAGCAGAAAATTGCACAAACGCTCATAGCCGGTCAGAACCTTCAATTCCTCCACCTCGTGCATCATCTCGTGCAAATGAGATGACGCCGCGGACAGCACGGCCACGGCGATCTCGTGCGCGGCATCGTGGCAAGCGCACACAGCAGAGATATCAAGATACAGAATTTCGCAATCCGAAACGGCCTCGACATTGGCTGCGCTTGGCGCACCATGCAGCGCCGAGATTTCATCAAAACTCTGCCCGTTTGTAAGCATCGCCAACATCGCCTCGTGACCTGATGGCGAAACCCGGTAAAGTTTGACCCACCCTTCCAGAACGATCTTCAACTTACGGCTCGGTTCGTCTTGCAAACAGATCGTCTGACCACGGGTGAAAAACCTTTTTTGAGCACGAGACAACAGGCACTTGCGCACTTTTGGCGACAATTGCTCCAGCAATGGGCTGGACTGTTGATCGTCTTGGCTAAAGTCAAACATGGCGGCTTCCGGCTGAGAACTTGACCTGTGCTAGCGGAAACAAACAAATATCAGTTTGATATGGATCAATTTTTAACTAATTGTAATCTAGAGGCAAATTCAGAATCGGCAACGAAAACGCTTAAACAACAAGCGATTAAAGAGCTCAAAAAACAGTCATTTCAATTGACTATCTTTTGACCCTCGTCGGTTTATTCCGCCCCGGAATTGAACTGCGCCGTCGCGTTCCTGCTAGCAGTCCAGGCACAATTTAACGCCCGGAATGGCGATTCGGCGTTTTTCGGGAATCGGCTCTTCGCATTCGGCACAATGAGTCAGGCTTTCCCCCACGGGGCGTTTTTGCGCCTGCATCCGGGCCAGTTCGTCCGAGAGGGACGCTTCAATCTGTTCACTCACCGCGCCATCGCGCACCCAACCGCCTGCCATGGACTTTTCTTCTGAATTCGAAGCAAAACAAGAAACTGCTGGCACTGTTCCGGCAGAACGCAAGTGATCCCAAATTCTGGGGCAAAGGTCTGTCGATGATCTCGGGTTTCATCGACGAACAGTAAACAATGGAAAACTGATCACTTCTGGCTTTTGGTCGTCAGAAATACGGCGGCCACGATCAACATGGCTCCGATGGCTGCAATCGGTGTGATTGCAGCCCCCAGAAATATGGCCGAGTTGATGAAGGTGAACACGACGGATGCAGCAAACATCAATGTTGCGGTCAGCGTCGACACCCGTGCGGCGGCCTCATACCAAAGATAGTAGGCCAGCGCGGTTGGCAGCACCCCCAGCAAAAGCAGGAACACCACGTCATTAACCGTCGGCACCTGCAGTGAGAACATGGCCAGAGGCAGCAACAACACACCCGAGCACGTGAAGATGCCGAACAGGAAATTCAACCTTTCCCCCGTCGATTCCGAGTTGCGCATCGCCCGGCTGCTGGAGATCAGAAACACCGCCCAGCTGAGCCCCGCCCCGATTTCCAGAAGATCGCCGAACAAGGGTTCTCCGCCCCCCTGAAAATCTTGGTAGACGGTCAGAAAAACACCCAGAATGGCCAAACCGGTGGCCAGAACGTCGGTGCGTGTGACCGGCGTGTCGGCAAAGAAATACAGGAATACCAGAACAAAAAACGGTGCTGTGTTCTCTAGCACCATGGCGTTGGCGGCACCGGTATGCTCGAGCCCGATATGGAAGAGTATGTAGTTGACCACGGTGGACAAAACGGCCAGTCGAAAATTCCAGTCCCCCAGCCGGATCGAGACGGAAACCCGCATCACACGTAACATGCAATAGATCGCCAGAGCCGCGATAAACAGGCGCGTAACAGCGATTTGCAGCCCACCCAGATCGCTGGTCAGATAACGGACAATGACGCTGTGCGTGCCCCACAGGAATGCGGCGAGAAACCCAAGAACCAGACCGTTTTGCAGAAGGTTGGTTTTGGGCATCCCTCTGCCCGCTTATTTCAGCTGACTGTCTTTGGAGCCGCGCCGGTTGATGCCCGCGCGCGCCTTAAAGGACCCGTCGCGCTCTTGTTGGCAATCGAGGCACAGCTTGACGCCCGGCAAGGCCAAGCGGCGTTTCTCGGGGATTGGTTCCTCGCATTCGGCGCAATGGGTCAGGCTGTCCCCCACAGGGCGCTTTTGCGCCTGCATCCGGGCCAGTTCGTCCGAAATGGACGCTTCAATCTGTTCACTCACCGCGCCATCGCGCGCCCAACCGCCTGCCATGGGCCTCTCTCCTGATCAGGTGCCCGACAGATTAGCGCGACGGCGCGGGAAGTGGCAAGTCAGAGGGACACGGCCCCTTCCAGAACCCGATCAATCATTTCCTGCGTCCCGCGCGAGAATTCCAGCGGGCACGGATAGTCTGCCCCTTCGCGTACCGAACGGCAGAACGCCTCAACCTGCAGTTTGTAATGGTCGTCACCCGGAAAGCGCGTGACCTGAACCTCAAGACTCGGGCGGTGCAACTCCACCCGCGCCTCGCCAAAGACCCGCGCATTGAACGGCGCGGTCAGACGGATCACACCGCCTTCACCGTGAAACACCATCTCCTGATGCGGGTGCATCCGGATCGAGACATAGCTGGAATAGGTAAAACCCGGAAATTGCGCGCGGATTTCGGTGAATGTGTCGATCCCGTCCTCCCACCGGATAGCAGAGTTGACCTGTACCGGCTCCTGCCCCGTCGCATAGCGCGCGCTGCCGATCACATAGACACCAATGTCGCGCAGCCCGCCACCACCTGTTTCTGCGCGGTTGCGGATGTTTCCGGTATCCGCGCGATTGTCAAAACTGAACGCACCGGTCACATGCACCAGCTTACCGATGGCCCCATCCGCAATCAGCTTTCGCACCAGCTGCCACTGTGGATGGTGCACAATCATATAGGCCTCGGCCGCCAGTAGCCCGGTCTCATCCCGCTTTTGGATCAGTGATGCGAACTCGGCCGCAGTCATGGCCATGGGCTTTTCGCACAGCACATGCTTGCCTGCGCCCATCGCCTTGAGGGCCCATTCCACATGCAGGTGATTGGGCAAAGGAATGTAAACCGCTTCGATCTGAGGATCGGCGAGTAGAGCTTCATAGCTGTCATAGACCGTCAGATCGGGGCAATAGGCCTGAAACGGTTCAGCCTTGGCCGCGCTTGACGTGGCCAGCCCTGCCAGACGCGCGCCACCCGCTGCGTGAATCGCCGGCGCCATGAATTGGCGCGCAAACTTGGCAGCGCCCAGAACACCCCATTGAACTGGTTTTTGCATATGTTCCTCCGACAGTCGTGATTTCGCTCGAATCTTAAAGTTACCGCTAACAACTCTTTTCTCGCCCTTCTAACAACCCGCGGACGTTAAGTCAGGCTTTTATCTGTACCGAACCGCCCTAATCTGCCCCCAACAGTCGGGAGGGAGTGAGAATGAAGAGGGTCTTCAAATGGATAGGCGGTCTGCTTGTGCTTGCAGTAATCGTTGGCGCTGTGGTGTTTTTCGGATTTCTGCCGCCTTACATCGAAGCAAAACGCAACGGTGTGATCGACCATGCCCCTTTTGATGTATCAGGTGACGCCGAAGCCCTGCACGAAACCCTGATTATTGGCGACTTGCACGCAGACCCGCTGTTGTGGAGCCGTGATCTGACCGAGCGCGGCACACGGGGTCAGGTCGATATCCCCGCCTGATCGAAGGCAACGTTGCCCTGCAAGTCTTTACCGCCGTAACCAAATCCCCCACTGGACAGAATTACGAGGCAAACTCGGCCGAGGCGTTCGACAACATCACTCTTCTTGCAATCGGACAGCTTTGGCCCCTGCGCACCTGGGATAGCTTAAAGGAACGCGCCATCTATCAGGCCGAAAAGCTGCACCAGTTCGAGGCTGCCTCGGACGGGCAATTGAAGGTCATAAAAACCCGGGCCGATCTGGACACTGTGCTGTCCGCGCGTGCCGCAGGCCAACCGGTTGTCGGAGGCATTCTGGGCATCGAAGGTGCGCACGCATTGGAAGGTGACCTGAACAATCTAGACACCCTGTTCGACGCCGGGCACCGCGTCTTTGGCCTGCACCACTTTTTCGACAATGAACTGGGCGGATCGCTGCATGGCTTTGGCGACGCTGGCCTGACCGAGTTTGGCCGTCAGGTAGTAACCGAACTGGCGCAGCGCCCCGTTGTCATCGACCTTGCCCATTCCAGCCCGCAGGTTGCGCAAGAGGTGATCGCTATGACCGACGTCCCGCTGATTGTCAGCCATGGCGGTCTTCACGGATTCTGCCCGGTCAAACGAAACTTTCCGGACGATCTGATGCAGGATATCGCCGCAACAGGTGGTTTGATCGGCATGGGCTATTGGGCGGATGTGACCTGCGGCGATATCACTCCGACGGGCATCGCCAAGATGATCAAAGCCGCGATCAAGACCGTGGGCGAGGATCACGTATCACTGGGGTCGGACTATGACGGCTCGGTCGAAACGGCGTTTGACACCTCGGAACTGGCTGCTTTGCCATCGGCCTTGCTGGCGCAGGGTCTCACCGAAACGCAGGTTCGTAAGGTGATGGGCGAGAACATGGTTCGCGTTTTCAGGCAACAATTGAACTAGATTAAATTTTCGCCGTAACCGCATGATTTCACGATTAGTATTCATGCCCGAACCGGTGGGAAACCCCACCGTTTTAAATCTCGACATCCGAATTTCGTGATCCGTTTTTCGGCTCTCTCCGTACCAATTGTATCGACGATGGGAACAGGTGCTCTTGCAGGCTCTTTCCCAGTCAAAGGTGGCAACCAGGGTGGGAGATTAACCGAAATGCCAGACATGACAGACGGACCAACGATCACAGAACGCGTTATTCAAATCAGCGGAGACCCGGGAACATTCGACAACGACGGCGGGGATTTTGACATCCTCCGCGAAGCAGTTATCGCGGCGGGACTTGCCGGAACACTGGACAGCGACGCGGTCGATCTGACCGTGTTTGCGCCGACAGATGCGGCCTTTGTGGCCCTAGCTCAGGCCTTGGGTTACGGCGGCTCGGATGAGGCCGGTGCGCTTGGGCACATCGTGAAGGCGCTAACCCTGCTGGGCGGCGGTGACCCCCTGCCCTTGCTGACCAACATCCTCAAATATCACGTCGTCGATGGGTCATTTACCAAAGAAGCTGTCGTCAGTCTTGGGGACGGTGCCCAGATCGAAACCTTGCTGGGTACAAATTTGGAGTTGAACCTGTTGAGCTCTCCTCCGAGCCTTGAAGACGCCGACCCCGGCATTGCTGACCCCGGTCTGATTGCCTTCGACGTCGAGGCCTCGAACGGGATCATCCATGTGCTTGACGGAGTGCTGTTGCCGGTTTCGGTAACCGGTATTCTGGGGCAGAAGAACACGGATTTCATCATTGGTGACGACTCAGACGAGTTTCACTTTACCGGGCGCGGTCAGGACTTTGTGCATGGCGGTGGCGGCAATGACTTCATCATCACCGGGCGTGGCAATGATGTTGCCCTGGGTGGCACGGGACATGACATCATGTTTGGTGGCCGCGGAAAGGACATCCTGCGCGGCGACGAAGGCGACGACTCTATCTTTGGCGGTCGCGGCAAGGATCTGATCGATGGCGGTGCCGGCGATGACTTTCTGATCGGCGGCCGCGGGCACGACACCTTCTTCTTCGACGATGGCGACGGAGAGGACCTTATCCTCGACTTCAAGGTCGGCAAGGACAAGATCGACCTCAGCGCCTATGACGGCATTCACAGCTTTGAGGACATCAAAGACCACATCTCGGGCGGGTTCTACGGCGCAACGATCGAATTGGGAGATGGCGACAGCATAGACCTGATTGGCGTAAGGGCCGGTCAATTGTCCGAAAGCGATTTTGTCTTCGCCTAACGAAAAAGCCCGCCATTCAAGGCGGGCTTTCTTTGCTTGGGCCGGTATCAGACCGTGCCCAGCATTCCTTTTTCACGCGCCAGTTCACGCATCTTCTTTTGCAGCTTTTCAAAAGCGCGGACTTCGATCTGACGAATGCGCTCGCGGCTGACGTTGTACTGTGTGCTCAGCTCTTCCAGCGTGACGGGCTGATCCATCAGACGGCGCTGAGTCAGGATGTCTTTTTCCCGGTCGTTCAGCACGTCCAGAGCAGCCGCCAGCAACTCGCGCCGCGCGTCCAGTTCATCGCGCGCCTCATAGTCGCCGGCCTGATCGGCATCTTCATCCTCAAGCCAGTCCTGCCACTGCATCGTGCCTTCGCCCTCGGACCCGACGGTCGCGTTCAGCGAGGCATCGCCGCCGGACATCCGGCGGTTCATGCTGATGACTTCCTCTTCGGTCACACCAAGGTCATTGGCGATCTGCGCGACGTTTTCAGGACGCAGGTCACCCTCTTCCAATGCACCGATGCGGGCCTTGGCCTTGCGCAGGTTGAAGAACAGCTTCTTCTGCGCCGAGGTCGTACCCAGTTTCACCAAAGACCACGACCGCAGGATGTATTCCTGGATCGAGGCGCGGATCCACCACATCGCATAGGTTGCCAGACGGAAGCCCTTTTCCGGGTCGAACCGTTTGACCGCCTGCATCAGGCCCACATTCGCCTCGGAAATCACCTCGGCCTGCGGCAGGCCGTAACCGCGATAGCCCATGGCGATCTTGGCCGCCAGTCGCAGGTGCGAGGTGACCATTTTATGAGCCGATTCAGTGTCTTGCTCTTCCACCCAACGCTTGGCGAGCATGTACTCTTCTTCCGGTTCCAGCAGCGGGAACTTGCGAATTTCCTGCATATAGCGGTTCAGACCGCCTTCCGGCGTCGGCGCGGGGAGATTTGCGTAATTTGCCATGTTTCATGTCCCTCCGACAAATGTTTAAGTCGTTAACATGGATATGGGAAGCCACCCCTATCCGTTCAAGAGGTACCGTTAACAGTTTGGAATTAACGAACGATAAAGGAAACCTAAGAAAGCCTTATTCACGTAACTTTGCGCATTATGTCAGCGGCGCGCGCAGCTGTTCAATCAGTTTCTGCATATCTTCCGGCAACTCGGCCTCAAAGCGCAGGTTTTCACCGGTTACAGGGTGTTCAAAACCCAAAACAGCAGCGTGAAGCGCCTGACGTGGAAAGGCACGCACGGCGTCGGAGGTTGCGGCACTGAACGCCTTGGCCGCCAGCTTGCGCTTGCCGCCGTAGACCGGGTCCCCCACCAGACCATGCCCGGCATGGGCCATGTGGACACGAATCTGGTGCGTTCGGCCGGTTTCTAGCCAGCACTCGATCAGTGCCAGCCCTGCGGGATTTCCGAATGTCTCAACCAATCGCGCGCGCGTGACAGCGTGACGCCCACCGTGGAACAACACCGCCTGTCTTTGCCGGTCGGTCTTGTGGCGCGCCAACTGAGTGGTCAGACGCATGATATTGCCGGGTTCAAAACTGACGCCTTTCACCCCACGCAGGCGGGGGTCGTTGGCATCAGGCACGCCGTAGCAAATCGCGCGGTAATACCGCTCGACCGTGTGCGCCTCGAACTGAGCAGCCAGCCCGTGGTGTGCCGCGTCCGATTTTGCGACAACCAGAAGGCCGCTGGTCTCCTTGTCGATGCGGTGCACGATACCTGGACGTTTTACCCCGCCCACCCCAGACAGGTCATCGCCACAATGATGCAGCAACGCATTCACCAGTGTCCCGTTCGGTGAACCCGGTGCAGGATGCACGACCATGCCCGCCGGTTTGTTGATGACGATCAGGTCAGCGTCCTCAAAAACAACCTCCAGCGGGATGTCCTCGGGGCCGATATGGCTATCCTCGGCCTCGGCCACGGTGATCGATACCGAGGCCCCTTCGGCAACTTTGGCCTTGGGGTCGCGCACCTCTGTTCCGTCTATCAGAACGACGCCTTCGTCGATCAGCTTAGCCAACCGTGTCCGCGACAGGTTTTCCTCGGCTGGCACATCCCGCGAAAGCGCCTTATCAAGGCGAGGCGGCGGATCGGCCGCGATCTGAAATTCAATCTGACGGGTGCCCATGACTGTCCCTTCCGAACCCCAAGAACCGCAGGAAACGCCACAGCTTCGCCTGCTGCGGAGAATGGTCATGCTGCTGACCGCGGTGATGATTGGCGGGGTTCTAGTGACATTCGCACTGATTGTCATCCGGCTATCGGACAGAACCCCCACACTGCCCGATCAGGTCGAGCTGCCCGACGGCGCAAAGGCGCAGGCCGTGACCATCGGCAACAACTGGTATGCGGTGGTGACAGATGACAACCGCATTCTGATCTTTGACAAGACAACCGGCCGTCAGCGTCAGGAAATCACCATCGAGCCCTGACGCTCAATTCTCCAGCGCCATGCGGAACACGATCTCGGACGCGCGGCGCAGGGCGTCATATTCCTGGGCCGTGTCCCGGCGGAATTTCTGATCGTCTTCGCTCAGCTCAACGGGGTCGAACAACTGAGGCCGCTCGGGGAAAAACTCCTGCTGGAACGCGATATCATGGCTGGCGACAAATTCGTCCAGCCAGGCCCGTTCCTGCGGCTCCAATACATCGTAGCTTCGGATCATGACCGGATCTTCGACGACACGTCGACGCAGACGCCGACTTGCCTGACGGCCCAGCGCTCGGGACACTATGCCAAAGGCCTCGCTGGCGGCTCGCGACTGCGACAAGTTTGAGGGCCGTTCCGCCACACCGCCATCGGGCAAGGACACTCCGATACGCGACATGAAATCGTCGACTACATTCCCCTGCACCATCTGAGACCGATCATAAAGAATCGGCACGATGGCGACACCTGGAAAGGCCTGGCGGATTCGATCCAGTTTTGCTGCAAAACCGTAGATACTCGGGTCAGCCTTGATCCTGCTCAGCAAGTTCTCGACATAGTCGGTCGCACTGCCCCCCAAACGACCGTTCTTGGCGCGTTGCTTGTAATCAGCTTCGAGGAAATCGGAATACCTGCGGCAATAGTAGGTGATCCGCAACTCGCGCGAGGGGATTTCCGCGAAGACCTGCGCCAGCCTGCTCAGGTCGCAGCTATAGAACATTTCGGATGACACCAGACAGGTCTGATCTCTGTGCGCCTCGTATTCGACGGCCATTGCCTCACGAAACGTGTCCATCGGCTGACTGGTCTGGTTCATATGAAAGGCGATAATATTGTGGCTGATCGCTAGACGGCCCTGACCTTCATTCCGCCGCCGACCGGTTTCCATATAATGCAGCCCGACATCGGCAAGCTGCGTCTTGTTTTGCTGCACATATCCCTGAAGCGCAGTCGTGCCAGTCTTGGGCATACCCAAATGCAGCCAAAGCATCAGATGCCTCCTGTTTCAGATGTGATCCCGCTCATTCGCTATGACTGGCCACAAAATCTGCCGTCATCCGCTGCATCAGGTCTTGCATCTCGGGTTGCTCGCGCAGCTGCGCAATCTTCTGTCTGTGCAGGTCACAGGACATGTGGTGCAATCGGGCCGTCTCGGAATCCGAGAGCAGTTCGTAATACTGCTCGCGCTTGCGATCGAGGATGGCATCGATCGAGCCATCTTCCTCGGCGTTGTGGTTCATCATGTTCCAATAGTCCATGCCAAGGCTTTCGCCCAAATGGTGGGCTCGACCACGCATTTTCTTGATCAAATAGCTTTCGCAGGATTTCAAGGCGTAGTGATTGATCTGTACCAGATCATACCCGACAGAATCTCGAGCCGATCGCCAACTGCCGGTAAAGTATCGCTCTGGCATGAGTTGCCCCGAACCGTTGTACCAATGGCACTCTTCCATTGTCTCGACGGTCGGGCGTTTCGGCCTGTGAACGCCCAACGTGCCCCAAAGCTCGCGCTGGAACATCGTCTTGAATCCCCAGGCCTGCGGGGGGCGGAAAATCCTGAGCGGCGCCGCCTTGCGGAATTGGTCTGACAAAAATCTGTCTTCATACCTGAGGACACCGGCGTTCCCGAACAATCGCCACGTCATCGAGATCGTTTTCGCGTCCGGCACAGCGTCGGTCAGCGCCCGAAGTGTGTTGTCACCGGTCTTGACGTTGATGTGTTCGTCAGCGTCGATCACAAGAACCCAATCCTGAGGCCGCGCGATCTCCATCTTCAGAAATTTCTTATACGCACGTTTCTGAGGGCTAGTCTGGCGGCGCGAATTGTTGTCGACATGGGTCAGGATGCCCCGGTCATGCAAACGTTGCAGCAACGCGTCGGTCCCATCGGAACAATCATTGGTCATCACTACAATCTGATCGACCCCGATTGCAAGATTGTGGGCCACCCACTCCAGCACAAAGGGACCCTCGTTCTTCATCGGGGTCACACTGATATAACGGGGGGCCTGCTCAGACACTTTATAACCTCATGCGTCGCCGCTTTTTTACCTACGTCCGAAACTCTGCGGCTTTGCTCGGACCATACACTAGAACTACTGACCTCTGCACCCAAGGGCAATCCACCGCCGCATTTCGAACAACCGCGCCCTATTCATTGTGTACGTGCCAATTGGTTTGCGAAACGCTTATAGGGCGGGAACAGCTCATGCGCCTTTTGCAGGTAAAGCCTTGCCTTTCCCTTGTTTCCTCGCCGCAGGTGAATTTGCCCGGCCATACCTTGAATGGATGCAGTTGCATCGTCGACATCAGCTGCCTGCAGGAGTTGATTTTCACCCTGCTCAGACGAACCCGTTCTTTCCAAAAAGCGTCCCATTGCGAAAATCAAGAAGGCATTATCCGGATCGCACGCTAAAGCTTCTGCCATAGTCAGACGCGCACGTTGGAAATCGCCTTCCAATTCGTAGAGTTCGGAAAGCCTCTTATAGTACAAAGGGTTATCTGGGTTTCGTGAAACAACCCCTCGCGTGATGTCTATGGCCTCGGATCGTGACAACTGGCCCATATGTGATTGTAAAGCCGCCTCAAAGCTACTTCTACGGGGGTCATCAACTGGTACATCCGTTGCTCTCTCCATACTTTCAGCAAGGAGTTCCAGACGGGCAGGATTGCTGAACAATCTCCTTGCTTTTTGGTCCAGCGCCAAATCAGACCAGTCAAAGAGCACAAAATCAAAGTTGCACGGCAGCCTTATCAGTGCCTTCCGTTGAGCCAGATGAGCGTTGAAGTTGAACCATGGTCGCCTAATTGATTTTTGTAGGGACCAATCTGTGGGCGGAAGCACGCGCAAGGCCAATTGATCCCTGTAAAATGCACGCGAACCAAGAACGATGACGTCTGGCCTTAGAGGTTTCGCCCAAAACGCCTGGCTAAATGCCCGAGCTGCGCGCCACCTTTTCTTCAACCGCCCTAAAACCGCGCACTGCAATGCGCAAAGGACCGCGTAATCTTCCGGCCAAAGGTTGTCGTTTTTCAGGGCTTCTTCCGACATCGACAGTGCTTCATGCCATCGACCGAGATAGAAAAGATTCAGGGCCTGGAGCAATGGCATAAAGGCGTTGTCAGCTCCGGCTTTCATTAGGGGCTCAGCAAGGTCCAGAGCCTCCTGCGAGCGATCTTTTGAACCAAACTGGAACATGTGGAACAAGGATTTGGCGTAGATATGAGACGCCTCTGAAACATTTAAGAACCCACCGCTTCCCTGTTTCAGCCTCTGGACAACACGCTCATTTGCGTTTTGGAACTCTTCATCACTCAATACATCGCGAAACACTTTTCGCTGCTGTCCGGATATCCGGGCAGCAGCCATCGAAAAGGCTGAGATTACAGGCGCAATCACCTGATCGGCCCGCGACATCGTATACAGTTCAAGAAAGTCGCGCTGCGCCCGCGTCATATCGGATACATCCGCGATGTCCGTCATCCGCAACAGTTCGGGGTGGCGTCTTTGGAACCGGGTGATCAGCTCGGGCTGATCTGAAAACATGATGGCCGTTTGCCCGGCGGTTTTCTCCAGATGTGCCTCGTACAGCTCTTCCGGTTCGATCTTGGCTGGCCAGGTTGTGTGCTTCCAGGGCAACCCGTTCAGAATGTCGCCGCGCCGGATGTGATAGGCCGAAACCCCCTGCCCCGACAGCTTTTCATCCGCGCGAGCCATGATGGCGCGGATTTCGTCCGTGAAACCGATTTGATGGATGAAGTCCCGGTATCGCGGGCGGATCGCCTCGATATCCTCCCAGGGGAAAGCCAGCACCTCGAACCCCTCCTCAACCAGAACCGAGCGACCCGCGTTAAGATGCGCAATCAGCCGATCCGGAGACTTGTCGTTCTGAAATGCCCAGATTGGCAGGGCCTTTTTGGCAAGCTGGTCGAATTGCTTTCCACTGAGAAAGCGCGCGTCTATCCAATCCTGCGCGAACAGTTCCTGCGGCTGGTCCAGCTCGGGCGCGTCCGATCCCTGCGGAAACCAGTTCACTTTGTACGAAGTGCCAAAATCCTCGGCCAGACGGATACAGGTCAGCATCATCAAAAGGCGCGCGCCCATGCGGTCCTTGCGCTGTCCGATGAACACCCCTTTTGCTGGCATTATTCAGCGCTCTCGGCCAATGCAGCGCGACGCAGCGCCCGGAACCTTTGGCGGGCCTGCCGGACCAGTTGCGGGTGACGCTCCCCGGCCTGCGCCTCAATGGCGCGCATGACCATCGGCAGACGGCGGCGCGCGCGCATCATCAGGTAAAACTCGTCCGGTGTCAGAGACCCGTTCATCGCCTTCAGCATAACCGGCTTGAGAATTTCCAGCTTGCGCAGCATCGGCGCGGCGAAGTGGTTCGAAAACCACGTCTTGAGCAATACGACGTTTTCACCCTGCAACCGCGTGACCTGCTGCCTGTCGAGGTCGAAAAACGGATCATAGAACACATACGCCTTGCCCGCCGTCTTCACTGTCTGCGCCGCGTCCCCCAAAGGCAGGTCCCAGTCCTGAACCTGACCAAAGCGATACCGGGTCTCCCACGGCACCAGACGTTCATCCAACGTGGTCTGCGGGTTGAACGCAATCACTTGGGCACCGGGGACCAGCCCGGAAAAGGTCAACGCCCCGAACCCGCCCATCGAGGCACCGGCAAAGACGACGCGATCGAATTGGTCGAAAAACCCCTCGGCCGCGCGGTTCTGGAAATACGAGATGATCTCGGGGTCGCGATACCACGCCTTGGTGCGGGCAAAGACGCCCATGTGGGACCAGCCCTCATCCCGGAAGAACTTCCACCCCCAGGGTTCGCGCGCAAAGGACAGATCGTTGGCGTTGGCGATATTGTCGAAACTGACAACCAGATGCGACGCGGAGCGCTGATGAAACAGCACCGAATGGCGTTCCAGCTTTTGCAGAAACCCGGCCCCGTCGCCCCCCGGATACAGTTCAACAAACCACGGCGGCGCAGGATCGGTCAGAATACGCTCGTACCCCGTCTTGCGATCAGGGTGCTCGGGTTTCAACTGCTCTTTCGAAAGGTCGTTTGCCATGATCCTCAGATGAGATTGTCCGTCAGCCACATCCGGAAATCCACCCAGTCCGGACGCATTTTGATCTCGGCGATCTTTGCGCGGTGCCAGTCGCAGGCCCGGGCGTGCAAATCCCCCAGTAGCGGGTCTGCCTTCAACTCCGCCAGCAGCGGTGCCGCACGCCGCGCGATGGGCTGAATGGATGGGTCGGTCTGCTTGTTGGCGTTCATGTCCTGCCAGTAGGACTGCCCCTGATCCACTTTGATATGGTTGGTCCGCCCCCGGTCACGCTTGATCAGAAACCCATCCAGCGACCGGACCGAATAGTGGTGCAGACGCCCAAGCGAGTGGTCAAAACCCGGCCAGGCCCGCCACCCCACCTTATCAGCCGGGTGCAGATTGCCCCCGGCATCAGACCAGGCAACCTCAGCCTCTTTACCCTCTTCCACACCCTTCGGACGATGTGGCCCAAACCGGGTGAACTTGCCGTTGTTTCGAAACAGGGTCTTCAGACCGTAGGCGCGCCCCGAGTGATAGGGAAACTCCTGATCCCCCATCGCGAAGGCTTCGGTTACGGGACGGTCTTCAAAGCTGATGTTTCCGGAGCTTCCAAACAGTTTCCACGCGAATGAGATCGCATCCACCGGCTGACCTGCGCGGCTTTCGACCTCGGTGATCAATGCGTCAAAGCCGTTGTTGCCATGGCGGATATTCCAGAACTCGTCGACATCCAGACACAACAGCCAGTCGGCTTCCTTGACCTTGGGCTGACGCCGCGCTCGCCGCAACATCTGATGCTGCGGATTGCCACCCTCTTTCACCTCATTCGAGACATGGGTAGCCAGCCCCAGTTCCTGCAATCGACGGGCGATGTCGTCGGTGCCATCTTCGCAATCGTTGGTGAAAATCACAAAGTGGTCGACGCCCAGCGTTTTGTGAAACGCGACCCATTCCAGCATGTAGGGGCCCTCGTTCTTCATCGTGGAGAATACGGTTATGGCCTGCGACATCAAAACTTCCCGACTTTTATTGACGTTCGTCATACACAACCCCGAGGGCGTGGGCGAGACAGGAAATCACGACAAAGATAATCCACGGCAAACTGGTGCAACTCTACCCGCCCCGAACGGGCCAATCGCCAGATTGTCTGATGAGAATGGTGCGGTCGAGAAGACTCGAACTTCCACGGGAGTTACCCCACAGCGACCTCAACGCTGCGCGTCTACCAATTCCGCCACGACCGCACTGCCAATGACTTGGTAGAGGGGCGTATAGACGCTGATGATCGGGATGTGAAGAGGCAAAAAACACGCCGGTTTGAATTCCCTTTCTGTACCCATATCTATAGCTGCACAGTATCCCCCATCACCCAGTCAGGAGCCTGGACATGACTTCGACCGATCCCCGCCCCGTCGTTCGGATCGACATTGTTTCTGACGTCGTCTGCCCCTGGTGCATTGTCGGGTTTCGGCAGCTTGATCTGGCCCTTCAGCAGGAAAACGTGCTGGCGCGCCTCAGGTGGCATCCGTTTGAACTGAACCCCAACATGGCGCCCGAAGGTCAGAACCTGCGCGAGCATATCATGGAGAAATATGGAACAACCGCCAAACAGAGCCAGCAGGCCCGGGATCGGCTGACGCAGTTGGGCGCGGAACTGGGGTTTGCGTTCAACTTCGACGATGGCAGCAGAATGGTGAACACCTTTGCGGCGCATCAATTGCTGGACTGGGCGGAATCTCAGGGCCGACAGCATCCGCTGAAGCTGGCGCTGTTCCAAGCGTATTTCACCGACCAAAAAGACGTCTCGCAAACTGATGTCCTGCTTGATGCGGTTACTGCGGCCGGGTTGGACGCCGGCACCGCGCGATCCGCGCTCGAATCCGGCACGCATGTCGCCGCTGTTCGCGAAAAGCAGGAGTTCTGGACTAGCCGGGGTATCTCGGGCGTTCCGTCGATGGTGTTCGGCGGAAAATACCTGTTGACCGGGGCGCAGGGTACCGACACCTATGCTCAGGTTCTGCAACGCTGCCTGACCGAGGCAGCCTGACCCCTTTCGCTTACCGCATCCGCGCGATAAGGAACCGTCATGGAATGGAAGATCACAGACGGGCTGACCGATTACAACGAGGCTGTCGCCTTTATGGAGGCGCGGGTGGCCGCGATTGCGGCCGGAGAGGCAGAAGAATGCGTCTGGCTGCTGGAACATCCGCCGCTTTACACGGCAGGCACCTCGGCCCGGATCGAAGACCTGACCGACCCTGACCGGTTTCCGGTTTATGAAGCCAAACGCGGCGGGGAATACACCTATCACGGCCCTGGTCAACGCGTGGCCTATGTCATGCTGGACCTGAACAAACGCGGCAAGGACGTGCGGGGCTTTGTCAAAAAGCTGGAAAACTGGGTAATCGCCGCGCTGGCGGAATTCAACGTGCAGGGTGAAATCCGCGACGGGCGCGTCGGCGTCTGGGTGCGCCGGGACGACAAGCCCCTGACCGCGACCGGCCAGCCCGCCGAAGACAAGATTGCCGCCATCGGGCTGCGCCTGCGCAAATGGGTCAGCTTTCACGGTATCTCGATCAATGTCGAACCAGATCTCGAGCATTTCTCGGGCATCGTCCCTTGCGGCATTACCGAGCATGGGGTCACCTCGCTGGTCGATCTGGGCTTGCCCGTGACGATGGCCGATGTCGACGTCGCCCTGCAAAAAACCTTCTCGGATTGTTTCCAGCCGGTCCAAGCCTGACCCGATAACGAATCGCTGCCAACCAAAATGGGGGTTAACAATCTCCTGCCGCTGGGGCTTTTGTTTCCGAACCTGAACGCAATCCACCAATTTGCCCAAAAGTTTTGGATTTTATCGGGGGAATGCTCACTCCGAAGAATACAAATCGCGCATTAAGGAGTACTATAGGCTTACCGTTCTAGAGTGAGTGGTGTGTTAAACCGGTTACCCCGGAAAACCCGGGTGTTCGGAAAAGTGTTTGGTTACGAGTCTGCCGTTCCGACCCCAAATCGGAACGGCAATTCCTTTTCAGGCCTGATGCAAACTGTGATGCCCAAATCGGGGCGGTGCCGTGCAGGCCTGATCGGTCCGTTCCAGCTCCAAAGTCACATGGCCAATCCCGAACCCGGATTTCAGCGTTTCCTTCACAGCCAACCTTATGGAATCTGCATCCGACCAGTGCAGGGCAGCGATCTCGAGATGCGCGGTCAAGGCAGGCTCACGCTCCTGCATGCTCCACAGATGGATGTGGTGAACACCGGCAACGCCCTCTGTCGCCTCGATGGCGGCGGCAACATCTTCGGGGATCAGATCGGATGGCGCACCCAGCATCAGAACCCGGATGGTTTCTCCGATCTCGGATTTGACGTGCCACAGGATGTAGACCGCAATCAGGATCGTGACCGCCGGGTCGACCCAGGTCCAGTCGAACAGGATCACAGCGGCGCCCGCAATGATGACAGCAACCGAACCCAACGCGTCGGCCACGTTGTGAATGAAGGCTGCGCGAATGTTCATGCTGTCCTTCGCCATCGTGTATGTCAGCGCGGCGGTTATCAGGTCGACAATCAAAGCAAGGGCCGCGATCCAGACCACCATCCATCCATTCACGGGCTCGGGCTGGAAAAACCGCATGATGCCTTCGTACATCAGATAAACCGACAGGACGATCAGGGTCGTATAGTTGATCAGCGCCGCAACCACTTCGGCGCGCCCATATCCAAAGCTCATGCGTGGATCGGCGGGGCGGCGAGCGATTTTGCGGGCAAAGAATGCGATGATCAGGGCGATCGCGTCCGAGAAATTGTGCAGCGCATCCGCGATCAGCGCCAGAGACCCCGAGAGTATTCCGCCAATGACCTGCGCAAGGGTCAACAGCATGTTGACTGCTATAGCGCCGGCAACGCGCTTGTCGCCTGTCGTGGGGTCAATGTGAGTGTGCCCGTGGTGATCGTGTGGCATCTTACCGGTGTTCCTTGTTTCGGTTGCCCATCCCATGTAATTCCTCTAGCCACTAGAGGTTCAAGGGGCTAAATAGGAAAAATGTACTCGATCGGAGAGCTGTCCCGCCGCACGGGTGTCAAGGTGCCGACAATTCGGTTCTATGAGGACAAGGGCCTGCTGCCCAAGCCGCATCGAACGGCCGGAAACCAACGTCGGTATGACGACGCCGCACTGAACCGCCTAAGGTTCATTCGCCACGGACGCGATCTCGGCCTTCCCCTGACCGACGTCGAAGCACTGCTGTCTTTGGAAGGGGCACGCGGGCCGGATCTGGACCGGGTGCACGAGATTGCCGAACGGCAACTGATTGACCTGCGGGCCCGGATCACGCAACTGCGAAGACTCGAGGCTGAACTGTCCCGCATTGCGGCTGCTTGCGATGGTGGGCACGACCATGTTTGCGCCGTGCTCCACGCGTTTGGCGACCACAGCGCATGTCTCGGGCCGCATGATGGCAAAGACTGATCAGGCCAGCGCCGCTTTGATCTTTTCCGCGTGCTGCGCGATCAGATCGAAGTCCCCCATCTGACCCGGGGCGCGCAGCGACACACCTTCGAAGCGCGGCAGGACATGGAAATGCAGGTGGAAAACCTCCTGCCCGCCTGCGGCCTCGTTGAATTGCTGGACGGTGACACCGTCAGCGTCAAAGGCCTTGACTACGGCTTTGGCCAGTTTCTGCGTGGTCGACATCACGACGGCCAGTTGTTCGGACGATGCGTCCAGCAGGTTTCGGCAGGGCGTTTTGGGGATCACCAGCAGATGCCCATCAGATCGCGGCATGATATCCATGAAGGCCAGCGTATCGTCATCCTCGTACACGCGGGTCGAGGGGATTTCTCCGCGAAGGATCTTGGCGAAGATGTTGTCGGGGTCGTAAGCGGCCATATCTAGTCTCCGATTTCGGGTATTGGGCGTAGTTCTGCGGCCCACACCCCCAAGCGTCAAGGCGGAACTCTGCCATGCTTCGCGAATGGGAGTTTGCGGCCCCTTGAAATACCAGAACCAATCGCCAGATATGCCCTGTTCATGGCCAAGATTTCGCGGGTTTTCCTCCGACCCGCGACAATTAATCTTGATCCAGATCAAACTCGGCCATTGAAGGCGCCTCTTTCGCATTCTAAAACCAGCAATAATACCGCGCGCCGGAGAGGTCCGGCAGCGCGGTCAGTTGCAACAGGAGGCACCTATAATGGCAGACGCAGCCATTCATGGTCACGGCCATGAAGACGAGCGCAGCTTTTTCCAGCGCTGGTTCATGTCGACCAACCACAAGGACATCGGGATTCTCTACCTGGTCGTGTCGGCACTGGCCGGTCTGATCTCGGTTTTGATGACCGTCTACATGCGGCTCGAGCTGATGCACCCCGGTGTTCAGTACATGTGCCTGGAAGGCTTCATGGCCGACCCTTGTACCCCCAACGGACATCTGTGGAACGTGATGATCACCTATCACGGTGTTCTGATGATGTTCTTCGTCGTCATCCCTGCCCTGTTCGGCGGATTTGGCAACTATTTCATGCCGTTGCAGATCGGTGCGCCGGATATGGCGTTCCCGCGGATGAACAACCTGTCCTTCTGGCTGTACGTCGCCGGCACCTCTCTGGGTGTGGCCTCGCTGCTGGCGCCGGGCGGCAATGACCAGGCCGGTTCGGGCGTGGGCTGGGTTCTGTACCCGCCGCTATCCACGACCGAGGGCGGCATGTCCATGGACCTTGCGATCTTTGCCGTACACGTATCGGGCGCCTCCTCGATCCTCGGCGCGATCAACATGATCACTACCTTCCTGAACATGCGGGCACCCGGCATGACCCTGTTCAAGGTGCCGCTGTTCAGCTGGTCGATCTTCGTCACGTCGTGGTTGATTCTGCTGTCGCTGCCGGTTCTGGCGGGCGCGATCACCATGCTTCTGATGGACCGCAATTTTGGCTTCACCTTCTTTGATCCGGCTGGCGGCGGTGACCCGGTCTTGTATCAGCACATCCTGTGGTTCTTTGGCCACCCGGAAGTGTACATCGTGATCCTGCCCGGCTTTGGCATCATCAGCCACGTGATCGCCACCTTCGCACGCAAGCCGATCTTCGGTTACCTGCCGATGGTTTGGGCAATCATCGCGATTGGTGTTCTGGGCTTCGTCGTGTGGGCACACCATATGTACACCGTCGGCATGTCCCTGCGTCAGCAAGCCTACTTCATGCTGGCCACGATGGTTATTGCGGTTCCGACGGGTGTTAAGGTCTTCTCGTGGATTGCGACCATGTGGGGTGGCTCCATCGAGTTCAAGACGCCGATGCTGTTCGCCTTCGGCTTCCTGTTCCTGTTCACCGTTGGTGGTGTGACCGGTGTGGTCCTTTCGCAGGCCGGTATCGACCGCGCCTATCACGACACCTACTACGTGGTTGCACACTTCCACTACGTGATGTCGCTGGGTGCCGTTTTTGCCATCTTCGCGGGTGTGTATTTCTACTTCTCGAAGATGACGGGTCGTCAATATTCCGAGTTCTGGGGCAAGGTTCACTTCTGGCTGTTCTTCATCGGCGCCAACCTGACCTTCTTCCCGCAGCACTTCCTGGGCCGTCAGGGCATGCCGCGTCGCTACATCGATTACCCCGAGGCATTTGCCCAGTGGAACTTTGTATCGTCGATCGGTGCATTCATTTCATTCGCCTCATTCCTGCTGTTCTTCGGCATCGTGATCTACGCCCTGCTGCGCGGCGCGAAAGAGACCCGTCCGAACCCGTGGAACGAATACGCGGATACGCTGGAATGGACCCTGCCCTCACCGCCGCCCGAGCACACGTTTGAGCAGCTGCCGAAGCAGGAAGACTGGGACAAAGGCCACGCGCACTGATCCGGTCCAAACCCAAAGAAAACCCCGCCAATTCGGCGGGGTTTTTTCGTTACTGCTTAAATATGCTGCCAAAAAGTCGCCAGAACCGCCAAAATCGGCTATCCTGTCGTTGTTTAGACATCCGGCAACCCGGGGGTATCACATGCCCGACATCGATTTTTGGTATTCCATCGGCAGTACATACAGTTTCCTGACCGTCATGCGTCTGGACGATTGGTGCGCGGAACATGGTGCCTCGGTGAGGTGGCGACCGTTCAACGTACGCACTGTGATGTCTGATCAGAACAACATCCCGTTTGCAGGCAAGCCGGTGAAATCCGCGTATATGTGGCGCGATATCGAGCGCCGTGCCGCCAAGTACCACATCCACGCCCGATTGCCCGCGCCCTACCCGATCTCGGACCTTCCGCTGGCCAATCAGGTCGCTTTGCTGGGGATGGGCGACGGCTGGGGCAAGAACTTCACGCAGGTGCTGTACCGCATCTGGTTCGAGGAAAACAACGAAGCTGGCAGCGAGTCCGCCATCACAGAAGCACTGCACAGGTGCCAGCAGGACCCGCGTCTGGTGCTGGCCCGCGCCCGCAGCCCCGACACCGTCGCAGCACTCGAGGCCGAAACGGATCAAGCCACTAAACTCGGGGTTTTCGGCGCCCCCAGCCTCGTCGTCCGCGGCGAGGTCTTTTGGGGAGATGACCGGCTGGACGACGCGCTGTCATGGGCGCGTGTCGGCCATGTGACCTGATCATTTCCCTTCGATACGCACCCAAGTTGCACTAACTCTCAGCCATGCCCTATCGATGGAAACGAACTTCGGAAACCGAACAGGAACTGCGCCTTTGGCCGCATAACTCGTTGCCACGACGCGGGGCGATGATCGTGATCTTGTCGGTATTTCTGTTTGGACTAATTCCGCTGCTGGCAGTTCTGGGATCGGTCATCCTGTGGGGGTTGTTGCCCTTCCTGCTGCTGACAGTTCTGGGCCTGTGGTTGGCGATCCAGAGCAACTATCGCGCCCGCAGCGTGTTCGAGATTCTGACTCTGACCGGCACAAAGGCGCATCTGGTCCACCACGATCCGCGAAAAGGCCAGCAAGAGTGGACCTGCAACCGTTATTGGGCCCGGCCTGAGATGCACAAATATGGCGGGCCGGTTCCAAACTACGTCACGCTGACCGGCGACGGGCGCGAAGTGGAAATCGGAGCATTCCTGTCCGAGGACGAGCGTATCGCTCTATACGACGACCTGACGCAAAAACTGCGCGAACCGGTCGCGCAGTAACAGCAGTCTCAGAATTTGAATGGTGTCAGCAGCCGCCGTTCGATGCGGCGCACAGGTGGTCTTTGACCATCGGGCCAACCTTGCCGAAATCCATCTGGCCGGTATAGCGGGTCTTGAGCTCGCCCATCACCTTGCCCATGTCGCGGATCGAACCCGCTCCGGTCGCGGTGATCGCTGTCTGGATGGCTTTGGACACCTCGTCATCATCCAGCTGCTTGGGCAGGAATTCCTCGATAACCTCGACTTCGCGCAGTTCGCGTTCGGCCAGATCCAGCCGTCCACCCTCTTCATAAGCGCGGGCGCTTTCCTTGCGCTGCTTGGTCATTTTTCCAAGGATTTCAAGAACCTCGGCATCACCGCAACCTTTGGCCTCTTCGTTGTCAGAGGCCCGCGAAGCGATGTCGCGGTCTTTGATTGCAGCGTTGATCAGCCGCAGCGTCGACAGACGCTCGGCATTCTTGTCTTTCATTGCTTGCTTCAGGGCTGAGTTCACCCGTGATCGCATATCCATATGATCTGTCCATCCCCATGGAAAAGGAACCCCGACCATATCGAAACAAAAAGCGCGACACAACCGGAAGTGAATATTGCTAACTTATTGATTTTACACAATAGCGCAAAATTTGAACAGACTTGACCCAGCGCCACAACCCCCTTAGTTATGCGCCGATTTACCCAGCAGGAGAGTCGCCCGATGGCCCAGAACGCCCCGTCCAAGCCCACCGCATGTCTGGCATTGGCCGACGGTACACTGTTCTACGGGATGGGCTTCGGCGCCACCGGTCAGACCGTGGCCGAGCTGTGCTTTAACACCGCAATGACCGGCTATCAGGAGATCATGACCGATCCTTCCTATGCCGGGCAGATCGTGACCTTCACCTTCCCCCATATCGGCAATGTCGGCGTGAACCCCGAAGATGACGAGACCGGTGATCCGGTTGCCGCTGGTATGGTCGTCAAATGGGACCCGACCGAGCCGTCGAACTGGCGTGCAGCTGAAGAGCTGAAGTCATGGCTGACTCGTCGTGGGCGCATCGCTATCGGCGATATCGACACTCGCCGCCTGACCCGCGCCATTCGTCAGCAAGGCGCGCCGCATGTGGCACTGGCCCATGATCCCGAAGGCAACTTCGACATTGAGGCTCTGGTCGCTGCCGCGCGGGGCTTTGCCGGACTGGAAGGCATGGATCTGGCCAAAGAGGTCACCTGCGCCCAAAGCTATCGCTGGGATGAGATGCGTTGGGCCTGGCCCGACGGCTATACCCGTCAAGAAGCCCCGGCCCACAAGGTTGTCGCTGTGGATTTCGGTGCCAAGCGCAATATCCTGCGCTGCCTCGCCTCGGCTGGTTGCGATGTAACCGTTCTGCCGGCCACCGCGACCGCAGCGGAAGTGCTGGCGCACAACCCTGATGGCGTATTCCTGTCCAATGGCCCCGGTGATCCGGCAGCCACTGGTGAATACGCCGTGCCGATGATTCAAGAGGTGCTGGACACCACCGATCTGCCCGTCTTTGGCATCTGCCTCGGTCACCAGATGCTGGCGCTGGCTTTGGGTGGCCAGACCGTCAAGATGAACCACGGCCACCACGGTGCGAACCACCCGGTCAAGGACATCGAGACCGGCAAGGTCGAGATCACCTCGATGAACCACGGCTTTGCAGTGGACGCGCAGTCCTTGCCCGAGGGCGTGGTGGAAACTCATCGCTCTCTGTTTGACGGGTCGAACTGCGGCATCCGCATGACCGATCGTCCGGTCTATTCGGTGCAGTACCACCCCGAAGCCTCTCCCGGCCCGCAGGATAGTTTCTACCTGTTCGAACGCTTTGCCGACGCAATGGCAAACAAGAAAGCCACGGCATAAGCAGCGATTAGATCAGAGTTAACCCGCTGTTAACCCTAATTGAGCAACCCTGACGCCTGCTAACCGCGTCAGGGTTGTTTCTTTATGGTCGAACTGAACCTGCAGCATTTCGCGCACGCCGCGCCGATACCTGCGCAGGATCGCAAGCCTTTGGGGGCTTGCCTTGTCGACCGTGGACTGATCACAAAGGCGCAGTTGGACGAAGCGCTGTTCCTGCAATCCTGGCAACAAGCGCCGCTGGGTGAAATTCTGGTGGCCGAGGGCTGGGTCAGCCGTCAGGACGTGCTGGACGCCCTGTCCGAGCAAACCGGCCTGCAGATCGCTGATCTGGACAGCGCGCGCCCAATTGCCGACCTGTGCCGGATCAAGCCCGTTGACTTCTGGCTGGCTCACAACGTTGTCCCCTGGCGTCGCATGGGGCCCATTCTGTTGATCGCCACGGCGCGGCCCGATTTGTTTCCGGATGTCAGCCGCGATCTGGAGGATGCCGGATACACGGTTCTTCCTGTACTGGCCCCTACGGATCAAATCGACGGCGCAATCGCGCGCGTGTTCTCTATCCCCCTTGCCGAGGCGGCCGAGGCCCGTGTGGACCTTGACCAGAGCTGCAGATCCTGGACCCCGCAATCCCGTGTCGGACCGGCAGCCATGCTCGCGGGCCTTGTGGCGCTGTTTGCAGTCTTTCCTCTGGCCGGATTTTCCGTTCTGGTGGCGGCCGCCGTTTTCAGCCTGATCCTGTTTCTCGCCCTACGTGTGGCTGGCCTGTTGAGTTTCATCTGGCATCATTGGACCCGCCCCTCCAAAGCAACGGACCCCAGCCCGCCGCCGGCTTTGCCCTGCGTTTCCATCATGGTGCCGCTATACAAGGAGAGGGAAATTGCAGACGCCCTGATCCGTCGATTACAGCGGCTGACCTATCCCAAGGCTCTGCTGGATATCATACTGGTACTGGAAGAAACCGACGAGGTGACGCGATCCACACTGGCGCGGGTCAATCTGCCCAGCTGGATCAAAACCATCGAGGTGCCCGCCCTGAACGGCCTGACCACTAAACCCCGCGCGATGAACTATGCGCTGGATTTCTGCCGGGGCGATATTCTGGGCGTCTGGGACGCCGAAGATGCACCGCAGCCGGACCAGATCGAGCGTGTCGTTCGGCACTTCGCGCAGGCCGATGAGGACGTCGTCTGCCTTCAGGGCGTTCTGGACTATTACAACCCGCGCACCAACTGGCGGTCCCGCTGCTTTACCATCGAATACAACAGCTGGTTCCGGGTAATCCTACAGGGCATCGCGCGGCTTGGGCTTGTAGTTCCGCTGGGTGGGACCACCTTCTTTTTCCACCGCGACAAACTGTTGGAACTGGGCGGCTGGGATGCCCATAACGTCACCGAAGATGCCGATTTGGGGGTACGGCTCAGCCGGGCAGGCTATCGGACGGAAATGGTTGATACCGCCACATTCGAAGAGGCGAACTTCCGCGCCTGGCCCTGGGTGCGACAGCGTTCTCGCTGGCTCAAGGGGTTCATGGTCACCTACCTTGTTCAAATGCGCTCGCCCCAGCGTTTGCTGAAAGATCTCGGCCCCTGGCGTTTTTTTGGCGTGCAGGCATTCTTTCTTGGAACCATCGGACAATTCCTGCTGGCTCCGGTACTGTGGCTGTTCTGGCTGACCACCTTTGGGCTGCCCAGCCCGCTTGACCCGATCCTTTCCAATGCTGGGTTGATCACATTGATCGGCCTCTTCCTGTTTGCAGAGGCCGTCAATACTCTGGTCGGCATAGTAGCAGTTTCTGCGCGCGAACGGCGTTTTCTGCTCCCTTGGGTTCCGACAATGCCACTGTATTTTCCGTTGGGC
This sequence comes from Ruegeria sp. CG11, assembly GCF_056537245.1. Taxonomy (NCBI): domain Bacteria; kingdom Pseudomonadati; phylum Pseudomonadota; class Alphaproteobacteria; order Rhodobacterales; family Roseobacteraceae; genus Ruegeria; species Ruegeria sp. CG11. Next base: position 579,990 of record NZ_JBQFRE010000001.1, read on the forward strand.
GTACTGGCTGCGTACAAGGCCCTGTGGGAGCTGCTGCTTGACCCGTTCTTCTGGGACAAAACGCAACACGGTCAGGCCAGTGAAGAAGGCCTGCCGCACTGACCGTCAGCTCTCGCGCCGGATGGCATCCTGTTTCAGACGAGTCATGAAAGCGACCGAAATGTGATCCTTGAGAGCACGTCCTGCCGCCTCTTCGTCGCGGGCTGCGATCGCCTCGACAATTCCCTTGTGTTCGCTTTGCGCGATCTCACCCCGGCCCTGCGCCGCCAGGGACGTCGTGGCCATCAGAGCCATGGTGCGATGCACAAGGTCCAGTTGTTGCACCAGATAGCGGTTATGCGAGGCCAGATGAATCTGTTCATGAAACCGCCGGTTCGCCCGTGATAAGGCCGCCGGATCATCGACCAGCGCGTCATCAGCAGCGACCATTTCCTGCAATACCTTGATCTCTTCTTCGGTGGCGTGCTTGGCGGCCAGCTTCGCGGCCAGCCCCTCCAGTTCGCGCCGAACCATATACAGCTCAGCCATCTGGTTGTGATCCAGCGAGGCGACAATCAACGACCGACCGTCGCGTTCCAGCAGGGACTGTGTCTCGAGCCGCTGCAACGCCTCACGGATCGGCGTGCGTGACACCCCGAACCGCTCGGCCAGCTCGCTTTCGACCAGTCGGTCGCCGGGCTTATAAACGCCGACGTCAATCGCTTCGAGAATTAGGCTGTAGGCGTCTGTGTTGGACTGTTTGGATGGGGGCATTGGGTGGTTTGTCTCCTCGTTCGAACATGTCTATCCGTCACTTGCCCCCCGGATCAAGAGTAGCATTGAAAACCGATGCCACGCGTCCTAAACCAAACCCATGGTCAAACCTGCCTTTTCTCACGTCACCCAATGGGTGTTCGACCTCGACAACACGCTCTATCCGCCACATATGCGCCTGTTCGATCAGATCGAGGTGCTGATGACGGATTACGTGGTGCAAGCCATCGGCGTGGACCGCGCCGAGGCGGACCGGCTGCGCTCACACTATTGGCGGCAGTACGGCACCACGCTGGCCGGGTTGATGGCCGAGCATGATCTGGATCCGGACCCCTATCTGCATGCGGTTCATCAAGTGGACATGAGCCATATGGACCCAGACGCGGAACTGGCCGATCACATCCGGTCCCTACCCGGGCGTCGCATTGTCTACACAAACGGCAGTGCCCCCTATGCCGAGCGAGTTCTGGATGCGCGCGGCCTTGGCGGTCTGTTCGATGCGATCTATGGGGTCGAGCACGCGGGTTATAAGCCTAAGCCCGAAAAAGCCGCGTTTGAAGCGATCTTTGCCCAGGATGGAATCGACACGGCCAAGGCCGCGATGTTCGAGGATGATCCGCGCAATCTGGCCGCTCCTCACGCGATGGGAATGCGCACGGTTCACGTCGCACCCGAGCCGCACGAGGCCGACCATATCCACCATCACACCGACGATCTGACCGCGTTTCTGGCCCGTCTGCGATAGGCTGTCGCCCTGCGACGATCTGTACATTTTGCAGGTGCAGCATCCGCCCCTATATGCGCCTTAGCGACGAACAGAACTGGAGATTCCCATGAGCGCGATCGAGATGCCTCGGCGCCTGCCCATTTGGCAGCGCCTGTTGTTTGCAGTCCCCGTTTTTGGCTGGCTGGCAAAAGATGCCGCCAATGGTGGGGCCGAAGACTGGTACTACATGGCTGCCGCGATCGTCAGCATGTGGGGATGCTCGGCCCTGCTGTTTGGCCTGCCGGGGCTTTATATCCCGGCCGTCATGTTAGTGCCGGTGATGTTCCTTATCCTAATCCTGATCTCACGCGGCTGACACACGGGACAGGATGTCACTTGGCACCCACCTTGGAACCGAACTAGTTTCTGCCCAAGACTTCGGAGAGCAAGGCCATGAAAGACAGCTGTGACATCCTGATTTCCGGCGGAGGAATCGCCGGACTGACCGCTGCGGCGGCTTTTGGAACTGCCGGGTTCGACGTCGTCTGCGTCGACCCCACCCCGCCCATCACCGAGCGTGACGTGGATGGGTCCGACCTGCGGACCACGGCGTTTCTGCAACCGGCGCATGGGCTTTTGGAACAATGCGGGCTGTGGCAGCGGCTGGATGAACACGCCGCCCCCCTGCAGACCATGCGAATTGTCGACGCGGGCGGAGACGTCCCCGAACCCCGCGTAGTGCGGGATTTCAACGCCGCCGATATCTCAGACCAACCCTTTGGTTGGAACCTGCCAAACTGGCTTTTGCGGCGCGAGATGGTGACCCGTCTGGCCGAACTTGCCAATGTCGATTTCCGCCCTGGAACCGGCACCGTCAGCCTGTTCACCCGAACTGCTGAGGCCCGTGTCGGCCTGAGCGACGGCAGCCGCATTCGCTGCAAACTGGTGGTCGCTGCGGATGGACGGAATTCCCCGATGCGCGAGGCCGTGGGGATCAACGTGCACACCACGCGGTATGGCCAGAAGGCGCTGGCCTTTGCCGTGACCCATCCGATTCCGCATGACAACGTCTCGACCGAGATTCACCGCTCGGGCGGACCGTTCACTCTGGTCCCCCTGCCCGATTGGCAGGGTCAGCCCTCTTCCGCGATTGTCTGGATGGAACGGGGCCCTCGTGCGGTCGAGTTGCTGAACACTGAGCCCGAGGCGTTCGAGGCACTGATGACTGAGCGTTCCTGTGGGCTGTTCGGGCCGCTGAAACTGGCGTCGCGCCGGACTATCTGGCCGATCATCAGTCAATCAGCAGAACGGCTATCGGGTGAACGCATCGCCCTGATGGCTGAGGCCGCCCACGTGGTGCCCCCTATCGGCGCCCAAGGATTGAATATGTCTTTAGGTGATTTGCGCAGCCTGCTGGACTTGGCACAAGCCCGCCCCGAGGGGCTGGGTGATGCACAGATGCTGGACGCCTATCACAAGGCCCGTCACACCGAGATCGAGATGCGCGTCAAAGGCATTGACCTACTGAACCGCGCCTCAATGATCGAGGCACGGCCGCTGCGCGATGCGCGGGCGATAGGGCTGAACGCGCTCTATTCCCTGCCGCCCGTGCGCAAGACATTGATGCAGATGGGCCTCGGCGTACGCTGAGGCCCCCCAGATCGCTCAGAAGATCACAGAACCTGATCCAGCACGCGCTTGAGCCGCGCGATTGTGCCGTCTACGTCATACAGCTTGTCCAGCCCAAACAGGCCCAGACGGAAGGTGCTGAAGCCTTCGGGCTCATCACATTGCAGCGGGACACCAGCGGCGATCTGCATCCCCAGCGCGGCGAATTTCTTGCCGCTCTGAACCTCGGGGTCCGAGGTATAGCTGACAACGACCCCCGGCGCACCAAAGCCATCGGCGGCCACAGAAATGATGCCCTTATCCTTCAGCATTGCCCGCACACCGTTGCCCAACGCCCATTGTGCCTCACGCAGCTTTTCAAAACCATAGTCGCGGGTCTCGACCATCGTATCCCGGAAGGCCTGCAACGCGTCGGTCGGCATGGTGGCGTGATAGGCATGCCCACCATTCTCATAGGCCTGCATGATCTGACGCCATTTCTTCAGGTCCACGGCAAAACTGTCGGACGTGGTCTCCTCCAACCGCGCCTCGGCCCGTTCGGACAGCATGACCAAACCGGCACAGGGCGATGCGCTCCACCCTTTCTGCGGGGCCGAAATCAGGACATCCACGCCCGTTGCCTTCATGTCGACCCAGGCACAGCCCGAGGCGATGCAGTCCAGCACCATCAACGCCCCAACCTCATGCGCGGCGGCGGCCATGGCCGTCACGTAGTCATCCGGCAGAATCAAACCCGCCGAGGTTTCGACATGCGGCGCAAACACCACATCCGGGCGCTGTTCACGAATAGTTGATACGACCTCTTCGATTGGTGCCGGCGCAAACGGAGACGGGCTGGAATTGCCAGTTTGCCGCGCCTTGAGCACCGTCGCCGACGCCGTCAAATCTGCGGATTCGATGATCTGGCTCCAACGGTAAGAGAACCATCCGTTGCGCACTACCAGAACGTTGGCATTGCGTGCGAACTGTCGGGCCACGGCCTCCATCCCGTAAGTTCCGCCACCCGGGATTATTGCAACGCCGTCCGCGTTGTAGACATCTTTCAGCATCGCCGAGATGTCGCGCATGACGGTCTGAAACCGGGCTGACATGTGGTTCAGGGAACGGTCGGTGAAAACAACCGAGAATTCCTCGAGCCCATTGGGGTCAATGCTATCCAAAAGCGCCGGCATGATTTGTCCTTTCAAACAGTACTCGGGCAACGTGAATCTTCTGCCGAGATTGGTAAAGCAGTTTTCTTGCGCCGACAATTGACGCAACGGAACTTTATTTCCCCGTGAAAATCACGCCCGAAACTGCACGATATAGCCCCCTAAGTGACGCCAAATAGTGTCACCACCCCTTTACACCCAGAGGTGTTTCTGAACAGATACATACACTTTGTAGAAGAAAGGTTTTGCTTCTCGTGACTGCTCAAAAGCGGATCAGTTTTCAGGTTGTACGGGACGAAGTTAAACGCCGTATTGAAAGCCGAATCTGGCCTCAGGGATCATTGCTGCCAACGGAAACGCAGCTTGCCGAAGAATTCAATTGCGCGCGTGCGACCGTGAACCGCGCTCTGCGTGAACTTGCCGATCAGGGGTTCGTGGAGCGTAAGCGCAAAAGCGGAACGCGGGTTAAGAAAGAACCCAGCAAACACGCGAAACTGGAACTTTCAGTGGCGCGCCAGACCGTTGAAAACCAGAATTCTACCTATCGCTATGCGTTGGTCGAACGGAACGTCGTTTCCAGCCCCGGATGGCTGGCCTCACAACTCAGTGTTTCACCAGACTCACGCGTTTTGCATGTGATCTGCATGCACTACGCCGACAACCGCCCCTTCCAATTGGAAGAGCGCTGGATCAACATCGACACAGTGCCCGAAGTGGAGCATGCCGACCTCAATGCGCAGGGTCCGCATGAGTGGCTGCTGCATGTCGCCCCCTTCACCGAGGCAGAGATTGCCTTTTGCGCGATTTCTGCCGACGGGCGCCTGGCCGAATTCATGGGCACGACTGCCGGCACCTCGATGATTCAGCTTGAGCGCACGACCTGGAAAGATGGTGAACCGATGACATTCGCGCGCATGACCCACCATCCCGGGTATTGCATCCGCACCAGCTACTGATCCCTGTTATCCAATCGGACCGGGTAACCGCTCTTCGCTGAGGAGGACGTTGGCTTCGACGTCCCCGGCGCCGGGTAAGGTCATGATCCGCCGCCGCAGAACCCGCTCAAAGTCGGACAGATCGCGGGCGACAACCCGCAAGCGGTAGTCGTACAGACCCAGGACGTGCTCGACCGTCTGAACCTCGGGGATGGCGCTGACGGCGCGTTCGAAATCTTCCAGGCTGACCTGTCCCTTGCGGGCCAGCTTGACGCCCAGAAAGACAGTCACGCCGAACCCCAACGCCTCGGCATTCAGACGCAGACGACGGCCCCGGATGACCCCTGCCGTTTCCAGCCGCCTAATACGACGCCAGGTCGCTGGCTGGGACAATCCCAGCTTACGCCCTAAAGCTCCGGCGCTTTGAGTGGCATCCTGCACCAGCGCGCGCAGGATTTGGCGGTCGGTTTCATCCAACTCAATCATACCGGCAGGACCTCGTTCCGTTTCACCCGCGCGATGTGCATCAAGGCTTCGATATCGGCGATATGCGGCAAGGTCAGAATGCGGTCGCGGTAGATTTGCTGATAGTGAGACATGTCGCGCGCCAGCACTGATAAACGCACGTCCACCCGCCCCAGAAAGGTTTGAATCTCGATCACCTCGGAGACTTCGCGCGCGGCGGCCGTGAACTCATCAAAGGCGCGGGGCTGGGTTTTGTCCAGCGTCACGCGCAGCGAAACCTCAACAGCGTACCCAAGCGCGGCCCAGTCAATGACAGCCTCTTGCCCCTGAATGACGCCCGAGGCCTGCATCTTCTCGACCCGGCGCCAACACACGCCTTGGCTGATGCCACACCGCTCGGCCAGCTCGGCCATAGAAAAGGTCGGTTCGGCCTGTAGGTGGCGCAGAATGCGCCGATCCATGTCATCAAGCATGACTTTTTCGCCTACTCATAATTTCGCGAATAATTTTTCACCTTTTCAGCAAATACTCAATGCTTCAACACTCGCCAACCATGCCACACCCAACTAAAAGCTCAGCAACCGTAACAGAAAGGACCGGAATCATGCGCGTCTATTACGATCGCGATTGCGACATCAACCTGATCAAAGACAAAAAAGTGGCTATCCTCGGCTATGGTTCGCAAGGCCACGCCCACGCGCTTAACCTGCGCGACTCGGGTGCCAAGAACCTGGTCGTCGCTCTGCGCGAAGGTTCCGCTTCGGCCAAGAAAGCCGAGGCCGAAGGTCTGGAAGTCATGGGCATCGCCGAAGCAGCAGCCTGGTGCGACGTCATCATGTTCACCATGCCCGACGAACTGCAGGCCGAAACCTACAAGAAATACGTGCATGACAACATCAAACCGGGCTCGGCCATTGCCTTTGCCCACGGCCTGAACGTCCACTTTGGCCTGATCGAGCCGAAAGAAGGCGTCGACGTCATCATGATGGCCCCCAAAGGCCCCGGTCACACCGTGCGCGGCGAATACGTCAAAGGCGGCGGCGTGCCCTGCCTGGTAGCCGTTCACAACGACGCAACCGGCAAAGCGCTGGAAATCGGTCTGTCCTACTGCTCGGCCATCGGCGGCGGCCGTTCGGGCATCATCGAAACCAACTTCCGCGAAGAATGCGAAACCGACCTGTTCGGTGAACAAGCCGTCCTGTGCGGCGGTCTGGTCGAGCTGATCCGCTGTGGCTTTGAAACGCTGGTTGAAGCGGGCTACGCGCCCGAAATGGCCTATTTCGAGTGTCTGCACGAAGTGAAGCTGATCGTGGACCTGATCTACGAAGGCGGCATTGCGAACATGGACTACTCGATCTCGAACACTGCCGAGTACGGCCAGTACGTCACCGGCCCGCGTATCCTGAAATACGACGAAACCAAAGCGCGCATGAAAGAAGTTCTGAACGACATCCAGCAGGGTAAATTCGTTCGCGACTTCATGCTGGAAAACGCAGTTGGTCAGCCGACCATCAAAGCGTCGCGCCGCGCCAATGACGAGCACATGATCGAGGAAACCGGTGCGAAGCTGCGCGCCATGATGCCCTGGATCTCGGCTGGTAAAATGGTCGACAAGGAAAAGAACTGATCCCGACGGTTCCTTACGAAAGGGCGGCCATTCGGCCGCCCTTTTTTTGTCTCAACAGCCCGTTAATCCAAGGCGCACCATGATTGACCAACCCACATCCCGCGATTGGAGCGGCGTTATCACTCTGGGCCTTATCTGGGGCGGGACGTTCATGGTCGTCGCAATGGCGCTGGAGGGATACGGGCCGGTTACCGTTGCCACCGCACGCACCTCCTTGGGGGCGTTGACCTTGCTGGGGATGATGGCGCTGACTGGGCGCAAGCTGCCATCGAGCAACCCGAAACTTTGGGGGTACATCGCCATCATTGGCGTGTTATCAACCGCACTGCCGTTCCTGTTGCTCAGCTGGGGGCAGCAATATGTGGCCTCGGCCTTTGCAGGTCTGTCGATGGCGGCGATACCGTTGATGGTGCTGCCACTGGCGCATTTCTTTTCTGATGAGCCGATGAATCTGCGCAGACTCCTTGGGGTCACTTTGGGGTTTTGCGGTGCATTGGTGCTGATCGGCCCGGGGCTGGCGAAAATCGGACAGGGAGCCGAACCCGTGGCGCAACTGGCCTGTATCGGAGCGGCTCTGTGCTATTCCTGTGCCTCAATCTTCACCCGGCGCTGCCCGCCGGTTGATCCCGTCGCTTTGGCCGCGCTGTCTCTGGTGGTGGGAGCTGCGCTTTTGGTCCCGATCATGCTGGTGACCGAGGGCCTGCCTCGCTGGGAGGGCACGCGCCCCGGTCTGGCGATCATCGCACTGGGTCTTTTACCCACCGCCTTTGCGACCTTGCTGCGTGTTTCAATTATTCGCAGCGCCGGGTCCGTTTTCCTGACACTGGTTAACTATCAGGTGCCGATCTGGTCAATGATCTTCGGCGCATGGATTCTGTCCGAGGCGCTGCCGCTTCGGTTTTACATCGCGCTGATCATGATCCTGACCGGGCTGGCGATCAGCCAGTGGTTCAGCCTGCGCAAGATGCTGATCGGGCGTTAACTCGCGACCGCCTCGACCTCGGCCACGATACCATCGACAACCTGCGCCAGCAGAGCGCCATCCTCGCATTCCGCCATCACGCGGATCAGGGGTTCGGTGCCCGATTTGCGGATCAGCAGACGCCCCTGACCGTTCAGACGTGCCTCAGCATCGGCGATGGCGGCTTTGACGCTGCTGGCCTCCAGCGGGGTCTGCCCATCCTGATACCGCACGTTTTTCAACAGCTGCGGAACGGTTTCGAACTGCACCGACAGCTCAGAGGCCTTGCGGCCCGAATGCACCATCTCGGACAGGAAATGCAGGCCGGCCATCAGGCCGTCGCCGGTGGTGGCATAGTCGCTCATGACGATGTGGCCCGACTGCTCTCCGCCCAAATTGAACCCGCCTTCACGCATTCGCTCGACGACATAGCGGTCGCCAACCGCCGTCCGCTCCAGCCGCAGCCCCTGCGCAGCAAGGTGTCGTTCCAGTCCGAGGTTGGACATGACCGTCGCAACCAGCACGCCACCTTCAAGGCGATCGGCCTTGGCCCAACTGGTCGCCAGCAGCGCCATAAGTTGATCGCCGTCGGCCACCTGACCGTGCTCATCGACCATCACGACGCGGTCGGCATCACCGTCCAGACAAATCCCCACATCCGCGCCATGGGCCACCACCGTCTCAGCCGCCAGCTGCGGTTTGGTCGAGCCGCAATTCAGGTTGATGTTCTTACCGTTCGGCGCAACGCCCACCGAGATGACATCGGCACCAAGCTCCCACAGAACTTCGGGCGCGGTGCGGTGAGCGGCACCGTTGGCGCAATCGACCACCACCTTCAGCCCATCCAAACGCAGGTCGCGGGACAGCGAGGATTTCACCCTCTCGCCATACCGGAACCGCGCATCATCCACCCGGCGCGCGCGGCCGATATTTTGCGCTTGCGCAGGTTTAACCCCCTCTTCGATCAGTCGTTCAATCTCAAGCTCGGCCTGATCGGACAGCTTGTACCCGTCGGGGCCGAAAAACTTGATGCCGTTATCTTCGGCCGGATTGTGACTGGCCGAGATCATCACCCCCAGATCAGCCCGCATCGACCGGGTCATCAACCCCACCGCCGGTGTCGGCACCGGGCCCAGCAGCAACACGTTCATACCGGTTGAGGTCAGCCCGGCGGTCAGCGCGTTTTCCAGCATATACCCGGACAGGCGCGTATCCTTACCGATCACCACTCGGTGCGCTTCAGAGTGATCTTTCCGGAAATATCGCCCAACAGCGGCCCCGATGCGCAGGGCCATCTCGGCCGTTATCGGATGGGTATTTGCGGTGCCCCGCACCCCGTCGGTTCCGAACAGCTTGCGCATCGTGTCACTCCGTAATTTCTTGTCTGCGACCGGATTACCGGACGGCAGCCCACAGACGCAAGGCCTGAGCGGTCTCGGGCACGTCATGAACGCGCAGGATCTGCACACCCTGAGACAATCCAGCCAGCGCCACCGCAATTGATCCCGGCGCGCGGGCGTCCTTGCGCGGTTCTTGGCCGATCTGCCCGATCAGCCCTTTGCGCGACACCCCCAGCAGGATCGGGCAGCCCAACCCGTGGAACAGGCTAAGGTTTTGCAGAAGGGTCAGATTATGCGCTTGCGTCTTGCCAAACCCGATGCCCGGATCAATCACGATCCGGTCGCGGTTCAGGCCCAGCTGCTCCAACTGCGCCACCATCCCGTCAAGGAAATCGTAGACATCCAACAGTACGTCATCATATTGCGGATCGTCCTGCATCGTGGCCGGATCGCCCTGCATGTGCATCACGCAGACCGGGGCATCAACCTCGGCGCAAAACTGAGCAAGCTGTGGATCAAAGGTAAAGCCTGAGACGTCGTTGATCAGCCCAGCCCCTGCGTTCCACGCTGCCCGCGCTACGCTGGCCTTACGTGTATCGATGGAAATCAGCGCCTGCGTTTTGGCGCGGATAGCTTCGATAACAGGTTGGGTGCGCGCAATTTCTTCGTCTTCCGGCACGTAAGAAGCCCCCGGACGCGTCGACTCGCCGCCGATATCCAGAATGCTGGCCCCATGCGCCACCATCTGTTCCGCCGAGGCTACTGCCGCCTCGACCGAGTTGTGCACGCCGCCGTCGGAAAAGCTGTCCGGTGTCGCATTGAGGATTCCCATGATCTGCGGGCGATCCATCGCTAGTCCGGCGATCTCGGCGCGCGCGCCAGTCAGCCGCGCAAGCACATCGCCCGGAATGTCCTGCGCCGAAACTACGGTCGGGGCTTTCGTTCGCGACAACTGTTCGGCATGGGTGAACCACAAAGTCTGGCCGGCAAGAGGCACTGCGCCCGCTGGCCGGGCCGGGCCATGTTGCACCAGCGGTCGGTAGTATTCGGTCACAGTTGCGCCTGATCCACGGGAACGGCGCGCAGAGGTGTCTTTGGTGCGGTCGGCAACGCACCGCCAATCACCATCATTTCGCTAGCCTCGAAGGTGGCCGCGAACCACGCAGCAAGGGCAACGGCGTCCGAAGGTGCAGCCGAGGGGCCGTCAACCGCATCCAGCACGATCTTAGACGGCGCCCATACGCAAATCTGGCCGTTCTTCATCGCCCAGTCCAATTCAGTGCGCGTCGACACCACCACACAGCGATGATCCTTTGCAGCCAAAACCCAGGCGTTCTGTTCAATCGCCAGCAGGTCGATCCGGCGCTGTGTCATTGCGTGGCCGGTCTGAGGTACCGCCATATCCGCCGCGCCAACACACAGGATCAGTGGGCGCTGACGGTTTTCCAATTGGTCGATCCACCCGGTCAGATTGGACGAGGTAATGGCCTCGTTCGACAGGAACACCAACCGCGGATGAGGTCGTTCTTCCTCGACCACATCGTGCTGGATCGTGTCTTTGCCGCGCACGATCTCAACGCCCAATGCACCCGGCCCTCGATCCAGTTTTTCAATGCGGACAAAAGCCCTTACGGCCTGAGGCTCAAGCAGAATACGTTCCGCAACGCGATCTGCCAGCGTCTCAAGCAGGTTCAGGCGCTCGGCCGCCAGCTCGTGGGCAATCGCCTCGGTCACGCGGTCGTAGGACAAGATTCGATCCACGTCATCGTCGATCGGATCGGTCAGCGGACGCACCTCTACTACGATGTTAAAGCAGATACGCTGTGTTGTGCCGCGCTCGGCCTGAAAGGCGCCGATCTCGACCTCAACAATATGGTCCCTGAGCGAGATGCGATCCAGCGGACCGCGCGTAGCGGTCGCTTCGGACCGCTCGGACGGATGCGCAAAGGCAAGACGGATTTCAGAGCTCATGCAACGGACCTTTTCGGGCTTGGTGGGCTGATCAGCCAACACTATAGGATGCGCGGGCGTATAACACCGCCTCAAACGCCATTCCAGACACCGAATGCGGCGTCGGGGAAAACGGAGCGGAAGCAATAGCGTCGATACGCCCTGCCCCGGCATCTGGCACTCCGTCGGCTTGATCAGGCTCTGCGAAACTCAGTGGGCTCGCCAGTCGTTCCCACGACAGGCCGAGTTCGACACCCCGCGCCACTTTTCTGACGGCGCGGGTTTGCCGTTTAGTTGCTCGCAGTCCGGTAGTTGTGCCGGTAGAAGATATGCACACCAATGCGCGCTGTTTCCTTGTAGACGCGCGACCACGACGGATTCACCGCGGTGGTGTGATAATGCGTGGCCCCTTCGGTCAGTTCCTTGGCGACGCCGTCAATTGCGGCACGCGCGACTTTGGACACACGCTCATAGGCCTTTTTCTCGCGGATCACTTCCTTGTAGCCATCGCAGGTATAGGTGAACTGGCACTGGTATTTCTTGCCGGTTCCCTGCTTGATCACGCCGCACAGCGAGTCCGGAAACCGGCTGCTTTCGACGCGATTCAAAATGACCTCGGCCACGGCGAACTGGCCGCGCACGCTTTCGCCGCGCGCTTCAAAGTACAGCGCTTCGGCCAGACATTTGAAGTTTTCGTCCCCAGTGGCCGCCGGCTGTTGGTCCAGCCAGCTCTTGGAATACGAGACCCTTATAGGCTCAAGCTTTTTGCGGGGCTTGAACAGAGTCAGATAGTCGCGAAAGTTCTGCCCGGGCAGATCGGTCCGGGTAACAAGTTCGCGTTCGGCAGTATCGGTGGCTTCCCTTTCAGCGAAAGACACACTTGGCAGCATGGTTGCCGCCAATGTGGCAGCAGCCAGTATGTATCGTAGCATCAGATAACCTCGCACAGGCACAAATCGCGCCGTACCCTCCCCCGGCGGGCGCGACGAGGCATTTAGCGCAGTCCGGCTGAGACGTCTAGATCAGAAGAAAAAGCAAGTGGAAAATCGCCCGTGAGGAAAATTAATTCCACCACAAGGTTGCTTAAATACCACTAATCCTAGGGCACCCCCCCGGTGTCAACCCCCAAGTCTGGACGAAATTGCCAGTTGAGCGGAAGCCAGCCGAGCGACGGGCACTCGGAACGGTGAGCATGACACATAGTCAAACCCCAGGTCGCGGCAAATGGCGATTGATTCGGGGTTACCCCCATGTTCGCCGCATACCGAAAGGGTAACATCCGGCTGCGCCTGACGTCCACGCTCGGCCCCGAGTTTCAGCAATTCGCCCACCCCATCAGGATCGAGAACGTGGAACGGGTCTTCCACAAAGACACCCTGCCGCACATAGGCCGACATGAACCGTCCCGCATCATCGCGCGAAAGGCCATAGGTCATTTGGGTCAAGTCGTTGGTACCGAAACTCAGGAAAGACGTCTGCGGCGCGATCTCATCCGCCCGCAGACAGGCCCGCGGGGTTTCAACCATAACGCCCAGCCTGTATTCAAACTCCTGCCCGCGTTCGCTTGCCACTGCTGCCGCGACCGAGTCGATGCGGGATTTGACCAGCTCTACCTCGCGCTTGGCGGAAACCAGCGGGATCATCACCTCGGGCACCACGGGGGCGCCCTCCTTGCTGGCTTCAAGCGTAGCCTCGAAGATTGCGCGCGCCTGCATGTCGTAGATTTCAGGCACAGTCACACCAAGGCGGACACCGCGCATCCCCAGCATCGGGTTGTATTCGGTCATCGCTGCCACGCGCCGTTCGACGTCCGAGACCGGCAGGTCAAGCGCCTCGGCCAGTTCGCGCTGCCCGCTGCGTGTCGTCGGTAGGAATTCGTGCAGAGGCGGGTCGAACAGACGGATGCAGACTGGCTGCCCTTCCATGATCCGGAACAGTTGCACGAAGTCTTCGCGCTGCATCGGCAACAGACGTTCCAGCACCGCCGCGCGGCCCGAGGACGTTTGCGCAAAGATCATCTCGCGCATCACGATCAGGCGGCCGGGGTCAAAAAACATATGCTCGGTCCGGCACAGGCCGATTCCCTGGGCCAGAAAATTCCGCGCGGTCTGAGCATCGGCTGGCGTGTCCGCGTTGGCACGGATGGCGATATCACGCTCGTCATCGGCCCAGCCCATCAGCGTCTGGAAACAGTCATCCAGCGCAGCTTCGAGCATGGCAGGCTGACCCGCCAGCACCTGCCCCGAGCTCCCGTCGATCGTCAGCGTGTCGCCGGTTTTGAACACTCGGCCATTCGGCGCGGTCAGCAGCCTTTTCTTGGTCTGGAACCGCATCTCGGACGCGCCGACGATACAGGGCAGACCCAATCCGCGGCCAATCACGGCGGCATGGCTGGTCATGCCGCCCTTTTCGGTCAGCACCGCCACGGCCGCGTGCATCCCGCGCACATCCTCGGGCGAGGTCTCGCGACGTACTAGAATACAAGGCTCTCCACGCGCCGCACTGGCCTGCGCCTCGGCAGCGGTGAAGACGATCTTACCCGTTGCAGCCCCCGGGCTGGCGGCGATACCGGTGGTCAGAACATCCCGACGCGCTTCGGGGTGGACCTGCCGGTGCAGCATTTCGTTCAGAGAATGCGGATCAACCCGCATCACCGCCTCTTGCGGTGGTATGATGCCATCTTCGGCCAGCCGCACCGCAATCCGCAGCGCGGCCCGCGCACTGCGCTGCACCCGCACGCCGTCCAGAATGTGAACATGGCCGTTTTCGATCACGAACTCGACCTGCATTTCCTCGCGCAGCTTGGTGCGCATCAACGCAGCATGGGACTTGAGGTTGGCAAAGGCCTCGGGGGCCACCTCTTCCAGCGACTTCCCGCGCGGGTCCTTTTCCAGATAGAGCGCAGCCACACCCTCACCCAGCGCATCCCGCCCCTGGCTCTGGCTCAGGTATCGGCCCGTGATCTGCGGCAATCCAGTGGTCGAGTCGATCAACTGCAGCACGCCCGATCCGCATTCACCCTGCCCGACACCTGGGATCATCTCCTGAATGACCAGCCCCAGCCCCGCATCCGCAGGCGCACCCTTCGCCTGACGCAGCAACCGGGCCGAAGTTCCATCCCACGCCCGCGCCATCGACCGCAAGACAGCAATCAACTGCTCACCCCGGTCCTGAGGGAACGCTTCGTCGGTTTCATCCTCATAGGCTCGCAATGACATGCGCAGCCCTTCGCTGCCATCCGCGTCGATATCGTCGAACACATCTGCGTCCAGACGGGCCACGTGGATGGCGAAGCTTTGCACGAAACGCAGATACAGCGCGGCGGCGGCCTCGGCCCCCATCGAATCCGACAGGTCAACGTAACGCGCATCGTTCATGCCGATATTCAGGATCGCGCCGGGGCCACCCCAATCGGGGTCCTCGGAACTGGGCCGCACGCACAACAGCGCCGCCTGATCGAACTGTTCGACGATCGCCTCGATGTCGGGTACATGGCCTTCGGCAATCCGGTGGACCGCATCGAAGGACAGCGCTACCGTCCGTGGTACCGGCAATTCCAGACGGACCAGACGTTGCAAACATTTCGCCCGCCCGCCATGTGTATTGGCGGCTACGGGCGCTTCGGTCGTGATCAGAGTGGTATGCGGATTATTCTGCACTGCGGCACCTTTTGATTTGCACGCAGCATAAGCCCCTGCACCAATGGCGCAAGGGCGTTATGGCTTAGCCTTCGATCTTGCTGAGGTCGGCGACGCTGGAGCACACCTGACGGATCTGGCTGAGCAGGTTCAGGCGGTTACGGCGCAGGATGTCGTTGTCGGTATTGACCTGAACATCCTCGAAAAACGCGTCCACCGGACCGCGCAGCGCGGCCATTGCGGACATGGCCGACGGGAAATCCTCGGACTTCAGGGCCGCGTCGATCTCTCCCTGCGTCCCGTCCAGAGCGGCAAACAGCGCCTTTTCACTGTCCGTCTCAGCGAATTTCACATCCGCACCATAGGAGTATTCGACCCCGTCCTTCTCCTCGGCCTGCGTCAGGATGTTATTGGCGCGCTTGAACCCCTGCACGAGGTTTTCCCCATCCTCAGTCGCGATCACCGCATTCAGGGCGCGGGCCCGTTTGACTAGCAGGTTGAGGTCGTCATTCCCCTCCATCGCGATACAGGCGTCGATGATGTCGTGACGGATGCCCTCGTCGCGAAGGAAGACCTTGAGGCGTTCGTGAAAGAAGGAGAGGAGGTCGTCAGATGCATCGGGAACCTTTCTCTCGAGCTCAAGAAAGGCCGCAGCAGGCAACCCTCCGATTTTGTCCTTAACTGTCTGAAATGCAGCGCCAAAGACACCTCGCTCTGCGATTTCTTCTAATAGATCAAGAACGTTAGCTTCCGGCAACGCCTCATTGATTGCGCTTTCTGCTCTTATCAATTGGCTGTCAAAGTACCGATCCAGAGTTAGTCGTAGGTCGTTTTCGAGTATTAACCGTGTGACACCCAATGCTGCACGGCGCAGGGCAAACGGGTCTTTCGACCCGGTCGGTTTCTCATCAATCGCCCAGAACCCGGTCAGCGTATCCAGCTTGTCGGCCAGTGCCACGGTCGCCGAGAGCGGCGCGGTCGGCACGTCATCCGACGGCCCCAGCGGCGAGTAATGTTCTTGCGCCACGGCGGCCACGGCGGCGTCTTCGCCCGCGGCTTCGATGTAGTACCGCCCCATAAGCCCCTGAAGTTCAGGGAATTCATAGACCATTTCCGAGTTCAGATCGGCCTTGGCCAGACGCGCGGCTTTTTCGGCCTGATCGGCATCCGCTCCGGTCACCGGGGCCAGTTCGCGGGCCAGCGCGGCGATGCGGTCGATGCGTTCGGCCTGCGTGCCCAGCTTGTTGTGGAAGGTCACATTCTCCAGCGCGCGGGTCCATTGGGCGATGTCCGATTTGGCGACGCGCAGATCATTCTCCCAGAAGAATTTCGCATCGGCCAGACGCGCGGACAGCACCTTTTGGTTGCCTGCCAAAATGGTCGCACCATTGTCGGCGGTTTCGCGGTTCGCAACGGTGATGAAACGTTCGATCCGTCCGGTCTTGGGATTGTGGACCGAGAAGAACTTCTGGTGCTCTTTCATCGAGGTTTGCAGCACCTCGGGCGGCAACTCCAGAAACTCCTCGTCGATCTGCCCCATCAACACCACGGGCCATTCGACCAGACCGGCAACCTCGGCCAGCAAGCCTTTGTCCTCAACCACTTCCAACCCGGCGGCAAAGGCCATGTTCTGCGCGTCGTTCCAGATGTGTTCAGCGCGGTCGGCGGGGTTCAACACCACAAAGGCGCGCTTCAATTTGGCGGCGTAGTCGTCGAACGACGTGACCGAAAACCGGTTCGGCGCCATGAAGCGGTGGCCTGCGGTGGTGTCACCGGACGTGATGCCATCGACGTCCAAAGGCACCACTTGCGCGCCCGTCTCATCGGACAGGATGCACAGGATCGAGTGCAGCGGGCGCACCCAGCGCAGTGGGCCACTGCCCCAGCGCATAGATTTGGGCCATGGGAAGTTGCGGATGGTGGCCTCAAGCGCCTCGGCCACGATTTCAGTGGCGGGATGCCCAGCCTTTTCGATGGTGGCGAAAAAGACGGCACCCTTGGGCGTGTCGCGCTCTTCCAACTGATCGCGGGTAAGGCCCGCGCCACGCAGGAAGCCCTCGATGGCTTTATCCGGCGCGCCGACCTTGGGGCCTTTGCGTTCCTCGCGGATCGTGGGGCTTTCCGCCAGCAGCCCTTCAACCGCTAGCGTCAGACGGCGCGGCGTGGTCAGGGCGGCGGCCCCGGCATAGGTCAGACCGGCCTCGACCAGACCGTCGGTGATCCGCTTTTTCAAATCCTCGCCTGCGCGGGTCTGCATGCGCGCGGGGATTTCCTCGGAAAACAGTTCGATCAGCAGGTCGGGCATTTTCGGTCCTTAGAAATTGACGATCGTCTGGATGACGATGGCATTGGCGATATCCACAAAAAAGGCGGATACAAGGGGCAGCACGATAAAGGCAATAGGCGACGGGCCATATCGCTTGGTAACTGCGGTCATATTGGCAATAGCGGTGGGGGTCGCGCCCAGGGCAAAGCCACCGAACCCGGCTGACAGCACGGCAGCGCGGTAATTGCCGCCCATCACCGGGAACAGAACCCAGATCACGAACACCACGGCGAACAGGGTTTGCGCGGCCATGATGACGACAATGGCCAGCCCCAGCTCGGCAATGGTCCAAAGCTGCAGGCTCATGAGCGACATCGCCAGAAACGCGCCCAGCGAAAACTCGGAGATCAGCGCCAGCGAGGGGGTTCGGGACACAGGCGGCGCTTTGGGCGCGACCGCCGAGCGAATGTTGGCAATGACGATCCCCATGATCAGACAGGGCACGAAAATCGGCAGCATCAATCCGGCGGCGTCGATAGCTTGATGCAGGACGTAGCCGGAGATGATCGCCAAATTCAGATGAAGCAGGACGCGCATGATGGTGAGGTGATCGATCTTCGCCTCAGCCTCGGTCGCGTCGTCTGGCAGGCCGACCGTATGCTCTTCGTCCGGGCGGTCAGGGGTCAGGTTTTTGCCCTCGACCAGATAGCGCGCGATGGGGCCGCCAACCAAAGCCGCGAGTACAAGGCCCAGAGTCGCCACGGCCACGCCCAGTTCGGTTGCCCCGGTCAATCCGGTCACCGCGCCGACATCGGGCGCCCAGGCGATGGCGGTGCCATGACCGCCGATCAAAGAGGCCGATCCAAATAGAACTCCGGCCTGCGCCGGAAAACCAAACGCAACGGCACCGGCGGCACCGACGACATTCTGGGCAACGATTGTCACCAACGTCAGAATGAGCAGCAGGAGCAATGGCTTGCCGCCGGAAATCAAATCGGCCAACCGCGCGTTCAAACCAATCCCGGCAAAGAACACGATCAGCAGGAAATCCCGCGAGGCCAGGTCAAAAGTCAGCTCAACTCCGGCCACGAGATACAGAAACAGCAATACAAGAGACGCCAGCAAACCGCCGGTGACCGGCTCTGGGATATTGAACTGACGCAGCATCGCGACGCGGGCGTTGATCTCGGCCCCAATCAGATAGACCGCGATGCCTAGCGTGGCAGTCAGGAAATTGGGTATGTGGATCGCTGCGTCGGTCATGTTGCCCTCAGTTCTCCGGTCGGGGCGGACATTCCTCGCCCACCACCGTCCCGTCATAGGCTTTTTCACCGCAATTGTTCAGCGCGTGCCAGACATAACCCTTGCCATCCGTGGTAACCGCGACGATGCGGTCCACGCCATAGTGGATGTTCTTGGCCCCCATGAATGCCTGCGCCTGTCCGGATTTCAGCGCCTCTGCGATGGCCACCGCATCGTAGCAGTCAAACCAACCCGGTGCTGTCAGCGGTTCAGGATTTTCAACCCGCCGGAACTTCGCCAGATCCTCAGCCGAAAGATCGGTTTCGAAACACGCCCGGTAGCGGATCGGAGAGCTGTCGGCATCAATCGCCCGAAACGCCGTATAGGTGATCGGTTCAGGGTCATCAACGCCTTCAGCCAGCAAGGACACATCCTCACCCGGCCGTGAGGCGACGTCGTAATAGAACCCGTAAACCTGCAAGTAATACATGCCGACACCGGCCAGAACCGCAGATATGACGAGGATGATTGCAAGCAGTTTTCCGGTCATCTTTTAGGCATCCTGATCACGCGGCCTCTTTCAACTTTCTGGAAAATAGGCCAGTTTCCAAACTGATACAGGTCGGAACGAGGCTATTGGAATGGATATGACACTTGCCGTTGGGTTCTTCGGCGCGCTGTTTGCAATCATGAACCCGATCACCAACCTGCCTGTTTTCCTGAGCGTCACCGACGGCCTGACCCCTGCCGACCAGCGCAAAGTGGCCGCAAAGACGGCGACGTACTGCCTGATCCTTGGCGGCGCGTTCGCGGCGATAGGTAACCAGACACTGGGCCTGTTCGGGATCAGTGTCGATGACTTGCGCGTCGCGGGTGGTCTCGTCGTTCTGATGATCGGCCTGAACATGCTGAGCGGTAAGGAAAGCACCACGCATCACGGGACCGAAGGGGAAAAGCAAACCTACCCCGAACCCGCCACGGTTGCCTTCTATCCGCTGGCCTTCCCCATTCTGGTTGGTCCCGGCACGATCACGACGTTGATCCTGTATGCGCACCACATTTCCAAGCCGATGGACACCATTATCTACGCAGGCGTCTTTCTGGCCGTTCTGTTTCTGCTGTTCATCACGTTCTGGAATGCGTCTGCTTTGGCCAAGCGATTGTCGGCCAATGCCCGCGTGATCATGAGCCGATTCATGGGCATGATCCTGTCGGCCATCGCAATCGGTATGATCGCAGATGGCCTGAAAGTGCTGTTGCCCGGATTGGCCTGAACGCCCCATCAGGCCTCGAACCCAGCAGCCTCGGTCAGCAGAAACGCATCCGCGCATTGTTTTGCCAGCGCCCGAACCCGTCCGATATAAGCCTGACGCTCGGTCACCGAGATCACGCCCCGCGCGTCCAAAAGGTTGAATACGTGGCTGGCCTTGATGCACTGGTCATAGGCAGGGTGCGCCATGACAATGCGTTTACCCGTTTTGGGGTCGTCATGTTCCTGCGCCAGAATGGCGGCACATTCGGCTTCGGCCTCTTCGAAGTGGCGCAGCAGAACTTCGGTGTTGGCCACGTCAAAGTTCCAGCGGGCGTATTCCTCTTCGGTCTGCTTGAAGATTTCGCCATAGGTAAGCGGGCTGGGTGACTGAGGATCGTTGAACGGCATATCCATCACGTGGTCGATGCCGAGCACATACATGGCCAACCGTTCCAGGCCATAGGTCAACTCGCCCGAAACCGGCGCGCAATCATGGCCGCCGACCTGCTGGAAATAGGTGAACTGGCTGACTTCCATACCGTCACACCAGACCTCCCAGCCCAGGCCCCAGGCGCCCAGCGTTGGGCTTTCCCAGTCATCCTCGACAAACCGGATGTCATGCAGGTTCATGTCGATACCGATAGCCTCGAGGCTACCCAGATACAGGTCCTGCAAGTCCGGCGGGCTGGGTTTGATCAGCACCTGATACTGATAATAGTGCTGCAACCGGTTCGGGTTCTCACCATACCGCCCGTCGGTCGGACGACGCGACGGCTGCACATAGGCCGCAGCCCATGCCTTTGACCCCAAAGCGCGCAAAGTGGTCGCCGGGTGGAACGTCCCTGCCCCAACCTCCATGTCGTAAGGCTGCAGGATGGCGCAGCCTTTCGAAGCCCAATAGGTCTGAAGGCGCAGGATAATTTCCTGAAATGAACGTGGTGCGCTGGACGGTTCGGTCATGACATTCCCTTTGGGCACATCCGCGCCCGGTTCCGGTCGGTTTTGTCCTTCCTATGCAAGGGGCCAAGGGGCGTCAACGGGCCAATGCCCACCCTGCTGTCACTGCACCGCCACACTGGAAATTCCCCGTATTCCGGGCATGGCTTTCCCTGCTGCTATTCGCGTAATCTGCGGCAAAGCTAAAACACCGCGGACACGGGCAGACTATGACACGAGTGATCACTGCAATTTTGTTTCTATTTCTCTTTGGCGCGCGCGCCGTCTTTGCACAGCAGGAGGCAGGCGTTTGGGTGCAGGTCGAAGCCCGCCCGACGCTGCGCCAGGCGCAGGAACGCGCGCAGGCCTATGCAAACGTTCTGCCCGACGTGAACGGGTTTCGCCTTAATTCTGGATGGTATGCCATTGTTATTGGACCATATTTGCGCAGTGATGCCGAACAGGTCTTGCACGTCTACCGGGCCGAGGGGCAGATTCCGGCGGACAGCTACATCGCGTTCTCAAATTCTTTGGGTCAGCAGTTCTGGCCCGTTGGATCAAGCTCTCTGAACCAGAGCACGGTGACCCCGCCAGTCGAACCCACGCCGCAGCCAGACCAATCTACCGCCGGGCTAACTCCGCATCCCTCGGATGAGACGCGGTCGCAGGCGCTGCAGTCCGAGCGCGTTCTGACCGCGCAAGAGCGCAAGAATCTGCAAACCGCCCTGCAGGCCGCAGGGTTTTACAATTCGACCATTGATGGCGCCTTTGGTGCAGGCACCCGGCGTTCGATGGGCGACTGGCAGCGGTTTAACGGGTATGAGCCCACCGGCGTTCTGACCACGGCTCAGCGTTCGGCGCTGATGGATGACTATAACGCGCCGTTGATCAGTGTTGGCATGAAGCGCCATTCAGACACGCAGGCTGGCATCGATCTGGACCTGCCGCTGGGTGTTATCGCCTTTGACCGTCATGAGGCCCCCTTTGCGCATTTCAATGGCACATCCGGTCTGAACGCGAAGGCATTGCTGATCAGCCAGAAGGGCAACAAATCCACGCTGCGCGCGCTGTACGAAGTGATGCAATCGCTGGAAATTGTACCTCTGGACGGCCCGCGACAGTTGCGCGGTGACCGTTTCACGCTCGAGGGTCGCGGCAACGGGATCGTATCCTACACCGAAGCGGCGCTGAAAGGCGACCAGATCAAGGGCTTCACGCTGGTCTGGCCCGAAGGGGATGAGGCCCGCCGCGCGCGGGTTCTGGCTGCGATCAAGGCCAGCTTCTCCACCAACGACGCCGTACTGGATGCCGGTGCCGGTGCCGGAGCAGATGCCGATCAACGGATCAATCTGGTCTCGGGTCTGCAAGTGCGCAAGCCGCGACTGTCCCGGTCCGGCTTCTTCACCGACGCAAACGGCACGGTTCTGACCGTGTCCGAGGCAACGGAAAGCTGCACCCGCATCACCCTGAACGACGATCAGGAGGTTCAGGTGGCCTGGGCAGACCCAGATCTTGGAGTCGCTGTTCTGCGCCCCCGCCGCAGCCTTGCGCCGATCAGCATCGCCGAGTTCAGCGCCGGCAAGCCGCGCATTCAGTCCGATGTCGCTGTCTCGGGTTTCTCGTATGAAGGCGCGCTGGGTGCACCGACACTGACCTATGGCCAGATCACTGATGTGCGGGGCCTGGATGGTGAGGACGGCGTGAAACGCCTTGCATTGGCGGCGCAACCCGGCGATGCGGGCGGCCCGGTCTTCGACGACAATGGACAGGTTGTCGGTATGCTGCTGCCCACCCCGTCCGAGGGGCGCACCCTTCCCGCTTCGGTCAGTCTGGCGGCAACGACGGACCGCTTGAATGAAGCTTTGGAAAAGGCTGGCGTGTCTGGTCAGCCCGGTCAGTCCACGGCCGAAATCTCACCCAATGAACTCAGCCGACGGGCCAACGGAATGACCGTTCTGGTGCACTGCTGGGACTAAACAGATCTGAAAGACCAAGAACGCCGCCCCTTTGGGCGGCGTTTTTTTGACTAGGCGATGTCGGGCGTCACCCGGATCAACGTCGGAACCGGGGCGTGAAACGCGGCTTGCACGGCTGCCTGCATCTCTTCCAGATTACCCGGAGCGGCAGACAAGGCCCCGAAGGCCTCGGCCAATTTGCAGAAATCGGGATTGCGGGCCACCACTGCGTTGGGGGCGATCTGGCCGCGAACCATGCTGTCTTCGATCTCTTTCAGCTTGGCGTTGTCCCACAGGATGATGGGCAGAGACAGGCCAAGCTCAACCGCCGCACCAAGCTCCATCATCGTGTAGTGAAAACCATAATCCCCCGCGATCACGGCCGTAGGTTTACCCCTACGCGCAACCGCGCCGCCGATCCCGGCAGGCAGCGCATAGCCCAGCGTGCCGAACCCCGTCGGGTGGTGCCAGTGATAGGGATAGGCCATCTCCCAGACTTCTTTCGCGACATAGGCAAACTGAGTCATGTCGGAATAGATCATCGTGTCTGCCGGCATTGCCTCGCGCAAAGCATCCAGCACCGGCACGATCCCGGGACGTTCGGCATCGGACTGCGCGCGCCAGCTTTTGCGGGCCTCGGCGACCTCTTCGGGGCTCCAGCCCGTTGCCGGTTTCACTTCGTCAATTGAAGCCCAGAGAGCATGGGCAAAGCTTTCACCATCGACCTGCAGCTTGATCCCCGCGCGGTGACGGTCGGACAGAACCTGCGGATCAAGATCGACCCTCACCAGATGAGAGGTATGCCCCAGCGTGTCGCGCCATAGGTCAACCTCACCCAATTCCGCGCCCACTACGACAACCAGATCGGCCGAAGCGATCACATCAGCACTGCCCGGTCGCGGCAGAGTAGCACCGAAGTCCAGCGCATAGCCTAACCCGGCCATCCCGCGCCCGGCATAGGTGGTGAAACAGGCGGCCCCCAACTGGGTCAGAATCTGACGCCACAGATTGGACCGCGCGCCGCCCCCCAGAATGAACAGCGGCCGGCGCGAGATATTCAGCAAGGACATGAGCGGCGCCAGATCAGGTGGCACCACCTTGGACCGCAAACCGGCCTGATTGGGAAAGGGTGCCGGATCAGCCTCGGCCTCAAGTTGCTCAATCGGTACCTGAATATGCTTTGGGCGCGGGCGGGAGAGTTCGAATTCCTCAAACGCACGCTCGACCAGCCTATAAGCCGCCTCTGCGGTGTTGGCCTGACGGGACCAGTCCGTCACGGTTTCGGCAGCACTGCGCTGATCCTTCATCTGGTGCAACTGGCCCTGCACCGCGTCCGTCTCGTCCAGACAGGACGACATCACCAGCATCGACACAGAATCCGTATAGGCCTGCCCCATCGGCGTCATGACATTGCACAGCCCCGGCCCGGTGATCACATAGGCCACGCCCGGTTTTCCGGTGGCTCGCGCATAACCATCGGCCATGAACCCGGCGCCCTGCTCGTGCCGGGCCAGGACATGCGTGATGCCCGCCTCTTCGATGCCCCGATACATTTCCTGATTGTGAACGCCGGGAATGCCGAAAATCACGTCAACGCCCCTGTCTTTCAACATATGCGAAATCTGGGCACCCAGAGGTCTTTTCATCAGCTTCTCCAGAATTGGACAGTAAACAGCGCGTAGACAGCCAGCAGCTCGAGCCGCCCGACCAGCATACCGATGGACAGCAACCACTTGGCCGTATCGCTCAGCCCGGCAAAGTTGCCCGCGGGGCCGATCTGATCCCCTAGCCCCGGTCCGACATTGGCCAGCGCCGTGGCCGCGCCCGAGACGGAGGTGATGAAATCCAGACCCGTCAGCGCCAGCGCCCAAGCCAGTACGCCCATCGAGAGCACGAAGAACATGAAAAAGCTCATGACCGAGCTCAGAACATCCGGCCCGATCGTGCGTCCGTCATAGCGCGGGTTGAACACGCCGTGCGGCGACCGGATACGGCTGATCTGAGTTTTGATCGAGGCAAACAGCAGCTGATAGCGGAAGATCTTGATCGAACAGGCGGTCGAACCCGCGCATCCCCCGATCAGACCAATCAGAAAGAACAGCATCACCGGGAAATTGCCCCAGGTCATATAGTTGACGCTGGCATAGCCTGTACCGGAAATGATCGAGGTGATGTTGAACAGCGACTCGCGGAACGCCTGCTCCCAATGATGCGGAAAGACCGAGACCAAGAATATCGCCATGACCGCGACCAGAACCAGGATCGTCGCCAGAAAGGTCTTGATCTGGCTGTCCTGCCAAAGAGAGTTCGTATTGCCATTGGCAAACTGAACGTAGCGCACGAACGGCAGGGCTGCGAGGATCATAAAGACCGCAGCCGCGTATTCGGTTGGTCCCGAAAATACGGCAAAAGAGGAATCGTAATTTGCAAACCCACCCGTGGCGATGGTCGTCATGGCGTGCACGATAGCGTCGAAAAAGCTCATCCCCAGACCGGCGTAAACCAGGGCGCAGACGAAGGTCAAAAACACGTAGATCAGGGAAATCTGGCCCGCGATCTCTTGCGCGCGCGGCAGGATTTTCCCCATGGTTTCAAACCCTTCCGAGCGAAAGATCTGCATACCACCAACCCGAAGCTCGGGCAGGAACACCATGGCGACAACGATGATACCGATCCCGCCCAGCCATTGCAGCAGCCCGCGCCATAACAGCAAACCCTGTGGCAGATTATCCAAGCCGGATAAAACGGTCGAACCGGTGGTGGTCAGGCCCGACATCGCCTCGAAATAAGCATCGACAAAGCGCAGTTCGGTCTCACCGAACAAAAAAGGAATGGCACCGAATAGCGGCAGCGCCACCCAGACGCCGGTGGTCAGCAAAAAGGTCTGACGGATCGTCAGACCTTCGCCCACCCCGTTCGAGCAGCTGATGGACAGGACTACGCCCGTCAGCATGGTGATGACGCCGCTTTCCAGAAATACGTGCCATTCGCCCCGACCTTCGATGAGATCCGCAAGCATGGGCAGCATCATGGTCGCCCCAAGAATGGCGACCAACAGGCCAATCACATATCCAACCGGGCGCATGTCCGTCATGAGGCGCAGCGTTGGCGCGCCTGCACGACCGTGTCAAGCGGATGTCCCGTTTACTCGTCGGTTTTGGTGACGGGTGTGGGCATCGCGGGCGGTTTCGAAGGCGCGCGCGTCCGGCGTTGGGGCGCTGCGGGCGTGGCCGCTTCGGCCTTGGGTGCGACCGGTTTGGCCTGTGCCTGAGGGGCGACTGGTTTGGCAACAGGTGCAGTGGCTTTGGCAGCAGGTGCCGCCGGCTTTATCGCAGGTGCAACCGGCTTGGCGACCTCACCCTTTGGGGCCGCGGTTTTTGCTGCCTGTACCTTCGGTGCCGCAGGCTTGGTGGCCGCTTTGGGCGCCGCAGGTTTCGCCGGAGCCTTTTTCGCTGCGGGTCTAGCCGCCGGTCGGGGCGCTGCGGTCTTCACCTCGGGCTTTGGGGCCGCAGTTTTAGGTGCCGCCGCTTTCGCCGGAGCCTTGGGCGCTGCGGGTTTGGTAGCCGGTTTTGCCGCGACGGGCTTGGGTGCGGTTGCGGGTTTGGCCTCTTGTGGTTTTGCTGCATTCGCAGGCTTGGATGCCGCCGGAGCAGCCGTTGCCTTGGGCGCAGAGACCGTTTTCTTTGCCGGAGCGGCCGCCTTTTTGGCGGCGGCAGGTTTGGGCGATTCGGCCTTGGGCGTAACCGCCGCTTTGGCGCGCGCGACCGGCTTGGCCTTCGGAGTCGCCGCCGGTTTAGACTTAGCTGCCGCCGCTTTGGACTTGAATTCCGGTTTCGCTGTCGTCGGCGCCGGTTGCGCGGACGAGATGTGCAGAGCATGTACCGGTGCAAACGGCAGCTCCATGGCCGAGGTGGCCAGAATTTGCATGATCTTCAGTTGGTTGCTAACCGCGTAGCCGGCCATACGAATGGCCGCCGCCTGAAACTCCAGCGGCTGGGTAATCGGATTCATTAGTCATTTCTCCTGTGAAAGCGATGCAACCTTCAAAGGGAAGAAGCACCCTGCTCCGCCCTGATGTCTGGGGCGGATTGCCAAGGTTTGAAGTCCCGGGGCGTCTCACGTCTCGGCTTCCTTTCAGTGTGGCGTAACGGCTGGCAAGCGCGTACGCCACGGCTGCAATCCCCCTTACTCTACGTCAAAGAAAGAGCGACTGCAGCATTTTTTGCTGCGATGCGGCGAAAGTTCGCCATTTTGTCTAACTTTGAGACTTCGGGAGCCGCGCGCAGTTACCCAATATGGAAGAGGGTCGAGAACAGGCGTGGGTCCAAGCTGGCCGTTACAAAAGTCGGGCCTTCGGTCAGAACCGACACCGCATCATGGCTGTGCAGGCTTTCCTGATGGCTGGCCACAACGCGGAAGTCACCGACATGGTGATCGGCCTGAAGCTCGGCGCAGAACAGGCGGGCGGCGTCCTCTACAAAGATCGGGTTGGCTGCGTTCAATTCGGCAAAGGCCTGTTCATCCTCGCGTTTGACCATCACCTGCGTTTCCGTCGGCACCGCACGACGGCACAGCGCGATCAGGTCCTCGAACCACAGACAATCCGCGTCGCAATCGACAACAACCGAAATGCGCGCGACGGACCGCTGGGAATGCGGTGTCGCCAACTGCCCGCGGGTGGAACGCGCGTGTTCGCTAAGTTCCAGCGAACACGGGCAAGTCGAGGAATAGACATAGTCCAGGTGCATGATCTTCTGGCGCACGCCGTTGTGTTCGACCAGCTCCAGCGCGATGTCGTAATACTGGTATCCCTCCAACCCCGAGCGCAGGCTTTTGATGCGATCCGGGTAGGAAAACCGCATCTGAATACGCGCATCAAAGCTGTCCAGATCGGTCATATAGTCATTCAGCGCGGCTTCCATGACCTCAAAGCTGAACGTGCGCTCGGCATGTTTGTAGAACGAGCGCATGATCCGGGACATATTGATGCCCTTTTTTTCAGCCTCAAGACTGACCGTGCCGGTAACCGATGTCTCCAGCGTCAGGTCGTCACCATGCTTGCGGTGGAACCGGATCGGCAGTCGGAAATTCGAGATGCCCACATGCTGAATCTGCTGCTTCGCCCCGCGGATCAGACTGGACGGGCCATTCTGAAGATCGGGCAAAGTTGCGCGATAGGCATCATCGACCCGAAAATCTTCCGGATAGCCCCGCGACAGTGACGGGTAGTTCACTGGGACCAGTCCCGGCACCAAACGCGCAATCGCCGGATCGAGCTGGCTGATCTCGGCCTCGGTTGCGGTTTCGGCCCATTTGCGCAGCGTTTTCAGCGCGGCGGCGGCCTCATCATGGTCAGGTGCGTCATCAATGCTGCGGGGGTGCACGTTCATCGATCGGGGTTCCTCGGGTTGGTCGCCGGACTATATACAGGTTCGGCGCGTTTTCCAGTGTAACTGTATACGCGCCGAAACACAGCCCGGATCGAATTTACGTGAGGGACACGTGATTTGTGCCCCTCATCGTCAAGCTCGAAACGGCTGTAACAGGCAAATGGGCGCCGTTATTGTTGAGAAACGTCCAATGCGCGGCTGATATCGGCAAGCAAGTCGCCTGCATCCTCAAGACCGATGGACAGGCGGATCAGACCTGGCGTGATGCCCAGCTCATCCTTCTGCTCATCGCTCAGCCGCTGATGCGTCGTGGTGGCCGGGTGCGTCGCAATCGACTTGGCATCACCCAGATTGTTCGAAATCACCGGAATCGTCAGTGCATTCAGGAATGCAAACGCCGCGTCCTTGCCGCCCTTGATGTCCAGCGACAGTACCGTACCCCCCTTGCCGCCCAGCTGCGTTTGAACCAGCGCATTCTGCGCGTGGGTTTTCAGCCCCGGATACAGGGTGCGTTCCAACGCGGGG
This sequence comes from Ruegeria sp. CG11, assembly GCF_056537245.1. Classification (NCBI taxonomy): domain Bacteria; kingdom Pseudomonadati; phylum Pseudomonadota; class Alphaproteobacteria; order Rhodobacterales; family Roseobacteraceae; genus Ruegeria; species Ruegeria sp. CG11. The sequence goes on from NZ_JBQFRE010000001.1 coordinate 608,711, forward strand.
TGACCTTCCAGCGCCTCAGCCACGGTCTGCGCCGTCTCAGCCTGCGCGTTGACCCGCAAAGCCATCGTTTCCAGACCCTTGAGCATTATCCAGGCATTGAACGGGCTGAGCGCACCGCCGGTATGCTTCATATAGGGTTCAAGCGTGCCACGGATGTAGTCCTTGGTGCCGATAACAACGCCGCCAAGCGCACGCCCCTGCCCGTCGATGTGCTTGGTCGCGGAATAGACGACCACATCTGCGCCCTGCTCGATCGCGCGCGAAAAGACCGGGGTGGAAAAGACGTTGTCCACCACCACCAGCGCCCCGACCTCATGCGCAAGTTTCGAAACGGCGGCGATGTCGATCACCTCGAGCGTCGGGTTCGACATGGATTCAAAGAACACTGCCTTGGTGTCCGTCCGGATTGCCGCCTTCCAAGCGTCCAGATCGGTGCCGTCGACAAAGGTGACCTCGACCCCATAGCGGGTCAGGATGTTTTCCAGAATGTACAGGCACGACCCGAACAGGGCCTTGGCGGACACAACGTGATCGCCCGCCTTCAGGATCGAGGTCAGCGCACCGTTGACCGCCGCCATGCCGGACGCGGCAGCAAAAGCGTCCTCGCCCCCCTCCAGCGCCGCGATACGTTGTTCGAACATCGACACGGTCGGGTTGCCGTAGCGGGCATAGATGAACTCATCCGGGCCGGTCTCGATAAACCGTGCCTCGGCCTGTTCGGCGTTTTCATACACGAAGCCCTGCGTCAGAAAGATCGCCTCGGACACCTCGTTATATTGGCTGCGACGGATGCCGCCATGGACGGCTTGGGTGCGTTTATTCCAGCTCTCGCTCATGTCATTCCTCTCGACCCTTGTCTGGCAAGGGCATCAAAAAAACCCCAGACGCGGTCAAGCGAAAGGGGCCTTTCATCCTGACCTTTTAGCGGTGTTGTTTAGCGTGGCCCGCAATCCGGTAACAAATCGCCACGTAGTATCGTTGCCCTTACGCCGCAGTTGTGGACGCGTCAACCCTTGCAACGGCATCGTCACGGTTCTGTAACCACCCATTCACCAAAGCGTCATAGCGTTGCGTCACACGGGCACCACAACATCTTGTGTGAGGCAGAACAATGCCAGTAATCAGGATCAATGCCATCGGCGACACGTTCGCCCTGCACCGCAGCCCGCGATCTCCGCTTGGAACCTTGCGGCAGACACGCGATAGCCAGGGGCCGGTCATCATCATGACCCACGGCTACAAATATCGCCCCGACGACGCCAAAGCCTGTCCGCACCGGCATATTCTGTCGCTGCATCCCACGCAGATGCTCTGGCATTGCCCAAGCTGGCCGCAACAGTTGGGTTTCGGTTCGGGCTTTGACGACGAAGGGCTGGGCGTCGCGTTCGGCTGGAACGCACAGGGGCCGCTCTGGGCCGTTCGCCGCCGCGCGGTTGAGGCAGGGCGCGCTTTGGCAGGGCTGATCCACGAATTGCGCTGTCAGAACCCGAAACGACCCATTCACTTCATCGGGCATTCGATGGGCACTGAATTGGCGCTAGAGGCCCTGCACCACGTCGCGCCCGGCTCACTGAACCGCATCATCTCGATGTCCGGGGCCGTGTATCAAAGCCGGGCCCTGGGAGCGCTGGACACGCCCGCCGGTCAAATGGCCGAGTTCATCAATGTGACCAGCCGCGAAAACGACCTGTTCGATTTCCTGTATGAGTGGTTGATCCAACCACCTCAGCGTGGCGACCGCAGCATCGGCATTGGCTTGCAGGCCTCAAACGCAGTCACCCTGCAGCTCGATTGCGCCCATACGCTGGACCACCTGTCGCGCACGATTTTCCCGGTCGGCGAGCCCCAAAGCCGTACTTGTCACTGGTCCAGCTATACCCGCCCCGGAGTGCTGCGCGTCTATAACGCCCTACTGCGCAGCGAGGACCGTTTGAGCCTGTCGCTGCTGCGCAATGGCATCCCCAAGTCATCAACACGCCGCTGGTCACAGCTTTTTGCGCTGCCCCGCCCCAAAGCTCTCTTGCCGTTTGCACAGAAAGCCTCATGATCTCTTCAAGCTGAGGAGACATCATGATCGACCTGTATTTCTGGCCCACGCCAAACGGCTGGAAGGCATCCATCGCACTGGAAGAGATGGAACTGCCCTACACCACCCATCTGATCAACATCGGCAAGGGTGATCAGTTCGACGCCGAGTTCCTGAAGATTTCCCCCAATAATCGGATGCCCGCCATCGTTGACCCCGACGGCCCGGATGGCGCGCCGGTCTCGGTCTTCGAAAGCGGCGCGATCCTGATGTATCTCGCCCGCAAGACCGGGAGGTTTTACGGCAAAACCGAGCGTGACCGGATCGCCGTCGAGGAATGGCTGATGTGGCAAATGGGCGGTGTCGGCCCGATGGCCGGTCAGGCGCATCACTTCCTGAAATACGCGCCGCAACTGGACCCGCCGCAGGACCTGCCCTACGCCCAAGACCGCTACCGCGCCGAGGTCGGACGTCTTTACGGCGTGCTCGACCGGCGGCTGGCCGAGAACGAATACGTCGCGGGCGATTTCTACTCTATCGCCGATATGTCAATCTGGGGCTGGGCCAGCCTGTGGGAGGGCCAGCAGCAGGTGCTGGAGGACAAACCCCACTTCACCCGCTGGCTGGAAACAGTCAGCGCACGCCCCGGCGTTCAGGCTGGTCGGGCCCTTCACGCCGAGCTACGCGGGGATCACCGGGACAAACAATCGCAGGGGGTTTTGTTTAAGCGGTGAGACCGGCAGGCCTTTGAGCAAAGACCCGCCGAGAAACTGTTAGTACTGGGGTCGATGATCACCGGCGTCGGCCTCACCACCGCCAAAATACCGGGCAAGATCGTTTATGGGACTGCGATACGGCAAATCCCTGATGCAAACTGAGGCCAGCCCCTGAGATTTCCTCAGTTGAGACAGCAGGTGATCTGAACCGAAATCCTCAATCCAGAACCCAATCGACTCAAACAGGTTGGATTCACTTTTCTGAGTGGTGCTTGAACAGATCGAATGGCCCTTTTTCTGTTCCACAACTAGTTCCTGAAGATCGTACCTGATGTCACCGTCGATATCGTATCCGAACATTGTAAGCTGAAAGTACGCCCCCTGCTCTTCGATACGTGTGCGCACCGACATGGTTTCCGTCACCGGCAGATACGTCGCGGGATCAAACGTGTTCATCTCGAAGGAGGTGGTGAAAAACCCTTCGGCGTCTACAGGGCCGGTGACGTGAAACCCATTATCCGCATCCGGTCTCGCCTTCAGGATTTCAAATGCCGCATCAGCAGACATGGGAACCGACACACGGGATTTATCACGTATCGATCGGGATGGGATCGCGATCAGAACAAACATGGAGAGGTACAGGCCCAACCACAGAAATATGCCGCCGAAAACGACGATGAAGATGATCCACAGCACCGCCATGACGCCTTGGTCTCTGGGCATGTATTCAGGCAGTATTTCCAGCAGCGGCAGGAACATGAGCAGCAACCCCAGCACTATCGCTGCGCAAATCGTCTCCCACCACACACGGGGATACACGATAATCAGACTGATAATAGCAGTCGAACAGGCCAAGGCGACCCCGGCCTGTATGACCGGGTTCGCAAATAGGTCTGCAGCCCCAAACAGAAACGCTCCTGTGACCCATCCTGAGAACAGGATGGCCAAGCTTATCATAACCAGCCTTCTCAACCGAACAATGCGGTACAAGTATTTATTTTTCATATTCTTTTTCCCAACAGTTGAAGTGATCGATATCATTCGACTAGGGCGGCAATATGACCGCAGTTGGATTTTGGGATTTTGCACAGACTTCCGGTAGCGCGAGATTACTTCCCCTCCCCTCGCACCAAAACATCCAACATCACCGAGATATCCTCGATCTCTTCCGCGATCACATGGGTCACCGAATGCGCCCGCTGCATCCGGCCCGTCACCTTCATCAACCGGCCTGAGATCACCGCGCGGCGGAATTGCTCGTATATCTTGCGCCAGACCACCACGTTCACGATCCCGGTCTCATCCTCGAGCGTCAGGAAGATCACCCCTTTGGCCGTCCCCGGCCTCTGCCGCAGGATCACCAGTCCGGCCACGGCAACGCGCGCGCCCTCGGGCGGATCATCCAGCCGGTCAGAGGGCAGACAGGCAGGCGGGCGCGGCCAGTCCCGGTTTGAAACCGCAGGGCGAACAGGGGCAACAAGCATGAGAACAAAGATAGAACATACAGCAGGAAAGTCCAGTCGCGGCGCGATGAGTCGCAAATGAGGCTGGAAAGACCTAATTGCCTTCACTAAGGAAGAATTCGACAATCGAAAAAGGAAGACGCACGCAATGGCAAAGATCACCTATGTCGAGCACAGCGGTACCGAACATACAGTCGAGGTCGCCAATGGGCTGACCGTCATGGAAGGCGCCCGAGACAACAACATCCCCGGCATCGAGGCCGATTGCGGCGGCGCCTGCGCCTGCTCGACCTGCCATGTCTACCTCCACCCCGACTGGGTCGAGAAAGTTCCGGCCAAGGACGACATGGAAGAAGACATGCTCGACTTTGCCTATGAGCCCGACCCTGCCCGCTCGCGCCTGACCTGTCAGATCAAGGTCACGGATGAGCTAGACGGTCTGGTCGTACAGATGCCCGAAAAACAGATCTGATGATCTCCAAAGCGCCGCGCCTGCCCGCCCTCCTGTGGCAATGTCGGGCACGCGGCGCGCTGCTGGCGTTGTGCCTGTGGCTGGCGGGGCAAGCTCCTGCAATTGCCGAAACAGTCACAAGCGCCCGCTTTACAGAACCCACCACGCGCTACGCTCATGGTGTCCTAGGCGATAACATCGAGTACGGCGCGCTGGAATTGACGGTCCAAGGCGGCACGCTCACCATCCGGCTGCCCTCAGATCGGGTGTTTGAAGACCTGGCTCCAAGGCTGGTAGATATAGACTTGGATGGCAAACCAGAGGTCATCGTCGTCGAATCCCACAATCGAACAGGCGCTCAACTGGCGATCTATGACAGTGGCGGAAGGAAAATTGCCTCCACGCCTCATATCGGCACCCGCTTTCGCTGGCTGGCCCCGATTGGAGCGGCTGATCTGGATAGCGACGGCTTTGTGGAAATCGCCTATATCGACCGGCCACATCTGGTCAAGACCCTGCGCATCTGGCACTTCCGGGATGGCGACCTGGCCGAGATCGCCACCCTGCCCGGCCTGACCAACCACAGGATCGGTCACGACTTCATCACTGGCGGGATCAGAGATTGCGGCACCGGCCCCGAAATGATCGTCGTCAGCGCCGACTGGCAACAGATCGTCAGCGTCAGACATGAAAAAGGTTGGGAAACGCGGACGTTATCCCCGTTTAGCCGCAAAGCAATGATACAGGCTTTGACCTGCACACACTAGACCCAACCGCAGCCCGCACCAGCGGGCTGCCCGGCCCAAGGCCTTTGGCGTTGCATCTTTGATGCAGCGTCAGGGCGCGGGAGGTTTTAAGATCAAAGCGCCCGCCAGCCGATGTCGCGACGGAAGAACCCATCGGGCCAGTCGATACCGTCCACCATTGCATAGGCCCGGTCCCGCGCCTCCTGCAGTGTCTCGCCCCGCGCGGTGACGTTCAGAACACGACCACCCGAGGCCAGCACCTGCCCGTCCGCGGCTTTGGTTCCTGCGTGGAACACCATGTTCCCGCTATCCTCGGGCAGGTCCTCCAATCCTTTGATCACACTGCCCTTCTCATACGAACCCGGATACCCATTTGCCGCCATCACAATGGTCAGGGCGTGGTCATCCGCCCAGTTCACGCGAGCCTCACCCAGCCGGCCTTCGGCAGCGGCGTGCATCAGGTCCATCGCCTGCGCGCCAAGGCGCATCATCAAAACCTGGCACTCGGGATCGCCAAAGCGCACGTTGTATTCCACCAGACGCGGCTGGCCGTCCTTGATCATCAGACCGGCATAGAGAACGCCCTGAAACGGCATTCCGCGTCGTTTCATCTCGGCCACGGTGGGCTTGATGATCTCTTCCATCGCGCGGGTTTCAATCTCGGCGCTCAGAACCGGTGCCGGAGAATAGGCCCCCATGCCGCCGGTGTTCAGGCCGGTATCGCCCTCACCCACGCGCTTGTGGTCCTGCGCAGTGCCGATGGACAGGATATCCTCACCGTCGCACAGAACAAACAGCGACGCCTCTTCGCCCTCCATAAACTCTTCAATGACAACCTCTGCCCCGGCCCCGCCAAAAGCGCCGCCGAACATGTCGTCGATGGCCTCCAGCGCGGCTTGCTCATCCATCGCCACGATCACGCCCTTGCCTGCGGCCAGACCATCGGCCTTAACCACGATCGGCGCGCCTTGCTCTCGGATGTACTCTTTCGCTGGTTCAGCCTCGGTGAACCGCGCGTAAGCCGCTGTCGGAGCGCCCGACGCATCGCAGATTTCCTTGGTAAAGCTCTTCGAGGCCTCCAATTGCGCCGCCGCCGCCGAGGGGCCAAATACCAGCACACCCGCCTCGCGCAGACGATCCGCCACACCGGCGGCCAGAGGGGCCTCGGGGCCAACGATCACGAAATCAATCGCGTTTGCCTCGGCAAAGCTGACAACGGCCCCGCCGTTTTCGATATCCAGCGACGCACACTCCGCGATCTGCGCGATCCCGGCATTGCCCGGCGCCACGATCAGACGGTCACATTTGGGGTTCTGCATCACCGCCCAGGCCAGGCTGTGTTCCCGCCCACCACTGCCGAGAATGAGGATATTCATGACTGCTCTCCGATCTGCTTGGCCTCGCCTTGCGGGCGTTCTAAGCTGGGTGGGCATTTGACACAAGGCGCTGAAATGTCCGACCTGCTTGACGACCCCATTCCCGGCCAAAACACCCCTGAATACACTGTTTCGGACATCTCAGGCGAGGTGAAACGGACACTCGAAGGCACCTTCGGCCGAATCCGTGTGCGTGGAGAGGTTGGACGTGTGTTCAAAGCGCGCTCGGGGCATCTGTATTATGACATCAAGGACGATCGGAACGTTCTGGCCTGCACCACGTGGAAAGGTCAGATTTCGGGTCTGTCCGTTGTGCCCGAAGAAGGGCTTGAGGTCGTCGTAACCGGCCGTCTGACCGCCTTTGGCGCGCAATCGAAATACAATCTGAACGTCGATGAGGTTGCGGTTGCCGGACAAGGCGCGCTGATGGCGCTGCTGGAAAAGCGCAAGAAACAGCTTGAGGCCGAAGGGCTGTTTGCACCGGAACGCAAGAAACCTCTGCCCTACCTGCCGCAGATCATCGGCGTGGTGACCTCGCCTTCGGGGGCAGTGATCCGGGACATTTTGCACCGCCTGCGCGACCGCTTTCCGCGTAAGGTTCTGATCTGGCCAGTGGCTGTTCAGGGATCGAATTGCGCCCCCGAGGTCGCAAACGCGATCAAGGGCTTCAACCAACTGACACCGGGCGGAGCCCTTCCCCGTCCGGACCTGATCATCGTCGCCAGGGGTGGCGGATCGATTGAGGACCTGTGGGGCTTTAACGAAGAGATCGTCGCGCGCGCTGCGGCGGCCTCGGACATTCCGTTGATCTCGGCCGTGGGCCACGAAACGGATACAACCCTGATCGACTATGTCTCAGACCAGCGCGCACCAACCCCGACCGCCGCCGCCGAGTTGGCCGTGCCCGTACGGATGGAGCTGCTGGCCTGGACCGGCGAACAAGGCGCGCGCCTGTCCCGCGCTGCGACAGATGCAGTGCAACGGCGATCGCAACGGTTGCGCGACTTGTCCCGCGCCTTACCACGCCCTGACAGCTTGCTGAATACTCCGCGTCAACGTCTTGATTTAATTGCAGATCGACTAACCCCGGCACTGGAGCGCGGCGTTCAGAACCGCCATCTGCAAGTGGTAAAACTGTCGGCCCATCTGCGCCCACCAACCCTGCGCAACCTCGTGACAAGCCGTCAGGAAGCGGTGCGCAACCTGTCCTCGCGCCTGTCCTTGCGTCCCATTCAGCGTGAGATTGAAGTGCAGCGCCAGACCATCACCCGGCTGGCCGAGCGGATGAACGCAGCGCAGACAACGCGGATGGACCGGATGCTGCAACAGCTGACCGCGACGGATCGGCTGCGCGAAACGCTCAGCTACAAGGCCACGTTGCAGCGCGGTTATGCCGTGGTTCGCGCCGAAGATCAGGTGCTGACGACGAAAAAGCAGGCCGAGGAGCACAGCTCACTCCAGATCGAGTTCGCTGATGGCGTGTTGACCACCGGCCAACCCGCAGGCCCGCGACCGTCCCCCAAGAAAACCCCGAAAAAGGACGCGCCGGATCAGGGCTCGCTCTTCTGAGTGCGCCCTACACCCCTACCTCAGGCCCGTAGCAGAGCATCTCTTCGCCGATATCCTGGGCTTCATAGAGTTCCGTCTGCGCCGGGTCGCCTTCGAATTGAGCAATCAGGCCATTTCCTGACCGGGTGAAAACCCAACATTGAGGGGCCAGACGATCTTCGTAGATGAAACAGATCTGCTCGTCCCGCTCATACCAGACGCCTTCTTTGCAATTGCCATCCAGAAACGACCAGATGACGCGGCGGTTGGGCAGATAACGCTCGACCCCGTAAACCTTTCCCTGAAAACCGTAAAACAGTGTTTTCCCGCGCGTGTAGTCATCGAAATCCGACGCCGTCAGGGCCGGTTGGGCCGAGGCTGAAAACGCGGGCAGCAGCAGAAGAATCGCTAGGTATCTGAACATGAGCTTATTGTGTCAGATGCGATTGCCCCGTGCCATTGCCATTTCCGCAAAACCACCTGCCTTAACGTCACCGGTTGAGGTGAACCAACAACCCGTAACATGCTGCCTAAAAAACGGGAGGGGTTTTCATGACAACCGCAATGTTCTGGCTCGCAGGTCTTTGTGCACTGGCCTATCTGCCTCTGTCACCACGCCCCGCTAGCGCCTTGCGCTCGCTGCTAAAAACCGCTTCCGTCGCCTTGCTAGCCGGGATCGCCTTGCTACAAGCCGCTCCGCTTCTGCTGGTTCTGGCGCTGGCTTTGTGCGCCCTAGGCGACGCGCTGTTGTCACGCGAGACCGACAGCACATTCATGGCTGGCATTGGGGCCTTTGCCGCCGGACATCTGGCCTATATAGCATTGTTCCTGACCCATCCCGCCAGCGAGCCCGCATTGATTTTCGACAGGCCCGCGATCTTCTGGTCGCTCATCATCCTTGGGATCGTTGCCGCCACCCTGCTCGCACCACGCGCCGGGGACCTCAAAATCCCCGTTCTGGCCTATATCCCGATCATTCTGGGGATGGGCATTACCGTTCTGGCCCTGCCTGAAACCGGCGCCTTGCGCTGGGCCCTGCCCGCGGCCCTGGCTTTCATCGCGTCCGACCTGATCCTGGCAACTGAAAAGTTCTTGCTGCCCGAAGACCACCCGGCCCTAAAGATCACACCCTATTTGGTCTGGCCGCTCTATTGGGGTGCGCAGGCTGGTTTGCTGATCGCATTCCTCTGACCCTTTGCAACTGCCGCAAATCCGCATTAGGTGAGGGGAACACCTGCGGAGACCAAAAATGGCGTTTTTCTCAAAGCTCAAGGACAAGCTGTTCAAATCCTCGTCCCGCCTCGAACAGGGGCTTGAGGCTATTGTTGAGGATGGCGGCGAGGAAACAACCGCGCCTGACCCAATCATCCCCGAGCCCGAGCCGCAGCCCGAACCCGTTCCGGAAGTTCCACAACCGGTCCCTGAAGTGCCGGAACCCGCACCAGCTCCCCAGCCGATCGAGGTGCCCGAACCCGCGCCCGTCGATCCGACCCCTGCTCCACCCCCGCCCGAGGCTGCGCCCGCAAAGGGCGTACTGGGCCGTCTGTTCGGTCGCAGTGAAGCCAAGACCGCCATGCGCCGCACACTGGACGACGACATGCTGGAACAGCTCGAGGAGCTGCTGATCGCCTCGGATATGGGCGTCGATACCGCCCTGCGCGTCACCGCGAATATGGCCGAGGGGCGCTATGGCCGCAAACTCTCAACCCAGGAAATCAAACAGCTTCTGGCACAGGAAGTCGCCCGCGTGATGGAGCCGGTGGCCAAACCCCTGCCCATCTACCCCAAACGCCCGCAAGTAGTGCTGGTTGTCGGTGTCAACGGATCGGGCAAAACGACCACGATCGGCAAGCTGGCCAGCCAGTTCAAATCGGCTGGCAAAAAGGTCGTGATCGCTGCCGGAGACACATTCCGCGCCGCTGCTGTTGAACAGCTGCAAGTCTGGGGAGAACGCGCCGGTGTGCCCGTCCTGACCGCCCCCGAAGGGTCCGATCCCGCCAGCCTCGCCTTTGATGCGCTGACCAAGGCGCAGCAAGAGGGCGCCGACCTTTTGATGATCGACACCGCAGGCCGTCTGCAAAACCGCGCCGACCTGATGGAGGAACTTGCGAAAATCGTCCGCGTCATCCGCAAGGTCGACGAAACCGCGCCACACAACACTCTGCTGGTGCTGGACGCCACCACCGGCCAAAACGCGCTGAGTCAGGTGGAAACCTTCCGCAATCTGGCCGATGTCTCAGGCCTCGTGATGACCAAACTCGACGGTACCGCTAAGGGCGGCGTATTGGTTGCGCTGGCGGACAAGTTCGGCCTCCCCATCCACGCCATCGGCGTCGGCGAACAAATCGACGACCTCGCCCCCTTTGACCCCGAAGAATTCGCCGCCGCCCTCACCGGTCTGAACCCAAACTGATCCGAGCCTTCATCTGGCTGAAAAGTACCTTCCGCGGGTCTGGGGGGTGGAAACCCCCCAGCCTCGCCTCCCAGCACAAAGACCTGACACTTGAGCGACTGGCTGATCTCACTCGAAGGCACCGAAGCAGGCCACCAACTCGCGCTGGGGCTGGCCCTGATGGCGGCTTTCCTGCACGCGGTCTTTGGCGCCCTGCAAAAGGGCCGCCACGATCCGTGGATGTCACGCGGGGCTATCGACGCCAGCTATTGCTTGCTGGCCGCACCGTTTGCCTTCTTCGTGGTACCGTGGCCCGAACCCTATATGTGGCCTATCTTTGCAACGGTGTGGGTAATCCACATCGCCTATAAAATCCTGCAGGCCATGGCCTATACCAAGGGCTCATACACGGTCGTCTACCCGGTTGTCCGCGGCACCGGCCCGCTGTTTACCGTCATCGGCGCCTATCTGCTGTTCGGAGAGACCTTTACCGGCACCCAATGGTTCGGCGTGGCTGTCCTGCTGGCCGGTATTTTTGGGTTGGCCGCCTACAATTTCCGCTTCCTTGAAACGAACCGCGAAACGCTGGGCATTGCTCTGGTTCTGGCCGTCGCAACGGGTCTGTTCGTCGCGCTTTACACCACCTACGACGCCTACGGCATCCGTGCCACCGCAGACCCGTTTACCTTTTTGGCGTGGTTCTTCATGATCGACGGGGCGGCAATGCCGATCTACGCCTTCCTCCGGTGGCGCGCCATGATCAGCCGCCCGGCCATCGGCCCCCTGATGTTGCGCGGGCTGGCAGGTGGTATCATCGCGCCGTTGTCATTCGGAGCCATCATGCTGGCCACAAGGCTCGACAAGGTCGGCGAGGCCGCTGTCTTGCGGGAAACTTCGACCGTTTTTGCCGCGCTCATAGGCTGGCTGGTCCTGAAGGAAACCGTCGGGCCAAGACGGATCGCGCTGATGGCATTGATTGCACTCGGCGCCGTAATAGTTGAAATGGGCGGGTAAACAGCAGGAAACCGTTATGACAGGCAAAAAAGAGATCAACCCGTTTCTGAAACAGGTGCTGGAGCTTGGCCCCCCGCTGGCCTTCTTCTTCATCTACCTGCGCCTGCGCGACGAAAGCTTCCTGATCGGTGGCGTCGAGTATTCCGGCTTTATCGTCGCCACGATCCTCTTTGTGCCGCTGATGCTGGCCGCCATGGGCATCCTCTGGTACCTGACGGGCAAGCTCAGCCGGATACAAATTTTCACCGCAATCATGGTCATTTTCTTCGGTGGCCTGACCGCCTGGTTCAATGACGAGCGGTTCTTCAAGATGAAAACCACACTGGTCTACGGCTTCTTTTCGATCATGCTGGGTATCGGCCTGCTGCAGGGCAAATCCTACCTCGCCTATGTCCTGGACGAGATGCTGCCAATGCGCCATGAGGGATGGATGATCCTGACGCGGCGCCTGTGTGGCTGTTTCGCGGTTTTGGCTGTGGCCAACGAATTTGTCTGGCGCACGATGTCGACCGACCTCTGGGTCAAAATCGAGACATTCGGCTTTCCCATCGCGCTGATGGTATTTCTGATGCTGCAATTCAATCTGCTGCAAGGTTACATGGACGATCCCGACCACCAATAGGGGAACAGAGGCGGACTCTTTTCGCCTCATGCGGAAACTCAAATATTTGCTATTCCCAGACGTAACGTCGGACCAAACCGACAAAATCCTTGGAAAAACGGCAAAGCTGTGGAAAGTTGTGACACCACTCACAGCCGGAGCACCCGAAACTCATGACGGCTTTTCCAGACACTGGCTTTCTGTCCGAGGCATCGGACAGGTTGAAAGCCATGCTCTCCGCGCAGGCGACCGAAATTTCTCTGGAGCGTGGCGAGGTTCTGTTCGAGCAAGGCGATGAAGGCGACGCCCTTTATGCCATCCTCGAAGGTACGCTCGAGGTATCCTTTCTGGCAATGAGCGGCCGCAAACTGTCCCTGACCCTGATGCGTCCCGGAGAGATCTTTGGCGAGATTGCCCTGTTCGACAGCGGCCCACGTACTGCCACCATCGCAGCGGCCGAACCGTCCCGCGTTTTACGAGTGCGCCAAGGCGACGTAATGGAGCAGATCCGAGAACACCCCGACCTGGCCGTCGACCTGATCCGCCTTGCAGGATTGCGCATGCGGTGGATGGGATCGCAGCTGAACGAACAGGTCTTTCTGCCGATGCCGATCCGTTTGGCCCGCAAGCTTCTGCACCTGTCCGGACTGCAAGACGACCCGTCTACCCGGATCACCTTGTCGCAAAGCGAACTGGCCGAGTTCGTGGGCGCCACGCGGGAGGCGGTATCCAAGACCATTTCCACCTGGAAACGAGACAACGTGGTTGAAGCGTCGCGCGGCGGGCTGATGATCCAGGATTTCGAAGCGCTTCGGGAATTGGCCGAGTCCGACCTAATCTGACCCTTGTGACCTGCTTCACAGACCCGATGTAGCGTTAGGCCTATCGTTGTAACTGTTACCGTAGGAGGTCAGAGAATCATCCCCGATATCTGTCCACTGACCTCTCCCTGTATCAGAGCCACGCGCCTCCCCGGTGTGTGGCTCACTACCTTGCAGTACAAAAAAGGCCGGAACATCTGCTCCGGCCTTATCTCGTTTCTGATCAGGCGAACTACTCACCCAAGCTTAGCGCCACAAAGCGGGGATCGCCTCCGCGACGGACCAACAGCAACAGCGATTTGCGTCCGGCTTCGCGCGCCTCGTCCATGCGTGCCTCAAGATCTTCGATCGAGCTGACCTTCTGCTGACCGGCCTCGGTGATCAAATCACCGGCTCGCAAACCCTTGGAAAAGGCTTCCGATGCTTCGTCCACAGCGGTCACGACCAGCCCATCAGCGTCCGCATCCAAACCCATATCCGTACGCAACGTATCGGTCAGCGGCGAAATAGTCAGACCCAGAATATCGGCGTTTTCCTCGGCCGGAGCGTCCGGCGTTTCCTCATCGCCATTTTCGGCACGCTCTGCGTCCTCACGGCGACCCAGCGTCACCAGTACGGTTTGGGTGCCCCCATCGCGGTGGACCACCACACGAACCGACTTGCCAACGGTGGTTTCACCGACCTGTCGAACCAGACCGCGGGTATCCGCAACCTCGACACCGTCAAAGCTGAGGATCACGTCTCCGGCCAGCAGGCCCGCTTCCTTGGCAGGACCGTCCGGTACGTCACTGATCAGCGCGCCGCCGGGTTTGTCCAGCCCCATGGCCTCGGCCATATCCTCGGTCACGTCCTGAATGCGCACACCCAGCCAGCCGCGGCGAGTCTCACCGAACTCACGCAGTTGGTCGACGACCTTGACCACCACATTGGAGGCCATCGAGAAGCCAATCCCGATCGAGCCGCCATTGGGCGACAGGATCGCGGTATTCACGCCGATCACCTCGCCATCCATGTTAAACAGCGGACCGCCTGAGTTGCCCCGGTTGATGGCCGCGTCCGTTTGGATGTAGTCGTCATAAGACCCGCTCAGCGCACGGTTCCGGGCCGAGACAATGCCGGCAGAGACCGAGAAGCCCTGCCCCAGCGGGTTGCCCATGGCGATCACCCAATCGCCAACGCGCGCAATGTCGCTGTCACCGAATTTCACGTATTGCAGCGGGCCCGTGGCCTCTACCTTGAGCAGCGCGATATCGGTTTTCTCATCCGTGCCAATCACCTTGGCAGGCAATTCCTTCTTGGGCTGCCCGTCGCCGGGGAAGAATTCCACAAGGATTTCATCGGCTTCGGCGATGACATGATTGTTGGTGACGATGTAACCGTCCTCGGAAATCACAAACCCCGACCCCAGCGCATTGCTGCGGCGGGGGCGGTTGCCGTCGTCACCGTTACGATCCTGAAACTCGCGAAAGAAATCCTCGAACGGTGAGCCCTCGGGCACGATCCCCTGGGGGCCGGTCTGCCCTTCGATCAGGGTTGTGGTGGTGATATTGACCACCGCCGGGCTGATCTTTTCAGCCAGCGGCGCCAGGCTTTCGCCCCGCGCCTGTGCAGCGACGGTCTGGGCCAGAACAAGCAACATCCCTGCAAAAGCCAGCCACATCAGCCGCATGAAACCAACACTATCGTCCCGCCGGACGGAAATACTTCGTGCTTGTGCCTGCACTTGGGAACTCCTTGTCGACAATTCTTCTGTGGCCGCCCCTCGGCAACCTTTCTTAGCAACCAATGTAGTCAGTTTGTTCAAGCCCGCAACTCGGGATCGCGGGGAAATCACCGGCAATTGAAATGACTGCGCTAAAACCCGACCTGGTACGCGCCCCACAGCAACACCAGACCGCTGACCACGCAAAGCAGGCCTGCCAGTCGCCGCGCTTGCTCCGGCAAGGACCGCAGCGCCTCGAGCATACGTTCAATAAGCGAAGGGGCCAGCGCGTACGCCAGCCCCTCGACAATCAATACCAGCCCAAGGGCCAGAAGGATCATACCCATTATTCAGAGGGCGCTGCAGCCGGGGCTGACCGTCCGGTAGGAGAGCTGAGGTAGTTGAAGAACTCGGAATCCGGGCTCAGGATCAACGAGCTGTTACTGCCCTGCAAGGCATTCTCATACGCTGTCAGAGAGCGGTAAAACTCAAAGAACTCCGGGTCCGCACCGTAGGCTTCGGCGAAGATCGCGTTGCGTTCGGCGTCCGCCTCACCGCGAATGATTTCGGCCTCGCGGTTGGCGTCCGACACCAGTTCGACCACGGTCCGGTCGGCCTGAGCGCGGACACGCTGCGCTGCCTCGTTACCGCGGGCGCGTTCGTCGGTGGCTTCGCGCTCACGTTCGGCCTTCATCCGGTCGAAGGTGGCCTCAAGGTTCGCTTGCGGCAGATCGGTGGCCTTCAGACGCACGTCGATCACGTTAACGCCCAGCGCCTGAGCTTCGGCAATCGCGCTGTTGCGGATGCGCAGCATCAGCGCGGCACGGTCCGAGCTGAGGATATCGCGGGACGACACCGAACCCAGGACCTCGCGCGTTTCAGCGCGCAGGATGCGATCCAGACGATCTTCGGCAACCGGGATACCGCCGACACCTACAGCCTGACGGAAACGGTTTAGATCCGAAATCCGGTAGCGCGCGAAGGCGTCAACAACCAGACGACGATCATCCAGAGGCGTCACTTCAAGCGGTTGGACGTCAATCGACAGGATACGGTCATCGTAACGCACAACTTCCTGGATCACGGGAATTTTGAAGGCCAGACCCGGCTCTTCCTTCACCGCAACCACACGGCCGAATTGCAGAACCAGCGCACGCTCACGCTCGTCCACGATGAAAATCGACGACAAGCCGACGACGCCGAGAATTACAACGACGATGAGAAGAATGGGTGACTTACGCATCAGTTGCTCTCCCCGGTCTGGTTGCGGCGCAGTTCGTTCAGCGGCAGATAAGGCACGACGCCCTGTCCCTGACCGGTCGAGTTCTCGTCCAGAATGATCTTGTCGACATCACCCAGAACCTGCTCCATCCGTTCCAGATAGAGACGTTTTCGGGTCACATCAGGCGCTTTGGTATATTCCTCCAGAACCGCGCTGAAACGGCTGGCTTCACCCTGAGCACTGTTGATCTGCTGGGCGCGATAGGCTTCGGCCTCTTCCAGAACCTGCGCAGCTTCACCACGGGCTTCCGCGAGAACGCGGTTTGCATAGGCGTCGGCCACGTTCTGAAGGCGGTCACGCTCCTGCGCGGCAGCCTGAACGTCACGGAACGAGGCGATCACGTCTTGCGGTGGGTCAGCCTTATCGAAGTTGACACGGACGATGTTGATCCCGGAATCATAGCTGTCCATTGTGGACTGGATCAGTTCCTGAAGGCGATCCGCGATGATACCACGGTCCCGGTTCAGGATCGGGGCCAGTTCGCTTTGCGCAATGATCTCACGCATGGCCGATTCCGACACGGCGCGGATCGTCTGGCGCGGGTCACGCAGGTTGAACAGGAATTTGGCCGGATCGTTGATGTTCCAAACGACCTGATAGTCGATATCGACCACGTTTTCGTCGCCGGTCAGCATCAGGCCATCGTCGCTGCCGCGCGTGCCGCCCATGTCTTCGGTCTGTTCGCGGGTGACCGGGATGACCTCAGCGGTCACGAAGGGCCACGGGGCAAAGTTCAGACCCGGATTGCCGACGGCCGAGAACTCACCCAGAAACAGCTCAACCGATTGTTCTTCGGGCTTGACGGTATAGAAGCTGGCCGCACCCCAAAGCACGGCTGCAACAACCACACCGATCAGCACGGTGCCTTTGGTAAAGATGGGACCACCCCCACCGGCACCCTGACCGCCACCACGACCCGAACCGCCACGGCCGCCCATCAGGACGCGCAGCTGTTCCTGGCCTTTCTTCATCAGCTCATCGATCTCGGGGATCTGCGGGCCGTCGCCTTCGGGGGGCTTGCGCCCGTCCCCGTTGTTACCCCGATTTCCTCCACCGCCTGAAGAGCCTCCGCCCCCCCAGGGGCCACCGCTGTTGCCCGCCATATGTATCTATTCCCTTGTGTTGGACCGTGTGATCACGGTTTCCCTTGTAACTTGTGTGCGCGCAGTTGCAAATCAAGCAGTGCGCACAGGTTGCCGCAGTGTAACCAGTTCCTCGGCCATGACCGGGTGAACGGCAACGGTGCGGTCGAAATCTTCCTTGGTCGCGCCCATCTTTACGGCAATTCCGGCCAGCTGGATCATCTCACCCGCGCCCGGGGCAACGATGTGACAGCCCAGCACCTTACGAGTCGCCTGGCTGACGATCAGCTTCATCAAGACGCGCTGCGTGCCGCCGGCAAACGCTTTCTGCATCGGTTTGAACGAGGTCGCGTAAACCTCAATCGGTTCCTGCGCCGCGGCGTCTTCCTCGCTGAGGCCCACGGTGCCGAACTCCGGCTGAGTGAAGATCGCGGTTGGGATCAACTCGTGATCTACAGGCGTCGGGTTGCCTTTGAAGACGGTTTCGACAAAAGCCATGCCTTCGCGGATGGCAACCGGGGTCAGGTTGACGCGGTCGGTCACATCCCCGATGGCAAAGATCGAGGGCACACCGGTCTGGCTGTATTCGTCCACCAGGATCTCGCCCTTGCGGCCGCGTTCAACGCCCACGGCCTCAAGGCCCAGATCATCTGCATTCGGCGTACGCCCGGTGGCGTACATGACCACATCGAAAACCTGTTCGGTTCCGTTGGTGGCTTTGACCCAGATCTTGTCGCCCTGCTTTTTCATCTCAAGCACGTTTGTGCCAAGATGCAGGTCGATACCATTCTGGCACATCTCTTCGCTGATCAGCCCACGTGCTTCTTCGTCAAACCCGCGCAGAATCTGCGCACCGCGATAGAACTGAGTGGTCTTCACACCCATCCCGTTCATGATTCCGGCAAATTCACTGGCGATATAGCCGCCGCCGACGATCAGAATACTTTCCGGCAGTTTCTCAAGGTGGAAAATCTCGTTCGAGGTGATGGCCAGGTCCGAGCCCGGAAATTCGGGCACAACCGGGCGGCCACCGGTGGCGACCAGAATGTGCTTGGCGGTCTTGCGGGTGCCATCGGCCAGTTCGACCGTATGCGCGTCCACAATATGCGCCCGCTGATCAAAGCTCTCGACGCCGTTGTTCTTCAGGATGTTGCGATAGATGCCTTCCAGCCGGTCCAGTTCCGTAACCAGCTTGCCGTGAAACGTGTTCCAGTCCAACGCACCGGGCTGAATGCCCCATCCATAAGCCTGCGCATCCCCGACCATCCCCGAAAACTCGCTGGCGAACACCATCAGCTTTTTCGGCACACATCCCCGGATGACGCAGGTCCCGCCATAGCGGTCCTCTTCGGCCAGCGCCACTTTGGCGCCGTTTTCACCAGCCGCCACACGCGCCGCACGGACCCCGCCCGAGCCGCCTCCGATGACGAACAGATCATAGTCAAAGCTCATCCTGAGTTCCTTTATACCGTCAGGCCAAAATTCGATGATTATCTGGGGTCGAAAGACGCGCTGCCAACCCTTGTCGGTGTGTAAACTTCACTTAAGGCACTGCCACCATGTGTGTTTCACGCTTCTGCACTGGTGCCAGTCGCCGGTCTCAATCCGCCAGATCCGAGAACAGGTTGTCTCCACCCTCGACCAGTTGGTCCAGTTCGGTGGTGCCCGCATTGATGTCGCGCAGCTCGACCCGGCCATCACCGTGGCCGATCACAACCTTGTCACAGATGTCGATGAACAGCCCGTTTTCGACCACGCCCGGCACCTGATTGAGAACCAGGGCCAGCTGGCGCGCATTCCCGATGCGCTGCAGGTGCAGGTCCAGAATGTGGTTGCCCTCGTCTGTCACAAAGGGCGCCTCGCTATTCATCCGCAGCATCGCCGAGTTGCCCAGAACATCCATCGTGTCCAGCGCCTCTTCAATCAGGGTCCGCGTGGTTTGCCAGCCAAAAGGGATCACCTCGACCGGCAGGGGGAAGGCACCCAGCGTTTCGACCTCCTTACCGGCATCGGCAATCACCACCATCTGATCGCTGGCCGTGGCGACGATCTTTTCTTGCAGATGCGCGCCGCCGCCGCCCTTGATCAGGTTCAGCTCACCATCGAACTCATCCGCACCGTCGATGGTCAGATCCAGCCAGCCGGCCTGATCCAGTGAGACCACTTCGATCCCGACCTCACGGGCCAGTTGCGCGGTGCGGATCGAGGTCGGAACCCCTTTGACGCGCAGACCTTCGGTTTTCACCCGTTCGCCCAGGCGGCGCACCATCCAGGCGGCGGTCGATCCAGTGCCCAGCCCGACGCGCATCCCATCCTGAACCATATCGGCGGCACGGCGCGCGGCGACGTATTTGGCCTTGGCGATGGGGGACATATCTGGGGTCATGGCAGCGTTTCCCTGTATTGCTGCAGGGTTTATACGGAATGCAACCGCCGACTGCGAGAGCGAAATCGCCCTGCTGCCACCCAAACATCTATCGAAAATACGCGTTTCCGATTGGAAACGTCGCAATCGAGGCTTCCGCGCTTCTTCTGGCGTTATACATAGATTTCATGATCGCGCCCTATCGCCTGCACTATGCCCCCGACAACGCCTCTCTGGTGATCAGACTGGTGCTGGAAGAGATGGGCCAATTCTATGAAACCGTGCTGGTGGACCGTCGCCAGAACGAGCAGGACAGTGCGGCCTACCGTCAGTTGAACCCGAACGGGTTGATTCCGGTGCTGGACACACAGCAGGGACCGATCTTTGAAACGGCAGCCATCCTGTTGTGGCTGGCGGACACGCACGGGCAACTGGCCCCGTCCCCCGAAGCACCGGAGCGGGCGGCGTTTCTGAAATGGCTGTTTTTCGCATCGAACACGCTGCACGCCGATCTGCGCATTCTGTTCTATGCTGAGAAATATATCGACGCCGCACAGGCTGACACCCTGCGGGAAGGTATCCGCCCTCGCCTGCGTCGACATTTGCAGGTTCTGGATGCCGAAGCTCAGAAGGCGCCAATCTGGCTGCACTCGGATCAACCGTCGATTCTAACCTACTATCTGGCCTGCCAGATGCGGTGGATGGCGCTGTACCCCGCCAACGCCAATCGCGGCTGGTATCACCTGTCGGATACACCCCATCTGCAAGCGATCCTGACGCAGCTTGAAACCCGCCCCGCAGCCCAAGCCGCCATCGCGGCCGAAGGGTTGGGGGTGACACCGTTCACCTCTCCGAGTTACGCTACTCCTCAAGAAGGCTCAGCTACCTGACATGTTTCTATCTGTCTTCGATATGTTCAAAGTGGGCATCGGCCCGTCTTCGTCTCATACCATGGGGCCGATGGTCGCCGCTGCGCGGTTTCTGGACCTGATGCGCGCCTCGCCGTTCGAATTCGCGGGCCTGCGCGGCTCGCTGCACGGTTCACTGGCCTTTACCGGAGTTGGTCACGCGACCGACCGCGCCACCATCCTCGGGCTGGCCGGGTTCGTGCCCGACACCTATGACAACGACAAGGCCGAGGCCGCGCTGGCCGAGATCGCCGAAACCCATACGGTCACGCCCGAAGGCCTGCCGACACTGAATTTCGATCCCAAGACCGACCTGATCTTTGACTATGATCACAACCTGCCCGGCCACGCCAACGGCATGATCCTGATGGCAACCGATGCGCAGGGCGACGTGATCCTGCGGCAGGTCTATTACTCGGTAGGCGGCGGCTTTGTCCTGACCGAAGAGGAACTGGCCGAGGGCAAGGACACAAATGATGGCCCACCCGTGCCCTACCCGTTCCATTCGGCGGCAGAGATGCTGGAGATGGCGAAAGCCAGCGGCAAGAGCATCGCGCAGATGAAGCGAGAGAACGAGGTCGCCCGCGGATGCCCCATCAGTTTCGCCAAAGGCACCGCGCGCCTTTGGGAGGTTATGAACGACTGCATCGAACGCGGCCTGAAAACCGACGGTATCCTGCCCGGCGGTCTGAACGTGCGCCGCCGCGCCAAAGGCATTCACGAAGCTCTGCTGGCCGAACGGGGTATGAACCTGAACGCGCCGCACACCATCAACGACTGGATGAGCGTCTATGCCATGGCGGTGAACGAGGAAAACGCCGCCGGTGGTCAGGTCGTCACTGCGCCGACCAATGGCGCGGCGGGCACGCTGCCTGCGGTGCTGCGCTATTACCTCGACCACGTGCCGGGGGCCTCGGAAAGCCATGTCGAGGATTTCCTGCTGACCGCGGCCGCCATTGGCGGTCTGGTCAAGTACAACGCCTCGATCTCGGGCGCAGAGGCAGGGTGTCAGGCCGAAGTCGGCAGCGCCTCGGCCATGGCTGCTGCAGGTCTGTGCGCCGTGATGGGCGGCACACCGGAACAGGTGGAAAACGCCGCCGAGATCGCGCTGGAGCATCATCTGGGCATGACCTGCGACCCGGTCAAAGGGCTGGTGCAGGTGCCTTGCATCGAACGTAACGGGCTGGCGGCGATCAAGGCAGTTTCGGCCGCCTCGCTGGCGCTGCGCGGTGATGGTCAGCATTTCGTGCCGCTGGACGCGGCCATCGAAACCATGCGCCAGACCGGGCATGATATGCACGAAAGGTACAAGGAAACGTCTTTGGGCGGTCTGGCGGTGAACGTACCCAACTGCTGACGCCACGACAGGAGGGGATACCATGCGGGGTCATTGTCTGTGCGGCACCATCCGGTACGAGGTTGACCCTCCGGCACTGTCTTGCGTCACTTGCCATTGCGACAGTTGCAGACGGCAGTGTGCTGCACCGATGACCACCTATTTCGGCGTGCGCGACGGCCAGTGGCGCTGGACCGGAGAGGCGCCGAAAACCTTCAATTCCTCTCCGGGGGTCGAGCGCAGCTTTTGCCAGAACTGCGGCACGCCGATCTCGTTCCGCTCGCAATCCTTGTCGGACGTACTGCATCTGTACGTGGCGACGCTGGAAGACCCGAACCAGCTGGAACCCACGCTGCACGTGGCGCATGAGGAAAAGCTGCATTGGCTGAAACTTGGCGACGACCTACCCACCTGCATCGGGCCGGACTACACCAAGGTGCAGCCCCTGCCCTAGGCGCACTCCGCCATACGGCTGTCCGCTTGGATGTCAGTCATCGCGGGCGGGCCAGCGCCTGATGGGCCCCGACAAAAACGCCTGCATGACTTGATCCAGAGCGTCACGAGGCACCATCACCAACAAGCCCGGTCCGTCCACGGCCAGCTCCACATCAGACAGCGCCCGGTTCGACGTACCCACGCGACCGTTCGGTTCCAGCACCAAATCGTCGATTGGCCATTCCAGCCCCTTGCTGCAGCCGGTTACACGCTGAAACGGAAACAATGACACCACATCACCAGGCGTGAGGCTTAACGTAATCTGCGGTGGCGCGTGGAAAACAACCTCACGCTCTCCTATCAGAACGCAAGGCCGATCCTGCAACCGTACCAGAGCGTTAAGCACCGCCATCTGGTGATCCAGCCGACCACCCAGAAACCCGATCCCCAGCACCAGAGGCGCGTCGATGCTGCGCAGAGCCTTGTCGAAATCCGTGCTGTCCTGTTCACGTATTGGAAACAGACGGTCCTCTGGAATCCGGTCAAGATACGTGCCGGTCAGCGAATCAAAGTCGCCGATAACGGCGTCTGGCATCCGCCCCGAATCAATCACCGGAATCGCTCCACCATCCGCTGCCACAACCGTCTTGACGCGAATCAGCGTCTGCTTCAGGTCTTCAGGGCCGATTTCACCACCTCCAACCATCGCGATTGGCTCCTCAGACCGCACAATTTGACTATTTTTTCTAAGATTGATCATTTTTCCCGGATTTGGACACATTGAGACCACAAAATGATAGGTTCATGCTGAGAGTTTCGAGCCATGGGTGTGCCCGTCGCCGGGTGAATGGCTCTTGTAGTTTGTAAAGGACGTGCGTCTGATGGTACAGAATAACAAGGTTTTAACCGTCTCCTATGGAACCTTCTCGTGCACTTTAGAAGGTTTTGACGATTCCTTTGAGACGATGAAAGCGATTGCCGAATACTTCCGTGATCTTGCCGCCGATGATCGGTATTTCGGTTCTGAACCTCCGCAGCCTGATACAGAAATGCTGACAAAAATTGCGCAGCGCGATGCCTCGCGCAAGGTCGAAGCAAGCCAGAGCGACGCTGGCCTGCTGATCCGCGCCACGAACGAACCTGCCACCAGCGCGCCGGATCTGAACGTCATCAACACCCCTCCCCCCTCGCCCCCCTCTCAGCCCGTTGCCTCTGACGCCGAAGCTGTCGAAGACGCGCCTCCCCCTGCCGCTGACAGTATCGCCGCCAAACTGCAGCGTATCCGGGCCGTCGTATCCCATTCAGAGGAGAACTCGGTCATCTACACCGAGGATGAAGAGACGACCCTGATGAAAAACACAGCGGGTCCGTCTGATGCGGTCGCGGCGGCATTCGCGGCCGGCTCACTGAACCCGGCCGACCTGGAAACCACCGCAGAGGCCGACGCGCCTGTCGAAGCATCCGAACCCGAACCGGAAATGCCCAGGGCTGAAGAGATCGAGGAACCCGCCGCTCCGGCCCAGGAAACCGAACCCGAGCCCCCGGTCTCCGCTGTCGAGGAAGAGGTCGAAGACGAAACTACCACACTGGATGTTCTGCTCGCAGATTTCGACGAAACTGATGAGAGCGAGCCTGAAGGCGATGATGTAACCAACATCCTCAGCGATACCAATGCTGACGAGGAGCCTACCGCGGCAGCCTCTGAAGGGATCATGACTGAAGAGGACGAGGCCGACCTGCTGGATGAGATTTCAAGCGTGGAAGCCATCTTGGCCAGCCGTTCTAAAACCCCGGCCGCCGAAACACCGGATCTGGACCATGATGTTTCGCGCCTGATGGACAAGGTTGGAGAGCAACTGGACAATCCGGACACAAGCAACACGCGCGAAACCTATACCCAGCTGCGTGCAGCGGTTGCGGCAACCGAAGCTGAACGCAGCGAAAAAGGTGTGTCCAATCAGGACAACGATCAGGACTATCGTGGCGATCTGTCCTCGGTCGTCAGCCCACGCCGCCCGGAGGTTGAGGTCACCAGCAAACGCCCAACCAGCGACGCATCGGCCCCCCTCAAACTGGTTGCTGAGCAGCGTGTCGACAACCAGAGCAAAGATGCCGGACCGGTGACCCCCCGCCGCGTGACATCCGAGGCCGAGGGTGAAGAAGAAGCTGCTGAGGAAAGTGGTTTTGCCCTGTTCGCGCAAGAACAAGGTGCGCAATCGCTGTCGGATCTGCTGGAAGCAGCGGCCGCTTATCTGTCCTTCATCGAGGGTCAGGAGCAGTTCTCGCGCCCGCAACTGATGAACAAAATTCGCTCGCTCAAGCAGGACGAGTTCAATCGTGAGGAAAGCCTGCGTTCGTTCGGTCAGTTGCTGCGGGACGGAAAGATAGAAAAAGCAGGCGGCGGACGTTTTGCAGCCTCGACCGAGATCGGCTTCCGCCCGGGTGACGCGCGCGCCGCAGGGTAAAGCCCAATAAAATCACGTGATGATGGGCTGGAGACTTCTTCGGCCCATTTTTTTTTGCACAAGTGTACCCAGCTGTCCCTTTGACGCCCATTTGCGGGCGCACTTGCTATGCTGCACCGCAGAAAGCTGGTATATTGGATGATAGATAATAGATGTTTCTAAATTCGTTCAAACAAGGGCCGCGCCATGTATGAACTGCCTATTCGACGCCTCCGGGTATACGACAAACCAAAAATAATAAGCCATTTCAACAACCTGGATGACGAGGCTTTAGCGTCGAGATTCGGCACTCAGGTCAGTACCACATATATTCAGAGATATTTGTCCGGGTTATTCGACAACGCGGCATTGATCTTCGGCGCATTTCCGGATTCCTGTTTGCGTGGTGTGGGGGAACTACGCGTATTGCCAGACAGTCGGACGCATGTGGCCGAGGCTGCCTTTACAGTCGAAACCGCGTGGCAGGATCGTGGTATCGGGGATGCCCTGCTGTCGCGGATCATCACCGCGGCCCGGAATCGCGGAATTCGCGAAGTACACATGCTGTGCCTGGCCACCAACCAGAAAATGCGCCGACTGGCTGCGAAACACGAGGCAGATCTGAATCTGGTCACGGGACAGGTTCAGGCAACTCTGACCGCGCCCTGGCCTACCCCGCTCAGCGTTGCCGAAGAGATTTCAGGCGAGTACCACGCAATGGCCCGTGCCATCCTCAGCTGGCCCGGGCCGGATCAGCATCCGGAGTGAACTGACCTAATCAGTCACCCCGGCCTGTCATTCCGAAGGCTGATCCGGGTCTTCCTTGCCGACGCCTTTGAACACGAACTTGAACGGCAGCGCCCAGACAATGCCCAAAGCGACATAGACCAGCAGCTCCAGCCAGATCGGTGGGCGGTCGAGCCAATTCACAATTGTCACTACCGCCACGATATAGACCGGCAACCCAATCAACAGCAGCACCAGCGACCAGCGGCGCCGTGATTTGTAGCTGAGGCCGGTCTTTCCGTCGTCGCTCATCAGTCAGCAAACGGGTCGGTCACCAGAATGGTGTCGTCCCGCTCCGGGCTGGTGGACAGAAGGGCTACGGGGCATTCGATCAGCTCTTCGACGCGACGCACATATTTGATCGCGTTGGCCGGCAGATCGGCCCAGCTGCGCGCACCTTCGGTGGATTCGCTCCACCCCGGCATTTCTTCGTAGATCGGTGTGCAGCGCGCCTGCTGATCGGCCGCGGTGGGCAGATAGTCCAAACGTTCACCGTCCAGCTCATAGCCGACGCAGATCTTGAGCGTCTCGAACCCGTCCAGAACGTCCAGCTTGGTCAGCGAGATGCCGTTCACGCCACTGGTAGCGCAGGTTTGACGCACCAGACACGCGTCGAACCAACCGCAGCGGCGCTTGCGCCCGGTGGTGGTGCCGAACTCATGCCCGCGCTCGCCAAGGCGTTGACCGTCCGCATCGTCCAGCTCGGTCGGGAACGGCCCCTCGCCTACACGTGTTGTGTAGGCTTTGACGATGCCCAGAACAAAATCGATCGATCCAGGACCGATGCCAACACCCGTTGCAGCCTGACCGGCGATCACGTTGGACGAGGTCACAAAGGGATAGGTGCCGAAGTCGATGTCCAGCAATGCGCCCTGCGCCCCTTCGAACAGGATGCGTTTGCCCGCCTTGCGCTTTTCGTTCAGCACTTTCCAAACAGGCGCGGCGAAGGGCAGGATTTCCGATGCGATCTCTTTCAGTTGCGCAATCAGCGCGTCCCGGTCCACAGGCTCGATCCCCAGACCTTTGCGCAGCGGGTCATGGTGCTGCAGCGCACGGTCTACACGTGCCTCAAGCGTAGCCGCGTCCGCCAGATCGGCAACGCGCACAGACCGGCGGCCAACCTTGTCTTCGTAAGCCGGGCCAATGCCGCGGCCAGTGGTTCCGATCTTGGTGCCCTTGCTGGCAGCCTCTTCGCGGGCGCGGTCCAGTTCGCCATGGATCGGCAGGATCAGCGGCGTGTTCTCGGCGATCATCAGGGTTTCGGGCGAGATATCAACGCCCTGCGCGCGAATGGTGGCGATTTCCTTGATCAGATGCCACGGGTCCAGCACGACGCCGTTGCCGATGACACTCAGCTTACCACCACGCACAACGCCCGACGGCAGCGCGTGCAGCTTGTAGACCTCACCATCAATGACCAGCGTATGACCGGCATTATGCCCGCCCTGAAAACGCGCGATCACGTCTGCCCGCTCGCTGAGCCAGTCGACGATCTTGCCTTTTCCTTCGTCACCCCACTGGGCGCCGACAACAACCACATTGGCCATATCCGGTCCTTTTGCGCTGAATTACCAAACTCGGCTCGTATAACGAGGACAAAGCGACAGGGAAACCGGTAATTCGCCGCAGATAAGAACCGCGCTGCGTGCGCTGCCTCCGGCGGAGGTATTTTTGGCCAGATGAAGAGCGGACCCCCTGTTCATCTGGCTCGAAATACCTCAGGGAGTCGCCCGGAACGGGCGGCGGGGGCAGTGCCCCCTACCCGTCAGCAGTCAAACGGACCGGCTGGCCGTGAGGCGTTGTCAAGTAAGCCTCTTCCCAAGCGGACTTATATTGGATGACTTCCTCTGTGACAGCCGCGCCCAGTTCGTTCAGTAGCAGTTCGAGCGTTTCCAGCCACGCATGGAAATAGTCATCGCCCCCGTCTAGATCGCGATCCAGTCCGTGGTGCTTTAGCGTCTGCGAAAAACGCGTGGCCCAGTCGGGCCAGTCAAAGCATCCAGCCTCGTTCAGAGCCACAGTCACCGCAAATACTTGAGCGTGCCAGGGTTCGGCAAAAACAGGTTCAGGCACAGAATGGGCAGCGCAATCGCTCATGCTGGCTCCAGATAGCTTTGCCAGAGGTCCAGTACGACCTCGTCTTTGGGGTTTTCCGGGTCTGCCCACAATTCCGAGGCTGGGAAGACCACCGCATAGAGCGGCTCGGGCGCCTCGCCAAATCCATGCGCATTGGCGTCCGGCAGCACATGTGTGCCATGCAGCCGCATGACCTTCCCGGTCGCACCGGATGCGTAGATCGGCAGGCGCGTGTGGCCGCCATCAACCAGTCGATTGGCGGCCGGATGTACGGTACGTACACTCTGCCCAATCTTGAACTGAGCGGGCACATCTGACGGGCGGTCTGCTGGCCCGCCCTTGGCAAGGGCTGCAGCGACGGATTCGGCTTTCAGAGCGCGGGCAGACAAAGGATGCGGGTCGTCCGAAGCTGCCCCGGACAGATCATCCACAGTCAGCACACCCGATTCCACCAGCAGATCAGCAAGGCCCGATATCCACTTTTCGTAATAGGAGAACCGCGCATAATCCTTGGGGGACAATCTCTCGCGCGCGTGGCGCGAGACGTCGATGTTCCATTGCCCCAGAAACCCCGCGGCCAGCGTCACCGCCAGCGCCCGCCCGTGCCAATTTTCGGCAAAAACCGGTGCGTCATAGGATTCGGGCTGTACCGGGCCATCACCAAAGCGACCGCCCATATCGTGCACGCGGGTCATGAGGGCACCATGGGCAGGCCCGTTCCGATCATGCTGTCACGGGTGACGAGCGCGGCCAGATCGTCTTCGCCCATCCCTTCGGTGCCTGCGAGTCGCATCGGCAATACGAGGTAACGAATCTCGGCAGTCGAATCCCAGACACGAACGGCCGTCTCGGACGGCAGTGTGACCCCGAATTCGGCCAGAACCTTGCGCGGTTCCCGGACCGCGCGAGCCCGGTAGGCATCGGACTTGTACCAGCTCGGAGGAATACCCAGCAGAGGCCACGGGTAACAACTGCACAGCGTACAGACGACCATGTTGTGCAGGTCCGGCGTGTTTTCCACCGCGACGATATGTTCACCCTGACGCCCATAGAAACCCAGATCGGCAACAACCGGTGTCGCGTCGGCAAGCAGAGCTGTCCTGAAGTCCGGATCGACCCACGCCTTAGCAACCACGCGCGCGCCGTTTTGCGGGCCGATCTTGTTCTGGTAGGTGTCGATGATCTCATCCAACGCCGCCGGGTCGATCAGCCCCTTGCGGGTCAGAATCGTCTCAAGCGCCTTAACGCGCAGCGCGGGGTCAGGTGGCAACAAAGCGTGTGGGTGGTCGGGATCGTCATGTGGCATGGGTCGCAGCCTGCGTTACCTTTTGCCCAGCTGTCCAGTCTCTTTGCCGTGATGCTGCATATCAGGGGTCGTGATGGCAACTCCTCCCTTGCCCCCGATGGCAAACTTGCATAAGTACCACGCGATACACGCCACGCTGTACAGGACCACCATGGAAAACGTCGTTCTCATCATCCATCTTCTCTTGGCTCTGGGCCTGATCGCCGTTGTTCTGATGCAGCGGTCCGAAGGCGGTGGCCTGGGTATGGGTGGCGGCGGCGGTGGCGCCATGACCGGTCGCGCGGCGGCGACGGCTCTGGGCAAGGTCACCTGGATCCTTGCTGCATGCTTTATCGTCACCTCGATCACGCTGACCATTCTGGCCGCTCAGAAATCTTCGGGCAGCTCGGTAATCGACCGTCTGGGCGTTCCGGCCCCGGCCGCGACCGAGGAAAGCACTCCGGCCGTTCCGTCGACCGATGATCTTCTGCCTCCGGCTCAGGGCGACAACGCGCCGCTGATCCCGCAAGCGGACTGATCCACTACACTTAGAAATCTAAAAGAGAGCTGCAACAGCATCTTGCGGTTCTCTTGCGCTATTGGCGCGAATCCTTTATACGTGAAGTCCCGTGATGCAGCGGTTTTTCGGAGCCGCCGGGCAGCTGATATTGACGTCTCACGGGAGCAGCCGAAAAACATGGCGCGTTTTATTTTCATCACTGGTGGTGTTGTTTCGTCCTTGGGCAAAGGACTGGCTTCGGCGGCTCTGGGCGCTTTGTTGCAGGCCCGGGGATATTCGGTACGTCTGCGCAAGCTGGACCCCTATCTGAACGTCGATCCGGGCACCATGTCGCCCTTCGAACATGGTGAGGTTTTCGTCACAGATGACGGGGCCGAGACCGATCTGGACCTTGGCCACTATGAGCGATTCACCGGCGTGGCCGCACGCAAAACCGACTCGGTCAGCTCGGGGCGGATTTATTCCAACGTGCTAGAGAAAGAGCGCCGTGGAGATTACCTCGGCAAAACCATTCAGGTGATCCCGCACGTCACCAATGAGATCAAGGATTTCATCGCCATTGGCGAGGATGAGGTTGATTTCATGCTCTGTGAGATCGGCGGCACTGTGGGTGATATCGAGGGCCTGCCCTTTTTCGAGGCCATCCGTCAGTTCAGCCAAGACAAGCCGCGCGGTCAGTGTCTGTTCATGCACCTGACGCTGCTTCCCTACATCAAGGCCTCGGGCGAATTGAAAACCAAGCCGACCCAACACTCGGTAAAAGAGCTGCGGTCGATCGGTCTGGCCCCCGACATTCTCGTCTGCCGGTCCGAAGGCCCGATCCCAAAGAAAGAGCGCGAGAAGCTGGCATTGTTCTGCAACGTGCGCCCCGACAGCGTGATCGCTGCACAGGACCTCAGCACCATCTACGACGCCCCTCTGGCCTATCACAACGAAGGTCTGGATCAGGCGGTTCTGGATGCGTTCCAGATCAGCCCGGCCCCCAAGCCCGATCTGGCGAAATGGGAAGACGTCAGCGACCGCATTCACAACGCCGAAGGCGAAGTGAAGGTTGCCATCGTCGGCAAATACACCCAGCTGGAGGACGCTTATAAGTCGATCGCCGAGGCGCTGACCCATGGCGGTATGGCCAACCGGGTCAAGGTCAAGGTCGAGTGGGTCGATGCCGAGGTTTTCGACACCGAGGATGCTGCACCTTATCTGGAGGGCTTCCACGCCATCCTCGTGCCCGGCGGCTTTGGCGAGCGTGGCACCGAGGGCAAGATCAAGGCCGCGCAATACGCGCGCGAACATAAAGTGCCCTATCTGGGCATCTGTCTGGGTATGCAGATGGCAGTAATCGAAGCCGCCCGGAACGCTGCAGGCATCACCGAGGCGGGGTCCGAGGAGTTTGACCACGAAGCGGGCAAGAAACGGTTCGAGCCTGTTGTGTATCACCTGAAAGAGTGGGTACAGGGCAACCACAAGGTCGAACGCAAAGTCGGAGACGACAAAGGCGGCACCATGCGCCTGGGCGCGTATAACGCGGTTCTGGCCGAAGGCTCGAAAGTGGCCGAGGTTTATGGCGGCACACAGATCGAAGAACGCCACCGTCACCGCTATGAGGTGGACATCAAGTACCGCGAAAAGCTGGAAAAGGCGGGCCTGAACTTCTCGGGCATGTCGCCGGACGGACGTTTGCCGGAAATCGTCGAATGGTCGGACCACCCGTGGTTCATCGGTGTGCAATACCACCCGGAACTCAAGTCCAAACCGTTCGATCCGCACCCCCTGTTCCGCGATTTCGTGCGCGCAGCGAAAGAAAGCTCGCGTCTGGTCTGATCGCGGACCGTTGACTCTATTGTTTCGGTCGGCGCGAAACATCTTTACGCGCCGACTGATTGCACGGTTAACTGCCGCCATAGCAGCGACAGGAGATCGGCATGACCAACCAGATTACCCAAGCGGAAGAATTTGCAGCCCTGCATAAGAAGGGCGATCCGGTCATCCTTTACAACATCTGGGATGCAGGCAGCGCCGGGGCCGTGCGCGATGCGGGGGCCAAGGCGATCGCCACCGGCAGTGCTCCGGTTGCGATGGCGCAGGGGTTTGGCGATGGCCAGAACATCCCGATTGACGCCGCGCTGGACAATGCCCGCCGGATCGTTGCGGCGGTTGATCTGCCAGTCACGCTGGATTTCGAAGGGGCCTATGCCGAGGACGTGCTGGGCGTGGCCGCAAACGTTCAACGCGCGCTGCAAACCGGCGTCATCGGCTTCAACTTCGAAGATCAGATCGTTGGCACCAGCGATCTCTATGACATCGAAACGCAGGAAGCGCGGGTCAGCGCCATGCGCGAAGGCTGCGATGCAGCCGGTATCCCGGCCTTCATCAACGCGCGCACAGATATCTTTCTGAAGGCCAAACCTGAAACCCACTCAGACGCTATGCTGGACGAGGCGATTGCCCGGGCCAAAGCCTATGCTGATGCCGGTGCCAGCGGGTTCTTCGCACCTGGACTGAAAAACGAGGCAATGATTGCCCGGCTGTGCGAATCGACCCCTCTGCCGGTCAATATCATTGCCCTGCCTGGCACACCCGACACGGCCACGCTGGCCGGGTTGGGCGTGGCCCGGATCAGCCATGGTCCCGTCCCCTATCGACAGATGCTGGGATGGCTGCAGGAGCAGGCAAAACAGGCCATTCAGGCCGGTTGATCCCACAACTTCGGGATCATGCTCAGCGTGTTTTTGCCAGATGTAGCGATCCTGGAGTTATTTGAGCCCATGACAAGTAGTCCGCGCTTGGCGGTCTACAAAATATGGAATATCCTCGCGGCATGTTGAAGAAGTTCTTACAGGCTTTCCGCCCGCCGCAACACGACACCCTACCAGACCCGGATGCCGAACTGGCGCTGGGTGCGCTCATGGTGCGCGTGGCACAGGCGGATCGGGACTACAAGCTTGAAGAAATCAGCCTGATCGACCGCATCCTTGCCCGGCTGTATCAGCATAACGCGATTGAGGCCGCCAAGGTCCGCGCCACCTGTGAAAAGCTGCACGCCGCCGCACCAGAGACGGACACGTTCGGCAAACTGATCCGCGAAACCACCGACCTGCACGAACGTCTGGCCGCGCTGGACGCCTTGTGGGAGGTTGTTCTGGCCGATGGCAATTCCGACGAAGGCGAAATGAATATCGTGGAAGAGGCACGCATTGCCATGGGCCTGAGTTTCAACGACAGCCAAACCGCGCGCGAACGGGTGCAAAGGCGCTTGGAAGAGCGTTAGACCCCCTCTATATCTAACACATGTTCAGTGATTTTCTGGCCCGGCTGACACAGCCCGCCCCCGACCCGCTTGCCGATGATGACGCCCGTCTTGCCCTGACGGCCCTGTTGGTGCGTATCGCGCGGGCCGACAACGACTATGCCGACACCGAAATGGCCCGAATCGACAAGATTTCGGCCCAGCGATATGGCCTGTCTCCGTTCGAGGCCGCCGCCCTGCGTGCCCGGGCCGAGGATCTTGAGGCCGAAGCCCCCGACACAGTCCGTTTCACCCGCGCGATCAAGGAAGCCATTGCCTATGACGACCGGCTCGCCGTCGTGCAGGCGATGTGGTCGGTCGCTCTGGCCGACGGACAACGGTCTGGCGAAGAGGATTCACTGCTGCGGCTGGTGGTCAGCCTTCTGGGCGTAAGCGACGTGGATTCCGCTCTGGCCCGCCAAAAGGCCGCCAAATCGTGATTGCGATGCTGGGCATGTATAACATGCCCGCGCTGCAGCCGGCGAATGACCGGTTCTGGACTTTGATTCGGAATCATCTTGGCTATGGCCCCGATCGCCTGACCCGAGATGCGGATGTCTGGGACGTCTGGCTGAACCCTAAGCTGACCTTTGCCCAGACCTGCGGGATGCCCTATCGCACTCACCTACACGGCAAAGTGCAGCTGGTCGGAACGCCAGACTACGGGCTGGCAGGCTGCCCGCCCGGCTACTACCGCTCGGTTTTCGTTGCCCGTCAGGATGACCCGCGCGACCTGAGCCAACTTGCGACCAGCGCCTTTGCCTACAACGAAAAACTGTCGCAGTCGGGCTGGGCCGCGCCGATTGTTCATCTTGAAGGTCGCGGCTTGCGGCCCGGCAGCATTGTGACAACCGGCGGTCACGCGCAATCCGCCGCCGCAGTCGCAGATGGCAAGGCCGATTTTGCAGCGCTGGACGCGCTGACATGGGAAATTCTTAAAGCGCATACCGACCTTGGCGCGGATTTGCGCGAAGCGGGGACCACGGCCCCGACGCCCGCCCTGCCCTATATCACCGCCAATAGACAGGACGCCCCCGCAATCGCCCGCGCCGTTCGCGCCGCGATTGGCGACCTCTCCGCGACGGACCGCGATTTACTGCACCTCCGCGGACTGATCGATATCCCGGATGGTGATTATCTGTCGGTCCCAAATCCGTCTCAGGTTTAGACAACCGGGCTTATTCGCTGACCAATTTGGCCAATACCTTTGGTCAATTTGACTGTTTAAGCCCCCGATGATGTCAATTGCGCATTGCATTGCCCCGATTTTTAAGCCCTATTACCGCACCAACACCGATAACACATGGACCATCCGTGACAGATTCCACTCCCGTCATCGAAATCAAGAACCTCCACAAAAGTTTCGGCAATCTGGAAGTGCTGAAAGGCGTCGATATTACGGCAAGACGCGGGGACGTTGTTTCGCTGATCGGGTCGTCAGGATCGGGGAAATCCACCCTGCTGCGCTGCTGCAACCTGCTGGAAGACAGCCAGCAGGGCGAGATTCTGTTCAAGGGCGAGCCCGTGCGCTGGTCCGGCGACGCACACCATCGCCGCCCCGCCGATCCGAAGCAGGTCATGCGTATTCGCACCAACCTGTCGATGGTGTTTCAGCAGTTCAACCTGTGGGCCCACATGACCATCCTGCAAAACGTGATGGAGGCCCCCGTCACTGTGCTGGGCCGCGACCCGAAAGAGGTTGAGGACAGCGCCCGCAAGTACCTGGAAAAAGTAGGCATCGGCGACAAGTGCGACGTCTACCCGGCGCAGCTATCTGGCGGTCAGCAGCAACGCGCCGCCATCGCCCGCGGCCTTTGCATGGAGCCCGAGGCGCTGCTGTTCGACGAACCGACCTCGGCGCTGGACCCCGAGTTGGAGCAAGAAGTCATCAAGGTGATCAAGGATCTGGCCGCCGAAGGCCGCACCATGATCATCGTGACTCATGACATGAAAATGGCCGCCGACATCTCAAGCCATGTGGTGTTCCTGCACCAAGGCTTGATCGAAGAAGAGGGCCTGCCGGAAGATATCTTTACGTCCCCCGAATCCGAACGACTTCGGGGCTTTCTATCCGCCACCAAGGCGGCTTAACTTCAGGACAGAAAACAAACTGGGGAGTATCCAATGAAAAAACTGATTCTGACCACAGCAGCACTGGCGCTTGGCGCCGGTATGGCGATGGCGGACACCATCCGTCTGGGCACCGAAGGCGCCTATGCGCCGTGGAACTTCGTCAACGACGCCGGCGAAATCGACGGCTTCGAGCGTGAGCT
Organism: Ruegeria sp. CG11; assembly: GCF_056537245.1. Lineage (NCBI taxonomy): Bacteria > Pseudomonadati > Pseudomonadota > Alphaproteobacteria > Rhodobacterales > Roseobacteraceae > Ruegeria > Ruegeria sp. CG11. The sequence continues at coordinate 643,645 of NZ_JBQFRE010000001.1, forward strand.
GGGCGATGAACTGTGCAAGCGCGCAGAACTGCAATGCGAATGGGTCAAGAACGACTGGGACTCGATCATCCCGAACCTGGTATCCGGCAACTACGACGCGATCATCGCGGGTATGTCGATTACCGACGAGCGTGACGAAGTCATCGACTTCACCCAGAACTACACACCGCCGGACCCGTCGGCCTATCTGGCCATGTCCGAAGGTGTTGACCTTGCAGGTGGCGTGATCGCGGCACAGACCGGCACCATTCAGGCGGGCTATGTTGCTGACTCCGGCGCGACTCTGGTTGAGTTCGCAAACCCCGAAGAAACCCTCGCAGCCGTGCGCAATGGCGAAGCAGATGCGGTTCTGGCGGACAAATCCTTCCTCGCGCCCTTCACCGAAGATGGCTCGGGCCTGCTCTTTGTTGGCGATGAGGTCCCGCTGGGCGGTGGCGTCGGCATGGGCATCCGTGAATCCGACGGTGAGCTGAAAGAAAAGTTCAACGCAGCCATCCAGTCCATGAAGGACGACGGCAGCCTGAACGAGCTGATCACCAAGTGGGAAGTGTCCTCGACCTTCTGATTTGAACTCTGCGGCGCGCCTGTCCCTAGGGCGCGCCGCCTCAGAGCCTTTGCCAGTCAAAGAGGCCCGCTATTTTCTCGTTCTGCACTGATCCCGAAACACTCGGCACGTTCCGTTGGTTCTCCTGTTATCTGACCAACGGTGTGCACTGGTTGTTCTATCTGTCCTTCTTCAAGGTGCTGCTGTTGCTTGCGATCACCGCGCCGGTAGCACTTGGCTTTGGCTTTTTGGGGGCAATGGCGGCCCGGTCGCATTTTCCGCCTCTCAGCTTGTTGGGCAAGGGCTATATCGCGATCGTGCGCGGCGTGCCGGATATCGCCTTCTTCATGTTCTTCGTGATCGCACTGGATCAGGCATTCGAGTGGACGCGCCACAAGATTCTCTGCCCGGAATGGACCGATCCTGTACGTCAGGGCAATGACTTCATCGTCTGTCAGGCTGCCAAACTGCCTCTGGGCACTGCACCGGAATGGGTGCACGAAACCTACGGGTTCTTCCTGGCCGTCATTACATTCTCTATCGTTTTTGGCGCGTTTGCTGCCAACGTCTTGTTCGGCGGCATGCGCGCCGTCCCACACGCCCAGCTGGAAACGGCCGAGGCCTATGGCATGACCCGCCGCCAGACCTTCTGGCGCATTCTGGTGCCGCAGATGTGGGTCTATGCGCTGCCCGGCCTGTCGAACCTGTGGATGGTGCTGATCAAAGCCACGCCGCTGCTGTTCCTGCTGGGCATCGAGGACATCGTCTATTGGGCGCGCGAACTGGGCGGCTACAAGAACCCGAAATTCACCCAATACCCGCATGGCGACTGGCGCATGTGGTATTTCCTCGCCCTGCTTGTGTTCTATCTGGGCATGACCCGCGTTTCCGAGATTGGTCTTGAACGGTTGATGCGCCGCCTGTCCCACGGTCAGGCGACCTCGGGCGGAGAGCTGCTGCGCAAGGAGACCACCGCATGAGCTGTATCCAGACTATCCAGGACTATGGCCTGCGCTCGATCGGTATTGGTGAGCGTCTGCTTCCCCGTAACGATTTCACCTTGTGCGAGCAGTTCACTCTGATCGGCTCGGGCATGATCTGGAACATCTATTTCGGGATCATGGCGCTGGCGACCGGATTCTTTTTGGCCACCGCGCTCGCTCTTGGCAAAGCGTCCACGAACAAATGGCTGCGCAAACCATCGGAATGGTTCATCTTCCTGTTCCGAGGCTCACCGCTGTTCATCCAGTTCTTCTTTGCCTACTTCCTCTTCCTGTCGCTGAAACAGACCTTTCCGTTCCTCGACGCTCTGACCTCAGCTTGGCTGGGTGCGCTCATCGTGCTGTTCTGCAACACCGCAGCCTACTCGGGCGAGATTTTCTATGGCGCGCTGCGATCGATTCCCAAAGGTGATATCGAGGCTGCAGACGCCTATGGCATGACCGGCTGGTCCCGGTTCCGGCGTATCGTCTGGCCGACCATGCTGCGACTGGCATGGCCTGCCTACACGAACGAGGCGATCTTCCTGTTCCACGCCACCACACTGGTGTTCTTCTCGGCCTTCCCGGTGTGGCAACAGCGCGGTGACGCCCTGTATTACGCGGGCTATTTCGCGGACAAGACGTTCAACCCGTTCATCCCCTACCCGATTCTGGCCTTCTACTTCATCCTGCTGACGCTGGTCGTCATCTGGGGGTTCGGCGTGGTAAACAAACGGCTTAACCGACACCTGCCCGTAGCGAAACGGAGCAAAATGAAGCTGAGATTGAACCTGGCGCGCTGATCACAGGCGCGCCAATCACCCCTTTGGGTCAAGTATTCTGAAAGTCGAAACAGCAGAGCTGAGCGTGTTACGCGCGCTGCATCAAATGCTGTTTGAGAGAGATGGTACCGCCTCCCTGGCTTGAACAGGGGACCTCTGGATCCACAATCCAGCGCTCTAACCAACTGAGCTAAGGCGGCACTCGTGAGGGGCGATGTACCGAACGCGCCGGGGGAATGCAAGAGGATTAAAGCCGAAATTTCCAGCTTTGTTCGACAAGATCGACCCCAAAGGAATGTACCGGTTTGCTGTCCAGCAACTGCCACCCGTTCACCCGATACAGCGCACAGGCCGCCCGGTGGCTTTCATGGGTCCACAGCCGCATTTCCACGTATCCTACGCTGCGTGCAAAGCCCGTACAGGTGTCCAGCATCCGCTTTCCCAGCCCCTGCCCCCGGACCTCCGGCAGCAGCAGGAACAGCCGCAGTTTCGCAGTTTGATCATCCAGCGAGACGCAAAAGATACTGCCAAGCCGTTGCCCCGCGTGTTCGGCGATCCAACCCCGCTCGCGCGTCGAATCGTGATCGGTGTTAAAATCGTCCAGTATGCGCTGCACCAGAACACCGAACGAGGCGTCAAACCCTTCGTCCCTAGTGTATAGCCTGTGGTGTTGCTCTACCAGCCAAGCCGTGTCTGTGGGGCGAAAGGGTCTGATCCAGACGTTATCCATGATGTATCTGACCGCAAAGGCAGCTTGATTCTCGACCCTTTGCGCGCTAGCACGAACGCTCAGTCCCGGAGGCGAACATGGGCATCAACACCGAACGCGACATTCAGGCGAATCTGCAGATCGGCCCCACCGATCAAGGCATGATACGGCTGTTCATCGAGGCAGATGGTATCGAGATTCCAATGGATTTCGATCCCGAAGAAGCCGAGGAAATCGCAGACGAAATTCGCGCTGCCGCGCAGGCTGCCCGCGCCGTCAAAGGCTGATCCTTCAAATCCGGGGATCACGCAGCGCCTGTAGCCTGCGGGCGGCGTCCACCGCAAATTTCTGGATCATCTTCTTGCGTCGCGCCGGGGCTAGCTTATCTTCCGGCGCCATGTGGACAATCTCGGCATCATAAGCGTCGGCGATGATCAGGCCGGTTTCCGCAGGCAACAGATCGGTCGGGAAATCGATGTCCACGGCCCAGAAAAACCGATCGCACCACTCAAGATAGCCCTGCCACTTGGAATCCGACTGATAATCCGCACGGCTGGATTTGCATTCGATCACCCACAGCTCACCCTTGGGGCCCAGCCCCATGACATCGACACGCAAACCACGGGTCGGCACGAATTCCTCAATCGAAACAATCCCATGCGCCAACAGATGGCGGGCAACGCCGCGGGCCAATTTTTGTCCGGGTTGCAGATCGAGTGTCATGATTGAAATGTGAACAATTGGTGAACAAAAATCAAGAACCACTTTACGCTTGACATGATACCTTTTGGTACTGCATTTATATGATACCAAAAGGTATCTCTAATGGTGGAACAAATGCAGCCCCAAACCCAAAACGCATTCCGTGCGCTGGCCGACCCAACCCGCAGAGACATCGTGCAGATGCTCGCCGCGCAGGACATGACCATCGCCCAACTGACCGAGCGGTTCGACATGACCCGCGCCGCCGTCAAAAAGCACCTGACCGTATTGTCGGATGGTGGTCTGATCACGGTCGAGGCGCGCGGACGGGAACGTATCAACCGGCTGGAACCGCAGGGCATGGCCCCTGTTCTCGACTGGCTCAGCTATTTCGACCAGTTCTGGGACGAACGTCTGAACAAACTGAAAGAAGCCATTGAAAGGAAAGACACATGACACCTACTGTTCTGCAAAAAACAATCTTTTTAAGGGCCGAGCCCAAGACAGTCTGGGCCTATTTGACCGACCCGGACCGCCTGGCCGAATGGTTTCACAAACCCGAACGCCCTCTGGCCGCCGGGCAAAAACTTGAGATGTTCGGCACCACCAGCGGCAACCTGCTGATCTGGGGTGAAGTGCGCGTTGCCCGACCGCCGGAGTATCTGGAATACACGTTCACTGTCAAACCCATGGGGGATGCCGTCAGCGTGGTCAAATGGACGCTCGAACCCGTTCCGGGCGGCACGCGGCTGGCGTTGCAGCACGAAGGCTTGCCACAGGATGCCGAAGCCTTTGGCCTGATCCTGTCGCTTGATAAAGGCTGGGATGAACATTTCGGCAAGATGCGCACTGCCTTGCACGAAACAGTTGATGCCTGACCCCTTGTGCAAACCCGCCGCAACCCCTACTTAGGCGCGTGGCGGGTTCTGCCCTTCTTGTGACAGGTAGCATTCTGGTGGCCTTAAGCAATTCCGAGGGGGCTGGCTCTGTTCAGGTCCTGGCCTGATTACCTGGCGCCCACCTGTACATACAGGTCCTCGGGAATCACACCGCACGGTTGACTGGTGGTCCCGCCACAACACCACCCTAGTCGTCGACCGAAAGGTCCTGCTGGACAAACCCCTCGTCCGACAGAGCGAAATCATACAGATTCCTACCCTTCCACTGCGGCATGTATTCGTCGAACAACTGGTTCTTCTGTTCGGGCCAAGACGGTACAACAAAATCCACCTCAGGCAGCCCGACACCAAAGCTTAGGACATTTGCGTTCTGATACCGCCGAGCCGCCTGCAGAACCGCATGATGCAGCAGGACATGTTCGATGTGACCGTACTCTCCCACGTGATTATGGGTGATGATGGTCGACGGCCTGATCTGTTGCATCAGGGCAAAAGCCGATCCGCTCAGCAGGTCGAACAGAGGATGGCGGTGCAAAGGGCGCAGCAACTCAGGGGGATTGTCCGCCGGCTCGGACGGCATCTTGATAAAACGCCGTAACCGCCTGTGATCCTCCTCGACGGCAAAGGGAAACTGAATCCTGCGAGCCCCGACCGCATCGCATACGCGCTGCATGGCTGCCTCGCGCGTGTTTGTATCACGGCGGTTGGGCGCCGGTCGAAAGAAGCTGGCGACCGTCACATCTGCCTTGTCCTTCAGGCGTGACAGGGTTGAGCCGCAAAACAACGTCTCGTCATCCTGATGGCACACACACAGCAATATCCGTTGGCCCATCAAGTTTTCGAAATTGGCCTTGCTCGCGACTATATCCGGCCCGGTCGTCAACACATCGTAGGTGGCGCTTTGGATATCCTGAAACTGCGAAGAAGTGACCCGACGGGCCCGCCCCTCTGCGATCATTTTCTCGGAACTGGCCTGAACATGGCCGTTCTTATTATCGCCCTGCAACAGATAGCAGCGTCCGGCCAATCCCGGCCAAACTGCCTCGACTTCTTCAATTCTGGTTTTCTTCAAAGCATCCAGGTGCAACAGGTCAATCGGGCCAAAGGGTTTTTCTGCCGCCGCTTGACGTAACCCGTCAATGGCGTCCGACATGTACAGTTTCACCCGTCCAGGAAACTTGTCCGCCAACCATTTGAAGACAATCGGAACATAGATATCTACCGGCGGCCAAGACTCCCTGAGCCGTTGCCCGAGATCAATCCCGATAAACTTGAGTTCAGGATTAGAGTGCAACGCCAGCAAGGCCGCATGTCCCCCGGCGACGCCGACCTCGACAAAACAGGAACTGTCCTGTGCCAACAGATGCAGTGCCCGCCGCTTGGGTTCCATTCCGGGTTCCAGATCGCTCAGATGAAAGTCCGGCTGCATATGGCCGTAGCAAACATTCCCGTTGATGGCGACAGGTTCACCTGCCCGCTTCAACCCCTCTGCAATGGCATGGTTCAGGTCTGCAAGATCCTCGCGAAAGGCCCGAGAGGCGATGACCTCTTCGTAAGTTCTGGTGTTCACAGGATATGCTCTTTCGCTGCCGGTTGGTGTGTTTGGCCGACATCAGATGGCAACATGTTCCTACATTCAAGCGGTTTACGCGCAATCGCTGTGAAAAGGTCAGCCCGCCAACCCAGATTCAGGTATCAACTGTTATCGGCCTTGACCATCACGGGCTCGAATTCGGCGGCCACCGGCGTTCCGCGGCGGGGCCCCTGCGGCTTCTCGGCCATGCTCATGATCGCATAGGCGAATTGCACCCCTGCGAAGACGATCCCGTTCATGAACCAGATCATACCAAGCGCAATCAAGCCCATTTCCGAGCTTGTGATCAGATGGCGCAGATTTGCGACGTTCAGGGCCAGAAGAACACCGACAAACACCGCCGAAATCACGAACCCCCAGGCAACCTGAGTGATATACAGCCGGATCAGTTTGGGCATGGTGACTCTCCTTGCGCTATAACATTCAGTTTAGCGCATGTAAGTCTCGCGTAAAGGCGTCAGAACGCCTCGGGCTGGGCTTCGCGCGCCATGTGATCCAGGACGGCGTTGACGAATTTCGGTTCCTTGCCTTCGGGAAAAAAGGCGCGGGCTACGTCAACGAATTCGGTGATGACCACCTTGGGCGGCGTGTCGCTTTGGGTCAGTTCCGCCCCCGCCGCGCGGAAGGTGGCACGCAGGGTCGGGTCGATGCGCGCGATGGGCCATTTGGCCACCAGTGCGCGGTCCGTCATCTGGTCGATCGGGGCCTGATAGTTCACGGCGTCCTCTACCAGTTTGCGGAAGACGCGGGTATCGCCGTCCAGCATTTCCTCGCCCTCATAGACAGCGCCAAACCGGTGATCCAGAAACTCGTTCACAACCTGTTCGGTCGTCTGGCCCGACTGCTCCATCTGGAACAGCGCCTGCACGGCATAGAGGCGTGCGGCGGATTTCATCAGGCGTTTCTGGTTGGCCGGTTTCGGCGCGTCTGTCTGGGTCATGCTGTCGTGGGTCCGTTGCTGTCGCCCGCCACAAGGATGGACTCGGACGGGGGCTTGAAGCCGACGCCCTTTTTCGAAGCGCCCCACTTACGGCTGAGCGCGATCAGATGCAAGGCCGCAGCGGCTGCTCCGCCACCTTTATTCATCTTTTCAGGATTTGCGCGGACTTCGGCTTGATCGTCATTCTCGACGGTCAGGATGCCGTTGCCGATCAGCAGGCCCTGCAGGCCCATCAACTGAATGGCACGGCTGGAGTCGTTGCAGACGGTCTCATAGTGCGTGGTTTCGCCGCGAATGACGCAGCCCAGAGCGACATAGCCGTCGTAGTTACACTGGCGGTCGGCCATGGCGATGGCGGTGGGGATTTCCAGCGCGCCGGGGACTTCGACCACATCGCAGGTCCCGCCAGCGGCTTCTATCTCGGCCTTGGCTCCAGCGACCATGTTATCGGCGATGGCGCGGTAGAATGGGGCCACCACCAGCAGCAGTTTCACCGGATTATCGAAAGTCGGGGTCGGCAGGACGCCGTGTTTGTCTTGTTCAGCCACGATCAGTCTTCCTTGAGAATGGAGCGGGTTCCAACGATGGACAGCCCAAACGCGTCGAGCCCCAGATATACGGTTTCCGGTGAGTCGGTCAGCAGCACCAGTTCCTGAATACCCATCTTGGACAAGATCTGTGCGCCGAGGCCGGTTTGTTTGATGGTACGGGGGCCTTCGTCCTCGGCCGCATACAGCGAGTTGCGCGGCTGGCGGAACAGGCAAACGACACCACGGCCTTCTTCGGCGATCTTTTCCATCGCGCGCGGCAATTCGCGTGACGACTTGGGACCAAGGCCCAGAATGTCTGGCGCCTCGTGCAAGGCGTGGGTGCGGGTCAGGACCGGTTCGGGCGTGGTGATATCGCCCTTGATCATCACGACGTGTTCGATGCCGTGGGTCTGGTCGGTGAACAGACGCATCTCCCACTCGCCACCGTATTCCGACGTCACGGTTTCGCGCGAGGTTTCGACCACCAGATTGTCGTTGCGCGACCGATAGGTGATCAGGTCGCTGATCGTGCCGATCTTCATGTCGTGCTCTTTGGCGAACTCGACCAGATCGGGCAGACGCGCCATGGTGCCATCGGCCTTCATGATCTCACAGATCACGCCCGAGGGGTTCAGCCCGGCCAGGCGTGAGATATCCACGGCGGCCTCGGTATGGCCCGCACGCACCAGCACCCCACCCCGCTTGGCGCGCAGGGGGAAGATGTGCCCGGGGGTTGCGATATGCGCCATCGTGTTTTGTTCGTTGATCGCAGTCGCTACGGTCAGGGCACGGTCGGCGGCGGAGATACCGGTCGATACGCCCTCGCGGGCTTCGATCGAAACGGTGAATGCGGTTTCATGGCGGGACGAGTTGTTCACGGCCATCATCGGCAGGCCCAGCGCATCCACACGTTCGGCGGTCATCGGCAAGCAGATCAGCCCGCGCCCGTGGGTTGCCATGAAGTTGATCGCCTCAGCATCAGCAAACTCGGCAGCAATCACTAGATCACCTTCGTTCTCGCGATCCTCGTGATCGACCAGAATATACATCCGACCCTTGCGGGCCTCTTCGATGATGTCTTCAATCGGGCTGATCGCGTCGCGCAGCTGGGCTTCGACGGGTCCTGGGGTTTCAAAGCTCATGAAACAGCCTTTCGCAGAGCAAGTTTGAACGGGTGGATAGACCAACCGGAGGGTAAATGCCAGACCGCAAACGACTGCGACACACTGCCGGACGACGCGCCCTCTGGGATCTGTGACAAGACACTTTTGATCCCACATCTAGACCAATAACACTAACCGACGATCATTGAACGCGACACGGCCACAAAAAAGCCCAGATGCCGTCCACCCAGCGCCAAAATAAGTCGGGAGTTTTGCGGGGAATTTTGTCAAACGGATTTCAGTGAATGGCATACATAAACCGTGGGACCATTTTTACCGGTCTCAACGCCGCGATTCACACTCTCAGGTCAGCGCTGTGGCGCAACCGCCTGTTTCTTTCTATCGTTCTGCTGCACATGTTCGCCGGCGCGGTGATCAGTTCGCTCAACGGCATTCCATATTGGGCGCTGCTATTGGAAAGTCTCGGCGCAATACTGTTGATGATCCTCAAATTCACCAGTGTGTTTGCCGCCTTTTTTATTGGGTGGCGATTTTACTACGCCATATTTCGCGCAAAACCCGACAAGCCGATTCACTGGATGATCTCTGATATCCGAAAATACCTGTTTAAATACGTGAGGCTTGTTGATGGCACATTGTGCTTTGTCTTTGTCGCGGTACTTGCGAACACATTCTCCTGCCTCAAGAACATGATCTCGGTTTTTGCACCCTTTTCATGGGATCCAATGTTCGCGGAACTGGATAGAATGCTGCACGGTGGGTTCGACGTGTGGACGCTGCTTTGGCCCGTATTCGGATACCCCTTTGTGACAACCGTGATAAACGCCGCCTACCATATTTGGTTTGTACTGCTCTACGTGCTGGCGTTTGTTGCGGCGTATGACCGGCGTGAGCCCGAAAGAGGCATGGTCTACCTAGTGGCCTTTGCTCTTACATTCATCATAGGCGGCAATGTTCTGGCAACTCTGTTTTCTTCAGTTGGTCCAGTCTATTATCAAGAATTCGGGTTTGGCGACACGTATGTAGAGCAACTGCGCAATCTGGAAATGCTAAATGAGATCAGCCCTGTCTGGTCCCTCAACGTGCACGAAATGCTCTTGAACAACTACTACAACGAAGGCGTAATCCGCGGCATTTCCGCGATGCCCAGCATGCACGTCGCAAGCAGTGTCCTCATGGCACTCTACGCGTTCCGCTTCTCGCGCTGGCTTGGCTGGGCGTTCACCATATTCGCGGTAGTGATCCAAATCGGTTCGGTGCACCTTGCATGGCACTATGCGGTTGACGGCTACCTCGGAACCCTCGTCGCCTTGATCTGCTGGTATCTCGCCCAAGTCTTGACCAGAGCGTTCTATTCAGGCTCCGTCCGGTTCCAGTCAGCAAGTCTGGCCACATAGCGGGCCAGTGTGTCGATCTCAAGGTTCACACGGTCGCCGATGGATACATCACCCCAAGTTGTCACCTCTTTTGTGTGCGGGATGAAATTGATGCCAAAGTCGCACCCGTCCACATCATTGACGGTCAGCGAGGTTCCGTTCAGCGCGACGGACCCTTTTGGCGCGACAAAGCGCGCCAAATCTTTAGGGGCGCGCAGGGTAACACGCGTGCTGTCGCCTTCGTCCTGCACGGCGACCACTTCGGCCACGCCGTCCACATGACCCGACACGATATGCCCGCCCAGCTCATCACCAACCTTCAGGGCGCGTTCCAGATTGACGCGCTTGCCGACAGTCCAGTTGTCGAGATTGGTTTTCGATACCGTCTCGGCGCTGATCTGAACGTCGTACCAGTCATCGCCCAGCGCGATCACGGTCAGGCAGACACCATCGCTGGCGATCGAGGCACCGATATCGATGCCCGCCGTGTCATAATCCGTCTTGATCCGGGCCCGCAGATCGCCCTGTTGATCCAGCTCGGTGACGGTGCCCACATCGGTGACGATCCCTGTAAACATTCCGCTAACCCTTATTCCTGACCTGGTTCAATGTTCCCCGCCGAGGTAAGCCCAACCAGCCTTGCGGGCAAGCCCCACCTTGCCGCGAAAACCCTGAACAGGCATAATTTCATCAACAAACGGCCAGAGCAGCATTGATGTCACCCCCTACAACAGTACCGAAACGCCGTGTCTTCCTGTTTCTGCAGGGGCCGCACGGTCCGTTTTTCAGTGGTCTCGGGCGGATGCTGCATTCCACTGGGGCCGAGGTTTGGCGCGTCGGCTTCAACGCGGGCGATCAGGTCTTCTGGTTCGACAAGTCCTCTTACATCCCCTTTCGCGATGCGCCCGAGCGCTGGCCGGACAGGCTGTCAGAGCTCATCGACGACCGGGGTGTCACGGATATCGTCCTCTATGGCGATACCCGCCCGGTTCATGCCCGCGCCGTGAAGATTGCCCAGGCCAAGGGCGTTACAGTTCATGTTTTCGAGGAAGGCTATTTGCGCCCTTGGTGGGTGACGTATGAGCGGTTCGGCTCGAACGGCAACTCGCGCCTGATGTCGCTGGACGTCGGGCAGATGCAGCGGGCATTGGACCAGTCGGTTCTGCAGGTCCCACCACCACCGTCACATTGGGGGGATATGCGGCAACATATCTTTTACGGAGCACTGTATCATTGGTTCGTGTTGTTCCTGAACCAGAGCTACCGCAATTTTCGGCGGCACCGGGACCTGCCTGTCTCAAAGGAGTTCAGGCTGTATTTCAAACGTCTGGCCCTGATGCCGTTTCACCGGATACAGCGTCGGTGGGCAACGGCGCGAGTGCTGGGCAACGGTCACCCCTACCATCTGGTCCTGTTGCAGCTGGGACATGACAGTTCGGTTCAGGCGCATTCGGATTATTCCTGCATGTCCGATTTTCTTGAGGACGTGTTTCAGGACTTCGCAGATGGTGCCCCGGCGCATCACCGGCTGGTGGTCAAGGAACACCCGCTTGAAAACCACCGCGAGCCCCTGCACCGCCGCGTGCGTCAGATGGCAAAGGCGCATGGCATCACGGATCGTGTACATTATGTGCCCGGCGGCAAACTTGCAAAGCTGCTGGATGGTGCCAATTCAGCCGTCACGATCAACTCGACCGCCGGGCAGCAGGTTCTGTGGCGGGGCATCCCACTGCGCATTTTCGGAAGATCGGTCTATGACAAGCCCGAATTCGTGTCACGCCAGCCGCTGGCCGCGTTTTTTGCCGACCCGATGCCCCCGGATCAGGCCGCCTATCAAAACTATCGCCAGTTTCTGCTGAAAACCAGCCAACTGCCCGGGGGTTTCTATTCGCATCGCGGTCGACGGCAATTACTGCGGGGCGTGGCGGACATGATACTGGACGCCAAGGACCCCTATCAATCGGTCCTGACCCACAAAGAGGCGCTGACGCCACAGTTGAAGGTGGTTGAGTGAAATAGACTGCTTGGCGCTAGAAGTTGTCGTGCGAACCGGATAGCCTGCGCCAAACAAAAGACCACACAAAGAAGACTGAGGATACCCGGCAGTGCAGCGCTTTCCAATCCGATGGATACGGGGGATGTCCCTTGTGGCCGCAATTGGCCTGTTGGCCGCGTGCCAGCTTCCCAAAGCGGGGCCCAACAAGACCGAGATTCTGTCGGGTTCGACGACGAATGGTGGCAATGCCTTTGTGGTCGAGGTCGATGATCGGGTTTCACGGGCGACTTCAGCCGTCCCGAAATACGGATTTTCAGCTGCCTTCAGCACCACGCCTAACCTGACCGCCGATACGGTAAGGGCTGGCGACGTTCTGGGCCTGACGATTTGGGAAAATGTCGATGATGGCCTGCTGTCCGGCGAACTCAGTTCAGCCACTTCGCTTGAAGCGGTGCAGGTGGACAGCGACGGTTTCATCTTTGTGCCTTATGCCGGACGCATCCGGGCCGCCGGCAATACGCCCGAACAACTGCGCCAGTTGATCACCAGCAAGTTGCAGGACCAGACACCCGACCCACAAGTCGAAGTGCGCCGCACCGCCGGCAACGGATCAACCGTTTCCCTGTCCGGAGAGATCAGCGCGCCGGGCGTTTATCCAATTGAACGACCCAGCAGAACCTTGCTTGGAATGCTGTCCCAAGCCGGAGGTGTCGCTGTTGGTTCGGACATCGCGCTTGTGACGCTGATCCGAGGCAACGAACGCGGGACTGTCTGGTATGACGACCTGTTCCGCAACCCCAAGTTGGATGTCGCACTGCGCGGCGGTGACCGCATTCTGGTCGAGGCGGATAGCCGGTCCTACATCGCTCTGGGCGCGACCGGCCAGTCCCGCGTGGCATTTGATACTCAGGACCTGACCGCGCTTGAGGCCCTGGCACAGGTTGGCGGGCTGCAATCGTTGTCCTCGGACCCGACCGGTATCTTCATTCTGCGCAAGGAACGGCAGGACATCGCCCGCTCGGTCATGGGCCGTCAGGATTTGCAGGGCGATCAGCGCATGATCTACCTGTTGAACCTCACTGCGCCCAACGGGCTGTTCATCGCACGGGACTTTGTCATTCGGGACGACGACACGATCTATGTCACCGAAGCGCCGTATGCACAGTGGAGCAAGTCGATCTCGCTGATCGCGGGCGGCCTGACGCCGCTTGCAAATGTCACCACACTGACGGGCGGCTGATGCAAACCGACGCAACAGCCGGGACTCAGCGCGCCCGGCTGTACGTCTATAATGGTGGCTTCCTGACCCAGCGCCGTGTGCGGCGTATCCTGAACCTCTCTGGCTATGACATCCGACTGGGTTTTCCCGGCGAAAGGGATGTCGTCGGTGTTTGGGGCAACAGTCCAACGGCCCATCGCGGCTTGAAGATTGCCACCCAACGCGACGCCCCCATCCTGCGGGTCGAGGATGCCTTTCTACGGTCTTTGCATCCGGGACGGGCTGGCGAGCCCCCGTTGGGCCTCCTGCTCGACCGGTCCGGCGTGCACTTCGATCCGGCACAGCCTTCCGATCTCGAGACGTTACTGGCCACGCATCCGCTGGACGACACCGCGCTGCTGAACCGGGCCAGATATGGCATCGAACGAGTGCGCGAATTGCATCTGAGCAAGTATTCGGCGGTTGACCCTGCCCTAACGCCCCCCGATCCAGGTTATGTTCTGGTGGTTGATCAGGCGCATGACGACGCCTCGGTGGTTGCCAGCAAGGGCGACTATGCCCGGTTCCGCGAGATGCTGGTCATGGCGCAAGAGGAAAACCCCGCCGCCCGCATTCTGATCAAAACGCATCCGGAAACCGTCGCCGGGTATCGAGGCGGGTATTTCTCGGATCCAGACGTGTCTGACAGGGTTTCGTTCATCGACACGCCGATCAGCCCGTGGACCCTGTTGGAAGGTGCGACGGGCGTCTACACTCTGTCCTCACAGTTTGGGTTCGAGGCCATCATGGCCGGGCACAAACCACGTGTCTTTGGCCAGCCATTTTATGCCGGGTGGGGCCTGACACAGGACGAGGAACACTTTCCTCGCCGCCAGCGCAACCTGACCCGAGCGCAGCTGTTTGCGGCGGCAATGATCCTGTACCCCACTTGGTATGACCCATTCAGAGACCAGCTGTGCGAGCTGGAAACCGTTCTGGACACTCTCGAGGCGCAAACGCGCGCGTGGCGGCAGGATCACCAGGGATGGACCGCATCGGGTATGCGCCTGTGGAAGCGCAAGCACCTGCAACAGATGTTCGGGCGTGAGAAGAAAATCCGTTTCACGTCTGAACCGCCGGAGGCATCTGACCGCCCGCATATGGTCTGGGCCAGCCACGCCCGTGGTGCCGAAGACGCGACCCGGATCGAAGACGGGTTTCTGCGGTCCCGTGGGCTAGGCGCCAGTCTGGTGCCGCCCCTGTCGCTGGCGACTGATGATCTGGGTATTTATTACGACCCGACACATCCCAGCAGGCTGGAAGAACTGATCGCCATGCGCGAAACCCTGCGCCCGGATCAGGAGCTGCGAGCCGAACGTCTGGTGGCGCAAATCCTTGCGGGCCAGCTCAGCAAATACAATACCGGAGGCGCAGTCCCCGAACTGCCCCAAGGACACCGCATTCTGGTGCCGGGACAGGTGCATGACGATGCCTCGATCCTGTTGGGCACCACCACGGTGCGCACCAACACTGATCTGCTGCGCACAACCCGCGAAGCGAACCCAAACGCGATCCTGATCTATAAACCGCACCCCGATGTCGAGGCCGGGCTGCGCGAAGGCGAGTTAGAAGACGAAAGTCTTGCCGACGTGATCGCCAGCAACACCGATCCGACCGCCCTGCTATCGCAGGTGCAGGAGGTCTGGACCATGACCTCTCTGCTTGGGTTTGAAGCCCTGTTGCGCGGGGTCCGCGTCACCACGCTTGGCGCGCCTTTCTATGCTGGCTGGGGTCTGACACAAGATCTGGGTACGGTTCCGGTGCGGCGGGGGGCGCGACCTTCGATGCTGGGATTGGTACACGCGGCCCTGATCGATTATCCGCGCTATATGGACCCGGCCAGTGGACAACCCTGCCCTGTCGAAGTTGCGGTGCAACGCCTTGCTGAAGGATTGGAGCGCCAAGGGAGCGCGCGTCTCCGTTTGCTGTCCAAGTTGCAGGGCGCGTTTGCCACGCACGCGCATCTGTGGCGCCGTCGCTAGCGCAGCGACCGCGCCCAACGATGCAGAACGTCCGGCCCTACGGCACGAGCTTCGATCAACTCGAACCGAGGCGCCGCATCCAGTGTTTCCAACCCAAGCGATCCAATGGCCGACAACCCCTCGGCCCCGATCGTCAGACCCGCGCTGAAGCCCACCAGCTCATCCACTAGATCATCGGCCAGCAAGGACGCTGCCAAAGCCGATCCGCCCTCGCAGAACACACGCGTCAATCCCGCCTGCCCCAGCTGCTGCAACAGGTCGGCGGCATCGATGTGATGCTCTTGCAAGGCGCAGGGGATCAGACGTGCGCCCAAACATTCCCATGCGCGGGCGCGCTCGGGATCGGGGGACGGGCCATGGCAGAGCCAGACCGGGATCTGCGACGCCGTACGGGCCAATTGCCCCATCAGCGGGATTTCCAGATAGCGTGACACGACAACCCGTACCGGCTGCACCTCACCCCCCAGGTCACGAACCGTCAGCGACGGATCATCGGCCCGGGCCGTCCCAGCGCCAACCATCACCGCATCATGGCGTGCGCGCATAGCGTGAACCGCTCGCCGTGCCTTTGGCCCGGTGATCCACTGGCTGTGACCGCTGGACGTGGCAATACGCCCGTCAAAACTGCTGGCTAGCTTGAGCGTCACAAATGGCCGCCCCTGTTCCGTCTTCAGAAAGAACCCGGCGTGGTCCCGCGCGGCCTGCTCGGCCAGAACGCCGGTGGTGACCTCGATCCCCGCCTCTCGCAGCATGGCAAAGCCTTGCCCTGCCACACGCGGATCGCTGTCCTCAATCGCCGAAACCACCCGCGACACGCCGGCCTTGATCAGCGCCTCGGCACAAGGGGGCGTTTGACCGTGATGGGAACAGGGTTCCAGCGAGACGTAAGCGGTTGCCCCACGCGCCGCCTCACCAGCCTGCGCCAGCGCCTGGGTTTCGCCATGCGGACGACCTCCGGCCTGGGTCCAGCCGCGCCCCACGATCCGACCGTCGCGCACAATAACACAGCCCACAGCCGGGTTGGGCCAACACGTGCCCTGACCGCGCTGACCCAATGACAAGGCCAGCGCCATATATCGCTTATCAGTTTCGCTCACTCGTCCGTCGAAGGCTGCGGCGGGCGCAGTTCGTGGACAAACTCCTCGAAATCATCGGCCGCCTGGAAATTCTTGTACACACTTGCAAAACGAACATAGGCCACGGTGTCGATCCGCGCCAGAGCTTCCATGACGATCTCGCCGATCTTGCTGGAGGGAATATCGGTCTCGCCCATACTTTCCAGACGGCGCACGATGCCAGAGATCATCTGGTCGATCCGATCCGGTTCAATCGGGCGCTTCTGCATCGAGATCCGGATCGAGCGCTCCAGCTTGTCCCGGTCGAAATCTTCCCGTTTTCCATTGGTTTTGATCACCACCAGATCGCGCAGCTGCACGCGTTCATAAGTGGTGAACCGCCCCCCACAAGCGGGACAGAACCGGCGTCTGCGGATCGCGACGTGATCCTCTGCCGGGCGTGAATCTTTGACCTGAGTGTCGATATTTCCGCAAAACGGGCAGCGCATCCGCCGTCTCCTCGTCCCTTGTTCGGCCTCTTTTTGTAAGCTATGCGGCTTACTTATCCACAACTATAGGGTAGCCGCTAGGATTTGGGTAGTCGGAATTTTTCACCGCTATATCGTGAATCTACGCGAAATGCGCCGCGACCTTTCGATGGTGCGGCGCAATGCGGTGTTCGAACAGATAGATGCCTTGCCACGTACCCAGAACCGGTCGCCCGGACGCAACCGGAATCGACAATGATACCGGCAATAGCGCGGCCTTGATGTGGGCGGGCATGTCGTCTGGGCCTTCATAGGTGTGCCGCAGATACGCCATCGCCGGGTGATCCGACGGTGGCACCAGCCGATCAAAAAAGGCGCGCAAATCCGTCTGCACTTCGGCGTCCGCGTTTTCCTGGATGACCAGTGAACAGGACGTATGCCGCACGAACAAAGTCAGCAACCCATCGCCCCCGACCGAGTTCAGCCAGCGCCGCACGTCCAACGTGAACTCATAGAGCGCCGGACCCTGCGTTGAAATTGTAAACTCGGTCTGCATCAAGCGGGCGGCCTTACATCAATTAATGAAGGGGCGCGTGCTGCACCGGCCATTGGCTGCCTGAACCGACATGCTGAAACCCGGCTGAAACCCTGCCGAGAAAACGCCACTGCTCTGCTGCGGGGCCCCTTCTGGCGCCGTGAGCGAGAATTGCACCGCCGTTCTGCGGCCTGTCGCCTCGCTTGGGCCGTAGCCGCGCTTGACGTAAATTCTCTGCTGCCAGCCCGCCCCCAACGTCCTGCGCGCAAAGTCAGCCGCCGCACACCAATATCCGTCCACGTCGGTACGCCCTCTTGGGATCACTTCAAATTCCGTATTGCTCAACGCAACCGTCTGGAATCCGAAACGACCGTTAGACGCCGAGGCCGGTGTGCTCAGCACAAGGGCCGCAAACACTGCGTAAGTCAAAACCTTTTTCATAACCAAACTCTTTCCTGTTTCGAGGTAGGTATGGACCTAGTTTACTCTATTCTCAAACAATGCCGCTTCACGATGAATTCAGCCCGGGCGTTGCAGATCGTGAACGGGCGCCAGCCAGCCGCGATACCGGATCAACAAACCCAACACCGGCATATCAGCCGACACGTCGAAACAAAAATGCCCTGCTTCGTCCTGCCATTCCACGGTTGAGGAGCACGGAAGCAAAAAAGCAGGACAGCGCAGCCCCATCACACTGAGACGCCGGATATGGATCAGCAGACGGCCATCAGAGATTTCGGGCACCATCCAAATGGACAACCAACCCATTTGTTCACGAACACATTCAGCTCCGTGATCAAACGTCAGTTGGGATCGCGTGGTGTGACCGTCAAAATCCCGAACCCATTGCCACTCATGTCCGTTACGGTCGATCCTGATCTGCACCGGGATGTCACCGGCGTCTCGTGGGAAACGCCCAAGACGCAAGGCCCATGCGACCAGCCACCCCCTGCCCCCAACAACACTGCATCGTCCGGCGTAAAGACCGGTGGCCTCGTGCAAGCGCCGAACGGCGGCGGACACATCAGCCCCGGAAGACAGGGCTTGCAAAAAGGGATCAGGTTGCACTCAGAACCCCTCGGGCAGAAACCGCGCACGTAGCGCAGCGTCCGGGATCATACAGGTCCGCTTGCGCCCGAAGATCTTGTATCTGTTTCGCGCAATCGAGTGGTAGAACGGGTCCTTGATCCAACCGGGCAGGAACCTGCACAGCGACAGAACTGGCCAGCCCCCGGGCAGACCCTTCATCGCGGCGGCAAAAGCATCCAGACGCTGATGCACTTTGCCGTTAACGATAACCAGATTGGTTTCGAAATCCCGCGTTGGCAGGCCAAGCTCGCTGTACAACCGTTGTCCCAAAGGCGATTGCGCCGTTGCAAATTTGAAGCACCGCGCCTTGTCCCGCTCCAGCATGAAGCGAAAGAACCCCGAACACAGGAGGCATTCCCCATCAAATACAATGGCATCCTGGATGTCCTTGAAGTCTGCGGAAACAAGGTTCGGCATGTTTTTCGGATCCGATAGTTCTTGGACCCAAACCTTTCACTTCGGCCCCAACCCGGCAATGCGACAAGAGGACATCCAACCAACCACAGCATAGGAAACGTGCCGGGGAACCACCGGTGGGGGGACATCCAGGGCTCTGCCTCCAATCACTGACAAGGCGCCGACCCGGCAACGCGCGCAACATAAAAAATCTCGGCCATCGGGTCTTGTGTTCAGGCGCCAAAACCTTTCGAATTCCGGACAATGGACATTTGCTTTGCAGAGGAGCTTCGTACCCTGCCGCTTTGGCTGCAAGTACATTGAAAACACGTTGGATAATGCCATGGAAGTTGACATCGCCCGCATCCAGTTGCTGACCCGAGCGCTGGATCAGCGCACGAATGGCACCGAAATGTCCGACCGTATCCTTGAAAAATGCAATCTGACCCGGGCGAGCATCGCACCGCCAGCGACCACCTTTACCGCCCATCAAGAGGCCTTGTTCGTACGCTATGCGTGCGACGCATTGGGGGACATCACGTTTGCCGCTCAGACCGGACTGCAGTTCAAGTCCACCTCAAGTCTGACCGCCTATATCAGTAAATACTCCCGCGATCTGCGACAGGTCACGGAGAATACGTCGCGCTTTCACAGGATCATCGACCCGGCATTAATGTTCAACTTACGGCTTGCTGGCAATTTCGCCTCGATCGAAGCCGACTGGAAAGACGCGGGTTTCGCCCGATACCATCGGCGAACCGAGTTTTTGATGTTCGCTGGGCTGTCCCGTATGCGCGCTTTGACACAAACAAATTTCTTTCCCATCGAAATCCGGTTTCAGCACGAAGTAGGTGCAAACCAGAAAAAATTTCAAAAGCTTGCCGGGTGCCCTGTTTTATTCGGCGCTGAACGGCTGGAAATCGTCATTGCGCCGTCCGCGCTGGACTTACCGGTTCCGACCTATGATCCAAACCTTCGGTCACATCTTCTGGAATACGGAGAGCGCGTATTGGCCGAACGGCGCTCGCCCGATCAAAAGCTGCGCGCGCAGGTCGAGGGCCTTATCACCCGGTCCATGCCGGGAACGGTTATCAACGCCGACGAAGCCGCGGCAAATCTGGGGATGAGTCCGCGCACCTTTGCCCGGCGTCTCAAGGATGAGGGGGTCAGCTATCGCGATATCGTCGATGACCTGCGCTGCGATCTGGCGCAGACCTTCATCACCAACGGAATGCCCCTGTCCGAGATCGCCTTTTCCTTGGGCTATTCCGATCAGCCTGCGTTTTCCACTGCCTTCAAACGCTGGACCGGTCAGGCGCCCAGCACGTTCCGCAGCCGTCTGGATTTTCCGAAATGTCTTTGAAACGAGTGGCCGAGGGTCATCAGCGTTGCCACCTCGCCCCGGCCTGTCCCGCGAGTGGACAACAAGGATATAGTGGCACACAGGAAGTGAGGCTTGTGAGTTGCCGCCAAGTTGATCATTGAACCGATCAATGTGAAGACTAAAGGCTGACAAAAAAAGGCGCCTCGTCCGAGGCGCCTTTAACTTTATTGATCTAGGAAAGACCGCAGCTTTCGCGATCGGCTGGGGTGCTTGAGCTTGCGCAGCGCCTTCGCCTCGATCTGACGAATACGTTCGCGGGTCACGCTGAATTGCTGACCCACCTCTTCCAGTGTGTGGTCGGTGTTCATGCCGATGCCGAACCGCATCCGCAGAACCCGCTCCTCACGCGGGGTAAGCGAGGCCAGAACCCTAGTCGTGGTTTCCTTGAGGTTCTCCTGAATGGCGCTGTCCAGAGGCAGAACGGCATTCTTGTCCTCGATGAAATCGCCCAACTGGCTGTCTTCTTCGTCGCCAATCGGCGTCTCAAGGCTGATCGGCTCCTTGGCGATTTTCATCACCTTGCGCACCTTCTCAAGCGGCATCTGCAGCTTTTCGGCCAGTTCTTCCGGCGTCGGTTCGCGACCAATCTCGTGCAGCATCTGACGACCGGTCCGGACCAGCTTGTTGATCGTCTCGATCATGTGAACCGGGATACGGATCGTGCGCGCCTGATCCGCGATCGAGCGCGTGATCGCCTGACGAATCCACCACGTTGCATAGGTCGAGAACTTGTAGCCGCGACGGTATTCGAACTTGTCCACCGCCTTCATCAGGCCGATGTTACCTTCCTGAATAAGATCAAGGAATTGCAGGCCACGGTTCGTGTACTTTTTGGCGATCGAGATCACCAGACGCAGGTTGGCTTCGACCATTTCCTTCTTGGCCTGACGGGCTTCTTTCTCGCCCTTCTGAACCTGCTGCACGATGCGGCGGAATTCGCTGATGTCCAGACCGACATACTGACCGACCTGAGCCATGTCGTTGCGCAGTTCCTCGACCTTGGCGGTCGAGCGTTCGATAAACATCTGCCAGCCCCGGCCCGGCTTTTCGGCCATTTCGGCCAGCCAGTTCGGGTCCAGTTCGCGACCGCGATAGGCGTCGATGAACTCACGACGATTGATACGGGCCTGGTCGGCCAGTTTCACCATCGCACTGTCCAGCGACATGATACGGCGGTTGATGCCATACAACTGGTCGATCAGAGCTTCGATCCGGTTGTTGTGCAGGTGCAGACCATTCACCAGTTCAA
Organism: Ruegeria sp. CG11; assembly: GCF_056537245.1. NCBI lineage: Bacteria > Pseudomonadati > Pseudomonadota > Alphaproteobacteria > Rhodobacterales > Roseobacteraceae > Ruegeria > Ruegeria sp. CG11. The sequence continues at coordinate 665,257 of NZ_JBQFRE010000001.1, forward strand.
CGATTTCGGCGCGCAGTTTCTGATAGGTCTCTTCGTCCTTTTCGCTGAACGAGCCATCTTCGTTCAGGGTGGCCGAGATCCGGCTGTCCTGCATTTCCGACAGCATCGAGAAGTCGGTCGAAATGCGCTCCAGTGTGGTCAGAACCTGATCCTTCAGGGCCGCTTCCATCGCTGCCAGCGACATGTTGGCCTGATCGTCGTCGTCGTCATCATCGTCGTTGTTCAGCGGGTTGCCGTCGGCATCCAGCTCGGGGCCGGTGTCTTTGGCAGGCTTGGCCGCCTGCACGTTCGAGGTGTCTACAACCGGCTCTTCGACATCGCCGTCTTCGTCCATCTGGTTGCCGAACGTGGCCTCCAAATCGATGACGTCCCGCAGCAGAATGTCTTCGGACAACAATTCGTCGTGCCAGATGGTGATCGCCTGGAAGGTCAGCGGGCTTTCGCACAGCCCTGCGATCATCGTGTTGCGCCCTGCTTCGATCCGCTTGGCGATTGCAATCTCGCCCTCGCGGCTCAGCAGTTCGACCGAACCCATCTCGCGCAGGTACATGCGGACGGGATCGTCGGTGCGATCCAACTTTTCGGTGGCGGCCCCAGCCAGCGCAACCTCACGGTTGCTTTCGGTGGTGGTCAGTTCGGTCGAGCCTTTGTTCTCTTCCTCTTCGGCCTCTTCATCTTCAATGATGTTGATGCCCATCTCGGACAGCATCGACATAACGTCTTCGATCTGTTCCGAGCTGACCTGATCCGGCGGCAGAACCTGATTGAGCTGGTCGTAGGTGATGTAGCCTTTCTCGCGGGCCTCGGCGATCATCTTCTTGACCTGGGCCTGGCTCATGTCCAGCGAGATTTCCTGTTCCTGCTCTTCGGATTTGCGATCTTCGGTCGTGTCTTTGGCGGCCATTCAATGCTCCTGCAGGGATGGGTGATTCGTTTGTACCGAATCATTAGCGCGTAGAAGTGATTCGGCCACCCGTTTACCTGTTTTTCTTTTCCAGTGCCTTACGAAAACACCACTTTAGCGGCGTTTCCGTTCAAAATTGATCCCGGACATGATTGCCTTGAACGCGTCTTTCTCGTCGCGGTTGATTCGCGCGCCGTTGTCGGCGATGTCGAAAACGGCCCTGTCCTCGTTCTGGCTACGGCTCGTGCGGTTACGCTCCTCGGCGGCCTGCGCCAGCCGATATGTCAGCGCCTCATCGGCCAGATCGGACAGTTCCTCTTCCGCTTCGGCAATCTCAGCATCCAACCCCCGGAGCGCTTTGATCTTTGCGAGTTCCTCGGCCAGCGTCATCTCGGCCTTTTCAACCTCGCCTGGTTTGTACACACAGGGGATTACTGCGACATGGCGAAGGGCCAGCAGGTTTTCAAGGGCGTCCGGCCCCAATGTTTCAGCGATGTGATCTTTCAGGTTGTCCGGATCATCAATTGCGTGGCGCAGAATGGCATTGCGCAAGGCTGCATGGTCGGGATCAAGGCAGTCCAGTTCTTCCAACTGATGCTCGAACTGGATCACGACCTCCGGGTTCAGCGCAGCAATCGCCAGAATGGCCGCTTCACGCAGCTGGATTTCCGCCCCCTCGGACGAGGCCAGGAATGAGGCCCGCGCACCCGCTGTCGCAGTTGGCTTGGGCTGCCATTTTCCACGTGGTTGCCATGGACGGTTCTGTGGCTGCCGTTGCGGGCGGAACAGCTGCCAGCGCAGGTCCTTGATCTCTTGCCCATAATGCGAACGGATCGACGGATCGCGGATCAGTTTGATCTTGTCCCGCAGCACCTTGTCCAATGCCGCCTTGCGTTCGGGACTGTCAAATACTTTACCTTCGGTTTCGCGCTGCCACAGTAGTTTGACCATTGGGATGGCACCATCCAGCACGGCCTGCACGGCCCCGGCGCCTTCGGCGCGCAACAGATCATCCGGGTCCTTGCCCTCTGGCATCAACGCAAAGCGTAGGGATTTCCCAGCCTCTAACAGCGGCAAAGCCAGATCAACGGCCCGCATGGCAGCCCGCAAACCGGCCGTGTCGCCGTCCAGCGCGATGATCGGCTCGTCCGAGATACGCCACAGCAGTTGCAGTTGATGTTCCGTAATTGCCGTGCCCAAGGGCGCGACGGATGCACCAAATCCAGCCTCGGCCAGCGCGATCACGTCCATATACCCTTCGGCCACGATCAAGGGCAGCCCCTTCCCCGCAGCCTGCCTTGCGGGGCCGTGGTTATAAAGACTACGGCCTTTGTCGAACAACTCGGTTTCGGGCGAGTTCAGATATTTGGCGTTGTCATTCGGATCCATCGCCCGGCCGCCAAAGGCAATACAGCGGCCGCGTGGGTCACGGATCGGGAACATGATCCGGTTGCGGAAGGTGTCATAGGGCATTTTGCCCTTGTTCGACGGTTTGGCCAAACCCGCGCCGAGGATCAGGTCCTCGGCCACGTTTTTGCCACGCAGATGATCCCACAGCGCCTGCCATCCGTCCGGGGCAAATCCGATCTCCCACCGTTCCAGCGCCTGCGCGTCTAATCCACGGCGGTTCAGGTAGTCGCGGGCGGCGCCCCCTGCCCCGGTCTTGAGCTGCAGGCGGAAGAACTGCACCGCCTGCTCCATGACTTCGGCCAATTGCGACCGGCGGTCCTGTTTCTCTTGCGCTTTGGGATCACGCGCGGGCATCGGCATCCCGGCCTCACGCGCCAAAATCTCGACCGCTTCGATGAATGAGACGTTCTCGGTCTCTTTCACGAAGTTGATCGCGTCGCCTTTGGCGTGGCAGCCAAAGCAATAATAGAACCCCTTTTGGTCGTCGACATGGAAGGACGCCGTCTTTTCGTGGTGGAACGGACACGGGGCCCACATGTCACCCTTACCCTGATTGGACTTGCGCTGGTCCCATATGACTTTGCGCCCGACAACCTGAGACAAGCTCAGCCGGGTGCGCAGTTCATCCAGAAATCCGGGGGGCAAAGACATTCGTCAAACCTGCCAGAAATGAAAACGCGCGCCAAGGGGATGGCGCGCGGTTGTCCACAGGGAAATGCGGGGCCTGTGGATTATTGCTGCAGGCACAGTTCCAGCCACGCCGCGCCGAGATCCTTTTTACGGACGTCACGCATCTTTTGCTCGTAGACCCAAGGCGTGATCAGCGGGATGGCATTGTTGTAGCTTTCGGGCCATGTCGGACCTGTGTCGGCCACCGCCTGCGGCACGTCGCGCTCTTTTACCTTGTCCAAGCGCGCTTTCTGAATCGCCGCAACGACATCGGCCTGATACTGGCAGCTTTGTTCTTTGGTTTCCTGAGCAGCCAGAGGTGTGGCCAGCAAAACAGCCGCAACGGCGATACGCAACATGGGGGTCTCCCGGAATCGTTTCTTTCGCGGCAGCTTACCCGGCAGACGCATCGGCTGCTATCACCCTTTTCACCGCGCCCAATCACATTGGGCAGAGCGGCAACAGGGGCAACCGGGTCGCAACCCGACCGCCCCCAACGCCAAAAGCTACAGCCCCTTGGCGCGATAGCTTTTCGCGACGCGGTCAATGGCCACGATATAGGCCGCCGTCCGCAGATCCTCGACATCGTCGCGGCTGTGCCACACCTCGCGCATGGACTGGTAGGCAATGCGCATGGTGTCATCCAGGCCGGAACGCACCAGTTCCAGCTCATCCGCGCCACGAAGGTACTTGGCCTTGAAGTTTGGAGACATCGACCACGCTTCGCCCAGGTAGCGATCCAGCCGCTCCAACTCACTGACGATCAGCTCGTGCCGCGCCTCTTCCTGACGGCGCTGCATCCGGCCAAAGCGGATATGGCTCAGGTTCTTGACCCACTCAAAATAGGAAACCGTCACACCGCCGGCGTTTGCATACATATCGGGGATGATCACGGTGCCTTTCTTGCGCAGGATCTCGTCCGCTCCGGCTGTGACAGGACCATTCGCCGCCTCGATGATCAGAGGGGCCTTGATCCTCTCGGCATTGGTCAGGTTGATCACACCCTCAAGCGCCGCAGGGATCAGGATGTCGCATTCCGCCTCAAGAACCTCGCCCCCCTCGGCCGAATGCGTGGCATCCGGATAGTTGCTGACCCCGCCATGCTTCACGATCCACTGCCGCACGGATTCAACGTCGATCCCGTCGGGGTTATACAGCGCGCCGTCCCATTCAATGATGCCGACGATCCGCGAGCCGTCCTCTTCGCTTAGGAACTTGGCCGCGTGGTAGCCCACGTTGCCCAACCCCTGCACGATGATACGCTTGCCGTCCAGCTTGCCCGAAAGGCCTGCCTTCTGCACATCCTCGGGGTGGCGGAAGAACTCGCGCAGCGCGTATTGAATGCCCCGTCCGGTCGCCTCGACACGCCCCGAGATACCACCTGCATTCAGCGGCTTGCCCGTCACACAGGCTCGCGAGTTGATATCGGTCGTGTTCATCCGCGCATACTGGTCGGCGATCCAGGCCATCTCACGCTCACCCGTGCCCATATCCGGTGCGGGCACGTTCTGAGAAGGGTTGATCAGATCGCGCTTGGCCAGTTCATAGGCAAAGCGCCGCGTGATCTGTTCCAGCTCATGCTCTTCGTATTGGCGGGGATCGATGCGCAGGCCACCCTTCGAGCCGCCAAACGGCGTTTCGACAAGCGCGCATTTATAGGTCATCAGCGCCGCCAGCGCCTCGACCTCGTCCTGGTTCACCGCCAAGGCGTAGCGAATACCGCCCTTGACCGGCTCCATATGTTCGGAATGAACCGAGCGATAGCCGGTGAAGGTATGAATTTCACCCCGCAGACGCACACCGAACCGAACCGTGTAGGTGGCGTTGCAGACCCGGATCTTTTCCTCCAACCCCGGAGGCAGGTCCATCAGGGACGCGGCCCTGTTGAACATGAGGTCCACACTCTCGCGAAAGCTGGGTTCTTTGATGGCCGTCATTTAATCCTCCGTGCCAGCGAACGACTTACGTTCTGACGTTTTGTCGCACCCAATGCGTAAACGATCAATATTTAAGCGAAAATAAAACTGCCAATTCCCGAGATTTATTTTCGTAGCCACCTGAGTCGGCCAACCCGGACCGCCCCGCCGGAATTGTCGCCTGTGCGACAACAGAAACACCTAACACCCTAATATTATCCTTCTTTTTCCAGAAAACCGGTCAACACGGCGGCTTTTTCGCCTAAATCCTGCCACGATTCGGCGTTAATTTTCGGTTAATATTTCCTTTGCAGTTTAGTTGTCTGCTCGGCGAGGTCATCAAGATGATAATGCGCGTTTTTCAAAGCGGCTCTAAGAGATTGAAGAGCTTCACCCCTTCGGTTCGTCGTTTCGCCCTGGACGAAGATGGTGGCGTGTTCACGATCTTCGTACTGACGGGCTTTATCATCATCCTCTGTTTGACCGGCATGGGTGCCGACATGATGCACTTTGAGCGCGACAGGGCGAACCTACAGGCGACATTGGACCGCGCGGTTCTGGCTGCCGCCGACCTTGATCAGGAACTGCCTCCGGTGGAAGTCGTCAAAGACTATTTTGAAAAGTCCGGCGTGCGAGGCAAGTTGACGAAAGAACCCGTCGTTACGCCGGGTTTCGGTTCAAGACGAGTGTCGGCCGAGGCTGAAGTGGTCGTAAAAACAGCCTTCATGTATTTTGCGGGCATTCCCGAATTGAGGGCTTCGGTTACCAGCACTGCGGAAGAATCCGTGGGCGCGATCGAGGTTTCGCTGGTTCTCGACATGTCCGGTTCCATGGATGATCCGTCTGCGGAGGCTGGAAAAGACAAGATCCAGGTGCTGCGGGAAGCAGCCAAGGAATTTGTGACGACGATGTACGAAAAGGAAAATCCCGAAAAGATTTCGATCTCGATTATTCCTTACGCCACGCAAGTGAATGCCGGAGAGAACATTCTGGGCAAAATGACGGGTGTATCCAATGAACATAACTACTCGCACTGTGTGAACTTCACGAGCAGTCAATTCAAAGAACACGACCTGAAACCCTCGGCTGTGCTTGACCGAACGGCGCATTTTGACAGGTACAAATCGAACAACGATGCCTACCAGTGGGAGCACAACCGTAGACCAACCTGCCCCACCCGACCCGGCAGTGAGATTACACCGGTGACAAACGACATCACGGAACTTCACGCCCAGATCGGAGCGCTGACTGCGAGTGGCAACACGTCAATTGACATTGGAATGAAATGGGCTGCCGCGCTGGTCGACCCCGAGTTCCGGCCCATCATCACCAAACTGGCAGGTCAGAAAAAAGACCCGAACTCGGACGCCGAGGATGCACCGACGGTCGTCCCGAAAGAGTTCGCAAACCGCCCCAAAGAATACACGTCTGATGTTCAGAAGGTCATCATCGTCATGACCGACGGATACAACACCAGTCAGTGGAAACTGAAAAATTCGTTGCGCAGCGGTAATTCCCCTGTTTGGTACAACCCCAACTACTCCCAAGTGGAAACCAGGTACAATTGGGACACTTACAAATGGGAGACGGTGACAGTTCAAGGCGAGTACAGCATCCGAACGTCCAAAAACCCAAACAGGTATTACTGGTCTCGGCAGGAACGGTGGAACATGGATCACCGCTATGGGGACAGGGACGATGAAGACGGCACCGCCGTTCGCCTGACCTACCCAGAGCTTTTCGCTCTCACGTCGCTCCGCTGGAATGCAAGATACAACTTTTATCCATGGGATAGCAGCGCACTCAGCGACTGGTATTCGAATGCCTATAATTCGGTCTCAAGAACCTCGAAGAACACGCGTACGAATAACATCTGTTCCGCCATCAAAAACAAAGGTGTACTGGTCTACGGCATCGCGTTTGAAGCGCCTGACGCAGGTCTCACCACGATCAAAAACTGCGCCACCAAACCCAGCATGGTTTATGAGGTCAACAGCACTGGCAAGCTGGGTGACGAGAACCTGACGCTAGAAGAGGCATTCCGGTCCATCGCCTCGTCGATCAAACGTCTAAGGCTGACCCAATGATCCGAAGGTTTCTTAAGAACATCGTCCGTTTCAAACGGTCAGAAAACGGGTCGCTGGCAGTTGAGTTTGTCATAATTTTTCCGGCCTACCTGTTCTTCATCATGGGGGCCGTCGAATACTCGATGGTCACGATTCAGCAGTCGTTGCTGGAACGCTCCATGGACATTGTCGTGCGCGATATTCGCCTGGGAACCGATGCTGTGATCACTCACGACACGATCAAGAAGGATGTCTGTGACATGGCGGGAATTATCCCAAACTGCACCAGCAATCTCAGGCTGGAAATGATACTTCAGGACGCATTTACCGGCTTGGATTTCCCCGTGGAGCCGGATTGCGTCAACAGAGAGGAAGAGGCCAAACCAGCCCGGAACTTCGAAGCGGGCGCGTCGAACGCACTGATGATACTTCGCGCCTGTGCCAAAGTTGATCCAATCTTCCCGACCACCTCGATGGGGCGCGCTTTGCAAAGTGACGATGGCCTGGTCACGCTTACAGCGATCACCGCCTTTGTTCAGGAGCCTTAAATGAAACGCTATTTCTTAAGTATCCGGCAATTTCTGGGTCGGTTCGCCCGCAGCGAACAAGGAAACCTCCACTTGGAGGGAATTGTGGTTTTCCCTATTTTTGTTTGGTCCATTACACTTGGATACACGTTTTTTGACGGTTTCCGCCAAAGTACAGCGAACCTGAAAGCTGCGTATACTGTGGGTGACCTTATCTCGCGTGAAACGGACGAGTTAACCGATACCTATGCGGTTTCCATGTACACCCTGATGCGGCGGATGGTGAACAACAACTCGACGCTGAACATGCGTTTGTCATTCATCATGTATCAAGAGGACGATGACCGCCATTACGTCCAGTGGTCCACAACCTGCGGGTTTGTTGGAACGTGGGATGACTCCAACATCGACAAAATAAAAGAAAATCTGCCGCCGATGTCGGACCTGGACACTTTGATTCTTGTTGAAACATTAAACGACTATGACCCGTTGTTCAAAACCGGTTGGCTGACCAAAGATTATGAGTTTACCAACTTCGTTTTCACACGGCCGCGCTTTACCGATCTTGTAACAGCGCCCGATATTTCGGCTAATTTCTGTCAAGGGGATGCTGGTCCTGTGAGTGTAGCACCAACGAGCTAATCACATCCGTCATAAATTTGGTTTCGGCGGCGGCGGTCATGCCGCCGACGCCCACCCGGCGCCCTACACGCCACCACAGCCCGGGCGCCCAGCTGTTTTCCCCGCCGACGCGTGTTTTCAACAGAAACCCGTTCGAAGGTTTGAACGCAAAGACTCCCCGGTCGACAGCTTCGATATCCTCTACTTTCGCGATAATGTGCCCTGCCCCGGTGCGGAGTTCCGAGGACGTCAGCTCGATCCAATCGTTTGTCGCGTGCCACATGCGATACGCCAACCAGAACGCCGCGCCGCCAACCGCAAGCAGGAACACCATCCACAGGGGGTCAGGCGGCTGCGCCAGCGCTACAGAGAGGACCAGCACGCCAACGATGCTCAGCATCCCAACGCCAAGCCAACGTCTGGCAGGTGACGGCTTAATAGTGGCCAGAATGTCTTGTTGCATGTGAACCCCTGTTGTTTTCCCAAGGGTTTAGCGACTTCTGGCAGGAAAAGACAGGGGGGGCTACTACTGCTGATTTCTGCACATTTCCCGTTCTTTTCTGCCGATTGACGCTGCCCCTTGCGCAAATACATGGTGACCAAAGCTTTAGGAGGCCGCTATGTCCCTACGACCCGTTCTGGAAACCCGGAAAGCCCTCGCCACAATGGAAGGCGCTGGCGTCAAACTGCACCGTGCTTTTGGATTTCAGGATCCGTCCGAGCTTGACCCGTTCCTGTTGTTCGAGGACTTCCGGAACGAGCGGCCCCAAGACTATCAGGCCGGGTTTCCCTGGCACCCTCATCGCGGGATCGAGACAATCACCTATGTGCTTGCCGGATCGGTCGAACACTCGGATTCGCTGGGCAATACCGGCACACTTGGCGCCGGAGACGTTCAGTGGATGACCGCAGGGTCCGGGATTCTGCATCAGGAAATGCCGACTGGAAATCCTTCCGGTCAAATGCACGGCTTTCAGCTGTGGGGCAACCTGCCCTCGGCACAAAAGATGACCGCGCCGCGCTATCAGGATGTCCAGAGCAAGGACATCCCGGAAATAACCGATGACGATGGCACCACGGTGCGCGTGATCGTAGGTGAGTTCTGGGGCAAGACCGGCCCGGTCGATGGGATCGCAGCGGACCCGCAGTATCTGGACATCTCAATCCCCGCCGGGGTGAAGAAGACGTTTAAGATCGACAACTACCGCCGTGCTTTTGCCTATGTGTTCGAAGGTCAGGCGGCCTTTGCCGATGCCTCGCAACCCACCGGCGTACTGCTGGAAAAGGAAATTGCCGGGCAAGAGGTCAACATCCGCGACATGTCCGGTAACCGGACGCTGGTCCGGTTTGGCACCGGGGATGAAATCACGGTTCAGGCCGGGCCTGACGGTGTGCGTTTCCTACTGATCTCAGGTGCGCCAATTGACGAGCCGGTCGCCTGGCATGGGCCCATCGTGATGAATACGCGGACCGAGCTTGAGCAAGCCTTTCGCGAACTGCGCAACGGCACCTTCATTCGCCCTGCACATTAGGCTGCTCACGCCGAAACTGACCGGCGGACCATGTCCCAATAGACCTGCTCGACCTCATCCAGCGACAGGCGTCCGCCGGCGCGATACCACGTCATCACACCGTTCAGCATGGCGATCACCGCCAATGTCGCGATCTTTGTATCCGTGACATCAAACACGCTGGCCGCCTGCCCTGCGCGCAGGATCGCCTCAAGCGCGTCCTCATAGCGGCGGCGCAACGCTTCGATCTCTGCAAAGTTCTCGGGTGTCAGGTTGCGCAGTTCCATGTAGGCAATGAACACCTCATCTGGGCGCTCTAGATGAAAGCGGATGTGGAACCCGACGAACTGGCGCAAAGCTTCGGACGCATCCATGGACTGATCCAGATCGTCATAGGCCGACAACAGCTCTTGCATGTGTTCGTGCATCAGACGGAACAGCAGGCTCTGCTTGTCGGGCGTGTAGTTGTACAGCGCCCCCGCCTGCACCCCGACCTCACCCGCGATCTGACGCATGGAGACCGCGGCATAGCCGTGGCGAGCAAACAACCCGAGCGCCGCCTTGCGAATGCGCGGGCCGGTGATATCGGAATGTGAACCTTGCGTACGTGCCATTCCCGCACCGTATCTGAACGTTTGTTCAGATAGAACCCCGCTTGAACCAATGCCGTAAAAGGTGCATCACGTTTGCAATCGACCTTGAAAGGGTTCTGAATGAAGCCCCTGCCTTTGCTGATCCTGTTGCTCGCCTGTGCCGGATGCGCAGATTTTCCGGAACTGGAAGGGCGCGAGCAGCCCAATGTCGGATCGGCCCCCTATCCCACGCTTATTCCCATTCAGGAAAACCTCGGCCCGCCTGTTGACCCGTTGAACGAGGCCGCCGAAGTCGAGGAGGACCTGATAGCCCGGCGTGAAGCGCTGGAGAAAAAGGCAGAAGAACTTCAAGCTGCGGAAATCAACTGACCCAATGCGATTCCGGGCCTGCCCCGGGCCACGACGCATTGCACCCTAGCTCCGAACCCGCTAAGGCAGCGCTGAACGGGCGGCAGGCCCGATACCACGAAATTTTCGAGCGGAAAGGAACCCACGGGATGACACAGGCGCTGCGGCTGGGAATTGCGGGCTTGGGAACGGTTGGCGTGGGTGTCGTGAAGATCGTCCGCCGCCATGCGGACCTGTTGCAGGCGCGTACGGGGCGGTCTGTGGAAATCGTCGCCGTATCGGCGCGCGATGCCAACAAGGACCGCGGCGTGAACCTTTCGGACTATGCTTGGGAAACCGACCCGGTTGCGCTGGCAAAACGTGATGATATCGACGTGTTTGTCGAGCTGATCGGCGGCGAGAACGGCCCCGCCAAAGCCTCGGTCGAGGTAGCGCTGGCCACCGGCAAAGATGTCGTCACCGCAAACAAGGCTCTGCTGGCGATCCACGGTCAGGAGCTGGCCGAAAAGGCCGAGGCCGCTGGTCGCGTGATCCGGTTCGAGGCCGCCGTGGCCGGTGGCATCCCGGTCATCAAATCCCTGACCGAAGGGCTGGCCGGGAATGAGATCACCCGCGTCATGGGCGTGATGAACGGCACCTGCAACTATATCCTGACCCGGATGCAGTCGCAGGAACTGGGCTATAACGCCCTGTTCGAGGAATGCGCGCAGCTTGGATACCTGGAGGCTGATCCGAACCTCGACGTCGGCGGCATTGATGCTGCACACAAACTGGCGCTGCTGTCCTCGATCGCGTTCGGGACCAAGCCGAATTTCGACGGCATCCAGATCGAAGGCATTCAGCAGATCAGCCTGGATGACATCCACCAAGCCGACGACATGGGCTATCGCATCAAGCTGCTGGGCGTTGCGCAACGCTCGGCCCGTGGTCTGGAACAGCGGATGCAGCCGTGCCTGGTTCCCAGCAGCTCTCCCCTTGGGCAGCTGGAAGGCGGCACCAACATGGTGGTGATCGAAGGCGATGCGGTCGAACAGGTTGTCCTGCGTGGCCCCGGTGCCGGCGAAGGCCCCACAGCCAGCGCCGTGATGGGCGATGTTTGCGATCTGGCCCGTGGGCTGCAGATCCCAACCTTTGGCCGCCCAGCGACCTCGCTGCAAGACGCACGGCCTGCGGTGACCGGCCTGCCCGCGCCCTATTATCTGCGTCTTGCCCTGTTCGATAAACCCGGTGCGCTGGCCAAAGTGGCCGCCATTCTGGGTGATGCGGGTGTTTCGATCGACCGGATGCGCCAGTACGGCCATTCGGAAAGCACCGCGCCGGTTCTGATCGTGACCCACAAGACCACGCGCGCCACGCTGGACGTGGCCCTCGATGGTCTGCGCGAGACCGACGTGGTGGCCGGAGAACCCGTTGCATTGCGGATTGAAGAGGTTTGACCCTTGCGGCCTGCATGAAACGCAGGCTATCCCGAACAAAACGCCTTTACTGACCTGAGGATACCGAACATGAGTGCTGCCAAAGTAGATTTCAACGACCGCCTGCTGTCTCTGGGCCTTGCTCGGGTTGCGGAACAGGCCGCACTGGCTTCGGCCTCTCTGGTCGGTCGTGGTGACGAAAAAGCCGCCGACCAGGCAGCCGTGAACGCCATGCGGGAACAGCTGAACCTGCTGGACATCGCGGGCGTCGTCGTCATCGGTGAAGGTGAACGCGACGAAGCGCCGATGCTGTATATCGGCGAAGAGGTCGGCACCGGCGAAGGCCCCGGCGTGGATATCGCGCTGGATCCGCTGGAAGGCACCACTCTGACCGCCAAGGACATGCCCAACGCACTGACCGTGATCGCTATGGGGCCGCGCGGCTCAATGTTGCACGCGCCGGACGTTTACATGGACAAGCTGGCCATCGGTCCGGGCTTCCCCGAAGGTGTCGTGAATCTGGACATGAGCCCGCGCGAGCGTGTCGAAGCGTTGGCCAAGGCCAAAGGCTGTGAACCTGCCGACATCACCGTCTGCATTCTGGAACGCCCACGTCATGAGGCGATGATCGCCGAAGTGCGCGAAACCGGTGCCTCGATCCGCCTGATCACCGATGGTGATGTGGCTGGTGTTATGCACTGCGCCGAAAGCGAAGAAACCGGCATCGACATGTATATGGGCCAGGGTGGCGCGCCCGAGGGCGTTCTGGCGGCGGCTGCGCTGAAATGCATGGGCGGGCAGATCTTTGGCCGCCTGCTGTTCCGCAACGATGACGAACGTGGCCGCGCCGCCAAGGCAGGCATCACCGATCTGGACCGCGTCTATGCTCGGGACGAGATGGTGACTGCGGATGTGATCTTTGCCGCAACCGGCGTGACCGGTGGCTCGCTGCTGCCGCGCATCAAGCGCCAGCCGGGTTGGGTGGAAACCACCACCCTGCTGATGCGCTCGAAAACCGGATCGGTACGCCGCATGACCTACCGCACGCCGATGTGGCCGCACGACAACGCCTAACCGCTTGCGCCCGAACCACGGGCGAGGCTATCCATAAAGATAATGAGGCCGGGTCCGTGAGGGTCCGGCCTTGGCATATCAGGGGCAGGTCATGAGCTTTCTAGGGGTTGAACAATCATTGTCCGGGCGGCGCTGGGTCGGTCCCACGGCCGAGGTGGAACGCGCGACCGAGATGCTGGTGCAACAGGCCGGTCTGCCCCGCGCCGTGTGTCAGGTGTTGGCGCGGCGTAGCGTTCCAGCGATGGAGGCCGACGGGTTTCTGGAGCCCAAGTTGAAGGAACTGTTGCCCGACCCTCGGTCGATGAAGGACATGGAACCTGCCGCAACGCGGTTTCTGGCAGCGGTGCGGAACAAACAACGGATCGCGGTCTTTGCGGATTATGACGTGGACGGAGGCAGCTCGGCCGCGTTGCTGTTGGTCTGGCTACGTCAGATGGGCCTTCAGGCAACGCTCTATGTGCCCGACCGGATTGACGAAGGTTATGGCCCCAACGTCCCGGCCATGCAGGAGTTGGCGGCGAACCATGATCTGATCATCTGCGTCGATTGCGGGACGCTCAGCCACGAGCCTATCGCCGCTGCCAAAGATGCAGACGTGATCGTGCTGGACCACCACCTTGGCGGTGAAACCCTGCCCGATTGCGTGGCAGTGGTGAACCCGAACCGACAGGACGAAAGCGGCGATCTGGGCTATCTCTGCGCGGCTGGTGTTGTGTTTTTGATGCTGGTCGAGGCCGGGCGGCAGCTACGAGAGGCAGGTGTCAAAGGCCCCGACCTGATTTCCCTGCTGGACCTTGTGGCGCTGGCGACCGTAGCCGATGTCGCCCCGCTGATCGGGGCAAACCGGGCGCTGGTGCGTCAGGGGTTGAAGGTCATGGCGCAGCGACAACGGCCGGGTCTGGTGGCCCTGTCAGATGTGGCGAGGATGGACTCGGCGCCCAACAGCTATCATCTGGGCTTTCTGCTTGGCCCACGTGTGAATGCGGGCGGTCGGATTGGGCAGGCCGATCTGGGCGCGCGGTTGCTCAGCACAGAGTCGATCCGCGAAGCGCAGGCGCTGTCACAGCGGCTGGACGAACTGAATACCGAGCGCCGCGATATCGAAAACGCTGTGCGCGCTGCCGCACTGGAGCAGGCCGAGGAACGGGGATTGGACGCGCCCTTAGTCTGGGCGGCGGGCGAAGGCTGGCATCCGGGCGTGGTTGGTATCGTGGCATCACGCTTGAAGGAAAACGCGAACCGCCCGGCGATTGTCATCGGCTTTGAAGGGGATGAGGGCAAAGGCTCGGGCCGGTCAATATCTGGCGTTGATCTCGGGGCGTCCATCCAGCGGCTGGCCACCGAGGGGCTATTGGTCAAAGGCGGCGGTCACAAGATGGCAGCGGGGCTGACCGTGATGCGGGATCAGTTGGAACCTGCGATGGAACGGCTATCCGAGTTGCTGGCCAAACAGGGCGCAGGCGAAGGCGGACCGGCCGACCTGAAACTTGACGGCACCCTGATGCCGGGTGCGGCCACGATTGACCTGATCGAACAGATCGAAAAAGCAGGCCCGTTCGGAGCCAGCGCCCCTGCCCCGCGATACGCCCTGCCCGACCTGCAGGTGCGCTTTGCCAAACGCGTCGGTGAGTCTCATTTGAAACTGTCTCTGGCGGACGGTGTGGGCGGCGGTCTGGACGCCATCGCCTTTGGGGCCTTTGACGGGCCAATGGGCGAAAAGCTGTCCAATCACGGCGGCGCACGGTTCCATTTCGCCGGGCGGCTTGAGTTGAACACATGGGGTGGGCGCCAAAGCGTGCAACTCAGGCTCGAAGACGCGGCGCAAGCAAATTGAGCCCAAGTTCAGGCCTATAAAAAAACTTTCACATCCCTGCATTTTTCGGCTTGCGGGGGTCACGGCGAAACCGTAAAAGGCCCTCCACAAGCCAGCGTGGCCCGTTCGTCTATCGGTTAGGACGCCAGGTTTTCAACCTGGAAAGAGGGGTTCGATTCCCCTACGGGCTACCACTTGTGCTTATGCCATTGGCAAATGGCCCGTTCGTCTATCGGTTAGGACGCCAGGTTTTCAACCTGGAAAGAGGGGTTCGATTCCCCTACGGGCTACCATTTCCTCCTTACACCCCGAACTTGTCGCTGCACAGATCAGTGATCTGCCCCCAGATCGATTTGAATTCCGGCGTGTTTTCTGCCGCATAGTGGAAGTTCTTCATCAACCCGGTGAGCTGCGTGAACACCTGCTGCACCTCGGCCTTATCCGCGAACTCTGCCGTAGATTGGGTCACGCCATAGACCAGTTTGAAGGTCATCTTCTGACGCTCAAGCGGAACGGTTGCGTCCACTTTGTCGAACGCGTCCTGCTGTAGATAGACCATGTCCACGAACAGCGCCTTTTGCTGAGTGACGAAGTCCTCGATGGTGACCCCCTCTTCGCCCGTCACCTGCATCATCTGGTCGACCTGCTCACCCTTTTCGATCAGGTCCAGCAGATCGCGCACCTTGCCGGTCCAGCCAGGCTCGGCGTTTTTGTCGTACCAGTCCGATAGCTGATCGGTGTAGCGCGACCAGCTGAGCATTGGATCGACTGCAGGGTAGAACCGTTTGTACGCACGCTCCGAGGACAGCCCGAGGAAGCATTTCACCGTGGACAGGGTCGACTGGGTGACCGGCTCATCAAAGTTTCCGCCAGCGGGTGAGACCGTACCGATCAGGGTCAGACTGCCCAGCTCGCCATCATTGGTTTTCATCGCCCCGGCGCGCTCGTACAGCCCCTTGATTGAGCTTTCCAGATAGGCCGGAAATCCCTCCTCACCCGGAATTTCTTCAAGTTTACCAGAGGTTTCACGCATCGCCTGCGCCCAGCGGCTGGTACTGTCTGCGATCAGCAGCACGTCATAGCCCATCTGGCGGTAATACTCGCCCAGAGTGATTCCGGTGAAGATCGATGCCTCTCGCGCAGCGACAGGCATAGAGGACGTGTTACAGATGATGATCGTCCGGTCCATCAGGCTGCCGCCCGTCGTTGGATCGGTCATCTTGGGGAATTCGTGAATCGTCTCGACCACTTCGCCCGCGCGTTCGCCGCAGGCGACAACGATCACGATATCCACCTTGGCGTTCCGCGCGATCAGGTTTTGCAGCACCGTCTTACCCGCCCCGAACGGACCCGGAATACAGGCCGTCCCCCCGCGTGCAATCGGAAAGAACGTGTCGATCAGGCGTTGCGAGGTCAGAACCGGTTCCGTCGGGTACAGCCGCTCGGACAAAGCGCGTTTCAGGATGCTTTCCGGCAATGGGCGGCGAACCGGCCACTTCTGCGACAGAGTCAACGTGTGCTCTCCACCCTGCTCATCCTCAAGCCGCGCGACGATGTCGTGGATTGTGGCCGCTCCCTTCTGGACCCAGACCACCTTGTAGTCGCCCACCCAATTGAAGGGCAGCATGATCTTGTGACTAAAATGGCCCTCAGGCACGGTGCCGATACTGTCGCCAGCGGTCACCGTGTCGCCAACCTTGACCGACGGCGTGAATGACCACTTTGCCTGATCGTCCAGCGGAGCCACATCAGCACCACGAGGCAGGAAGGTCCCGAACTCGGCGGCCACCTTGGGCAGAGGGGATTGCAGCCCGTCAAACACCTGACCCAGCAGGCCCGGAGCCAGCTCAACCGACAGCAACTGCCCCGATTGTTCGACTGGATCGCCCACGGCTACCCCATCGGTGCTCTCGTAGACCTGCACGTCGGCGATGTCGCCGCGCACCCGCAGCACTTCGGCCTTCAAGCGTTCCTGACGCCCCCCCGGACCAGCGCGTGTCGGTAGGATAAACACCACCTCGTTCTTGACCAATTGCCCGGGCTCGCCGGAGGCATCGTGATTGGCCTGTATCTGCACCAGCCCCTCCTGTACCGAGACAACGCGTGCGGTGGCGGTCTGCGTGGTGGGGGTTGGGGCTGTCATGCGCTTGCTCCATCAAAGTCTATCTCGGCGACATCGGCCATAGCCTGCTGCGCCAGATGTTCAAATCTCTTGGCCGCGTCCTGCGCATTGCTTTGCGCCCAGCGGTCGAAAATGTTCCAGATCAGCACGTAGATCGCCACGGCCTCGAAATCGAATTGGTGGCGGGCGGCGTGCCTTTTCAGCTGCTTGTGACTGACCGACAAGAGCAACCGCTCCAATCCCAGCGGGTCTTCTGCGTCCAGCAACTGTTTGGCCTCTTTGATCCAGGGCATTGGCCCGTCCAGCTTGAAGGTTGGGTCTGTCCAGTTGGCCGGGATGTGTCGAGCCCAGCGCCCCATGCCAAACGTCCCGGCCGCCAGGTTCCCCCCCTGCTTGCGCAGGCGCAGCGCGGCGACAGCCGTGCGGAGGTCCATCCGCTCGAGCAACAGCTTGCGCAGGGTTGGTTGCAGGATATCGCGCAACGCCTCTTTGCACCGCTCAATGGCCTGCGCGTCCGTGACGTCCATGTCATAGTCGCTCCAGTTCAGAGCGTGCTCCAACACCTTCAAAACGCGCGCATCTTCAGCTGTCAGCGCGGTCAACCGGCGATCCAAACGCAACCGAGACAGTGGCGGCTGTTTGGCGACAAACAACCGTTCCGAGCCCGGCAGGCTGCTGACCAGCGCGATATAGGCGTCTGGGTCCGACATGTTACCGGATCACCCCTTCCAGCACCGCGCGGAAACGAGGCTGCAGATGCTCCATCAACAGCGAGGCGACGGCCTTGTCGGTCAGGTCCAACACCACACCCTGATCCTCGGCCCGGACACGGATGCCGTCCTGCGCACCGTCCGAGGCGTGCAGTTCGACCTCTTCGCGCAACATCTCGGCGGTCAGGCCCAGCACGTATTTGGTCAGCTTGCCGGACTGGATATCATCGGCGTTCTGCTTGATATCCTCTTGCGTGGCGACCTTAGCGGGCAGGATGACCTGCACCTTGCCGTCCAGCTTGGCCTCAGCGGCAGCACGGCCCACCACCTCGAGGATCATCTGTTTCAGCAAGTCCGGATCGGCCATTTCCTTGGTGACCAGCCGTTCAACATCTTCGCGGAACCGATCGGTCAGGCCTGCTTTCATAGTCAAGACCGCATCACGCATGGCGGTGTTCAGCGCCTCTTCACCCGCAGCACGGTAATTGTCGGATTCGCTGCGGGCCTTTTTCTGATACGCATCCGCCTCGCGTTTTGCGTCGGCCAGTATCTTGGCGGCCTCGGCCTTGGCGTCTGCGCGCAGTTTTTCGGCATCCGCCTGCCCAGCCGCCACGCCGTCACTGCGCAGCTTGTCGATCAGAGCATCGACACCGTGCGAAATCATGCCATCCTGTGCCATCAGCTGATCCCCGCGCTGATGACCAAGGCAAAGACAAAGGCAAAGACGCCAAAGCCTTCGATGATCGCGGCTGGTGCCAGCGACAGACCAAAGATTTCAGGCTTTTCCTTGGTCGCGTTGATCGCGGCGGCACAGGCGCGGCCCTGCCAGATACCGCAATACATCAGTGCGATGCCCGACAGGATACCGATCCCGAACAGCCCGCCTGCGTTTTCCGGCGTCACGTCGCGGTTCAGCGTAAACATGATGACGATGCCGTAGATCACCATGGTCGACGGAAAGGCAGAAACACCCACAAACCGGCCATAACCACCCTCGGTCTCGGTCATGGCGCCGATACTGGCCATCCCCGCAATCGAACAGCCAATTGCGCTCGCTGCCGCGCCCAGCGCCATGGGGGCGTAAATCCCCAGCCAACCCAATGTCAGAACAAGCTCATTCATTCCTGAACCTCCTTGCGGGCGAACGGGCGAAAGACGATGCCTTCGTCCGGCAGACCCCATTTAAAGAATTCGATGTAATTGAGACGCAATCCGTGGACGACGCCGCTCATCAACGCGAGGGCGAAGTTCAGGATGTGGCCAATGATCAGGATCAACAGACCGAACAGAATACCCGGCCCCTTCAACGCGTGGATCACGGACATGGCAAGATCGTTGAAGGTGATCGCCAGTGAGGCCGAGGCCAGACCCAGCGCAAACAGGCGCATATAGCTGAGCACGTCCCCAAACGCCCCCATAGCCCCGGCAAGGCCCAGCACACCGTCGATCAGACGCCACAGCCAATCCGTCGGCTTCTGGATCACCCGCTCGCTTGAGAACAGCAGGATCGCTAACGCACCCACGATCAGGATCGCTGTCCCCGGTGTTGGGGAGTTCCCTTTCATATAGCTGAGCCACAGAACAAACCCGCCGATCAGCGCCCCGATCCAACCCAGATTGGCGATGGCTTTCCTCTGCCCCAACGCCGCCCGCGCGGCCAGAGCATTGGCCAGCACCAGATGCAGGACACCGACGACAATCGACACCATCATCATGGCCCCGAAATTGTTCATATCCAGCAGCTTTAGCTTGGCCCAAATTGACCCGTCAGGCGGAGAAACGCCGAAATAGCTGCCGACCAGAATCCCGTACACAATCGTCGCGCTCGAGATGATCAGCCCGTAAAGCCGCCATGATCTTTGCCCGACAGTTCCGCCCATCCGTTTCCAGAACAGCAGCAGGCCCAGCATGATAACGGCCCCGTATCCGGCGTCGGCCACAATCATCGCAAAGAAGAATGCAAACGAGGCTGCGACGATGACGCTTGGGTCCCAATCCTTGTAGCCGGGCACTTGATAAAACAGCGCCAAGTCCACGGCAGCACTGCGTTTTTCCGGTTGTTCCAACAACGTGGGCGGGGCGTCATCCGGCCCCGGTTCTTCGATCAGAACGGCTGCATCCTTGGCTTTGGCCATCTCAAGTACGGCATCAATGCGATCCTCGGGCACCCAGCCTTGCAGGGCGAACATCGCTTCTTCGTCGCGGACCTTCTGGGTCGCATGTGCCAGCTCTGCCGCGCTCTCGGCCACGGACAGATTCCGCCGCATCAGCGTCAGATACCGGGTCTGAGCAACCCGTTCAGCCTCAAGCGCTTCGATGGCGATCTCGGCCTCTTCCAGTTGTGCTTCCAACTCGTGAATGGGCAGCGATCCGGTATGGGTACGCGCAACCGGCAGGATGTCGTCGGCGGGCTCTTCCGGGGCGATCAGGACGGCGTAGATGAACCGATGATCCTGCTCCAGAATGGCCCATGGCAGTGTCAGGTCAGACAGCGCATCGCGGTGCTTCACCGGCAATTGGTAGAACCACAGCCGGTTGCCCGCCAACACGTCATCGGGTGGGAAATCCAGATCTCCCCACGGTCGCACCTGAGCGATCCGATGGGCCAAAAAGTCCCGCCGGTCGGTCATGTCACGCGAGCGCTGCATCAGGTCCAGAACGTCCTTGACGAACTGGTCCATGTCAAAATCGGGGTCACGCTGTATTTGGCGGCGCGGTGAGGGCACATCGTTCAAAAACCTCAACGCCTTATAGGCATTTCTTGCACCACGTTCGCTGATCTTTTCGGGCTCGGCCGGCGGCGGTGCCAGCGGCAGAACGTGCATACAACCTAGCTCCTGCAACGCCTCCAGCGTCTCAGTCTTCTGCCCAGTACGTCCGACCAGCGACAGTTTCTTGAGGCGCGCAACACTCATGACACGGCCTCCTGCTCGTGTTTGCGTTTGGAGATTTTCGAGCGCACGACGGCCTGCATTTGCTCATCGCTCAGATAAATGCGGATTTTCTTGATGTTGGCCTTGGCGCGCGGGATCAGAACCTTTTCGAACAAGTTGACGCGTTGGGTGATCGTGGCGACGGCCTTGTCGAATATCTTTACCCTCTCCTCGGCCACTTTGACCCGAAGGCGGGCCTCAATCATGTCGTGCAGCAACTGTGCTGCGGCATCGACCCAGTGGGGTTTAGCCAACAGAGAATAGGGGCGCACCGAAACCTCGATCCGGTCGAGCGCGGGCATCTTCACACCAACGACGTTGACCTCTTTGACCTGATAGTCCTTGAGTTCAACCAACCCTTCCAGATCGACACCCTGCTGCGCCAGCATCGGCAGCTTCGCCCCGACCTGTTGCGCCAGTTCCTTCACCTCTTCCTCAAGCCGCCGTACATCCTCGCGCGCTTTGGCGCGTTCCGCCATCAACTGCTGGCGCTTCAGGTCCAGCGACGGCAGGAACCGCTCATAGCTTTTCAGCTGCGTCTGCTGGCGGGCCAGCGACGATTTATTCAGCTGCAACCGCGCCATTGGCATCCTTCGGGAAATACTTGTCGACCAAAGCCTGCTTCATCAGCAGTTGTTCGGGCGCAAAACACTCAGCCAGCGTTTTCCAGCCCAGATCCAGCGCCTCTTCCAGCGGGATCGAGACATTGATGTCCATGAAACGCGACCGGAACAACGCGCCGAATTTCAGCAACTGGTGATCGTAATCCGACAGATCAAACGCCATCGCCTGTTTCTGCGCGGCATCCCGGCTTTCGGAATAGAACCGGATCATCGTATTCATGATCTGCCCGTGATCCTCGCGCGTGGTCTTGCCGATGACGTTCTGCTTGAGGCGCGACAGGCTGCCGAACGGGTCGATCACACCCGAGTGCAGATAGAACTGCCCTTCGGTGATGTAGCCGGTGTTGTCCGGCACCGGATGGGTCACGTCATTGCCGGGCATGGTCGTCACGGTCAGAACCGTCACCGATCCACCCTTGGCATAGTCGCAGGCTTTCTCGTACCGCCGCGCCAGTTGCGAATAGAGATCGCCCATATAGCCGCGCTGCGAAGGAACGCGCTCCTGACTGATGCCGACCTCTTTCATCGCGTCGGCAAAGGCGGTCATGTCAGTCAGCAACACCAGTACGCGCTTACCCTCTTCCACCGCAAACTTCTCGGCCACCGCCAGCGCCATGTCGGGCACCAACAGGCGCTCGACCAGAGGGTCCATCGCTTGATTGACGAACATCACCGTGCGCGAGAACACGCCCGCATCCTCGAATGAAGTCCGGAACGTGTGGTAGTCGTCAAAGATCAGCCCCAGCCCACCGAACACCACGATATCGGCGTCGGCCTGAATGCCGATTCGGCTGAGGAAGGCGTTGAACGGCTCACCCGAAACCGAGAAGATCGGAATTTTCTGGCTTTCGACCAGCGTATTGAACACGTCGATCATGGGCACATCGGTGCGGATCATCTTGTTGGGCACCGCCCGTTCAGCCGGGTTCACGGTCGGCCCGCCAATATCGATTCGAGGCTCGGCCGACAGGTCCGGTCCGCCATCGATAGCCACCCCTGCCCCATCAAACACTCGGCCCAGAATGTTGGCCGAATACGGTGTTTGCATCGGGTGGCCAAGGAAAGTTGCGGTCGCTTCGGTCGAGATCCCTTTGGTGCCGGAAAACACCTGCAGCGTCACCACATCGTGGTCGATGAAGATCGCCTGTGCTAGGGTTTTATGCCCATCGACCGTTTCGATCACCGCCAGGTCATTGAATCGAACCGCAGCGTCCGCAGAGCCGTCCAACGGCACCCTAACCTTGATCGTATCTCCGACAATTTCCAGTACACGAGTGTATTTCAACAGACTCTGGGACATTGCCTATCCTAATACGTCCAAGTGAATTTCACCAATCGGCGCCACGTCAATCTGCGGCATTTTTTGTAATTACGGGTGAAGCTTACAACGAATTCACAAATTGGCAACCGAGGATGCGTTGTCGTCGCGGAAGCCCCTGCAAAACCAATTACTAAAAATTTAGTTTGACACATATGCAAAAAATCGCTGATGCTGTCCGGCATCCGGTTCGCGCCGGAAACCATAATCTTTGGGAGGAGACAGATGCGGAGACATCTACTTTCCGCAGTGGCGGCGGCTGCCGTCATTGCGGGGCACGGTCCTGCTTGGGCCGACGAAGCCGCAGCACAACGTTGGATCGACGACGAATTCCAGCCATCGACCCTGTCGAAAGACGAACAGATGGGCGAGATGAAGTGGTTCATCGAAGCTGCACAGCCTTATGCCGGCATGGAAATCAACGTTCTGTCGGAAGGTATTCCAACGCACTCGTATGAATCCGAGGTGCTGACCAAGGCGTTCGAGGAAATCACCGGTATCAAGGTCAACCACCAGATCCTCGGCGAAGGCGAAGTGGTTCAGGCGGTTCAGACCCAGCTGCAGACCGGTCGGAACCTGTATGACGGCTATGTCAACGATAGCGACCTGATCGGCACCCACTCGCGCTTGCAACTGGCCTATCCGCTGACCGACATGATGGCGGGCGACTGGGCGGCGACGACCTCGCCGACGCTGGACCTGGATGACTTCATGGGCATTCAGTTCACTACCGGCCCGGACGGCAAGCTGTATCAGCTGCCTGACCAGCAGTTTGCGAACCTCTACTGGTTCCGCAAGGACTGGTTCGACGACGAAGCCAACAAGGCCGCGTTCAAAGAAAAATACGGCTACGACCTAGGTGTTCCGGTCAACTGGTCGGCCTACGAAGACATTGCCGAATTCTTCACCAACGACGTGAAAGAGATCGACGGTGTGACAATCTACGGCCACATGGACTACGGCAAACGCGCGCCTGATCTAGGCTGGCGTATGACCGACGCATGGCTGTCGATGGCTGGTGCTGGTGACGTGGGTGAGCCGAACGGTGTACCAGTTGACGAATGGGGCATCCGCATGGAAGCGGGCACCTGTAACCCTGTCGGCGCCTCCGTCTCGCGCGGTGGTGCGGCCAACGGTCCGGCTGCGGTCTATGCGATCCGCAAATGGGATGAGTGGCTGCGGGCTTATGCTCCTCCGGGTGCGGCGTCATATGACTTCTACCAGTCGCTGCCAGCACTCAGCCAGGGCAACGTGGCCCAGCAGATCTTCTGGTACACCGCCTTTACTGCCGACATGGTGAAGCCGAAGTCCGAAGGCAACAACACCGTGGATGACGAAGGCACGCCACTGTGGCGGATGGCGCCCAGCCCGCATGGCCCCTACTGGGAAGAAGGTCAGAAAGTTGGTTATCAGGACGTGGGGTCCTGGACCTTCCTGAAATCGACCCCGGCGGATCGCGCTCAGGCAGCGTGGCTCTATGCTCAGTTCGTGACGTCCAAGACTGTTGACGTGAAGAAGTCCCATGTGGGTCTGACCTTCATCCGCGATAGCTCGGTCAACCACGATTCGTTCACCGAACGCGCACCCAAGCTGGGTGGTCTGGTCGAGTTCTACCGCTCGCCTGATCGTGTGGCATGGTCGCCGACCGGCATCAACGTTCCGGATTATCCGAAGCTGGCCCAGATCTGGTGGCAGCAGATTGGTGACGTGAACTCGGGCGCCTTCACCCCGCAAGAGGCGATGGACCGTCTGGCCGAAGAGATGGACATCACCATGGCCCGGATGCAGGCCGCGGATGAAAGCGCCGGTGTCTACGGTGGCTGTGGTCCCCGCCTGAACGATCCACAGGACCCAGAGTTCTGGCTGGAAAAAGCGGGCTCGCCGAAGGCCAAGCTTGAGAACGAAAAGCCGCAGGGCCAGACCGTCAACTATGACGAACTGGTTCAGCGCTGGCAGTCTCAGTAAGCCATTTAAACCCGGGGGTGCCGCTTCAGGCATCCCCACCCCAAAGACCAGTGCGCTGCACTGAAGGACCGGAACCCACGGACATGATCGAACTACAAGACGCCACCAAACGGGTTGGCAATGTCATCCACATCAAGCCCACGAACCTGACGCTGCAAACCGGCCATTTCAACGTGCTGCTGGGCGCGACGGGATCGGGCAAGACCTCTCTGATCAAGATGATGGCCGGGCTGGACCCGATCGCCTCGGGCAAGGTCTTTATGGATGGGCAGGACGTCACAAAGCTGAACACGCAGAAGCGGCAGATCAGCCTGGTGCACCAGTTCTTCGTGAACTACCCCCATATGACAGTTTTCGACAACATTGCCTCGCCCCTGCGCGTGGCAGGCATGGCAAAGTCAGAAATCGAGGGCCGCGTTGAAGAGGCCGCTGACCTGCTCCAACTGCGCCCGATGCTGCACCGCCGCCCGCATGAGCTGTCGGGCGGACAACAGCAACGAACGGCGCTGGCCCGCGCGATTGCCAAGGAAAGCCGCGCCGTCTTTCTGGACGAACCGCTGGCGAACCTCGACTACAAACTGCGCGAGGAACTGCGTGAACAGTTGCCGGACCTGTTTGCCGGACGCGGGGCCGTGGTGGTCTACGCCACCTCGGAACCCGAAGAGGCCCTATTGTTGGGCGGCTACACCGCGCTGATGGAGGACGGCCGCGTGACGCAGTTCGGGCCGACCGCAGACATTTATCGCAACCCCGAAAACATCGCTGCTGCACGGGTTTTCTCGGACCCACCGATCAACGTGGCCCGCATCACCGTATCCGGCGCTCAGGCGCAGTTGGCGGGCGGCGGCGGCTGGTCGGTCAAAGACATGGCAGACGGAGACTACATGGTTGCTGTACGCCCACACCGCGTGACCCCCTTCCGCACGTCCGACGCGGACGTGGAACTGACGGGCCGTGTGATTGTGACCGAACTTTCGGGCTCGGATTCCAGCGCACATTTCCAGCACGGAGACGAAGCATGGGTTTCGCTCGCTGCGGGCGTGCATCCGTATCAGGTGGGCGAAGACCACAGCTTCTACATGAACCCGGCCCACTGCCGGTATTTCGGCCAAGACGGCAAAAGGGTGGCCTGACATGGCACAGATCAAGCTTTCAAATCTGCGACACAGCTATATGCCGACGCCGAAAGGCCCCGATGATTATGCGCTGAAGGAAATCGACGTGACCTGGCGCGACGGTGGGGCGTATGCGCTGCTCGGCCCGTCGGGCTGCGGCAAGTCCACGCTGCTCAATATCGTCTCGGGCCTGCTGACTCCGTCAGAGGGGCAGATTTTGTTCGACGGCAAAGATGTCACCACCCTGCCCCCGGACCAACGCAACATCGCACAAGTGTTCCAGTTCCCGGTGATCTACGACACGATGACCGTGGGCGAAAACCTGGCGTTTCCGCTGAAAAACCGGGGCGTTGATGCAGCAACGATCAAGCGCCGCGTCGATGAGATTGCCGAGATGCTGGACGTCACGGATATGCTGAACACCCGCGCCAGCGGCCTCAGCCCGGACAACAAGCAGAAGATCTCAATGGGGCGCGGACTGGTCCGTGACGACGTGAATGCAGTGATGTTCGATGAGCCGCTGACCGTGATCGACCCACACTTAAAATGGAAACTGCGGTCGAAGTTGAAAGAACTGCACCAGCGCGTCAAAGCCACGATGATCTATGTGACGCACGACCAAACCGAGGCGCTGACGTTCGCTGACGAGGTCGTGGTGATGCAGGAAGGCGAAGTGGTGCAGATCGGCACCCCCGTCGAGCTGTTCGAGCGGCCCCAACATACGTTCGTCGGCCACTTCATCGGCTCACCCGGAATGAACGTTCTGCCCTGCGAAGCCAAGGGCGACCGGGCAGTATTCGAAGGCCACGAGGTTATACTGGAAGGTCCCACCCATGGAGACGGAGGCCGCACCGATCTGGGTATCCGCCCGGAATATGTGGGCTTTGGCGACACCGGCATCCCGGCGCATGTCACCAAGGTGTCGGACATCGGCCGCCACTATGTGGTCAGCGCAATGGTCGGCAACACGGCCCTCAAGGCCGTGACGGAACACAGTGTCCCCGAGCCGGGCTCGCAGGTCTTCCTGCAATTCAAACCTGAACAATCCCGCGTCTACCGCGACGGCTGGATCGCAACCGAGGAGCGGGCGCAATGAGAACGGAAAACCAAAAGGCGTGGTTCTTTGTCCTGCCCGTCCTGGCGCTAGTCGCGTTCAACGCGCTGGTGCCGATGATGACGGTGGTCAACTACTCGGTTCAGGAAACCTTCGGCAACAACCAGTTTTTCTGGGAAGGGCTGGGCTGGTTCGAACAAATCCTGCGCTCGGACCGGTTTCAGGCCGCTCTGGGACGGCAATTCCTGTTTACTTTCCTAATCTTGCTGATCGAAGTTCCACTGGGCATCATCGTGGCCCTGTCCATGCCGCGCAAGGGGTTCTGGGTGCCGGTCTGTCTGGTGCTGATGGCCCTGCCGATGCTGATCCCGTGGAACGTGGTTGGGTCGATGTGGAACATATTCACCCTGCCAAAGATCGGTCTGCTGGGCTATTTCCTGAATGACGTTCTGGGTATCAACTATGACATGACTCAACAGCCGCTGTCGGCCTGGATCACAGTCATTGTCATGGATGTCTGGCATTGGACGTCGCTTGTTGTCTTGCTCTGCTACGCGGGCCTCGTGTCGATCCCCGACGCCTATTACCAAGCCGCAAAGATTGACGGAGCCAGCCCCTGGTCGGTGTTCCGCTATATCCAACTGCCCAAGATGAAAACCGTTCTGACCATCGCCGTTTTGCTGCGCTTCATGGACAGCTTCAACATCTATACCGAGCCCTTCGTTCTGACCGGCGGCGGCCCTGGCAACTCAACCACCCTGCTGTCGATCGACCTTGTGAAGATCGCTCTGGGACAGTTCGACCTTGGCCCTGCGGCTGCGATGAGCCTGATCTATTTCGCCATCACGCTGCTGGTCAGCTGGGTCTTCTACACTCTGATGACAAAGGATGACGCGCAATGAAGAAGCGGTCCCTTATCCCGATCCTCTATATCGCATTCCTGATGCTGCCGATCTATTGGCTGGTAGCGATGTCCTTCAAGACCACGAACGAGATCCTGTCGGGCTTTTCCCTGTTTCCCCAGACCTTTACGCTGGAGAATTACATCACCATCTTTACCGATCCGACATGGTATTGGGGTTATATCAACTCGATCATCTACGTAACGATCAACACGGTACTTTCGGTCTGTGTAGCGCTGCCCGCGGCCTACGCGTTCTCGCGCTATCGCTTTCTGGGCGACAAGCAGCTTTTCTTCTGGCTGCTGACCAACCGGATGGCTCCGGCGGCGGTCTTTGCGCTACCGTTCTTCCAGCTATACTCGTCGATCCATCTGTTTGACACTTATCTGGCCGTAGCGCTGGCCCACACCCTGTTCAACGTGCCTCTGGCGGTGTGGATCTTGGAAGGGTTCATGCGGGGTATTCCGAAAGAGCTGGACGAAACGGCCTATGTCGATGGCTATTCCTTCCCGCGTTTCTTCGTAACAATCTTTCTGCCGAACATCAAAGCAGGCGTCGGTGTGGCGGCCTTCTTCTGCTTCATGTTCTCATGGGTGGAAATGCTTCTGGCGAAAACCCTAACAGCGGTCGAGGCCAAACCCATTGCCGCCGTGATGACCCGGACTGCCTCCAGCGCGGGGTACGAATTGGGCCTGCTGGCTGCCGCCGGGACCCTGACCATCATCCCTGGCGCCATCGTCATCTGGTTTGTCCGCAACTACATCGCGCGCGGTTTCGCGATGGGACGTGTGTGAGGTTCAATATGCGTAAACTTCTTCTCACCCTCCCCTTCCTGCCTTCGACGGCCTTTGCCCAGGCGCAGTCCGGATGGGGCAGTGTTGGTCAGCAAGAGGAAAAGGGTTTCTCATGGACCGATCCACTGTGGCCGGATTTCTGGATGGCCTGGACCCCCGCCACTCTAGCAGTATTCGTCGGAATATTCTCAGCCATTGCCCTGATCGGCTTGCTGGAAGGCTTCAAATACCGCGACGGGATTGAGCGGCGCGGCGTGCTGGGCCTTACGACCACACTGGGCGACCGTCTGTTCATCACCCTACTTGGGTCAGCCTACATCTTCCTAGCCTGGCTTGGGTTGGTCGGTCAGCCCGTCTGGACGCCTCTTTTCCTGTCCATCGGCTGGGGCATCTTCGTCTTCTGGAAAGTTTAAGCTTTGCGAAACAGCGAAAGGATGCTTGTCTGTCAGGCATACTAAAAATGCGACACGAAAGACCGATGCGAAAAAAGAAAACAACAAACCTGCTGACCGAAGTGGAACTCGAGTTCATGAACGAGCTCTGGGCGCTGGGTCGGGGCTCGGTCCGTGACGTGCTTGATCGCCTGCCACCAGAACGCAACCTGGCCTATACGTCTGGCGCTACCATCCTGCGGATTCTCGACGACAAGGGGTTTGTCGAAAGTCACAAGGACGGAAAGACGCTGATCTATACGCCGCTTCTGGAAAAAGACAGGTATCAGGCACGGTCGCTGCAGAACCTGTCCCGGACCCTGTTCGACGACACACCTGCCACGCTGGTCGCACGTCTGGTTGACGATGCGGGCCTCAGCGAAGCCGATCTGGAGGAAATTCGGGCACTGGTAGAGAGGAGACTGCAAAATGACAGCGGTTAAACCGGTTCTCGACGCGTATCTGGAATGGAATCTTGTCCTTGGCTTGGCCGCTGTTCTCTGGCTGGTTGCCCGGGGGCTTCTGTCCCGGACCTCATTCAGCCACGGATTTGTGGCGCAGCTGCAGGCGCTCAAGGCGCTTTGCTTGTGTATCGTTGTCAGCCCATTGCTGGCGCTTGGCGTATCTGCGCTCGCCACACTCACCCAGGCCAAAGGCACCGTGGCCATTGGCGACATCGCCGTGGCCGCCTATCTGCGCGGCGACATCGGCATGCCCGCCACCCAGTTCGAGGCACTGCTGAACACGCGCCAACGCTGGGTTGCGGTGTTGTTCAGCGGAGACCATTCGATTGTATCCGCGATCCTTGTGATGATGTCGCTTGCATCGCTGGTCTATGCCCTGCGCGTGCTCCGCGATGGTCTGGCGATCCGCGAAACGGTCAACACCAGC
Organism: Ruegeria sp. CG11; assembly: GCF_056537245.1. Lineage (NCBI taxonomy): Bacteria > Pseudomonadati > Pseudomonadota > Alphaproteobacteria > Rhodobacterales > Roseobacteraceae > Ruegeria > Ruegeria sp. CG11. The sequence continues at coordinate 694,982 of NZ_JBQFRE010000001.1, forward strand.
TTTTTGTGGCGCCGTTCGGCGAAGGTAGATATCCGCTTGTCCGACCGCATCTCCGTCCCCTTCGCGGTCCGGGGTCTGCGCCGGCGTCATGTCGTGTTGCCCAGCCACTTGCTGGATACCCCGCGTGAGCTGCGCTTTGCCCTTGCGCATGAGCTTCAGCACGTACGCGCCGGGGATGTTGAATGGGAGCTTGGGTTCGAACTTCTGCGACCCCTGCTGTTCTGGAACCCCGCTTACCTGGTGCTGAAATACCAGTTCGACCGCCTGCGCGAATTGGCCTGCGATCAGTCGGTCGTGGCCCGCAAGAACATCGATGCCCACGACTATACCAAATGCTTGCTGGACTATTGCGCCCGTACCGTCACGCGCGGCAGCCCGCGGGTTCTGAACGTTGCTCTAGTCACCGGTGGCAAGGCGAAACGCGTTCTGCGGCAACGGGTGATTGCGCTGGCGGATGCGCCCGCGATGCAATCGTCAATGCCGTTCATGTTCCTCGGCCTGTCGATCCTGTTCGCGCTTGTCCTTGGGTTGGCCGCCGCGTCGGTCCAACAGACCGAGGATTGGAGTCATGATCGTCTGATGCTGTCGACAGTGGTCAACCTCGAACGGTTGGAAGCGCGCAATCAGGGCAACTGACCCTCTTACCAGCCGCGACGCCCGAACAAGGCCTGCAACCGGTTCTGCCCGGCAAACGGGTCGGCAGGCTGCGGCGCGGCTAGATTCGCAACAACCCGTCGGACAAGAACCCAGCAGATCACGGCGAAGATGACCCCTCCCAATGCCTGCCCCAACAGCACGCCGGGTGCGCCTGCGATATAGGCCCCGGCAACAGCAAAGGGCCAGGTGCCCAACGTGTGCCGCCCCCAGTTCACCCAGGTCGAATACACCGGGTGGCCCAGATTGTTGAAACTGGCATTCGCGACAAAGATCACACCGTTGAAGAATGAGGCCAGAGCAAGCGGCCCACAGAACAGATAGATCAGCGCCCGTGTCTGCCCCTGCGCCTGAAACAGATCGGCAATCGGCGCGCGCAGTACGAACAGAGTTGCTGCCATCAGGCAAACATACACGGCCGTGAATTTCACACCGGCCAGAAAGGTCGCTTTCACGCGGTCATACTGCGCTGCTCCGGAGTTCTGCCCGACGATTGGCCCGATGGCTCCGGACAGGGCGAACACAACCGAAAACGCCACCGGCATCAGTCGCCCGATTACCGCCATACCGGCCACAGCTTCCGTTCCGAACTGCGCGATTTCACGAATGACAATGGCGTTGCCGATGGGCGTAGCGATATTGGTTAGAACGGCCGGTAACGCAATCGCGCGGACAGGTCGAACATCCGCCGCCAACTGCCGCAGCGATGGTCGGGCGAAACCACGATGCACGCGCACTGCCGGTCTAACCGCCGCAATTAACATGCAGATCCGTGCAATGACCGAAGCAATGGCCGCCCCATCCAGCCCCAACCCAACGGCGAAGATCAGGATCGGGTCCAGCACCGCGTTGGCCACCCCGCCGTAAATCGTGGCCTGCATCGAGCGTCGCGCATCCCCATACGCACGCAACACCGCCATACCGGTCATGGCAACCGCCATCACCCACATGGTCGGCAGGATGATCGAAACATAGCGTACCGCCAGACGCAGCACCTCACCGTCGGCGCCCAGCAGGGACAGGCAAAATGTCAGGTTGAAAAGCACAGCCACAGAGACGACCAACCCGACCAGAGCACCCAGAACCGCGACGCTGGTGCCGAATTGGCGCGCTTGCTCATGTCGACCGGCCCCCAGCTGCCGTGCCACCAAAGCGCCCGCGGCGATCGAAAGACCGACATTGATCGAGTTGGTGAAAAACAACAGCGTCCCGGCATAACCGACCGCAGCGGCCAGGGCGTCGTTGCCCAGCATCGAAATGAATATCATGTCGACGAAATCCACCGCGAAAATCGCCATCAGGCCAATGCTAGTGGTCAGCGACATGCGGGTGACGTGGCCCATCAAGCTGCCTGTCAGAAAGACCGCTCGACCTTCGGATTGTGTTGCCATATGTTGTTCAGCCTCTGCCCTCTCTGGCCAATGTGCCCGCGTTTCCTTGGGCGATGCAACGGCAATCAGAACCGCGTGCTCATGATACCACTCTGACAACGGCACAGGCTTTGGCATCCTGTGGTCAACCAGGCGGTTCAGAGGTTCGGGCATCACCCCTGCGGCACAAATCCTGAATTCCAACGGTTCCCGGGATGGCGTTGGCTGGCTAAGCTCTTTTCAGGAAAGGTACCAGCTATGAAAATCGTCTCAGGCGGGCAAACCGGCGTGGATATGACGGCATTGGAATTCGCGCGGCAAAACGGACTGACCTATGGCGGCTGGGTTCCGAGGGGCCGCACGAATGAGGCGGGCCTAATCCCGGCGCATTTCACCGGCCTGACCGAGACAGAGTCTGAGAACGTTGTGGAAAGAACCCGGTGCAACGTGGTTTCAAGCGATGCCACACTGATCTTTGTTGATGGGTCGGCAAGCCCTGGAACGCAGCAAACCGTCGTCTTCGCCGAAGAGGCCGGGAAGCCACATCTGGTTGTCGATGTCAGAGATGGAACGGCGGCCTGCGTGCGGCAGGTACGGGTATGGCTGCAATCCACCCCGGCCTCGGTCCTGAATATCGCAGGCCCCCGAGCGTCCGAGGCACCGCAGATCGGAGCGCAAGTCCGCGCGATACTGAATCAAATACTGGACCTGCTTGAGGCGTGAATCCTAAAGCGCCCTGCCCGCCCCACCAAACCTGACCAGCACGTTGCGTGTGACCTGTTCAACCTGCCAGTCCCGCCGGGCCAGCCCCATCACCCATTCGCAGGTGCCTGCGGTAAAGACCTCGCCCTCTCCTCGTTGCCAATGCACGATCGCGCCGTTTCCTCGGCTGCTGCGATCCAGTGTTTCGGGCGTGACCTCTCCGAACAGGGCGCGGGCTTTGAATATCGCGTCCGCGTCCGCAATGTAGGCGGTCTCGCCCCAAACACCGTGTGTGGGTTCAATATTGGTCGCCAGCCCGATCGCCACGATCTCAAGCGCAGGGTCGGCCCCATCCGCCCCGGTAGCAAAGGGCAGACCGTCCTCCATCCGGTAATCCACCCCATCGACTTCATATCCAAAGATGCGGGACGCGGCCCCCAGCTGATCTCCATAGCCCAACTGAGTCCCCGCCAGCGCCCAATGGTCGGGGCGATATACCGAAAAACCCCCGCTTCCCTGCCCGACGCAGCGGCCTAGACCGGTATAGACCCCTTTCAATCCGTTGACCCCAAAGGTCTGCGCACCTGGACGGTTTGCCGGAGCAACCTCCCACGCGGTGGTGACCAGATGCTCTTGATCCGAGCCGAAAAGCGGGTCCTGATCAGCCGTGTACTTGTAACAGATTTGGGTGCGCCCCTCATCCTCGATGCGGGTTTGCCACAGGAAATTGCCCCCGAACCGTGCAACCCTACCGCCCCCGGCGGTGTACCGATCCACCGCGTCGCGCATGTTTGCTGACCAGTATTCATCATGCCCCACGAAGACAGCGCACTTGTAGCGTTTCAACAAATCGGGATCGGCCTCCAGATCATGTTGCGTGGCGAAATCGAATACGAACCCCTGTTCCTCGGCCCAGGCCGCAAAATGGCGTTCATAACTTGCCCATCCGGCCGAGGCATATTTCTTGGAGTATCCATAGGCGTAGGCCCACTCCATATACGGATAGCGCACCATCGTCCCCGGTTGGTGCGGTGCATCAGGCACCGCGCGCGGTGCGCCTTCGGGAAGTTTGCAGAACCCCCGCGTCCAAGGGCGCTGCGTTGAAACCACCGGGGAAAACGCGTTGCGGTCTGGGCCGGTGATCCCTTCGTAGTGGTTGGACCCGCCCCAGCAATTATAGGCCAGCCAGGTTCCCGTGGCACAGATAAGGACATAAGGCGCAGGTGGCTTGTCGTCCGCGCGGCGCAGCAGGAACAAATGGTGCTCCTCAACCCGATCCCCGTCGCATTCGGCAGTCAAGGTCACCAGGTATCCGCCTTCGCGCCAATCATCGGGGATCGTGAACTCGTATGAGGCCTCCCACCCGCAGCCCCTAACAGAACAATCCTCGGGGGTGACCTGATGCATTCCCGTGATACCCGTTTCTGAATGCAGCGGCTCGTAGCGTGCGCCATCACGGCCGATCTCAAGATCCCAGTGTTCCGCCGTTGTCGACACCCGCAATGTCAGCCGATCACCCGGAGCATAGGTCATATGATCCGTATAGCCCCAAATCTCCAGAACCGAGGCGTCCCGGGCCGGTCCGATATAGTAATTATCCAGAATATGTCGCGCCTTGGCACGCGTTCTTGGAGTTGTTGCGGGGTCAGAAGATTCGGAACCTGTCATGGCCAAAGCACTACCACAGTACAACCGATCCAGGGGCTACTGTTTTGACGTTTTTTGATCGTGAAGTAGCCATGCTGGGACGCTGATAGACCCGCAGTCCGTATTAAACCCCGTTGCTCTGGTCCGACCAACGGCCGATTTCGTCGCCGTCTATGATGATCGCAAGATCCCAGAACTTTCTGATTTCCGCTTCGGCCGCCAGCGCCGCCGTCGGTTCGTCCGGAACGCGTTCGACTCGAAAGCCAAACTGCTCGAACCCGCTGTACTCGACGCGGCTTAGAATGACCGGGAAGACCTCTCGCTCCAGCGCAGCAGCGGCGAGAAGTCTTGCAACATTGTAAGCAGACTCAAGCGGTTTCAGAACCCGGATACCAATATAAGTGGGGCCGCCCTTGTCGTGTTCCCACAGGGCAATGGACGGTGTCAGCTCCACCTCGGGGAACACAACTTTTCCATATGCTTTCGGCTTTTGGTTGTCGGTGATCAAAGCATCCAGCTGAACCGGGCGCTTGGGTGACGTTCTGCCAAGAATTTCGAACCAAGAGATGTCTGTCATTTTTCGTGCCTGACCTCTGCTATGATTTCAGCTGCCCTGGACGCGCCCGCTTCGGGTAATTCAATAGCGTTCAACGCAGATCGATAAAGTTCCACCTCATCGTGATCCAGACAGTCAGACACGGTCCGCTCCAGTTTCATGAGGTCTTTTTCGGTGATGATCGCGCAGAGATCGCGGTCGGCCAAAGCGCGGGCGCGCCGCTCTTGATTGTCCAGATAGGGGGCCGATTGCGGGATCAGGATCGAGGGGATTTTGTTGTAAAGGATCTCAAGGACGGAATTGTACCCCGCCGCCGAAATGACCAGATCCGCCGCCAGACACAGGGATGTGGCCTCGAATGTCTGAACCACGCGGGTATTCGACCAACCGAACGTGGCGGGCTGAACCTTGCTGCCGGGCCATGTCACGACAAGATGCAGACAGTCCGTCCGATCCTCGAGCATCCCGGATATCGCCTGCAGCTGCGCTGACCGATCCGACGCCACGCCGCCGCCCAACATGCTGACGACCAACTGTTTGAACTCGCGCCCGAACCGCTCGGCCAGCCGGGCCCTGAGCCCGTCGCGTTCGTCTTCGGACTGAACCACTTGACGAAAAATCGGGCCGACATAGTGAACGTGGTCGCCATAGCTGTAGGCGTCGTTCAGCTCTTCAAAGGCTTCCGAGGGCACGATGACTCGATCAAACACCCCCTCTCGTCGAAGCATCTTTTGTCGGGGCCGCCCATCCGGCCACAGACCTCGCCGAACCCAAACCGCGGACAAATTGCGCTCGAGGATCACTCGGTAGACGGAATCGAAGACATGGCCACCGTCAAAGACCAAGCTGTCGTTTTCCTGCAATGCGGCGCCCAGTCGACGGTAAGTCAGGATATCGTTGCCGTCGGGATTGTCTGTCATGTCGATCCGCGAGACCAGCGGAATGCAATCGATACCTTCGCGGCGGATAAGCGGCACACAACTGGGAAAGGCCGCAAAAATTGATGACATGTCATCTGGCAGAGCGTTTGCGATCACCGCACATCGCTGTGCATGGCCCAATCCCACGCCATTGGTTGGGAAGAACAACGTTCTGTGCGTGCTGCGAACAGGTTCGCGTGCCTTGGACGTAAGTCCTGCGGCGCTTTCCAGCCGGGAAATGTCCACCGAATGAAGCCACTGGGATTTTCTGGCCTGTTCGGCAATTTGCGAGGTGTTGCCAAGTATTTTGCCTGTCAGATACCCATCCAGCGAAAACGGTGTCTTGGGGCCAAGCAATGCGGGTGCGCCAGACGAAACCAACGCTTCGTCATCCGTGCAATCAATCGCAACACCTCCGGCCGCGATCAATTCGACTGCAAACGCCGCGATACGTACTCCGGCAATGCCGTGGCCGAACATCACAAGAATGTCCGTCGAATTCACCAGGGTCAGCGACGAGAGATCGGTATACAGGTTGGTCGGCAAATCATGAAACGGCGACGCATTAATAGCCTCGTTCTGTGCCCCGCTGACGACCAGTCGCAGATTGTAACCGCCCCGGTTGCTCATCCGGGAAAAGCAGGACAGCGTCTCGGGGTTATCCAGTTCCATTGAGCCTAAAACGACCGTGACATTCGGCATCTCACGCGCAGGTCGGGGCTTTGTCCGAACCTCGGCAACCAGAGGGCTGACCGCCGAAGGCAACACCGAACGGGGCTGAAAATCCGTCAGGTCGATCACCGTAGCTTCGCGCCCAAGCGCATAGGCCAGACGCGCCTTTGCACCGATGTAACTTTGCTGGCTCAGGAACCGGCCTGTCGCGATTACCGGCACGTCCGGGCCAATCTGCTTTTGTCGAAGGGATGCGAGAAGCAGATCATCGATATCCTCGGCGCCAAGCACGAATATGGCCTCTGCCTCATGCTCTGCCGGGTCGACAAGAAATCTGGCCGCCTCGTATACTCTGCCGCGCCCTGCAACTTCCGGCAGATACTCGGCATCTATGCAGGCGGTGAACCCGCGCGCGGCAAGTTGCTCGGCAAAGATCAATTGCGCGTCGAAGGATCGTAAGGAGCGCGAACCGGCCTCAATAAAAATCATTCCGATACCCCGCTGTCAGCGGAAATGACATTCGACAGCCTCGCCCTGAAATTTTCCGCGGAATAGCGCGCCAGCGCCGCTTGTGACCTGGAAACCTGTTCGTGGTACCGGCGTGGGTGCGCGATTAGGTCGGAAATAATCGCGTCTACGTCCATTGGACGGCAGCTGAGCACTGCGTCTCCGAACGTCACTCCTATGTCGGAATTGGTCAGGACCACTTTACCCGCAGCCAGAGCTTCGGCAATGACGCGGCCGAAACTCTCTTGCCAGGTTGGCGCCGTGAAATAGACGAAAAAGTCAATCATCTCAAAAAACTCGTCCACGCGAATGGCGTTGAAAGGAAGCAAGGTCCAATGCGGCCGCAGAACACGCGCATCCAGCAAGGCGTCTGCACCCAGGATCACGTTGCTCTGCGCATGTTCGGGAAAACAACTGTCGAGATCGGCAAGAGCCGGGAACTTCTCGAAACCGGGCCGCGAATGCCTGCCGCGGCGGTCCGCGGGCACGTCGCAAGGGGCTTCTATCTCGGTCTCGCAGATGTTGAACCAGTCGGCACCCAGAACCTCCCAGTGCCGGGCCACACGGGACGCGGCCAACCAATCGGTTACGGTTTTCCGGTTATACGGCGAAATCGGTGCAAGCGATTTCCTGAGCGAGAGCGCCGATGACTCAATCTGGTTCAGGCAGGATGGAACGTCGAACCCCTCTTCTCCACCCGGACGCAGAAAGTTCTCATGTGTTACCACGATCAACTCGCGTGCAAAAATCCTTGTGTTCAATGCATCCTGAAACTTTAAAAATGCCGGATTGTGCAAGATCACGAAATCCGCACTGACACGCGGCGCATCCCAAACCAGAGGAATGCGCAATTCATCCAGCACACGCCGTAGCACCGGTGCAATATATTGGTCCTCGCCAAACGTCCTTGAGGTTACTGCGTGAACCTCAAGCTCTCCGAACTCCACGGCGACACGAAGCTCGGCCGCGACAGCCGCTGACGTACCGCCAGAAAATCGAGGTTCAATAATGTAGGCGATCTTCGGGCGGGAGGGGCAACTAATGGTGTCGAACACGGGCATGGGCCTAGTGCAGCTGTGAACTTGCGCGTGAGGTTGTCGCGGTCGGGGCATCAAACGGATTGGCAGGCGTATTGGCGGGATAGCCGAAGTCCAAACTGCCCGCAGACGCGGCGTCATAAAAGTCACGCAGTTCCCGAGATAATTCGTCTTCGCCCCTCAGTAACTCCGGGTTTCTCTCTAAATATGACCGGAGCGCCCTTGTGTCATTGGTTGATAAAAGCTGATCAATCGCGATCAGGTGCTCCAACGTGATCTCGGCACGCACACCCTCTGTCGATGCTAGGAAAAGTAGCGCAGTTACAATGCCGACGAGTCTGCTATCAGTCATTTAAAAAACCTTATCAATACTTGTTAACCATACTCTCCATTGCTTCAGTCTTTCGCACCCTAGAACAAGAATAGCGTCTTTAGTTTGTTGTTGCCCGAAGTTTTTTCAGAACCTGACTTCTGAGTTGATTGATCGGGTTGTTTACCGTCGCGCTGCGGCTGCTTCGCTTGGCTTTCCGCTTGACTGGAGCACTGCTAAAGCCGTCTCCGGCCAAATATAACTCCACCACACCGCTTGGAGTTTTGGTTTTTGCCCCGGTGAAATCACGCAGCAAGGCACCGGCATCTTTCGCAAGGGCTGCGGCTTTGGCGGCATCCTGCCTGTGATAGAACCGAACGTTGGATTGCGACACCCGGAACCCTACCCGCGCCGCCCCACTCAGCTCGTGACCGGTCGTTGTCAGCTCGGCGACAACCGAGTCCACAGCATCCTGCGGCAGCTTGTTGGGTGCATACAGTCTGAACGCCGCGCCCCCTACGCCGGAACTTGCTACTGGTGGTTCGACATCGTCACCAGGCAACGCCACAAGCTCTACCGCGACCGGTGGTTCAGACCGCGGTGTCAAAGTGGGAGGCTGCAACGCCTCAGGATCAATACCCGGGACATCAATAGGTACCGAAGGCACCAAAACCACAGTCGTCAAAACGATTGCGATGGATCTTATCGGTATGGGCAGATCGGGCCTAACAGCCTGAACCTGTGCACGCAATGACGCGGGCTTTGCGGCGGGAGGTAGAGGCGCAGGCTGTCTGAACAGAACAGGATGAGCCGCAAACTTAGGTGACCGCGCCGGGGGGGTGAAGGCATCCGCCTCAATTCCTAAGGGATCGGTTCCTACTGCGGCGCCAGCCGCCAGAGCGATTGCGGGGTCAAAGAACTCCGGTGCGATTTCATACGGCAGGAAGCTCGGGTTCGCCTCTCGTGTTGGCAAATAGCCGGGGCCACCCACCGGCAAAAACGGCTGTTCGAGCGCCGGAACATAGGCCAGAACGCTTGGGGCGGCATCTGTTGTTACCGGCTCGGGGGGCTCTGCCGCCACTGTCAAACCCGAGGCAGGAGGCATCAGCGACGCAAGGCTGTTCAGATCTTCCGCCTCAGCCGAACTGCTATCTGAGAATGCTTGCCCTGACGATGGGCCAACCACATCCGTTGATATGACAATTTCACTTTGCGGGATCGTTGGCAGATCTGGCTGCAATGGAACAACGCCCTCGCCCTGTAAAGCAGAGGTTATCTCGCTGTCAGCGGTCACCGGTCCCGCCGTTTCAAGGGAGTCTGGCCCGGAAAGGACCAAAAAAACCGAAGATGAAGCGATCGCACCGATGACGCAGCCAAGGGCAAGTAACCCCAATCTGACTTTACGGCGCGTGCGTTCCTGATCTTTCAGTTTTTGAAGCGTTTTGGACAGGCGATAGTCAAACTCTTCATTGGAATATCTTAAATTCCGCCTCACATCTGTCTGAGCGGGACCTGTCGAACTGGTTTTGCTTCGCAAGGACTTGAAAGTTTCCCTGACTTTTTCGCCAGAATCGACTTTTCGGACGCCTTCAGGCGCACCGGGTCCGGGCTCTTCCGACTCACCCGTCTTTTCGGCGTTTGCGGAATTTCTTTTCTTTCTGGCTTCTTCAAGCTGGTCTGACCACGGCTTTTGCCCGACCGGCGATGGCTCACCTGTGGTTGATTGCCCTTCACCGCGACCGGCTGTTTCGGGCGCCTCGGTCTTTTCACCTTTCTGCTCGCGCGCGGCGCGGATGCTCTCCCGCTCTATCCGAGCTTTTTCAAGCACCTTCTGCCATTCAGGGGATTGAACGAAATCATAGATACCCGACGCCTGAGCAACGCCTTTCTTGGCAACTTCTGGTCGTGTCCTTTGGCCGCTCGCCTTCGTCATGAATTACCCCCGACTGGCCGCTGAAATAAGCTCCAAGCTGTTGTAGTCCGGTCAAACCGAACACATGTCGGCGCGTCAAAAACGTAAAAAAATATGGCTTAGAGTATAAAAAATTGACCCCTCTCTGACAAGTCAGCCGGTGCCAACAGGAAGAACGCGAACACTTCCAGTCAAGGATAGGATCACTGAGCCTTGTCCCACCGGACAACGTTTCCAGCCATATTTTTTGTCCCATCGCCAATTTCAAGCTAGGTTGTGGTGATTGCTACGCGCCACGAGAACGCTGTTGCCGAGTATTCGGCGGCTGTTTGGGTAACCTGTATGCAAAACTCATGGGTTTTAAATGGAAGATATTCAAAACGAACTGGACGCATTTACTCTGATCGATCACTCCAATCCCGTTCATGCCAAAGTGGTCGTGGTGGACTGGATGCTGGGGAACGCCTGCAGCTATGCGTGCAGCTATTGCCCCAAGTCTTTGCATGACGGCTCGGTCAGGTGGCAGAAGACCAAGGACGTTCTGCATTTATATCACCAGATGAAACGTCACTATGTGGACGAGCGGGACAAGATAGTCTGGCTTCAGTTCACGGGTGGCGAACCCACGATGCATCCCCGGATCATCGATCTGTTGCGTCAGGCGTCAGAGATTGATTTCAAAGTCAGCCTGATCAGCAACGCATCGCGGACGCCCCGGTTCTGGGAAAAGATAAGCGGGTGTCTGAACAGCGTCATCCTGACCTATCACTCCGAGTTCGCAGAACTGAACCATTTCATCCGCGTGGCAAAGATGATGGAAGACCGCATCAGCGTTCATATCAATGTCACGATGCACCCGGACCGCTTTGATCAGACATTTGATGATGCCCAAGAGTTGCGCGCGGCTCTGCCCGCAGCCTCGATCTCGTTAAAGCCGCTGCGGCAAGAGTTCGGGGCAAAGCTGTACGACTACACCGAAGACCAGTTGCAAGTGCTTTCGAAAGGCTTGCCCTCGAAACACGCTCCGGTTGGTGAAAAGCCGCGCTCTTTGATGCGCGCGACCACACTGTCCGGGCAGAGCGAGACGCTGCCTCCTAATCAATTCATCATCAGGGGCCTGAACCGCTGGCGTGGATACAACTGCAATGTCGGCCTTGAATCCCTGCGGGTCAGAGGGAATGGCGAGGTCTATAGGGGTGTCTGCGGCGTCGGAGGGGTAATCGGCTATCTGGGCGAAGACATTGACCTGCCCCGCGAACCGATCCGCTGCACGAATGACTTCTGCTCCTGTCTGGCCGACATCCTGATCCGAAAGGAGCTGTGATCCCGCGCCAGTACAGCCAATCAGATCGAGTTTAGGCTGCCAAGGTCCACACCGCTCCAAGCCATACGCGGGTCGGCCAACACCTCAAGCAGGTCTTTGTGTTCGGAATGGTCCGAGGAACAGACATCCAGACTTTTGAACTCCTGCGGTGTGACATGCCCCCAATTGCGCAACCTCAGGAAATAGACACCATCAGCATTCATTTCATTGGCAAGATCCACGAAGCCGGGCATTTCCCTGAAATTCGCGGCCTGCACGACAAAGTCCAATCGGAGTGTATCAATGTCTCCGCGCGCATTCAGGTCGCCCAGGAAGCGCAGGTTTTTCCTTAACGCGGTGAAATCGCCACCGCGGCGGAGCACGCTGTAAGTATCGGCCTGTGCCGCGTCGATCGATACCCAGACCGACGAAACCTTGTCCCATAGTCCGAGATCATTCCAGGCCCTTTCATTGGCCAGCAACCCGTTGGTATGAAGCTGAATTCGTCGCCCGGGCGGACCTGACTGCGTCAACCGCCCGAGAAGATGACGGAAGTGCCTGCTGCCAAACGGATCCCCCGATCCGGTCACCTTGATTTTCGTGGCCTTGCTGACCAGCGGCAGCAGGTGGTCTTCAAACACCTGGTTCAAACGTTCCGTTTCTTTGTGCGGCAGGTTGATCAGTTGTGTTCGGCAACTGGGGCAAGAGATGTTGCAGGACCGGTCATGAGACAGGATGACCCGGTCGGGACCTTCTTCCAACTCCAGTTTCAGGCTTTGCGTTTCCACGGTGCGGGCCGGAAGCCTGCGACCTGCGATCTGCGGACAATGCCAACGGCTGCAATGCGAAAAGTCGCCGTCACGGACGGACCGTCTGATTTCGCGGGCCCGGTCAGAGTTCCAGAACCCACCCTCGTCCGCCGTTTCAAGACGCCCAATTGGAACCGGCTGCCAAGCCGAGCAGCAAAAATGAACCTCACCGTTAACCCGCGTCTCCATTTCCCGAAACGGTGCGCCACACGTCCGCGTCCGCAGCCAGCGGTCGGTTTCGGTTTCAAGATCCTTCGACGTTTCGCGCGCGGCATCTATAAGCCGTTGCGCCATGAGATCATGGTGATCACGGCTGACGACCTCGCGCCCAAGCGCTTCGGTTGCCTGCCATCGCTCCTCTTGAAGAGCGAGCCACCCGGCAGCCAATAATGTCAATATCTCATACTCTGTCGCGTTATCCGAAACCTGCGCGATAAACCGTTCCAACAGCGCCTGACAGCTGGCTTGTTTGATAGTTTCCCCGCATTCGATCACCAAGTCTTTTGCATGTGCGTCAGGACCTTCAAGGAGTCTTCGCCGTCTGAGATAGGTCGCGTTCTTTTCCGACAGAGACTCGATGATTGCTGCACAGTCGGCATCTTCTGTGTCGTAAAGCAATTTGGTGTTGTCGCGCGTTGTAGGCATTGCGACTGCCATAGTGACATACCGCGACATCAAATCAAGTACACGCTTGGAAGGCACAAATATCGGCAAAGAAATGAAAGAAGTACCGGGGCTTTGGCGTGTTTTTACGCCAAAACCGCGACCAGAGTAGCCTCGGCCATCACCGCGCCCAACGCTGCGCAGAAATTGCTGCGGAATTCCGATGGAAACGTTTGAACCAGAAGAATTCCGCCAATAGCAATCAGTTTCATGGCTTACTTCAATCCAAAGCTTACGCAGAAAATCTTCCACGTTTCGAAGCGACAGAGGAAGCCGAAGGCCCAATGGCACGGCCAGACGAATGATCCCGGGACAGGCTCTGAAACACTTGATGGCGATCGCTTATTCACATGCCATGGCTATGAATTGTCGCCCTCCCGCCTCAGTACAAGTTCTTCTTACAAGACCTTGCAAACAGCAAAATCCATAAGCCTGACCTATAACATCGAAGGTATAATCGATTTTTATTGAGGTTTGAATCTGTCAAACTGCCGATACGCAATAGGGAATTTGAACGCTGCTTTAGAATAGCGAACCCGACAAAAGCCACCAACAGAGGATAACAATGAAACACACAACATCATTTTTTACCGCTCTGGCCGTCGGCGCACTGACCGCGACGGTTGCGGCATCGGAAACAGAATTGACAGTGTACACCGCCGTCGAAGCTGAAGACCTTGCCCGATACGCCGAGACGTTCAACCAGAGTAATCCTGATATCAAAATCAACTGGGTTCGCGACTCGACCGGGATCATCACTGCCAAATTGCTGGCGGAAAGGGACAATCCACAGGCTGACGTGGTTTGGGGGTTGGCCGCTACGTCTTTGCTGCTGCTGAAATCGGAAGGCATGCTGGAGCCTTATGCGCCTGTCGGGGTCGAAGAATTGGACGTGAAATTTGTCGATGGCGACAACCCTCCGGCCTGGGTGGGTATGGACGCTTGGGTTGCGTCGGTCTGTTACAACACGGTCGAGGCCGAAAAGGCCGGACTGACGCCGCCGACATCCTGGAAGGACCTCACCGATCCGATGTACAAGGATCAGGTGATCATGCCGAACCCGAACTCGTCCGGCACCGGATTTCTGGACGTTTCAAGCTGGCTGCAAATGTTTGGTGAAGAAGGCGGCTGGGAATACATGGACGCGCTGCACGAGAACATTGCGCGCTATACCCACTCTGGCTCCAAACCCTGTAAACTGGCCGCTGCGGGCGAAATTCCAATCGGTATCTCGTTTGCCTTCCGCGGTGCAAAGTCCAAGGCCGATGGCGCACCTCTTGAGATCATCGTCCCGTCCGAAGGCGTAGGCTGGGACATGGAGGCAACCGCAATTGTCGCAGGCACTGCCAATCTGGAAGCCGCGCAGAAACTGGTTGATTTCTCGGTCACAAAAGAAGCCAACGAGATGTACAACACCGGCTATGCGGTTGTGGCCTATCCGGGCATCGCAAAACCGGTCGAGCACTTCCCAGAGGGCCTTCTGGATGCAATGATTGACAATGATTTTGAGTTTGCCGCGAACAATCGGGCGGCGATCCTGAAGGAATGGCAATCTCGCTATGACGGAAAGTCGGAAGCGAAATAAACACGTTGGCAGGAGGGGCTCTTTTGCCTCTCCTGCGCGCTACCCTTTTCTTCCAAAACCCGTGACCTGCGCACCAGGCTTTGCCCGGTACGGATCAGCCGTGCCCGAGGTGCAGATGTGAGGACTTCTCCCGTGCTTCAGAAAACACCACCCGGTGAACTGTATCTCAGCATCCAAAACTTGTGGAAAGCGTTCGGCAGCTTTCTTGCACTCAAGGATATTTCGCTGGAAATCAACGAAGGCGAGTTCGTTTGCTTTCTGGGCCCGTCAGGGTGCGGGAAAACAACCCTGCTACGAGCCATCGCAGGTCTGGATTTACAGACCAAGGGGACGGTCATGCAGGACGGCAAGGACGTGTCCAACCTGCCCCCCTCAGAACGTGATTTCGGGATCGTGTTTCAGTCCTATGCGCTGTTTCCGAACCTCACGATAGAAAAGAACATCGCCTTTGGTCTGGAAAACTCGGGCCGCAGCAAATCTGAAATTGCTGTCCGCGTAAACGAGTTGCTGCATCTGGTCGGGCTGCCCGATCAGGGCAAGAAATATCCGGCACAGTTGTCGGGCGGGCAGCAGCAGAGGATAGCCCTTGCCCGGGCCATTGCAACCAAGCCCGGACTGTTGCTGCTGGACGAGCCGCTGTCGGCGCTGGACGCCAAGGTTCGCGTCCACTTGAGACACGAAATCAAAGAGTTACAGCGCAAACTTGGTGTGACAACCGTGATGGTTACGCATGATCAGGAAGAAGCCCTAGCTATGGCGGACCGGATCGTGGTCATGAACCATGGCGTGATCGAACAGGTGGGATCGCCTACCGAGATTTATCGTCACCCAAGGAACCTGTTTGTTGCCGATTTCATCGGCGAGATGAACCAGCTGCCAGCCAATGCAGGCGACCCTCAGACGCTGGAACTGGGGGGGTCGGTTCTGAAATGTGCGCGACATTCTCATCAGAAAGGAAGCCGCGTCGTTGCAGCCGTCCGACCCGATGACGTCATCCCTCATGGCGAAGGTGCGCAGTCTCCGGGTGCGCCAGACACGATAACAACCCCGGAAAACGCGTTCGAAGTGCTGATCACCGAGATGGAGTTCCTTGGTTCGTTCTGGCGCTGCCGGTTAAGCAACAAGCGCTTCGGGTCTTCGGAGCTGATTGCAGATTTCTCCGTCAACGCCGTACGCCGCCTTGAACTGGAAGAAGGGCGGACGATGATGATCGAGCTTCCCGAGGACCGCCTGATGGCCTTTGACCTTCCGGAGACCGAGGCATGAGCACGATTTCCACCAACAGCGGCACCCTGCCTCCTGGCCCGGACATAAAACCCAAGCTCAGCCGGGACGACATCCTGATGCGCGGGAGCATGATGGTCATCGTGCTCTATCTGATCGTGACGCTAGCGCTTCCGCTTTACACGATGCTGTCCAAGTCGTTTTCCACTTACCGGATGGAATTGTCACAGTACGAGTTTCAGGTCAGTGACGACGCTGGCATTTTTGACGGAACTGTTCTGACGGGCGATGCGTTGAATCGGCAGACCGAGGTGTTTACGGATACCGATCTTGTCACGGGCTCGGACGGGCGCTTGCCTGTGACGGGCTTGTTCCCGGATTTCAGTTTCCGCAGCCCGGCCATGTACCAGATCAGGAATACGACGGATACCGGGCGGTTTCTGGTCGGGTCGACGTTGCACCAAGGAACCGAATGGGTCGAGCTTGATTCCAACACCTTCCGGCGGGTTCAGCTGCGGCCCGTTCAATCGCGGGGCCTCGGCAATTTCGTAAACTACTTCTCGACGCCCGCGCTGTTCAACTCGATCAAAAACTCGCTTTGGATCTCTGTTGTCAGCACCATTGTGACGGTAACTCTGGCCTTCTGGTTCGCCTATGCTCTCAATCGCAGCTGTATGCGGTTCAAGGGTGTCTTTCGTCTGATCGCAATGGCACCCATTCTAGTTCCCTCGCTGTTGCCGGGCATTGCCCTAGTATACCTGTTCGGCAATCAGGGTATGCTTAAAGAGCTGTTGTTTGGAGCCAGTATCTATGGCCCAATTGGCATCGTGATCGGATCGGTTTTCTTCACCTTCCCGCACGCTTTCCTGATCATCTCAACAGCACTCGCGATTTCGGATGCGCGACTTTACGAGGCCGCCGCAAGCCTGCGCTCGACCCCGTGGCGCACGTTCTGGACGGTCACCGTTCCGGGGGCCCGGTATGGCCTGATTTCTGCTGCGTTTGTTGTGTTCAATCTGGTCATCACCGATTTCGGCCTGCCAAAGGTCATCGGTGGGCAATTCAACGTGCTGGCAGTGGATATCTACAAACAGGTGATTGGACAGCAGAATTTTGAGATGGGTGCCGTTGTGTCCGTGGTTCTGGTGATCCCGGCCATTCTGGCCTTTGCCATCGACCGTATGGTCCAGTCCAAACAGGTGGCGCTGCTGTCGGCGCGGTCGGTGCCTTATCAGGCGACCCCGAACCCAAAGGCGGATCGCCTGTTTCTGGCCTATTGCAGCCTGATCGGCCTGTTCATTGTCGGCCTTCTGGCCGTGTGCCAGTTCGCGGCCTTGATCAAGTTCTGGCCCTATGATCTGAGCCTGAGCCTGAAGAACTATCAGTTCGACAAAATGGATGGCGGCGGTTGGGGGTCGTATTTCAACTCGATCCGGCTGGCTCTGCTGACCGCTGTGATCGGCACCTCTGTTGTTTTCTTCGGGGCCTATCTGGTTGAGAAATCAAAAGGATTCCGCACCGGCCGATCGATCTTCCAGATGTTCGCGATGTTGCCGATGGCCATTCCGGGCATGGTGCTGGGGCTGTCCTACATCTTTTTCTTCAACAACCCCTCTAACCCGCTGAACGGCATCTACGGCACAATGGCGATCTTGGTGATCTGTACCGTGACGCACTTTTACACTGTATCGCACCTGACGGCAGTTACGGCTCTCAAGCAGATGGATCGCGAATTCGAGTCGGTATCAGCGTCGCTCAAACAGCCGACGATGAAACTGTTTGCGCGGGTTACGGTTCCTGTCTGCCTGCCGGCGGTTCTGGATATTTCCATCTACCTGTTCGTCAACGCGATGACGACCGTATCGGCCGTGGTGTTCCTGTACTCCCCTAAAACAACACTCGCCTCTATCGCGGTGCTGAACATGGATGATGCCGGAGATATCGCACCGGCTGCGGCGATGGGAATGATGATTTTCTATACAAATGCCGCCGCCCGGATCATTCACCTTATTGCGTCCAGGGGAATACTTAGACGTACCCAGGCTTGGCGAAGTCGTTAACGACCACTTTTGATACCCTGCCCCGCCAATCAGCCATTGGCGGGGTTTTCATTCAAAGTTCGCTGAACAAACTCCATGAAGGCGCGGATAATCTTCACCTCGCGGCGTTGCGAAAGCGAAATTATGCTCTCGCCCATCTGCAGGTCGATCCCCTTCAATTCGATCTGCCGCAGCCGGTTGTCATGCCCGTATTCCGCCTTTGATACAAAACCGATTCCAGCGCCAGAGGCCACCAATTCCCGAATCGCTTCGCGCCCTTCGGCCACGATGGCCGGCTTCAGCACGACCCCCTGCTTTTTTGCCTCGTCCTCCAGTTTCTGGCGTGTTTTCGACCCGGTTTCGCGAAAGATCAGCGGCAGATTTGACAGCTCTTCCAGGGTCAGGGTCGGCTTGGACGCCAAAAGCACGCCCTGCGCTGCAAAGGCCACGATCTCGGTGGACCCAAGACTCAGAATTTCCATGTCATTGCCCGGAGACAGGCTGCCCACAACGCCGATTTCCGCGTTATATGACCGGAGTTCCTCTAGAATTTCTTCGGTATTGCCCGAGCGCACGGTGATTGTAACATTTGGGTTTTTCTTCTGAAAGGCACCCAGAAAGGCCGTCAAGTGGTACGCGGAATCCGCAATGATGCGCAGCTCACCGTCAACCACGGCCTTGGTTTCGGACAGGTAATCCTCGATCTGATCTTCGATCTCGAAATATTGCTTTGTGTACCTGTAAAGCTGCTCGCCCTCACGGGTCAGCGTCACTCGTTTCCGCTCGCGCTGGAACAGCAACAAATCGTGATCTTGTTCCAGCTTTCGCACCTGCTCTGAAATTGCCGGCTGTGTCAGATACATTGCCTCTGCTGCGCGGGAAAAACCGCCATGTTTAGCCACAAAATGAAAGGCTTTGAGCTGGCTGTGTCGCATTGCGTATCCCCGATTTGCCATACATAGGCTGAGCTTATGATTAGATTGATAATTGCAATTTCACATATAGCAACCATTGCTGCAAATCTGTTCTCGAAAATGCCTGTCTGGAGCCTGTTTATGACGTCTTCAAATCCTAGAATCGAACCACCTCGCCTCGGTGAGCCATATCTTTTGACGCCTGGCCCCTTGACGACTTCCTACGCGGTTAAGGAAGCCATGCTAAAGGATTGGGGCAGCTGGGATGACGACTTTCGCGCCATGACGCGCGAGGTCCGGTCAAGCCTGCTGGCCATGCTTGGTGAAGGTGCCGATGACTTCGACTGTGTGCCGATGCAGGGCAGCGGTTCATTCTCGGTCGAAGCGATGCTTGCGTCGTTCATTCCGCGCGATGGAAAGGCGCTGGTTTTGGCCAACGGCGCCTATGGGCAACGATCGGCCCTGACATTAGAGTATCTGGGCCGCGCGCATGTCGTTCTGGACAAAGGTGATTACCTGCCGCCCAGAGGAGAGGAAGTCGCCCGCATTCTCGCAGAGGATCCCGATATTTCCCACGTGGTCGCCATTCACTGTGAAACCAGCTCAGGCATCCTGAACCCCGTGGAGGAAATATCAGAAGCCACCTATGCCGCCGGTCGCAAACTTCTGATTGATTCCATGTCTGCCTTCGGGGCGGTCGAGTTGAAGCCGACCGAAATCCGGTATGAGGCAATGGTATCCTCGGCCAACAAATGCATTGAGGGCGTGCCCGGCTTTGGCTTTATCGTCGCCCGCAAATCCGAACTTGAGGCCGCGAAAGGCAACAGCCACTCGCTATCTCTGGATGTTCATGCACAATGGGCGCATATGAACAAAACTGGTCAGTGGCGATTCACACCTCCGACACATGTGGTCGCTGCATTCATCGAAGCGCTCAGGGCGCACGCGGCAGAAGGCGGCGTTCCCGGCCGCGGAGGGCGCTATACCCGCAACCGGGATATCATGGTCTCGGGAATGCGTGAACTTGGCTTTGAGACCTTGCTGGACAACCGCTGGCTCAGCCCGATCATCGTCACCTTCTTCTGTCCTGCGGACGAGAAGTTTGTGTTCGATCAATTCTACAACCTTGTGAAATCAAAAGGTTTCATCATCTACCCGGGCAAGTTGACCGTGGTTGACAGCTTCCGCGTAGGATGTATCGGCCAAATGGACGAAGACGTCATGCGCAAGGTTGTGACCGCCGCCAAAGAATCTTTGGAGGAAATGGGGGTAACAAGTGCAGCCCCCCCACTCCGAGCACTGGAAGAACGCGCCAAACTGGCCGCTTAACAATCAAGGACGAAGAAATGACTCATCACTCTCCCATTACTGCGAATGAGCGTGTTTATCCGCAGCCGAAAGTTTCTGCCATTGCGATCTGTCTGGACGGGTGCGAGCCGGAATATCTGGAAGTCGCCATTGCCAAGGGGCTGATGCCGACGCTCAAGCGTATTCGGGAAACCGGCACCGACCGCTTGGCGCATTCGGTGATCCCCAGCTTCACCAACCCCAACAACCTCAGCATCGCCACCGGGCGCCCGCCGATCGTGCACGGCATCTGCGGCAACTACCTGATCGACCCCGACAGCGGCGAAGAGGTGATGATGAACGACGTGCGGTTCCTGCGCGCGCCGACGATCTTCTCGCAATTCTACGACGCGGGCTATCGCGTCGCCATGGTCACCGCCAAGGACAAGCTGCGCGCGCTGCTGGGTGCTGGCCTGAAGTTCGACGAAGACCGCGCGGTTGCGTTTTCGTCGGAACGCTCGGGTGAGACCACCAAGGCCGAGCACGGCATCGACAACGCCAGCGACTGGCTGGGCATGCCGGTCCCCGAAGTCTATTCGGCCGACCTGTCCGAGTTCGTGTTCGCCGCGGGCGTCAAACTGCTCAAGGAATTCAAGCCGGACATCATGTACCTGTCGACCACCGACTACATCCAACACAAGTTCGCCCCCGATCAGCAGGGCGCGCTGGATTTCTACGCCATGTTCGACAAGTATCTGGGCGAGCTGGACGAGCTGGGCGCCGCCATCGTCGTCACCGCCGACCACGGCATGAAGCCCAAGCACAACGCAGCGGGCGAGCCCAACGTGATCTATGCGCAGGACCTGATGGACGAATGGCTGGGCAAGGACGCCGCCCGTGTCATCCTGCCGATCACTGACCCCTACGTGGTGCACCACGGCGCGCTGGGATCGTTCGCCACGGCTTATCTGCCGGAAGGGGCGGACAAGGCCGACATCATGGCCCGGCTGGACGCGATCGAGGACATGATCCTGGTGGTCGACAAGGAAGAGGCGATCCGCCGCTTTGAACTGCCTGCCGACCGGATCGGCGACATCGTCATGATCTCGGGCGAGACCATGACCATCGGCACCTCGGCCGACCGCCACGATCTGGCCGCGCTGAAGGAGCCGCTGCGCAGCCACGGTGGCCTGACCGAGCAGGAGGTCCCCTTTATCGTCAACCGCGTCATCGATCTGGGCAACGCGCCCGAACTGCGCAACTTTGACGCCTTCTTCTACGCCACCACAGCGGCGGCCCAGTAAATGGACGGGATCATGAACACATCCGACATCCGCAACGAGGGGATGCGCATCGGTGGAGAGGTTGTCTTCACCGAGGCCACCGTCCCTGTGCATTACCCCTATACCAACGAAGTGGTCGGCCATGTGCCGGCCGGTACCGCCGAGCACGCCCGCAAGGCGTTCGAGATCGCGGCGAATTACACGCCCAAACTGACCCGGTACGAGCGCAGCCAGATCCTGCAACGCGCAGGGGAACTGATCGGCGAAAAGCGCGAGTATCTGGCCAAGTGGCTGACGCTGGAGCTGGGCATCTGCCACCAGCACGCGATCTACGAGACCAAGCGCGCGCAGGACGTCTATCAGTTCGCCGCCGCCGAGGCGCTGAAGGACGATGGCGAGATCTTCTCGTGCGACCTGACCCACAACGGCAAGGAACGCAAGATCTTCACCAAGCGTGAGCCGGTCAAGGCCATCAGCGCGATCACCCCGTTCAACCACCCGCTGAACATGGTCAGCCACAAAATCGCGCCCGCGATTGCGACCAACAACTGCATGGTGTGCAAACCGACCGAGTTGACGCCGCTGACCGCGCTGACGCTGGCGGATATCCTCTATGAGGCCGGTCTGCCGCCCGAGATGTTCCAGGTGGTCACCGGCTGGCCGCAGGACATCGGCGAAGAGATGATCACCAATGAACACATCGACATCATCACCTTCACCGGCGGTGTTCCGGTGGGCAAGATGATCGCCTCGAAAGCGGGTTACAAACGTCAGGCGCTGGAACTGGGTGGCAATGACCCCCTGATCGTTCTCAACGACCTGAGCGATGCCGATCTCGAGAAAGCCGCGACCATCGCCGTGGCCGGGGCCACCGGCAACTCGGGCCAGCGCTGCACCGCGATCAAGCGCATTCTGGTACAGGAAAGCGTGGCCGACAGGTTCGTGCCGCTGGTGCTGGAGAAGGCCAGGAAGATCAAGTTCGGCGACCCACAGGACCCCGCGACCGAGCTGGGTTGCGTGATCCATGCCGAAGCCGCCGAGCTGTTCGAAAAACGCGTCTACATGGCCGAGGAAGACGGGGCGGAAATCCTCTATCACCCCGGCCGTCAGGGTGCTTTACTTCCGCCGATCGTGGTCGACAAGGTGCCCCATGACAGCGAGCTGGTGATGGAGGAAACCTTTGGTCCCATCGTGCCCATCGTGCGCGTGCCGGACAATGACGCCGAGGTCATGGCGATCTCGAACAGCACCGAGTTCGGCCTGTCCTCGGGCGTCTGCACCAACGACCTGAACCGCGCGATTGCCTATATCAACGGCCTGGACGTCGGCACCTGCAACATCTGGGAACAACCCGGCTACCGCATCGAAATGTCCCCCTTCGGCGGCATCAAGGACAGCGGAAACGGCGTCAAGGAAGGCGTCATCGAAGCGATGAAGTTCTTCACAAACGTCAAAACATACTCCCTACCCTGGCCAGGGTAACACCCTTGCCCTGCCCGCTTGCGGGCGGGGCCTCAGAAAGTTCTCCCCGGAACTGGCGGACCTTGCGGGGTCCGCATCTTTCCGAAAGCGACAACAAGGAGCGGACATGCCACAGATTGTCCATACCGAAGGGGAATCAAACACCTCGGAAGCTCGCAAAGCCTGGCTGAAAAAGTCCATCGGGCCCAAATCCTCGCCTTTGCTGAAACGCGATGCGGATGTGTTCCTGCATCAATCTCTGTCAAGCCCCTGCGTCAGTACGATTGCCAAGGCCGAAGGTATCTGGATCGAGGATCTCGACGGCCGCCGTTACATGGATTTCCATGGCAACTCAGTGCATCACATCGGCTATGGCCATCCCCGGCTGGTTCAGGCGATCAAGGATCAGCTGGACGACCTGCCCTTTGCCCCGCGCCGTTTCACCAATGACCCGGCGGTGGAGTTGGCTGAAAAACTGGTGGCGATTACTCCCGATGATCTGGGCAAGGTGCTGTTCACCACCGGCGGTTCGGACGCCAATGAAGTCGCGCTCAAGATCGCCCGCGCAGCGACGGGCCGTTTCAAGACGCTCAGCTTCTGGGACGCCTTCCACGGCGCAGGCTTTGGCGCAGCCTCGGTAGGTGGCGAGGCCACGTTCCGCAGCCACATCGCCGGACCGCTTTTGCCGGGAACCGAGCATGTGGCGCCCTTCCACCCCTCCCGTTGCCCCTATGGTCACACAACGCTTGAGGCCAGCGCCGAAGCCTGCGCCAACATGATCGACTATGTGCTGGAGCGCGAAGGCGATATTTGCGCCGTGGTGGCTGAGGCGATGCGCGCCGTGCCCATCGTGCCGCCGCCGGGTTTCTGGAAGCAGGTGCGCGAGATTTGCGACCGGCATGGTGCGTTGCTGATATTGGACGAGATCCCAACCGGGTTGGGCAAGACTGGGCAGATGTTCTCGTTCCAGCATGACGAGATTGTTCCCGACATTGTCACCGTCGGGAAATCACTGGGCGGGGGCATCTTGCCCATCGCCGCCTGCATCGCCCGGGAAAACCTGGATGTTTGCGGAGATTTTGCCATCGGGCACTATACGCACGAAAAAAACCCCGTGACCGCCCGCGCCGCACTGACAACACTCCAGATCATCGAAGATGAAGGGTTGGTCGAACGCTCGGCTAAATTGGGTGAGTACGCCATCGGGCGCTTGATGGACGCGCTTCAGAATGTTCCCGTTGTAGGCGACATCCGGGGCCGTGGCCTTATGTTCGGGGTTGAGATTGTCGATGACCGTTCCAGCAAGATACCGGGCAATGCGCGCGCGGAACGGATCTATTATGCCTGTCTCGAGGCGGGGTTGAGCTACAAGATCAGTCAGGGATGCGTTCTGACCCTGTCGCCGCCACTGACCATTTCTCAGGCTGAACTGGATCGGGCAATCGACATCGTCATTGCTGCGATCAAGGACGGAATTTGACCTGTCTGGCCGTAGTACGCGATAAACGCAAAAAATGCTGGGGGACATTCGTCTATTCAGATTGGCAATGGAAGCACACGGAGCAACTTGAAAAGGAAACTGCGAAATCGACTGAACCAACTGTGACGTCGGAGTGAAGTATGGCAATTGTCACATTCCTAATAAGCCTGACCGGGGCAACCATGCTACTGCTTTTCGCCGTACGCATGGTGCGCACTGGAATTGAACGCAGCTACGGCGCGTCATTCCAGCGGGTGATGACGCGGCAACGCAGTAACCTACAGGCATCGTTGGTTGGGGTGACGATGGCCGTTGTGTTGCAAAGTTCGGCGGCTGTGGCGCTGTTGACCTCGGGATTTTCCGCCAGTGGAATGCTGAGTTTTCCAGTAGGGCTGGCAATTGTGTTGGGTGGTGATCTGGGCTCGGCTTTGATTATCCAGGTCCTGTCCTTCCAGCTGGATTGGCTCGTGCCGATGCTTCTGGCGATCGGGGGCTATCTTTTCGTCAAGACCGAGGCCAAGAAAGCACGGCAGCTTGGGCGCATCCTGATGGGCGTCGCCTTTATCCTGATCTCGCTCAGATTCCTGCGTGAGGCGATGGACCCCATCCGGGACAGTGCGTTTTTACCCGCTGTGGCCGATTATCTGGCACGCGATTACATCACGGCCTTCCTTGTCGGCGGTGCACTGGCATTTGTCATGCATTCCTCGGTCGCGGCGATCCTTATGTGCGTGACACTTGTGCAGATCGGGGCAATCCCATTTGCTGCCGGTATGTCTCTGGTCTTTGGTGCGAATTTCGGCTCGGCGTTTCTTCCTGTCTGGCTGACCCGAGGAATGCCGGTGACCGCCCGGCGGATACCCTATGCAAATCTGGCGCTGCGTGGCAGTTGGGCGTTGGCAACCTTGTTTGCAGCGAACCTTGCCTTGCGAACCGGGCTATTGGGCGACCCGCAAGGGGGGCAAATGCTGGTCAACGTACATATTGCGTTCAACCTGTCGCTGTTGGTTTTGGCCCTTCCGTTTTGCGGACGCCTGGAAGCCTTGTACGAAAGGTTCATGCCGGGTCAGAAGAAAGAACAGAAACCACAAACCGCGCGACCGGTCAGCGCATTGGACATGGAAAACGTGGCAAACCCCAGCCAGGCCTTGCCGAGCCTCAAGCGTGAGCTGCTGCGGATGAGCGACCTTCTCGAAACCATGTTCCGCCCTGCCCTGGAGCTTTACCGCAGCGGAAACAAGGAACAGATTCAGTCGGTTCAGGCTATTGACGAGGACGTAAACCAGTGTCTCTCGGGTATTCGCGCCTTTGTCGCCGCGATCCCCCCTGATCTATACGAAAAACAGGATGCAAAAACCGCGCGCGATCTCATGGAGATTGCGATCCGTCTTGAAACGGCGGGGGATGTTGTCGCCAAACGCCTGACCGTGTTGGCCAGCGAAATGCGGACCAAGGGATCAAGTTTCTCACAGGAAGGTTGGTCGGAACTTGTTCAGATGCACGAGGGTATTCTGGCAAAC
This sequence comes from Ruegeria sp. CG11, assembly GCF_056537245.1. Lineage (NCBI taxonomy): Bacteria > Pseudomonadati > Pseudomonadota > Alphaproteobacteria > Rhodobacterales > Roseobacteraceae > Ruegeria > Ruegeria sp. CG11. Next base: position 720,837 of record NZ_JBQFRE010000001.1, read on the forward strand.
ATGAAGTTGGCTTCGAACGTGCTCATTTCAGATGATTTGGAAAGCGCGCGGCTTCTTAGTCTGGAAAAAACCGAAATCAAACGTGTGGAACGTGACAGCCGCAAGCGACACCTGCGCCGATTGCAACGCGGCACAACGGAAAGCTTCGAAACCAGCGACATTCATCTGGAGACTTTGCGCGCATTCCGGGAGTTCAACAGTCATATAGCTTCTGTCGCCTACCCGGTCCTTTACCGGAATGGTCAACTTCTTGAGACACGGTTGATAAAGGAAATTGCAGACTAGTAAGAACCAACCTTCCTTATCGCGGCTCACCTGTTCGTCTGACCGCCCACTTCTTCAATACATACAGCGCGAGGGTTGGCATTTACCCTTTCCAACATCCTCAACACTTCGGCTTTCCAGCCTGCTTTGATCTTTAACGCCAGTTGAGACGGTGGTCGGTGGTCGGGTTCAAGGATCGCGTATTCATATCTGAGTGGCTTCTCGAAGGGTAAAAACGCAATCTTTCCGTTGGATAGGTTCATTTCTCGCTCAGTAGCTACGGTTAACGGATCCACGATTGAATAACACTGACCTGAACTGACAAAGGGTATCAAAGGCAGAAAATACTGACAGGTCACCGTTGGATTGTAGGTAGCAGATACGTCCTGAAACTCTTGCCGAATTTTGCTTTGAAACGGATGCGCATCATGCAGTCCCCCCATCGGGACCCCGTCAAGATCGGAAATAGATAGGATCTTGCGGGAGGCAAGCGGGCTGTCGCGGTCAACAGCACAAAAACAATCTGCCCGGATCAGTTCGGCCGAATACTGAGGCTCTTTCCCGACCGAGTGTTCGAAGTCCGCAAAGCCAAAATCTATGTTCTGTGTCCCTGCAAGCTCCATAATCTGAGGCGAGCTGCGCGTTGACAAGGTGATGCGTATCTTGGGGTTTTCACCTACCGACTGGCTTATGAAGCGAGGGAACAAGAAGGCGGACGGGCCCGGCATTGTAGCGACGTTTAGGCTGCCGGAATGCCCTTTGATCAACCCCTCCATCGTGCTGGAAATCGTTGCAAGCCGGTCCAGAATACCTGTGGTTTCAGCCAATAGGTAATGCGCCTCGGGGACAGGCACCAATCGCCGCCCTTTTCGCTCGAACAGTGTCAGACCAAGGCCCTTTTCAAGGTTCTTCAGGGCTAGGCTGATCGCTGGTTGGGTGCGGTTCAGTTTTTTGGCGGTTTGAGAGATAGAGCCGGTCTCCATCACCTCGCGAAAGACGGTGAGCTGCGTAAGGTTCATGGTCAATATATAAGCTAAACCTTAGTTTTGTGAAATATAACAAATTTGTTTTTATGAAAATTGCCATTACGCTTGCAGGATCGAAATTCGGCCAAACCGAATCCGACGATCCAACAAGGGAGATGATGATGAAATTTGTGAAATGCTTGACCGGACTGGCCCTGGCTGGCGCGCTTGCCGCACCTGCGCTGGCGCAAGACCCAACCTTTTTCCGCATCGGAACCGGTGGCGCAGGCGGGACCTACTTCCCCATCGGTGGCACCATTGCAAATGGTATCTCTGCCCCTCCGGGCTCGCGTCCGTGTGAGGAAGGTGGTCAGTGCGGCGTTCCGGGCCTGATCGCCATTGCGCAATCGACCACCGCGTCCGTCTTCAACAACGCCGCTGTACAGAACGGAGAGCTCGAGGCTGGTTTGGCTGCCGCTGACGTCACCCGCTCGATGTATCTGGGCGAAGGCAAATTTGAGGGCAAACCCCACCCAAAGCTGCGCATCGTGGCCAACCTTTTCCCTGAAGATCTGCATCTGGTTCTGCCAGCAGGTCAGACGATCAATGATCTGGGTGATCTGGAAGGCAAACGGGTTGGTATTGCGCAGGCGGGTTCGGGCACGCAGGTTGCCGTGCTGCAGATGTTGGATGCCTGGGGCGTGAACCGTGACAATATGGACGAAGCCGAGCTGAACAACAGCCAGAGCGCCGAGCGTTTGGCTGACGGTCAGCTCGACGCCTATTTCTATGCCGCAGGTTGGCCGGTTGCCGCGATGGTTCAGCTGTCCTCGACCAAAGGCATGAACCTGCATTCCTTCTCGGACGAAGATCTGGCGAAGATCAACGAGATCATCCCGGCCTATATCCCCTCGGTCATTCCGGGTGGTGTCTATGAAGGCATTGACGCTGAAACCAAGACCCCTGCGGTCAGTGCAATGCTGGTTGTATCCTCGGACCTGTCGGACGATCTGGTCTATGAGCTGACCAAAGCCCTGTGGAACGACAACACCCGCAAGCTGTTGGATAACGGTCATGCCAAGGGCAAGCAGATCACGCCTGACACGGCTCTGGACGGTGTCGAGGCATTGGGTGTTCCGCTGCACCCTGGAGCAGAAAAGTTCTACAAAGAAGCAGGTCTTCTCTAATCCACCACTCACTGAACTGACCTGCAGAAGTGATGCCCCAAGAGGGGCATCACATTCTCAAAGTGCACCAAAGAAACAGGGAGGCCATCATGTCCGAGACCCAGCAACTTGATGACCACGAACTGACGGCCGAAGAACTGGCCGCCATTGAGGAACAATTCGACGAAGGCGCCGCTGTACGGCAAGTTACGCCCACTACGGGAAAGGTATTGCGCGTCGTTGCCCTGATCTTTGCGTTCTACGAATTTTTCACCGCCGGATTCGGCCTGCCTGCCGACCATTGGCACATGGGCATCTACTTGGCCCTGCTGTTCATCCTGGTTTATGCCACTATCCCGATTGTCGGCGCCAAAAGCCTCTACGCTCTCAAGGTCAGCCGGTTCCGGATTGGGAACATCCCTCTCTACGATCTGGTGTTCATGGCGCTTGGCATCATCGCTGCGCTGTATGTCGGGCTTGCCTGGCGCGGCATCCCGTTTCTGGGAATCGAGGAACAGACTTTCCGCATGGGCAACCCGAACGGTTATGACGTGTTTCTGGGCGTCATCATTATCCTGTTGGTGCTGGACATCGCCCGCCGTACGCTGGGCTGGGTGCTGCCGCTGATTATCTGTGTGTTCATCTCATACGCCCTGCTAGGGCCATATTTCCCCGGATTGCTGCAGCATCCCGGCGTGAACTTCAAAACCTTCGTGTCGTCGATGTATTTCCCGCAGGAAGGCATCTATGGCGTCACCCTTTGGGTCGTCTCGACCATCGTGTTCCATTTCGTGTTGTTTGGCGTGATCGCGCAACGCACGGGGTTGGGACAGCTTTTCATCGACAACGCAACGATTTTGGCGGGCCGCTATACCGGCGGTCCGGCAAAAGTGTCGGTGGTATCCTCGGCCTTCTTCGGCACGATTTCGGGCTCTTCGGTGGCGAACACCGTTTCGACCGGCGCGCTGACAATTCCCAACATGAAGCGCCTTGGATACCCCGGCCATTTTGCAGGCGGGGTTGAGGCCGCGTCGTCAGCCGGTGGCCAGATCACACCGCCGATCATGGGGGCCGCGGCCTTCATCATGGCAGAGTTTCTCGAAGTGCCCTACACGACCATCGTGATCGCGGCGATCTTCCCGGCGATCCTGCACTATGTGGGTGTCTTCGCGGTCGTGCACCTGATGGCGCGCAAGCTGAACCTGCAGGGTCTGGCGAAAGAGCAACTACCGCAGCTCAAGGCTGTCTGGGCCGAAGGCTGGGCCAATATTGTGCCTCTGATCGGCCTGCTGGTGGTGCTGTTCACCGGTTACACGCCCTTCATGTCGGCCTTTTGCGGTATCTCGCTGGCGGTGATAGCCGGCATGTCGCGCCTGAAACAACCTCCGACACTGATCTACGCTGCTGCTTTTCTGGCCTTTGTGCTATGGAAGTTTTCAGATGGCGGGTTTGACCTGACCATGACGGCGGTCTTGTGCGCTCTGTCCGTGATCGCGACGCTTAACCCACAAAAACGGATCGAAGTGCCCGAAATGCTGCAGGCGGTCGAGTTGGGCGTGAAGTACTCGCTGGCCGTGGGGGCTGCGGCCGCTGCAGTTGGCATCGTGGTAGGTGTGATCAACACGACCGGCATCGGCTTCCGCATCGGCTTTATGGTGACGCAAGGTGCGGGTAATCTGGCGGCTGACCTCTATAACATGATCTCATTCGGCAGCTTCCAGCTGTTTGCCATGGAAGACCTTCAGCTGTTCATCTCGCTCGTCTTCATTGCTGTTGTCTGCATCCTGATGGGCGCGGGCATCCCGACGACTGCGCTGTACATCATGCTGGTTTCCGTCGCCCAGCCCGCGTTGGCGCAGTTGGGCGTTCCGCCGATCGCGAGCCACCTGTTCGTGCTCTACTATGGCGTGGTGTCCGAGATCACTCCACCGGTCTGCACGTCCGCCTACGCGGCGGCGGCCATTGCGAACTCGAACCCGTTCCGAACCGGTCTGTCCGCCTTTACGCTAGGGCTGGGCAAGGTGATCGCACCGATGGCCTTTGTCTACGCTCCGGTTCTGCTGTTCGTGTCCTCAACCGGGTTCAATCTGTGGGAGTTCACCTACACCGCGACCAGCTGTATCGCCGGGGTCATTGCCCTGTCCGCAGCTGTGGTCGGTTACTGGCTGAAACCCCTGAACTTGGTATCGCGTATTCTGATGGCGATCGCGGGCGTAATCTTCGTCGCGCCGAGCCTGACGGCTGACCTGATCGCGCTGGCCGTGGCATCGCCGGTCATCATCACCCAGCTGATCTCGCGCAATCGCAGCCAGTCGCCGGCCTGATACGATGACAGAGCAAGTCACCATCATCGGCGCAGGGATCGTCGGCATCTGTTGCGCATTGTCTCTACAAGAGCGGGGCATACCGGTCCGCCTTGTAGACCGGGGTGACCCGGGGCAGGAAACCTCGTTCGGCAATGCGGGCGTGGTGTCACCCTGGTCGATCATTCCGCAGGCGGTCCCGGGCATTTGGAAGAAACTCCCCCAAATGCTGCTGGACCCGAAAAGTGCACTTTCGGTCAGGGCATCATTCTGGCCGAAGATGATCCCGTGGGGGTTGCGCTTTTTGGGTAAGTCCGGCGAAAAGTCTGTGCGCGAGGTTTCGGATGCGATGGAAATTTTGTGTCGCCCGTCCATTGATCTGTACCGTCGGCATCTCCAAGGCACTGGGCACGAACAGTTGATCGCCGACAGCTACTACATCCACGCGTTCCGCAACCCTGGCCAAGCCAACTTGGACGAGCTTGGTTATCAAATCCGCCGGGAAAAAGGTGGTGAGTTGGAACGTGTCGATGGTGCTGAACTGCGGCGCCTGGAACCTGCATTGTCAGAGGAGTTCAAGGCGGCGATCGTGATCAAAGGTCAGGCGCGCGCAACTTCTCCGGGACGTTTGGGTGCTGTACTGGCTGAAAAAGCACGTGCGCAAGGGGCCGAATTTGTGCGAGCCGAAGTCAGCAATCTGATCCGTGCTGAGGATGGCGCCTGGAAAATTTCCACATCGCAAGACACGTTGAATGCGCCTCATGTCGTCCTTGCGGCCGGAGTGTGGTCTGCCGACCTGCTGAAACCACTGGGACTACCCGTGCCCCTTGTGGCCGAGCGGGGTTACCATGTTGAGTTCCCAAACCCTTCAGCCGTGCTGAACAATTCGGTCATGGATGTGGATGCAAAGGTCGTCGCAAGTTCGATGCAGGGCGGCCTGCGGGTTGCTGGCACGGCTGAATTCGGCAGCGTCGATGCCCCAGCCGATCCGCGAAAAGAACAGATACTGACCGATCAGGCCAAGTCTTTGGTGCCGGATCTGAACACAGGCGAAGCGCAGTTCTGGATGGGCCGGCGGCCTTCTTTTCCCGACAGCCTGCCCGCGATTGGGCGGCTCAATGGCAAAGACGGGCTCTACACTGCGTTCGGGCATTCCCACTACGGCCTGATGATGGCGCCGAAGACAGGGGAACTTGTGGCGGATCTCGTGACTGATCGCAGCCCAAACATCAATTTGGCCCCGTTCTCGCTCGCCCGCTTCTAAACACCAAATTCGAAAGGATCTAAGCGCCATGCCAATTTACGAAGGTGGTCAAAACATCTGCGGGGCTTCGATCGGGGTTTTATGCCTTGAAAGCTACTTCCCTAAACCGCCCGGACACATCAAGAATCCGTCCAGCCTTCCGTTTCCGGTGCTTTACGAAATGATCGACGGCATCACCGTCCCCACCCTGCTGAACAACCCAACGCCTGAGTTGCTCGCCCCCTTTATTGAGGGCGCACGACGGCTTGAGGCCGAGGGTGTTCGCGCCATCACCGGAAGCTGCGGATTTCTGGCCTTGTTCCAGAAGGAACTGGCCGCAGCCGTTTCCGTACCTGTCTTTGCGTCCAGCCTGATCCAGGTCCCTCTGGCCTTTCACATGACCGGGGCAAATGCCCCAGTAGGCGTGCTGACCGCAGATGCGTCAGCACTGACGCCAAGGCATTTCGAAGGTGTCGGGGCGGCGGGTATTCCCGTCGCGGTACAAGGGTTGGAGGACACCAGTGAATTCGCCGAGGTAATATTGCGGAACACGCGGACCCGCATGGACACCGATCTGATCGAGGCCGAAGTGCTTGAGGCCGCACGGCGCCTGAAACATCAATCACCGGAGATACGGTCGTTGGTATTGGAATGTACCGACTTGCCGCCATATGCCGCGCGACTTCAGCAAGAACTGCAACTACCGGTCTTCGATTTGACCACACTGGCGCAGATGGCGCATACCGTTGCGACGCGCGAAACCTATACCGGCATCATGCCTTGGACATAAGGTTTCAGCAATATTGCGCGGGACATAGGGGAACTAAGTGCCCGTTGACCTTGCTATCCTGATGGTCGCCATAGGCCTTGGTGCAATGCTGCAAGTCGGCGTTGGTATCGGGTTCAGCATTATTGCGGGCCCACCAATGATGATACTGCTTGGTACGTCGACAGCAGTTCCCGTACTGCTGCTGTTGAATACCGTCGTTTCGGCAGTCGCGACAGATCGACATGTGCTCAAGACCGACCGTCAGACAATTCGCACGGCAATCATCGGTTGCCTCGCCGGAGTGGTTGCAGGTCTCGCCGTCTACCCCTGGCTGAGCGAGGTGTTTGTCCTGGCCCTGACTGCCAGCCTTTTGTTGATCGGGCTTCTTACAACCTTGCTACCCTTGCGCCGCTCAATTGGAACAGCAGGATTTTCCATTGTCTCAGGATCGTCTGGGCTGGCGACCGTTTGGGCGGCGACGCCGGGCCCACTTATGGTATTCGGATTGATTGCAAAGGGACGTTCAGCGAAAGAGGTCGCAAAGTTAGTTCAACCCATTGCGCTAGTGGCGTACGGCATCGCGTTCCTGTTGCACAGCCTATCAAAAACGCAGGCGTTCACTTATGGGCCGCAATTGTGGGGCTTCGTCGCGCTTACCCTGATTGGCAGCTTTCTCGGTCGCGCCGTAGGCCCATACTTGCCACAATCGCTCGTCACAACAGCTATCCGCGTGGTTTCTTTGATAGCCTGCGGTGTTCTCTTTCATCGCGCATTTACGATCGCGTAAAATCGAGGGGCAGACGATGACACAAAAACACAACCCGGACAAATTTCCCCGAGCCCATCTTATGACGGGTCCGACGCCCTTGGAACGGTTGGATCGGCTGTCTGCGGAACTGGGCATAGACCTTGGGCTGAAAAGCGACGATCTGACCGGGCTTGGCTTCGGCGGAAACAAAACGCGGCAGCTTGAATTCTATTTGGGGGATGCCCTTCAGCAAGGTGCCGATACCATTCTAATCAACGGCGCGGTTCAGTCCAACTTTGTCCGATCTGCCGTAGCCGCTGCCGCCAAATTGGGTATGCAATCCGTGCTGCAACTGGAAGAGCGTGTGCCGGATACCCGCACTCTTCGGATACCAAAACGAGTTAGTAAACGACCTACCCTAAAACCAACCAAAACCACCGTAAAATCCACTAACAGAAAAGACTCGAAACATGACCATCACACGGATCGAAACCGGCCAGCGCATGAGCCGGATCGTCAAGCACAACGGCGTCGCCTACCTATGCGGCCAGACATCGGACGCACCTACAGTCGCTGAACAAACACGCGACATCCTAGCTAAGGTCGAAGACCTGTTGACCAAAGCTGGCAGCGACAAGACCCGCATTCTGAAATGCGAAATCTGGCTGGCCGACATGGCGGACTTTGCCGAAATGAATACCGTGTGGGACGCCTGGGTTCCCGAAGGCCACGCGCCAGCCCGTGCCTGCGGAGAGTCCAGGCTTGCCCGTAGTGTATTGAAAGTAGAAATGATTGTGACGGCAGCCTACGACTGAACCGCTAGAACCCGGGACGGACAACACGTCGCTATCATCAATCAGGACGTCTGGAACCGGGTTCACGAGATAATGCAACAGGCGCCGGGCAGACCCCGAGACGTTCGCTATTCTGATGCGAGCCAACAGCCCAACAACCCCGGCGCTGGCTCACGGATCTGCTGCGGGAGGCAGCAGATCCGCATCGTGCCCTGGCGCTACCCGAGGCGCGATCGGCGGAGACGATACGGACTTAGATTGACATTCTCGTTGCGCGACTTCGCAACAAGGGCGGTTACAACAGAAAAACTTGCCGGTTCTCTAAACTGCACTCCAACTGTCACAAGAAGACATCTGATGCATAATCGGGTCATAGCCACAGACCGACGTTGCCATTGCGGAAACAACACTGCGCAACGAAACAACCAGACACTGCAAAGATCAAACTTGCATTCGCGCATCTATGCGTAGTCATTTGTTAACCGATGGTTGGAGGAAAGCTATGAAGCCATGGGCTATCGTGGTTTGTGTCGGTTGCACACTAGGTCTTGTCGCTTGCTCACCTAGAGTTCGAACTTATGAAAAGACCATAACGACTTCCCTGCCCGCAACCTCGAGCAGTTCTCTTGCGCAGACCGCCAACCGTCTCGGCAACCCAAATGACGGTCGCTCAGGCGTCAAGCTCGTCAGCGACGGGGAGCAAGCTCTCGTCTCACGGCTTCTGTTGGCCGCTGCGGCAGAGAGAACGATAGACGCCCAATACTACCTTCTCCACAACGACCCCACGGGACACCTTTTTGCGGCCAGTCTTTTGCGAGCCGCAGATCGGGGGGTACGTGTCCGACTGCTGTTGGATGACATGGATACATCCAGCTATGACGCAATGACGGCTGCGCTTGACTACCACGAGAATATCGAAATCCGGCTGTTCAATCCCTTCTGGCGAGATCAAAGCCTAATCGTCGCGGGACTGACTGATTTCAAGCGTATCAACCGCAGAATGCATAATAAGTCCATGACAGCGGACAACACGTTCACGATTGTCGGTGGGCGAAACATCGGAGCCGAGTACTTTCTGGCCCGCAAAGAAATGAATTACGCCGATCTGGATGTCTTGGCCGCAGGTCCGGTTGTGAACGAGGTATCCAACAGCTTCGACGCGTATTGGAACAGCGAGTTTGCCGTTCCAGCCCGTGTAGTGGTTGGAGAGCCGGAAACCTTCAGCTTGGGTGATGCGCGAGACAGGCTTGACGAACTCGTAGAAGAGGCGAAACAAACGCAATACGGCGCTGCTCTGAGAAGATCCGCGCAGGAAAACTTTGCAGACGGCGCTCTCTTACTGGATTGGGTTCCCGCTCGATTATATGCAGACCCGCCTTCCAAGGCTGCAGGCCTTGAAAACTCGGATCCCATTCTTGCATCTCAACTCCTCCCCTATTTCGAAAATGCCGATAGCGAGGTAAACATCGTTTCGGCCTATTTCGTACCACGCAACAATGGCGTGAAATGGATGACCGAACTGGAGAATCGCGGGGTTGACGTCAAAGTCGTGACTAACTCATTGGCGTCAAACGACGTTGCACCGGTCTACGCCCATTACGCCAAGAAACGCCGGGCATTGCTGCGCGGTGGGGTCGATCTCTATGAACTGCGACCTGATGCCTACCAAGTCCAACGTCGCGGCATCAACTGGGCTCAGTCCCGATCAGGTTTACACTCCAAGGCGTTCGCCGTTGATGACCGATATTTGTTCGTCGGGTCATTCAATTGGGACCCGCGGTCGGTCAACATCAATACCGAAATGGGCATTCTGATCGACTCACCAGCTCTGACTGTTCGGACTATGGGCGCATTGGATGAAGCACTGCCAGCGTACACCTATCACGTGACATTGGAGCCTGCTGGCCAGCTTAAGTGGAGAACCCGAGACGAGGATGGAACGATCCTAGAATACGACTCCGAGCCAACCGGCTCGGCATGGGATCACATCGTCGCAGGCTTTCTGAGTATTTTACCAATCGGCTCTCAGCTTTAGAAATGCTGGTTTAGGTCACCAATCTCGGTTGGCGCGCGGCCGGGGTAAATGACGGAAAGAACTCAACCGTGAAATTTTACAAACTCTACGCCGACGCCGCAGGAGAACGGTTCCACCAGAACCGTACTGTTTCATGACTAACCTCGCCTCCGCGCTCATGTAGTAGGTCTTCCACATTTCGAATGTGAAAGAGGAAGCCTAACGCAAAGCATGACTGCCAGACGAATGACTTCGGGACTGGTTTTGAAATACTTGAAGGGTGATCGCTTATTCATGTACGGAAGCTACGAAAGCCCCCCAGCCCGCCTCAAGGCGAGTTCTTCTGACACGACTTTTTCCTATTCTTTTCAGTCACGGTCACCTGTGAAGAGACTGTGTCATAAAGTGTTTCGGGAACATTGACCGCAGCATAAACAGGCAAACCTTCAATGCCTCCTCGGGTTTGAAGATATCGGAGTGCAAATGGTAGTCGGTCCAGAGCCCTTCCAGCAAAGCAATCAAGGCGTCTGTTGCAAGCTTGGCGTCGACGTCTTCGTATTCACCTTCGACCTTAATTTGCTCCAACAGCTCCAGTATCATCGCTCTGAAACCTGTGTCGCGCGAGTCGATGAAAGGAAATATTTTCGGATTCGAGAGCGCTTCAGCCCGAAACGAAAACCAGATCGCAACGTCCCTTGCATTAAGGACTAGGGGGTCGAAATCCGCCTTTATGACGGAGATCAGCTTGTTTGCTGGGTCTAATTCCGAATCGTCCGCGATGGCCTTCCACTGCCTTGCGTAGCGGGCTGACAACTCCTCAGCCACCGCAAGCAGCAGGTTTTCTTTGGAGCCAAAGTGCAGATTTACCATGCCTTGAGACAATCCCGACAATTCTTGGATTCTTGTCGAGGTCGTGCCGCGAATTCCAAATTTATGGATTGCATCCGCAGCAGCCTGGATCAGCTGCTTTCGGTTCTGAAACTTACTCAGATCGCGGGCATTGGTTGGGATATCGGGCTCAAGAGTAATCTTGCTTGTCCTTCGCTGGGGCGCTTGCCCTTTGTCTTCTCGCATCTAGTGAAGCAGAAGTTCAAGACTTGACACTGAATGAATGATTGTTCATTTTGTGATTTATATTACATCTTGGTGCGACATGACCCTTTGGAACTCCGACTTTCAGTCCCTTCGTGACTGGGACAACGAACACTTCCTCCACCCTTGGGAGGGGATGTCATATCTCGGTAAAAATGAACGAACCTTTGCCGAAAGCGGGCTTGGCGTTCACATCGTGACTGAGGACGGAAAGCGCCTGATAGACGGACCTGCCGGGATGTGGTGTGTACAATTGGGCTATGGAAACACCGAGATTGCCAACGCGATGGCCCAGCAGGCGAAAGAAATGGCGTATTTTTCGCCCTTCAACAACGCCAACTCAGCGCCGGCCCGGTTGGCACATGAGATCGCCAAGAGAACCCCGGGTGACCTGAACCATGTGTTCTTCACAACCGGTGGATCAACGGCCGTTGATAGCGCTCTTCGTTTCATGCAGTTCCGTAACAACTTGCTGGGTAAACCCGAAAAGAAGATCGTGATTTCGCGACAGAAAGCCTATCACGGATCGACCTATTTGGCAGCCTCGGTATCCGGAAAAGAGCGCGACAAAGGGTGGTTGGACCAGGCGTCTCACTTGACGCGTTTCCTGCCGAACGTGAACCCGTACACGCGTCGACCTGGTCAGACGGTTACTGACTTCCTGGATGAAAAAATCGCTGATCTGGAGAACATGATCCTACAGACCGGAGCAGACAGGGTCGCCGCTTTTATCGCCGAACCGATCTTGTGCTCTGGTGGGGTCATCGTGCCTCCGCAGGGGTATCATAAGCGCTGCCTGGATATCTGCCGGAAATACGATGTTCTGTATATTTCAGACGAGGTCGTAACCGGGTTCGGTCGGTTAGGCCATTGGTTTGCGTCCGAAGATGTCTTTGGGATTCAACCCGATATCATCACCTGTGCCAAAGGAATGACATCCGGGTATGTACCCATGGGGGCCTGCATCATCTCCGACCGACTGATCGAAGATGTGAGCGGTGACACCGCACAGGACGCCACCTTTTCAAACGGTTTCACTTATTCGGGCCATCCAGTGAGTGCTGCGGCGGGATTGAAAACGATCGAAATCATGGAGCGCGACGGTGTTCTGGAACATGTGCGCACGATTACACCTTTGTTCGAAGAGCGACTTCGGGCTCTGGCCGACTTGCCGCTTGTTGGGGATGCCCGCGGTATGGGGCTGGTGGGGTGCGTCGAATGTGTTGCCGACGCAAAAGCCGAAAACCTGTTGGATCTGGATAAGTCAGTTGGTGCATTGATTGACCAGCATTGTCAGGAGAACGGGTTGATCCTGCGGCCAATCATCAATATGTGCGTGTTTTCGCCACCGTTGATCATTACGGACGGCGAGCTGAACCAGATGTTCGACATTCTGGAAAAAGGCATCCGGCTGGCGACCGAGGACCTGACGCGCCAAGGCGCATTCAGAAGTTAGGTACAACCTCGTAGCGGCTTCGCAACGTTATGCGTTACGAAGCCTGCCCTACGCTCAGAGGCGCTTACCCAGCGCGCATCGCTTCACGCGGCAATTTGATCGGGAACTTGAACCGAACCTCTTCATCTACCTTGCTGCCAAAGTAATTCGGATAGTGATTGGATAGAATATCGTCCACTATTGACCGGCTCCGCTCGAACATGTCCTGACGACCGGCTTTTTCCCAAGTGTCGGTCAGCTCTCGGTCCATCAGGGTCGGGTAGACATACTCGGTTTCCATGTACTGCAAGGTCTGAGCGTTACCAAGGAAATGACCGGGGTCGATTGCGCATTCATGGATGACATCGACCGATAGCGTGTCGTCGCTCACCTCAATCCCGCGAAGCGTTCGCGAAATCATGCCCGCAGCCTCGTTATCAATGACCATTGACTCAAAGCTACAGCCCATCAGGCTGCCGAGCATTCCACCAAATTCGCAGAGCCGGTTCGCTCCAGCATGGGCTGCCAAAGCGAAAGTAAGCGCCTTTTCCAGCCCATATTGCGCGTCGGGGATTTTGGAATCGGTCATGCCGCATCCAACGCTGGTCGGCAGGTTGTAGAAGTTGCCCATCTGAATGGCTGCGGCTGATATCAATGCCTGTTCGCCACTGCCGCCCGTAAACGATCCAGTACGCAGATCGGTAATAAACGGCCATGCCGCAAAGACCACCGGAGTCCCCGGATTGATCAAATTGGCGATGGCCACACATGACAAGGTTTCGGCCACCGCTTGCGCCAGCGTGCCAGCCAACGGCGCAGGAGACGTAGCCCCAGCTTGCGGTGGGACGGCCAGATCGCAAATAAGCCCCATCTTCGCTGTATCAATCAGGATCTCCAGATTTTCCCGTCCAAATCTGAGCGGTGACACAATGGGGCACCCACCAAAAATCACTGAGGGTTTCTCAAGGAATTTGCCCTCGCCGCCGGACGCCAGATCGAACAGATGGATCGCGTCCTGAATATGCTCGCGCGTACGGAATGTCAGACAGGATGGCTTTTCGCTACCCGCCAAGATCGCGTAGAGCATGCTCATGTCGTGCTCGTAGTCCTGCGGTACATCAGTCGCCAGAACCGTGTCGCCAGTCATGTGAATGTTGTCGAGCCGGTCTACCAAACGGGTAAAATCGTAGATATCCTTGAGTGTTGATGGCCGATAACTGCGAGTCTCCGCGTCGAAAGTAGTCACAGCAGTGCCGGAGTTTGCGTAGTATACCTTGTCCTTGGTGCAATGCATGTCGTCCTTACCGGCACGCGATCCGCGTGCATGGACATAGAATTCGCTGGCCGCCTTGGCCAACAGGTCTTCCATCAAGGCCCGAGGAAAGCACAGCCTGCCATGCTCGTTCACCGTTGCCCCCTTTGGCACCACGAGATCGAGAACTTCTTGCGTGGGGTCCCCTACCCCTGTGCGTTCCAGAATGCTGAGTGCGGCTTCGTGAATGCACGCCATATCAGCGTCTGACAACGGCTTGTACCGACCACCGGGAATGCCCGGCCAGATCGCCTGCGAAGGGGCGTTGCTGGCTCGTACTGCTGCGCGCGCCTCACGTCCGCCCCCGCGCCGCCTTGATCTGCGCTGCGTTAGTTCTGTCATGTTCTTTCTCCGATTTTAGCGCGTCTCAGATCATGCTGAAGTAGTTGCGATAGAAGCCTGGAATGCTCCATTCCATCTCGGAAAGTGGTCCGGGTACGAAATGGTGCGAATTCACACCTTCCTGATTGTGACGGATGATCCGCTCGTCATCGAGCGACGTGACGTGCCAGAGCCATGTAAGGGCATCCTTATTGTAGTCACGGCCCTCTTCAGCGTCGCGGCGCACGTACCAGACGATCTGAATATCCGTTTCCTGCAGGGCGCGTGGGACGAACCTATACCCAACCACGTGATCTGCGTAGACGAGAAAGTAGTTAAGGGTCCCGATCCCCAGATCAGTGGCACCGCCATCGTGGCCTTTCAGTTCACCCAAAGGCGGTGCCAAGGGCTTGCCATCCTTGCTGCCGGTTAAATAGCCGGGGAACAGCGGGTATCGCCGCCAGTAGACATCTGCGCCTGGCGCGACCGCGTTTTCTCCGGTCAGGTCCAGTTCCTCCGGGGGAATTCCGGCTTCCTCCATCCGCTCATGAAGTGCCCCGCTGAACTCTAGAACCTGAGCGGGGTCTTTCAGGGAATGGCTGCGCGAATAATCCTGATGGGACGGCGCGCAGTGATAGCATTCCAGATAGTTCTCGAGGGCCAGCTTCCAATTTGCCGGAACCGGATACGAGGCTTCGTGAGCGATCTTCAGGTTTTCAAAGTCGAACGGCTTGGAAAGTGGGGCAAGTCTATCCAATGCAGCGTCCAACTGTGGCGCGTTATCAGAGGCACATACAAAAATCAGTCCCTGAAAGATCTTCACCTGAACCGGGAACAACCCGTACTGGCCTGGATCGAAATCCGGCCCCATTGCCCGCCCGTTTCGCAACCTGCCGTTCAGGTCAAATGTCCACGCGTGATAGGGGCAGATGAAATTGCGGGCCTTGCCTTTCTTTTCAACGCAAACACGCGATCCCCGGTGGCGGCACACGTTCAGATGCGCGCGCACCTCGCCCTCGCGATCCCGAACGACAATCACGGACTCCGGCCCGTAGTCGAAGAGGAAATAGTCGCCGGGTTCAGCAACCTGGCTGACATGGCCGACCCAGATCCAGTTACGATTCCAGAACGTACTGATATCGTTCTCGTATACTGCCTGAGACGTATAGAAGTGACGCGGCAAGGCGAACCCTTCCCGGTGCGCTTCCATCAAGTCGCGCATTAGTTGCAAGTCATCTTTTGGCATAGCGCACCTCATACAGTTTCAAGGGAAACGATTTCCCGGCGGAAAAATTCGCGGTCGATATCGTCCGCATTGCGTTCGAAATTTCGGGCAGCCATGTGACCAGAGTATACGGCGTCGGCTATCAAACCGGGGTTTGCAGCATCACCGATCAGCTCCAGCTTTGTCAGTGGGCTGTCGGGCAAACCACGAAGCTCATCGTATAGGGTGGTCTCTCGCGCTCGCTGCGTCACCAAAACGACAGAGCCGCATTCAATGGATTGCTCTCGTCCCGTGTAGGCGCAAAGCAATTTCGCTTTATCAGGCGCAATGCTGGAAAGGGTTTGGGACAGGGTCAGCCGAACGCCCTTCTCAATAAGACTGCGTTGCACTTTGGTCTGTTCCAACGTCAGTTCGGTAAACGGCGAAACCATCGAGGCCGGGGTGACAAAGATGACCTCATGCCCGGCCTGAGCCAAATGATCTGCCAGCACTCCACCGAGATAGCTCTGATCATCATCGTAGACCATAATTGAGCCGCCTTCTGGCATAACCCCAGACATGATGTCGTCCGGAGTATAAACCAGAGAGCCTGAATCTATTGATACGCCGTGAAACGCCGACTTCCCGCGCCCATCCCGCCGCCATGATGCGCCAGTTGCCAGAAAGACATTTGGAATGCCCAGTTCGACAACCTCACTTGCTGACAAACGGCTGTCGGTGAACAGTTGAACATTCCCGCGTTGTTGCAGGTCGTAGATCCTGTGATCTGTCACGCGTTTCCAGGCAGATAGTCCGGTGAGGCCAGATTCCTGCAACACACGACCTCCAAGCTCTTGCTTCGCTTCGGCCAACGTTACTTCGTAGCCCCGGCGCGCGAGTTGCATGGCGCATTCAAGTCCTGCGGGACCGCTGCCGACAACAAGTGCAGCTTCCTCGTTTCCCCGACTTTCAATGATTTCAGGATGCCATTCTCGCCGCCATTCTTCGCCCATCGTCGGGTTTTGGGTACACCGGATGGGAACCCCAAGCGCATCGGATGAAACACAGACATTACAGCCGATGCACTCGCGGATTTCTTCGGTGCGACCTTCCTTGATTTTGTTGGGCAGAAATGGATCAGCAATGGATGGTCGCGCCGCGCCGATAAAATCAAAGATACCCTTCCTGACCAGTGACACCATCAAATCCGGAGAAGTCAGGCGACCCACGCCGACAACGGGCTTGGACGTGACCTGTTTTACGAATTCAATATACGATGTTTGAAAGCCGTCGCGGGGTTCAAAGCGGGTCGTCGCGGAATCATTGCTCCAATCCGCGACGTTCACATCCCAAAGGTCTGGAAGCTCGGCCAGCAATTCGACTACGGCACGGCCTTCTTCCTGCGCTTGCATCCCGTCTGATCCCAGCATTTCATCGACCGCGAACCGCAGGGCAATGGCGCAATCATCTCCAACCTCTTCCCGGGTTTCTTCCAGAAGCTCGCGGGTCAGGCGCACCCTGTTCTCCAACGAACCTCCGTATTCGTCGGTCCGATCATTGAACTGCGGCAGCAGAAAATGATGCGGCAGGGTCATGTGATGCCCGGCATAAACATACACAATGTCAAATCCTGCCTCGCGCGAACGCCTGGCGGCGGCACGGTGCCACTTGCGGAACTCGCGAATGTCCGACTTGTCCATTGCCCTGGCCTGTTTCGGGTATGGCGTCTGCAGGACGAGCTCTGATGGCGCCAGCAAAGGCGCTCGGGTCAGGTGATTTTGTGCATGATGGCCGTTATGAGCCAGCTGGATTGCCGCAAGCGATCCCTTTGCTTTA
Source organism: Ruegeria sp. CG11 (assembly GCF_056537245.1). Lineage (NCBI taxonomy): Bacteria > Pseudomonadati > Pseudomonadota > Alphaproteobacteria > Rhodobacterales > Roseobacteraceae > Ruegeria > Ruegeria sp. CG11. Next base: position 738,303 of record NZ_JBQFRE010000001.1, read on the forward strand.
ACTGCGTTTGTTATCAGACGCAGTGCAGGAATGTCCCGATCGTCCCAGATCCGGTTCTCAGAATAAGGTGACAGATCCGAAGTTGGATGAATCTCGGCCTCTTGGGTGGACACCACGGCCCAGCCGCCCTCGGCCTTCATCGCCCGCATGGCCGCTTCGGCCTGAGGTCGTAAATGCCCCAGACCGTTGCAGTGGGGCACCTGATAGAACCGGTTTCGGGCCGTAACTGGCCCGATCTGAACCGGTTCAAAGAGAACAGAATATCCGTCAGCGCCTGACATTGCCGCGCTTCCTCCAGAAAATTGGAAATAGTTCCGTGGGAAGGGGTCGGTTGCCAACCTCCCGCCCTTCCCTGTTGTTTGGTCAGAAGTGCTTAGAAGCCCGCCTTGATGCGCTCGAACTCTTTCAACATCTTCGCTTCTAGCTCAGGGTTAACCGCGTCGAAGAACAGGCTGCCGTCAAAGAAGCTGTCCACGTCCGAGAAGCCATAGGTTTCCACCAGTGCCGGATCTGCCTGCGCAAATGCGTCTTCGTTGGCATGTGCGTACCCCCAGCTTTCGAGGATGTACTTACCGCTGGCGGCAGAACTCAGCGCGTTGAGCATGTCATAGACCTGCTCATCAGACTGTTTGGCTGATTTCAAATGCACATAGCCGCAGACCCAAGTGGCGATACCCTTGTTCACATCACGCATCATAACCGCCGGGGTTTCGTTCCAGATCAGGTTCAGTTCCGACTGGTTCCAGCCCCAACCCAGTGTGACCTCGCCGCTGGCAATTGCCTGATCCAGCTGGCCGGCGTCAGACCAGTAAAAGCGTACATTCGGATGGATCGCCCGCAGGTAATCCGCGGCTTTCTGGAATTCCTCATCGCTCATATCGGAATAGCTGGAGGCTCCGGTTGCCAACGCAGCCATGGCAAAGGCGCTGGAAGCAGCATCTGGAACAGCAACCTTCCCCTGATAGGCAGGATCCATCAACAATTGCAACGAAACGTCATCCGCTGAAATCATATCGGTGCGATAGATCAGGCCCGTGTTGCCCCATTCGAAGGGCACCATGTAGGTCTGGCCGTCGATTGTGATGCCATCGACCTCTTTGATCTTGGGCATCAGTTTGTCCCAATTCTCCAGCTTGCTGGTGTCGATCGGCTTGATCATATCCGCCGCGACCCATTTTCTCAGGGCGTCCGTGCAGGGGTGGGCCAAATCCGCCTCGAATCCGGATTGAAGCTTGGTAAACGCCTCTTCCACGCTGCCGAAATAGGTGTAGCTGGGCGCGCCACCATACTTTTCGACATAATCGCCGTAGAAACCCTGGTCCTCATATCCGGACCAGTCAAAAACGGTCAGATCAGCGGCATTAGCGAGCGCTTGGCTGGCGGTAAAGGTGGCAACTACTGCTGCTGTAAGTGATGCTGTTTTATTCATTTCTCTCCTCCCAAAGAATCACGTTTGCCCAAATCGATCACCGAGGCGCTTTGAACGCCAAGCCAGACGGTATCGCCCCGGCGGTGATCGACCGTGTGAAAGTAGTTTGGCACTGCGACGGCGATGCTGTCTTTCAGACCATCGACACGCACATAGTAGTGGACACTCTCACCATAGAAGGCGACATCCGAAACCTCGCCCTGAACAAGAGCATCGTACCCATCTGGTTTTTCCGCACTGATTTCCAGTTGCTCAGGCCGAACGCCGACAAGAAGTTCCTTGTCATGCGCCTGAACGTTAGGATTTACCCCGATTTTCATCTGCCCAAAGCCCTGAACGTTGACTTCCAGCACTTCAGGGTTCCCTGCCGTTACCTCGGCATCCAGAAAGTTCATCCCCCCGATGAAAGAGGCCACTTCCCGGTTACAGGGTTGGGAATACAAGACCTCGGGTTTATCGACCTGCTTGAGCCGCCCCGCGAACATGACGCCGATCCGGTCGGACATGGTCATCGCTTCGTACTGGTCATGTGTCACCATGACGAAGGTAATGCCAAGCTTTTGCTGCAGTCGGCGCATTTCCAACTGCATCGCTTCGCGCAGGTTCTTATCCAGCGCGGACAGAGGCTCGTCCAGCAACAACACCTTCGGACGCATGACCAGCGCGCGGGCCAACGCGACGCGCTGCCGCTGACCGCCAGACAACTCATTGGCCTTGCGGTCCTGCAAACCGCCGAGCTCAACCATCTCAAGCGCCTCGGCAACGCGCTCCTTGATCTCCTGCCGCGAAAGCTTTGTCTTGCGTAATCCGAACCCGACATTATCGCCTACATTCAGGTGCGGAAAAATCGCATAGCTTTGGAACACCATGTTGGTGGGTCGTTTGTTGGCTGGCACCTCACCCATCGTCCGACCGTCAATCCGGATCTCACCTTCTTCGTGGTCCTGAAATCCGGCGATGATGCGAAGGGCCGTTGTCTTTCCACAACCAGATGGGCCAAGCAGCGAAAAGAACTCACCCTCTTTCAAGGTCAGGTTCAGATCGGACACAGCAACAAAACCTCCAAAGCGCTTCTCAACGCCCTTGATTTCGATGATGTTCTGTTCGCTCATCTTGTTCGTTTCCTTTGGCTTCAATCGGAGGATTGGATGGAACGGCGGCGGAAGTATTCGGCAATCAACAACAGCAAGACCGAGGACATCAAAAGCAGCGACCCCAATGCCAACGTGTTGGGCAACTTTGCCGGGAAGCGGATCTGGCTCCAGATATAGACAGGCAGCGTCGGGCTGTTCCCGGACAGGAAAAAGGCCAAGACGAACTCGTCAAAAGACACGGTAAACGTGACCAAAAGGCTGGCGATGATGCCCGGCGCGACGATTGGCAGAGTAACGCGCCGAAACGTTCCCACAACGCTTTCACCAAGGTCGAACGCGGCCTCCTCCAAGGACTGGTCGAAATCGTCAAATGCAGACTTCATGATCGACACGGAAAAGGGCAGCGCCACAAAGACATGGCCAAGGATAACGGTTGTCAGCGACGGTTTCAGTCCGATGCTGATGAACAGAACCAGCATCGAACTGGCAACGATGATACCAGGAATGACCAGCGGAAGCATAACCAGTCCCTCAGACAACTCGCGCCCCGTGAAACGATACCGAACATAGGCGCGCGCAGCGAAGAGACCCAGTGATGTTGCCATCAGGGCAGTCACGCTGCCGACAATCAGCGAATTCACCATAGCTTGTAGCAGCGTGTCCTGCTGACCCAGCTGCGCGTACCACTTCAACGTGAACCCCTTTAGAGGGAAGGCCACGATAGTTCCGTCATTGAACGAGAACAGCGGCAACAGCAAAACCGGCAAGTAGAGAAACATCAGGTAGGAGATCGCATAAACCAGCAGCCATGGGATACGTAACGTCTTGGTCATCTGATCCTCCGGCCCAATGCGGTGACGACCACGACGAACAGGATTGCAACGCAGCCGACCGAAAGCATGGCCAGCAGAGAAAGGGTTGCACCCAACGGCCAGTTGTTGGCGGCGCCGAACTGCACTTGGATCAAGTTCGCCACCATTTTGCCCTGCGATCCACCGACCAAGGCCGGAGTGACGTAGTCGCCCACCGTTGGGATGAAAATGATCAGGCAGGCTGCAATGATCCCCGGCACTGTCAGGGGCAGTGTCACGCGCACAAACCGTTCTAACTTACTGCAGCCAAGGTCGGTTGCGGCTTCCAGCAGGCTACGGTCAATCTTTTGGAGCGACACATAAATCGGCAAGATCGCAAATGGCGCCCATGCATGAGCTAGCGTGAGAACAACGGCAAATTCGTTGTAGAGCAGGAATGTCAGCGGTTCCTGTATCAGCCCCAGCGAAATCAGGGCCGAGTTCATCACTCCGTTGAAGCCAAGGATCAGCTTCCAACTGAAAACTCTTAGCAGGTAGCTGCTCCAGAAAGGAATAGTTATCAGCAGCAACCAGAGCGTCTTCTTTTGCGTGCGAAATGCAATGAAGTAGGCGATAGGATAGGCCAAAAAGACGGTTGCCAGTGTTACCGCCCCCGCAATCGCAACTGACCGGATCATCAAGTGCCGAACCAAGGGATCTGTAAACGCCTCTTGGTAATTCGCCCAGGTCAGCGTGCGGTCAATCTCGACATAAGTCTGGGTCCAAAAACTATAGGCGACAAGAATGCAAAGCGGCACGGCCACAAGCAAGCCGACATAGAGCGTCGCAGGCGCGCTCAGTGCCAGGCCCTTGCCCGTTTCACTTCGTAGTACTCCGGCCATGCTTCCCTGCTGAACTTTGTTTTCGGTGGCGTGACGACTTTCATTACAAAATGGACAATCGTCCATTTAAATCTGGAGTTTTCGAACTAGGTGTGTCAACTGTTATTTTCACAGCCGATGCTGGCCAATTTCACAAGGGCGGCTAGAAAGCACCGCAACAGACTGAAAACAAACAGAACAGCCTGATCAACATGACTGGAAGACGACAAGAAATACGCGAACGAAATCGCCTTTCCCTGATCGAGGCAGTACTCGACTCGGTTGCGGAGAAAGGGATTTCTGAAACCTCAGTCAGCGAAATCATTCAACGCGCCGAGCTTTCCCGTGGCATGATTCACCTTCATTTTGGTGGCAAGGACAACTTGGTTGACGAAGCCGCTCGCTACTCGTCCGAACAATACTACAATGGCATTTATGACTTGTTGGAAACGACCGGGCAAACCGGACAGGAACATATTGAGATGATTGTTCGGGGCGACTTGAGTGAAGCCATTCTCAATAAGAAAAACGTTTCCATTTGGTACGCGTTTCGAGGCGAGGCCCGAAACAGAGCGGCAATCGCTGCGTTTTCAGATACCCGCGATGCTAAGCTTCGAAATCTGGTTTTCAACGCATTCGCTCGAATTGCAAAAGAAGCCGGAACCGAACACCCTAATCAAGTTGCTAGGGACGCTACGCACGGCACACTCGCAATGCTGGAAGGCATGTGGACCGATTATCTACTCCATCCGGATTCATTTGATCGCGACGAGGCAACGAGAATTGTTTTTCGATTTCTGCGAGCAATGTTTCCCAGGCATTTTGACCTGAGCGGCGCCTTGTTATTTAAGTAGAATTTGCGAAGAGTTGTTTTTGCATCAAGCTCGACGCGTGCCATCAATCAAGGTCCAATAAATCAATTTCACACTTAACCCTTATCGGCATGGACGTCTGCTTTGGGCATATTTCGTTGAAAACTTCTTGTTTGATCATGACGTAAGTCGCTGTTTCAATCCTTCATACGAGGAGGGGTTGGCAATGATGGGGCCGAGGCAGGAAGCACAGGCGGCATAGTTCTACGAGTTTTCGCTGGAGGATCATGTTCCTCAAGATCACCTGTTGCGATCCATTGATCGGTTCGTTGATCTGGGCAGCATCTGTCGGATTTCTACAGCCATACTGGTCGTCCGTCGGTCGATCCCGAACTGCTTATTCGGATGCTTCTGGTCGGCTACTGCTTCGGCATCCGGTCCGAGCGGCGGCTCTGTGAAGAGGTGCATCTGAACCTCGCCTATCGCTGGTTTTGCCATCTTGATCTGGATGATCGCATGCCGGATCATTCGACTTACTCGAAGACCCGGCATGGTCGGTTCCGCGAGAGTGAGCTGTTGCGCCACTTGTTCGAAGCGACGATGGCACGATGCATCAAAGAAGGCTTGGTCAGTGGTCAGCGCATGGCTGTCGATGCCAGTCTCATCGAAGCTGACGCCAACAAACAATTCTCCGCATCAAAGGAAGAATGGGACGTCACGCGGATTGATGTCGAGGCAGCGCCGCGCGCCGTGAAGGCATATTTGGACACCTTGGATGAAGCTGCCTTCGGGGCAGCGACGACTGTAGAGCCGAAGTTCACCTCTTACTCCGGCCCGATGCTCGGTTGGTTGGTGGATCGAAAGATCGCGCCCCACTTCCCGGGCATCGATAAGGCTGGCAGCACTGATGGCACCTGGTCTCGTGCCGACTTTGAATGGGATGATGAGAACAACCAATACATCTGTCCTGAGGGCGAAGCGCTGAAGCAGTTCCGCCGACACTACTCAGATCGCAATCGCGGCCTCACAGGCAAAGGTGTTGCTAAATGCCGCGCGCTGAAGAACACCTGCCAGACGTGTCCTTGCAAACCCAAGTGCTGCCCGAACACGGACTTCCGCTCCATCACCCGCGAAGAGCACGAAGACGCCCGTCAGGTTGCCCGCGACATCACCAAAACCCGCTAGTATGACATCTCGATGAAGCTTCGAAAGAAGGTCGAGATGCTGTTTGCCCACCTCAAACGCATTCTCGGCCTCGGGCGGCTCCGATTACGCGGCCCCTGCGGTGCAAATGACAAATTCCTCCTCGCCGCCAACTCACGGGAATTGCGGCATAATTCAGGAGCAGAAAACACAACAGGAGTGAGACGGGTATGGGTGGCGGGGAGACAGAGATTCGAACCAGTCTCATCTAGGTCAGTAGAGCTGTCATTTACGCCGTACAAAGATCGCGCCAGTCGGCAAGAACGGCGAACCGTGTCAGCTTCAATGTGCCTCGGCTGGTGACGGATCTCTCTTGATTGGAGTTGTTGTAGACAGATGAGTGGACGGCCACGAGTTTTGCAAACTCCGCATATACCTGAAACGCAGCACCGCTCGTTTTAGTCGTCGGAATGAGAGGTCTGAATTCTCAACCCGATTGTTGAACCAGCTGCCCGTCTTTTGCTTACCCGTCGCACCAAGCTCTCTAATAACGGCACGTTATGAGTGATGCAAAGCGTTCCGTAACGAAAGCGGAAGCCGAATGCACGATTCTGCTGCAGGGCAGATGGCATCAGGACCAATTTTAAAGTACTTGAATGGCGCGGGCTTGGTCATTCCCAAACGCTATGCAACCACCCTGTCCAGCAAAGGCAAAGTTAATCTGCTAAACTCGGCCTGCATAATACGGATTTTTCAAAACTTTTCGAATAGTGCTGTCGCATTTTTACGGGTGGTTCACCCAATTCGCCCAGCGCATATTTTGGAGCACACGGCATTTCTTCAGGAGCATACATGAACACCAAGTATTTCGCACCACATGGTGGGCATCCCGGACAAGATCAACTTTTGACGGATCGCGCCGTATTTACTGACGCTTATGCTGTGATCCCGAAGGGAACGATGCGGGATATTGTGACCAGCTTCCTGCCGTTCTGGGAAGACACACGACTGTGGGTGATCTCTCGTCCTTTGAGCGGCTTTGCTGAAACCTTTTCGCAATACATCATGGAGGTTCAACCCGGCGGTGGTTCTGACCGGCCCGAGACTGCGCCTGAGGCCGAAGGTGTATTGTTCGTGGTCGAAGGCACCGCGACCTTAATCGCTGAAGGCTCTACCTATGAACTCACCCCCGGAGGCTACGCCTATCTGCCCCCGGAATGTGAATGGACTCTGCGAAACCAAGGGGATGAGATCCTACGTTTCCATTGGATTCGAAAAGCTTACGAAGCCGTAGAAGGCCTTGATAGGCCTGACATACTTGTCCTCAACGAAAATGAGATCGCACCAACACCTATGCCCGGGACGGACGGCAAGTGGGCTACAACGAGATTTGTCGACCCAAGCGATTTGCGCCACGACATGCATGTTACAGTGGTCACGTTTGAGCCCGGCGCAGTCATCCCCTTCCTTGAAACCCATGTTATGGAGCATGGCCTTTACGTCCTGGAAGGAAAGGCGGTTTACCGGCTGAACAATGACTGGGTTGAAGTGGAAGCTGGTGATTATATGTGGCTACGGGCGTTTTGCCCCCAGGCTTGTTATGCCGGCGGGCCGGGCAAGTTCCGTTACTTGCTCTATAAGGATGTAAACAGACATATGGCGCTTTGACCGGGACCCGTCGCCTATCCATTGCACATGCGTCTCAGGGCCGTGGCTAAGTCACTGTTCCGCCAATAGCCAGTGTTAACTGATGGGCCGCCTCTATGACGGGGCGGCTTAGCCTTTCAATTTCAGCCTCACCGACCCGGCTTGTCGGTCCGGACACTGAAATCCCCGCAACCGCCTCTCTATTGATGTCGAAGACTGCCGCCGCAATACACCGCATGCCCTCGTTCTTTTCTTCATTGTCCACCGAGAAGCCCTGCGCCCTAATTGCTGCAAGATCGGCTTTCAACGCTGCCGGATTGGTGATCGACTTGTCCGTGAATGCCTGTAACTGCGCGTTGGCCAATAGTCTGTCCAACCGTTCTTCATCCATATGAGCCAGCAGAGCTTTCCCGATCCCCGACGCATGCATAGGCGATAACGTTCCTGGCGGAAAGAACGCGCGGATGCTGGCATGGGTTTCCACTTGGCTCAGGAAAAGCACTGAGCCTTCCTTTTCAATCCCTAAGTTAGCAGTCTCTCCCGTGGCTTCCATCAGTTTGCGCATGATCGGTCTGGCCCGGTCCACAAGGCTGGTGCGCCGTAGAAAGCGCGAACCAATAACGAAAGCACGCGGTCCGATATGCCATACTTGTTCGTCGTGATCGAATTCAACTAGCCCCCTGCCTTCCAGCGTCACCAGAATACGATAAACCGTTGCGGGTGACTGGCGCATTTCATCAGACAGTGTGGTCAATGCCTTGCCTTGCGCCTCGCTCAGATACTCGAAAACCTCCATCGCCCGATCCAGTGATTTGATCGTATTCTGAGCAGTTTTGTCATCCCATCCCCGTGGCCTTCCTCGGGCTTTACGGCGGGTCCCAGCGCCATTTTCTTGCGAATCCATAAAAACCCTCTGATTAATTGTGAAAGGCAAATTCACAACGTGAAAAATATAACACACTGACAACTATCAAGTAAATCCACCTACCTCGATTTTGAAATGCGTTTTCAAAATAATTTCGAGCTGACCATCTTGGGCTTATTGTGTGGGCAACGACGGAAGGAGACCATCCATGAGCTTTCAAAACCCCGTTTTCATCCCGGGTCCGACCAATATCCCCGAAAGCCTGCGCAAGGCCTGCGATATGCCCACGATCGACCATCGTTCACCGCTGTTCGGGCAGATCCTGCACCCCGCGCGAGAAGGTGTGCGAAAAGTTCTGAAAAGCGACAGCGCCGAGGTCTTTATCTTCCCTTCAACCGGAACCGGAGGCTGGGAAACCGCTTTGACCAACACCCTCTCCAAAGGTGACAAGGTTCTAGCGGCCCGCAACGGTATGTTCAGCCACCGCTGGATCGACATGTGCCAGCGCCATGGGCTGAACGTCGAGATCGTCGAAACCCCCTGGGGTGAAGGTCTGCCTGCTGATCGCTACGAAGAGATTCTGACCGCTGACAAAAACCACGAAATCAAGGTCGTCCTTGCCACGCACAACGAAACGGCAACCGGTGTGAAGTCTGACATTGCAGCCGTGCGCAAGGCGCTGAATGCCGCCCAGCATCCGGCCATGCTGTTCGTCGATGGCGTCTCATCAATCGCTTCCATGGATTTTCGTTTCGATGAATGGGGCGTCGATGTCGCTGTTACGGGTTCGCAAAAAGGGTTCATGCTGACTGCGGGTCTTGCCATCGTCGGTTTTAGCCAGAAGGCCATGGATGCGACCAAAACCGGCACCCTGCCCCGTACCTTCTTTGATGTGCACGACATGGCCAAGGGCTACGCCAACAACGCATACCCCTATACGCCTGCGGTTGGGTTGATGAATGGTCTTAATCAGGCCTGCGACATGCTGCTGAATGAAGGTCTGGAAAACGTTTTTGCACGGCACCACCGAATTGCCGAAGGAGTCCGCGCCGCCGTGGGTGCGTGGGGACTAGAGCTTTGTGCCGCCAACCCGTCGGTGTATTCTGACACCGTAAGTGCGATCCGTACGCCAGATGGTTTCAACGCGACGGATATCGTAACCCACGCCGCCGACAAATACGGCGTCGCCTTTGGCGTTGGCCTTGGTGAAGTCGCCGGCAAGGTGTTCCGCATCGGACACTTGGGAAGCCTGACGGATGTCATGACACTTTCCGGGATCGCCACCGCTGAAATGTGCATGGCTGACCTGGGCCTGAACATCGAACTGGGCTCCGGCGTAGCGGCTGCACAGGACTATTACCGTGGTCATCCAGCTGCCGCTCAGAAGGACGCTGCATAATGAAGGATTGTCACATGTACATCCCGACCTATGAGGACATGCTCGCTGCGCATGATCGGATCGAACCCTATATCCGCCGCACTCCGGTGCGGACATCCGACTATCTCAACGAACTGACCGGTGCGCAGCTGTTCTTCAAATGTGAGAACTTTCAGGAGCCGGGCGCCTTCAAGGTACGAGGCGCCACCAATGCGGTATTCGGCCTTGATGATGAACAGGCGAAGAAGGGCGTCGCAACCCATTCCTCAGGCAACCACGCCTCGTGCCTGTCCTATGCGGCGATGAAGCGGGGCATCCCCTGCAACGTGGTTATGCCGCGCACCGCGCCCCAAGCAAAGAAAGACACGGTACGTCGATACGGTGGTAAGATCACCGAGTGCGAGCCTTCGACGTCTTCTCGCGAAGCAACCTTTGCCGAGGTTCAGGCGGCCACAGGAGGAGATTTTGTCCACCCCTACAATGATCCGCGAGTGATCGCCGGACAGGGCACCTGTTCACGCGAGTTCATTGAACAGACCGACGGCTTGGATGCAGTGGTCGCGCCCATTGGCGGCGGCGGTATGGTGTCCGGCACGTGTTTGACCCTGTCCACTCTCGCCCCGGAAACCGCGATCATCGCGGCGGAACCCGAACAGGCAGACGATGCCTATCGCAGCTTCAAGGCCGGTCACATTATCGCAGATGACGCCCCAAAAACGATTGCCGACGGGCTGTTGGTGCCGTTGAAGGACCTCACCTGGCACTTCGTGTCTAACCACGTCTCCGAAATCTACACGGCTTCAGAGCAAGAGATCATCGACGCGATGAAACTGACGTGGAAACACCTGCGGATCGTGATGGAGCCGTCCTCGGCCGTACCGCTGGCCACAATCCTGAAGAACCCGGACGCTTTCAAAGGCAAGCGTGTCGGTCTCATCATAACCGGGGGCAATGTCGATCTGGACAAGCTGCCTTGGCTGAATGCGTGACCGCTACCCAACAGACATCAATCCCGACATAGGAAGACGGAAATGAAAGATATGACCAATCTCGACCAATTCGAAGTAGGCTATGACATTCCGGCCAAGCCCGGAATGGATGAAGCAGATATCCAGACCCCCAGCCTGGTACTGGATCTCGACGCGCTGGAGCGCAACATCAAGAAGATGGGCGATTATGCAAAGGCGCATGGTATGCGGCACCGCGTGCACGGGAAAATGCACAAGTCGGTGGACGTAGCGAAGCTGCAGGAACAAATCGGTGGTGCCGTCGGCGTCTGCTGTCAGAAGGTTTCCGAAGCGGAAGTCTTCGTTCGCGGTGGCATCAAGGACGTTCTGGTGTCAAACCAAGTGCGTGACCCTGCCAAAATCGACCGCCTTGCAAGCCTGCCGAAGCTGGGCAGTCGTATTATCGTGTGTGTCGATGATGTGGACAATGTCGCGGATCTTTCGGGCGCGGCAGTCGATCACGGCACTCAGTTGGAGGTCTTCGTCGAAATCGACTGCGGTGCAGGACGTTGCGGCGTAACCACGACACCGGAAGTGATCGAAATCGCCAAAGCTGTGGAAGCTGCCGAAAACCTGAAATTCACCGGCATCCAAGCTTATCAGGGGGCGATGCAGCACCTCGACAGCTACGAAGCGCGTAAGGAAAAACTCGATACAGCTATCGCGATGGTAAAAGATGCCGTTGAAGGTCTTAAAGCTGAAGGCATTGAATGCGAGCTGGTCTCGGGCGGAGGCACCGGTTCCTACTACTTCGAGTCCAACTCGGGCGTGTACAACGAACTGCAGTGCGGGTCCTATGCTTTCATGGACGCTGATTACGGCCGCATCCTGGACAAGGATGGCAACCGGATCGACCAAGGCGAATGGGAAAATGCCTTCTTCATCCTGACCAGTGTCATGAGCCACGCCAAGGACGACAAGGCCATCGTCGATGCAGGCCTCAAGGCGCAATCGGTGGACAGTGGTCTGCCAGTCGTCTTTGGGCGCGACGATGTCGAATACATCAAATGCTCGGACGAGCACGGCGTCGTCATGGACCAGAACGGGGTGCTGAAAGTAAACGACAAGCTCAAGCTTGTTCCTGGCCACTGCGATCCGACCGCAAACGTGCACGATTGGTATGTCGGCGTCCGCAACGGCAAGGTCGAATGCGTTTGGCCCGTTTCCGCCCGCGGCCGCGCCTATTGAGCTGGCCAATACAATGCAGGAAAGTCCGGCTCAGACGTAGCCGGGTAGCCGCCCGTGTGCACGCCCTTCGGGAAAGCACGCGGGCGCACGAATTCTGAACGGAGAAACACATGTTGATCGTACCCGAGCGTGAAATCGCTGACCTCATGACCCGCGAAGCGGCCTTTGATGCCGTGGAAAAGGTCTTTGCTGCAATGGCGTCCAACGACGCCTACAATTTTCCCGTCGTGCGCGAAGCCATCGGACATGAAGATGCACTGTACGGTTTCAAAGGCGGGTTTGACCGCGCGGGGCTGACGCTTGGCCTGAAGGCGGGGGGCTACTGGCCGAATAACTTGGAAAAACGCGGGCTGATCAATCACCAGTCTACCGTGTTTCTTTTCGACCCGGACACTGGCAAGCCTTCGGCAATGGTTGGTGGCAACCTTCTGACAGCCCTACGCACAGCTGCGGCCTCTTCCGTATCAATCAAACATCTCGCTCGCTCGGATGCCAAGGTAATCGGCATGATCGGCGCTGGACACCAGGCAGCCTTTCAGCTGCGTGCGGCGTTGGAACAGCGCGTTTTTGAAAAAGTCATCGGCTGGAATTATCACCCTGAGATGCTGCCCAATATTGAGAAAGTTGCCAATGAAGCCGGTGTTCCTTTTGAAGCCGTCGAGCTTGATGGCATGACTGATGCGGATGTGATCATCACGATCACCTCGGCATTTGCGCCGTCACTGATGGCGGAACATGTCAGCCCCGGAACCCATGTCGCCTGCATGGGGACAGACACCAAGGGAAAACAAGAGGTCGCGGCGGCCCTGCTGGTCAACGCGAAAGTCTTCACGGACGAAGTCGCACAATCCATCACCATCGGCGAAGCACAACACGCCGTCGCTCAGGGCTTGATCGAAGAAAGTGACGTGTCTCAGCTTGGCGCTGTCATCAATGGTACAAACCCGGGCCGGACATCGGATGATCAGATCACGCTGTTTGATGGCACCGGGGTGGGTCTTCAGGACCTTGCGGTTGCCGCATCGGTAGTTGATCTCGCCGTTCAGAAAGGGATCGCGATCGAGGTCGATATCTGAGGATCAATGAAGGTAACCTGTCATTGCGACTTGTCGGTGTTCGCCTTCCCAATGCAATGTTCATAGCGACAGGCGGAGGGGATATCGGCCTGTCGGCTTTGTCAGGTTACATTCTTCTTTTGAATTCCTTTTCGACGAAAACTTGAAACTCAAGCCTACCCTTGCCCCTTCGAATTTCGAAGCTGACGGAGTGGTGCCGCTAGAGCGTTTTGCAATGGTTCTTCAATGGGCGCGTGCCTCTCAATTAACATCCCATGACAGACCTTGGCGCGAACGCAGAGCTTGGATTCAACAATCTCACCGATGTCGATTGAGGTCGGCGGGGCGATTCCGGAGAAGCAAGTATACCGGGTGTGCCGAATGGGCATTCTGGAATTTCGTGACGATTACCATAGTGGCGCAATTGCTGTTGCCGCGACCCATAGCGCTTCACAAATTGCCGACAATATTTCCGAATGGTTTCGCAGATTGTGGCAATTGGCGCTGGCTCGGTGGGTCGCGCGGTTCTGACGTTGCCCACCAAAATGGTTTTTCCTTTATAGAACACGGCTGAGCTCAACCACTCGGGTGTTCTTCACCAAAAAGCGAAAAACTTGCACCAGATCGTTTGATCCTCGCCCAGGCAGCCGCAGACTTGGCATTGGAAAAAAGGTTGAATGGGCGCGCAAATACTCTGGTCTATGCCAATTCGCATGCGGTAGGGGCTTCCCGGCTTGCTTTGAAAGGCGGCGCGCAGTTGCTCAACGCCATTTTGTTCGGTGGTGACACTAAGCGTTTCACCTACCCCCATCAGACGTGATTGTCATGTCCGATGGACCCCAGGCCCTGACCTGCCATTCCGACAGAAACTTCTTCTGTCGCTTCGTCCGAAAGTTCCTCAGGAAGAACCAGGTTTAGGGTAATTGCAACTATCACCATGTTGCGTCGGTTCTAGTTCACGTCCGACAGCATCGAGACACCAGCCGCAACCACCATACCGAACACCACGATCACGCCCCCGCCAAGAACCTCGATCGGGATGGACGAGATAATCGCACCGATTTTGAGAATTAGGCCGCACACGATCAGGAACAGTGCACCGCTGGTAACGAGCATACGGCTCGTAATCCCAGTCATAGCAATCTGACCAACGTTCTGACTGAACGACGTGTTCGGAAATGCGCCAAATAGGCCGGATATCGCGGTGCCAATACCATCGGCATAAGTCGCACCCTTATTCTCCTTGTCGGTCGCCTCACGTCCGGCACCGCCTTTGGTGATGCCGGATACGCCCCCTACAGTTTCGACGACCGAAACAAAGGACATCGCGCAGAAACCGATGATGGCCACGACTGAGAACTCAATACCAAAATGCAGTGGGTTCGGAAGCGCGAACGGTGCGGCGCTGCCAACATTATCTAATGTTTACTTGGCCAAGTACAAATGCAACCGCGAATCCGACCAACAGGCCGATCAGAACCGCCGACGACCACGCCGCCCACCAAGACGGCAATGGCATCAACGCCCTTTCCGACCACAAAAGGGAGCATGATCGGGATGAAGGCAAACGACGCTCCTTGAACGATGGGCTGCCGGACACCAACGGGGCCCACACCAATGGATTGGAGCAATATTGCGACGCCTGCAATGAACATCGACATCTGAATCATTTAGATCATCTGCGGAAAATCGGGACTGTTCGAACCGAACCCAAACCCAGCCGCGCCGCACACGATAATGGCTGACGTGGCGTTGGAAACGAACATCGCCAGCACATGCTGAATTCCCAATTGCACCGCTTTAATGAGTGGTGGCTAAAAATTCGGATCGCGAAGCTGTTCCGACGTTCCGATGGATACATCTGTCATTGTGTCTTTCCGCCCTTGAGATTCGTCGACCGGCTCCTCTTCCGGCAACGTTTCTCATTCCGTGATAGCAAAGGCCTCCTCGAACCAATGTTCTTCGAGGTTGGGTCCGGTTCCTATTCGATCCACCACCGCAAAAAGCCCGGGAGCATGAAGTGGAGTTAGCACCCCATGCCAAGTGTTGCGGTGATAATTCACACCCTGCCCGGGCCCAGTTTTGAAGGCGATGGGTTGCCCCGGCGTCCCGTCTTCGTCGGGTGCCACAACCACAACAAAGGGTTTGTCCGACAAAGGCAGGAACGCCTGACTGCCATCCGGGTGGCGCTCGACCATTTCCAGTTTGATTGGAAGCCTGAAAGCTTCGGACTGAAACACGCTGATACCAGCGCGCCCGCCGTGGAAATCCAGAACGGCACGATCATGATACCGCGCGCACTTACCCTGATTGATATATTTGTCCACGTCGCCAGCCACTTCGATGACATCACCAAAAGGCGCAAAGGCCTCGGACGTCAGTGGGCGGAGCTTCAAATGCGCCGTCATGCAGCGAACTTTTCAATCAAACGCAGTTCAGCGATCCGTTCGACCTGACGGCACGCCTCGGCAAATTCTGTGTCCCGGTCACTGTCAATGCGGCGGTGAAAGGCTTCAAGTACGCTGGCCTTGGTGTTGTCTTTGACGGCAATGATGAAAGGAAAGCCAAACTTGGTTGTATATGCCTGGTTCAACCCCGTGAATGTAGCGCGCTCTTCGTCTGTCAGCATGTCCAGACCGGCGCCGGCCTGTTCAGCCGTGCTTTCCTTGGTCAAGCGACCAGCCGCGGCCAGCTTACCTGCCAGGTCCGGGTGCGCAGTCAAAACACCTAAACGTTGCTCTGGAGTAGCCGACCGGAACACTCTCGCCAGCGCACTGTGAACGCCAGCGGCATTGTCATGAGTCGGCCCCAGTTCCAGACCGAACGCACCTTCCGCAATCCACGGGCTATGCTCAAATATCCCGCCGAATTCGGAAACAAATGTTGACTGATCCATTTCGGAAGGGGTCAGACGTAGCATTGGTGGGTGCTCCTTAGCCCAGTGATCAGCGATCTGTTCGCGCGTGGCGAACCAGACACCGTCGTGATTTTTGAAATGTTCCAGCGCCCGCTTCAGCGCCATCGCGCGACCCGGACGACCAATCAACCTGCAATGCAGGCCAATCGACAACATTTTAGGCGTCCCGGCCTCGCCTTCGGCATACAGCAAGTCGAAGCTGTCTTTCAGATAGCTCTCGAACTGGTCGCCATTGGTGTAACCCGCCTGGATCGCAAAGCGCATATCATTGCAGTCCATCGTGTAGGGCACAATTAATTGATCCTTGCCGCCAGCCTTTGTCCAATAAGGCAGATCGTCGGCATAGCTGTCGGCGATATAGGCGAAATCACCTTCTTCAGCCGCCAGATTGATAGTGCTCATCGAGCAGCGCCCGGTGTACCAACCGCGCGGAGGCCGTCCCGTAACCTCGGTATGTAAGCGGATCGCTTCACGAATCTGGGCCCGCTCTTCTTCCGGGCCCATGTCCTTGTGTTCGATCCATTTAAGGCCATGGCTGGCAATCTCCCACCCGGCTTGTGTCATCGCCGAAACTTGCTGCGGTGCGCGCGCCAAGGCAGTTGCAACGCCGTAAACTGTTACAGGCAGGTCTTTTAAAAGGTGATGCACCCGCCAAAATCCGGCTCGGCTGCCATACTCGTAAATGGACTCCATATTCCAATGCCTTTGCCCCGGCCACGGGGCGGCGCCTGTAATTTCAGACAAAAACGCCTCAGAGGCAGCGTCACCGTGCAACACGTTGTTTTCGCCACCTTCTTCGTAGTTCAAAACGATCTGAACTGCGATCTTCGCCCCGTTCGGCCAGTTCGCCGTCGGTATGTCCTGACCATAGCCGGTCATGTCTCTTGGATAACGCGTCAAGTCACTTTCCTCTTTCTTGAAATGATGGATAACCCAGATAATCGGCGATGTTTTTCAAAAAATATGCGAAGGAGCCTTTGGGCAGACTGCCTTTGCCTCCTGTGACAAAATCAGACTAAAAACTTGAAAGCTTGAGGAGAGGCGCAAATGACCGGTTATCTTACAACGCATGTGCTGGATACGGCTCGTGGGTTGCCCGCCGAAGGATTGAAAATCGAACTGTTCCGTATTGAAGGCACAGATCGCACGTTGCTGAAGACTCTTTTCACAAACGATGATGGTCGTACCAACGAGCAGATACTGCCCGAAGCCGAATTTTCACTGGGCGAATACGAGCTGATCTTCTACGCCGGAGAATACCTCGATGCCTCTGGCACCCCGCCAGAAGACCCTCGTTTTCTGGATGTGATTCCAATACGCTTCGGGATGTCCGAGCATTCGCACTACCACGTCCCACTGCTACTCTCGCCCTTCGGTTACTCCACCTATCGCGGTAGCTAAACAACCGAGCGAGACGTATTTGTCGCGGCAATCGTTGATCCAATGCGTTCTATAATGAACTCCATGAAAAGTCGCGTTTTGGGGTCCTGCATCCGGCGGTGCGTAAACAGGCAGGCCATCTGAATTGGTTCCGGCGGTGTTTTTACTGCCACCGGAACCAAAGTTCCGGCCCCGAGATGCTGAGCAACCTCAAATATCGGTTTTAGGGCGATACCATGACCAGCAAGAGCCCAATCAGTCAGCACGTCGCCGTCATCTGACTCGTAGCGTCCTGAAACGCGAAACCGTTTTGGTCCTGTGTCTGTTCTCAACAGCCACTGGAATTCGGTCGCACCAGGAAAGCGCAAACTAAGACATTCATGCGCATCTGCAATGATGTCGTCACCGCTTGCGGGCATCCCTCGTTTTTTGATGTATTTCGGAGATGCACATAGAACCCTCTCGACATCAGCTATTTTTCGGATGCGTAAATTGCTGTCCTCAGGCTGACCCAAAAAAAAGGCCAGATCCAGACCTTCGGTCGTCAGATCCACCTTTCGATCAGTCAGCCGCAGTCGAACGTTAACCTCCGGGTATTCAGCAAGAAACTTTGGCACTTGGGGCGCGATCAATCGCCTACCAACACCCAATGGTGCCGCAACATAGAGTGAGCCTTTCAAGTTCTCTGTAATGTTGACAATTTGAGCTTCGGCCCTTTCGACCGCTTCAAGGATTTCAGCCGCCCCCCCATAGAAAGATTTTCCTTGCTCTGTAGGAGTGAGGCTGCGCGTAGTGCGCTGAAACAATCGCACACCAAGGTGCTCTTCGAGTTGTGAAATTCGCGCCGAGGTTACTGCCGGAGAGACCCGCAAATCACGACCTGCGGCAGACATACTGCCCAGTTCATAGACCCGGACAAAGGTTCTGATGTTATCAAGGTAAGACATTTTTCTGCATTTTTTGATACTGCTTGGTCTTTGCCAGCAATACCAGAATAAAACGGCCTCGCCTAGAGTGCTTGGAACTATAGAATCTAAGGAGCAAAGCCATGTATGACTTGGCCGTTATATGGGAGTGGATCGCTTTTTCCGTCCGCTGGCTACATGTGATCACCGCGATGGCCTGGATTGGGGCATCATTCTACTTTATCGCGCTTGACCTCATGTTGAATCCGAACCCCGCCCTGCCGGATGGGGCCTACGGCGAAGAATGGGAAGTGCATGGCGGCGGGTTCTACCACACCGTCAAATATCTTGTGGCGCCCGCCCGGATGCCTGAGCACCTTACCTGGCACAAATGGCAGAGCTATACGACATGGCTCTCTGGCGCCGCGTTGCTTATGATCATCTACTGGGTTGGCGGCGAGCTATTCCTGCTCGATCCAACCAAAGTAGACCTCGCGCTGTGGCAGGGTATCCTGATCTCTGGCGGTTCACTGACCATCGGTTGGTTGCTCTACGATCAGATGTGCAAATCGAAACTGAGCGATCACCCGACCGTTCTGATGCTGCTATTGTTCGTGATCCTTGTGATCATGTCCTGGGGCTACAACCAGATATTCACCGGTCGTGCCGCGCTTTTGCATCTTGGTGCGTTCACCGCGACGATCATGACCGCCAATGTGTTCTTCCAGATCATGCCCAACCAACGCATCGTGGTGGAAGACCTGAAGGCGGGTCGGACGCCCGACGCCAAATATGGGAAGATCGCCAAGGTACGCTCTACGCACAACAACTACCTGACCCTGCCGGTCGTGTTCCTGATGCTGTCGAACCACTACCCGCTGGCCTTCGGAACAGAGTACTCGTGGATCATTGCCAGCCTTATCTTCCTGACAGGCGTGACCATCCGGCACTACTTCAACACGATGCACGCAACCGGAAAGGGCCCACACTGGACCTGGGGAGTCACCGTAATTCTCATGGTTGTGATCGCTTGGCTTTCTTCGGTCAGAACAGGCGAAACATGGGAAGACGCAGAAGCACGGGCGCTGACGCCCTACGAACAGAAATATGCGTCGGCTACCGGCTTCGAGGAAGCTTACGACACTGTTCTTGGCAATTGCTCCATGTGCCATGCGCGTGAGCCTGTTTATGGCACTATGAAATGGGCCCCGAAAAAGGTTTACCTTGAAACACCCGGTGACGTAGCCCGCCAGGCCGACCAGATTTACCTGCAAGCCGGGATCAGCCACGCAATGCCGCCTCCATCGGCAGTTCAAATGGATGAAGAGGCGCGCCAGACAATCATCGCTTGGGTGCGTGAGGTTCGGGATCAATAGACGCGAGCCAAAATGGTGACCGCTGGGAAACTGGGCTTATACGCCCAGTTTTTATGCTTCTTATGACTCAGCAAAAAATCGTTTGCTGTGCTGCGCTATATGTTCGACGAACAGACGAATCTTGGGGTCCTGAAGCTTTTTGTGCGGGTAAAGACATCCAAAAATCGTTGGTAACGGCGGCGTCTTGGGCAGAACTTCGACCAACCGGCCATCCTCAAGATACTCCCGAACGTCGAAGCGCGGCTTGTTGACGATCCCTCTACCCGCCAATGCCCAATCAGTCAGCACATCACCGTCGTCTGCGTCGTACTTACCCCGGACTTCGAGTTTTCGCGGGCCCATGTCGGTGAGGAGCGTCCAGAAGTATTCGGGTGATCTGGGATAACGCAGCAACAGACAGTTGTGAGGGGTGTGCAGCAGGTCATCCGGTGTCGCGGGTACACCGAATTGCGACAGGTACTCCGGTGAGGCGCACAGAACGCGATCGCAATCCGCAAATTTCCGCAGTTTCATAGTGGAGTCTCCAGGCTCCCCTATGAAGAAAGCGATATCCAGGCCGTCCGCCATGATGTCCACCTTGCGGTCAGACAGGCGCATGCGAATCTCTGTTTCCGGGTAGCGATCCGAGAATTCCGGAACCAGTGGTGCAACAATTCTCCGCCCGACCCCCAGCGGCGCGGTAATGCGGATTGCCCCTCGGGGGGCATCTGAAAAACTGGCTACACGCGCTTCGGCATGATCGAGCGCCAGCAGAACCGCCTTGGCCTCATCGTAAAAGACCGTTCCCACCTCGGTTGGTGTCATCGATCGGGTCGTTCTGTTGAAAAGCCGCACTCCCAAATGGTTCTCCAGCTCTTTCAAACGTTTGCTGGCCACCGCAGGTGTTAACCGCAGGTCCCGTCCTCCGGACGTTATGCTGCCCAGCTCCATTACTCTGACAAAGACCCGCAGGCTTTCGATGTATGACATTTAGTCCTCCCACTACGGAAAGACTGCGTCATAGCCCTTTCTTTTTCAACGTTTCGTTGAAAGTATTTGCTGTTTCCGGCAATTTTCAGACTCAATCGTTGCTTCTATGGTCCCCCCGATCACCCACCGGAAGGCAGGGGTATAGGGAGAAGACCATGACGCATCGCACCGACATCCAGTTTGTCCTTAATGGCAGGGATGTGTCCGTTCCAAGCGTCGCAGCAGATCAGACACTTCTGGATTTCCTGCGTTTGGAACGTCGACTGACAGGAACGAAAGAAGGCTGCGCCGAGGGCGATTGCGGTGCATGTACCGTACTTGTCGGCCGGCTTGGCGACGGGGGTTTGACTTATGTTCCGGTCAACGCGTGTATCCGGTTTCTTGCCTCCGTCGATGGCTGTCATGTCGTGACGGTGGAACACCTGTCTGGCCCGGACGGTCGTCTACATCCGGTTCAGCAGGCGATGATCGATCATCATGGCAGCCAGTGCGGGTTCTGCACACCCGGTTTCATCATGGCACTATACGCGCTTTGGATGCAAACCCCCGAGCCGACCGAAGCGCAGGTCGAAACCGCGCTGCAGGGCAACCTGTGCCGCTGCACCGGATATGAACCGATAATCCGGGCAGCCGTTGCCGTAAGCCGCTATGGCACCCCAGCATCGGACCACCTGAACACCGAGCGCGAAACCATGACGGCACGTCTGGCTGCCCTCAATGATGGAAGGCGTGTGGTGTCCGGAGCAGAGGACAACCTGAGCATTATCCCGTCCAGTGTTGATGATCTTGCCGAGTGTCTGCAGACCTATCCCAATGCCACGATCGTGGCCGGGGCCACGGATGTGGGTCTTTGGGTTACCAAATTCTTGCGCAACATCGGGCCAGCCATTTTCACTGGTCATCTAGAAGATCTCAAATCGGTCAAGAAACAGGGTTCCCTCCTCCTGATCGGTGCTGGCGCCAGCTACACCGATTGCCAGGAACTTCTGTCCGAGCACTTGCCACACCTGTCCTCCTATTGGGATCGCATCGCAGGGTGGCAGGTGCGGAATATGGGAACCGTCGGCGGGAACATCGCCAACGGGTCCCCCATAGGGGATACGCCGCCGGTTCTTATTGCCCTTGGTGCGGAAATCACCCTGCGGCGCGGCACCGAATGCCGGACGCTGCCGTTGAATGAATTCTTCATCGACTACGGCAAGCAAGACCGCCAGCCTGATGAGTTTGTAGCAAGCATCCATGTCCCCCTGCCGGGGCCCAACGATCTGGACGCGGCATACAAGATTTCCAAGCGTCGTGATGAAGACATCTCTTCCGTGGCTGCCGGTATCCACATGACGGTTGCCGACGGAGCCATCAGCAACGCCCGCATCGCATTCGGCGGCATGGCCGCCACTCCCAAGCGCGCAACTGCCGCCGAAGCGGCACTAAACGGCAACCCATGGACGCGTGAAAGTTTTGAAGCGGCGGCTCTGGCGCTGACCGAGGACTACAAACCTCTGACAGATTGGCGAGCGTCTTCCGACTACCGAATGCTCACCGCACAAAACCTGCTGCGCCGGTTCTTCCTTGAAAACGACGCTCAGACCGACACCCCCGTTCAATTGGCTTCTGCCTAATAGGGAGACGAAAAGATGAAAGATAACGTTTCCATCATTGGGGCGGCCCACACCAACGTGAACCACGACAGCGCGATCAAGCATGTCACAGGACGGGCTGATTACACTGACGACATTGCTCAGCCCGAAGGCACCTTGCACGCATACCTTGGTGTGTCCGACGTCGCGCATGCCAAACTGATGGGCATCGACTTCACTGAAGTGCTGGCCACGCCCGGGGTCGTGGGTGTCCTGACCGCTGACGATGTACCGGGGGCCAATGACATCAGCCCAACACACCTGAACGACGAACCGGTTTTCCCGACTGACGCTATTCAGTTTCACGGACAGCCTCTGTTTGCTGTGGTTGCCGAAACCCGCGACATCGCGCGCCGCGCTGCGGAATTAGCGAAGATTGAATACGAAACACTGCCCCATGCGCTGGACCCGATCGCCGCGCTGGAAGCCGGATACCCGCATGTCACAGCACCGCTCAAGCTTGAGCGCGGAGACGTTGCCCCAGCACAGGCGACCGCACCGAACCGGATCAAAGGCCGGATGAATGTCGGCGGTCAGGATCACATGTACCTCGAAGGTCACATCGCCTTTGCCATTCCGGGCGAAGACGATGATGTCGTCGTACATTGCTCGACTCAGCACCCGTCTGAGGCGCAGCATATGGTGGCCCATGTTCTTGGGGTGCCCTCCAACGCCGTTGTGGTCAATGTGCGCCGCATGGGCGGCGGATTTGGCGGCAAAGAAAGCCAGATGAACCTCTTCTGCGCTGTCGCCGCCATGGCTGCCAAAAAGTGGAACCGCGCCGTGAAAATCCGCCCTGACCGGGATCAGGACATGACGGCAACCGGCAAACGCCATGACTTTGTGATCGATTATGATGTTGCCTTTGACGACGATGGCCGCATTCAGGCCGTTGAAGGCAGCTTTGCTGCGCGCTGCGGGTTTTCGGCAGACCTGTCGGGGCCCGTGACCGACCGCGCGCTTTTCCATGCGGACAACGCCTATTTCTATCCGAATGTGCGCCTGAACAGCCATCCGATGAAAACCAACACAGTGTCGAATACCGCGTTCCGCGGGTTCGGGGGGCCGCAAGGCGTGATCGCCGCAGAGCGGATGATCGAAGAGATTGCCTATGCCACGGGTCAGGACCCGCTGGATGTGCGCAAGGCCAATTTCTACGGCACCACGGACCGCAACATAACTCCGTATCATCAGGAGGTCGAAGACAGCATTCTCGACCGGTTGGTCGGAGAGCTGGAAGAGACGTCCGAATACCGCAAGCGCCGTCGGGACATCATTGAGTTCAACAAGACATCGCCGATCCTGAAAAAAGGCATCGCGCTTACACCCGTCAAGTTCGGCATCTCCTTTACGGCGACCTGGTACAATCAGGCCGGTGCGCTGGTTCATGTTTACAACGACGGCTCGATCCACCTGAACCACGGCGGTACCGAAATGGGGCAAGGCCTCAACACCAAGGTTGCGCAGGTCGTGGCCGAGGCGTTTCAGGTCGACTTCAGCCGGATCAAGATTACCAAAACGACGACCGAGAAGGTTCCCAACACGTCAGCCACTGCGGCCTCCAGCGGAACTGATCTGAATGGCATGGCGGCATTGAACGCGGTCGAACAAATTAAAGAACGCCTGGTGAAATTCGCGGCTGAGAACTGGGAGGTCGCCCCTGAGGAAGTAGCCTTCCTCGCCAACCAAGTGCATATCGGCCAAGAGGTTCTGCCCTTCGACGCGTTCATCAAGCAAGCCTACTTGGCGCGTGTGCAATTGTCGGCAGCCGGGTTCTACAAAACACCGAAAATCCACTGGGATCGGGCCAAGGGACAAGGCCGCCCGTTTTACTATTACGCCTATGGTGCGTCGTGCTCGGAAGTGACGATCGACACCCTTACCGGCGAGTACCGGGTAGAGCGCACGGATGTTTTGCACGACGTCGGGCGCTCGCTGAACCCCGTACTCGACAAGGGTCAGGTCGAAGGCGCCTTTATTCAGGGCATGGGATGGCTCACCACTGAAGAGCTTTGGTGGGATAATGCGGGCCGCCTGCGCACTCACGCTCCGTCGACATACAAGATCCCTCTGGCGTCCGACCGTCCGCGCATCTTCAACGTGAACCTTGCCGATTGGTCGGAAAACCGCGAGTTGACCATCAAACGGTCCAAGGCCGTTGGCGAGCCACCTTTCATGCTGGGGATTTCGGTGTTCGAGGCCCTGTCGATGGCCGTGGCTGCCGTCGCCGACTACCGTGAATGCCCGCTCCTTGACGCCCCGGCCACTCCCGAGCGTGTGCTGATGGCTGTCGCACGGCTGCAAGAAGGTTCCTGAGCCATGGCCACCCCGGGTTCCCTGAACGAATTTCTGTCCGCTCAGCGTCGCGTTATCCGCGTTGCGCTTACCCGCGTGCGCGGATCTTCTCCGCGCAACGAGGGGACAGAGATGTTCGTGGCTCCAAAGGCACTTTGGGGAACCATTGGTGGTGGCCAATTGGAGTTCATCGCTATCAATGCCGCCCGGGACATGCTGCGTGACGGCACGCTGCACCAGGATTTGGATGTTCCGCTTGGCCCTGAAATCGGGCAATGCTGCGGTGGGCGCGTTGAGTTGAAACTGACCCGTATGCGGGTGTCAGACAAATGGGCTGCAACAGAACGTGCGACCCGGCGCGAGGAAGCGTTGCCGCATGTATACGTCATGGGCGCAGGTCACGTCGGACGTGCGCTGGCCAATCAGTTTCAGCACCTGCCGGTACGCTGCATCCTCGTCGACACGCGGGCTGACGAAGTCGACCTTTGCACGGCAAATGTCGAAACCCGAGTAAGCGCAATTCCAGAAGCCGAGATATGGAGTGCCCCTGAAGGCAGCGCATTTATTGTTCTGACCCATGATCATGGCCTGGACTTCCTGCTGACGTCTGCCGCACTGGAACGTCAGGACGCCGCTTATGTGGGGATGATCGGATCCGCCACCAAGCGGGTAAAGCTCAGAAACTGGGCGCACAAAAACTGTGACGGACAGTCTATCGAACACTTGAATTGCCCCATTGGGGCAAGCGGTAGCCGCGACAAGCGGCCCAGCGTCATCGCCGCCTTCGTGGTGGCGGAAGTGATGGCTGAATTGACCTCTGAAACTGCCGCGACCGCCCTGACCGGGGCAAACCAAGCGCCCCTCGAGGGCCACCATCGCGACCGGAAAGGGAGAACGGCCTGACATCTGTCGGGCAATTCCGGTCAAATCAGAGGAGGAGACCGTCATGGACGGGAGGACCTATGAATACAAGCTGTTTACCCGCAGCGATTTTAGCGCTTTCTGGGCGCTATTTACCGATAACCTCGTAAACTTGCTGATCCTTTCCGGGGTCTGCCAGTTCGTGTTTCAGATGCCCGCAGAAATCGTCTTTGGCCGCATTGTCCCCGGTGCAGCCATTGCGATTTTAGCGGGCGTAGCTGTCTACACCTACCTCGCCAAATGGGCGGCAACCGCTCAAGGTAAAGACGTAACCGCATTGCCCTACGGCATCTCGACGCCAGTTATGTTTGTCTACCTGTTTGGCGTGATCGGGCCTATCTACTGGGCGACCAACGACCCGATGCTTGCATGGCAAGTGGGCATCGGTGCCGGGTTCATGGGTGGTATCGTTGCTGCTCTGGGTTCCGTGGTCGGACCATACCTCAAGCGGATCACTCCACGCGCCGGGATGCTGGGTACGCTTTGCGGTATTGCACTGGTCTTTATCGGTTCCGTACCGCTGGCGGAAGTTTTTGAAAACCCAATCATCGGCTTTACGTCGCTGCTGTTTATTCTTTGGGGCCTGATCGGTCGTTTCCGCCTCCCGCGCAATGTACCTGCAGGTCTTGTCGCGATTGCTGCCGGTACCGTGATCGCCCTTCTATTAGGTGAGTCCAAAATCGACGTGAGCGGCATCGGATTCTATCCGCCGGTCCCTTACATCGGTGACCTCATCGCGGGTGTACAGTATTTGTTCGCTAACCCCGAACTGTTTCTGGTGCTGATCCCTGTGCAGATCTACAACTTCATCGAAACGATGAACAATGTGGAATCGGCCGAAGCGGCAGGTGACCATTACCCTGTTGGACTTTGCCAGGTAACGGACGGTGCAGGCACAATGCTGGGCGCGCTCTTTGGCTCGCCTTTCCCAACGACCGTTTACATCGGCCACCCGGCCTACAAACGGCTTAATGCTCACGCTGGATACATCGTTGGTGTGGCTGTCGTAATTGCTGCGGCTGCTTTCCTCGGCTTCCTGTCTTTCCTTGCAGGCCTGATCCCGATTGCCGCCGCCGCACCAGTATTGGTCTTTGTCTCAGTGAGCCTGATTACCAATACGGCCTGGGCTGTAAAGCCGATGCACATGGCAGCGGTGTCCTTCGCAATCCTTCCCCACATTTCGGCTTTCCTGATGGTCAAATGGGGTTCGTTAATGAATGCGCTGCGCAGTACCGGTGTCGAAGGTTTACCTGCTCTGGGTGATGAGGGTCTGACTGCGGCCCTTCTCATGGAAGGTGCCCACTACGAAGGACACCTTGCCCTAAGCCAAGGTGCAATCATCACGGGTTTGATTTGGGGTGCCATTGTTGCCGATGTGATCGACGGTCGCTTCCGGATGGCAGGGGCGTTTGCTGTCGCAGGCGGGCTGATGTCTGCCGTCGGGATCATTCACTCTTACACGCTGCAGATGCCGCAATTCGACGGGATCACAATCGGCTACCTGATCGTAGGCGCGTTCCTCTACATCTACCCGGTGCTCGCACCGAAAGAGGACCTCGAGCACCGCGTCATCGTACCGGATGAGCCTGATCTCATCGACGACGACTCGCCTGCGCAACAGGCCTGATCCACAAAGGGGCAGCCGCTGGGCTGCCCCCACCCTTCCCTTTCGTACAATCGAGACGCTTCATGACACAGAGATTGCTTCGCGGTCGCCTGCTGACCTTTCATCGCGAACCGCTAAACGGCGAAGATTCCGACGCATACACTTATCTTGAAGACGGCGCATTGCTGATCCGAGACGGGATCATTCAGGATACCGGCCCCTTCACCGAGATCAGTGCAAAAGCTGGGGATGTGCCGATCACAGACCATCGTCCGCACCTGATGATGGCAGGCTTTATCGACACACACGTTCATTTCCCGCAGGTTCAGGTGATCGCCTCCTGGGGGGCACAGTTGTTGGACTGGCTCAACAACTACACGTTCCCGGAAGAAACCCGGTTCGCCTCGGACGAACACAGCGCGCTTATGGCGCGCGCTTTCTACGATCAGCTCATCTCGCACGGTACGACGACCGCAGTTGCGTATTGCTCGGTCCACAAGACTTCGGCGGATGCCTTCTTTACGGAGGCCACAAGGCGCAACATGCGCATGCTCGGCGGCAAAGTCCTGATGGACCGCAATGCGCCCGAAGACCTGCTGGACACACCACAAACCGGATACGATGATACCAAGGATCTGATCAGAGACTGGCATGGCAAGGGCCGAAACGGCTATGTTATTACACCTCGATTTGCGATCACTTCCACACCCGAACAAATGGCGATGGCACAAGCGCTTGCGCAGGAACATCCGGACTGTCACATCCAAACTCATCTATCAGAGAACAAAGATGAGATCGCCTATACTATCCAGTTGTATCCGCAGGCCCGGGACTATCTGGACGTCTACCAGTCTTATGGGTTGCTGGGACAAAAAACACTGCTTGGGCACTCCATCCACTTGGAGAAGCGTGAGATTGATGCGCTTGCAGAAACTGGCGCCCATCCGGTGTTTTGTCCAACTTCGAACCTGTTCCTTGGTAGCGGCCTCTTTGATCATGGTGGTCTGAGCGCGCGCGGTATCTCGAATGGTATAGCCACCGATATTGGGGCAGGAACCAGTTACTCGATGCTTCAAACCCTCAACGAAGGTTACAAGATTTTGCAGTTACAAGGTTTGGCACTGCATCCGCTACAAGCATTCCATTGGGCAACTCTTGGCAATGCATGTGTTCTGGGGCTGGAAGACAAAATCGGAACTCTGGACCCCGGCACTGAGGCCGACGTTGTTGTTCTGAATGCGCGCAGTACCCCCGCCATGGCCCTGCGCATGGATCGCATTGCCAGTCTTGCAGAAGAATTATTTGTTTTGCAGATGATGGGCGATGATCGCGCTATCGGAGAAGTGTATATTTCGGGAGCGCCAAGCGCCGAATTCCGAGGTAGTGAATTGAACAAGAGCACCGCAAGTACCCTGACACTGACGTGACATGTCGTACGCGACCTTACTCTGGTAAACGTGCAGGTCACGGCAAAAATTGATCCTGGTGCATCGACAAAGGGCATGTCACTCCGTAATTTCACTGGCTACACTTTTACGTCTCCGGGCGGTTGATCTCTGGCGGGAAAGATCCCTCGGTTCGGCAACTGCCTGGTACAGCACTTTAGTTGCCGGTACACGAACCTGCGCCTTACGTTCACGTTGACTGTCTGGAGCAGAATCTTGCCTCAGGGTGCCTAATTGCATCGGTGCTATCCGTTGAATTCGAACCAGTCTCAGTTAGGCCAATAGGGCTGTCCTTTATCCAAGCCTCGGAACCATTCGCTGGCATGGAAATCAACGTCCTGTCCGAAGGCATTCCAACGCACTCGTATGAATCCGAGATGCTGTCAAAGGCGTTCGAAGATATCACCGGGATCAAGGTCAACCACCAGATCCTCGGCGAGGGCGAAGTGGTTCAGGCCGTTCAAACCCAGCTGCAGACTGGCCGGAACCTTTATGACGGCTACGTCAATGACAGCGACCTGATCGGCACGCACTCGCGCCTGCAATTGGCCTATCCGCTGACCGACACGATGGCATGCGACTGGGCGGCGACAACCTCGCCAACGCTGGATCTGGATGACTTTATGGGAATCCAGTTCACAACCGGATCGGACGGTAACCTCTACCAATTGCCGGATCAGCAGTTCGCGAACCTCTATTGGTTCCGCAAGGACTGATTCGATGATCCTGAGTTGCAGGTGCAATTTAAGGAAAACTACGGCTACGATCTCGGCGTTCCGGTCAACTGGTCGGCTTACGAGGGCATCGCTGAGTTCTTCGCCAACGAGGTAAAGGAAATCGACGGCGCTCGCATCTACAGCCATATGGACTATGGTAAACGCGCCTGACCTGGGCTGGCGTATGACCGACGCGTGGCTGTCGATGGCCGGTGCAGCCTCCGTGGGTGAGCTGAACGGTGTTCCAATTGATGAATGGGGCATCCGCATGGAAGCCGGTTCCTGTAACCCTGCTGGCGCCAGCGTGTCGCGTGGAGGTGCCGCCATTGGCCCGGCTGCGGTTTAGGCGATCAGGAAGTGGGATGAGTGGTTGCGGGCCTATACCCCTCCCGATGCGGCATCTTATGACTGTTACCAGTTGCTGCCGGCGCTGAGCCTAGGCAACGTTGCCCAGCAAATCTTCCGGTACACAGCCTTCACCGCCGACATAGTGAAGCCGAAATGCAGCAAGAAAGTACTGGGCCTCCTTCATCAGTAGTCGGCTCAGTAAATCACCCCCAACATCAAATGTTTGAGAATCCAAATGGTCAAAAACTTGACCTTCATCGCTACTTTTATGCTCGCTCTGAGCTCCACCGCTTTACATGCTGAAAATGACGATGATGGCATGTTTGCCAAGGATGTCGGAGCCATGGTTGGCTTGGCAGAGGCATGTGAAATTATGCCCTCTGATATTCTCACTGCGGTCGAGACTGATGTCTCAAAGCAATTTCCACAAGAGGTTGAGGCGACCAAAGTTGTTGGAAAATGGCGACGGTAAGGGACAAAGGTCTTTGCGACAGAGCGCCCGAAATACTTCAGGACTTTGATGAGTACATTTCCAATAGAGGCTAAAATCCAGGCAAGCAGATACAACACTCCTGTCTTAAGCGGCCCAATCCAGCCTTCCGCAGCTGAGTCAAAATGCTGCGTCGCGGCACGTCAAAGGAGACATTCGCTGCGTTAGTATGATTTAGCGTCGCGCGAACTCACACATCGCGAACTAAGCTGTCATTTAATCGTGAGGCATATAACTCGATCGGACGCCGGCTCTCATTCCAACATTTGGTTCGCGGTCGCCTGAAATGCAGGCATTGCGTTTTCTATCATTTCGTCAGTAGCAGTAAGGCAAATACGAAAATCCGTTGGCCGGTCGAAAACTGTTCCTGGCATCACGTAAACGCCACGCTTTTGAAGACATTCAGCAAAGGTATCGCTATCACCGCCCGGGGCCCGCCCCCATAGATAAAAGGTGCCTTCTGGCCTCGTCATCCTGTATCCCCATCGGCCCAAAGCACCAAGCATACGTTCACGTCGGCGAGCCAGGGCCGCAATGTCGATTGAGACATTTTCAAGATCCGGCAGCGCATAGATCAATGGAGCATCCGGGACATTCCAACCATCCGCCATCTGCACGGCAAACCTCAGATTTTGAAGCTCTCTTCGTTCCGCCGCAGGCAAGGTTGGAGAGATCGCGAGGTAACCAAGGCGCAGACCGGGTGCGAGAAGAATTTTCCCATAGGAATAGTCGATCAGAGTGTGTGGATAGACAGCGGCCGGTGTCGTAAAGCCAATACCGTCAAACCGAATACGGCGATAGGGTTCGTCAGATAATATCCAAATTCGATGACCGATCTCAGCTGATTTAGCCTCGAGCAGGTCGGCGAGTTTTTGCAGATCAGAACGCGAGTAAATGCGACCTGTCGGGTTGTGAGGCGTATTAACAACCACGATCTTCGTACGCGGGGTAATGGCCTTGGCAATAGCCTCCAGATCAAAGTCAAAACTGTCTGGATCCAAAGGCACCTGCACTTCTTTGGCGTCGGCAGCGGCTAACATTGGACCATAGCAGAACCATCCCGGCAGCGGCACGATGCATTCGTCCCCGGGCTCAAGAAGCATGGTGAAACACATCTTGATGGCCCCAAAGGCGCCTTTGGTCAGCGCGATGTCTTCCGCCTCAAACGGAAGCCCCAACTCTTGGGACAAAGCGTCTGCCAGAAACGCGCACGGGTCCGCTTCGTTAGTCTTATACGCGAACCAGTCCACACTCTGAGGTTCGGCGTGTGTCTTCAACGCATCGACGACACTGGGCAAAGGCATTTCGTGCGGATTGCCAAACGTGAAATCCGCGACAGCTGGCGTTTCCTTCACCGCGGCATTGTAGGTTGTAAAGAAGGCTTCGACTTTTTGGATGGAATGCGCAGCAGTGTTTGCACGGCGAGCAGTCATGGACATTGAACTCTCCTAATAAGATGTCGGCCCTGCGATCACAGAACGAAAATTGTATTGTCGAACAGAATATAGATACCCGATCCACGGCATTTTGCAGCCTTTTTCACAATTTGACTTATGCAACGTCAAAGCCCACGCCGTGAAACTACTTCCATATTTGTCTAGGAACCGGCATCCATATCAGTGAACGCCAACGGCTATTGCCAGGCAAAATTGGCATCATCGCTTCGACAAACTGGAACAGCAAAACTCCAACTATTCGAATACAGCCAGGTAAATTATGTTAGGCTGAAGGATGAATTCATCAATTCCAATGAGTCATAGAACACAATTGTGAAATTCACTTCGGATAGTCCTCCTGTTGCAATTGTCGCGGTACAATCGGAGGTCTGGCTTCAGCAATCCGACGTTAAATGTCAGCAATCCGCCCCTCTTACCCCGTTCAAATCCGTTTTCTCAACGATCCGTGGCCTGTGGGCCTCCTCAACGGCTTATTGTGAAAGGGTGCTTATGGCACTATCTAGTCAGATCCCGCCCCTACCTGCCACCACCGCATGACGATCCTTCGGGACGATGGCCTGTACCGGCATATTCACGTCGCGATACCAGGATCGAGCGCCTATCATTTCAACATCACCACGTTCCCCGGATACCTCGTCTTCACGGGCGACATGGGCGCATACACGTTCAGCCGGGAGCGGGACATGTTCGACTTCCACCGTCTGCTGGATCGTCGCTGGAACGGCCCGGAAGGTCCGACCACCGACTACCGTTACTGGGCTGAGAAGTGCGAAGCGCAGGATACCCGATCTGGTGGTACAGTCGAATATGACCATGGCGCGCTGGAAGCCGCCGCGAAGCGCGACTGGCGGCAGCACCAGAAGGACGATGATTGCTTTTTCGAGTTGTCCAAACGCTCCCAGCGCCGGGTAGCAATGGACTTTCGCCTGGAGGTTTTGGGCGAACTCTGTAGCGACGATGAGCGTCAGAACTACGCGACCATCATGAATTGGGAATACGAGGACGACAACGGCAACACCATCGCCCCGTTCTCTGACTTCTGGGATCACGGGTCTTTCAAATCGCATACCTTCCGCTTTCGCTGGGCCTGCTGGGCCATTGCCTCAACCACTGCCCAGCGCCTTGGGTGTTCTGACAGCGTCGTCTACAAGGACGCTGCCAAGCTGAAAATGAAACTGCCCGGCGTGGTCCGCGGGCCGAAGCCTAAAGCGGCGTAGGAAACACGTCATGAGCCAGATTCCACCAATCGCCGTTAGTGAAAAGAACGCCGCAAAGATGCTCGATATGCCGGTCGGTAGCTTTCGGGATTTGGTGACTGGTGGCATTTTTCCCAAGCCTCGCAAAATTGGCCCTTATGAGCGCTGGGATGCTGACGAACTGCGCGCCATTCTGCGGGGCCAGATGATTGATGGCTATGAGGACGTCAAATGGTAAGAAAGAAGTTCACCACAACAAAAGTCATCAAGGGCCGGACTTACCAATATTTTCGCAAGGATGGCCGCTATGTGCGCTTACCCGATGATCCAAACAGCGAAGAGTATGACCGCGAATATTGGCGGTTGATGCGTGGCGGCAGTGAGTTAGCCAGCCGCTTCACATTTGAGAAGCTGATCGCCAGCTACAAGCAAAGCCCGAAATGGCAAAAGCTCGCGCCGCGTACGAAGTCGGATTACTCGAAAGTACTCGAATACCTGTCTGATACTGTGGGAAAAAAAGATCCCACCAAAATGCGGAGATCCACCATCATCGACGCCCCGATGGCGAACCGGCATCGTGCCAGGTTCGCGAATTACATCCCCCACATGCTTTCGATTCTGTTCGAGCATTCGATTGATTTGGATTGGCAGCGGGACAACCCGGCCAAGGGCATTGAAAAGCTGAAAACCGGTGACGGTCACAAACCTTGGCCGGCCTCTGCGATCAACACCTATCGCAGTAAAGTCGCGGGCCTACCGCTGCTGATCTTCGAACTGGCTATCGGAACCGGTCAGCGCGCAACGGACCTCACTCTTATGGAATGGGGGCACATCGAGGATGATGGCATTTGGGTTACACAGGGCAAAACTGAGACGCGACTTTGGATTCCATTCACCGATCGACTGCGCCAAGTTCTGGCTTCGACCCCGCGCCGCAGCCTGCGCTTCATCCTGTGTGATGAACACGGGCGACAACTGAATTACGACCAAATTCAGAAGGCTACGATCGCTGAACGCAAAAAGTTGGGGCTTGATGCCTACAGCCTTCACGGCCTGCGATACAGCGCGGCAAGTGAACTGGCGGAGACTGGATGCACCGACCACCAGATTGCGGCCATCACTGGCCACAAAAGCCTGTCCATGGTCCAGAAATACTCGAAAGGTGCCAGCCAAAAGCGACTCGCAAAGCAGGCTCAGACCAAACGGGACCAGAACAAGAACCGAACATGAACGTGGGAAACTTTTTGGGAAACCGCGAAATCTGCGGTTACGAAGCGTGGTCAGTGGGTGGTTGGATTTACCATATTTTTATGGCGGGGAGACAGGGATTCGAACCCTGGGGACGCTCTCACGCCCAACGGTTTTCAAGACCGCCGCATTCGACCACTCTGCCACCTCCCCGCGTGAGGCCGGGTCTAAGGCCAAGTTGAAACGGTGGCAAGAGCAAATAGGGAAATCTCGCCGAAGCGCGCGCAGTGGTCTTTCCATGACACTTTGCCCACGTTATGCTTTGCGGGAAAGACCGTACTAGGCTGGCACGACAGAACCGGCGATCGGCGGCGGGGCTCAGGAAACGAGGCCCCTTCAGGCAAGGGATGACAAAATGAAACGAGCGAGTGAGACACGCGCAAAACCGCGATCGCTGGCGGTACTTGTCGTAGCAATGGCGGTTCTAGCCGGTTGTGAGGAGGGCCTGTCTCCGGAGGGGGCCTCGACAGAGGCCGCAAATGAAGACGCCCAGACCGAGAGTAAGGTCGAGTTGTTCCCGGATTATTCGAACGCCTCAGGTGCATCTGTCGAGGCACCGGATGTGTTTAACGTGGTTGAGGCCGGTCTTTGGGATGGCCGCCCGTCTTTGGGCGGTATCTGGGTAGCCCATCCCGACGTCACCCAGCCGGAACGCGTCCTGATCAAGAATACGGCCAACAACAAATCCATCACCGGCGCCTTGTTCCGTCGGGAAAGAAGCCAGCCCGGACCGACGTTGCAATTATCGTCGGCAGCGGCTGAGAAGCTGGGCATCCTTGCAGGGGCGCCAACCAAGGTCGAGGTCGTCGCCCTGCGACGCAAACCGGCCGAGACCAAAGAGCCGGAACAGGAAGAGACCCCTGAAATCGAAGCGGCAGAAAACACCGCAGCGACGGCAGACTCCAAGTCCCAAGACGATGTGGTCGATACTGCTGCGGCTGACTCGGAAAAGCCCGCCAAGCGCAAGTGGTGGCAAAAGAAGGAAACGGTTGCCGCGGCTGGCGTAACCGGAGCAGCCGCTGCAACGGCAGCTGACACTGCAAGTGAGGCAACGATCGAGGCGGCAGAACAAGTGGTTGAAACAGCTGCCGAGGCGACCCCGACCCTGTCAGATCCTGAGGTCGATGCCCCCGAAGAGAAGCCCACCAAACGGAAGTGGTGGCAGAAGAAAGAAACGGTTGCTGCGGCCGGCGCCACCGAAGCAGCAACTGCAACCGCTACAGAAGCAACGAGCGAAGCGGCGGAAACAGTAGTTGAAACAGCTGCCGAGGCAACTCCAAGCCTGTCGGACCCTGAAATCACTGCACCCGCAGAAACACCTGCCAAACGGAAGTGGTGGCAGAAGAATAAATCTGACACGATCACCGAAACGCCGCTGGACCCAATCGCGGGAGCTGCCGCAGCCATTGACGCGGCAGAGCCGACCCCAGTCAGCACGGCCACCGCGACCTCTCAACCAAAGGCTGCGCGCTCGCTGCCCAAACCGTACGTTCAGGTCGGAACCTTCAATGTCGAAGCCAACGCCAAAAGCGCAGTCTCGAAGATCGAGCGGAATGGCATGTCCGCCAACATTCGTGAGCTGAAGACCGACGACAAAACGGTCTGGCGCGTGCTGGTTGGCCCGGCAAATACCCGCACGGAACGCAACGCGATACATCGCGACGTCAAAGATCTTGGCTTTACCGACGCGTTCACCGTCAAAAACTGAAACAAAGGAGGCCCCCTGTGCTGTCCTCACTGCGATCATCTGTTTTGACCCTCGGGCTGGCTCTGCTGGCCCTGCCCGCCCATGCTTTCGACACGCAGGCCCGCGCGGCCTATGTGATGGACCAGACAACGGGCACCGTGCTTTTGTCCAAAGAGGCGGATCAACCGCTCCCGCCAGCGTCGATGTCCAAGCTGATGACGCTTTACGTCGCGTTCGAAGCTCTGCGCGATGGCCGCCTGACGCTGGATGAAACCCTGCCGGTTTCCGAGCACGCGATGAGCTATGGCGGCTCGACCATGTTTCTGAACACGCAGGACCGCGTCCGGGTCGAGGACCTGTTGCGCGGCATCATCGTTCTGTCGGGCAACGACGCCTGCGTTGTGATCGCCGAAGCGCTCAGCCCCGATGGGACCGAGGCCGGGTTTGCCCGCTACATGACCCAACGCGCCAAGCAGATGGGCATGGACAACTCGAACTTCTCGAATTCCAACGGCTGGCCCGCGGCGGGTCACATGATGTCAGTCCATGACCTTGCCATTCTGGCGGATCGGCTGATTTCCGACTTCCCCGAATACTATCCCCTGTTCGCCGAGGAAGTGTTCGAGTTCGATGGCCGCGCGCCGTCGAACAAGCGCAACCGCAACCCGCTTCTGAAACTGGGGATCGGTGCCGACGGCCTGAAAACTGGCCACACGCAAGAGGCCGGGTATGGCCTTGTCGGCTCGGCCAAACAGGGGGATCGTCGGGTGATCTTCGTTCTCACTGGCCTCGACAGCACCGGCAAGCGGGCAGAGGAGGCTGAGGCCGTGGTTAACTGGTCGTTTCGAAATTTTGTCGAGAGGACAGTTGCCAACGCGGACACGCCGATAGCCCAAGCCAAGATCTGGATGGGTGCAAAAAAGACCGTGGATCTGGTACCCGAAGAGGATCTGTCCCTGTTGTTCCCGGTGCTGGGCGACAAGAATATCGAGGCCGAGGTGGTCTATGACGGCCCAGTAAATGCCCCTGTTGAAAAGGGTCAGCAACTGGCCGAACTGGTGATCAAGCCCGAAGGTCTGCCGGAAATTCGGCGCCCTCTTGTGGCCGCTGAAAGCGTCACGACCGGAGGTTTCGTAGTGCGCATGATGACCGTGGGCGGGATCGTTCTAACCGATGTGATCGGTAATCCACTGGACGCATTGTGACGGGATCCGGGTTGTTTCTGACCTTCGAAGGCATTGACGGATCGGGCAAATCCTCGCAGGCGCGAATGCTTGCGGATCACCTGCGCGATCTGGGCCATGAGGTTGTGCTGACGCGCGAGCCCGGCGGCTCGCCCGGGGCCGAGGAAATCCGGCGGCTGGTTCTGGAAGGCGACCCCGACCGCTGGTCGGCCGAAACGGAGCTGCTGCTCTTCACCGCTGCGCGGCGGGATCATCTGGAGCGCACCATCGAACCGGCGCTGGCCGCGGGCAAAGTGGTGATTTGCGACCGTTTCGCGGACAGCACCCGCATGTATCAGGGCCTGTCGCGGGGAAACCTGCGTGGGGTGGTCGATCAGTTGCACGCGCTCATGATCGGGCGCGAACCTGACCTGACCCTGCTGATCGACATGGACCCGCAAACCGGCCTGACCCGCGCCAAAGGCCGTCAGGGCACCGAGGAACGGTTCGAAGATTTCGGCATCGACCTGCAGGAAAAGATGCGCGCGGGCTTTCTGGCGCTGGCGGATGAGTTCTCGGACCGTTTCCGGGTGATCGATGGCAACCGGGACATGGACAGCGTTGCACAGGATGTGACAGAAATCGTTCTGCAAACACTGTGAACGGCGATAGATGAGCGACGACACCCCAACCCCGGATCAGGCCCCCGGAGCACCACACCCGCGCGAAACCCAGCACCTGTTCGGACAGGCCGAGGCCGAGCAAGCGTTTCTGAGCGCCTACACTTCGGACCGGCTGCACCACGGCTGGCTTCTGACCGGACCACGTGGGGTGGGTAAAGCAACGCTGGCCTGGCGGATCGCCCGTTTTCTGCTGGCAACGCCCCCGGCCGAGGAAGACGGGCTGTTCGGGGCACCTCCGCCTCCCGAGTCGCTGGAGATTGATCCCGATCATCCCGTTGCACACCGTATTCTGGCTGGCGCCGAGCCGGGTCTTGCCGCCATCACCCGTTCGCTGAACGATCAGGGGCGGTTGCGCAACGAAATTGTGGTTGATGACATCCGCAAGCTTGGGAAGTTCTTTGGCCTGTCGTCCGCCGATGGCGGGCGCCGGGTCGTGATCGTGGACTCGGCGGACGAAATGAATGTCAGCGCGGCCAATGCCTTGCTGAAGATGCTCGAAGAACCGCCCGCGCGCACGACACTGCTGCTGATCTCGCACCAACCGTCACGCCTGTTGCCAACGATCCGGTCTCGCTGCCGCACCTTACGGCTATCTCCGCTCGGCCCCGAGGATATGCAGGCCGCCCTGACACAAACGGGCGCGGAACTTCCCGGACAGACCGATCATCTGGCCGCACTGGCCGCCGGGTCCGTGGGGGATGCGGTGCGACTGATCAATCTGGGCGGATTGGAGATTTACGCCGAACTGATCGCCATTCTCGGCACCCTGCCCCGCATGGATCGCCAACGTGCTCTGGCGCTGGCCGAAGCCGCCGCTCAGCGCGGGGCGGCGGATCGGTTCGAGCTGCTGCTGACCCTGATCGACGTCGCCTTGTCCCGACTTGCACTGACTGGTGCCACCGGCGCGCCACCCAAGCCAGAGGCCGCCCCGAATGAGGCTGAAACACTGGCGCGCCTGTCCACCTCTCCGCAGCAGGCCCGCCAATGGGCCGAGGTCTCAGCGACAATCACAGCCCGCGCGCGTCATGGTCAGGCGGTGAACCTTGACCCTGCCGCTCTGGTCCTAGATACGGTGTTCAAGATACAGGAAACCGCCGGTCAGAGCAGATGAGCGACACTCCCCAGATCACCGACAGCCATTGCCATCTGGACTTCCCCGACTTCGAGGGGCAACTGGACCAGATCATCGCTAACGCCGCCGAGGCAGGTGTGACCCGCATGGTCACAATCTGCACCCGCCTGCGCAACGAACCCACCGTTCGCGCCATTGCCGAGGCCCACGCACCCGTTTTCTATGCCGCAGGTACCCACCCGATGAGCGCGGCAGATGAACCGATGGCGACCGTCGACGAACTGGTCGCGCTGTCCCAGCATCCAAAATTCGTGGGCATTGGGGAAACCGGGCTGGATTACCACTACACCGCCGACAGCGCCGACGTGCAGAAGCAATCGTTGCGTGTACATATCGAGGCGGCCCAACGCACCGGCCTGCCCCTGATCATCCATGCCCGAGCCGCCGACGATGACATGGCGCGCATTCTGGCCGAGGAACACCGCAACGCGCCCTACTCCTGCGTGATGCACTGCTTTTCGTCGTCGGCAGAACTGGCCAAAGCGGCGCTGGATATGGGGTTCTACCTGTCGATGTCCGGCATTGCAACCTTCCCCAAAAGCCAGGAGTTGCGCGATATCTTCGCCGCGGCCCCGGTCGACCGCGTTCTGGTGGAAACCGACGCGCCCTATCTGGCGCCACCGCCCTATCGGGGCAAACGCAACGAACCGGCCTACACCGCCCATACCGCCCGCAAAGGGGCCGAAGTGTTCGGCATGGACTACGCCGATTTCGCGGCCCAGACGCAGGCCAATTTCGACCGACTGTTTACCAAAGCCGCGACTTACAAGGCGGCCGCATGACCGAGCTGCGCTGCACCATCCTCGGCTGCGGCTCTTCCGGTGGCGTACCCCGGCTGGGCGGGCACTGGGGCGAGTGTGATCCGAACAACCCCCGAAACATCCGCCGCCGCTGCTCGATGCTGGTGGAACGCGACGGGCCCGAAGGCACCACATCCGTCCTGATCGACACCACGCCGGACATGCGCAGCCAGTTGCTGAGCACCGGTACAGGGCGGCTGGACGGCGTGGTCTACACGCACAGCCACGCGGACCATGTTCACGGCATCGACGACCTGCGAATGATCGTCTTCAACATGAAGGCGCGCGTTCCCGTTTGGGCAGATGGTGACACCCAAAACGACCTGTTGGGGCGGTTCGGATACGCGTTCATTCAACCCGAAAGCTCTCCTTACCCGCCGATTTTGGACCTGAAGACCATCGACGGCCCGTTCGAGATCGACGGCCCCGGTGGCCCGATCCCGCTTCATCCGTTCAAGGTCAACCACGGCTCGATCGACTCGCTGGGATTCAAAATGGGCAAGCTGGTCTATCTGCCGGACGTGGCCGAATTCTACGACGACTCCTGGCCCTTGTTGGAGGAGTTGGACTGTCTGGTCATCGACGCCCTGCGCCGGTCGCCCCACCCTACCCACGCGCATCTGGAAAAGACGTTGGGTTGGATCGACCAGTTGAAACCCAAACGCGCGGTTCTGACCAACATGCATATCGACCTCGACTATGCCACGGTCGAATCTGAAACCGCCGATCACATCACCCCGGCCTATGACGGCATGGTGATCCGTCAAGCTCTGTAAAACGCTGCGGATGCGGCCTGCGATATCCCCCGGGGTGGCAAGATGCTGCAAAATCTGATCGACGTCATTCTGCCGGTTTTTCTTGTGATCGGAGCGGGATACACCGCGACACTGTTGGGGTACTTCAAAGAGGTCCATGTAGACGGGTTGATGAAGTTCACCCAAGGTTTCGCCATCCCCTGCCTGCTGTTTCTGGCCATCGCACATCTGGACCTAAGCGCCAGCTTCGACCCTCGACTGTTGGCCAGCTTTTACACAGCGGCGGCGCTGTGTTTCACCGCCGGCCTGGTCGGCGCCCGCCTGATATTTCGCCGAGAGTGGGAGGACTGCGTCGCCATCGGGTTTTGCTGCCTGTTCTCGAACTCGGTGCTGCTGGGGCTGCCGATCACCGAGCGCGCCTATGGGCCCGGAAACCTGTCCGGCAACTACGCGATCATCGCCTTCCATGCCCCGTTTTGCTATGCGGTAGGCATCACCGTAATGGAGGTGGTCCGCAATCGCGGCAACGGCGGCACACTCATGGTGCGGTCGGTCCTGACGGCCATGTTCCGCAACGCCCTGATCCTAGGCATCGCGTTGGGTTTTGTCATCAACCTGTCCGGAATAGGCGTGCCATCA
Organism: Ruegeria sp. CG11; assembly: GCF_056537245.1. NCBI lineage: Bacteria > Pseudomonadati > Pseudomonadota > Alphaproteobacteria > Rhodobacterales > Roseobacteraceae > Ruegeria > Ruegeria sp. CG11. The sequence continues at coordinate 779,358 of NZ_JBQFRE010000001.1, forward strand.
GTGGTGGACGAAGCGCTTGGCCTCATTACCCGCGCCGCCCTTCCCGGAGCCCTGTTTGCTTTGGGCGGTGTGCTGGTCAAATACAAGCCCGAGGGCGACCTGCGCGCGATTGCCTATGTCTGCGCCATTTCTCTGATGCTGCACCCCAGCCTCGTGTGGCTGTTCGGATCCACAGTTGGCCTGCCGCAGGATCTGTTTCGCTCGGGTGTACTGAACGCGGCAATGGCCCCCGGCTTCAACGCCTATATCTTTGCCAGCATGTATGGACGGGCCAAACGGGTCGCGGCTTCGTCCGTGCTGGTCGGGACGGCAGCTTCCATCCTGTCAGTCTGGTTCTGGCTGACACTTTTGGGCTGATGTTGGGACGGATCGGATTGACTTTGGCGCGTCAGGGAACACCTATCGGGAAAGCAGACAGGATCAATTAAATGCCCTACGCCCTTATAGTAGCCCATGGCCAACCTTCTGACCCGGTCCCGGCGGAACAGGCGCTGGCCGCCTATGCCGCCGAGGTGGACGCCCTGTGTGATGGCCTGACCGTTCGGTCAGCCACTCTGGCAGCTCCGGAAGCGTTCGAGCAGCGCGTGTCAGAGTTGCCGGACGATGCGGTGATCTATCCGCTATTCATGGCCAAGGGGTGGTTTGTAACCGGTGCCCTGCCCAAACGTCTTGCCGGGCGAAACCTGCGTATACTCGATCCGCTGGGGGTTGATGCTGATTTGCCAGGCCTGGTCGCGGCGGCATTGCGTGATACGCTGAACGAAAACCTGTGGGCTTCAGAAGAAACCGATCTGGTGTTGGCCGCCCACGGTTCCGGCCGCAGTCGCAACCCATCTGCGGTGGCCCGCGCCTTTGCAACTGACTTGGCGCAACACCTGTCATTCAAGTCGATACGTCTGGGGTTTGTAGAAGAACCCCCCTCCATTGCCGAAGCTGCAACTGGCCTGTCCGCTCAGGCCCTGTGTCTGCCGTATTTCGCCTGCCACGGCGGCCATGTGCTTGAGGACGTCCCGCAAGAGTTGAACGCAGCAGCGTTCCAGGGCCAAGTGATGCCGGTGGTCGGAGAATTGCCCCGGATCAAGCACCACATAGCAACCACCCTGTCCCGTCTATTCCACGAGACCTGACCGACCGAGAAGCCGTAAGGTTTGACGCACCCGGGGCTAGCCCAAGGTAACCGCGGAAGCGCGCCCTATCGCTGCCCTACAAGCGCCGAATAAAGGCAGTGTCGGGACCTGCCTTTTCTTTTGGCTTCATACAGCGCCAAGTCCGCCGCGTTCAGGATTTCAGCCGCTTTAGGGGGCTTGAACTGGGTGGACAATGCGGTTCCGATGCTGGCAGAAATCCGACAAGTATTGTTTTCGAACACCATCGGCTTTCGCAGCCGATCGATGAGGCGAGCGGCTATTGCCGATAGAACAGCTTCGTCCGACAGGCTTTTGAAAATAATAACAAACTCATCCCCACCTACGCGTGCAACCGTGTCATCGCTGCGGGTCTCTTCCACCATGATCCGGGCAGCCTGTTGCAGCACATAATCCCCTGCGGCGTGCCCGTACTGATCGTTGACCGATTTGAAGAAATCCAGATCCAGATGCATCAGGGCAAACGGTGAATTCCCGGAAACCAGATGACCCAACAGCACATCCATCGCCCGTCGGTTCTTTAGCCCGGTCAGCATGTCGGTAAAGGCTTGTTCTTCGGCGGCCAGCATCGCCCCCTGTAGCCGCAGGTTCAGCGACCGTGAGGCCTCCATCGCGGCGGACTTGGCCTCGACCAGATACAGCAATTCGATGGCCAGATCGGTGCCTGAGAAATCCGCACTGGTCAGCGCATAGTCGCGCACCGCATCCAGAATCGAGATACCAAAGGACAGGTTGATGACCGCACCCTTTCCCTGCGGCAGTGGGGCGATCAGCCCTTTGAGCGCCGTACGCGGCGTATCGTGAAGCTTGAGGTGCAGCTTGGCCCCGGCCAGTGCCATGAGCGCCGACAACGTCGTCACGGCGCGCGGTCGCACCAGTTCGAAGACCTCCAGAAAGTCTTTTCCGGCCATCGGCTGATCAGGGCGCAGTTTTTGCAATGTAGGCCCAACGCGCAGTATGCGTCCGCTTTCGTCTACCAACACAAACATCGGACACAGCGTTTCCAGAAGCGCCGCCAGGTCACCAGTACCCATCATGTTTTCCGCGCCCCCAGATCGAAATGACGCCCTTCGGCAAATGCGCTTTCCACAAGAACGATTGAAATGACCTCGGCCTCACCCTCCTGCCCGTCATGGGACAGCATCGCCAAAGCGCCGTAGTCATCGGCCATGGCGCGCAAAACTCCGACCATCACACTGGAATAGCCGGGCAGACCCGGGTGGCAGAAAAGTTGGTATTCCGTTGGCGCTATCTCTCTCAGCTCTAGCGCTGGCAGGCTGAGGTCCGAAACGGCCAGCCGCACCCGGTCGGACAGATCGTCAAGCGAATGCAGGAATTCGACATAGGTGACACCGCCAAAACGCAGCAACCGCCGTAAATCCTCCATGTTGGGGTGAGAAACCAGATAAGTTCCCAGATCCTCAAGAATTTCGGCGCGCGGGCGGTTCAGGTCAGCACGCAGCGCGTCCAGAACCCGAAGGGTCATGTCATCGTCGTAGACCAGCATGGCCTCAAACTCGACCAATCCCAACTCGGCGGTCGCGGTCACGCGCAGCCAGCACGATTGCCCGTAAGTCGCGCATACAAATGACTGTACCGCCCGATTGATCAGACCATGCATCGGATGCCCCAGATTGGTTTCTGCACCAATCTGGCCTGACAATCCTTAACAAAACACCAAGATGGTCGGTGAGATGCCGATAATCTGATTGAGTCTCACGGAGGAACCCGTTGACCGTAAACTAGAAATCCGTCGGCGCCCCACCTTCGGCCTTCCGCCGGGTTACAAATTCGGCCAGTTCTTCGCGGATACCCTCATCCATCGCCGGCGGCTCAAAGCTGGTGATGATTTCCTTGAACATGTGATGCGCTCGTTCCGCCGTCCAGATACCGCCCGCAACGTTCCATCCTTCGTAGTTTCTCCAGTCGCTGAGGAACGGCTGGTAAAACGCCGTGGAGTAACGGTCCTGCGTGTGCTGAACGCCAAAGAAGTGGCCATCATTGCCGACCGCGCGGATCGCCTCCAGAGCAATCTCATCCGGCCCGGTCGCAGTTACCTCGGGCTGCATATAGCGTTGGATTTGCTGCAGGATTTCGCAGTCCATGATGAATTTCTCGGGGCTGGCGATTAGCCCGCCCTCAAGCCATCCGGCCGCGTGATAGACCATGTTGGTACCCGACTGGACTGCCGCCCACAGAGAGTTCGATGTCTCCCACACCGATTGCCCATCCGGCACGTTGGCCGCACATACCCCCGACGACCGCATTGGCAGACCGTAGAACCGCGCCATCTGCCCGGTCATCTGAGTAGACCGCATATATTCGGGCGTGCCAAAGGCCGGAGCCCCCGACTTCATGTCCACATTGGACGTGAACGTCCCGATCACGCAGGGAATTCCCGGACGCACATATTGGAACAAAGCAATCGCACACAGCGCCTCGGCCAGTGATTGCGCCACAGCCCCGGCCATTGTCACCGGCGCCATCGCCCCTGCCAAAGTGAACGGAGTCACCACGATCGCCTGCCCCCGACGTGCCAGACGCAAACAGCCGTCGATCATCGGGTGATCATGTTTCAGCGGCGAGGTCGAGTTGATGTTGGTGTACATCCGCGGCGTGGCTTCGAACTCTTCATGGCTCAGGCCGCCCGCGATTCTGACCATCTCCATCACGTCTTCGACGCGCTCCTTACCCAGCGAATATGCATGCATCGCCTTGTCGGTCAGCGTGAGTTTATCGTACAGGACGTCCAGATGCCGGATGCTGGCGTGGATATCGACCGGCTCAACCGGATAGCCGCCAGCAAAGTGGATACAGTTGAAATACTGCGTCAGTTTCAAAAGGTTCCGGCACATCTCGCGGTTGCCAGGGACCTTGGTGCCGATTTCCATGTCCCAGTAGTTTGGCGGGGAGGACACGTTGCCGAACACCATGGTGCGGCCGCCAATTTCAATCGTCCGGCCGGGGTTGCGCGGCGTGATGGTAAAACGTGAAGGCGCCTTGGCCACCATCTCCATGACGAAATCCCGGCCCATGCGGACGTTGTCGCCATCGATGGTGCACCCTGCCTCACGTAGAATGCCGATGGCTTCTTCGTTGTAGAACTCGATCCCGATCTCTTCGAGAATACGCATGGCCCCGTCATGGATCGCCTCGATCCCCGCCTGATCCAGCGGCTCGGTTGGGTTGTCGACATTGACCGGAGGATTCCACGGCATCTGGTCGATGACCGCGCTGCCCCTGCGTTCGGCGGCACCGGCCCGCCCCCCACTGCGACGTCTACGCGTTTTCGTGTCAGCCATTTGATCCTCCGGAACTTGCGTACCCCCATGCAAGCCCCGAAGGCGGGTGTCTGGCCGCTCTGTCTGCGACAGTCTATGTCGGTTTCTTATTCCGAAGCGCCGAAATTGACCGCAACGCGGTCAGTTTTTGGACAGCCAGTCGGGAATGTGCCCGATATCCGGCAGCACCACATCCGCCATCGGCGCCAGCGCTTCGGCCGGGGCCATTCCCGTGAGGACACCGATCGTGGTCATCCCGGCGGCGCGACCGGCCTGCAGGTCATGCAAGCTATCCCCGACCATGGCCACATGCTCCGGGTCCACGCCAACATGGGCCGCGAAAGCCAGCAACTGTCCGGGACCCGGCTTGAACCCGTGGCCACTGTCATAGCCCGCGACAAAATCGAAATGGTCACGAATCCCGACCGAGGCCAGATGCTGTAACGCGGGCATCTCTCCGTCATTCGTTGCCACGCCAAGCTTGAACCCGGCCTGCCGCAACCCGTCGAGAAAAGGCTCCAACGGAACCGCCTGCGCCTGCGGGGCCGAGGCTGATTCGGCGTTCAGCACATCGATCAGCTCGTCCTGCGTCATATCCGGCAAATGCGGAGCGAGGTCCGCGGCGATTTCTTCGACCGTACCAGCGATGACAATGCTGTCTTCGGAATAGGTAACCTGCTCCAGATCAAACCCGATAAGCCGACCCAGTTCGGCGGCGCGCTCGTGGTCACCTTCGGCCAGACGCAGTACCATGTTGCGCCCAAACGCGCCCCATGTGTTAGCAAAATCAAACAAGGTTCCGTCCTTGTCGAACAGGATTGCGTCGATGGGCATTGAATGCTCCTGCAAGGTTGTTGGATCAGGTCCAGTGAACGTCGGCGGCACCGGACAACACCGTACGGGCCTGACCGGGCTGATCATAAGGCACGGAGTTGGCGTCACAGAAAGCGATCACCCACGAATCGTCAAGCATTAGAAACTCCAGCACCGATCCCAGGAACTCCGGTTCACCCGCCCGGTCGCGCAGGTCCTGCGCCGCGGCGCCGGTAGATCCCAGAAATATCGGCAGCAATTCATCGTTACCGACCAGCCAGCCCAGAACATTGAGCGCCAGCGTTTCTGCAGATTGGGCGGAGATTGACATAAAATTGCCCCGGATCAGGTCACGGAAAGGGTTTGTTAACCAGACTCATAAACACTTTGGCAACGCATGCAATCAATGGTGACTGATATGTCCGTGCAGGGAACCATCCTTGTCCTCGACGGGACCTCAACCAATCGCATCATGCTGAAGGTCCAACTGACGGCGGCATGGTACCACGTTGTACAGGGCGAACGGCTTCAGGGTCTCGCCGGGCTGTTGCGGCGCGCCAAACCCGATCTGGTGCTGACATCTCAGACCTTGCCGGATGGCACGGCGGCAGATGTCAAAAGGCTGGTCTTGGCTGATCCGGACCTGATCGGTGTGCCGGTGGTAGCGATCGCGCCGCAAAACGACAAGGCCGCCCGGTTGACGGCCTTGGCGGACGGGCTCGACGATGTTCTGGTGCACCCGTTCAAAGACACGTTCCTGCTGGCCAGAGTGCGCAGCCTGTTGCGCGCACGGGCTGAGACGCAGGATCTACATGTGGAATCCGGTTCGCATCCCATCGGATTTGCGGAACCCAATGCCTCACCCTTCATGCCACCCAAGACGGCCCGCGTGGCCATTCTGACGCAAACCGCACGGACCGGAGCGTTGTGGCAGAGCGCCCTGTCGAAACGCACGCGGCACAACCTGTCGGCGCATACTACGACAAATCTGCAGGGCGTTTTGTCCGGGCCTGTGCCGGACGCCATCATCTTTGAAATCAGCACGGACCCATCGGGCCTTAACCTTTTAGCCGATCTGAAATCCCGCAGCACCACCCGGCAAACGGTTCTGATCGGAGTTCTTGCCGAGGGCAACGCTTCACTGGCGTCTGAGGCACTCGACCGGGGCGCCGACGCTATCTGTATGGACGGGTTCTGTGCGGAAGAGGCGCTGTTGCGTCTAGACAGCCAGATCAAGCGCAAAACCCGGTTGGATCAGATGCGCGCCTCGCTGCGACGTGGATTGGTCGAGTCCTGGGTGGACCCACTGACCGGGCTGCACAACCGCCGCTATGCAATGCGTGCGATGGATCAGATCGCCCATCAGGCCACCCGCACCGGAAAAAGCTTTGCGGTGATGCTGGCCGACCTGGACCACTTCAAGGCCATCAACGACAAGTTCGGCCATACCGGCGGGGATCTGGTTCTGACCGAAGCGGCCAGACGGTTGAAACAGACAGTCGGTTCTGCCGGTTTCATTGCCCGGATCGGAGGGGAAGAGTTCATGATCGGCCTGTCAGAAACCACGCAGGCCCAAGCCCTCAAAGTGGCCCGCAGCCTGTGTGACTGCATCCGCGAGAGGCCTTTTGACCTGCCGGACGCCCCTGCCCCTGTCCCGGTCACGATCAGTATCGGGTTGATCGCAACCCAGCCCAATATGACATCACCTTCGTATCAGCCCGCAAGGCTGGAAGGGTTGATCAAATCGGCCGACACCGCGCTCTATGCCGCTAAGGCCGCCGGGCGCAATCAGGTTCGGGTCCGGCAAAGTGCGGCCTGAGACTATTAATCCTTGTGCTTACGGCCGTGACGTTTGCGCTGCACCACCTCTTGTAGGCGGTCTGCGTAAATCTTGCGTTCGGCATCCGTCATCGCGGTGATCCGGTCCAGCCATTCCTTCTGCAATGCGCCTTGCAACTCTGCCATGGCCTGAGCCTGTTGTTGCAGCAGGGCCTGAACAACCGTTGGATCGAACGGCTCTGCCCGCAATGCGGCCTCCAGCGCGGCAAAATCTTGTGACCGGAGTTTTGCCCCCTTCACATGCCGCTCGGACAATTCCCCGCGCAGGGCTTTCCGATCCTCTTTGGGCAGCGCCCGATAAATCGCTGGTCCAAACCCGGGAGGCGGCTTACCGCGATCCCCGCCCTTGACCCGGTAAACCGTGCCCAGAGCAACCCCGACTACCAACAGGTTCAGCGCCAGCGATACGGTCAAAAGAACCGTTACCCACCGTTTTTTGGGCTTGGTATTATCGCTCATTCGGCAACCTCCAGAAATGTTGTGTCCAGGCCAAGGTCAGCGACCACAAAGCTGGTCTCCTGCGGGTAGATAATCGTTGCCGGGTCGGGTAGAAACTCTGGCGCTGACAGTCCGATCCAAACCCCTGCTGCGCTGGCCGCAACAAGGCCGCTCATGCTCTGCCAGCCTCCAATCCCGTCCAGTATCCGCGACCAGACAGAGCGCGGCTGTGCGGTAGGTTTCAGCCGGTCCAGACGCACCGCTTCAGCATCCGTCAGAATGCGCACCGCCAGATCATCGGGCAGTTCGGGTCGGGTTTGCCGTGCTTGGGCAAACAACTGGTCAAGTTCCGTGTTGTTCTCAGCCATCTTCGTACCCCAGTTCATCCTGCCGCCCGGCCAAAATCGCCGCCAAGGCGCGTTTCCCACGCGCAGTCAGGCTTTCCACCGCTTCCGTCGAAACACCCATGATCCCTGCGATTTCCGGGTTGGGCAACTCCTCGATATGCCGCAAGATTACCGCCTGCTGTTGGCGGTCCGGCAATTGCGATAACGCCGCCTGAAGAGCATCCTTTCGCGCCGCGTCCTGCAATCGATCCGCTGCGCTGAGATCGCCGTCCTCGGGCTCGGGCACATCGTCCAGACGGTCCGGCCGTTTCTTGCGCTGTATGTCCACACACACGTTCAGCGTCACACGGTAGAGCCAGGTTGACACCTTGGCCTGACCGGGCACCCAATTCGGCGCCATCTGCCACAGCCGCATCATCGCGTCCTGTGTCACGTCTTCGGCTTCGGCCCGGTTTCCTAGCATCCGCATAGCCACCGACAAACACCGCGGCGCCAGCCGATCAGTCAGTTCGCGTGCAGCAGCAGCATCGCCCTTGGCGAACTGCCGCAACAACGCATCGTCCGACATATCCGCGGCGCAAGACGCGCCACGGATTTCGTGCAGGGGGGAGGTCAGATCCTCCATCCTTCATCAGCTGTCGTCAGAGCCCGCCTTGCCGTGCTTTTTGTGCTTCCGGCCCATCCGCTCTTTTGCATCGGCATATTCCTGTTCCGAGATCGTTCCGCTGTTATCCGCGTCGATACGGTCAAACATCTTGCCAGCGCGGCGAGGTTTGGGCAACTCGTCCTCGCTCAGAAAACCGTCCTTATTGGCGTCTTGCCTTTCGAACATCTTGGTCACGCGGTCATTGGCTCTCTTCTGCGCCGCGGCCTGCATTTCCTCGACGCTCAGCTTACCGTCGCCATTCGTGTCGGCCTCGGTAAATTTCTGCGTCCGGTGGGCCTCCATCTCTTCCTTGGTCAGTTGACCGTCACCATTGGCGTCCAGTTCCTGAAAGCTCACAGGTTCGCGATCTTTCGGACCGGCCGCCAGAACCGAAGTGCCTGTGACTGCAACGGCCGAGATCAGGATGGCCGGGATGAATTTCGCGCTTTTCATATCGTTTTCCCTTTGTTTCGCGGCCCCATCGCCGCTGCTCACATAGGTTCAAACGGCTCGACCAGCGGGTTCCGTCGCAAATACTGAAAAAATTTTGGCAGACGGTTGCAGCCGACCTAAGTCACAAAGCGCCGCACCCCCTTTTCAGCGGAACAAAACAAGCGCATTATCCTGCGCAATCGAACGCGCGAGTTTCAAAATGACAGATCAGACGATCGACACCACGACCGAGAATGACCGGCCGACACGGCCCGCTTTGATCAAAGGGTTTCGCGGCCGTTGCCCGAAATGCGGTGAGGGCAAGATTTTGCACGGCTACCTGAAGGTCAACGATACCTGCAGCGATTGCGGGCAAGAGCTGTTTCATCACCGGGCAGATGACGGCCCGGCCTATCTGACCATTCTGCTGGTTGGCCACCTGCTGGCTCCGGCGCTGCACGTGACATATGTCGAGTTCCGCCCCGAGCCCCTGACCATGTTCCTGATCTTTGCCATTGGATGCACGGCGCTGTCGCTGTTCCTGCTGCCCCGGCTGAAAGGCGCGATGATCGCCTATCAGTGGGCGCGTCGGATGCACGGGTTTCAAAAAGCGTAATGGCCCACGTGAACAGGTCGAGCAGCGTATGACAGAAGACAAATCAGCGATACGGAACGCGGCAACAGTCATCGTTCTGCGGGACCGTTTGACCGAACCGTCGATTCTGATGGGACAGCGCGGCGCAAAAGCCGTCTTCATGCCCAACAAGTTCGTGTTTCCCGGTGGTGCGGTCGATTCGGCGGACAGAGACATCCCTCTGGCCGCCCCCATGCCCGAGCTTTGCCGCGAACGGCTGGACGAGAGGTCCGAACCCGGGCTCCAGACTGCGCTGGCGGCGGCGGCAGTCCGTGAGCTGTGGGAAGAAACCGGTTTGATTCTGGGTGAGCCCGGCACGTGGGACGACACGGTACCCGAGGATTGGCAGGGCTTTGCCGCTATGGGGTTCCGCCCTGCTGCCGGTGCCCTGCAGTTCGTGTTCCGCGCAGTAACGCCGCCGGGCCGCCCCCGCCGCTTCGATGCGCGGTTCTTTCTGGTCGATGCCAGCGCGATTCAGGGCGATCTGGACGATTTCAGCCGCGCCTCGGATGAGTTGTCCCACCTGCAGTGGGTGCCCCTCAACCGCGCGCGCGATCTGGATCTGCCGTTCATCACCGAGGTGGTTCTGGCCGAAATCGCAGCCCGGGTTTCAAACCCCGAGCCGCCTGCGACCGTGCCCCTCTACCTGCATACCGAGGAACAAAGCCTGTTTCTGCAGCTAAAAGGCTATCCGATGCCGGACGCCGACTAGGCGTCACCTCATCCGGCTGATCACTGTGGTCACTTCGGGCTTTTTGCCGATCTCGGCCTTGGCAGTCTGACGGACGATGCGGCGCATGGCTTCTTCCAGCTTGTCATCGTCGCGCAAGGTCTTGGCGTCCGCACGCATCAGGAACTGGTTTAGATCCTCTTCCAGCACTTCGACCAGCGCGGCCTTGGAGGTTCCGATCTCGGGCAGACCCATCGTATCACACCATGGCTCGCCCAGCGGCTCGTCCTCTTCGTCCAGAACGACCGTCACCGTCACATGCCCGTTCAGGGCCATGCGAATCCGATCGCGCACGATCCCGTCCAGCGCACCGACCTTGACGGTGCCGTCCAGATAGGTGCGACCGGTTTCGATATAGTCAGCCACCTTAGGTTCATTGCCGGTCAGGTCCAGCATCGTGCCGTTCACGGCCAAGATGCCCGTGCGTCCACCGGCTTCGGCCAGCTTTGCGTGTTCGCGCAGATGCCGGTGTTCGCCATGCATCGGGATCACCATCTGCGGGTCGATCAGCGCGTGCACTCTCTCAAGATCGGGGCGATTGGCATGGCCGGACACATGGTACAGGCCCGAGCTGTCGTCCACCACGTCCACGCCCTTTTCACTGAGCTGGTTGATGATGAAGATTACGCCACGCTCGTTGCCGGGAATGGTCTTGGACGAGAACAGGAACAGATCGCCCTCTTTCAGTTCGATCCCGCGATACTTGCCACGCGCCAGTTGCGCGCTGGCGGCGCGGCGCTCACCCTGGCTGCCGGTCACGATCAGCATCAGGTTCTGACGCGGCAGGTCTACGGCCTCTTCGGCGCTGACGACCTTGGGGAAATCCGACAGGATGCCGGTTTCGGTCGCCGCTTCGATCATCCGACGCATGGCACGGCCCAGCAACACGACCGAGCGTCCGGCTCGCGCACCCGCCTCGGCCAGCGTTTTCACCCGCGCCACGTTCGAGGCAAAGGTGGTCGCAACCACCATGCCCTCGGCGCTTTCGACCAGCTTGGTGATCTCGGGGCCAACCTCGGATTCCGAGCGGCCATCATGGGGCGAAAACACATTGGTGCTGTCACAGACCAGCGCTTTGACGCCGGGTTTGGCAACTTCGGCCCACAGATCAGGATCGAACGGCTCACCCACCACCGGGTTTGAATCCAGCTTGAAATCCCCGGAATGCACGATCCGGCCTTCGGGTGTGTCGATCACCAGCGCCGCGCTTTCGGGGATCGAATGCGAAACTGGTAGGAACCCAACCTTGAACGGGCCAACGGAAATCTGTTCGGGCCAAGCGGAAACCGTCTGAACCGCGTCCTCCGGGTGACCATGTTCTTCCATCTTGCGGCGCGCAATATTGGCAGTGAAGGCACGCGCATAGACCGGAGCCCCCAGTGCTTCATAACAATGCGCAACGGCACCCACGTGATCCTCATGCGCGTGGGTTACGAACACGGCATCCAGTCGGTCGGCCCGTTCCTGCAGCCACGAGATATCGGCGTGGATCAGATCGACACCGGGCGTCGTGTCCATGTCCGGAAAGGTCACCCCCAGATCGACGAGGATCAGCCGCTCCTGCCCTGGCTTGCCGTAGCCATAGACATAGGCGTTCATCCCGATTTCACCGGCACCGCCCAGCGGCAGATAGATCAGTCGTTCACTGCTCATGATGAGCCATTTTCCTTGTTATAGCGATGGATCACGGTCAGCCCGTGCATCGTCAGATCATCTTCGATCGCGTCAAACCCGACATCCGCCTGATCGAACAAAGGCGCAAGCCCACCGGTGCCGACCACTTTCATCGGCATCCCGTATTCCTCTTTGATCCGTGCAATCAGTCCCTCGATCAAGCCGGAATAGCCCCAATACACGCCAGATTGAATGCAGCCAACCGTATTCGTACCAATCACTTTTTCCGGGCGGGTGATGTCGATATGCGGCAATGCCGCCGCCCCCTGGTGCAGCGCCTCGAGGCTGAGGTTCACACCGGGTGCGATGATGCCCCCGACATAGGCTCCGTCTGAGGCGACCACGTCGAAATTCGTCGCCGTCCCGAAATCGACAACCACAACGTCACCGCCGTGACGGTCAAACGCGCCGACCGCGTTGGCCAACCGGTCGGGTCCGGGAACGGTGCCCTCGTCAATGCGCGGCGCCACGGGCAACAGGCATTCCGGCTTGCCCACAACCAGAGGACGGCAGCCAAAGAAACGGTCAGCAAAGATGCGCAAGTTGAACACCACACGCGGCACGGTCGAGGCGATGACCACATCGGTGATATCTGCGTGAATCCCATAGTGTTTCACCAACGTTGAGTACCAGGTGAAATAGGCATCCGCCGTGCGGGAATGGTGGGTCGAGGTGCGCAGCGTGCACAGGAACTTTTCGCCATCCCAGATCGAGAAAACGGTGTTGGTGTTGCCGCAGTCAATTGCCAGAAGCATCTGCGCCTCCTTCAGAAAAACACGTCCGCCGCCGGAATGCTGACGCGGCCCTTGGCGGTCTTTAAGACAAGGTTGCCGTTCGAGTCCACGGTTTCAAAGGTTCCCACCGTCTCGGACGTCGAGGTCCGGGCGGTGATCACCTCGCCCAATTTGGCTGCGCGGGATAACCAGGCCGTTCGGATCGGTTCGAACCCGTAGGTGACAAATTGAGTTTCATACCTCGCGTACGCTGCGGCCAGTTCGGTTAGAAAATCCTCGGGGATGACTGCCGCACCGGTCTCCGACAGCAAAGACACTGGACGTACCGCGCTTTGTTCGACCGCATAGGCCGGGGGCGCCTCAGATAGGTTCACACCGATCCCAATGGCCAGATGAGACAGCTCACGCCCCTGTCCAGTGCTTTCCAACAGGATACCCGCCAGCTTGCCGCCGTTGAGCAGCACATCATTGGGCCATTTCAAAGACAGCCCCGCAGCCCGGCCGGTGACCGCAACGCAGGCGTCAAATAACGCCAGTGCCGCCACAAAGCTACGCAACGCGGCCTGTTCGGGATTGCCCTGCGGGCGCATCAACAGTGTCGCCGCCAGATTGCCCTTTGGGTTGGCCCAGGCGCGGCCTCGCCGGCCCCGCGCGGCAGTCTGATGATGCGCCATGATCCAGACCGGCCCCGGTGCCGTTGGGGCAAGCCGAGCGGCCTCGTTCAGAGTGCTGTCGACCTCCTGCACAATGTGCAGCCCGTATCCTTGCGGCCAATCGGTCATGGCAAAAAGGCCCGGTCCGTTGACCGAGCCTCCTGCAACTGGATGTTAGGCAAATCAGTTGACAAGCGTTGCCGCCGCAGCCGCAGCCGCGCCTTCAATTCCGAACTGATAGAACACACCTACCAGCATCAGCGCAGCTGAGCCCATCAGCGCCACCCACAGAACCGGAGTGGAGCGCGTTTCGATTGGATCTTCGTTCTCTTCCCCGAAATACATGTAGAACACGATACGCAGATAATAGAATGCACCGATCACGGACGCGATGGCCGAGACAATGACCAGCCCGGTCAGATCCGCACCGACACCAGCTTGCCAAACACCGAACTTGGCGAAGAAACCCAGCATCGGCGGCACACCGGCAAGGCTGAACATCAGGATCAGCACGGCCAGCGCCTTGCCAGGATCGCGCTTGGAGTACTGACGCAGCGCATCGATATCGGTGACGGGTTTGCCATCACGCTCCATCATCAGGATGAAGGCAAAGGTGCCGATGTTCATGGTCACATAGATCGCCAGATACATCAGCATCGCCTTGATGCCCAGTTCCGTACCGGCTGCCAGACCAATCAGCGCATAGCCCATATGGGCAATCGACGAGAACGCCATCAGACGTTTGATGTTACGTTGCCCAATCGCAGCAACTGCACCCAGCAGCATCGACAGGACGGACAGCAGCACGATCACTTGCTGCCAGTCCTTGATTACTCCGCCAAAGGCGTCGTGCATCAGGCGGGCAAACAGCGCCATCGCCGCCACTTTCGGCGCGGTAGCAAAGAAGGCGGTGATCGGCGTAGGCGAGCCTTCGTACACGTCCGGCGTCCACATGTGGAACGGCACGGCCGAGACCTTGAACGCCAGACCTGAGATCAGGAAGATCAGGCCGAACAGCAGGCCGACCGAAATGTCTCCGTGATGTACGGTTTGGATGATGCCCGAGAACAGAGTGGTTCCGGTAAAGCCATAGACCAGCGACGCACCATACAGCAGCAAACCAGAGCTGAGCGCGCCCAGTACAAAGTATTTCAGACCAGCTTCGGTCGATTTCGCGCTGTCACGGCGCAGGGCAGCCACGACGTAGAGCGACAGCGATTGCAGCTCAAGCCCCATATACAGGGACATCAGGTCGCCCGCGCTGACCATCATCATCATGCCGACAGCAGCCAGAGCCACCAACAGAGGATATTCGAAGCGCAGCAGCCCGCGGCGCGACATATAATCCTGGCTCATCACCAGAACAGCAGCGGCGGACAGCAGGATCGCAACCTTGGCAAAGCGCGAGAACCCGTCGTCGATGAACATGCCGTTGAAGGCCACGTTGACGCCATCGCCATTGGTGGCAATCCAGATGGCCAACAGCGCCATCAGGCCGGCTGTCGACCATACTAGGATCGGCGCCAGTGCGTCCTTCGCTGTGTAGACAGCCCCAATCAGAGCGGCCATCGCATATACGGCCAGAACAATCTCTGGCAGGATTATTGTCAGATCAGCCTGGATCATGTCTCCAAAGCCTCCTTAATGCGAAGCGGCCGTCTGGAGCGCGGCCTCAGCCGCGGCCAGAGCCGTGTCATAGTTCGAAATCAGTGCAGCGGTCGAGTTACCGATCACATCCGTTACCAGCGACGGGTAGACGCCCAGCAGAATGGTCATCACGATCAGCGGCGCGAAGATCAGCCGCTCACGCGAATTCATGTCGGTCATCGCCTTGAGGCTTTCCTTGATCAGATCGCCAAAGACGACCCGGCGGTACAGCCACAGCGCATAGGCCGCCGAGAAGATCACGCCGCTTGCAGCCACTGCGGTCACCCAGGTGTTGACCTGGAACGTGCCCATCAGGGTCAGGAATTCACCGATAAAGCCAGAAGTGCCCGGCAGGCCGACATTGGCCATGGTGAACAGCATGAAGACCAGAGCGTAGGCCGGCATCCGGATCACCAGACCTCCGTACGCGTCGATGTCGCGGGTATGCATCCGGTCATAGATCACGCCGACACACAGGAAGAGCGCGGCCGAGATGAAGCCGTGGCTGAGCATCTGGAAGATCGCGCCGTCGATCCCTTGCTGGTTCGCCGCAAAGATGCCCATGGTCACAAAGCCCATATGCGCAACCGAGGAATAGGCGATCAGCTTTTTCATATCCTCCTGCACCAGCGCCACCAGCGAAGTGTAGACAACCGCGATGGCCGACATCCACAGCACCAGATCGGTCATCACTGCCGAGCCCACAGGGAACATCGGCAGACTGAACCGTAGGAAGCCGTAGCCGCCCATCTTCAGCAGGATCGCCGCCAGCACGACCGAACCCGCCGTCGGCGCCTGAACGTGTGCGTCCGGCAACCAGGTGTGCACCGGCCACATCGGCATCTTCACCGCAAACGAGGCGAAGAAGGCCAGGAACATCAGCGTCTGCATCCCGCCTACGATATAGATGCCCAGAACGCTGAACCCTTCGGACGAGAAGTGGTGGCTCATCAGAGCCTCGATGTCCGTGGTGCCCGCATCCGCATACATTGCAACCATCGCCACCAACATCAGCACCGAACCGAGGAAGGTGTAGAGGAAGAACTTGAAGCTGGCATAGATGCGGTCCTTGCCGCCCCAGACGCCGATGATCAGGAACATCGGGATCAGGCCTGCCTCGAAGAACAGGTAGAACAACACCAGATCCAGCGCCATGAACACGCCCAGCATCAGCGTTTCCAGCATCAGGAAGGCGATCATGTATTCCTTGACCCGGTCCGTGACCTGCCAGCTGGCCAGAATGGTCAGCGGCATGATGAAGGTGGTCAGCAGCACGAACAGAACGCTGATGCCATCCACGCCCATCTTGTATTTCAGGCCCAGCAGCCACTCACCCTCTTCCACCATCTGGAAGCCGGTGTTGGATGGGTCAAAGCCCGTATAGATGCCGATCGAGACAAGGAAGGTCACCGTGGTCGCCACAAGTGCAACCCATTTCGCGTTGCGCTGCGCGGCCACGTCATCGCCATGCAGGAACAGGGCCAGAATACCGGCAGCCACTGCAGGGATGAAGGTGACGATGGAGAGGATATTATCCATTATTGTGCGCCTCCGCCGATCGACATCCAGGTGACCAGGGCGGCGATGCCCAGAACCATCCAGAAGGCGTAAGTAAAGATGTAGCCCGTCTGCGCCTTGCCTGCGAGGCGGGTGAAGAAGGGAACAACGCCCATGGCAACCCCATTCAGGAAGCCGTCGATGGTGTTGCCATCACCGCGTTTCCACAGGAACCGGCCAAGCGCCACGGTGGGTTTTACGAAGATCGCGTCGTAGATTTCGTCAAAGTACCATTTGTTCAACAGGAACAGGTACAGAGGCCGCTGGTTCTGCGCCAAGCGTCCCGGCAGGGACGGGTTCACGATATAGAACCAGTAGGCCATGACAAAACCCAGCACCATCGCAACGAATGGCGAAACCTTGACCCATTTCGGAGCCGCGTGTGCGTCGTCCAGAATATGGTTGTCCGGCGCGATATACAGGGCACCCTCGCCCGGCTTGCCCGCGAAGACATAGTGGTGATCCCCACCATGGGACGCCTCGTCACCGTGGCCTGCGTCAGCGTGCTCAGCCTCATCCCCGTGGCCGTCATCCGCATGAGTATCCGACGCGTGGTCGCCCTCCGCATCGGCCGTGTCGGCGTGCGCATCCGTCTGGCCGTGATCGCCCGCCTCAGCATGCTCGGACGCCTCGGCAACCGGAATGCCATAGAATTTGCCGACCTTGTCCGCGTGACCAAAGAAGTTGCCGTACCAGATCATGCCTGCAAAGACCGCCCCCAGGGACAACACGCCCAAAGGCACCAGCATGGACATCGGGCTTTCATGCGCGTGATCATGTGTATGCTGATCACCACGCGGCTTGCCGTAGAAGGTCAGAAAGATCAGACGCCAGCTGTAGAACGAAGTGAACGCAGCCGCGATCACCAGCAGCCAGAAGCCATAGGCCGAGCCGCCTGCATAGGCGCTCTCGATGATGGCATCCTTGGACAGGAACCCGGCGAACCCGAATGTGGTTAGCGGAATGCCGACACCGGTGATGGCCAGCGTACCGATCATCATCGCCCAGAAGGTATATGGAATCTTTTTCCGCAGCCCCCCGTATTCGGTCATCTCCTGCTCGTGATGCATGGCGTGGATCACCGAACCGGCACCAAGGAACAACAGCGCCTTGAAGAACGCGTGCGTGAACAGGTGAAACATCGCTGCCGAGTACATGCCCACACCCGCGGCCACGAACATGTAGCCCAGCTGCGAACAGGTCGAATAGGCGATGACGCGCTTGATGTCGGTCTGAACCAGACCCACGGTCGCGGCAAAGAACGCAGTCGACGCACCCAGCACGGTGATGAACCCGGTCGCGCCCGGCGCGAACTCCATCAGCGGCGACATACGGCAGACCAGAAATACACCGGCGGTCACCATGGTCGCGGCGTGGATCAGCGCCGAAACGGGCGTCGGGCCTTCCATCGCATCCGGCAGCCAGGTGTGCAGGATCAGCTGCGCCGATTTACCCATCGCGCCGATGAACAGCAGGACGCAGATCACTTCGATGGCGGTCCACTCACCCCACAGGAAGTGCAGCTGCGTTTCCGCAAGCTCCGGGGCCGACGCGAAGATGTCAGAAAAGTTGATGCTGTCTGTCAGGAAGAACAGCGCAAAAATCCCCAGCGCAAAGCCAAAGTCACCAACCCGGTTCACCACGAAGGCCTTGATCGCAGCGGCGTTGGCAGAGGGTTTGCGATAGTAGAACCCGATCAGCAGGTAGGACGCGACGCCCACGCCTTCCCATCCAAAGAACATCTGCACCAGATTATCCGCCGTCACCAGCATCAGCATGGCGAAGGTGAAAAAGGACAGATAGGCAAAGAAACGCGGCTTATAGCTTTCGCCTTCACGCCATTGCGGGTCGTGATCCATGTAGCCGAAGGAATAGAGGTGCACGAGCGCCGAGACGGTCGTCACTACGATCAGCATGATCGCGGTCAGCCGGTCCAGACGTACCGCCCAGCTTGTCGACAGCGAGCCGCTCTCGATCCAGCGCATGACTTCGACCTGTTGCGTCACCCCGTCGAAGGTGAAGAACACGATCCATGACAGCAAACAGGCCAGAAACAACAGGCCCGTGGCGGTCCACATGGCAGCTTTCTCGCCAATGAAGCGCCAGCCAAAGCCGCAGATCAGTGCGCCCACAAGCGGGGCAAAGAGGATGGTGGTTTCCATGTTCCCTTACCCCTTCATCATGTTGACGTCTTCAACCGCGATGGTGCCACGGTTGCGGAAGAAGCAGACCAGAATGGCCAGACCAATCGCAGCCTCGGCCGCCGCAACGGTCAGTACGAACAGCGTGAACACCTGCCCGACCAGATCGCCGAGGAAACTGGAAAACGCCACGAGGTTGATATTCACCGCCAGCAGCATCAATTCGATGCTCATCAGCAGGATGATGACGTTCTTGCGGTTCAGGAAGAGACCGAAGATGCCGATGACGAACAGCGTCGCCGCGACCGTAAGATAGTGTTCAAGTCCGATCATCGTCTCAAAGTCCCTGCCCCGGTTTAACGTCCTTAAGCTCCATCGCCTCGGCCGGGTCGCGCATCATCTGGCCGACGATGTCCTGACGCTTGATGTCCTTGCGATGGCGCAGGGTCAGCACGATTGCGCCAATCATCGCCACCAGCAGGATCAGGCCCGCTAGTTGGAACAGAAGGAAGTATTGATCGTAAAGAATGACGCCGAGCGCCTCTGTGTTGTGTCGGTCCGCCGGGACCGGCTGCGCCAGATTGGCTGCCGCACCCTGCGCGCTGTCCCATGCGCCAAAGGCCATGACGAACTGCATCAGGATCACCAGACCGATCAGCAAGGCCAGCGGCATATAGCGCGCCATCTCGGCCTTGAGCTCGGCAAAGTCCACATCCAGCATCATCACAACGAACAGGAACAGCACCGCGACCGCGCCCACATAGACGATGATCAGCAGCATCGCCACGAACTCGGCCCCGAGCAGCACGAACAGCCCCGCCGAGGACAGGAACGCCAGGATCAGCCACAGCACCGAGTGCACCGGCTGGCGGCTGATCACCGTGAACAGCCCGCCGGTGATGGCGCTGATGGCAAACAGATAGAAGGCAAAGACGGTCATTGATCCTCATCCTCGTTGTCGCCCATGACTTCTTGCGCCAGATCCAGCGCGCGGGTCATGGCCGGGATGCCGGCAAAGACCGACATCTGACCGATCGTTTCCACGATCTCTTGTTTCTTGGCACCCGCTTCCAGCGCGTGACGCACGGTCTGACGAACAGCCGAGTCCGCCTGTGCGCCCTGACAGGTCAAGCCGGCCAGCGTCAGCAGCAGGCGGGTTTTGGCATCCAGCCCGTCTTTGTTGACGGTGTTGCCGAACATCATCTCCATGACCTCTTTCGGCATGGTCGGCCACAGCGCCTCGAACCCCTTGGGCGAGAAGCTTTCCATCGCCGGGTTCATCGCCTTGGCCATGTCCTGAGCCTGCTTCATCATCAGCTCGAACGGATTTGTCGGCGTGTCACTCATCGGTACGGCGCGTCCATTTCCAGATTGCGGGCGATCTCGGCTTCCCAGCGTTCGCCGTTATCCAGCAGCTTCTGTTTGTCGTAGAACAGTTCTTCGCGGGTTTCCGTGGCGAATTCGAAATTCGGGCCTTCGACGATGGCATCGACCGGGCAGGCCTCTTGGCAGAAACCGCAATAGATGCACTTGGTCATGTCGATGTCATAGCGCGTGGTGCGGCGGCTGCCGTCTTCGCGCGGTTCGGCGTCGATGGTGATGGCTTGCGCCGGGCAGACGGCCTCGCACAGTTTACAGGCGATGCAGCGCTCTTCGCCATTCGGATAACGGCGCAGAGCGTGCTCACCGCGGAAACGCGGCGACAGAGGGCCCTTCTCGTGCGGATAGTTGATGGTGGCTTTGGGGGCGAAGAAATACTTCAGGCCCAGTTTCATTCCCACCCAGAAGTCCTGCAGCAGAAAGTATTTGGCTGCACGGGTATAGTCGATATTTGCCATATCAGCCTCCTACGGTCCAACGGGCGAAGATGCCCCAAAACCATTCGAATTTCGCCGCAAAGGCCACGAACACCACCCAGGCCAGCGAGAACGGCAGGAACACTTTCCAACCCAGCCGCATCAACTGGTCGTAGCGGTAGCGGGGCGTGATCGCCTTGACCATCGCAAAGATGAAGAAGAAGAACGCCATCTTGCCAACCATCCACAGGACGCCGTCGGGCAGACCCGGGATCGGAGACAGCCAGCCGCCAAAGAACAGCAGCGAGGTCAGCGCGCACATCAGGAAGATTGCGATGTATTCACCGGCCATGAACAGCAGGAACATGGTGGCGGAATATTCTACCTGATAACCCGCCACCAATTCCGATTCCGCCTCGGGAAGGTCGAACGGAGGGCGGTTGGTCTCAGCCAGCGCTGAGATAAAGAACAGGAAGACCATCGGGAAATGCGGCAGCCAGTACCAGCCGAAGAAGCCGTATCCGGTGTCCTGCGCATTGACGATCGCACCGAAATTCATCGAGCCGGTCGAGATGATTACGCCAATAATAATCAGACCGATCGAAACTTCGTAAGAGATCATCTGAGCGGCAGATCGCAACGAACCCAAGAACGGGTATTTCGAGTTCGACGCCCATCCCCCCATGATCACGCCGTAGACCTCAAGCGAGGATACTGCGAAAACGTACAGGACGGCCACATTGAGGTCTGACAAAACCCAACCGTCGTTGAACGGGATCACCGCCCAGGCGATCAGCGACAGAACAAAGCTGGTCATCGGGGCCAAAATGAACACAGCGCGGTCGGCCCCGGCGGGAATGACGACCTCTTTCACCACGTATTTCAGTGCGTCGGCCACCGATTGAAGGATGCCGTAAACGCCAACCACGTTCGGGCCGCGCCGCATCTGGACCGCGGCCCAGATCTTGCGGTCGCCATAAACAAGGAACAACAGCGAGATCATCACAAAGGCAACGACAGCAAGCACTTGCGCCAGAATGATGATGGCTATTCCGCCTGGGGTGTTAAAGAAATCAGCCATTGGTCCTCACACCGTGGGTATTCCGTTTTCCGCGAGCGATGCAAAGGCCTTGTGCCTGCGCAAACTGCGGCTGGGTCGGCGCGTTGGTGTAAACAGCATCTGCCGCCATTACGCCACCCTTAATCTTGGGTTTCACACACAAATCAGGCGCGGCGTACTGCCACCCGGCAGTCGCGTTTGCCTGCGATATGAAACAGGTCTGGTTCATTCCGCTGCGATCTTCTCGGATTTGCGGGCCTGCGCCTGTGCCGATAGCTCGGCCATCAGTTGCGAGGCACGCGCAATCGGGTTGGTCAGATAGAAATCCTTGACCGCGTTGCGGAAAGTTGCCTTGCCCAACGGCCCTGCCTTCAGCGCTTGAACCTCGTTCTGGGCCACTTCGTCGATACGGGCCAGATGCGGAACCGCTTCGATTAGTGCGGTACGCAGTTGCGCCAGCGAGTCGAAAGGCAGTGTTGCACCCAGCTCCGCCGACAGCGCCCGCAGGATGGCCCAGTTTTCCTTGGCTTCACCCGGAGCGAACCCGGCGCGCATCGCCAGTTGCGGGCGGCCTTCGGTGTTCACGAACAGGCCGTTTTCTTCGGTGTAGGCCGCGCCCGGCAGGATCACGTCTGCGCGGTGCGCGCCGCGGTCACCGTGGCTGCCCTGATAGATCACAAAGGCACCGTCACCGATTTCGACCTCATCCGCGCCGAGGTTGTAGATGACATCCGCCGCGCTGACCGCATCCATGCCGCCTTCGTTGGTGGCATCCACATCCATCGCGCCGACACGCGAAGCAGCGGTGTGCAGAACGATCAGACCGCTTTCGGTGTTGGTCGCAATGGCCTGAGCAGCGGCCAGAACGGCGGCACCATCAGCCTCTTGCAATGCGCCTTGCCCGATGATGACCAGCGAGCGCTTGCCCTTGATCTCATCATCGCCACCCATGTCGACAACCTTTTGCAGCGCCGCACGGTCGTCACCCATATGGTGATACTCATAAGTCAGATCCGCAGACGGACCGACCAGAGCAACCTCGGCCCCATGCGCCCACGCCTTGCGGATACGGGCGTTCAGCACCGGCGCTTCGTCGCGCGGGTTGGTGCCGATCAGCAGAATACGCTCGGCGCCGTCGATGTCTTCGATCGAAGCAGTACCGGCATAGGCCCCACGGTTCCCCGCAGGCAGCTTGGCACCATCGGTACGGCATTCCACAACACCGCCCTGCCCTTCGATCATCTGCTTCAGCGCAAAGATCGCCTCGACCGGGGCCAGATCACCCACGATACCAGCGGGCTTTTCGGCGCCCTTCAGCGCTTCGGCGGCTTTCGTCAGTGCCTCGGGCCACGTCGCAGGACGCAGTTTGCCGTTTTCGCGGATGTAAGGCTTGTCTAGACGCTGACGACGCAGGCCGTCCCAGACAAAGCGGGTCTTGTCGCTGATCCACTCTTCGTTCACGCCGTCATGGTTGCGCGGCAGGAAGCGCATCACTTCACGGCCCTTGGTATCCACGCGAATGTTCGAACCCAGAGCATCCATCACGTCGATGCTCTCGGTCTTGGTCAGTTCCCACGGGCGCGCGGTAAAGGCGTAGGGCTTCGAGGTCAGCGCGCCAACCGGGCACAGGTCGATGATGTTGCCCTGCATGTTGGAATTGAGCGTCTGGTTCAGATACGAGGTAATCTCGGCATCCTCACCCCGCCCGGTCTGGCCCATCTGGGTAATCCCGGCGACCTCGGTGGTAAAGCGCACACAACGGGTGCAGCTGATGCAGCGGGTCATCGCGGTGCTAACCAGAGGACCAAGGTTCAGATCATCCACCGCCCGTTTGGCTTCCTTGAAGCGCGTGCCTGACAGACCGTAGGCCATCGCCTGATCCTGCAGGTCACATTCGCCGCCCTGGTCGCAAATGGGGCAATCCAGCGGGTGATTGATGAGCATGAACTCCATCACCCCTTCGCGGGCCTTCTTGACCATGGGCGAGTTCGTCTTGACCACCGGCGGCTGACCTTCCGGTCCCGGGCGCAGATCACGCACCTGCATCGCGCAAGACGCCGCAGGTTTCGGCGGGCCACCCACGACCTCTACCAGACACATCCGGCAGTTCCCGGCGATCGACAGACGTTCGTGATAGCAGAAACGTGGCACTTCGACCCCAGCCTCTTCACAAGCCTGGATCAGGGTCATCGCACCATCGACTTCGATTTCCTGCCCGTCGATATTTACTTTGCGGAGGTCAGACATGGTCTAGTTCGCCCTCAAATACACGCCAATGGCGCTGTTTCTTTCGATTTCCTTCTGCCCCAACGTGCAGAAAGAGCTCGGATTTTCATACGTGACGCCGTTTTGGGCCAGATACGCCTCGCCCTTGGCGCGCATCCGGTCTTTTTCGGCGTCGGAATCCACATAAGCCCGGATTTCCTTGTCCGAGTAGCCCAGCTTGTTCGCCTTAGACCGCAGATCCCACATCACACCTATCGCCTTCAGACGGCGCCCGCTGATCGACGGGCAATACTCTGAAATCTCGTTTGCAATGGCGATGTAGTAGAGTTCGTCGTCGATCTCTTTGACTTCGCGCAAGGGCGGTTTGGCTTCGGCAAAGGTCGGCAGGGTCAGCACCGAGATCAATGCGAGCGTTTTCATACCAGACATGACAATTCCTTTCGTCTTGGGAAACCCAAGACGAACGGCACGCTGGGCGCTATGCAATAACACCCCCCGCTTCATGGCCTGATATGCAGAAACACGCATCATGGTCTCTGGCACGTTCCCGCAAATGTCAGTTTGTCGTCGCTGATGCGCAGGTTCTGCGGATCAGTATCCGGGCCGACCTTCCAAACGATTTTGGAAGAGCCGAAGTTCTTGATGCAGAACTTAGTCCCCTCAAACCGACCGGCCTCGCGCGCGCCATCCAGCGAGGCAGAGACTCCGTTGACCACAACAGTAAAGTCAGCCGGTGACGCTTTCTTGTCGACAGGTTTTGCCTTGGCCTTAAATGCGTGACCGTCAAACCGGACCTGATTTTCGGACGGCGTGACGATCCCGCAGGCCGAAACAACCGCCAGCGCGACAACCCCACCCAGCATGATGCCGTGTTTTTTGTGATGCCCTAGCCCGAACATAAGACGTTTCCCAAGCCCCACCATCAGAACGCCGCCACCAGCGCCATGAGGCCCATGACAAACATGCAGGCCCAGCCAACGACATAAAGAACCGACCGCAAACCGCTGTGAGGTTTGCCGATTCCGCGCATGTGCACGAACAGCATCGCCAGACGCGCCAACAGCGCGATCGAGGCGAGCAGGTTCACCCAAAACGGGCTGACACCCATCAGGATCGCCGCAGCTGTAACCGCCACATAAGCGGGCAACGTCTCGGTCCCATTCAGATATGCGCGGTTCAGACGATACGCCTTGTCGGAATAGTCCTGTTCGGGTGTCGCCCCCGGGGCCAGCCCCTTACCCTGCTTGGCCAAGGCTGAAAACGGCGACAAAAGCAGCACGACGAGAGTGAAAACCATCACTGACGCAACTGCATGGCCGTATTGTGCGAAGATCTCCATCTGGCTCACTCCGCCGCCATTGCGCCCATGCGACCCGACTTCTGTGCCTTGATGCGATCCTCGATCTCTTCGCGGAAATTGCGGATCAGGCCCTGGATCGGCCAGGCCGCCGCGTCACCGAGGGCGCAAATCGTGTGGCCTTCGACCTGCTTGGTAACGTCAAACAGCATGTCGATCTCTTCCAGCTCGGCCTCGCCTCGCACCAGACGGTCCATCACGCGCATCATCCAGCCGGTGCCTTCGCGGCACGGCGTACACTGGCCGCAGCTTTCATGCTTGTAGAACTTCGACAAACGCCAGATCGCTTTGATGATGTCGGTGGACTTGTCCATCACGATTACCGCCGCCGTTCCAAGCCCCGAGCTCAGATCGTTGCGCAGGTAGTCGAAATCCATGATCGCGTCGCGCATGTTTTCACCGCGCACACAGGGCACCGACGACCCACCCGGGATCACGGCCAGCAGGTTGTCCCAGCCACCGCGAATGCCGCCGCAATGGGTCTCGATCAGGTCCTCGAAGGAGATCGACATTGCCTCTTCAACGACACATGGGTTGTTCACATGGCCCGAGATCGCAAACAGCTTGGTGCCCGCGTTGTTCTGACGGCCAAAGCCCGCAAACCAGTCCGCGCCGCGGCGCAGGATGGTGGGTACAACGGCGATGGATTCCACGTTGTTCACCGTGGTCGGGCAACCATAGAGACCCGCACCCGCCGGGAACGGAGGCTTCATCCGCGGCATGCCCTTCTTGCCCTCAAGGCTTTCGATCAGGGCGGTTTCCTCACCGCAGATATAAGCCCCGGCCCCGTGATGCAGGAACAGGTCGAAATCCCAGCCCGAGCCAGCCGCGTTCTTGCCCAGCAGACCGGCGTCATAAGCCTCATCAATCGCGGCCTGCAGCGCCTCACGCTCACGAATGTACTCGCCGCGCAGGTAGATGTAGCAGGTATGCGCATTCATTGCGAAGGACGCGATCAGGCAGCCCTCGATCAGTGTATGCGGATCATGGCGCATGATCTCACGGTCTTTACAGGTGCCGGGCTCGGATTCGTCGGCGTTCACCACCAGATAGGCCGGACGCCCGTCGCTTTCCTTGGGCATGAACGACCATTTCAGACCTGTCGGGAAGCCCGCGCCACCGCGACCGCGAAGACCCGAGTCCTTCATGGTCTGGATGATCCAGTCACGGCCCTTTTCGATCAGGCCAGCAGTGCCGTCCCAATGCCCCCGGGCCTGCGCGCCTTTGAGCGTGCGCTCATGCATCCCGTAGATGTTGGTAAAGATCCGGTCCTGATCCTTCAGCATCGCGTGTTACCTTCAGCTGTCCTGACGCATGCGCCAGAGTTGAAAAATGTTGACGCCCGCATAGATAAACCCTGCCAGAGCGGCGAGATCGAAAAACAACGCGTGGCGCGCCGTCAGTCCCAATGCGGGGCCTATGAACATGTTCATGGCAAGCCAGATCACCATCGTCACCGCGATGACAATGCCGATATGTCGGCCCTTTCGGGCTATGGCCTGTTCCTTGTCCTTGTCCATCTTACCCTGATGCCCCGGATGGGCACCGTCGTTTAGTCTTCGTAAGTGCCGTCTTCCTTGGCACGTTTGGCGAATTCGGTTTCCTCACCCGCCGCAAGTTTGGCCGCCTGGTCGATCCAGCCATCGCGTTCGATCCGGCCCTTGAATTTCAGGCGTGCATCCACCCAAGCCACCTGTTCCGGCGTCCAGGCTGCAATCTGGTCGTAGTGGTAGAAACCCAGCTCGTTCAGCGTTTCTTCCAGCTTTGGCCCCACACCTTTCAGCAGTTTGAGGTCATCCGCCTTACCGTCCCGCGCCGCGGTCAGCGTTTCGGGCTGGTCTTCCTTGACTTCCTCCGGTTCGGGCTTGGCTTTCGCCTCTTCTGCCTGCTTTACAGCCGGCTTCGGCGTTTCAGGCGCTTTCGGAGGTTTCGCCGACGCCGACGCACCAGCCTGCTTGCCATCCTTGCCCAGCCAAGGGGTCAGGATCGGAACTTCGGTTCCGTCGATGCGCTTGACCGTGTCACGCAGATCCGTCGCCAATTCGACGCTTGCGTTGTACTGAGGTTTCCCGGCCTCGTACTCGGCCAGACTGCTCAGGCCCTTCAGCGGTTCCGCCGCATAGCGCCCGTTCTGCGGGCCCGGAGTCGGCACTTTGCCTGCCACTAGATCGTCGACGATCTTGCCAAAGCTCTCAGCGGTCAGGTCTTCGTAGTAGTCCTTGCCGATCTGCGCCATCGGAGCATTAGTGCAGGAGCCAAGGCATTCCACCTCTTCCCAGCTCAACTTACCATCGGCGGACAGCTCATGTGGTTTCGCCGCGATCTTTTCCTTGCAGACCGCGATCAGATCCTCGGCCCCGCAGATCATGCAGGAGGTCGTGCCGCAAACCTGAATATGCGCAACTGAGCCAACCGGCTGCAGCTGGAACATGAAGTAGAAAGACGCCACCTCAAGCACGCGGATATAGGCCATGCCCAGCATGTCGGCGACGGATTCAATCGCCGGGCGGCTGAGCCAGCCCTCTTGTTCCTGTGCACGCCACAGCAGCGGGATGACCGCACTGGCCTGACGACCCTCGGGGTATTTGGTGATCTGCGCTTCGGCCCACTGTTGGTTGGCAGCAGTAAAGGCAAAGCTTTCGGGTTGTTCGGGATGAAGACGGCGGAGCATTAGCGGTCAATCTCTCCAAATACGACGTCCATGGTGCCGATGATGGCGGCGACGTCGGCAAGTTGGTGGCCCTTGGCGACGTGGTCCATGGCTTGCAGGTGCAGATAACCCGGCGCGCGCAACTTGGCGCGGTAGGGTTTGTTGGTGCCGTCGGCGACCAGATAGACGCCGAACTCGCCCTTGGGGGCCTCAACGGCGGCGTAAACTTCGCCCGCGGGCACGTGGAAGCCTTCGGTGTACAGCTTGAAGTGATGGATCAGGCTTTCCATCGAGGTCTTCATGTCCGAGCGTTTCGGCGGGGTGATCTTGCCACGCGCAAGAACATCGCCGGGGCAGTCACGCAGCTTGCCGATAGCCTGACGGATGATGTGCAGCGACTGGCGCATCTCTTCCATGCGGACGAGATAACGGTCATAGCAGTCGCCGTTCTTGCCGACGGGGATCTGGAATTCGAACTCGTCATAGCATTCATAGGGCTGCGCGCGGCGCAGGTCCCATGCAAGGCCCGAGCCACGGACCATCACGCCCGAGAATCCGTATTTCTGGATGTCATCCTCGGTCACCACGCCAATATCGGCGTTGCGCTGCTTGAAAATGCGGTTTTCGGTCAGCAACCCGTCAATGTCGTCCAGAACGGCGGGGAATTCGTGGCTCCATGCTTCGATATCATCCAGCAATTCCGGCGGCAGGTCCTGATGCACACCGCCGGGGCGGAAATAGGCCGCGTGCAGGCGGGCACCGCAGGCACGCTCATAGAACACCATCAGCTTTTCGCGTTCTTCAAAACCCCAGAGCGGCGGGGTCAGCGCACCAACGTCCATCGCCTGTGTGGTCACGTTCAGCAGGTGGTTCAGAATGCGCCCGATCTCGGAATACAGAACCCGGATCAGCGAGCCCCGGCGCGGCACTTCCACACCGGTCAGCTTTTCGATGGCCAGACACCAGGCATGTTCCTGGTTCATCGGTGCCACATAATCCAGACGGTCGAAATACGGCAGATTCTGCAGATACGTCCGGCTTTCCATCAGTTTCTCGGTGCCACGGTGCAGCAGGCCGATATGCGGGTCGCAACGCTCGACAATCTCGCCGTCCAACTCAAGCACAAGACGCAAAACCCCGTGTGCCGCAGGGTGTTGCGGGCCGAAGTTAATGTTGAAGTTGCGGATCTTCTGTTCTCCGCTCAGCGCGTCCGTGCTGCCGTCATCGTATCTTGAGCCGTCCATCAACGCCCTCGTTTGTTCTTTTTCGCCTCAGCCCGGACTCGGACCTTTTCGGCTTCGGCCGCTTTTGCAGCAGCCCCTGCAAGCAAGACGCCCAATGCGCCCAAAATGATCAGTTCACCCATCATGTCAGCGTCGCTCCATCTCTTGCAGCTTCATCGCCATTATCCACAGCAGGACAATCACGACCGGAGAGATGATGCATGCAAACGCCCAGTTCTTGTTGATCCCGAAATGTGGCAGCAGCTTGGTCATCGGCACGACCGTAGCAACTACCAGTACAATCCAGATCAGGAACTCAAACATGATGATTACTCCTGTTTTTCATCCCCCGGCAGAATGTAATTCGCACCTTCCCACGGGGACATGAAATCGAATTGCCGGTATTCCTGCACCAAGCTGACCGGTTCGTAGACCACGCGCTTTTGCGCCTCGTCATACCGAACTTCCGTGTAGCCGGTGGTCGGGAAATCCTTGCGCAGCGGATGGCCGCGGAAACCGTAGTCTGTCAGGATGCGCCGCAAGTCCGGGTGACCCGAGAACAGGATGCCGAACATGTCGAACACCTCACGCTCGAACCAGTTGGCCGAGGGGTGAACATCCACGATCGAGGGCACCATGTCTTCCTCGCGGATCGACACCCGCAGGCGGATACGCTGGTTCTGGTACATCGACAGGAAGTGGTACACCACGTCGAACCGCTTGGCGCGCTCGGGGTAGTCCACACCAGTGATATCCACCAGGGTCGAAAATTTGCAGTTCTGGTCGGACCGCAGGAATTCAACAAATTCCACGATATTCGACGGGGCAACATCGACGTTCAGCTCACCGTGGGTCACGTCCCAGGACAGAACGCAATCCGCCCGTTTCAGTTCCAGCTGGGCGCCGAGTTCCTTGAGTGCTTCGCTCATCTGCCCTCTCCTCAGCGTACGATGGTGCCGGTGCGGCGGATTTTGCGTTGCAGCTGCATCAGACCGTACAACAACGCTTCAGCCGTCGGAGGGCAACCGGGCACGTAGATGTCGACCGGAACAACCCGGTCACAACCACGCACAACGGAATAAGAATAGTGGTAATAGCCACCGCCATTCGCGCAGGACCCCATCGAGATCACATAGCGCGGCTCGGGCATCTGGTCGTAGACCTTGCGCAGCGCCGGGGCCATCTTGTTGGTCAGAGTGCCAGCCACGATCATCACGTCCGACTGACGCGGAGAGGCGCGCGGCGCGATACCAAACCGTTCCGCATCATAACGCGGCATCGAGGTGTGCATCATCTCAACCGCGCAGCAGGCCAGACCGAATGTCATCCAGTGCAGCGAGCCAGTGCGCGCCCAGTTAATGATGTCCTCGGTCGAGGTCAGCAGAAACCCTTTGTCCTGCAACTCGGCATTCAGGGCCTGGGTCGCGACTTCTTTATCGACGCCAGCGGTGTTTGCACCCGTCATCACTCCCATTCCAGGGCCCCTTTCTTCCATTCATAGGCAAAGCCGATGGTCAGCACCGCCAGGAACACCATCATGGACCAGAAGCCCACATCGCTGATGTCCTTGAAGCCCACGGCCCACGGGAACAGGAAGGCGATTTCCAGATCGAAGATGATGAAGAGAATCGATACCAGATAGAATCGGACGTCGAATTTCATCCGCGCATCGTCGAAGGCGTTGAAACCGCACTCATATGCGCTGACCTTTTCAGGGTCGGGATTGCGGACGGCCAGAACTACAGCGGCCAGAATCAGTACGATTCCAAGGCCCACGGCGACGGCCAGAAACACCAGAATCGGGAGGTACTCCCGCAGCAGGTCTTCCACGAATAGCTCCTTTCCTGCGCATACCCCCCAGGGACGCGCCGTCAATTGGCGTGTTGACTGGACATTCTCTATCCGCGCCGGGTCAGAGGGTCAACCGAACACAAACGCGCAGGGGCTTAATATTCCACTTGCTTCCACAATTGGAAAATCTGGCATTTGAGCGAATCTGTTTTCACTCTGAAAACGCGCTAAACCTGAGTATTCCATGCAGGTTTTCGTTTGTCGAAGAAGGCGCTGATGCCTTCGCGCGCCTCGTCGGTTTCCCACCGTTCGACCAGCGATTGGATCGTCCGATCAATCACGGCATCGTCAATACGCGGACCCAGCGCCTGCACCAAGTTCTTGGCCGAAGCCACGGCTCCCGGCGCGCAAGAGAGGTAGGGCAGGACATCGGCCTCGACCGCATCCTGCAGATCCGCCGCTGGGACAGCTTTGGCCAACAGCCCAAGGTCCACGGCTTCCGAAGCATCAAACACCCGGGCCGACATGAACACGCGCCGGGCGTGGGCCGCGCCCATGCGGGCGATGACATAGGGGCCGATGGTTGCCGGGATCAGGCCCAGCCGTGTTTCGGTCAGCGCCATCTTTATCCCGTCTACGCCCACGGCCACGTCACAAACCGCGGTCAGTCCGATACCACCACCGAAAGCGTTGCCCTGAAGCGCCCCAATCAGGGGTTTGGGCATTGTGTTCAGCGCCTGCAGCATCTCGGCCAGTTTGCGTGCCTCAGCGAACCGGGTTTCGGGGTCGGCAGCCATTTGCGCTTGCATCCAGCCCAAATCCCCACCAGCACAAAAGCTTTTCCCTGCGCCGGTCAGAACCACGACCCGAACCGTGTCGTCCGCGCCCAACTGCGCCGCCGCCTGCGTCAGCTCGGAAATCATCTGCGCCGACATTGCGTTGTGCTTTTCCGGACGGTCGAGCGTCAGAGTCGCCACACCGCGCGCGTCCTGCGTGACCGAGATCGTTTCGAACATCGCCCTTTACTCCGCTCTCATTGCTCGGGCCATCTGGGCAGCCTCTTCGACAACCGCCTGATCAATCCCGGTCTGATATCCCAGCCGCTCCAGATGCGCGACGACGGCTTCGGTCGCAACATTGCCCGAAGCTCCCGGCGCATAAGGGCACCCACCCAGCCCACCGACGGCCGAGTCGAAGGTCCGGACGCCCAGCGCCAGCGCGGCGTCGATATTGTCGATGGCGCGGCCATTGGTGTCATGGAAATGGCCCGCCAACCGGGTGACCGGCACCCGCTCACGCACGGCCAGCAGCATATGCGCGATTGTATCCGGCGTCCCCTGCCCGATCGTGTCGCCCAGCGAGACCTCATAGCAACCCAATGCGAACAGACGATCCGCAACTTCGGCAACTTTCTCTGGCGGAGTTGGCCCGTCATAGGGGCAATCAGTCACGCAAGAGACATACCCACGCACCGGTAGATCAATGTGGCGGGCGGCCTCGAGGATCGGAGTGAACCGTTCGATGGATTCCTCAATCGTGGCGTTGATATTGGCCTTCGAAAACCCCTCGGACGCCGAGGCAAACACCGCGATCTCATCCGCCTTGGCCGCCAGGGCGTCCTCGTAGCCACGCATGTTTGGTGTCAGCGCGGCAAAGCGCACCCCGTCCGCCCGCTTGATCCCGGCCAACACCTCTGCGCTGCCCGCCATTTGCGGCACCCATTTGGGCGAGACGAAACTGGCCACTTCGATCCGGTTGAAACCGGCGCGACTGAGGCAATCGATCAGGGCTACCTTTTCAGCCACAGAGATTTCACGCTGTTCGTTTTGCAGGCCATCGCGTGGACCTACCTCGAAAATCTCGACCCGCTCATCCATTACAGCGTTCCTCCCGGTTTCGTTTCCAATATGTTGACCCGACTGTGCCACGCGATGCGGCGCAGGAACAGGCTACTCCTCTTCCAACCGAACCAAGGCGGCTCCGGCTTCGACCTGCGCGCCATCCTCGGCCAGTACCTCGGCCACGATTCCATCGCGAGCAGCCAACAGCGAGTGCTCCATCTTCATGGCCTCCAGAATGGCCAGCCGATCCCCTTCTTTCACCGCCTGCCCGACCGCGGCAAACACGGCCTTCACAAGACCCGGCATGGGAGCCTCGATCACATTGGTATCACCGGCAGCGCTGGTGTCACGGTCCAGCGGGTCAACGACATCGAAGGCCCGCCCATAATTCTCAAACACAGTGATCCGTGAACCAGACACCACAACACGCGGCATAGGCGCTCCTCCGACAGACCACCCTCGGCCGCTATGTTCCGCGATGAGAGTTTCCTCACCGACCTGCCAGACCTGCCGGTTTGGACCTTCAACCTGCACATCCAGATCGACCAACTCGTCGGCCATCAACTGAACCGCACGATGCAACGGTGCCCAAAGCGAGAACCCGGTCTCACCAGAACTCTCGGCCAATCCCAACGCCGTCATCGCAGCAGCCACGCATGTCGCGGCAGAGACCGGGGCGTCCCGTGTCAACGACTCCAAATCCCTACCGATCAGCCCGGTATCCACGTCACCCGCAGAAAACCCCTGATGCCGTGTGAGCGCACCCAGAAAGGCCAGGTTGGTAACGGTGCCCGCCACTTCGGTCTGCTGCAGGGCACGATGAAGTTGCTCCAACGCGACAGCGCGGGTTGGGCCGTGGACAATGACCTTTGCGATCATCGGGTCATACCACGGGCTGATCGTATCCCCCGCACGCACGCCACAGTCGGCGCGACAGGTAGTCGGGAATTGCAAATGCGTCAGGGTGCCAGTTGCAGGTAGGAACCCTTTGGGCACATCCTCGGCATAAAGCCGGGCTTCGAACGCGTGACCATTGATCGACAAGTCGTCCTGCTGCTTAGGCAACGTCTCACCCGAGGCGACACGCAATTGCCATTCGACCAGATCCACACCGGTGATTGCTTCGGTGACCGGATGTTCGACCTGCAGGCGCGTGTTCATCTCCATAAACCAGAACCGATCCGGACGCAGCCCCTCCGAGGCATCGACGATGAATTCAACCGTCCCAGCCCCTTTGTACCCAATCGCCTCAGCCGCACGCACGCCCGCCTGTCCCATCGCTTCGCGCATCTCAGCCGTCATGCCGGGGGCCGGAGCCTCTTCGATCACTTTCTGGTGCCGCCGTTGCAGTGAGCAGTCGCGTTCGAACAGATGCACGGCATGGGTGCCGTCTCCAAACACCTGCACTTCGATATGGCGGGGTTTGGCGACGAATTTCTCGACCAACACGGCGTCATTGCCAAAGGCAGTGCGGGCCTCGCCGCGTGCGCTATCCAATGCCGAGGCAAAGTCCTCGGGGCGTTCGACCAGCCGCATCCCCTTGCCACCGCCACCGGCCACCGCCTTGATCAGCACCGGATAGCCGATGGTATCCGCAGCCCCGGCCAGATGCTCGGGGTCTTGATTGTCCCCATGATAACCGGGCACGACGGGCACGCCCGCCTGCTCCATCACCACCTTGGCCGCATCCTTGAGACCCATCTGGCGGATCGCATCCGCCGAGGGGCCGATAAAAGTCAGACCCGCGGCCTCGACCGCATCCACGAATTCGGGGTTTTCGGAGAGAAAGCCGTACCCCGGATGGATCGCCTGCGCGCCAGTTTCCAACGCCGCCTGAATGATCACATCGCCCTTCAGGTAACTCTCTGCCGGAGTGGCGCTGCCAATATGCACGGCCTCATCCGCCAATTGCACATGCTTGGACGAGGCATCCGCATCCGAATAAACCGCGACGCAGGCCACCCCCATCTTCTGAGCGGTCTCCATCACGCGACAGGCGATTTCACCCCGGTTGGCAATCAGGATTTTGTTAAACATTGTCTCGTTTCCAATTGCGGATTGCATTGCCTAGATGCCTTTCTGTTCGCGCATCAAGCGCCACAAGCTTCACCTCAAGGTGGCTGCTCGCGACCGAGGCCACAGCGATCTCGGCCGCTTGCTCGTGCGGGAAGCCATACGCCCCAGTTGAAATTGCAGGAAACGCGATACTCTGGCAGCCATGTTCCACTGCCAAACGAAGGCAATTCGAATAGCACCGCGACAAAAGCTCGGCTTCGTTCGCCTCACCGTTCCGCCAGACCGGGCCAACCGTATGAATCACAATACGCGAAGGAAGATTGTAAGCATCGGTGACCTTGGCCTCTCCGGTTTCGCATCCGCCAAGTCCACGACATTCCTCAAGCAACTTCGGGCCCGCGGCGCGGTGAATTGCTCCGTCCACCCCGCCACCGCCAAGCAATGAGCGGTTGGCTGCGTTTACAATGGCATCTACCTGTATCTGTGTGATGTCAGATTTTACGATCACAAGCCCCATGATCACATCCTGAACACGCCGAAACGTGTCTCCTCAATCGGGGCATTCAGCGCCGCACTTAGCGACAGGGCCAGCACATCGCGGCTTTTGCGCGGGTCGATGATGCCGTCATCCCACAACCGCGCCGAGGCATAGAGCGGGTGCGATTGCTCCTCGAACATCTCAAGCGTCGGGCGCTTGAACTCGGCCTCTTCCTCGGCCGACCACGATCCGCCCTGCCGTTCGATCCCGTCGCGCTTGACGGTCGCCAGAACGCCAGCGGCCTGCTCCCCGCCCATCACGGAAATGCGCGAGTTCGGCCAGGTCCACAGGAAGCGCGGCTGGTAGGCGCGACCGGCCATGCCATAGTTACCGGCCCCGAAGGACCCGCCGACCAGCATCGTAACCTTCGGCACGTTCGTCGTAGCCACCGCCGTCACCATCTTGGCGCCATGCCGCGCGATGCCCTCGTTTTCGTATTTGCGGCCCACCATGAACCCGGTGATGTTCTGCAGGAAGACCAGCGGGATGCGGCGCTGAGAACACAGCTCGACGAAATGCGCGCCCTTCTGCGCCGACTCGGAAAACAGCACCCCGTTATTGGCGATGATCCCGACCGGGCAGCCTTTGACATGGGCAAAGCCGGTCACCAGTGTCTCACCGAACCGAGGCTTGAACTCATCAAATCGGGAACCATCGACCAGCCGCGCGATCACTTCGCGAATGTCATACGGCGTTCGAAGGTCGGCGGGAACGACGCCGAGGATTTCTTCGGGATCGTAGGCCGGGTCCTCGGGGTTGGCCCAATCCACGGTCTGCGGCTTGCGCAGGTTCAGCGACCCGACGGCGCGGCGGGCTAAGGCCAGCGCGTGGGCATCATCTTCAGCCAGGTAATCCGCCACGCCGGACAGGCGGGTGTGGACGTCGCCACCGCCCAAGTCCTCAGCACTGACCACCTCACCCGTCGCGGCCTTCACCAGAGGCGGACCGGCCAGAAAAATCGTGCCCTGTTCCTTCACAATAATGGTCACATCGGACATCGCAGGCACATAGGCTCCGCCAGCCGTACAGGACCCCATCACCACGGCGATCTGAGCGATCCCCTTCGCACTCATCCGCGCCTGATTATAGAAGATACGGCCAAAGTGGTCGCGGTCGGGGAAGACCTCATCCTGATTGGGCAGGTTCGCACCACCGCTGTCGACCAGATAGACGCAGGGCAGATGGTTTTCCTCAGCGATCTCCTGCGCGCGGAGGTGTTTCTTGACGGTCATCGGATAGTATGTGCCGCCCTTCACGGTGGCATCGTTGCAGACCACCATAACCTCACGCCCCTGCACCCGGCCAATGCCTGCGATGACCCCGGCACAAGGCGCAGCGTCGCCATACATCCCATGCGCCGCTGTCGCGCCGATTTCCAGAAACGGAGACCCCGGGTCCAACAGGTTCGCCACCCGACGACGGGGGAGCATCTTGCCCCGCGATTCATGCCGCGCGCGAGATTTCTCGCCGCCCCCCATGCGGGCCTTATCGGCAGCGTCTGAGATTTGGGCCAGCGCGTCGAGATGCGCCGCGCGGTTCGCTTTGAAGCCCTCGGAGGCGGGCATGGCTTTGGATGTGAGTTTCATTGTTGTTCGCCTTCTAGTTCAGCCAACCAGGCCGTTAGCGATGAAGCGGCTAAGTACTTCTGAATTGCCACATGCGCAGCGCAGTACTCTTTGCTTGAGTAATCTTTGCACTCAACACTCGTGTTTATTTCGCGAAGCGTTTCAAGTCGGGAGATATAGAATTCCGACTGCGGACTCTCGGCTTCTATCGTATTGGGAAGCCCAGAAAGTAGATTGCTACCAAGATCTCCGTATCTGGTTTCGAGATTGAGAAAACACACACGCTGGTCTTGGGCAAACTCGCAATAGGTTAGTATCACCGCCAGACATTCTTCCCGTTCGCTCAACCAATTCAGCTGAACCTCAGAGTTATCAACACACCTTTCTACCCAACCACTTGGATCAGGATCATCAGCGTGGGCAGTGGACGCGAGCGCAAAGATCACCATTAAAATAGCAAACAATAGTCGGTTCAATTTTGAGCCCTCACTTCCTCTGCCGCCCGCGCCTTCAATTCCTTGCGGATCACCTTCCCTGTCACCGTCATCGGCAGTTCCTCAAGAAAGGTCACCTCGCGCGGATAGGAATACTGCGCCAGACGGTCCTTGACCCAATCCTGCAACTCCTGCCCTGAGGCCTCGGCCCCCGGCTTCAACACCACATAGGCCTTCACGATCTCGGTCCGCAGCGGGTCAGGCTTGCCGACGACGCCGACGGTTGCCACCGCCGGGTGGGTCAGCAGGCAATCCTCGATCTCGGCCGGGCCGATGCGGTAGCCGGCCGAGGTAATAACGTCGTCATCGCGGCCGACGAAGCGCAGATAGTCGCCCTCCCACACGCCACGGTCTCCGGTGATCAGCCAATCGCCGCGGAACTTTTCAGCGGTCGCATCGGGCCGGTTCCAGTATTCCAGCAGCATCGAGGCCGAGCCCCGCCGGATGGCGACGTCGCCCTCCTCGCTGGTCGGGTTGCCGCTTTCGTCGATCACCACGACCTCATGCCCCGGCACCGACTTACCGATGCAACCGGGGCGCACCGGGAAATCCTCGGCGCAGGAAGACACGACCATGTTGCATTCGGTCTGACCGTAGAATTCGTTGATCGTCAGACCGAACGCCTTTTGCCCCCAGGCCAGCATCTCAGCGCCCAATGGCTCACCACCTGACGCAACCGAACGCAGGCCAGGGATGCTCTGATCCGCTGCCTTCAGCATCCGCAGAGCCGTGGGCGGGAAGAACACGTTGCGCACACCGCCGCGCGCGATCACATCGGCGCAGGCTTCGGGGGTGAACTTCTCGAGCCGCGCCGCGACCACCGGGATGCCCAGCGCCAAACCGGGCATCAACACGTCGAACAAACCGCCGATCCAGGCCCAATCAGCGGGCGTCCACAGGCAGTCGCCCTCACGCAGGTGATTGTGGCTGATCGACACGCCCGGCAGGTGACCGGTCAGGACTCGGTGCCCGTGCAATGCCCCTTTGGGGCTGCCGGTGGTACCCGAGGTATAGATCAACACCGCCGGGTCCTCGGGACCGGTGTCCGCATAGGGCAGCGCGTCATCGGACGGCGCGATCTGATCAACCCGGATCGGCTGCGCCAAATCGCCGAGCAATGCGGCACCGTCACCATCCGTCAGCACCACCTTCGCCCCAGCGTCGCCTACCCGAGAGGCCAGCGCATCATGTTTGAACAGCTTGAACAGCGGCACCGAAATCGCCCCAAGCTTCCAGATCGCCAGATGCGCGACCGCGCACCACGGCGATTGGCTGAGCAGCACACCCACGCGATCACCGGGCTGCACCCGATTCATCAACGCCCGCGCAATCCCGTCGGTCATGCGCCCAAGATGACCATAAGAGACGGCCTCGCGGCCACCCGCGGTCAGATCGATAATGGCTATGCTGTCGCAGGGGCGCGAAAGGCACTGCCGCGCCATGTTGAGTCGGCCAGGGATATCCCAGCCCCCCACCTCTCGCATACCGGGTATGCTTTCAACGGGACGCATGCGCGAAACCCCTTGTTTTCATAACATTTTCCGACCAGGAACGCGTCTCCGATCTCACCGAAACTTGATGCAGATCAGAGTTTACCTTGCCCCTGGTCGGCAAAACCAACCCATCATCAAATTCAAAGGCCTTAAAATGACCAAAACACTCGCCGCTTTGACACTCTCTACCGCGCTCGTCGCGCTTGCCGCCCCTGCAATGGCCCAAAACCAAGGTGACTGGACCGTGGGTGTTGGTGTTGGCTACCTCGACCCGAAATCCGACAATGGCACACTGGCCGGTGGTCTCGACGTCGAAGTGGATTCGGACACACGCCCGATCTTTACCGTGGAGTACTTCGTCCGCGACAACCTGGGCATCGAACTTCTGGCGGCTACCCCGTTCAAACACGACATCACTCTGAACGGCAGCATTGATGCGGGCAGCGTCAAGCAGCTGCCGCCCACCCTGTCGCTGAACTACCACTTCCCGACCAACAGCGTTTGGAAACCCTATGTCGGCGCAGGTCTGAACTACACAATTTTCTTCGACGAAGAGCTGCCCGGACTCGAGCTTGACAACTCCTTCGGCCTCGCGCTGCAGGCTGGTCTGGACTACATGGTCACCGAAAAAGGTGCCGTACGTCTGAACGTCCGCTGGTTCGACATCGACTCGGACGTTTCGTTGGGCGGCACCGATATCGGCACCGCCGAAATCGATCCTTGGCTGGTCGGCGTATCCTACGTCCATAGCTTCTGATCCTTTGAAAGAACGCCCCACAGTTCCCTCGTATGTGGGGCGTTTTTTCGTCACAGCATTTCGCTCATCAGTTCCCGCCCGATCAGCATCCGACGGATTTCGCTGGTCCCCGCGCCGATCTCCATCAGCTTGGCATCGCGGAAAATTCGGCTGACCGCCGAATCCGCCAGGAACCCGGCTCCACCCATTGCCTGTACCGCCTGATGCGCCTGCGCCATCGCCTGTTCCGAGGCGTAAAGGCAGCACGCCGCCGCGTCCTGGCGGGTCACGTCCCCCCGGTCACAGGCCTTGGCAACCTCGTACACATAAGCCCGCGCGGAATTCATCGCAGTGTACATGTCGGCGATTTTGCCCTGCATCAGTTGGAAACTGCCGATGGGTTTGCCGAACTGCTTGCGCTCAGCCAGATAGGGCATGATCTCGTCCAGACAGGCCGCCATGATGCCCGTCCCGATCCCGGCCAGAACCACGCGCTCATAGTCCAGACCGGACATCAAAACCGCGACACCCTTACCCTCTTCGCCCAGAACGTTTTCGAACGGCACTTCGACGCCCTCGAAAATTAGCTCGGCTGTGTTCGATCCACGCATACCCAGCTTGTCGAAATGGGGCGAGGTCGAAAACCCCTTCATCTCTTTCTCGATCAGAAAGGCCGTGATCCCTTTTGACCCCGCCTCCGGGTCTGTCTTGGCATAGACGACCAGAGTGTCCGCATCCGGCCCATTGGTGATCCAGTACTTGTTGCCGTTCAGCCGATAATGATCGTTGCGCTTTTCCGCGCGCAGTTTCATCGACACCACGTCGGAACCGGCCGAAGCCTCGGACATCGCCAGTGCGCCCACATGCTCCCCCGAGATCAGACGCGGCAAATACTTCGCCTTCTGCTCATCGGTGCCATTCAGCTTGATCTGGTTGACGCACAGATTCGAATGGGCCCCGTAAGACAACGAAACCGAGGCAGAGGCCCGCGCGACCTCCTCGACCGCAACAGTATGGGCCAGGTACGACATCCCCGCCCCGCCGTATTCCTCGGGCACCGTGACCCCAAGCATCCCGAGATCGCCCATCTCTTTCCACAACTCGTTGGGAAAAGCGTTGGACTTGTCGACTTCAGCCGCCATCGGCTTGACCCGATCCTGCGCCCAGCGATGCACCATCTCGCGCAGGGCCTTCACATCTTCGCCCAGATCAAATTGCATTGTGGCCGAGAACATACGCGATCTCCTCCTTCGCATAAATGAACACATGTTCAATAAACTGATAGCAGCCGAATTACATCTGGTCAACGACCCTGATCGACACGATCACCCAAAACGCAGACAGCCGCCCCAAAGGGCGGCTGTCAAAAAGAGCGTGCACTGCGGGTGCACTCAATTGGATCAGGATTGATAGACCGCGCCGACCTCGGACCGGATGATACGCGCGATCAGGCGGCAATCCTCTAGCGAAAAGGTCAGAGGCACTCGCATGTCCATGATACCGGCCAGAATGCGATCACTGGCCGGCATTGGCACGCTGTCCGCATAACGCCAACTGTCATAGCGAGAGGTAAACCCGCTCGGCTCCGCCCCGCCGAACCATTTGAGCTCCACCCCAAGCGCCGCACAGCGACGGATCACCTCGGCAATGCGCTCCGGCGACCAGTCGAGCAACAGGAACTGGATCGACGATCCGACATAGGCTTCCTCCTCGGGACGCTCGACAATGGTTAGCCCCGGCGTTCCGCGCAGCCCCGCCGCAATCTCATCGTAGCGTTCGTTCCAACGCTGAACCTGCCGGTCCAGATCGCGCAATTGCGGGCGCAGAATTGCCGCGCGCAGGTTATCCATACGGCCGGATACGTTCGGAGTGGTGTATTTTATCCGCTCAAAAACCTCAGGGGCCGGCGCGGCAAGGTGGCGCTCATAGAGCATATAGGACCCCGAAAGCATCGTCGCCTTAGCCGCCAGTTCTTCGTCATCGGTGATCAGCAGCCCGCCTTCACCAGAATTGACGTGCTTATAGGTCTGACAGGAATAGCACCCGATTGCCCCCTGCCGCCCCGAAAGCTGCCCGCGCCATGCCGCCCCCATCGTGTGGGCGCAATCCTCGATCACGATAACGCCAGCCGCATCGCACATTTGCATCAGCCGATCCATGTCGCACAAATGCCCGCGCATATGGCTGAGCATCAGGACCTTCGCCTGATCCAGCTTTGCCTCAAGGTCATCCAGGTCAATGGTCAGGCTCTCAGTCACACCCACAAAGATCGGCCGCGCCCCGACCGAGGCAATCGCCCCCGGCACCGGCGCCAGCGTAAAGGCATTCGTCAGCACAGGATCGCCCGGCTGTACCCCAACCGCCCGCAGCGCCGTCGCCAATGCATAGCCGCCGGAGGACACCGCCAGACAATATTTGGCGCCCATCTGCGCCGCGAATTCCTGCTCCAGCAACGCAGTTTCGCCCAGCTCTCCGGGGACGACGTTGTAGCGGTGCAGGCGTCCGTGGCGCAGGACGGCCATCGCTGCCTCGATTGCATCTTCGGGGATGGGTTCCTGCTGGGTAAAGCTGCCAGTGAATGTCTCGGTCATAGGCTTTTTCTGATGCTGCATGGGTTGAGGGTCAAGAGATCACGCCGCCGCACCGATCAGCCCTTCGACCACCGAATGCAGATCGTCGAAGTGATGCAACAAGGCCTCGGGCTCCAGCGCGGCCATGTCCTCGCCGGACGGGCCGAAGGTGACAAGAACCGAGGGCACACCAGCCGCGCGGGCGGTGTTACGGTCAGTATCAGAGTCTCCGATCAGCACGCACAAATCCGGATGTCCGCCCGCCCGACGCGCAGCCTCGCGCAGCGGTTCCGGATCTGGCTTGCGCACCGACAAGGTGTCGGCCCCGACCAGAGAGGCGAACGCATCCCGCACGCCCATCTGGGTCAGCAACTGATGCGCCAGCGCCTCGGGCTTGTTGGTGCAGATGCCCACGCCATAGCCCGCCGACCGCAAAACCTCGATTGCGTCCAGCGCCCCGGGATAGAACTGTGTATGCGTGTCGATGGCCTGGGAATACGCCTCGAGCAGCGTTGGGTAATAGGCGTGAACCATATCTTCGTCATAGGCCCCCACCCGCTTGAGCCCATGCGTCAGCATCATCCGCCCGCCCCGCAACGCAACCGCCGCGTCCTGCCCGTGCACCAGCACATCGCCATGCCCCATCTGCCGAAAACAGTGGTTCGCCGCGGCCAGCAGATCGCCCGACGTATCGGCCAGAGTTCCGTCCAGATCGAAGATAACCGTTCGCATCGCGCCTCCTGCTTCGGCGGTTTTTTGCCGTGTCCTGTTGCAAACGGCAATCTTGTTTGATGGCTGAACCGCTTGCGCCTTTGACCTCAGCGGATAAAACGGACGGCAACAAAACACAAAGAGAAATCGATTTCATGAGCACTGCCCTTGTCATCCTTGCCGCCGGAAAAGGCACCAGGATGCATTCGGATATCCCCAAAGTTCTGCACCCCATCGCCCAGGCCCCGATGCTGGTCCACGCCATGCGCGCCGGTGCCGTGCTATCGCCCGAGCGCACCGTGATCGTCACCGGACACGGGGCCGAGACCGTGGCAAAGGTCGCCGTGGACGAGGACGAAACCGCCCAGATCGCGGTTCAGGAAGAACAACTGGGCACAGCCCATGCCGTCGCACAGGCCCGCGACGCGCTGAAGGGTTTCGAAGGCGATGTGGTGGTCCTATACGGCGACACGCCGTTCCTGCAGCCTGACACGCTGGAGCGCATGATCGCAGCCCGGGCGGCTAACGATCTGGTCATTCTGGGCTTCGAGGCCGCCGACCCCGCACGTTATGGCCGCCTGGTCATGAATGGCGACAGCCTCGAGCGGATCGTCGAATTCAAAGACGCCTCAGATCAGGAGCGCGCCATAACCCTCTGCAACTCCGGGCTTTTAGCGTGTGACGCTGACACACTGTTTTCTCTTATCGATGCGGTAGGCAAAGACAACGCGGCAGGCGAATATTACCTGACCGACGTGGTTGAAATCGCCCGGAACCGCAATCTGAAAGTAACCGCCGTCGCTTGTGACGAAGCGCAGACGCTGGGCGTGAACTCGCGCGCTGATCTGGCTGCGGCGGACGCCGTGTTTCAGGCCAATGCACGTGCCGCCGTGTTGGAGCTGGGCGTCACCCTGATGGCCCCCGAAACCGTTTATCTGGCCGCCGACACCGTAATCGGCCGTGATACAGTGATCGAGCCCAACGTGGTCTTCGGCCCCGGTGTCACCGTTGAAAGCGGCGCAACGATCCGGGCATTTTCGCATCTGGAGGGTTGCCATGTCAGCCGTGGCGCCATCGTCGGCCCTTATGCCCGCCTGCGCCCCGGTGCAGAGTTGGCGGAAAACACCCGCATCGGCAATTTTGTCGAGATCAAGAACGCTGAAATCGCGGAAGGCGCCAAGGTCAACCACCTCAGCTATATCGGCGATGCGTCGGTCGGTGCGGCCACGAATATCGGCGCGGGCACGATCACCTGCAACTATGACGGCGTGATGAAGCACCGCACCACGATTGGCGAGAATGTCTTTATCGGCTCGAACACCATGCTGGTGGCCCCGGTGACGGTTGGGGACGGCGCAATGACGGCAACCGGAACCGTGGTGACCCGTGACGTAGAGGCCGATGCGCTGGCCGTGGCCCGCGCCAAGCAGGACAACAAGCCGGGGTATGCACGTAAATTGTTTGACATGTTGAAGGCGAAGAAGGCTCGCCGCGACAAAGGAGCCTGATCCATGTGTGGAATCGTAGGTGTTCTGGGCGAACACGAAGCCGCCCCCATTCTGGTCGAAGCCCTGAAACGGTTGGAATACCGCGGCTACGACAGTGCAGGTATTGCCACGGTCAATAAAGGCGCGCTTGGGCGGCGCCGGGCGGTGGGCAAGCTGGTCAACCTCAGCGATCTGCTGGTGCATGACCCTCTGCCGGGCAAATCCGGCATAGGGCATACCCGCTGGGCCACGCACGGAGCGCCCTCGGTCACCAATGCGCACCCCCACCAAGCCGGTCCGGTCGCAGTGGTACATAACGGTATCGTCGAGAATTACCGCGAGTTGCGGACGGAACTGGCCGAACATGGCGTGGATTTCGTGACCGAAACTGACACCGAAACCGTTGCCCTGATGGCCGAGCATTACCTGAACACCGGCCTGTCCCCGGTTGACGCCGCCTTCAAGACCATCAACCGCCTCAAGGGCGCTTTTGCGCTGGCCTTCCTGTTCGACGGCCAGGACGATCTGATCGTTGCGGCCCGCAAGGGTTCGCCCCTGGCAATCGGACATGGCGTGGGCGAAATGTTCGTGGGCTCAGACGCGATTGCACTGGCACCGCT
The DNA here is from genome assembly GCF_056537245.1 of Ruegeria sp. CG11. Lineage (NCBI taxonomy): Bacteria > Pseudomonadati > Pseudomonadota > Alphaproteobacteria > Rhodobacterales > Roseobacteraceae > Ruegeria > Ruegeria sp. CG11. The sequence continues at coordinate 824,243 of NZ_JBQFRE010000001.1, forward strand.
GACCGACCGCATCACCTATCTTGAGGAAGGCGACCGTGCGGTCCTGACCCGCACCTCGCTGGAAATCCGCAACGAGGCCGGAGAGCTGGCCAACCGCGAGACCCGCCAGATCAAAATTGATCAGACGCGGGCCGACAAGGCCGGTCACAAACACTTCATGGCCAAGGAAATCGCCGAGCAGCCCGTTGTGGTGGCCGAGGCGATCCGGTCCTACCTGCCCACTGGCGGGGGTGAGGTCGTCCTGCCCGGTGGTCTGGACTTCACCAAGCTCGACCGCCTGACCATGGTCGCCTGTGGCACCGCTTTCTACGCCTGTCTGACCGCGAAATACTGGTTCGAACAGCTGGCCAAGATGCCCGTCGAGGTCGATATCGCCAGCGAATTCCGCTATCGCGAACCGCCGATCCCAGGTCGGACAGCGGCGCTGTTTGTCAGCCAGTCGGGTGAAACCGCCGACACGCTCGCCGCGCTGCGTTATTGCGAGGGGAAGGCCGACAAGATCGTATCAGTGGTCAATGTCCCCGAAAGCTCGATCGCGCGGGAAAGCGATCTCGCCCTGCCCATCCACGCTGGGGTCGAGATCGGCGTGGCCTCGACCAAGGCGTTCACCTGCCAGCTGAGCGTGTTGCTGATGCTGGCGCTGAAGGCGGCTGCGGATCGAGGAACGCTGAGCGACGAAGAACTGGCTGATCACGCCGCCGCGCTGCGCGGGCTGCCGACGGCGCTCAACACCGCGCTGGATCAGAACCGCGCCATAAAGAAATCCGCCCAGCGCCTGTCCGAGGCCCGCGACGTGCTGTTTCTGGGCCGCGGCCTGATGTACCCCTTGGCGATGGAGGGCGCGCTGAAACTGAAGGAAATCAGCTACATCCACGCCGAAGGTTATGCGTCGGGTGAGCTGAAACACGGCCCCATCGCCCTGATCGACAAGCATATGCCGGTTGTCGTCATGGCACCGCGGGATACCGTCTTCGACAAGACCGTCTCGAACATGCAGGAAGTCATGGCGCGCAAGGGTAAGGTCATCCTGGTCTCGGACGATGACGGAATTGCCGAGGCCAAAGACGGCGTCTGGAGCACTATCCGTATGCCCCACATCCACCCCAGCCTTGCCCCGATCCTGTACTCGGTCCCGGCGCAACTGCTGGCCTATCACACGGCGGTGGCAAAGGGCACGGATGTTGACCAACCGCGCAATCTGGCTAAGTCCGTCACGGTGGAGTGAAGCATGGCCAAGCAATTTCCGGAACTGGATGACGCCCAGCGCAAGTTCATTGAAGATCAGCATATTTTTTTCGTCGGCACCGCCGCACCTGACGGGCGGGTGAATATCTCGCCCAAGGGAATGGACTCGCTGCGCGTTCTGGGCCTGAACCGGATTGTCTGGATGAACCTGACTGGCAGCGGGAATGAAACCGCTGGGCATTTGCTGGAAACCGACCGCATGACGCTGATGTGGTGTTCCTTCACCACGCGGCCCCTGATCCTGCGCACCTATGGGACCGCGCGCACCTTGCATGTCGGGGATTCAGGCTGGGACGAGTCGGCCGATCTGTTCCCCGATCACCGCAGCGCACGGCAGATCTATGATCTGGACATTGATCTGGTTCAGACCTCCTGCGGTTATGCTGTGCCATTCATGGAGTATCAGTCCGACCGGGACACCATGCAGAAATGGGTCGACGGCAAATCGGATGACGACATCCGCGCCTATTGGGTGGAAAAGAACCAACAGACCATCGACGGCAAACCGACCCGCGCAAACTAATTCGATGCTGGACACTTACCTAGATCAGATCAAAGCTTATGCGGATGCCGAGCGCGCCGAGCAGATGGCGGCCTATCACAAGGCCGACCGCCCCTATCTTGGCGTTGGAAACCCGGTGCTGAATGACCTGACCAAAGCCTGGCGTCAGGAACTGGATGTGCCCGCGCGCGCGGAACTGGCAGACGCGCTCTGGCGGACCAACATCCACGAAGGTCGTCTGGCCGCCGCCAAACTACTGACCCAGGCGCGCATTCGCCCTGATGAGGCAGTTTGGAAGCTGCTGCAAAGCTGGCTGCCGGATTTCGATGCGTGGGCCGTGGCCGATCATGCCTGCATGGCGATGCAGAAACGCCTGTCAGCCGATCCGTCCCGGCTGGATCAGGTCGAAGACTGGACAACGTCGGATCATATGTGGACTCGGCGCGCGGCGCTGGTGGCCACGCTGCCCTGGACCAAACAAAACCACCCCAAACCCGACGATCTGGCGCGGCGAGACCGTATCCTCGGTTGGGCTGCAGGCTATGTGCTCGACCGCGAATGGTTTATCCAGAAGGCCATTGCATGGTGGCTGCGCGAACTGTCCAAACACGACCCGGATCGCGTAACCACCTTCCTGAATAATCATGGCGGCGGGATGAAACCGTTTGCCCGCCGCGAAGCCGGAAAGTTCCTGAAAGATCAGTTGGAATAGACTTCTAGTTCAACCAACTCGTCGAACGGCAACAGCAAGGCCCGCATCGCGTCCAGCGACAACCGGCTGCCGCCACTCTCCGGCCCCGGCGCGGGAACCAGAGTGATATAGGCCTGCGACCCGGTTTTCGGCACCACCACGCGCCCGGTGAATTCGGTATCGACCAGCGGCGTTTGCAGCCAACGGCCCGGCGTCGTCGGGTCGCCCAACCCGGCAATAGTGGTCTTTGCCCCGACCCAGCCAGCAGGCGCGGTCGCAACCAGTTCGGGTTCGACCGCTTCCTCGGTCACGGCCTCTTCTGCCTCGGCGGGTACACTATCAGCCCCCTGCACACGATCCGTCGTCGACCGCACAATATCGCAGCCCGCAACAAGAACACACAAAGTCAAAAGAATATATCTCATGCCAAGAGCCTACCGCCCTGCGCGCATCTGTACCAGCGCAAAGGAAACTTCGCCCTTGTCGCGACCATGTCGCAGCTTTACCTATACCGAATGACTGCTCCGCTTATCGACCCGTTCGCTCGTGCGATTACCTATCTCCGCGTCTCCGTCACGGACCGCTGCGATTTCCGCTGTGTGTACTGCATGTCCGAGGACATGAAGTTCCTGCCGAAGAAAGACCTGCTGACGCTGGAAGAGCTGGACCGCATGTGTACCACCTTCGTGAAGATGGGGGTGGAAAAGCTGCGGATCACCGGTGGCGAACCTCTAGTGCGCCGAAATATCATGACGTTTTTCAACAGCATGACCCGACATCTGGACAGCGGTGCGTTGAAAGAGCTGACGCTGACCACCAACGGCTCGCAGCTGCATCGCTTTGCTGACGATCTGTATGCCGCAGGCGTGCGCCGGGTGAATATCTCGCTGGATACGCTGGACGAGGACAAGTTTGCCCAGATCACCCGCTGGGGCCGCCTGAAACAGGTGCTGAACGGCATTGATGCTGCGCAAAAGGCCGGTCTGCGGATCAAGATCAATGCGGTGGCCCTGAAGGGCTTCAACGAAGCAGAGCTGCCGACGATCACGAAATGGTGTGCCGAGCGCGACATGGACCTGACCTGGATCGAGGTCATGCCAATGGGCGACATCGGAAACGAGGACCGTCTCGACCAGTACTGGTCGCTGAAAGACGTGCGCAAGGAATACGAGAACCACTATACGGTAACCGATCTGGCCGAACGTACCGGCGGACCTGCGCGCTATGTGCGGCTGGAAGAGACCGGGCAAAAGATTGGCTTCATCACGCCGCTGTCGCATAACTTCTGCGAAAGCTGTAACCGCGTGCGCCTGACCTGCACCGGCGAGCTGTATATGTGCCTCGGTCAAGAGGATATGGCCGACCTGCGCGGTGCCCTGCGCGACCACCCGGACACCGAGCAACCGCTTGAGGATGCGATCCGCGCCGCGATCAACCTCAAGCCCAAGGGCCACGATTTCGACTATTCCCGTCAGGCGGTTGACGGCCAGATGAGCCGTCACATGAGCCACACAGGCGGCTGACATGCCGGATCAACCGGGTCGACCAACGCTGCTCTATCACCTGTATTGCGGCCTGACTTCAGTTGCGGGTCCTCTGGTTTGGCGTACAGTGCGGAACAAGCTGCAGGCCGCTGACGTTCCCGAGGTCCGCCAACAAGAACGTCTGGGCCATGCCAGCCTGCCCCGCCCCGAGGGGCGCCTGATCTGGTTCCACGCGGCCAGCGTCGGCGAATCCCTGTCGGTGATCAGCCTGATCAAAAGGTTGGGTGAGCGTCTGCCCGATGCCGAGTTTCTGATCACCTCGGGCACGCCGACCTCGGCTGCGCTTATTGAAAAGCGAATGCCACCCCGCGCGCGCCACCAATACCCACCCCTGGACATGCCCGGCCCCGTCCGGCGCTTTCTGGACCACTGGCACCCGGATGCCGGTATTTTTGTCGAAAGCGAAATCTGGCCGCGCCTGATTGTCCAAGGCGCAGCGCGTGGTATCCCTCTGGCACTGCTCAACGCCCGCCTGTCGGACAAATCTGTAGAAGGCTGGAAGAAACGCCCCGACTCGGCACGTTTCATTCTGGACCACTTCCGCCTGTTCCTGACCCAGAATGACAAGACAGCCACCAACCTGATCAATATGGGTGCGCGGGCGGATCGGGTTCAACCCGGCACAAACCTCAAGGCGATGTCAGATCCGCTGCCGGTGGATGAGCTCACGCTGTCGGACATCCGCGCGCAAATCGGAAACCGCCCTGTTTGGATTGCCAGTTCCACCCATGCGGGCGAAGAGGAGACGGTTCTGGCGGCCCATGCAGATTTGCTCAAACGCTGGCCCGATCTGCTTTTGTTGCTGATCCCCCGCCACCCCGAACGCCGCAACGACGTGGCCGCACTGATTGAGCGAGCCGGACAAGCCGCGGCGTTTCGGTCTGCCGAGGACCAGATCACAGGGGAAACACAGGTCTACGTGGCGGACACTCTGGGCGAGACCGGCACATGGTACGCCCTCTGCCCCATCGTGTTTCTGGGCGGGTCCCTGAAAGAGATCGGCGGCCACAACCCATTCGAACCCGCACAGGCCGGAGCCGCCGTGATCACCGGCCCGGGCTATTTCAACTTTGCCGAAACCTTTGCGCCCCTCATCGAAACCGGTGGAGCGTTGCAAGTCCAGTCCGCCACCGACCTGACCGCCGCGGTAGCAGCCTGGCTGTCGGACCAAAACGCTCTGGATACGGCGCGCAACGCTGCGAAATCCTGCGTGAACACCCAAAAGTCCGCACTTGACGCAATCGTCGAAACGCTCTGCGTCCAACTCAGCTTGTCTGACCGGGATCCATCTTCATCTGGCTAAAAATACCTCGGGGAGCGCGAGGGGCTGGCCCCTCGCTTCGCAACCTCAAAATCAAGCCGCAGGTATCCGCTGTTCCACAATCTCGGCCCACCAACTGCACCCGGCCGGAATAGCCTCATCGTTGAAATTGTATTCGGGATGGTGCACCGCCGCCGTGTCGCCGTTGCCGACCAGAATATACGCACCGGGACGCTCCTCGAGCATAAAGGCGAAATCCTCGCCCCCCATGATCAAGGGCGCCTCGTCGCAGCTGCCCGAAACAGATCGCGCGACATCTGCGGCGAAATCGGTCTGCGCGTCACTGTTCACCATCACCGGATATCCCCGGTAATAGGTCACCTCGGCAGCGCCACCAAAGGTCGCGGCCACACCATTGCAGATTTCCTTGATGCGTTTTTCAGCCAGATCGCGCATCTCCGAACTCATCGTGCGGACGGTTCCTTTCAACTGCACCGTCTGCGGGATCACGTTGAAGGCCGTGGTCGAGGTCTCAAATGACGTCACCGAGACCACAACCTGATCCACCGGATCGGCATTGCGCGCGGCGACCGTCTGCAAGGCCAGCACTGCCTGCGCGGCCATCACGGTGGTGTCAACGGTTTCATGCGGTTTGGCGGCGTGCCCGCCCTTGCCTTCAAAGGTGATGTCGAACTGATCGGTGGCCGCAAAAAACGCGCCCGGACGAATGGCAAAACTGCCCACGGGCCGACCGGGCCAGTTGTGCATTCCGTAAACTTCCTGAATGCCCCAACGGTCCATCATGCCGTCTTCGCACATCTCACGGCCACCACCGCCGCCCTCTTCCGCCGGTTGGAAGATCACCACAACCGTCCCGTCGAAATTCCGGGTCTCCGAGAGGTATTTCGCCGCGCCCAACAACATCGCCGTATGCCCATCATGGCCACAAGCGTGCATCGCCCCGTCGGTCTTGGAGGCATAGTCCAGCCCCGTAGCCTCATGGATCGGCAACGCATCCATATCCGCCCGCAGGCCGATCACCTTGCCGCCCGTATCGACCTTGCCCTTGATGACGCCAACAACCCCGGTGCGGCCAATGCCGGTCACGACCTCGTCACAGCCAAACTCTTTCAGCTTGTCCGCGACCAATGCGCTGGTGCGGTGCGTCTCGAACAGAATCTCGGGGTTTTCGTGTATGTCGCGGCGCCATTCGGTGATTTCACCCTGCAACTCGGCGAAGCGGTTCTTGATCGGCATGGTCATCTCCCATCTTGTTCTTTTCACCGAGGCTCACCCCGGGCGTGCATTCGTAGCGTCAATCCAAAGGCGCAGGCCGCAGCGCGCCGGATAGCAGGACAATCAGAACGGCCAAAGGCAGCAAGGCCGTGAACGCCAGTCGTAATGTAAGCATTTCCGCCAGAAACCCAATAAGCGGCGGGCCGATCAACAGCCCTCCGTAGCCGAGCGTTGCCACGCTGGCTATGGCCTGCCCCGGTGGCACGTGCGGATCATTGGCGGCCCGGCTGAAGGCCAGCGGCATGATCACGGCATATCCAACACCCATCAGGGCAAAGCCTGCCAGCGCCAGCCCAGCCTCGCCTGCCGAGACGACACCAAACACGCCCAACGCCGCGCAAACACCGCCGAAACGGGCCGTGGCAACGGGGCCAAAGCGGGCGATCACAAAACCTCCGGCCAGCCGGAAAGCCACCATTGTCACTGAAAATACGGCGTAGCCGAGGGCCGCGATGCTTTCTGCCGCTCCGGTCACGTCGCGCAGGAAAATCGCACTCCAATCTGCCACGGCGCCTTCACCCAGCGCTCCGCACAGGGCAGTGAAACCCACGAGGATCAGCGCGCCGGAGGGTAGTGCAAAAAACGTGCCCCCAGGCGACGCGGCCTTGCGGGACGACCAACGCACCCAGGACAGAGCCAGTGCAAGGGCCACGACCACGCCACCGGCCAGCAAAAAGTGCTGCATCACCGTCAGCCCCATCTGAACGGCCCCATACCCACTGAGCGCCCCCAGCCCGGCCCCAAGGCTCCACATCGCGTGAAACGAGGACATGACCGGCTTGCGATAGGCCTGTTCCACCTCGGCCGCCCAGGCGTTCATCGCCACGTCCATCGAGCCGTGAAAGGCTCCGAACACGAACAGGAACGCCGCCAGAGCCCAGAACCCGCCTGCCGTGCCTAACAGGATCAGAGACAACGTGTAGAGAACCGCGATTACCCGCGTTAGCGCTACGGCACCAAACCGGTCGGTCAGTCGCCCGGTCACCGGGAACGAACACACCGCCCCTGCTGCCATGAACAAAAGGCCATATCCCAGCGCTTCATGTGTCAGGTCCAACCGGTCGCGCACAGCCGGGATACGAGACGCCCAAATGCCGAACAGCGCACCGTTAAGGATGAACATGGCAGCCACGGCCCGCCACGCGGCCACAAGTCCGATCACCGGGTTTCCTTTGCAGAAAGCGTCACTCGCCCCTGTTCTACAAGCTTCGGGTGGATTGGCAAATGCCGTTCATTCCAGTCGCTTGCGAACCTGCCGGATAAAGAACCAGACTGCCAACACCACCGGGATCGTCACGACTGCTGTCAGCATCCCCTTGCTCATCCCGGCCTTGGTCAGCGGGTACAGCACATAGCTGACCAGCGAGACAGCATAATAGCTGATCGCCACGACCGAGAGCCCTTCGACTGTGTGCTGTAGGCGCAGAGCCAGATCGGCGCGGCGATCCATGCTTTCCAACAGCGCCTGGTTCTGCGCGCTGCGCTCCACATCCACCCGCGTCCGCAATAGTTCCCCGGCCCGAATGGCCCGGTCGGACAACGCTTGCAGGCGACGTTCCGTGGACTTTACGGTACGCATGGCAGGATCGTAGCGACGCATCATAAAGTCGGCAAAGCTCTGACGCCCCTCGAACCGCTCTTCCCGCAGCACCTCGATCCGCTGGTTCACGATCGCCTCATAGGCACCTGTGGCCCCGAAGCGGAATGAGCATTGGGCCGAGAGGGTTTCAAGCTCGGTCGAGGTGGACAGAAGGTCAGGCAGCAATTCGTCGGCATGGGCCGAATTGTCGGTCATTTGCCCCATCAAGCCGGTCAGCCTGCTGTCCAATTCGCCAATGCGGGGCGTCAGTTGTTTGACCCGAGCGAAACCCAGCATCGACATCGCCTTATAGGTCTCGATCTCACACAGGCGCTGGATAATGCGACCGGTCCTGCGCCGCCCGGTGCCCTTGGTCACGAACAACGCAAACCGCATATGACCGGCCGGGTCGATGCGGAAATCGCAGGCGCAAATGGCTGCGTCGTCCAGCACCCGCGCCACGGCCAGGCTTTCCGGCTCGAACCAATCCCCCAGCGACGCCTGAACCGCTTCGTCCTCCTGCCGTTCGACCACACGGATCATTGCCGAGGTAACCCGCTGGCCGGGGCTGGACATCAACCAATCCGGCGGAAAGACCTCGAAGTCAGCAGGGTTGAAGGCACGGTCACTGACGTTTTGCGTGATCGCGGTGTAGGTGACGAACTCGGTGTGCTGTTCCCATTTCAACCAGTGACGACCGATCTGCCCGGCGTAGTGGGTGGCCTGCGGCTGAGGATGCTGCGCACCGTGACGATCCAGCAGGTTGATCAGATGGGCCAGATCCTCATCCCGATCCCGCGCCGCGGCGGCTTCGGGCTTTTTGATCGCAAGAAAAGCCACGGTGCACGGAGTACCCGCAACCGGAAAAGGGCGCGCGTGCAGCTCATTGGCCAGCGCATAGCGCAACGGATGGTCGTCGATGGGCGTCATACAGGGCTCCGATTCATCCCGGCACTATACGGGACATCGGAAATACATCAATTCTCTTTTTATTTCATACACTTACATGGATACGACAGTATACATTTCCCGCTATGTCATTGATTTGGCTGCCACAGCTCAATCGGATTGCCCTCGGGGTCGTGTATGCGGGCGAATTTTCCGACTTCACTGTCCCATTCATCGCGGGTTTCAACCTTGATCCCGGCACCTTGTAGCTGCGCAATCATCGCGGCCAGATCATCCACGCGGAAATTGATCATCCATTGCTGCTCGGCCTGCCCGAAATACTCGGTGTCCTGCGCAAATGGGGCAAACACCGTGTACCCCTCGCGCTGCTTCCATGGCAGTGGGTCGTAGTGATTGACCCCAAGATGCTTTTCATACCAGGCACTCAGGGTTTCGGGATCACGCGCACGAAAGAACACGCCGCCGATGCCGTTTACTTTCTCCATCACTCACCTCCTGAGATGTCAGGATACTTCAAAACGAAAAAAGGCGCCCGTTTTGAGCGCCTTTGTGTTTGGTATTGGCAATGATCAGTCGATCATCGGTAGCAGCTTGTCCAGTGACTGCTTGGCGTCGCCGTAGAACATGCGGGTGTTCTCTTTGAAGAACAGCGGGTTTTCGATTCCCGAATACCCGGTGCCCTGACCGCGCTTGGACACGAAGACCTGCTTGGCCTTCCAGCATTCCAGAACCGGCATGCCGGCGATGGGGCTGTTGGGGTCTTCCTGCGCCGCAGGGTTCACGATGTCGTTCGAGCCGATGACGATCGCCACATCCGTGTCCGGAAAGTCGTCGTTGATCTCGTCCATTTCCAGAACGATGTCGTAAGGCACCTTCGCCTCAGCCAACAGCACGTTCATGTGACCCGGCAGGCGGCCGGCAACGGGGTGGATCGCAAAGCGCACCTCTTTGCCTTTGGCGCGCAGCTTGCGGACCAGTTCGGACACCGACTGCTGCGCTTGCGCCACCGCCATGCCGTAGCCCGGGATGATGATCACGCTATCTGCATCGTTCAGAGCAGCTGCAACACCATCGGCGTCGATGGCCACCTGCTCACCTTCCACTTCCATCTGTGGGCCCGAGGTGCCGCCAAAGCCGCCCAGGATCACGCTGACAAAGTGACGGTTCATCGCCTTACACATGATGTAGGACAGGATCGCACCGGACGAGCCCACCAGCGCACCGACCACGATCAGCAGGTCGTTGCCCAGCGAGAAGCCAATGGCTGCAGCCGCCCAGCCCGAGTAGCTGTTCAGCATCGACACAACCACCGGCATGTCGGCGCCGCCGATGCCCATGATCAGGTGATAGCCGATGAACAGCGCCGCCAGCGTCATCAGGAACAGCGGGAAGAAGCCGCCCGATGCGGTGTACCAGATTAGGCAGATCAGCGAGAGACCCGCCGCTGCCGCATTCAGCGCATGACCGCCGGGCAGCTTGGTCGCCGCAGACGTTACCTTGCCCGCGAGCTTGCCATAGGCCACGACCGACCCGGTAAAGGTGATTGCGCCGATGAAGACGCCCAGGAACAGTTCCACATGCAGGATCGACAGTTCCGCCGGGGTTTTCTTGGCGATCAACTGCCCAAACCCTCCGAGACCCGTGTACAGCACCTCTTTCGAGGCATCCGCAACCGCCATCACTTCGGCGACGTTCAGAACTTCAAAATGCGCATTGAAGCCCACGAACACAGCCGCCAGACCGACCAGCGAGTGCATCGCGGCCACCAGCTGCGGCATCTCGGTCATCTGCACGCGCTGCGCCACGTATTGACCGATCAGACCGCCGCCGATGATCAGCAGGATCGAAAGCAGCCACAGGCCCGAACCCGGACCAACCAGCGTGGCAAAGACCGCCAGCGCCATACCGACGATGCCATACCAGACCGCGCGTTTGGCGCTTTCCTGGTTCGACAGACCGCCGAGCGAAAGGATGAACAGAACAGCCGCAACAACATAGGCGGCAGTGGTGAAGCCAAATTCCATGTGCCCGGCCTCCTTAAGATTTCTGGAACATGGCGAGCATGCGCCGGGTTACGAGGAAGCCGCCAAAGATGTTGATCCCGGCCATGAAGACAGACAATGCCGCCAGCAGAATGACCAGGAAGGATCCCGACCCGATCTGCATCAAAGCCCCAACGATAATGATCGACGAGATCGCGTTGGTGATCGCCATCAGCGGTGTGTGCAGGCTGTGCGAGACGTTCCAGATCACCTGGAAGCCCACAAAGATCGCCAGCACGAACACGATGAAGTGCTGCATAAAGCTGGCCGGAGCGATCAGCCCCACCAGCAGCATCAGCGCGCCGCCGACACCCAGCAAGGTGACCTGCTGCTTGGTCTGGGCCTTGAAGGCCGCAATCTCCTGCGCCTTTTTCTCTTCCGGGGTCAGTTCCTTGACCTCGGGCTTTTTCTGCGCCGCAATCGCCTGCACCTTGGGCGGTGGCGGCGGGAAGGTGATCTCGCCCTCATGAGTCACGGTCGCGCCGCGGATCACGTCATCTTCCATGTCGTGATTGATCTGACCGTCCTTCTCGGGCGTCAGGTCGGTCATCATGTGGCGGATGTTGGTCGCGTACAAAGACGAAGACTGCGCCGCCATCCGGCTGGGGAAGTCGGTATAGCCGATGATGGTCACGCCATTGTCGGTCACGATCTTCTCATCCGGCACGGTCAGCTTGCAGTTGCCGCCTTTTTCCGCTGCAAGGTCAACAATGACCGAGCCAGGCTTCATGCTTTCGACCATGTCCTTGGTCCAAAGCTCGGGCGCTTCGCGGTTCGGGATCAGCGCGGTGGTGATGACGATATCCATTTCTGGAGCTAGCTCACGGAACTTGGCCAGCTGCGCGTTGCGGAACTCTTCCGACTGAACCGAAGCATAACCGCCAGTGGCCGCGCCGTCCTGCTGGTCTTCTTCGAAGTCCAGATAGACGAACTCAGCCCCCATGGATTCGACCTGCTCGGCCACTTCCGGGCGCACGTCGAAGGCGTAGGTAATCGCACCCAGCGAGGTCGAGGTCCCGATCGCCGCCAGGCCAGCCACACCGGCACCGACGATCAGAACTTTTGCTGGCGGTACTTTACCCGCCGCCGTCACCTGACCGGTGAAGAACCGGCCAAAATTGTTACCGGCTTCGATTACCGCGCGATAACCGGCGATATTCGCCATCGAGGACAGCGCGTCCATCTTCTGCGCACGCGAAATACGCGGCACCATTTCCATGGCGATGACGTTGGCGCCCTTGGACTTGGCCACCTCCATGCCTTCTTCATTGCCCGCAGGGTTGAAGAAGGAAATCAGCGTCTTACCCTTGGTCAGACGCTTCATCTCGGCCTCAGTCGGGATCCGAACCTTGGCGACGATATCGGCGGTTTTCCAAAGCGACGCGGCAGTTTTCACGATCTCGACGCCCGCAGCCTCATAGGCCTCATCCGAAAAACCAGCAGCAGCACCCGCCCCTTTTTCGATGGCGCATTCATAGCCCAGTTTCTGCAACTGCACAGCCGAATCCGGGGTCATCGCGACCCGGTTCTCACCGTCCAGTATTTCCTTTGGTGTGCCTATCTTCACTGGCAATCCCCCTGATTCTCACTCAATCCGAGCGTGTGGTCGGTTATGTTTGTTAAGCAACACATGTATCCTGCGCAACATTATTTCGCAAGCGCAGCATTTTTTACGTGGTGTCATGGCACTGGTCACACTAAATCCACCGGCGAGTCTTACGCTCATACCGGGCGAAATCCGCTCGAAACGTGCGGCGCAGGCGGTCTTCTTCGGGCAGTATGAAGCGGCGTTCCAGCACCCATACGAAAACAGGAACCAAAATCAGAGACAACACCGCATCAAACCGCAGAACCAGACCAGCCAGGATCAGAACGTCACCCACATAGATCGGGTTGCGGCTGCGGGTGTAAATGCCCGTTTGCACCAAGGACGAGGGCGTTTCATGCGGAATGACCGTGGTCTTGTGACGGCGAAATTCGACGATTGCCAGAACCGCGAACAGGATACCGCCCCCAATCAGGATGCCGCTCAGCAGGTCAGTCAGGCCGCTGTCCAGGGACAGCCCCAGCGAAAAATGGCGCGCTTGCAGCCAGGCCAGCAAAGCAAATCCAACCAGCCAGACAGGCGGTAAGTCGATCCGGCGCATGTTCACTCTCCGCAATTGACGAAGCGAAAAAAGTGTCGCTTCTGGACGATGTCCTACCGTTTTCAGAACAAATTGGCAAAAGCTCAGTATGTCGCATCAATGGACAGGCAAATGCGGATCGGATAGTCCGAAGAACACCACCAATCCGTGACACAGTCTGGCGAGCCCCCGATGACCGATTTCTCCGCGACCAAAGCCCTGTTCGATCTGCCCGAAGGCGTTATCTACCTAGATGGCAACTCGTTGGGCCCGCTGCCGCGCGCCGCCACTGATCGGGTGAACGAGATGTTGGTCAACGAATGGGGCCAGATGCTGATCACCGGCTGGAACAAGGCTGGGTGGATGGCGCTGCCGACTGGACTGGGCGACCGCATCGGCCGATTGATCGGCGCAGAACCCGGCACGGTAGTGACCGGAGATACTTTGTCGATCAAAGTGTATCAGGCCGTGGCCTCGGCCCTAGAGCTTTGCCCGGATCGCAAGGTCGTGCTGTCGGACAACGGCAACTTCCCCTCGGACCTGTATATGGTGGATGGCCTGTTGCGCTCGCTGGGGCCTGATTACGAATTGCGGGTTGTCGCGCCCGAGGATGTAGCCGCGCATATCACAGAAGATGTTGCCGTCCTGATGCTGACAGAAGTCGACTATCGCAGTGGTCGAATGCACGACATGAAAGCACTGACCGAGCTGGCCCATGCCAACGGCGTTGTGACAGTCTGGGATCTGGCCCATTCCGCAGGCGCGGTTCCGGTGGACCTGTCCGGCTGCAATGCCGATTTTGCGGTGGGCTGCACATATAAGTACCTGAACGGGGGTCCCGGCGCGCCCGCCTTCATCTATGTCGCCCCACGTCTGGCCGACCGTGTGCGCCCTGCCCTGTCCGGCTGGTTGGGGCACGAGGCCCCCTTCGCCTTTGATCTGGACTATCGCCCCGGCAGCGGGATCGAGCGGATGCGGGTCGGCACTCCTCCGATCATCCAGATGACGGCGCTGTCCGCTGCGATGGATATCTGGGACATGGCCGACATGGCGGATGTGCGCGCCAAATCCATCGACCTGACCGAGCTGTTCATCGCCCGCGTCGAGGCCGCCTGCCCCGAGTTGGAACTGGCCAGCCCGCGTGATCCGAACCTGCGCGGCAGTCAAGTTTCGTTCCGGTTTGCCGACGGGTACGCCGCGATGCAGGCCCTGATCGCCCGCGGCGTGATCGGAGACTTCCGGTCACCCGATATCATGCGGTTCGGGTTCACGCCGCTTTACATCGACGAACAGGATGTGGAGCGCGCTGTCGAAATCCTGACCGACATCATGCAGAACCGTTTGTGGGATGCACCGGAATACATGGTGCGCCAGCGGGTTACCTGACCTCAAGCCCCGCGCCGATCAGCGCCGCAACCTGCGCCACCTGCTGTTCATAGACCTCGGCCCCCGCCCCAATCAGCTTGAGCCCCTTGAGCGTGGCCGTAATCGTTCGACCAGTCTCGGCCGCATCGGCCAGCAGGCGCACCCGCCCGGCTTGCGCCTGTTGCGTCAACCATTCGGCATAGAGGCCTGCCATCCTGGCCTCTCCTTCCGAAATGATCTCGGCTGCCATGGACTTGGTATTGTCCAGCATCTCAAGCCCGTGGGGCGAGGCCAGTATCGCCGCCATCCCCTCGGTCTGGGCTTTTATCGCGCGGGTCAGAACGTCGGGCACGGACCCAGAAGATGCCAGAGCCTCGGCGACTGCCGCGCTTTTCTCGGCATAGTAAATCTCGGTCAATTTGCTGACGATTGCCTCTTTGTTCCTGAAATGCAGATAGACCGCTGGCCGGGACATTCCCGCCCCGCGCGCTATGTCATCCATCGAGGTTTTTCGAAATCCATAAGTGGCAAAGGCCTGAAAAGCAGAATTCAGGATCGCCTTTTGCCGTGAATCGTCAACTGTTTCCGTCATGCTTGAACTGGTGACAGTTTTTGTTCATTTTGTCAATTGACATACTGACACTTTAAGCCAATTATGTCAAAGAACCAGCCACAGCTAGATGAGGTGCGCCATGGCGACCGCCCTTAAGATCAACGGAAAGCAACATCAGGTTGACCTGCCCGATGACGTTCCCCTGCTTTGGGTTTTGCGAGATGAGGTTGGCCTGACCGGAACCAAATTCGGTTGCGGTGTGGCCGCCTGCGGGGCCTGCACCGTGCATATTGATGGTGAAGCCGTGCGCTCCTGCCAAGTGGCGCTGTCCGATGTGTGGGGAGACGTGACAACAATCGAAGGGATCGGCTCGCCGGATGCAATGAATGCGCTTCAACAAGCCTGGGTCGATCATCAGGTGGCACAGTGTGGTTACTGCCAGTCAGGCCAGATCATGCAAGCCGCCGCTCTGCTGGCCGAAAACCCCACCCCCTCGGACGCCGATATTGATGAGGCGATGCAAGGCAACCTGTGTCGTTGCGGTACCTACCCCCGTATTCGCGCTGCGATCCATGATGCGGCTGGCAAACTGAAGGAGGCGTGACCGATGGCTTCTGTTGGAAAAATCCTGCGCCGCACTTTCCTGATTGGCTCGACCGCAATTGTGGGCGGCGTGGCGTTCGGTGCCTATTACGTGAGCCGCCCCGCCGCAAACCCGCTGAAACCCGGCGAGGGTCAGGCGGCGCTGAGCCCGTTTGTTCTGATCGACCAGAACGGGGTGACACTCTTTGCCCCCCGCGCCGAGATGGGACAGGGCGTCAAAACCACATGGGCCGCGCTGATTGCCGAGGAACTGGACGTGGACTTGGACCAGATAACCGTTCTGCACGGCCCGGCGGCAGCGGCCTATTACAACTCGGCCCTGATGGGGGAAAGCCTGCCCAACAAGGGCTATGACATCTCGGACTTCCAGCACAATCTGGGCGAGGCATTGGGAGTGCTTGGCAAGGCGCTGAGCCTGCAGGTCACCGGCGGGTCGACCTCGATGAAAGACGGGTTCGAGCGGATGCGTCAGGCCGGAGCCTCGGCCCGCGAGACATTGAAACAGGCCGCAGCAGACCGGCTGGGCGTTGATCGCAGTGAACTGAAAACCGCGTCGGGTTATGTCATCGCCCCGAATGGCGACAAGATCGCCTACACCGAACTTGCCGCTGAAGCCGCAAAGCTTGAGCCGATCGAGGCACCTTTGCGTGATCCGTCCGAGTGGCGCTATCTGGGCCAGACCCAACCGCGTCTGGACATGGTGGAAAAGGTGACCGGGACGGCTGAGTTCGGCGTCGACGTCCGCCTGCCCGGCATGAAGTTTGCTGCCGTCCGCATGAACCCCAAGTTGGGCGGTGCAATGAACGGTTTCGATGACAGCACCGCGAAATCCATGCCGGGGGTCGAGAGGATTGCCGATCTGGGCACCGGCGTCGCGGTGATTGCCAACAACACTTGGCTGGCCAATCAGGCGGTTGAGGCCATCGACGTGGATTGGGGTGACGCTCCTTACCCGCCCGACACGGATGGTATCTTTGCCAAGATTGCCGAAGCGTTCGACGACGCCCCGAACTCGACCATGCGCGATGACGGCGATGTCGACGTGACGCCCGAAGGCGCGACCGAAATCACGGCAGAGTATCGCCTGCCCTATCTGGCTCACGCCACGATGGAACCGATGAACGCCACCGCGCTTTTTACCGGTGACGCTTTGGAACTGTGGTGCGGCAACCAGGCTCCGACCCTGATCCGCTTCCGTGTGGCGAACACTGCTGGCCTCGACACCGAAGCCGTTCAAATCCACACCACCTATCTGGGCGGCGGATTTGGCCGACGTGGTGAGCTGGACTTTGGCGAAATCGCCACCAAGGTCGCCATGGCGATGCCCGGTACTCCGGTCCAGACCACGTGGAGCCGCGAAGAGGATATGCGCCATGACTACTTCCGCCCCGGCGCCATCGCCCGGATGCGCGGAGCGGTGCAGGATGGCAAAGCGGTTCTGATCGATGGCAAGGTGGCGGCGCAATCCTGCACTCAGCAGGCGGTGACGCGGTACACAGGCATGCCCGGCGCTGGCCCGGACAAGGTGCTGGTCGAAGGCTTTTTCAACCAACCCTACGCCGTGCCGAATTACCGGATGAGCGGTCACATCGCCAAGCTGGACGTGCCCGTCGGGTTCTGGCGTTCGGTCGGCAACAGCCACAACGGGTTCTTCCATGAAACCTTCATGGACGAGATGGCCCATGCGGCCGGTCAGGACCCGCTGGAATTTCGGCTGGAATTGATGAAAACCGAACACGCGCCTTCGGCGGGTTGCTTGGAAGCAGTGAAAGAAATGTCAGGCTGGACCGGTCAGACGCCGGATGGCGTAGGACGCGGCGTGGCCTTCACCTACAGCTTCGGCACTCCGGTCGCTCAGGTGATCGAAGTGGTCGACGAAGACGGCACGATCCGCATCAACAAGGCATGGATTGCCTGTGACATGGGGCTGGCTCTGGACCCCGAAAACGTCAAGGCACAGATGTTCGGCGGCATGATGTACGGCCTGTCTGCGGCCTGCTACGGCGAGATTACTTTTGCCGAAGGCGAGGTCGAGCAATTCAACTTCCCCGACTATGACGCGCTGCGTATGCACACCGCGCCGCAGGTCGAAGTGCGCGTACTGGAAACCAACCGCCATATGGGTGGCGCGGGTGAGCCCGGAACACCTCCGTCCATGCCCGCCCTTGGCAATGCTCTGTTCGACCTGACCGGAGAACGCGCCCGTACTCTACCGCTGATCAACCAGTTCAATCTACTGGTCTGATCGCGCTGCGCCGGCCCGGCCCCTCTCTTACGGGCCGGCGCGAAATTCACGCTGTTTGTGAAATCAGACCCGCGTCCGATCCCGTCGCCCAGGCGTTTACGGCTGCGCCGAACGCCTCGAACAGAGGGCGAGAGACCGGATCGTTGATCGCGTCCCATTCCGGGTGCCATTGCACCGACAAGGTAAATCCGGGTGCGTCCTTAATATAGATTGCCTCAGGGGTGCCGTCAGGCGCATGCCCGTCGATCACCACGCGTTGCCCCACGGTTTTGATCCCCTGACCATGCAGCGTGTTGGTCATCACTTCGGGGGCGCCGAAGAGTTTGTGAAACACACCGCCTTCATCCAACGACACGACGTGGCGCAGCGCGAACTTCTCCTCAAGCGTTCCGTCCGGTGGCATGCGGTGGTTCATCCGCCCCGGCAGATCGCGGATTTCGGGATAAAGCGTCCCGCCCATCGCCACGTTGACCTCTTGGAACCCGCGGCAGATGCCCATGAAAGGCTGGCCGCGTTCCACGCAGGCCCGGACCAGAGGTAAGGTGATTGCGTCCCGCGCCCGGTCGAACTCACCATGCGCGTCGGTGGGGTCCTCGCCATACTCCTCGGGATGCACATTCGGCCGCCCGCCGGTCAGCAGAAAGCCGTCGCAAACCTCAAGCAATTCCTCGACCGTGACAAAACGCGGATCAGACGGGATCAGCAGCGGCAAGCAGTGCGAAACGTTGGCCACGGCTTCGGAATTCATCGTTCCGCCCGCGTGTGTCGGGTATTCATCGTTCATGAGGTAAGAGTTGCCGATGATACCGACGACAGGCCGAGACATTCCGTATTCCTTGCAGTTAATTTGCTTAACAGGAAAGCTATCCGCAGCAATGGAAACGTGCAACAGAACACGCCCTGCATGACAGCGCAAGGACGTGTTCAACGACGCACACATCGTTCCGACTATTGCGAATAATTCAGAACTTTGTTTCGATATGAGAGTGTATTCTGGGAAATATTCCCGGAATACATGATTGATCGCTAGCGAAGATCGGTCGGGATCAGATTTCTCCGATCAGACCCGCTGCCTCAATTCCGGTCATTCCTGCGGTCGCATCATTGTCCGAGGTATCGCCGGTCACGCCGACCGCCCCGATGACCGCGCCCTTGCGGTCCCGCAGAAGAATGCCACCCGGAACCGGCACGACCTGCCCCCCATAAACGCCGTTCACAGCGGCCATGAAATAGGCCTGCGCCTCGGCCCGCTGCATTTGCGCCGCGCCCGCCATGCCCAGCATGACCGACCCGTAGGCTTTGCCATGCGCAATTGCGAAACGGCCCGGGGCCGCACCGTCCTCACGCTCAAACGCGATGACGTGGCCGCCTGCATCCAGCACCACGACGGAGAGAGGCTTCAGCTCCATCTCGCGGCCTTTATCCAGTGTTTTGCGAATGATCGTGCGTGCTTTGCGCAGAGAAACTGCCATGATGTGTCCTATCGTTCTTTGAGGTTAAAGGCTGGCTTTCAATTCCAGACGGCGTGCGTGCAGAACCGGCTCGGTATAGCCCGAGGGCTGAATCCGTCCCTTGAACACCAGATCGCAGGCGGCCTGAAAAGCGATGCCATCGAAACCCGGCGCCATCGGAATGTAGGCGACGTCGCCCGCGTTCTGACGATCCACCACAGCGGCCATTTTGCGCATCGCTGCCATGACCTGTTCTTCCGAGACAACGTCATGGTGTAGCCAGTTGGCTAGGGCCTGGCTGGAAATCCGGCAGGTCGCGCGGTCTTCCATCAGGCCGATATCGTTGATGTCGGGCACCTTCGAGCAGCCCACGCCCTGATCAACCCAGCGCACGACATATCCCAGAATACCCTGCGCGTTGTTCTCGATCTCACGCGTGATTTCTTCATCACCAAGGTTGCGGCCGCCCAGCAGCGGGATCGTCAGCAGGTCGTCCAGCGAGCCACGGGCACCACCGACGGCCAGTTCGTCCTGACGGGCCAGAACATCGATTTTGTGGTAATGCGTCGCGTGCAGCGTCGCGGCGGTCGGCGACGGCACCCAGGCGCAGGTGGCACCGGATTGCGGGTGGCCGATCTTGGCGTCCAGCATGTCGCCCATACGGTCGGGCATCGCCCACATGCCTTTGCCGATCTGCGCCTTGCCCTTAAGGCCGCAGGCCAGACCGATATCGACGTTGCGATCCTCATAAGACGCAATCCACGGCGTGTTCTTGATGTCGCCCTTGGGCAGCATCGGACCTGCTTCCATTGAGGTGTGAATCTCATCCCCCGTGCGGTCAAGGAAACCGGTATTGATGAAGGCCACACGCGATTTCGCGGCGCGGATACACTCCTTCAGGTTGACCGAGGTGCGGCGTTCCTCATCCATGATGCCCAGCTTCACGGTGTTGCGCGGCAGGCCGAGGATGTCTTCGACCATGTCGAAGATTTCGACCGAGAACGACACTTCTTCCGGCCCATGCATCTTGGGCTTCACCACATAGACCGACCCGGTGACCGAGTTCCCGCCTTCGCGCTGCAGATCGTGCATTGCAATCAGAGTGGTGCAGAGCGCGTCCATCAAGCCTTCACCGATCTCATTGCCCTCATCGCACAGAACGGCAGGGTTGGTCATCAGGTGGCCCACATTGCGCACCAACATCAGCGAGCGGCCTTTCAGTATGGCTTGGTCGCCATGGGCAGTGGTGTAGCCCACGTCGCCTGCCAGCTTGCGGGTGAAGGTGTTGCCACCCTTGGTAACTTCTTCGGTCAGATCGCCTTTCATCAGGCCCAGCCAGTTGCCATAGGCCACGACCTTGTCCTCGGCATCGACACAGGCAACCGAGTCCTCACAATCCATGATAGTGGAAAGAGCCGATTCCAGATGGACATTCGC
Source organism: Ruegeria sp. CG11 (assembly GCF_056537245.1). Classification (NCBI taxonomy): domain Bacteria; kingdom Pseudomonadati; phylum Pseudomonadota; class Alphaproteobacteria; order Rhodobacterales; family Roseobacteraceae; genus Ruegeria; species Ruegeria sp. CG11. The sequence continues at coordinate 845,092 of NZ_JBQFRE010000001.1, forward strand.
GATACCCGCCGGATCGGACGCGCCAATTTCACTGGACGGATCGATCACGACCTTGATGTGCAGGCCATTGTTTTTCAGCAGCACGAAATTCGGTTGCTCTGCTGCCCCGCCAAAGCCAACAAAACGCGCGGCATCCGCCAGAGCGGGCACCAGCAAACCGTTCTCGACCCGTACTTCGGACACACCCGCCCAAGACCCGCTGACCAGCGGCACGGCCTCGTCAAGAAACCCTTTGGCCCACGCAATCACACGTGCGCCACGTTCTGCGTCATAGCCTTTGCCAGAGGGCAGATCGCCCATCGCATCGGTGCCATAAAGCGCATCATACAGGCTGCCCCATCGCGCATTGGCCGCGTTCAAAGCAAAGCGGGCGTTGGTGATCGGGACAACCAGTTGCGGACCGGGGATCTGCGCGATCTCGGGATCGACATTGGCGGTTTCGATCTGAAAATCTGCGCCTTCATCGATCAGGTACCCAATCTCGCGCAGGAAAGCCCGATACGCGGCAGCATCATGCGCCTGCCCCTTGCGCTCCAGATGCCATGTATCAACCTGCCCCTGAATCTTTTCCCGCTTGGCCAGCAAGGCGCGGTTCCTTGGACCCAGTTCGGCAACCATCCGCGACAGACCACCCCAGAACGTCTCAGCCGTGACACCGGTTCCCGGCAGCGCCTTGCCTTCGATAAACTCGGCCAAAACCGTATCGATCTGAAGTCCGCTGCGTGCCTGCCTGATGCTCATTTGGTGTCTCTCCGCCATTGTGCGCCACTGTATGCCGTCAGCATTTAGGCCGAATGTTTCCGATAGGCAACTTTCAACGCCACGTTAGAACCTTTCGGCTCTGCACGAAGCTGCTTCAAAGATGGCATGGCAATGAAGCTGCGGTTGCAGCCACCTGACGAAGCCCCTAACGTCGCGCCCGAACCAACTGATGCGAGGCCCCCCCGATGCGCGACGCTGCCCCCACGACGATCTACCTGAAAGACTACACGCCGTTCGGCTATCTGGTGGACAGTGTGCATCTGACATTCGATCTGGCCGCAAACGCCACCCGCGTGACCTCGCGCATTGCCTTCCGGCCAAACCCCGAGGCCACCGACCGCACCTTTTTCCTACATGGCGAAGACCTGACCCTGATCCGCGCGATCATCGACGGGGCAGAAATCACCCCCGAGGTCACCGACAAGGGCCTGACAGCAAACGCCCCCGACGCGCCCTTTGTCTGGGAGGCCGTGGTTGAAATCGACCCCGCCAACAACACAGCGCTCGAGGGGCTGTATATGTCGAACGGCATGTACTGCACCCAGTGCGAGGCCGAGGGCTTTCGCAAGATCACCTATTACCCCGACCGTCCCGATGTAATGTCGACCTTCACCGTGCGCATCAATGGTGACCTTCCGGTGCTGCTGTCCAACGGCAACCCCACGGGCAAGGGCGAAGGCTGGGCGGAATGGACTGATCCGTGGCCCAAACCGGCCTATCTGTTTGCTCTGGTCGCCGGAGACCTCATCGCCCACCCCGGCCAGTTCACCACCATGTCCGGCCGTGACGTGGAGCTGAACCTCTGGGTTCGCCCCGGTGACGAGGACAAATGCGCCTTCGGCATGGAAGCGCTGAAGAAGTCGATGAAATGGGATGAAGACGTCTATGGCCGTGAATACGATCTGGACGTGTTCAACATTGTCGCCGTCGATGATTTCAACATGGGCGCGATGGAAAATAAGGGGCTGAACATCTTCAACTCATCGGCCGTTTTGGCCAGCCCCGAGACCTCGACCGATGCCAACTTCGAACGGATCGAGGCGATCATCGCACATGAGTATTTCCACAATTGGACCGGCAATCGCATCACTTGCCGAGACTGGTTCCAGCTGTGCCTGAAAGAGGGCCTGACCGTGTTCCGCGATGCGCAGTTCACATCCGATTTGCGCTCTGCCTCGGTGAAACGCATCCAGGACGCCATCGACCTGCGGGCGCGGCAGTTCCCCGAGGATAACGGGCCTCTCTCACACCCCGTGAGGCCGGAAAGCTTTCAGGAGATCAACAACTTCTACACCGCCACCGTGTACGAAAAAGGTGCCGAGGTGATCGGGATGCTGAAACGGCTGGTGGGGGATGAGGCCTATGCGCAGGCGCTGGACCTCTACTTCGACCGCCATGACGGGCAGGCCTGCACCATCGAAGACTGGATCAAAGTGTTCGAGGATACGACGGGCCGTGATCTGACCCAGTTCAAACGCTGGTACAGCCAATCCGGCACGCCGCGCGTGTCCGTGACCGAGGAGTATTCCGACAGCACCTACACCCTGACCCTGTCGCAGCGCACCGAGCCTACCCCCGGTCAGTCCGAAAAACTGCCACAGGTGATCCCGGTCGCCGTTGGTCTCTTGGGCGCGAACGGGGATGAGGTCCGCGCAACCGAGATTCTGGAATTGACCGAGCCCGAGCAGAGCTTTGAGTTCTCCGGGTTGGCCGCCAAGCCGGTGGCCTCGATCCTGCGCGATTTCTCGGCCCCGGTCATTTTGGAGCATGACCACACGGACGCCGAACGCGCCTTTCTGCTGGCCCACGACACCGACCCGTTCAACCGCTGGCAGGCCGGACGGTCACTGGCAGAGGACACGTTGCTGCGCATGATCCGCGAAGACAGCGCACCCGGCACCGACTATCTGGACGGCATTCTGGCCGTGCTGCGTGACGGCGATCTGGACCCGGCCTATCGCTCACTGTTGCTGGGCCTTCCGACGCAATCCGAACTGGCCGCCGCGCAGTTCGAAGCCGGAGAAACCCCCGACCCGATGGCAATCTGGCGGGCCGTGGAAACCCTGCGGCAGGCGACAGCGCAACATGTGCAGGACCTGTTGCCCCGGCTGCACAGCGAAACCCTGATCGACGCGCCCTTCAGTCCCGATGCCGATCAGGCCGGAAAACGCGCGCTTGGCGGTGCGGCGCTGTATCTGACCTCGCGGCTGGATGGCGGCGCTAAAGCGGCCGAGGAATATGCGGCCGCCAACAACATGACGTACCAGTTGGCCGCCCTTTCGTGCCTGTTGCGCGCCGGAACGGGCCAGCAGGAGCTGGCCGCGTTTTATGACCAGTGGCAGCATGATCGGTTGGTAATGGACAAGTGGTTCGGCCTTCAGGTGACCACGGCCGCCCCCGAGGACACTGCGGGCATCGCACGCACGCTGACCGAGCACGCTGATTTCAATTGGAAAAACCCCAACCGCTTCCGCGCGGTGATGGGGGCGCTGGCGATGAACCACGCCGGGTTCCATCACGCAGACGGGGCCGGATATACGTTGCTGGCGGACTGGCTGATCCGGCTGGACCCGTTGAACCCGCAGACAACGGCGCGGATGTGCACGGCTTTCCAGACATTGAAACGTTATGACGCCGACCGTCAGGACCTGATCCGGGACCAACTGACCCGTATCGCCGACACGCCCGATCTGTCGCGCGACACCACGGAAATGGTGACCCGAATCCTCGGCGCATGACCCCGTTCACCTTCACGCGCCACAACCGGACGCCGCGCACGATCCTGATTCTGTTCTGCGTCTACGCGGCGCTGGCGGCCTTGCTGATCCTTTTCGATGCGGCATGGTGGCTGGTCGGGCTGCTGGCCCTGTCCACCCTGCCCGCCCTGTGGGACGTCGTGCATGGCACGCGCGCAGGCATGACGCTGGATCACGACCGGATAAAGTGGTTTTCGGGCAATCGCGAAGGTGAGGTCCTTCTGACGGATATCGACTACATCCGGTTCGACACCCGCTGGGATTTTTCGGTCCGCGTCTCTTTGGTGCTGGCATCGGGCAAGCGGATTCGGCTGCCTGACGAGTCCACACCACCCCACAAAGAGTTCGACATCACCCTGCAAGAGGTTGGTTTCCGGGTCGAGCGGCATCATTTCACCGTTTTCTGAAACAATGTGCCCTAAAGGATGCCATTCACCCGGCACATCCCCTCCTACCCCGCAAAAAGCTTGAATTTGAGGTGAATTTCAGCCAAAATCTCAAGTCAGCCTACCTGTTTGTTTCGGTTTCGAGTTTTACCATGTTTCGGTTTTTCAGGGCGCGTCAGGCCCGTTCTTCTTTGCCTTCCCGTCAATTCACGCAGGACATGCGCGCATCCGATTGCGCCGTAGCGGCAGGTCTGCCGGACACGGGGCAACTGAATATTCCACTGGCCCGTGCCGAGGACATGATTGCCCGCGATACCATTGAACAAGGGCGCACGCTGGCCAGACAGGACCGCTGGGCCGAACTGTCCCGACAGATGCGTGCTGCAGACGAATCCCGCGACACCGCGCCTGACGGGATGCCTATTGCAGATCTACTGGCCTTTGGTGCCCGGTCCGATGTTGTTCTGGCAGTCGAACACGCCCTGTCTGACGGGGCTGCCCTGTCCGAATATGACCTGCTGGGTGGAATCTCCGAGCTGGAAGACGAAATGCGCGCGCATCCCGATGATCCGATGATCGTACTGGTGGTCGCGCTGGCACATATCGACCTGGCCTGGGCGTGGCGCGGGACAGCCACGGACGCCACACTGCCTCCGCTACACCGGTCGCGCTGTGCAGCACATTTCGACCGGGCCGCGGCCCTTCTGCCGACATGCCGCGCGGCCGCGCCGGACAGCCCATTAGTGGCCGCAGCTGCATGCGCCCTTATGGCCGGTCAGCGCAAAACCGACCTACGCGTGGCCGAGGAATACGAACGTCTGATCACGCTGGACCCGCATAACCAACGCCACATGCGGGCGATGGGCACCCATCTTCTGCCGCGCTGGTTCGGCAGCTATGAAGAGCTTGAGGTTCAGGCCCTGCGCAACGCGGCGCGCACGCGCGATATCTGGGGTGCCGGCGGCTATACATGGGTGCAGTTTGACGCCATCGCCTTGGACGAAGAGGCGTGCGCGCGGCTGGATGTCGAGTATTTTCTGGAAGGCCTGCACGACATTCTGCACCGCCGCCCGGATCAGCAGACCGTCAACATGCTGTCAGCCTATTGCGCCACCACGATCCAAGGCGGGCTAGGCCTGAACGACAAGGCCGATTTGGTGCGCTCGCAAATTCACGAGGCCGCAAACTGGCTGATCCGCGACCACATGACGGAACTGCATCCTCTGATCTGGGCGCACGCCGCGAGCGGGTTCAACAACTCGGTCTGCATCAACTCGGCCGAACGGTTTGCAGCCCGCGGCCAACGTCAGGCTCTGCGTGCCATTGGTGATCTGTTCCGCGAGGAACTGCGCAGCGGCATGGACGTGACCTTCACGCCGTCGGGCTTGCGCCTGTCTCAGCACTGATTCCCCCTTGCCCCTAGCCCCTGCCGGGCCTAATACGCAGGCTTAGACTTCTGCGGAAATGAGGCGCGCCATGCTCGACCTGACATACGAAATGCCCAAACCCAAAACCATTGCCGGGGCCAAGCACGATTGGGAACTGGTGATCGGGATGGAGGTGCATGCTCAGGTCTCATCAAATGCCAAGCTGTTCTCGGGTGCATCGACCCAATTCGGGGCCGAGCCGAACTCGAACGTGGCCTTCGTGGACGCGGCAATGCCGGGGATGCTGCCAGTGATCAACGAGTTCTGCGTTGAGCAGGCCGTACGCACCGGGCTGGGCCTGAAGGCAGATATCAACCTGAAATCGGCGTTCGACCGCAAGAACTATTTCTACCCTGACCTGCCGCAGGGCTATCAGATTTCCCAGCTCTACCACCCCATCGTGGGCGAAGGTGAAGTGCTGGTCGAGATGGGTGACGGCACCGCACGTATGGTCCGCATCGAACGCATCCACATGGAACAGGACGCAGGCAAGTCGATCCACGACATGGACCCACATATGTCCTTCGTCGACCTGAATCGGACCGGCGTTTGCCTGATGGAAATCGTCAGCCGCCCCGATATCCGTGGCCCCGAAGAGGCCGCCGCTTATATCGCTAAGCTGCGCCAGATTATGCGCTACTTGGGCACCTGCGACGGCAATATGCAGAACGGCAACCTGCGGGCGGACGTCAACGTCTCGATCTGCCTGCCGGGCGCTTATGAGAAGTATCAGGAAACGCAGGACTTCTCGCATCTGGGCACCCGCTGCGAGATCAAGAACATGAACTCGATGCGCTTCATCCAGCAAGCGATCGAGGTCGAAGCCCGCCGTCAGATCGCCATCGTCGAAGCTGGTGGCAAGGTCGAGCAGGAAACCCGCCTGTACGACCCGGACAAGGGCGAGACCCGCTCGATGCGGTCCAAGGAAGAAGCGCATGATTATCGCTACTTCCCCGACCCCGACTTGCTGCCGCTGGAAATCGAGCAGGCATGGGTGGACGACATCGCCGCCAAACTGCCGGAACTGCCCGACGACAAAAAGGCGCGTTTCATCAGCGAGTTCGGTCTGACCGATTATGACGCGTCGGTGCTGACCGCCGAGGTGGAATCGGCCGCCTATTTCGAAGAGGTCGCCAAGGGCCGCAATGGCAAACTGGCCGCGAACTGGGTGATCAACGAACTGTTCGGCCGTCTGAAGAAAGAAGATCACGACATCACCGAATCTCCGGTTTCTCCGGCACAGTTGGGTGCGATCATCGATCTGATTTCCTCGGACGCCATCTCGGGCAAAATCGCCAAGGACCTGTTCGAGATTGTCTATACCGAAGGCGGTGACCCGGCGCAGATCGTCGAAGAGCGTGGCATGAAACAGGTGACGGATACCGGCGCCATCGAGGCCGCTTTGGACGAGATCATCGCCGCCAACCCGGCACAGGTCGAAAAGGCCAAGGTAAACCCGAAACTGGCGGGCTGGTTCGTCGGTCAGGTGATGAAAGCCACCGGCGGCAAGGCCAACCCCAAGGCGGTCAACGAACTGGTCAGCCAAAAGCTGGGTACGTAAACCGATCAGAGATTGAATTGTTGGCGGCGGGGTTTGCGCAAAACCCCGCCGTTTTTCTTTTCCGCCTCTTTCCGTGCGAAGATGACTTTCCCAAAATCTCCAGCATGTTAGATTGCCGGGAACCGACCACCAGGAAGATCCGATGCAGCGCTACGAATACAAAGTTGTCCCCGCTCCGCAAAAAGGCATCAAGGCCAAGGGTGAGAAAACCGCAGAAGGCCGGTTTGCCGCATCGGTTGAACAGGTCCTGAACCAGATGGGGCAGGACGGCTGGGAATATCAGCGTGCCGAACTGCTACCCAGCGAAGAACGCGTGGGCCTGACCGGTTCGACCGTGAACTGGCGCAATGTTCTGGTGTTTCGTCGCGAAGTCGACGTCGCCGTTGTCGCGACACCTGGCCCAATAGAGACGCCCGAAGGCGTTCCGCTAGCGCAACCGGTTCCGGGGCCAGTAGAAGTGCAAGCACCCGCACCAATTGCGGAACAAGTGAAAGAACCGCCTCTGACCCTCAAGGAGTCGGATTCGGTTGAACCAACCAAGGAATAGGTTGGCTGGTGCCTAGTGTTACTCTGCGGCGTTTGCCGACGGGGTCAAGTCTTGGGCCAACATCAGGGCATTTCCGTCGGGATCATAGAACGTTGCGGTACTGACCATCCCCTCGATGGTTTCGGTTTCGCCATCGAACTGGACGCCTGAACTTTCCAAAGACCGCCGAGCCTTCACGATATCAGACACACCGAACACCGGCACCGTATTTCCCGGTGCAGGCTCGGCCTGTTCACCTAATCCCAGCGTCACGCCTTCAGTCTTGGTTCGCATCTCACTCCATCCGGCCTCATCAATGTGGTGGATCAGCTCAAACCCCAGCTTAGCCTGATACCAATCGGCACTGGCATGTCTGTCCCGCACGGACATGGCCAGCGTTATCGTGTCCTCCAATGAAACGAGTGGCATTGAACTTTCCTTTTTAAAAAATAAAGTTACTATACTTTATGGACATAACGATTCTTGTCAAGCTCACGTCCCGCGCCTGGTCGCTAAACATCTTGGCGTTAATGCATGAGGGCACGCCTGGGCGACAGGCGCCATTGCTGGCTGCGACAACTGCAAGCAGGACAGCATTCGCCCAAAGCCTTGAGCACCTGATCCAGCTTGGTTTTTTGGAACGGAACCCCGGTCACGGCCACCCGCTGAGACCCGAGTTTCGGTTGACCCGAACCGGAGCTTCCGCGGCTGAAATCGCCAGCCGGATCGTAAACGCGGTACCTGATGACAAGAAATTTGCTTTGCTAAGGCGCAGTTGGAGCGTACCCATCCTGGCCCTGACGGATATGCCGCAGCGGTTTTCGGCAATCAGATCCAATCTGGTAACGATCACCGACCGCGCGTTATCGACGTCGCTGGTCCGACTTGAAGAGCAGGACTGGATTCGACGCGAAATCGACGCAACCCACAGGCTGCCCTTTCCAACTTACCGCGCGGTAAACCAAGGGTTCACGGTTAATCAGGCAATCGCTTTGGTCACCTGAGGCAAAGAACCAAGCTTAGGCATCAATATCCAGCGCCAGTGCATGAATGCGCGGCACGATATCGCCCAGCGCCTTGTGAACCGCGCGGTGGCAGGCGACGCGAGACTGGCCCTCGAACGCGCTGGCGCGGATGCGGACGTTGAAATGGCTCTCACCGCCGCCCTGATAGCCCGCGTGGCCGTGGTGGCTTTCGCTGTCGTCGACCACTTCCAGCTCGCGCGGGTCAAATGCTGCCTGCAGGCGGGTTCGGATTTCGTCGGTCACGGTCATTTTTTCGCTCAGCGGTAAAAATTTTACCGCCTCCCCTCTTCTACTTTCGGCTGCTTAGACTAAACTGCTGCCTCCGAGTCGAAAAGATGTGTTCGTAAGGATCAGAGCATGACGAAATCAGACCCCTTTGGATTCGATATGTCCGTTTCCAGCGCCAAGAAAAAGAACCCGCGCGGGCGTCGGGGTATGTCCGGCGCGTCTGAAACCTCGACGCGTATCTGCGATCACGAGGGATGCAACGAACCCGGCAAGTTCCGTGCACCCAAGGCACCTGATGTACTGGACGACTTTTTCTGGTTCTGCCAGCAGCACGTCCGCGAATACAACAACAAGTGGAACTTCTTCGACGGCACCACCGAAGCCGAGCTGAACGCGCAGCGCTCCAAGGACAAAGTGTGGGAGCGTGAGACCAAACCCATGGGCGACCCCGAGGCCCGCGCCTGGGCACGTCTGGGCATCGAGGACCCGCATCAGGTGCTGGGCGCAAACAGCACGCAAAACAAGGGGCGCACTTCAGGTGGCGGCGGCCGTCGCCTGCCCCCAACCGAACGCCGCGCCATCGAGATCCTCGAGGCCAAGGACAGCTGGTCCAAGGCCGAGGTGCGCAAGGCCTACAAAAAGCTGATCAAGGTGCTGCACCCGGACATGAATGGCGGCGACAGGTCTCAGGAAGAACAACTGCAAGAGGTCGTCTGGGCCTGGGATCAGATCAAGGACAGCCGGAACTTCAAATAAACTCTGTACTACTCTGGGAACATGCCCCGTAGCGCCTGCGCTTCGGGGCGTTTCAAGCAGCGCAGCCTAGTTCGCCGTATCGACGCACCGTCGTTCAATTCAGGAAAAAGCGCGCGCAGTTCATCTACGTCTTCCCGACCAAAAGAGTTTAGCACCCTGTCGCCAAGATACAGGCTTTCACTGCGCAAGCCGTGTGACGTCAGAATGGTGTGTCGTTCGCAGGCAATGTGAAAGTACGTCACAGGCTCATCCGCCTGTATCTGACGGATCGTGTCATCGTTGACGAGATGAATCGCGGCTGAAAAGACCATAGGTTCGCCAAATAGCAACTCGGCCCGCCATCCTTCAATTACGATCCGATGTTGCGGCGACACGTACAGGTCGCGATCTGGCAGCCCTTTGCCCAGCGCATCGCGCTTGATGAGCACAGGCCGAAACTTTGGTTGGAGATGCAATATCTGAGCGCTGAGTGTTCGTTTACCAATCCAAACTACCGGCAGAGTTTGGCCGTCGGACACGCAAACCCTGTCGCCAACCGTCAGCTCTTCGACCAATCGCGAGCCTGTCTCAGTTTCGATCAGCGTTCCAGCTACAAAGCACGGTGGGTTATCCGGGTTGAGGTCGCCCTCGGTAATTTTCCAATTGCCAGTAGACATTGGGCCCGTTGGGTTATTGGTATCCCAAGCGTAAATTTTCCCATTGACCTCAATGAATTCGCCGGATTCGCCTGAGTTCCCCCTAGTGCCTTGCCCAAGGTATTCATAGGACTGAAACGTAAGACCTCCGTCAAACGAGATCATTCCCCCATCAATAATTGCAGGTTCAGTCGTATTCTGGACGACCAAGTCGCCCGGACCACCGGTTGTGTGCACAGTATGAAGAAGAACATCAAACGTCATCGTGCCCCTCCTCTTCCCGAACTGTTGTCAGAAAAGGTGCACCACTTTGCACGAGCGGGGCGAACATGCCTAAACAGCTGATTTCGCTACTCATTAACTCTCGCACAAAAAACTCTCAGACAGACCCGTTTCGGGCAGCTTACAAAATCACAAATTAACCCAAATTTAACACTTTGGTTTTCGCTTCTAAGAATACCAAAAAATTTTTGGTGTGTAGCACGCGCACCTGCGATTGCCTTTTCTCTGCTCGTTCTGCGGCTGCCAGCTAAACTTGTTACAAATACGCGTTACGGCCAATCACATGGGCCGAACCCTTGACCCATATCAGATAATGACCTGCCCCGAATGGAATGCGATATGGAACACTTCATAATCCCTGTACATGCGATTGCTCTGTTAGCCGCCATCACCTCGGCGGTGCTGCTGAGCGGGTACCTCGCCCTGAACCTGCGCCTGCCGCATCTGGGTCTGTGGCCCAGCGCCAGCGGGTGGCGGCATCACACGGCCTTTGGTCTGTTCCGACTGTTCTGCGGCGCGACCGTTGTATTTGCTTTGTCCGAGGTCTGGATGAATGGCTGGGGTCACTGGCTGCGGTACGTGATCGGTGTTCCGGTGATGCTGCTGTCTTTCGGGATCACGCTGTGGGGCTATCGCTTTCTGGGGCTCGACAATACCTATTGCGAAAGCGACGGTTTGGTGACCGGCGGGATGTATGCCTATTCGCGCAACCCGCAATATGTGACCTCGGTGCTGGCCACGGTGGGACTGGGTATCGCCAGCGGTTCGTGGATGACGCTGGGTCTGGCCGCGACGCTATTCGTGATCTACTTCCTGTTTGTCCTGAACGAGGAACGCTGGCTGCTGCAGGGCTATGGGCAGGCGTTCCGGGACTACATGCAATCCACTCCACGCTTTGTGGACGAACGCAGCCTGATCCGGGTGCGGGACGCAATTCTCGACTGATCAATGCGCGCCGATAAGGCCAGTTTCAAAGAAAGATTTACCGAAGCCGAAGCACGCGCGGCTTTCCCTTGCCCTTGCCCGCAATATGTTGCACCACACACGGGTTCAAACCCGGCAATACGGGCCAAAGGATAAGGACCAGGCGAATGGCTGACGGATCGATCGACATCAACGCAAAACCTACCGAAGATATCTCGGTCCGTGACGTGTTCGGCATTGATACCGACATGGCGGTCAAAGGCTTTGCCGAAGCAAGTGATCGCGTCCCCGCCATCGACCACACCTACAAGTTCGACCCGGAAACCACACTGGCGATTCTGGCAGGCTTTGCCCACAACCGTCGGGTGATGATTCAAGGCTATCACGGCACTGGTAAATCAACCCATATCGAACAGGTCGCTGCCCGTCTGAACTGGCCCGCCGTGCGTGTGAACCTGGACAGCCATATCAGCCGGATCGACCTGATCGGCAAGGACGCGATCAAGCTGCGCGACGGCAAGCAGGTCACCGAATTCCACGAAGGCATCCTGCCCTGGGCCCTGCGCAATCCTGTTGCCATCGTGTTCGACGAATACGACGCGGGCCGCGCCGACGTGATGTTTGTGATCCAGCGCGTGCTGGAACATGACGGCAAGCTGACCTTGCTGGACCAGAACGAAATCATCACCCCGAACCCGAACTTCCGCCTGTTCGCCACCGCAAACACCGTTGGCCTGGGCGACACAACCGGCCTGTATCACGGTACGCAGCAGATCAACCAGGCGCAGATGGACCGTTGGTCGCTGGTCTCGACGCTGAACTACCTCAGCCACGATGCCGAGACGATGATCGTTCTGTCCAAGGCACCGCACTACAACACCGAAAAGGGCCGCAAGACCGTCAGCCAGATGGTCACTGTTGCCGACCTGACCCGGACCGCCTTCATGAACGGCGACCTGTCCACGGTGATGAGCCCCCGGACCGTGATCAACTGGGCCCAAAACGCCGAGATTTTCCGCGATGTGGGTTACGCGTTCCGCCTGTCCTTCCTGAACAAGTGCGACGAGTTGGAACGTCAGACCGTGGCCGAGTTCTATCAGCGCTGCTTTGACGAGGAGCTGCCGGAAAGCGCCGCGAGTGCTAGCTTGGGGTGACAACTGATGGTCGATTGGAAAACAGGTACCAATCCAGACTATGAGAACCTGAGCATGGCGTTCCTTGAAGCCTATGCGCTAAATTTGAAGCAAGCGTTCTTGGCGGAAGGAATTTCAGAAAAGAAGGCAGAAGCAGTTGTCGAAACGGCCGTTTTCAATCTTGCTGTACTGTTTGATCAGGGTAAAATTCGCCTCTCGGAACAGCCGTTCAAACCGCTTCTCGCGTTTCGTGACCAACTAGGACAGCTTGACACCGGGCAACATGCCCGGAAGTTTGAACTGCACGACTGTGCTCTAAGCATGGTCTCTTCTGCTTTCGATGGAAATGATTGGTAAGCCAATGAGCAAACCCAACGACAACCCCGCTGATCCGTTCAAGAAGGCTCTGGCCGAGGCCACCAAGGTCATGGCCGACGATCCCGAACTGAACGTCTCTTACACAGTCGATCCATCGGGTCTGTCGGGTGAATCGATGCGCCTGCCGCAGGTCAGCCGCCGGATGACGCGGGAAGAAGTTCTGCTGGCGCGTGGAACGGCGGATGCCTTGGCGTTGCAGCGCCGATATCACGACGACGCCACCCACGCACGTTATGCGCCACCGGGCGACATGGCGCGGGATCTGTATGAGGCCATGGAGGTCGCCCGGTGCGAGGCGATGGGCGCGCGGGACATGCCCGGTACGGCCAGCAATATCGACGTCAAGATCGGGCACGAGGCGCTGCGTCGTGGCTATGACCAGTGTAAGCAGCCTGCCGACGCGCCTCTGGCCGTTGCCGCGGGCTATCTGATCCGCCATCTGGCCACAGGGCGGGATTTGCCTCCGGCGGCCGAGAACATCATGAACCTTTGGCGCGGGTTTATCGAGGAACAGGCCGGCGGGACGCTGGAAAACCTGGATGAAACCCTCTCGGATCAAGCCGAATTTGCCAAATTCGCGCGGCAGATGATCAAGGATCTGGGTTACGGCGACCAGTTGGGTGAAGACCCAGATGAGCTGGACGACGAGCAGGAAGATCAGGCCGAGGACGACGCCGAAGAACAGCCCGATCCTGACAGCACCGGTCAGGATGATCAGGACGAGCAGGACGCCGACGCGACCCCTGAACAGACGCAGGAAGAACAGCAGGATCAGTCTCAGGCCCAGGTCTCAATGGACGAGATGGCCGAGGATGAGATGGGCGAAGAGGCCGAGATGCCCGAAGGCGAGGCCCCGCTGGAGCCCCCCGCCCCGCCGCCTGCATCCGAGGCCGATCCGGACTACAAGGTGTACCTGAGCACCTATGACGAAGAAATAGCAGCCGAGGATTTGGCGGAACCAGCCGAACTGGAACGGTTGCGCGCCTATCTGGACCAGCAACTGGAGCCGTTGAAAGGTGCGGTCAGCCGGTTGGCCAACAAGCTGCAGCGCCGCCTGCAGGCGCAGCAGAACCGCAGCTGGGAGTTCGACCGCGAGGAGGGTATTCTGGACGCAGGCCGCCTGGCACGCGTGGTGGCGAACCCGACTACACCGCTGAGCTTCAAGGTCGAAAAGGACACCGAGTTCCGCGATACGGTGGTGACGCTGCTGCTGGACAACTCCGGTTCGATGCGGGGCCGCCCAATCTCGATTGCCGCAATCTGCGCGGACGTTCTGGCGCGGACGCTGGAACGGTGCAACGTGAAGGTCGAAATTCTGGGCTTTACCACCCGCGCATGGAAAGGTGGTCAGGCACGTGAGGCATGGCTGAACGATGGCCGCCCGCAGCAGCCCGGACGTCTGAACGACCTGCGCCACATCATCTACAAAGGTGCGGATGCACCGTGGCGTCGTGCGCGGCCAAATCTGGGTCTGATGATGAAGGAGGGTCTTTTGAAGGAAAACATCGACGGTGAGGCGCTGGAATGGGCGCATCGTCGGATGTTGGCCCGGCGCGAGCAGCGCAAGATTCTGATGGTGATCTCGGACGGCGCGCCGGTTGACGATTCAACACTCAGTGTCAATCCTGCGAATTATCTGGAAAAACACCTGCGCGACGTGATCGCCATGGTTGAGAAGCGCAAGATTGTGGAACTACTGGCCATCGGGATCGGACATGACGTGACCCGCTATTATGACCGCGCGGTGACGATCACGGATGTGGAACAGCTGGCAGGTGCGATGACCGAGCAACTGGCGGCACTGTTCGACAGCGATCCACGGGCCCGGGCCCGCGTGATGGGAATGAAGAAGGCCAGCTGAGGCTGGCCTTGCCTCCGACGGCAGTTTTTTCCAAAAAGATGAAGGGGTAAGCCCGGGTTAGGAGAAGTAGGAAATGATTCAGTCCTTTGAAGTCACCGCGCGTCCGGAACAGGGGCCGCCACGGTTGGCTGCGTTGCGAAAAGAGATTGCGCGCGAGGGGCTGGACGGGTTCCTGATCCCACGCGCGGATGCTTATCAGGGCGAATATGTGGCCCCACGGGACGAGCGGCTGGCCTGGTTGACCGGCTTCACTGGGTCGGCAGGATTTTGCGCCGCTTTGGCCGACATCGCAGGAGTGTTCGTGGATGGTCGCTATCGTACGCAGGTGAAGGCGCAGGTCGCAGCAGATTATACACCCGTGCCCTGGCCCGAAGTCAGCCTGAGTGCGTGGCTGAAAGAGCAGTTGCCGAAGGGCGGCAAGGTGGGCTTTGATCCGTGGCTTCACGCCGCTGGTCAGATCGACAGCGTCCGGAAAGAACTGTCGGACACCGGGATCGAACTGCTGCGGTGTGACAATCTGGTGGACCGGGTTTGGGAAAATCAGCCTGCACCACCGATGAACCCGGTCAAGGAGCACCCGATCGAATTTGCCGGGGAATCGGCAGAAAGCAAAATCGCCCGTCTTTCTGAGGCTCTGCGCGAAACCGGTTGCACTGCGGCTGCTATCACATTGCCGGATTCGATCATGTGGCTGCTGAACATTCGCGGCTCGGATATCGGTCATAACCCGGTGGCGCATGGTTTTGCCATTCTGAACGCCGACGGGACAGTGGATCTGTTCATGGCCGAGGAAAAGCTGACGGTCGCTCTGGGTGATCAAGTTCGGGTCCACGCGCCGGATACGTTCCTGACCTATGTCGAAGCGTTGGAGGGCAAAGTTCAGGTCGATCTCGGCACCTTGCCTCAGGCAGTTGCAGACGTGTTGCAGAACCGGATGGTGGATAACGGTGATCCTTGCGCCCTGCCCAAGGCCTGCAAGAACGCCGCCGAAATCGCAGGCAGCGCCGAAGCGCATCTTCGCGACGCGGTGGCCGTGATCGAAACGCTGTGCTGGCTGGACGCGCAAGCGCCCGGCACGCTGACTGAAACTCAGGTAGTCACCCGGCTTGAGGAAAACCGCCGCAAGGACAATGCGCTGCAGGATATCTCATTCGATACCATCGCGGGCACCGGCCTCAATGGCGCGATCATGCATTACCGCGTGACCGAAGAGACCGACAGCCGCCTTGAGGATGGGCAGATACTGGTGCTCGACAGCGGCGGGCAGTATCTGGACGGCACTACGGACATCACTCGCACTATCGCCATTGGTGAAGTGGGTGACGAGGAAAAATCCTGTTTCACCCGCGTGTTGAAGGGCATGATTAACCTGTCCATGCTGCGCTGGCCCGTCGGGCTAGCCGGGCGCGATATCGAAGGTATCGCACGTGCACCGCTTTGGGCGGCGGGACAGGATTTCAACCACGGGGTCGGCCACGGGGTCGGCGCGTATCTGAGCGTTCACGAAGGCCCCCAACGCCTGTCGAAAGTCAGCCATGTTCCGCTTCAACCGGGCATGATCCTGTCGAATGAGCCGGGATATTACCGCGAAGGCGCGTTTGGCATCCGCATCGAAAACCTTGTCGTCGTGCAAGAGGCCCCGGCCCTGCCCGGCGGTGACGACGAACGCGCCATGCTGAACTGGCGCACGTTGACCTATGTGCCCATCGACCGGCGCTTGATTGTGGTCGACATGCTGACAAGCGCAGAGCGCGCCTGGCTGAATGCCTATCACCGCGACGTTGCGGAAAAGATCCGGCCAAGGCTGGGCGATGACGCTCAACTGTGGTTGGATGCCGCAACCGCGCCGGTCTGACACCGGACTGTTACATATACCGGGCAGAGGAGTGGCCCAGAAAAGACGAGGAAATCGATATGGTTGAGATCACGATCCGCAAGCTACCGGGCAAATGGAGTGTTCGCTCGGGCGGCGCCGTACTGGGTGAAAGCACCGGTGCCCTGGAATTGTCGGAAGGGGACCTGACCCCGGTGATCTATTTCCCGCGCTCGGACATTGCGATGGCCTTTCTGGACATGACCGAAAAGGTCACGCATTGCCCGCATAAAGGGGACGCAACGCATTTCTCGATCGTCAACAAATCATCAGTGACCGAGAACGCGGCCTGGAGCTATGAGAACCCATTGCCCGCAATGGCCGAGATCAAGGGCTATGTGGCCTTCTATCCAGTTGAATCGGTGAAGGTTGAACAGATTTAGTAGAAGACCTTTCAGAAGCTCTACCTACTGTTCAATCGGGTACTCATCCCAAACATTTATGGACGGGTCTCATGAATAACGCGACAGGTTGTTTGCGATTTTGGAGTTTTGTCACGTACTTTTTTCTTTATGCTCGCCAACCACTTGGCCACATCGGACACGCAAGCTAAAATTGCATTTTCCTGTGCTTCAATCGGGTCTGGAAACCCCCATGAATACCCAACGGAGCCGTTATCTGCGATTACGAATGCACCCGACGAAGATGCAGAGCTTTTCTTTTAGTATTCCCGGAAACTGGAATTTCCGTACTGCTAAGTGTTGTTCCTCCAAAATTCGGGTCATAGTCTTTTGGCACTGTCACAGCGTAAACCGCGCATGAATCTGGGTATTCAGAAAACAAGCGACAATCTCTTAGGCTTTGCTCTTTTGCGACCGAAAGTGAGTAGCGGTTGGAAACCCAACCACTGCTGTTTCGTCCAGAGACAACAAATACCGCGAAATACTCTTTGGTTTTAAATTCTCTGAACCTGGACTTTTGCCTTTTCGACAGCTTTACATCCATCAAAATAGAAGTTTTCTCGGAAGATCTGTGCAGCCTTATCTCTGCAGATGCGGTTGAGACAGTGACCGCAGTTACTGCCCCCAGTAAAGCAGCCAATTTAAAGCAAAATTTCACGCGCAGGCTGTTCTAAAATTCACGGTGCAAATTCCACTATTGGTGGTTTCGAAGCCACTATCCAGAAAGAATTTCTTTGATTTTGGCAAGGTCGGGGGAAGGCAAAGGCATCTATAAAAATCAGCAACAGTCTTGATGTGCCTCTTTTCCTCACGCACCTGTTGCATGCAAGTGAACAGCAACCGATGCACACTGGGTATGGACACCATCGGAGGATGCCATGTCGATCACTCGCCGCTTTTTCGTTGGACTTTTGGGCGTTGCCGCGTTGCCCAATGCGCTCTGGGCGCAACAGGATCCTGTGTTGGAGGCCATAAGAACCACGCTATACGGCAGCAACGCGGAATTCGAACAGGGCATGGCCTTTCTGGTGCAACGCGGCAACCCGGACGTTGTACCTGCCCTGATGACCGGGATGCGCTATGGTCGACGGCGCAGCGATGAGATCGTCGATGTCATACAAGCCCTGACCGGTGAGAACATAGGCGCCGATTGGTTCGATTGGATGCTGTGGCAGGAAAAGAACCCGCAACTGGTGCCCCACCCCTCTCTCATCCCGTTCAAACGCGAAATGTTGCTGGGGATCGACCAAAATTTCGACGATTTCCTGCGCCCCGAATACTTGCAGCGGGACAAAATGAAAATTCGGCTGGAAGAGATCGCTTGGGGCGGCGTGAGCAAGGATGGTATCCCGTCGCTGGACAACCCGACACTGATACAAGCCACGCAGGCCGATTACCTGAAAGGTGACGATTTGGTCTTTGGCGTTTCGATCAACGGAGACGAGCGCGCCTATCCGCTACGTATCATGGGCTGGCACGAGATGTTCAACGAGGTGATCGGCGGCGTTCCGGTGGCGCTGGCCTATTGCACGCTGTGCGGATCGGGCATTCTGTTCGAAACGCAGGTCTCGGGGCGGCGAAAGCCATTGATCTTCGGTTCTTCGGGGTTCCTGTATCGATCAAACAAGCTGATGTTTGACCGCGAGACGCATTCGCTGTGGAACCAGTATACCGGCAAACCCGTTGTCGGTCCGCTGGTCGATAGCGAGATCGAGTTAAAACAGCGCCCGGTAGTGATTACCACGTGGGAAAGCTGGCAGGCGTCACACCCCGGCACCCGCGTCCTATCGCTGAATACTGGGCACCGGCGCAACTATGGCTCGGGGGTGGTGTATCGCGAATATTTCGCCTCGCCCGAGTTGATGTTTCCTGCTTTGGTCGATCAGTCCGCACATCGACAGAAGGACTACGTCTTTGCCATCCGCCAGTTTGGCGCGGCGCGGGCCTGGCCGCTGAAGGCGTTCAGCAAAACCCGTGTGATCAATGACGCGATTGCCAATCGACC
Organism: Ruegeria sp. CG11; assembly: GCF_056537245.1. Taxonomy (NCBI): domain Bacteria; kingdom Pseudomonadati; phylum Pseudomonadota; class Alphaproteobacteria; order Rhodobacterales; family Roseobacteraceae; genus Ruegeria; species Ruegeria sp. CG11. The sequence continues at coordinate 864,011 of NZ_JBQFRE010000001.1, forward strand.
GCTGGTTCTGATCGGCAACTCTGAAAAGCGCACCGTGCGCGCTTATGAGCGGAAATCGCACAAATTCAAAGCCTTGGATGGAGGTCTTGTGGACCAGAATGGTCAGAAATGGACCCTGACCGAAGAGGCACTGATTGGGCCGGGCGGCACCCGGCTGCCGCGAGTTGCAGGGCATATCTCGTATTGGTTCGCGTGGGACAATTATCTGGGCGATGCGGCGAGCGTATATCCCGGCTAGGAATGCTCTTCGGCCGCCGTCGCCGCCAGCGCGCGGTTATAGGCCTTGAGCGCATCAATATGGTATAGCGCCCCCACCGGGTTTTCGCTGCCGTCTTCCTGCACGATCACAACTGGAATGCAGGGGATGTCACCCCGGTCGAAATAGGGCATCGCGGCCTCCAGCGTGGCACTGGCCTGCACGCACAGCCCCTGATCGATCAGTTCCAACGCCTCGTCTTTGGTGATCGAGCGCGCGTCGCCAATGGGCCGCATCACCGCCCCGGCGCGCAGCATCGCCAGCAGATACGCTTGCGGCCCGGCCGCCAGATGCACGTTGCGGCGTTCCAGCTGGGTCAGGAAGAACGACCGGTCCACAAGACGCGAGGCCAGCGCAGTGGACATCGAGACCGAGACCATCACGGCGATCCCGATCTGCCAGTCTCCGGTCAGTTCAAAGACGATCATGGTGGTGGAAATCGGCGCGCCCAGCACGGCGGCGGCCACGGCCCCCATTCCGGCAAAGGCGTAAAGCGTGTGCGTGCCCGACACATCCGGAAGCAGCCCGGTGGCGATCAGGCCGAATGCCAACCCGGTCAGCGCTCCAATCATCAGCGAGGGTGAGAATACCCCGCCCCCCATACGCCCGCCCATAGTGATGGCAAGCGCCACCGTCTTGATCACGGCAAACAAGATCGCCACCGACAAGGTCAGATCCCCGGCCAGGGCGCGGATCGTAGTTTCATACCCAACGCCGATGATATGTGGGAACCAAATCGCCAGCAGGCCCAGCATCGCGCCCGACACTGCCGGACGCAGCCAGCGCGGCAAGGACAATCGGCTTTGGATATGACTGCCGATATCCTCAGCGAAAAAGATCGAGCGCATCAGTAATAGGGAAACCAGCCCGCAGATCAGGCCGAGGATCAGGAACGCGGGCAGTTCGACGTAGAATTGCAGTGATCCCGGCGTTTCCAGAACGAACTCGGTCACATCGCCATATTCCAGCCGGTTGATCACCGTGCCGGCGACAGAGGCGATAACGATGGGCGCAAAGGCATGCACGGCAAAGTGGCGTAACACGACCTCAAGCGCGAATAACGCTCCCGCGATAGGAGAGTTGAAGCTGGCCGAAACCGCGGCCGCCACTGCACAGCCCAGCAGATCGCGCCCAGTGATGCCATCGGCGTGGATGCGATCGCTTACCCAGGTCGAGATCACACCGGCCATATGCACCACCGGCCCCTCTCGGCCAGACGACCCACCGGTGCTGAGTGTGATCAACGAGGCAAAGAACGAGGCGATCCCCGCCTTACCCTCGACCCGGCCATTTGTCAGTGCTGCGCCTTCGATCACGTCCGCGACCGAGCGCACCCGCCCGTCGTCAGTGAACTTGTGTAGAATGATGCCCACAACTAGGCCGCCTATGATCGGTATGATCAAGATCAGAAACCACGGCAGTTTCTCGGCGTGGCTGTGCAGCAGCAGGATGTCCTCGGTGTCGTAGACATAGGCCTGCAGCGCCCGGATGGCCTTGCGAAACCCCAGCGCCATGAACCCGGCAGCAACCCCGATGGCCAGCGCAATGAACCAAAACTGAATCTGGCTGGGCCCCCTGCGCAGCATGACCCGCCAGGCATCTTTCATCGCGGCCAATGCCTGATTGAGCTGGTTGCGCAGAACGGTGCGGGTCGATTGGGTCATTGGCCCTCGGGGATCAAGTCTTATCCCTTAGTAAGCCACCGGACGCCCTTATAAAAGTAGGATCGCGACGGTTTGAGGTTCGGAAAGCGTCAGGCGTCCAGCAAAGCACGGGCGGCGGCACGGGCCTCGTCGGTAATGGTGTCCCCGGCAACCATGCGGGCGATTTCGTCCACGCGGTCGGGATCGGCCAGCGGGATGACGGTGGACAGGGTCTGGCCATCGGCGACCTGCTTCTGCACCCGCCAGTGATGTGCCGCGCGGGCTGCCACTTGCGGCGAATGCGTCACCACCAGCACCTGCCCGCCCTGCGCCAGCGAGGCCAGACGACGCCCCACCGCGTCCGCAGTCGCGCCGCCGACACCGCGGTCGATTTCATCAAAGATCATGGTACGGGCGCTGTCGTCGCCGGTCAGACAGACCTTGAGCGCCAGTAAGAAACGGCTGAGTTCACCGCCCGAGGCGATCTTGTTCAGCGGGCCCGAAGGGGCACCAGGGTTGGTGGCGACGGTAAAGGCCACCGCATCTGTGCCTTCAGGGCCGGGATCGGCAACGGTGATTTCGGTCTGAAACACCGCACGTTCCATTTTTAGCGGTGCGAGCTCGGCCATCACCGCGGCGTCCAGCTGACCTGCAGCTTGCTTGCGTGCAGCGCTGAGCGCGGCGGCGGCGTTGTCATAGGCGGCCTGCGCAGCGTCGACCGCGGCCCGCTGATCAGCCAAATCAGCATCACCCGCGTCCAGCCTATTTAATCGGTCACGCAGCGTAACAGCAAAGGCCCCCAGATCGTCCGGGGCCACGTCATGCTTGCGCGCCAGCGCGCGGATGGCGAAAAGGCGCTCTTCAGCGGCCTCAAGCTCTGCCGGGTTGAAATCCAACGCCTGAAGGCAAGAATTCACGCCGTCCTGCGCTTCACCCAATTCGATAAGGGCACGGCCAAGAGCGGCGATCGGCTCCTCTAGCTGCCCGCCCGCATTGTCCGACACACCTTCCAACCAGCGGACTGCGTCGGACATGGACCCTTCAGCCCCGTCCCCGCCCAGCAGATCAAATGCACGGGCCACGTCATCGCGGATACGTTCCGCCCCCTGCATCATCCGACGACGCGCATCCAGTTCGGCATCCTCACCTGGCTGCGGGTCCAGCTTGTCCAGCTCCGCAACGGCGTGACGCAGGAATTCCTCTTCGGCGCGCATGGCGGTGAGCGTCGCCTCGGTCTCTGCCAGAGCCTTACGCATACGCGACATCTCGGTCCACGCCGCACGTACAGCGGCGAGGTACGCCCCTGCCCCGGCATAATCATCCAGCATGGTCCGGTGCCCGCGGGGGTTCAGCAGCCCGCGATCATCGTGCTGACCGTGCAGTTCGATCAAAGTTTCGGACAGCGCCCGCAGCACCTCGCCCGAGCAGCGCCGGTCATTGACCCAAGCGGTCTTACGACCCTCAGCAGTGTTAACCCGGCGCAGGATCAGTTCCTCGCCCCCAGGCAGACCGGCCTCGGCCAGAACCGCATGTGCAGCGTGATCGGGACCGAGTTCGAACTCGGCGACCACCTCACCTTGGGCCGCGCCCTGACGGACCAGTTCGGCCCGACCGCGCCAGCCCAGCACGAAACCCAAAGAATCCAGCAGGATCGACTTGCCCGCGCCGGTCTCTCCGGTCAACGCGTTCAGACCCGGCTGAAACGTCAGTTCCAGCCGGTCAATGATCAGCATGTCGCGGATATCAAGGGCGCGCAGCATCGGGTCTCAGCGTCCCACGCCTGTAGCCATGGCGATTACAACCACTCACCTTTGATCGTCTGGCGGTAGATCTGGCTGAGCCAGTTGTTGCCGCGGCTCTTCAACTCCAACCCGCGCGAGGTCAGCAGTTTGTAGCCCGCGTCGTACCACTCGGACGACTGGTAGTTGTAACCCAGAATCGCACCGGCCGACTGCGCCTCATCCACCAGACCCAGCGACAGATACGCTTCGATCAGACGATAGAGCGCCTCTGCGGTGTGGGTGGTTGTCTGGAAATCCTCGACCACCACACGGAACCGGTTGATGGCCGCGGTATAGTGATCCTGACGCAGGTAATAGCGCCCGATCTCCATCTCTTTGCCCGCCAGATGGTCAAAGGCCAGATCGAATTTCAGAACCGCCGAAGTGGCATACTCACTGTCGGGATAAACCTCGATCACCGTGCGCAGCGACTGCAGCGCCTGAAAGGTCAGGCCCTGATCGCGCCCGACCTCATCAATCTGGTCATAATAGCTGAGCGCCAAAAGATACTGCGCATAGGCGGCATCTTCGTCTGTCGGATAGAAATCGATATAGCGCTGTGCCGCCGCGCGGCTTTCTTCATAGTTCTTGTCCGTGTGGAACGAGAACGCCTGCATGATCAGCGCGCGTTTGGCCCAGTCGGAATAGGGATACAGACGCTCCACTTCCGAAAAATACCACGCCGCATCATCCGAGCGATTCTGCGACAGTTCATATTCGCCACGTGTGAAGATCTGTTCCGGCGTAAAGCCTTCCAGGTTCTGATTGCGGTCTGCGCCTGTGTTGCCGCAGGCCGTCAAAACTGCTGTCAGAAGTATCGCGCCCGCGATTCTGACTGCCGCTTTGGTGCCAACCATTCCGCCTATCCTTGTCGTATTGCTTATCGGGGTAAGCCCCGGATTGGGCTTTGGTTTAGCACATATAGTTCCGGGGCAAAACGCCTTAGTACGCCCGCTGGCGGAATTGTCGACCGAGTTGATCTAATCAGGCAACTTCGGGAATTTCGTCCCAGACAAGGCCCTGTCCGGGCAGGCGTGCAGCCTGTTCGGGGGTGCACAGCACCGGACGCACCGCGCCGGGTGTTTCGAACAACTTGCGCAGCAGCGTGTTCGTCATTGCGTGGCCAGATTTGTCACCGGTGAAGTGGCCCAGAATCGGACCACCCGCCAGATAGAGGTCACCCAGAGCATCCAGCATCTTGTGGCGCACTGCCTCATCCGCGTGACGGAAACCGCCCGGGGTCAGCACTTCGTCGCCTTGGACCACGACAGCGTTGTCCAGCGTTCCACCAAGGGCCAGGCCGTTTTCGCGCATCGCTTCTACGTCGGTACGACGGCAGAAGGTGCGGCAATCGCTGAGTTCGCGCGCGAACGATCCGTTGCGCATATCCAGTCGCTTGGTCTGGCTGCCGATGGCGCTGTCTTCAAAATCAATGTGGAAATCGATGATCAGCCCGTCTGCCGGTGCAATCGACGCGCTGGCGCCTTCGCGAGACGCGGTTACCGGCTTGAGAACCTCGAAGGCCAGAACCGGGCTGGCCTGACGGCGCACACCCTTGGCCATGATGCCGCGCACGAAATCGATTGACGAGCCGTCCATGATCGGAACTTCGGGGCCATCGATTTCAATCAGTGCGTTATGCACGCCGCATCCGGCCAGAGCGGCCATGATATGCTCGACAGTCGACACCGAGACGCTTGCTTCGTTCACCAGACGGGTACAGAGCGGCGTGCGCTCGACCACGTCATAGATCGCAGGAATCAACGCATTGCCTAGCTCGATATCCGTCCGTTTGAACCAGATGCCGTGACCGGCGGCTGCCGGCTTCAGGACCATCGTCGCAGGCTTGCCGCTGTGCAGCCCGACGCCTGTAAACGTGATCGGAGATTTGAGCGTATGTTGCAAGTTGAACCTCGGTGAGTGGTTTCCGGCCTTTTCGGTCCGTGTTGGACATTCAACTAAGGAAGGTCGGGTCAAGGCTCAACTCACTCTTTGTAACTGAATGAAACATGAATGTAACAGATCGGCAAAACCCTGCTTACATACGGTCAAGTCTATGTATTAAAAAAGAAAAGGGTCGCCAAACAGCGACCCTTTTTAGCAATTTTGTTACCGGGTTCAGTTGGCCTGACGGCGCAGGAACGCTGGTATTTCGATCCGGTCCTGCTCGGGGTCGGCCTCGTCATGCGCAGGTGCCGTAGCGTCAGCTTGGCGCATCGGAGGCTGCTGGCGCACCGGCTGGGCCGGGGTATCGGCGGCGTGGCCGGTCATCCGGTCGATCAGGCGGTTGAAGCCGAACCGGGGACGATCCTGCGCATCCGCCTGCGGTGCTGGGGCCGATTGATGGGCCTGCGGACGGGGCGCGGGGTGGCCACGCTCAGCCGCCGGAACATTCTGAACTGCGGCCTGCAGACGTTGCAGTGCCTCAGGCGACGGAGTGCCTGCCGCAGGCTGAGGCTGCGGTGCAACAAAGCTCTCGGGCGCGGGCTCAACCGGTTCGGGGGTCGGCTCGAATTCAGCCACACGCGGCTGATAGGCCGGAGGCGGCAAACCGTCATCGTCCTGCTCCGCGCGCGGCTGGAATTGCGGCTGCGCAGGCTCCTCGGCGGTTTCGAACAGCGAAGGTTCACGGTTCACTTCGGGCTGCGGCGCAGGTTCGGCCACATCAGCCACTGCGGCGGGGGTCTCTTCCTGCAGCGGCTCTTCTGCCGAAACGGTGCGGGTCAGCGGTGCCGACATGCTGCGGCGCGCAACCGGTACTTCCTCGGTTTTCTCGCTGGCATCGATGCCGGTGGCCACAACCGAAACGCGCATGCCGCCTTCCATCGCGGTATCCAGGGTCGAACCGACGATGATGTTGGCCTCTGGGTCCACTTCCTCGCGGATGCGGTTGGCGGCTTCGTCCAGTTCGAACAGGGTCAGGTCGTGCGAACCGGTGATGTTGATCAGCACGCCCTTGGCGCCTTTGAGGCTGATTTCGTCCAGCAGCGGGTTGGCGATCGCTTTCTCGGCCGCCTGAACCGCGCGATCTTCACCGGTGGCTTCACCGGTACCCATCATCGCCTTGCCCATTTCGTCCATTACGGCGCGAACATCGGCAAAGTCGAGGTTGATCAGGCCCGGACGCACCATCAGGTCGGTCACACCCTTAACGCCCTGATACAGAACGTCATCTGCCATCGAGAACGCCTCGGTAAAGGTGGTCTTCTCGTTGGCAAGACGGAACAGGTTCTGGTTCGGAATGATGATCAGCGTGTCGACGACCTTCTGCAGCGATTCAACGCCGTCTTCGGCCTGACGCATCCGCTTGGCACCTTCGAACTGGAAGGGTTTAGTGACAACACCAACGGTCAGCACACCCAGTTCCCGCGCGGCCTGCGCGATGATCGGGGCTGCGCCCGTACCGGTGCCACCGCCCATACCGGCGGTGATAAAGCACATATGCGCACCAGCCAGATGGTCGACAATTTGCTCGATGCTTTCTTCCGCGGCTGCGGCACCTACGGCGGGCCGTGCGCCGGCACCCAGCCCCTCGGTGACCTTCACGCCCAGTTGCACCCGCGCCGAGGACTGGCTTTGCTGCAGCGCCTGCGCATCGGTGTTGGCGACCACGAAATCTACGCCGTCCAGCTGTTTCTCAATCATGTTGTTGACAGCGTTGCCGCCTGCACCGCCTACGCCAAAAACTGTAATCCGAGGCTTCAGTTCGTCGTGCCCGGGCATCGAAAGATTCAATGTCATGCTCTGTCCGCCTGTTTTATTGACCCGCCAAAGCGGTGTTTTTCTTACCTATCCGCTTACAATCCTACCCATCCAAACCGCAAACGTCACGCCAAAAATCGTCGAATTCCACAAAATATGGAGGAAATAAGGCAGCTGAACGCGGTATTTTGCATTGAACGCCAGATGTTGCGGAAAGAACTCAATCCACCACAAAGCAAGCGACGCATGAGCCGCAGCCAACATGCACGTCACTTGGAGATTCTACCGATTTTCAGATGCGGAAAACTGCTCAAGTCCTGCCGCGGGGCCTCTGACGGGCCTTGTGGATATCTTGCGGGATAAAACAGCGGGCCGCAACCCATTTCTTTAGCTAATTGGGGCACTTGGGCAATTCAGACCGTCCTCGGTGATGCTGCGCACCTCTTGAATTTCGCGGCGGCTGAAACTAGCCAGTCGCACCATCAGGCGGTCTTTGTGCAGAAAGGGCCACCAGCATACCGGCACGTCATCCGGGTCATCGTCATACAAAAAGCAAATCTGGCCGTTCGGCGTGGTGATTTGCCCGTAAACGCAGCCCCGCCCCTCCATACGCCAGACGGACAGGGTGGGGCTGAGAAATTCTTCGATGCCCACCAGAAAGCCGCTGGGATAGTCGTAGAATGAAACCGTCTTGCCCTGAACCGCAGCCAGAAAGGCTTCGGGTGTGATCCGGGTCTGGGCGTGTGCGACGAACGGGGTCAGTGCGATCAGCGCCGCAACCCCTACCCCTTTACCAATTGTCACGGAACCAGCGCATCGCACGCTTGAAGGGCCGTGCCGCATAGGTATCGACCGGGATTTCGAAATCCCACCATTCATCCTGCGGATGCGCAGCAAATAGGCTAAGACCCACGGCCGAGGAGAACCCCGGCCCGGTTGCCGATTGCGGCAGGCCGTGAACACGCAGCGGACGGCCCAAGCGGACACGCTGGCCCAGAATGCGGGTCGCAAGCCCATCCAGCCCCATAATCTGGCTTCCGCCACCGGTCAGCACGATCTGCTGGCTGGGCATATGTTCGAATCCGGCTGCATCCAGGCGCACGCGCACCTCTTCCAGAATCTCTTCGACGCGTGGGCGCATGATGCCGATCAGTTCAGCACGGCTGACGGTGCGACGGTCATGTTCCCAATCACCGGTATCGCCGCCGATGTCGATCAGGTCACGATCATCGGCCCCGGTTGCGTGAACACCGCCGTTGAAGGTCTTGATCCGCTCGGCCACCGCCGCCGGAACGCTCAGGCCCATCGAGATATCGGCGGTCACATGATCCCCCCCCATGCGCACGCAATCGGCGTAGATCATGTGTTTCTTCATGAAGATCGACACACTGGTGGTGCCGCCGCCCATGTCGATACAGGCCGCGCCCAGCTCCTGTTCATCCTCGACCAGCGCCGAGATGCCCGACACATAGGCCGAGTTCGCAATCCCCGCCAGTTCCAGATCGCAACGCTTGATGCAGCGGACAATGTTCTGAATCGCCACCGCATCAACAGTCAGCATATGCATATCCACGGCCAGCGATTGCCCCATCTGCCCCCGCGGGTCGATCAGACCCGAGCGGTTATCCAGCGCAAAGTTCACAGGCTGCGCATGCAGCACTTCGCGGCCCGCCCCGTAGTCCGGCACGTCACATGCGTTCAGCACGCGGCCGACTTCGGCTTCGCTCACGACCTGTCCATCCAGATCAACCTGCGCATCCAGACCATAAGAGCGTGGGTTCGCGCCCGAGAAACAGGCGATCACGTGATCCACCCGGATATCGGCCATCTTTTGCGCGGCTTGCAGCGCCGTCCGGATCGCGCGCTCGGTCTCTTGCATGGCGGTGACTTCGCCGAATTGCACCCCACGAGACCGCGTGGTTGCCGCCCCGATCACCCGGAACCCGGTTTGCCCGGCCAGTGACCCGATGCTGTTATCCTCACTCAGCCGACCCGTGCCATCGAACCGCAGCACAAGACAGGCAATCTTAGAGCTGCCCACATCCAGAATGGCGACAACACCGCGTTGCATCGCCTGTCTGCGCATCTGCCGCATGGCCCGTTGGGACTGATAAAGATCGGTCATCATGGTCGTTACTGCCCGTTACCCACTGTCACTTTTGTATTCCACCAGTCTTCGCTGGCGGCTTTGGTCATTCTGATGGTCGGACGCTGCCCAAGGCGCATGTCCACCACCGCCACGTCGCGTTCCAAAAGGTCCTGCACCTCGTTTACCGCCAGCACACGCTCAAGCGCGCGCACGGGGCGTTCGGTCGGCAGCATGATGCGTTGGCCGCGATCCAGAACCAGATCCCAGCGGCGCTCACCGATCCGCACCAATCCACGCACCCGCGCACCCAAACTGCGCGCAGTTGTCATCAATTGCAGCGCCTCGCCCACATGTGCATCGGCCCCCTTGCCCGCGATCAGCGGTAGGTGCGAGTGATCCTTGCGTGACGCGATCCGCTCAACATGTGCACCGGTTTCATCCAGCAATTCGATTCCGCTGCGCGTGCGCCACACGATGACCGGCTTCCGCTCGACCACATCGACCTGCAGGATGCCACCAGGGCGGACGCGAACTGTGGCGGATTTAACCGGGTCCAGCCCGGTGATCGTGTCTCGGATCTGCTCGACATCCAGATCCCAGGAGCTCATCGGGAAATCCAGCGGCACAACTTCCCGGATATCCTCGGACAGGTTTGTGCCCGCCCCGTCGATCGCCATCAGGTTGACCATGAATTCGGGGCGTTGCTGGATCGAGGTCTTGATGTCGTTGACATAGGCCACCACGGCCTCGCGCCGGTCTTCCGAACTGAAATACAGCCCGACGGCGGCGCAAACTGCGGCAATCGGCAGCCCGACTTTAAGCCCACGCCGAACACCCGGCGTCAGCATCCAGCGCTGCAGGCGATAGCTCATCCGGGACGGTGCCGGGTCGAACCGTTGTGACTTGCGCCCGAACAGTTTGCCACCGCGCAGGCGCAGTTTCGGCTCGGCCTCGGGACGGTCACCCGATGCGAAATCGGCATCCGGTCCGGCCAGCGGTTTCGAGCGGTGGATCACCGGCGCGCGGGTGGCTCTCAGCGGTTGCACGAGGCGTCCTCCACCATCCATGCGCAAAGCTGCCCAAACGTCATGCCGCGATGCTCGGCCTGTTCCGGCACCAGCGAGGTCGGTGTCATTCCGGGTTGCGTGTTGGTTTCCAGCAGGAACAGCCCATCCACGCCTTTGCTGTCATCCCAGCGGAAATCGGTACGGGAAACGCCCTTGCACCCCAGCGCATTATGCGCGCGCAGGGCGTAATCCATGCAGAGATCAAAGATGTCCTGCGGGATATCTGCGGGCAGCACATGCCACGACCCGCCGGGCTTGTATTTGGCGTCATAGTCATACCAGCCGCCATCGGTCATGATCTCGGTCACGGTCAAGGCACGGTCGCCCATCACGGTCACGGTCAACTCGCGGCCTGCGATGTATTTCTCGACCATCACAAATTCGGGCATCTCATCCGACAGTTGCGGCGGCCCATTCGAGCCTTCGTGCACGATATAGATACCGACGCTGGAGCCTTCATTGTTCGGTTTGGCCACGTAAGGGGGTTCCATCACGTGGACCTTGATCACCTCGACCTTGGGCACGATCACGCTGGGAACGACGGGCAGGCCTTCGACCTGAAACACCTCTTTGCTGCGTTGCTTGTCCATCGCCAGCGCCGAGGCCAGCACGCCGGAATGTGTATAGGGAATGCGCATCCATTCCAGCAGGCCCTGCACGCAGCCATCTTCACCCCAGCGGCCATGCAGGGCGTTGAAAACCACATCCGGCTTGATATCCAAAAGGCGCGCGTAGAGGTCGGGACCTGCGTCCAGCTCAACCACTTCAAAGCCTTCTCCCCGTAGGGCGGCTGCGCATTCGCGCCCAGAGCTGAGAGACACCTCGCGTTCCGCCGAGGGGCCCCCCATCAATACCGCCACTTTGGGGTTTGTCCTGCTCGACTTACCCAACGTGCGCCTCAATGTCCCCGGACCTTATGTGGTGGTCCGTACTACGTTTATGCCTTTGATCCGTCGCCGTTAATTGCCTGTTATGGTCTGACGGTTGGGGCTTTATTCTGTCAGCGGATCACCGACCCGCATGATTTCCCATTCTAGCGTGATGCCGCTTGTTTCGTAAACCTTTTTTCGCACCTCTTCACCCAGACCTTCGAGATCGGCGGCAGTGGCGGTGCCGGTATTGATCAGGAAGTTCGAGTGCTTCGGGCTCATCTGCGCCCCGCCCATCGTGGCCCCGCGCATCCCGGCGTCGTCAATTACTTTCCACGCCTTGAGGTCATGCACATCATCCGCCCGCCCGGTCGACGAAAACCCGGCCGGGTTGCGGAACGTCGACCCGGCGCTGCGGTCCTTGGTGGGTTGGGTTTCGTCGCGTTTCTGCAACTGCGCCGCCATGCGGTCGTGCAGGTCCTGCGGATTACCCGTGGGGCCCTCGAAGGTGGCCGAAACCAGCACCGCCCCTTCGGGCAGATCGGATTGACGGTAGTGAAAGTTCAGGTCCTCGGGCGTCAGGTCCACGACCTCTCCCTGCCGGGTGACAATGGTGGCCTTGCGCAGCACGTCTGCGGTGTAGCTGCCGTAACAGCCTGCGTTCATCCGCACCGCGCCACCGACCGAGCCGGGGATGGTACGCAGAAAGGTCAGATCCACGCCCGCATCCGCTGCTTTGCGCGCCACATGCGCGTCCAGCGCAGCGGCACCTGCGGTCACAGTGTTGCCCTCGACCGAGATGCCGTTGAACCCACGCCCCAGCCGGATCACCACAGCACGCAGACCACCGTCCCGCACGATCAGGTTCGATCCGACACCCATCGGAAAGACCGGCACCTCAGCGGGCAGATCGCGCAGGAAGCTCTGCAAGTCTTCGATATCGGCAGGCTGAAACAGATAATCCGCCGGGCCACCGACACGCAGCCACGTCAAGTCGTTCAGAGGTCGTGCCTGTGTCAGGCGCCCCCGGACTTCGGTCACATCGATCATGTGTTTTCCCTTGCCGCCAGGCTGCGCCCCCCGACGCCACCCACTATGACCGCCAAAAGGAAGGGCAGGACGCCGCCGGTCAGCCAGATGAAAGGTCCAAAGGCCTGCTCTTCTTCGCCGGTGCCGACGCCCGCCAGCATCACGATCAGACCCAGCGAGACAACGCAGGTCAGCCCGATCAGCCACAGCAGACCCCTGAGGCCGATCCAGCGCCCCGCAACAAAGCCCGCTGCGGCCCCAAGGACCAGCGCGATCAGTGGCAGATAAGCGAATGTGGCGACGTCGACCATGACGGAGACTCCTGAATGCGACCGTTACTTGTTGGTCGCCTTCATGCCCTGCATTTTCGCCTTTGTCCAACGGGTCAGGTAAATTACCGGCCAGCGCAGCACCGACATGCCCATCGCCAGAACCAGCAACCCTATCCAAGGGCCGTTCTGCAAGGTGACATAGCCCAAGATCGGGATGCCGACTGCAATCAGGATATAGGCGCGCGTCCAGTGATTGTCTTTGCTGGGAAGCATCGCCAGCACGTTCGCGGCAATTCCCCACAGCGCGGCCAGGACGATGGACCAGTTCATTCCTCGACCTCCCTGCCCGTCCAGCGACGCCAGTAGTATTGGATCGGTTTGCGGAACATGGATGCAAAACCGGCGAAGGCCAGCACCGAAAGGAACCACCCGAAGTCATAGCCCAGCCAGACGATCAAAACAGGCGCAGAAATCAACAGCACAATGCCCGGAGGAAACTGCAGCCGCATCGGTAGCATGGCCACGACCGTCGCGGCCACGACCCATAGGGATGCGAACACAACTGAATACACCTGTTGCCCCTTCCAAGGACGTTGCGACGCGACACCATAAAGTTGCGTCGCCGGAAAGTCCATTGCCTCAAACGGCCTGTTTTTGCTGCAATCGCACAGGCAGACCATTGGCCCAGGCGCTGATCGTACCCGCACCCAGACAAACGACCATGTCACCGGGGCGGGCCTGCTCACGGACCAGGCGCTCCAGATCGTTTTCGTCCAGCAAAGCGCGGGCGTGGCGGTGGCCGTGGCGGATCAGGCCCTGCACCAGATCATCGCGGGATGCACCCTCGATCGGGTCTTCGCCGGCAGCAAAGATATCGGCAATGGCCACCACGTCTGCATCGTTGAAGCAGGTGCAGAAATCGTCGAACAGGTTGGACAGGCGTGAGTAGCGGTGCGGTTGATGCACGGCGATCACGCGCCCCTCGGTCGCCTGACGCGCGGCCTTCAGCACGGCGTTGATTTCAACCGGGTGATGCCCGTAATCGTCGATGATGGTGACACCATCCACCTCACCCACCTTGGTGAAGCGGCGGTTGACACCGCCGAAATTGGCCAGCGCATCGCGGATTTCCGAGGCCTTCATTCCCAGATGACGCGCCACCGCAGCCGCAGACAGCGCGTTCGAGACGTTGTGATCCCCCGGCATCGGCAGGGTACAGCCCTCGATCACCGTGTCTTCGTATTGCAGGTGGATGTCGAAATGCGCAACGCCACCCTTATATGTCAGGTTAACCGCCCGCACGTCGGCTTGCGCGTTAAAGCCATAAGTGCGCACGCGGCGGTCAGTGATGCGGCCCACTAGCGTCTGCACCTCTGCATGGTCGGTGCAGCAAACGGCAAGGCCATAGAAGGGCAGGTTCGAGACGAACTCGTAGAACCCGTCGCGCAGTTTGTCGAAATCGCCCCAATGCTCCATATGCTCGGGGTCGATATTGGTGACGATGGCGATGGTCGCGGGCAGACGGTTGAACGAGCCGTCGGATTCGTCGGCCTCAACCACCATCCATTCGCCCTGCCCCATCCGTGCGTTCGAGCCATAGGCGTGGATGATACCGCCATTGATCACGGTCGGGTCGAAATCACCCGCCACCATCAGCTCGGCCATCATCGTGGTGGTGGTGGTCTTTCCGTGGGTCCCGGCAATGGCGATGTTGGACTTCAACCGCATCAGTTCCGCCAGCATGTCGGCACGGCGCACCACCGGCAGGCCTTGCGCGCGGGCACCGTCCAGCTCTGGGTTGCCCGGCTTGATCGCAGTCGACACCACCACAACGGCAGCGTTTTCAAGGTTTTCAGCACGCTGACCGACAAAAATCTCAGCCCCCAAACCGGCCAGACGATCGGTGATCTTCGAGGCCTTCAGGTCCGACCCCTGAACCCGGTAGCCAAGGTTCAGCAGCACCTCGGCGATGCCCGACATCCCGATCCCACCGATACCAACGAAATGGATCGGCCCTACGTCTTGCGGCAGTTTGGTTGCGGGATTCATGCGGTCTCCTTCTGCGCCAGGTCTTCGACAAGGTGCACCAAACGCTCGGTCGCATCGGGGGCACCGGTCGAGAGGGCGGCATGGGCCATCTTTTGTGCGGCTTCGGGGTTTGTCAGAACTGCGGTGATTTGCTCGGTCAGCGCGGAAACGTCAAGCAGGTTTTCAGGGATCATGATCGCCCCACCGGCCTGCACCAGCCCACGCGCGTTGGCGGTTTGGTGGTCGCCAGCAGCGGCGGCAAACGGGATCAGGATCGAAGGCCGCCCGATCACCGAGATATCGGCGACGCTCGACGCGCCTGAACGCGAAATGACCAGCTGCGCGTCGGACATGCGCCGGGGGACGTCCTGAAAGAACGGTTTGACCTCGGCGCGAATGCCGTGATCGGCGTAGAAGGCAGTGACCCGCTCTCCGTCCTCGTCGCGGGCCTGATGGGCGACACGGATATGATCGCGAAGCGCGTCAGGCAATGCAGCAATCGCGCCCGGCACCACATCGCTAAGGATGCGCGCGCCCTGCGAGCCGCCCATCACAAGGATCGACATCGGATAGTCGCCGGGCGGAATATACCCGGCCGCCGCACGTTCAAGAACGGCGGCGCGAACCGGGTTGCCGGTATGGACGCCCTTGGCGCCCTCGGGCAGGTCAGTGGGCCAAATACCGCAAGCCACCTGCGACACACGGGTTGCGAACAACTGGTTCACTCGACCCAGAATGCCGTTTTGTTCGTGGATCATGCGCGGGATTTTCAGCATGGTCGCCGCACCCAACGCTGGGATTGACGGATAGCCGCCGAAGCCAACCACCACATCCGGGCGGTCACGCATCATCTGAACGGCCATGCCAGTCACACCAGCGGCAATCTTCGGCCCGACCAGAGCTTTCGCCGCCAGACCGCCTCGGGCGAAGGTGGCCGAGGATGCTTCGACAATCTCGGTCGAATGCGGAAAGCCGCTGGTATAGCGCGCGCCGCGCGCATCGGTGGACAGGCGCACGCGCCAGCCTTTTTGCAGCATCGCCTCGGTCAGGGCTTGCGCCGGGAACATGTGGCCCCCGGTGCCGCCCGCCGCAATCAGTAGATAGGGTTTGGTCATCAACCTCGTCCGCGCAGAATGTCACCAAGCTCGCCCTGTGGGCGGGTCCGGGTAAAGGCCAGCAGCATACCAACCGCGATACCGCCCGCAATCAGCGACGAACCGCCATAGCTGACAAAGGGCAGCGTCATGCCCTTGGCGGGCAGCAGGCGCACCGCGACGCCCATGTTGATCATCGCCTGTACGCCGAACATGCAGGCCAGACCAGTGCCCGCCAGACGGATGAACATGTCGCGTTCTTTCATCAGCCGCAGCAACGAGCGCACCACGATAATCGAATACAGCGCGATGATGATCAGCACCAGGATCAGGCCGAACTCTTCGGCCGCGACAGCGATGATGAAATCCGTATGCGCATCGGGCAGAGACCACTTCACCTGTCCTTCACCCACGCCAACGCCAAACAGGCCACCCTCGCGGATGGCGTTGGTTGCGTAACCGATCTGAGTGGTTGGATCGACCTCTTGGTTCAGAAAGCCATCAATCCGGCGCGCAAAATGTTCGGAGTTCGAATAGGCAAACATACCGCCCAGAACCACCGCTCCGGCCATGCCCACCAACAGCAGCATCGGCGCGCCGGCGACGAAATACATCACGCCCCAACCGAACAGGATCAGACAGGCCTGACCGAAATCGGGCTGCAGCACCAGCATCCCTACGATAGCCATGCACAGCGCAAAGGACCACAACCGCCCTGGAGGGCCATTAATCTCCTGCGACGCGGCCAGCAGCCATGCGGCCACAACGACAAAGCCGGGCTTCAGAAACTCGGACGGCTGCAGCGATGCAAAGCCCAGCGAGTACCAGCGCACCGCACCTTTACCGAAATCGGTGCCAAAGACCGGCAGAAAGGCCAGCGCCACGAAGGCTCCCAGAAAACCCAGAACTGCCAGACGCCGCACCAGCGTCGGCGACATCATTGAGGTCAGCAACATCGCAATCAGCGCCAATCCGCCGAACAGCGCCTGACGCTCGACATAGTGGAATGGATCGAACCCGTTACGACCGGCCAGCGGCGGCGATGAGGCCAGCCCCAGCAACAGCCCGATGACAAACAGGATCAGCACGCAGGACATCGTCCAGCGATCAATTGTTCGCCACCACTTTGGTAGAATCGGTTCGCCGCGCTGGTCCTGGACCGCGCCATACACCATCTCAGTCATGAGATACCGCCACTATCTGCCTCGTTAACGCCCCGTTTTCGGGGTCTGATTGAGACTCTACAGGGATTTTGGCGTTTGGGCTAGCAGAATGAAGTTCGAACCTCGAAATGTAATTAGGGCTCAGCCCAATCAATGAGAGCTGAAACACTTGATGAGGATCGAAACAAATGCGATTGTCGCAAATAGCGACAATGTTGCAAACGCAACTGGGGGAAGGACCTCAACCCCTCCCCCAAACTGCTCGTTGGGTTGAGAGGGTGTCCGTCGGACCAAACTGGCACCCTCCAACTGTTTGATCTGGCCTAGAAACTCTTTAGAACCAAGATCAGGCTCAGGATCGAAGCTACTGCGCCAAATAGCATCAGCAACTCTCGAACCCCGCCGAGAACGATGATAAATTCTGTCATCGTGAGAGCAGCATAGGCCAAAGCGTATTTGGTTGAAACAGGGTTGATCTAAGCGATCCACATTCACCCACGCATTGATTTTTTTCCTGTAGATAAATGCTGAACTTGTTGTCTTTAGGTCAAAAATTCTAATCGCTCAGACCTTCGTACAACAACCAACCTTGCCATCCCTGCCAATTCACGCCATCCCCCGCTGATGACCTATGACACGATCATCCTTGGTGCCGGTGCTGCCGGCATGATGTGCGCCGCCTATTGTGGCGGGCGCGTTTTAGTGATCGATCACGCGAAGGCTCCGGGTGAGAAAATCCGCATCTCGGGCGGCGGGCGCTGCAACTTTACCAACATGTACGCGGGGCCGAATAACTTCCTGTCACAGAACCCGCATTTCTGCAAATCCGCGCTGGCACGCTACACGCAGTGGGATTTCGTCGATCTGGTCGGGCGCCACGGCATCGCGTGGCATGAGAAAACGCTGGGGCAGCTGTTCTGCGACGGGTCCTCGAAACAGATCATCCAAATGCTGCTGGACGAGATGGCGCGCGTCGGCGCCGAGCTGTGGGTGCGGACCGAGGTGAAAGACCTGCGCAAGACCGAGGCCGGGTTCGCACTGGAGGTTGACCGCGAGGGCCAGCGCCTCAGCCTGACCTGCACCAACCTGGTGCTGGCCACAGGAGGCAAGTCGATCCCCAAGATGGGCGCAACCGGGTTGGCCTATGACATCGCAAAACAGTTCGGCTTGCGGATGACCGAAACACGCGCGGCACTGGTGCCATTCACGTTTTCGGACGGTAAATTCAAGGACCTCTCGGGCGTTTCCTTGCCCGCGCGCCTGTCGAACGACCGAACCAGTTTTGACGAGGCATTGCTGTTCACCCATCGCGGCCTCAGCGGGCCGTCGGTGCTGCAACTGTCCTCGTACTGGCATGAGGGTGAGGCGATCCGCGTCAACCTGATCCCCGACCTGCCCCTGTTCGACCTGCTGCGCGATCAGCGGCAAAACAGTGGCCGCAAGGCGCTGACGACGGAACTGGCCCGCCACCTGCCCGCGCGGCTGGTGGACTATCTGAGCGAACACTTCCCGATGCAGGGCAATCTGGCTGACCAGTCCGACACTGCGCTGAGCGAGCTGATCTCTGCGTTGTCCGACTGGCAACTGACGCCCTCGGGCACCGAAGGATATCGCACCGCCGAGGTCACGCTGGGCGGGATCGATACGGATGACTTGTCGTCAAAAACGATGGAGGCCAGGGATGTCCCCGGCCTCTATGCGATTGGCGAAGCGGTAGATGTCACCGGCTGGCTGGGCGGCTACAATTTCCAGTGGGCATGGTCCTCGGGCCACGCCGCAGGAATTGCAATCGCAGGCCGTTAACCGACGACGTTGTAACCGCGATTGCGCATGCAGTTGCGAACAATCACTTCCTTGTTCTGGTTCTTGGCTACGACATCCGCACCGGCACCCAAAAGCGCACCAGCAGCGGCCGCGCGACCCAAGTCGTCGCTGCTGTCCATAATGATTGCAGTCGTCGCAGCAGTACCCGCAGCAGCCAGGGCCGCATTACCAGCAGTCCGGCTGTCCACAGCAGGCTGAGATGCCGCAAGTTGTTGACACTGCTGCAGATCGAAGTTGTAGTTCGGACCGACCGGACCGTCGACAACCGGCTGATAATTGGCGCCGGTATTTGCACAGGCACCCACAACCAGAATGGCAGGTAGGACAAAAGAAAGCTTACGGTATGGCATAGTCATGACCTCGTGTTGAATTTGCCCGGACCCAATCCCAATTGTCGTGCCGCGTCAAGCTGATAGCACTGCAGCTTGGCCCAACCGGCGGTCTCTTGCAAACGGCTAGTTCGCCAACCGCCTCAGAACCTGTTCGGTAAAGTCGTCCCCACGCTGTTCGAAGTTATCGTATTGGTCAAAACTGGCCGCCGCCGGAGCCAACAGCACGGTCTCACCCGGTTGGGCGTCCGACATGGCTTGCGCCACAGCCTCATCCATGGTGGTGCAGACCTGCGCGTCAGCTTCAAGCTGCATGGCGAAACCGGCCGCCTCGCGCCCAATCACATAGGCTTTGAGAACCTGGTCCACCGCGCCGTTCAATGCCGCTAGACCACCTTCTTTCTCAAGCCCCCCACAAATCCACCGGATTTTCTTGAACGCCGACAATGCTTTCAGCGCACTGTCCACGTTGGTTGCCTTGGAATCGTTCACATAGGTCACACCGCCCGCATCGGCGATGATCTGGCTGCGATGCGGCAGTCCGGGATAGCTGTGCAGAGCGTCCTCGATCACGCGCGGTGCCAACCCCAGCGCACGGCAGGCGGCATAGGCTGCACAGGCATTCTGGTGGTTATGCGCGCCGGGCAGGCCCTTGATCTGACGCAGGTCGATCGACCCTGACTGCCGCCCCTTGCGGTACTCCGAAAGGAACCCCTTGCGCGCAAAAACCTGCCAACCCGGCCCTGTCAGTTTGCGCGCCACCGAGACGCGGATCACACGATCATCCGCTGCCCCTTCGGCCAGTTGCCCAGCCAAAAACGCGCCTTCCTTTTCGTCAATCCCGATCACCGCACGGTCCGGACCACCTTCGGCAAACAGGCGCCTTTTGGCTGCGAAATAGCCGCCCATCCCGCCATGCCGGTCCAGATGATCCGGCGACAGGTTGGTGAAAACCGCCACATCCGGCGTCAATGACCGGGCAAGTTCGGTCTGATAACTGCTTAACTCCAGCACCACGACCGAGCCATCTCCGCCCGGCTCGATATCCAGCACGCCGCGCCCGATATTCCCCGCCAACTGCGCCTCGCGCCCGGCTTCGATCAGGATGTGATGGATCAGGGCCGCCGTGGTCGATTTGCCGTTCGACCCGGTCACTGCGATCACACGCGGAGGAGTGTCATAGTTGCTCCATTCCGGGCCCGCAAAAGATCGGAAGAACAGCCCGATATCGTTGTCCACCGGCACTCCTGCCGCAAGCGCCGCAGCTACAACCGGGTTTGGTTCGGGATACAGATGCGGGATGCCCGGCGAAACGATCAGCGATGCGATATCGTCAAACGCCCCGTGGCGGTGCAGATCGAGGCAAGCAAACCCCTCGACCTCGGCCTTTTCACGCGCGGCTGGATTGTCATCCCAGCACACCGGTTCGGCCTTGCCCGCCCGCAACGCGCGCGCTGTGGCCAGACCTGACCGGCCAAGCCCCAGAACCGCAACCTTCTGCCCTGAAAACCCTTTGACCGGGATCATGCCGCCCACCTTCCTCTGACGTCGAATTGGCCGCCACACTGCGCAGAAGAAATCACCGATGGCAAGAGCGGCAAAAGGCTCGCGCATCAGCGCGAGCCGGGCCCAACAGGTGGCAGGTGGACCGCAGGTCCGCCGAACCTGCGGGAGCGTTACCGGACCTTCAAAGTCGCCAGACCAATCATCGCCAGGATCAGCGAGATGATCCAGAACCGGATCACGATGGTCGGTTCGGCCCAGCCCTTTTTCTCGTAATGATGATGGATCGGTGCCATCAGGAACACACGGCGTCCCGTACGTTTGAAATACAGGACCTGAACAATCACACTCAGCGCCTCAACCACAAACAGACCGCCAACTACGGCCAGAACCAGCTCGTGCTTGGTCGCGACCGCAATCGCGCCCAGCGCACCGCCCAAAGCCAGCGATCCGGTATCGCCCATGAACACTGCTGCAGGCGGAGCGTTGTACCACAGAAAGCCCAGCCCGCCCCCGAACAATGCGGCTGTAAAGATCAGGATTTCACCGGTTCCCGGCACGTAGTGCACGTCCAGATACTCGGTAAAGTCGACCCGGCCGACCGCGTAAGCAATCACCCCTAAGGTCGTTGCCGCGATCATGGCCGGCATGATCGCAAGACCATCCAGACCATCGGTCAGGTTCACCGCGTTGGCCGCCCCAACGATCACCACGATCGAGAACGGAATGTAGAACATCCCCAGATTGACCAGCGTGTCCTTGAACACCGGTACGGCCAGCTGGTACTGCAGCGCCTCAGGGTGGTGCAAGGTCGCCCATAGCGACGCCAGAACCGCAATAATCACGCCCAGCGCCAACCGCATTTTGCCGGACACGCCCTTGGTATTCTGTTTCGAAACCTTAGCGTAATCGTCTGCAAAGCCAATCGCAGCATAGGCCAGCGTCACGAACAGCACCATCCACACATAGGGATTGTCCAGCCGCGCCCAGACCAGCGTTGACGTCACCAATGCCCCCACGATCAGCAAACCACCCATGGTCGGCGTTCCGGCCTTGGAAAAATGCCCCTCGGGACCATCATCTCGGATAGGCTGACCCTTGCCCTGCTTGCGACGCAGCACGTTGATCAGCGGCTTACCGAAGATGAACCCGAAGATCAGCGCCGTCAAAAAGGCTCCGCCCGCACGGAAGGTTATGTAGCGGAAGAGGTTAAAGAAATCCCCCCCATCCGACAGGGCGGTCAACCAATAGAGCATTACAATACCTTTCCTAGGCGGCAATCATGGTTCAAGCGCGCTCCCTTGCCCCATTTTCCGCAAACCGTCAACAATCTGAGCCAGCGCCATGCTAAGCGAGCCCTTGGCCAGCACCGTGTCCCCCGCGTAGATCAATTTCGGCAGGCGCTCGGCCATCTCAGCGCTGGTCTCGAACCAGAGCCCGCGTTTTTCTTCGGGCAGCGCCTGGTGCAAGGCCTTCATCAAGGGGCCGATGCAGTGAACCTGATCCACGCGCGCCATTGCCGCGACATCAACCATTCCGGCGTGCATAGGAACTTCCTGCCCGCCCAACTCTTTCATATCGCCCAAAAACGCGATCCGGCGGGCGCCTTGCGACGCGGCCAACACATCCAGTGCTGCTTCCATCGAGGTGGGGTTGGCATTGTAGCTGTCGTCCAGCAATTCGATCTGCCCACCTGTTGCCAAAGGCAGCGTTTCCCGCACGCCTCGCCCTTTGACCGGAGACCATTGACGCAATCCGGCGATAGCCTCATCCAGATCGACACCCATCTCGACACAAGCTGCCAAGGCACCCAGTGCGTTCATCGCAAAATGCGTTCCTGCAGACTGCACGTCATACGTTATAGCCGTGCCGCCGACGGTCGCCCCGGCATGAACCGAGTCGGAACTTTGCATCACGTCGGTCAATTTGTAGTCCGCAGCATTGCGGCCGAAGCCCACGATCCCTGCCCCGTGTTCCTGCGCAGTCTGGCGCAGGATGTCCGCGTGATCGATATCGGCATTCACGATGGCCGCGCCGCCGGGTTCAAGCCCTTCGAAAATCGCGGCCTTCTCATGGGCGATGCCCGCAACCGACTCGAAGGCCTCAAGATGCACCGCCGCAACAGTCGTCACCAGCGCCACATGCGGGCGGGCCTGCTGCGCCAGCGGAGCAATCTCACCCGGGTGGTTCATGCCGATCTCAATCACGGCGAATTCGGTGTCACGCGGCATTCGGGCCAGTGTGAGGGGTACACCCCAATGGTTGTTGTAACTGGCCACGCTGGCGTGCGTTTTTCCCTGCGTTTCCAGAATAGTGGCCAGCATTTCCTTGGTCGAGGTTTTGCCAACACTACCGGTTACCCCCACGACGCGCGCGTCCGTCCGGGCGCGACCCGCCTGCCCGAGCGCCTCAAGCCCGGCCTGCACGTCATCGACGATCAACAGCCGCGCGTCTTCAGGTACGCCCTCAGGGATGCGAGACACCAACGCCGCGCCCGCCCCTTTTTCCAACGCCTGCGCCACGAAATCATGCCCGTCCCTCGCGGCCTTGAGCGCCACAAACAGATCTCCGGGCTGGAGGGTTCTGGTGTCGATCGAGACGCCGTTCACCGCCCAATCAGAGGTGGCGCGCCCACCGGTGGCTTCGGCGGCCTCAGCCGCAGTCCAGAGCGTCATGCCACCCTCCCGTCCAGCGCCGCGACGCTGATGCTGGCTTGTTCCACATCGTCGAAGGGCAGAACCTGATCGCCGACAATCTGGCCGGTTTCGTGCCCTTTCCCTGCGATCAACAAAGCGTCGCCGGGCTGCAAGGCATCAATACCTCGCAAGATCGCCTCGGCCCGGTCGCCGACCTCGGTGGCCTCTGGGGCGCCCAGCAAAACAGCTGCGCGGATGGAGGTCGGATCTTCGCTGCGCGGGTTGTCGTCAGTGACAAAGACTACGTCTGCATTCTCAGCGGCAGCCTGACCCATCAACGGGCGCTTGGTGGCGTCGCGATCGCCACCTGCGCCAACGATGGCAATCAGACGGCCCATGACATGCGGGCGCATCGCCTTAAGCGCCGTCGCCACCGCATCCGGAGTGTGGGCGTAATCGACAAACACTGCCGCGCCGTTTTCGCGCGTGGCGGCCAGTTGCATACGACCCCGCACGGTTGTCAGATGCGGCAAGGTCTCGAACACACGCTCAGGGTCCTCACCGGCGGCAATCACCAGACCGCAGGCCAGCAGGATATTCTCGGCCTGAAACCCTCCGATCAGGTTGAGGCGCGTTTGAAACACCTTGCCCTGCCATGAAAAGCGTAAGTCCTGTCCGGTCGAGTCGAAGCGTTGGTTCATCAGACACAAGTCAACATCACCCGATCCAACGGTCAGAACCGACTGACCGCGCGCCTCGGCGATCTTGCGGACCTCGGCGCCCTTAGGATCGTTCATGTTAATGACCATGGTCCCGTCCTGCGGCAGAACACGGTCGAACAGCCCAGCTTTGGCGGCGAAATAGGCCTCGAAGGTTTCGTGATAATCCAGATGGTCCTGCGTAAAGTTCGAAAACCCCGCAGCGGCCAGATGCACGCCATCTAGCCTGCGTTGTTCCAAACCGTGCGAGGACGCCTCCATCGCGGCATGAGTCACGCCGTTCTCGGCGGCTTCGGCCAAACAGCGGTGCAGGGTGATCGGCTCGGGCGTGGTATGCGCCAGCGGTGCGGTCCAGGCGCCCTCAACACCCGTGGTGCCGAGGTTGACCGCCGCATGACCAAGCTCCATCCAGATTTGGCGGACAAAAGTAGACACCGAGGTTTTACCATTAGTTCCGGTAACGGCCACAATCGTCTGCGGCTGAGCGCCAAACCATAGCGCAGCGCATCCGGCCAGAGCCTGGCGTGGGTCTTCAACCACGATCAATGCCGCATCTGATGCTGCCAGTTCTTCGGCTGCGATCTCGGCCCCTTCGGCATCGGTCAGAATCGCCGCGGCGCCCATGCGCAGGGCGAACTGGATGAACTCTCCGCCATGAACGCGGGTGCCGGGAAGGGCCGCGAAGAGGTAACCGTCCTTGACTTCGCGGCTATCAACGGCCAGCCCGGTGATCTCGGGGTTTGCGCCGCCCCGCGCGGTCAGGGCCAGTTGGCTGAGTGTTTTTGTCCTTGTGCCCATGACCCACCTTTTGTTGGACAGCCTAATTTGAGGTCAGGGTTATAGCAGCGCGTGCCTCAGGCTCAAGCCGGGGACGCAGGCCCAGCAACGGGGCAATGCGACCGATCAGTTCCGCGGCCACAGGAACCGCCGTCCAGCCCGCCGTGCGGCGCTTTTCGCCATAGGCCACGATGGACGGCTCATCCAGCGTGACGATCAGCACGTATTTCGGATCATAGGCCGGGAAGATCGTTGCAAAAGTCGCGATCACCTTGTCATCGTAGTAGCCGCCGCGCGGCTTTGGCTTGTCAGCCGTGCCGGTCTTGCCAGCCACATCATAACCGGCCACGTCGCCAAAGCTGGCCGTGCCGTCCGTTACCACCTTGCGCAGCATTCTCTGCGCCTGCGTGGCCGCGTTTTCAGACAACACACGCGGACCGTACTGAGGGCCGTTCTTGCGCAGGATGGTCGGGCTGACATAGTGCCCGCCATTGGCAATCGCTGCATAGCCAGCGGCAAGGTGCATCGGGCTGGTCGACAGCCCGTGGCCATAAGAAATGGTCACCGTGCTCAGTTCGCCCCATTTCTTGGGCTTGAGCGGTTCGCCACCCTTCGCCTCGACAATCTCGAACGGAGTCGGATCGAACATGCCCAGCGATTTCAGGAAGTTCTGCTGCCGTTTTGCACCGATCTGCAGCGCCAGCCGACCCGTGCCCCGGTTGGAGCTGTGGACGATCACATCCGCAACACTGATCTTGCCGTAGTTCTTGCCGTTGAACTCACCAATCGGGAACCGCCCGATCCGCATCGGGCCGGAGGTGTCGATAATCGTCTCGGAGTTCACCAGCCCCAACTGCACGGCCTGCGCCGCGGTGAAGATTTTGAAAACCGAGCCCAGCTCATACACGCCCTGCACATAGCGATTGAACAGCGGGCTATCCGACGGATCAAAGCCCGAGGTCGGTGGGCGCGGGCGATCGTTGGGGTCAAAAGACGGCAACGAGGCGGCCGAGACCACCTCACCCGTATGCGCGTTCATCAAAACCGCCGAAGCCCCCTTGGCGTTCATGATTTTCATACCGCCGTACAGCACCTGCTCGACCGCCGCCTGAACGGTCAGGTCCAGCGACAGTTGCAGCGGTTTGTTGCCGTTGGCCGGGTCACGCAGATAGTCGTCGAACTGTTTTTCAACGCCGGCCACACCGATCACCTCGGCGGCGCTAACGCCTTCGCGTCCAAAGCCGGACCCACCCAGAATATGCGCAGCCAGACGACCGTTCGGGTACAGCCGCATTTCACGCGGGCCAAATAGAATACCTGGATCACCGATATCGTGAACTGCCTGCTTCTGTTCGGGCGAGATACGCTTCTTGATCCACAGGAACTTGCGGTTGCCGGTGAAGTCCTTAACCAGCCGCTCTTTGTCCAGATCGGGGAAGATCGCCACCAGTTGATCAGCGGCGGCAACCGGATCAATCATCAGAGGCGGCTGAGCGTAAACGGAATAAGTGTCCAAATTGGTCGCCAGAATGCGCCCTTCGCGATCCACGATATTGGCGCGCTGCATGGCAATCGCGGCCCCGGGTGCGCTGGCAATCGGCTCTTGCGCCTCGGATGTAGCCAACATGCCCATACGGACACCAACCACCGAGAAGGCGCAGAAAAAGAACAGACCCAATACCAAAAGGCGCCCTTCGGCACGGGCGCGGGCGCGGTCTTTCATGTCTTCGTGACGCTGGCGGATGTTCTCGCGCTCAATCGCCTTGGGGTTTTCGCCCCGAGCGCGCGCGTCGAGGATTCGGGCCAGAGGGCGCAGGGGCGTGCGGGTCATGGAATCTGCACCTCACCCAGCGCCTGAATGTTGGTGATGGCCTGCAGCTCAATCGGATCGACGATGGGCAGATCCGGGTCTTCGGCGTATGAAATCTGATCGGCACGGCCGAATTGCTCTGCCCGCAGCGGCAACAGGCCGAGACGTTCAAAGTTCAGATCAGCCAGCTCGCGCAGCCGGTCGGGACGGTTGAGATAAGCCCATTCAGCATTCAAAACGGCCAGCCGGACCTGAGCCATGCCGATTTCCCGCTGCAGCTTCTGCGTTTCCTTTACGACCTGCTGGGTTCGGTAGTTCTCCTGATACGCCCAAAGCGCCAGTCCGAACACGGCCAGAGCGGTCAACATATACAAAACACTCTTCATTTCGCCCTTCCCCCAAGTTGCGGCATCCCAATGGCGCGGGCCTCAATTTCCCCCGCCGGAGCCTCGGTCCGCACCGCCACACGCAGCTTGGCCGAGCGCGCGCGCGGGTTTTCCTGCAATTCCTGCTCATCCGGACCCACGGCCTTACGGGTCTTGAGCGTGAATTGCGGCAATTCCTGTTCCACCTCGGGCGCGTAGCGGTTGGCGCGCCCGGTCTTTCCTGCACGGGACTGGAGGAACCGTTTGACCATGCGGTCTTCGATGGAATGGAATGTCACAACGGCCAGTTTCCCACCCGGTTTCAACGCCCGCTCAGCAGCCATAAGGCCCTGAAACAACTCTTCATATTCCGCATTCACTGCAATCCGCAGCCCCTGAAAGCTGCGCGTTGCAGGGTGCGATTGCCCCGGCTTGGGACGTGGCAGACAGGATTCGATGATCTCGACCAGACGCAGGGTTGTGGTGATCGGCTCCTCTGCCCGCGCTTTGACGATGGCCTTTGCGATACGACGGCTGGCGCGTTCCTCACCGAAATGGAAAAGGATATCAGCCAGTTGCGCTTCGGTCGCCGTATTCACCAGATCAGCAGCGCTTTCACCTTCCTGGCTCATACGCATGTCCAGTGGACCATCCTTCATGAAGGAAAAACCGCGCTCGGCCTGATCCAACTGCATCGAGGACACACCGAGATCTAGTACTACGCCATCCAGATCCTGCGCGTATTCGTCCATTCGCGAGAAGACGCCCGGCTGCATCACCAGACGGTCGCCGTAATCGCCTGCCCAGTTTGCCGCCATATCAAAGGCCAGCGGATCGCGATCTACGCCGATAACTTTGTCGGCCCCAGCTTCCAGCAATCCACGTGTGTACCCGCCTGCCCCGAAGGTGCCATCCAACCAAACGCCAGACACCGGAGCCACGGCTGCCAGTAATGGGCGCAGCAAAACGGGAATATGAGGTTTGTCGGAAGGGGTTTCAGCGCCGGCCATGCCGTTACGCGTCCCCGACGCCATCTAGGAACTCCAGAGGATCAAAGTCCTCGGGCTGTTCGTCCAGCCATTCCTCGGCGGCCGCCAGTTCCTCGGATTCGTAGGTTTCCGGCTTCCAGATCTGGAAGGTATCACCAGCGGCAATAAAGAATGCCTCACCCTCAAGCCCGATCTTTGTGCGCAGCTTGGCAGGCAGCACCAGCCGCCCCGTCTCATCCACCGTTGTCGGAAAGGACTGACCATGGAACATGCGCTGCAGCATCTTCCGCTGCATCGAGCCGCGCGGCAGCGCGTCAATCTTGTCGTCGACCTCGTCGATCGCTTGCATGGTATAGCATTCTAGGAACTTACGGCGGTGGTCGCCATAGACAATCACCAGTTCAGGAGTGTCACCGGGCTGCCAGTTCGGGTCAGAGGCCTCTAGCACACGGCGAAACGAGGCCGGGATCGACACCCTGCCCTTCGTATCCACCTTGTGGTGGCTTTCACCTCTAAACCTGCGCGCCAAGACGATTGTCCCTTTCGCTTGCGCCCCACCTAAATTTCACGTCCCCCCGGATGAAAAACGGCGGGTTGATCTGCTGCCACTGATCAACCCGCCGCATTGACCCGCTGTGCGGGATGTCCAGCTGCGCGCGCCACCTGGGGGGATGTCTGCTCGCCCGCGCGCCGGATCTCTTGAGTGATGAAAGCGAGATGCCTGTATGAAACCTGTTTTTATTGTTTCGGGGTCGTTTGGCGCCCCATGTGCCTCGTCCTCATCGGATGTATAAGGGATGCCATGGGAATTCATGGAAATCAACAGGAAATTTCACTGATTCACAAATGGACTCACAACATATCCAAACTAAAAACAAAAGGAAATCGGGAAAAACACACCACAATCGGACACCCTTAAAAACACAGGCACAATATGTAGACGAAACACCTGACCTCCATGAGGTCCCATGAATTCCCAAAAAACTTCCCTCATTTCCAAAAAATCTCATTTATGGACACCATTTCTAGCTGGAGATCCCCGCGAATCACTCAGAGCGGCGCGATTCAGGGCCACAAATCCAAACCACCCCACCCTGCACCCATGATTTCCCATGTACTGGAAATAGCGCCAACTGGCCCCACCATCTCTCGGCAATCTCATAACGCACAAATTTCGACAGAAGGCGCCCAAAGAGGAATCAGTCACACACGCGCCGCACCGCGCAACAACGTACAGAGGTCGTGAACAAAGTCGCAAAACCCTTACTTTAAAGGCCTTTAGGCACGCAGGTACCCAACGCATTGATAACTATGCAATTGCTGCATAGCGGCATTGACGACGTGAGCTATTGTGCAATTGCAGCATTTGCCTATTTTCAATCTCAAGCAAACGCCGGGCCACACCGGCAACGACAAGAACTATCGGGTAACGCAGATGGCAGCAGCAACACATCAGAGCGCAATCAAAGGCGCACCAGCAACTGGTCTGGCTTCGCTGATCGATGCCGTCAAAACGCGGTTCGTTCGGTATCGCGTCTACAGCCAGACAGTCAACGAACTGTCCGAGCTGTCGAACCGCGAACTGGCCGATCTGGGCCTGCACCGCTCGATGATCCGCCGCCTGGCACAGCAAGCGGCCGAAGAATACACCGCGCACTAAGCGCGAAACGACATAACCGAGATCAGGTCCTTCCTCCTCCCTTTTGGACCTGTATTTCTGCGGTGACATCTCTCCTCCTCCCTGATGTCGCCGCACCTTATACCGGCCCTGAACGCCGGAAACTGACACACCGGGTACTCCTCCTCCCTTTCCCGGTGTTGAAAGCGCGCGGCGACGTCTCTCCTCCTCCCTGACGTTGCCGCGTCTTCCTCATACCGGGATCAAACCCGGGTTCGGATACATCAGGGCTCTCCTCCTCCATGCTCTGGTGTTGAAAAGAACGGCGGTTCCCCTCCTCCTCCCTGGGAACCGCCGTTTTTGTTTTTTGCGCCTGTATGTAGAATGGAAGCTCGAACGAGTTGTGAGGAGTTTCCAATGGCCGCCTATTTCATCGCGCAGATTTCCATTCACGACCCCGAGGGATATCAGGCGTACCTAGAGGGCTTCATGCCGATCTTTGACCGCCACGGCGGTCGTTTACTGACAGTTTCATCCAAACCCGTCGACGTGATCGAAGGCATTTGGGCCGAAAACGGAATCGTCCTGATGGAGTTTCCCTCTCTTGAGGCAGCAAAGGCTTGGAAGGACGATCCGGATTATATCAAACTGGCCGAAATCCGGCAGCGGACTGCGACGACGAATATGGTTCTGGTCGAAGGACTTTAGAACGGCACGTCGTCCTTGGCTGACAAAAACCGTGAAACCACCTTTTTCGTGCCCGCCTTGTCGAAATCGACCTCGACCTTATCGCCTTCGATGCCAATCACCGCGCCATAGCCGAATTTCTGGTGAAACACGCGCTCGCCCAGCGTGAAACTGGCCAGCGCAGTGGCATCGATCACCGTGTTACGGCTTTCGCGCGGCTGCGACGTACCATATTGCCCCTGCCGCGCCTGCAACCGTTTCCAGCCGGGTGAGTTATAGACGTTCGCCTCAGCCGCGCGGGTTTCGATCCCCGCAGCTGGCTGTCCGCCGCCATACAGGCCCGGAGGCGTCAGCACTTCCACATGATCTTCGGGCAGTTCGTCGATGAATCGCGACGGCATCGCGTTCTGCCACTGACCGAACACCCGCCGGTTGGCGGCGAAAGAAATCGTGCAGACCTCTTCGGCGCGGGTGATACCGACATAGGCCAGCCGCCGTTCTTCCTCGAGACCCTTGAGCCCAGACTCGTCCATCGACCGTTGCGACGGGAACAGGCCGTCTTCCCACCCCGGCAGGAAAATTGAGGGAAACTCCAGCCCCTTAGCCGCGTGCAGGGTCATGATCGAGACTTTGGCCCCGTCGCCCTCCTGCTCATTGTCCATGACAAGGCTGACATGTTCCAGGAAGCCTTGAAGGTTCTCGAAGTTATCGAGCTGATTGACCAGTTCCTTGAGGTTTTCCAGCCGGCCCGGAGCCTCGGGCGTCTTTTCGTTCTGCCAGTGGGCGGTATAGCCGGATTCGTCCAGAATGATCTGCGCCAGTT
This sequence comes from Ruegeria sp. CG11, assembly GCF_056537245.1. Taxonomy (NCBI): domain Bacteria; kingdom Pseudomonadati; phylum Pseudomonadota; class Alphaproteobacteria; order Rhodobacterales; family Roseobacteraceae; genus Ruegeria; species Ruegeria sp. CG11. The sequence continues at coordinate 895,084 of NZ_JBQFRE010000001.1, forward strand.
CGATATGCGATACCTCGGGTTCCCCGAACCGCAGTGGCGCACCGTCATCAATCACCGAGTCATCCTCGACCTCGATACGAGGTCCGCGCGTCATCGCATTCCATCGCGCTAGCCCGTCGATCAACTCGCGCAGGGCCTTGCCGCCTTTGCCCTTGATCAACCCATTATCGACCGCGATCCGCGCCCCATCGATCAAGGACACGCCATTCTCGCGCGCCGTCATCTGGATTGTCTGCTGCGCCTTATCGCCCAAACCACGTTTCGGGGTGTTTACGATCCGCTCGAACGCCAGATCATCGCCGGGGCTAACCACCAGCCGGAAATAGGCCATAGCATCGCGAATCTCCATCCGCTCATAGAATCGGGGGCCACCGATCACCTTGTAAGGCAGGCCAATGCTAAGGAACCGATCCTCGAACGCGCGCATCTGGTGCGAAGCACGGACCAGAATCGCGATCTCATCCAGCCCGATGGGCCGCACGCCGCGCGTGCCGCCCTGCATCGCATCGATTTCCTCGCCGATCCAGCGGGCTTCTTCCTCGCCATCCCAATGACCGATCAGGCGGACCTTTTCGCCCTCTTCCGCGTCGGTCCACAGCTCTTTGCCCAAGCGGCTTTCATTGCCACGGATCACATTCGACGCGGCGGCCAGAATATGTGGGGTCGAGCGGTAATTCTGCTCCAGCCGCACCACATACGCTCCGGGAAAGTCCTTTTCGAACCGCAGAATATTGCCCACTTCGGCCCCGCGCCAGCCATAGATCGACTGGTCGTCATCCCCCACACAACAGATGTTCTTGTGCGCCCCGGCCAGCAGTCGCAGCCACAGGTATTGGGCGACGTTGGTATCCTGATATTCGTCCACCAGAATATAGCGGAACCAGCGTTGGTATTGCTCCAGAACGTCCTGATGGGTCTGGAAAATCGTGACCATGTGCAGCAGCAGGTCACCGAAATCCACCGCGTTCAGTTCGCGCAGTCGGGTCTGGTACTGGGCATAAAGCTCAATACCCTTGTTGTTGTAGGCCCCGGCATCCGCCGCAGGCACCCTATCGGGCGTCAGCGCGCGGTTTTTCCAATCATCGATGATCCCCGCCAGCATCCGCGCGGGCCACCGCTTGTCGTCGATATTGGCGGCCCGTATCAGTTGCTTGAGCAGGCGCAACTGATCGTCTGTATCCAGAATAGTGAAGTTCGATTTCAGATCGACCAATTCCGCGTGGCGGCGCAGCAACTTGACGCAGATCGAATGAAAGGTACCCAGCCACGGCATCCCCTCAGCCGGTTGGCCGAGCAGGCGGCCCACACGCTCTTTCATCTCGCGCGCGGCTTTGTTGGTGAAGGTCACCGACAGAATCTCGTTCGGACGCGCCCGGCCGGTACTCAGCAGATGCGCGATACGTGCAGTCAAGGCCTTGGTCTTGCCCGTCCCCGCCCCGGCCAGCATCAACACCGGACCGTCCAGCCGCTCCACCGCCTCGCGCTGCGCCGGGTTCAGTTCGTCCAGATAAGGCGTAGGCCGCGCGGCCATGGCCCGCTGTGACAGCGATGCGCCCTCAAAGGCGTCCATTTCGTCGAAACTGCTCATGCCCCCAAACTACGCTGGATACGCGCCAAGGGAAAGAGTTTGTTCACCCCTTGTTCGCACAGTTTTTTACCCCTCTTTTCCGTCAATTCTAACCAATACGCTTCCCTGCGCCGCGCCCGCGTTAACCCACTGTCAAAGCGTGCATCCGATGCTCAGGTCAAAGCTGTGGGAGCGCGGATCATGAAAAACACTGACGGGTCGGGCATGATGTCCTGTCTGAAACTTGCTGGCATCATTCTGACGATGGGAGGTCTCACGACCCTGTCAGCCTGGGGCATTTACGCGATTCCCGCGCCAGTGGTCGACCGGATGCTGGAATCCGACCTGCGCCACGCCGCGACACAGATGAACCGGCAGGTGGTCTCGCACCTTGAAGACGTTGACGCCACCTTTCGCACCGGCGCGCTGGACGCCCATGATAAAGAGTTTCTGGAACTGCTGCCCGCGACATCGGACATCTACCGGTTCAAACTCTTTAACGATGCGGGGCGCGTCCTGTGGTCAACCCGCCCGTCGGATGTGGGTAAGGTCAACAGCGACGCCTATTTCAGCGACGTGCTGGGCCGGGGAAACATCGTCTACAAACACGAAGAGAAACCCCTGACCGAAGTCGACAATTTGGACGGTAACATGCTTGAGGTCAGCGGGCCGCAAACTCGTCATGTCGCCGAAATCTATACCCCCGTCATCCGCGAAGGGCGTTTTGTCGGCGCGATCGAGTTCTACTCGGACATCACGCAGGTTCGAAACCTGTTCGTCAATCGGGTCCGGCTGTTGCTGACCGTACTCAGCGGCGTCGCCCTGCTTGCCCTTTCAGTCGTGACGCTGGTCATTTTCCGCGCGAACCGGCGGCAAGTGCGCAGCCTGCGGGGCCGCGCCGCGAAAGAGCGAGAGCTGATGGACGACCAACTGCGCCTTGCGCGCGAGGTTCGGTTGCTGGGCGAATTGAACGAATGGCTGCAATCCAGCCGATCACTGGACGAGTTGTTCGACATGGTCTCGCGCTTCATGACTCATATCCTGCCCGAGGCCGAAGGCAGTGTATATGTCTATTCCAATTCACGCGATGTGCTGGATGGTTGCGCCAGCTGGAATGGCGGCACGCACAAGGCCCATATCCATCCGGAAGGGTGCTGGGGCCTGCGGCGGGGGCGCACTTATGAATACGGTGCATCCGAGATCGACTTTGTCTGTGAACATGCCGAGCCGCATGACGGGCGACCCTATTTCTGCTTTCCCATTCTGGCGCATGGGGAAACGGTTGGTCTTTTACATCTGCGGGCGCATGAGGGCTGTGACGAGGTCTTTCATTCCAGCAAGAAGCTGGCCCAGCTTTGCGCCGAACAGATCAGCATGGCGATCGCAAACGTCCGGATGCGCGATCAGTTGCATGACCAGTCGGTGCGCGACCCCCTGACCGGATTGTTCAACCGTCGCCACATGACCGAAACACTGCGCAAATCCATCAGCCGCAGTCAACAGACCGGCGCCTCGCTAAGCCTCATTGCCGTGGATGTCGATCATTTCAAGAAGTTCAACGACACCCATGGCCATGACGCAGGCGACATGGTGCTGCGTGCGGTCGGATCGGCTCTGGAACAGGGCTGCGACCGGGATGAGGTCGCTTGCCGCATTGGCGGTGAGGAGTTCATGCTGATCCTGCCGGACAACACACCTGACGATGCCATGACCCGGGCTGAACATTTGCGGCAGGCGGTCGAGGCTGTCTCGGTCCGGTATGGTGAGAAATCCCTGCCGCGCATCACGATCTCTGTGGGCGTCGCCCACTACCCGGCACATGGCACCATGCCGCAGGATTTGATGCGCGCGGCGGACGACGCGCTGTACATGGCCAAAGACAAGGGCCGCAATCAGGTACAGGTTGCCAAAGGGGCAGCCTCGGTCACGTCGACGGTGGCGGATGCCAAGCACAAACGGCCGCGCAAATCCCCGCCTCCGGCCTCAGCCGCCTGAAAACCTTGCAGAATCGCCCGGCAGGTTGGATCAATTCATATGGACCTGCACAGCTCATTCCCCGGCATTGCCGACCTGAAGCGCCGCGCACAGCGCAGGATTCCGTTCTTTGTCTGGGAATATCTGGCAAGCGGCACAGGCATCGAGACCACGCTGCACCGAAACCGGACCGCGCTGGATCAGGTGGGGTTTCTGCCCGCGATCCTGCAGGGCCCGATTGAATGCGATACCGGCACGCGTTTTTTGGGACAGGATTTTCCCCTGCCCTTTGGTATTGCGCCCATCGGGATGGCCGGTCTGGTCTGGCCGGACGCAGAGGGGTTGCTGGCACGTGCTGCTGCCAAGGCGGGGCTGCCCTATACGCTTTCGACGGTCGCCAGCCAAAGCCCCGAGGATCTGGCCCCTCATCTTGGGCAAAACGCCTGGTTTCAGTTGTACCCGCCAAAAGACCCGGACATTCGCACAGATATCCTGAAACGCGCCAGATCGGCGGGGTTCTCGACCTTGGTGCTAACCGTTGACGTCCCGGTCGCCTCGCGCCGTGAACGGCAAATACGATCCGGCCTGACCAATCCTCCGCGGCTGACCCCACGCCTGCTGGCCCAGATTGCCCTGCGTCCGGCCTGGGCCTTGGGCATGGCGCAAAACGGGATGCCCCGGATGCGGACACTGGACAAGTATATTGACGGCGACAGCGCTCTGCCGCCGACCGCCCATGTGGGTTACCTGCTGCGCACCTCGCCCGACATGGAGTATGTTGAATGGCTGCGTGACGCGTGGGACGGGCCATTTATCGTAAAGGGCGTGATGCGGGCCGAGGACGCCGAGCGGCTGCAACAGGTTGGTGTTGATGCCATTTGGGTTTCGAATCACGGCGGCCGCCAGTTTGACGGAGCCCCCGCAAGTATCAATGTGCTACCGTTAATCCGAAAGGCTACAAATTTGCCTCTAATCTTCGACAGCGGCATAGAAGGCGGCCTGGATATCCTGCGCGCACTGGCACTGGGCGCGGATTTTGTCATGCTCGGGCGCGGATTCCTGTATGGTCTCAGCGCCTTGGGCGCAAATGGGCCCGCGCATGTCATCGACATCCTGCGTCAGGACATGCTTGCCAATATGGGCCAAATGGGCCTTTCAAACCTGCAGGAAATTCGTTCGGTGATCACAAATATTGATGCTGCAGCGCAGCGTGTGTAAGACAATCAAGCCGAAAGGCGGCGTTTGCGAGCGATAACATGCCGGTTCTACCCAGAAGGACTGATATACGAGCGCGTATTGTCCGCCTAATAACACGGCCAAACCACTAAGACCGGGACCTGATATGACCGACTTCAACAAGATCCTGATCGCCAATCGCGGCGAGATTGCCATTCGCGTGATGCGCGCAGCGAACGAGATGGGCAAACGCACCGTCGCGGTGTTCGCCGAAGAAGACAAGCTTGGCTTGCATCGTTTCAAGGCGGACGAGGCGTATCGCATCGGCGAAGGCATGGGACCGGTTGCTGCTTATCTGAGCATTGACGAGATCATCCGCGTAGCCAAGGAATGCGGCGCGGATGCGATCCACCCGGGCTATGGCCTGCTGTCCGAGAATCCCAACTTCGTGGATGCTTGCGTGCAGAACGGCATCACCTTCATCGGCCCCAAGGCGGAAACCATGCGCGCCCTGGGCGATAAGGCCAGTGCACGCCGCGTCGCTATTGCCGCCGATGTCCCGGTCATTCCGGCGACCGAAGTGCTGGGCGACGACATGGACGCGATCCGAGCCGAAGCCAAAGAGATCGGCTATCCGCTGATGCTGAAGGCCAGCTGGGGCGGCGGCGGTCGCGGTATGCGCCCGATCCACTCGGAAGACGAGCTGGAAGAGAAAGTTTTGGAAGGCCGTCGTGAGGCGGAAGCCGCATTTGGCAACGGCGAGGGTTATCTGGAAAAGATGATCACCCGCGCCCGTCACGTTGAGGTTCAGATCCTCGGTGACAAGCATGGTGAGATCTATCACCTCTATGAACGCGACTGCTCGGTCCAGCGCCGGAACCAGAAGGTCGTGGAACGCGCCCCTGCCCCGTATCTGTCCGAAGAACAGCGCGCGGAAATCTGTGAACTGGGCCGCAAGATCTGCGCCCATGTGAACTATGAATGCGCCGGCACGGTCGAATTCCTGATGGATATGGAAACCGGCAAGTTCTACTTCATCGAGGTGAACCCCCGTGTGCAGGTGGAACACACCGTCACCGAGGAAGTCACCGGCATCGACATCGTTCAGGCGCAAATCCTGATTGCCGAGGGCAAGACCCTGGCCGAGGCCACGGGTGCGGCCAGCCAGGCGGACGTGCATCTGACCGGCCACGCGCTGCAGACCCGGATCACCACCGAGGACCCGCAGAACAACTTTATCCCCGATTATGGCCGCATCACCGCCTATCGCTCGGCCACCGGCATGGGCATCCGTCTGGATGGCGGCACCGCCTATGCGGGCGGTGTGATCACGCGGTATTACGACTCGCTGCTGACCAAGGTCACTGCCAAGGCTCCGACGCCCGAAGCTGCGATTGCCCGCATGGACCGCGCCCTGCGCGAGTTCCGTATTCGCGGCGTCAGCACCAATATCGACTTTGTCATCAACCTGCTGAAGCACCCGACCTTCCTGTCGAACGAATACACCACCAAGTTCATCGACACGACGCCGGACCTGTTCACCTTCAAGCGCCGCCGTGACCGGGGCACCAAGGTTCTGACCTATATCGCGGACATCACCGTGAACGGTCACCCTGAAACCAAGGATCGCCCGGAACCCCGCGCCGATCTGAAAGAGGCCAAAGCCCCCGCGCCCAAGGCCGAACCGCAGATGGGCACCCGCAACCTGCTGGAGCAAAAAGGCCCGCAGGCGGTTGCTGACTGGATGAAGGCGCAGCGGCAGCTGCTGATCACCGACACCACCATGCGCGACGGGCATCAGTCACTGCTGGCGACCCGGATGCGGTCGATCGACATGATCAAGGTGGCGCCCAGCTATGCCGCCAACCTGCCGCAACTGTTCTCGGTCGAATGCTGGGGCGGCGCGACTTTCGACGTGGCTTATCGCTTCTTGCAGGAATGCCCATGGCAGCGTCTGCGCGATCTGCGCGAGGCGATGCCGAACCTGATGACCCAGATGCTGCTGCGCGGCGCGAACGGCGTTGGCTACACCAACTACCCGGACAACGTGGTGCAGGAGTTCGTGCGTCAGGCGTCGAAAAACATCGATGTCTTCCGCGTGTTCGACTCGCTGAACTGGGTCGAGAACATGCGCGTGGCGATGGATGCCGTCGTCGAGAACGGCAAGATCTGTGAAGGCACCGTCTGCTATACCGGTGACATTCTGGACCCGGATCGTTCGAAATATGACCTGAAATATTATGTCGGCATGGCGAAAGAGCTGCGCGATGCAGGCGCCCATGTTCTGGGCCTGAAGGACATGGCAGGCCTGCTGAAACCGGCCTCGGCCAAGATCCTGATCCGTGCGCTGAAAGAAGAGGTCGGCCTGCCGATCCACTTCCACACACATGACACCGCCGGTATCGCCAGCGCGACCATTCTGGCTGCCTCCGAAGCTGGCGTGGACGCGGTGGATTGCGCGATGGACAGCTTCTCGGGCAACACCAGCCAAGCAACGCTGGGCACCGTGGTCGAAGCTCTGCGCCACACCGAGCGTGACACCGGTCTGGACATCAAGGCGATCCGCGAGATCAGCGATTACTTCGAAGCGGTCCGCGGCCAATACGCTGCCTTCGAATCAAGCCTGCAGGCTCCGGCGTCCGAGGTGTACCTGCACGAAATGCCGGGCGGTCAGTTCACCAACCTCAAGGCGCAGGCGCGCTCCTTGGGTCTGGAAGAACGCTGGCACGAGGTCGCTCAGATGTACGCCGACGTGAACCAGATGTTCGGTGACATCGTGAAGGTCACGCCGTCGTCCAAAGTGGTCGGTGACATGGCGCTGATGATGGTCAGTCAGGGCCTGACCCGCGAAGATGTGGAAAGCCCCTCGACTGATGTGGCGTTCCCCGACTCGGTGGTCGATATGATGCGCGGCAACCTGGGTCAGCCTCCGGGCGGCTTCCCCGACACCATCATCAAGAAAGTCCTCAAAGACGAAGCTCCGAACACTGACCGCCCCGGCAAAGACGTGCCTGCAGTCGATCTGGAAGCCACCCGTGCCGAGCTGTCGAAGCAGTTGGAGGGCAAAGAGGTCGATGACGAGGATCTGAACGGATACCTGATGTATCCCAAGGTGTTCCTGGATTACATGGGGCGTCACCGGACCTATGGCCCGGTCCGCACTCTGCCCACACGCACCTTCTTCTATGGCATGGACCCGGGCGAAGAGATCACCGCCGAGATCGACCCGGGTAAAACGCTGGAAATCCGCTGTCAGGCCATCGGCGAGACCGATGAAAAGGGTGAGGTCAAAGTGTTCTTCGAACTCAACGGCCAGCCCCGCGTCATCCGGGTGCCTAACCGCATGGTGACCTCGACTACGCAGGCGCGACCCAAGGCCGAAGCGGGCAACTCGGACCATGTCGGTGCGCCGATGCCGGGTGTTGTCGCAACCGTGGCCGTGACCGCCGGTCAGGAAGTCAAGGAAGGCGACATGCTGCTGACCATCGAAGCGATGAAGATGGAGACCGGTATCCACGCGGAACGCGACGCCACAGTCAAAGCCGTCCACGTTCAACCCGGCGGCCAAATTGACGCCAAGGACCTGCTGGTCGAACTGGAATAACCGGTTTAGCTTTCTGGGCTAACAGGGGCCGCTCGGGGAACCGGGCGGCCTTTTTCTTGGCCCGAGGAGGATAAAGGCCCATGCTGTCCATCACACCTGTCTATGCCGCATTGCTGGCAATCCAGTTTATCGCGCTCAGCGTCAGGGTCATCAGCCAGCGGCGTAGTGACAAGATTTCCTACGGCGACGGCGGGAATACGACGATGCTCAAGGTGATGCGGACGCATTCCAACTTTGTCGAATACACGCCCTTTGCCTTGCTGTTGATCGCGATGGTCGAACTGCAGGGGGCAAGCGGGCTGTTGCTGAACCTTCTGGGCCTGACATTGCTGAGCGGACGGCTGTTGCACGCCTATGGGTTCGGGCGCAGCCCGCAGATCGTGATTCTGCGCCAAATCGGGATGCTGCTGACATTCGCCGCGATTCTGGTGGCCGCCATCGCGAATCTCGTACTGGCGCTGTGATCTGATGGGCGGGATTTACCCCGCCAGTACTCGCGTTTCGACCTGCGGTGCATCCCTCAGGACAGGCTCCACCTCACCCAGCCTGTCCTTCTCCGGCAAACAGAGCGCCGATGTCAGCACGATTAGCGCCGCCAGCAGGGCCATCTTCATATCAGCAATCCGTGTCATTTCCTCTCCTCGAACCCTCTTGTTTTTTAATGGTCTAAGATTTCAACGCGCCGCCCCCGGATTTCCGTCGAAAGATTTTTCTGCTTTTTTGTGTTTTTCCGCTTGCAGCCCCGCGTGGGAATTTATACATCCCTCCTCACTCAACGGCGCGGGCGTAGCTCAGGGGTAGAGCATAACCTTGCCAAGGTTAGGGTCGGGCGTTCGAATCGCCTCGCCCGCTCCATTGAGAGGTCCTTGGACCAACATATGTATCTGATGCGGGCGTAGCTCAGGGGTAGAGCATAACCTTGCCAAGGTTAGGGTCGGGCGTTCGAATCGCCTCGCCCGCTCCAGATACCAAACTCTCCGAACATGCTGGTTCTTCGTGACGCATTGCGTCATTCTGGTTGCGCTGCGCAACACAGGGTTCACTCATGTCTGAATACGTTATCCGCCCTCTCACCGCTGACGAGTTGCAGCAGGCCGTGGATTGGGCCGCACACGAAGGGTGGAATCCGGGGCATCATGATGCCGCGTGTTTCCACAGTACGGATACTGACGGGTTTCTGGGCGGATTCATGGATGGTGAGATGATCGCCTCAATCTCGGTGGTCCATTACGACGATGGGTTTGCTTTCCTTGGATTCTACATCGTACACCCCGAGCATCGTGGCGCGGGACACGGGCTGAAGCTTTGGCAGGGTGCATTGGCCAACTGCACTGCCCGCAACGTCGGGTTGGATGGGGTCGTCGATCAGCAGCACAATTACCGCAAATCGGGCTTTGCCTTCGCGTACAACAACTACCGATTCACCGGGACTGTAGCGGATATTCAGCGGGCGTTGCCACCGTCAGCCGGCACCGAAGCTTTGACTGCGGTTTCTGATGAATTGCAGGCGTACGATCGCCATCTGTTCCCGACCCCGCGTGACACGTTCCTGCAGGGCTGGATCAGCGCTCCAACTCATGTCTCACGTGTGTATTCCGAGGACGGACAGATCAAAGGCTATGCCACGTTGCGCCCATGCAAAAACGGCTACAAAATCGGGCCACTATTCGCGGACCGCGCCGACATTGCCGAAACCTTGCTGGCCAGCTTGCTGGAAACGTTACCGGAAGATCAAAGCGCGCAAGAGGTCTTCATCGACATGCCCCAACCCAACCAGGCCGCCTTTGATTTGGCGGCAAAGCTTGGGTTGGAAAAGGTTTTCGAAACGGCTCGGATGTATTCGAGCCATCAACCGGACATCGACCTAAACCGTATCTTTGGCGTGACCACTTTCGAGCTTGGTTAAAACGCCTTGAATGTCATCGTGGTCAGCGACCGCTCGATATTGGGAATCACCAGCAGATTTTCGTTGATGAAATGCCCCACATCCTCGGTTTCGGGGATGTAAAGTTTCAGCAGCAGGTCATATTCTCCGCTGGTCGAATAGAGTTCGGAATGGATTTCGCGCAGGGCGATTTCCTCGGCCACCTTGTAGGTAGTGCCGGGTTTACAACGGATCTGGATGAAAACGCAGGTGGACATGGGCCGGGCCTTGATGGTTCGTGTTGTCCGCAGGCTGGCATGGGCCGCTCCCGGGTGCAATCCCCTGCAACAGTTTGCGCTGAATGCGACGGGCGGTCTGGAAAAACCCGCCCTTCCCCGTCTATAAGCGCGCCTGTAGCAAAAGGAATTCGCCCATGCGCAGCGCAAAGATCAGCCGTCAGACCGCCGAGACCGAAATCTCGCTCGAGGTCAATCTGGACGGCACCGGCACCTATGACAATCAGACCGGCGTTGGCTTCTTTGACCACATGCTGGACCAGCTTGCGCGCCACTCGCTGATCGACATGACGATCCGCGCCAAGGGCGATTATCACATCGACGACCACCACACGGTCGAGGATACCGGCATCGCGCTGGGTCAGGCTTTGACGCAGGCTTTGGGCGACAAGAAAGGCATCCGTCGCTATGGCGAGTGCCACCTGCCCATGGACGACGCACAGGTGCGCTGCGCGCTGGATCTGTCGGCACGCCCCTTCCTGATCTGGAATGTGGACCTGCCCACACAGAAGATCGGCACGTTCGACACCGAACTTGTCCGTGAGTTCTTTCAGGCACTCAGCACCCATGGCGGCATCACATTGCACATCGACCAATTGCACGGGTTCAACAGCCACCACATCGCTGAGGCTGCCTTCAAGGCCGTCGCCCGCGCCCTGCGGCTGGCGGTTGAAACCGACCCGCGCAAAGCGGATGCAATTCCGTCGACCAAGGGTGCGTTGTAAATGCTGACCGCCATCATTGATTACGAGAGCGGCAACCTGCACTCGGCCGAAAAGGCGTTCCAACGCATGGCGCGCGAGATGGATGCGGGTGAGGTTGTTGTGACCTCGGACGCGGATGTTGTTGCGCGGGCTGATCGGTTGGTTCTGCCCGGTGACGGCGCCTTTCCGGCCTGTGCCGCCGAACTGCGCGGCCACAAGGGCATCTATGACGCGATGGTCGAGGCGGTCGAACAAAAGGGCCGCCCGTTTCTGGGCATCTGCGTCGGGATGCAGCTAATGGCCTCAAAGGGCCACGAATACACCGAAACCGACGGGTTGGACTGGGTCGCTGGTGACGTGGTCCGGATCGAGCCGTCAGATACTGCTCTGAAAGTCCCGCATATGGGCTGGAACGATTTGGTTCTGGAAAGCGATCATCCGGTGTTCAACGGTGTGAAATCCGGCGATCACGTCTATTTCGTCCACTCCTACCATTTCCGCGTCACCGATCCGGCACAGCGGCTGGCCTATGTGGACTATGGGCAGGAAGTCACGGCCGTAATCGGCCGCGACACGATGGTTGGAATGCAGTTCCACCCCGAAAAAAGCCAGGACGTGGGCCTGCGCATGATCGGGAACTTCCTGACCTGGGCGCCCTGACGGCTTACTGAACGCGTGTCCAGGTCTGACCCCGGCAGACCAGACCACCCGCGACACACCCTTTGACAGTCAGCTCGTTCTGGCTGTCGAGGGTCATTTTCGAGTTATAGGTCTTGTCCCGATCCGGTGCCCAGATCTTGCCGTTGGCATAGGTACCGTCGCCTTCAGCCTCCATGTCCCAGATGATCTGCTTGCCCAGATTCTCATAAGCCAGTTGCTGATTGCCGGATTTGTCAAAGGCGCTGTCGATGGTACCGCAGATCGCGCTGCCACACGGGGCGATCGTAACATGCAGATATCCGCCTTCGTCGCCCGGCTGCGTTTTCCACAGACCATCGACCGGATCCGCCAAAGACGCGGTTGCCAGTACTGCAAAGCCTGCCGCAAGGGTAATTTTCTTCATGATTTCCTCCCTGATTTGTCGTTACTCTGCCGGGCACGGCGCCCCCGGGCAAGAATGACTTAGCGTCGCGTTGCATCCCCTGCCCTGCCTGTGCGATATCCCGCGCGTGTAACACTGATATAGGGCCGCCGATCATGATCCTTTACCCCGCCATCGACCTCAAAGACGGCCAGGCCGTGCGCCTGCTGCGCGGAGAGATGGACAAGGCCACCGTGTTCAACGAAGACCCTGCCGCGCAGGCGCGTGCCTTTGTCGAGGCTGGCTGCGAATGGTTGCACCTTGTGGACCTGAACGGCGCCTTCGCGGGTGAGCCGGTCAACGCCGCCCCGGTTGAGGCGATCCTGAAAGCCTGCGACGTGCCCGCCCAGTTGGGCGGCGGCATCCGCGACATGGCCACGATCGAAACCTGGATCGACAAAGGGCTGGCCCGCGTGATTCTGGGCACGGTCGCGGTAGAAAACCCCGATCTGGTGCGAGAGGCCGCGCGGGAGTTCCCCGGCAAGGTCGCCGTAGGCATCGACGCCCGCAACGGCATGGTCGCCACCAAGGGCTGGGCCGAGGAAACCGATGTTCAGGTCACCGATCTGGCCCGCAGTTTCGAGGACGCGGGCGTAGCGGCCATCATCTATACTGACATCAACCGCGACGGCGCGATGCAGGGCCCGAACATCGAAGCCACCGCTGATCTCGCCCGCGCCGTATCGATTCCGGTCATTGCTTCAGGCGGCGTCAGCTCGCTGGACGATCTGATTGCGCTGCGCGATTGCGGGGTAGACCTGAACGGCGCAATTTCCGGCCGCGCGCTTTATGACGGCGCGATTGACCTGAAAGAGGCCTTGTCCACTCTGGCCCAGTGAAATCAGCAATTTAATCGTCCAATTATTCTTTTGGGGCTGCCCGTTTCTATACGGCTGCAGCTCCTTTTCGTTGATACGAACAAACTGAAAGCACCCGGCCCAATCGCCGGTTTCTTCGCACCACCTATCGCCATCGACGTACCATTTACCTTCGTATTTGCTGCCGCCAAAGTTACCGGCGAGCTTTCCCTTTTTTCTACCTTTACTGTAGGCCTGCGCCCATTGGGTTTTGTTATCCTGATTTGAAACAGCGTAAATTGTCGACCCGGGAATGGTCGCCAGAAGTTCTTTCTGTGTCATGAAATCCTGAGCCTGCGCGGCACTGGTCAGGGCCAGAAAAACAGCACCTGTAATCCCTATCATTTTCAATGATGATTTCATGGAGAACTCCTCCCAAATACTGTTTGAAATGCGGGATATTTACCATAATCCCAGCGACCAAACAAATTTTGAAAGGGTTGTGCGTCGGCAATCCGTTCCGCCGACGCACCTGTGCCTATTCGGCAGCAACCGCAGTCAACTTGGCCAATGCACCACGCATCTTTTCGATGACGGGGGAGTTTTCGACGGCATCCAGCTCGTCCATGGTCTCTTTCGGGTCTTCATAAGCCAGCCAGACCTGACCATTTTCATCCTCGTAGGCCTGCACTTTCAACGGCAGGAACAGGCCGGCGCGCGGGTCAATCTGCATCGCAGGCGTGCCCAGTGCAGGGTTGCCGAAGATCAGAACCTGGTTGGCCGGAATGGTCAGCCCGACCTTTTCGGCCCCCGCCGCGTGGTCGATGCGGGCGAACACGGTCGCGCCTGCGTTGCCAACTGCCGCCTCCAGTGCATCCATCGCCTCGGACACGGATTTGGCGGTGTTCACCTTGATGATGTCATCTGCCATGGCTGTGACAGCTCCTCCAATTACGAAAGCGGTTGTCAAAAAGAAATTGCGCATCTCATTGATCTCCTGATGAATTGGGGGACAGTGTTCACAGGATTTAGAGACGTGACAATCACAACTCCGGCATCGGCGAGGCTTTGCCGGTTCTTCGCGCACCCCATGAGCGGCACCCAGCGATCGATCACAAATCGTGAACAATTCCGCACAAACGCGCTGAATTTGCACTGATTAGCCGCAAAAAAGTCAAGATTCGCCAATACGGCTGAACCGCAATTTTATGCCGGAGTTTCACCGTGTCCTTTTCGAACATATCGCAGCCTACAAAGACTTGGCGCATCTACGCTCCGGTCGTCAGCTTTTGCGCGTCTATCTTCGTAAGCGCCAGCCTGTTGTTTTTTGTTCAACCGCTGTTTGCCAAGCTCGTTTTGCCCAAAATCGGCGGGACCCCTGCGGTCTGGACTACCGCCATGCTGTTTTTCCAGCTGATGCTGATCCTCGGATATCTGTATGCCCATATGCTGACCCGCTGGTTCACCCTGCGGTGGCAGCTTGTGACACATCTGGCCTTGTGGCTGCTGGCGCTCAGCTTTCTACCTTTGGCCACACAGGAAGGCTGGAGGTTCGATTCCTCTCAATCTATCGCTCTGCAAACGCTGTTGTTGTTTGCAGCGGGCGTAGGGGTTCCCTTTGCGGTGCTGTCTGCGAACGCGCCTCTGTTACAGGCTTGGTATTCACGGTCTGGCGGACCGTCGGCCAATGACCCCTATTTCCTGTATGCGGCAAGCAATGTCGGATCGCTGCTGGCTCTTCTGTCTTTTCCGCTGCTTGCCGATCCCTTCTTCGGTGCGCGAGACATCAGCCTGCTCTGGTCTGTCGGATTTGTGGTATTCGGCATCCTTCTGGCCATCAGCGGCCTGATCGCGCTACGCGGGCCTGCCGACACTGCCAACCCGGAAGAGCCCAGCAAGGCGGGCAAAACCCTGAGCGCAAAAACAATTGCGTCTTGGGTGTTCATTGCTTTCATCCCTTCGTCCTTGATGTTGGCTACCACAACAAAGCTCAGCATCGACCTTGGCGCCATCCCACTGATCTGGGTCGTACCGCTGGCGACCTACATCCTGACGTTCATTCTTGCTTTCGCAAAGCGGAGTCGGCATACCCTTGATAGCCTCAGGACCTCGGTTCTGCTGGTCATGGCCATTGGCATAGCCTTGCTGTCCAAAATCGGATCATCGCAACAGCCTCTGGCCGCCATTCTGGTATATATTCCACTACTGTTTTTGATCGCCCTGTTTGCGCACAGACTTCTCTACGAATTCCGACCTCCGGCGGAACACCTCACAACTTTCTACCTTGCGCTTTCGGTCGGCGGTGCCTGCGGTGGGTTGTTCAACTCGATCATCGCGCCTGCTGTGTTCAACCGGGAGATTGAGTTCGCCCTGACACTTCTTGCGGCCGGTGGTTTGTTTCTGCTTCAGGCCGGAGCATTCAGTATTCGCCACGCACTGGTGGGGATTGCCGTTGCCGCACCTATTTCAATCGTGATCAGCGTTTTGAACGAAGGGCGCGCAGGGGATGCAAACACGGTCATCACAATTGCAACTGCCGCTCTGGTCGCGATGGTATTGCTGACCTTCCGGAATGCGCCGACCCGCATAGCTACGGTTCTGGTGATTTTTCTGGTGCCAACCCTGATCCCAAAATACGAGATGCACTTCCGCGATCGCAGCTTTTTCGGAACCCATGCTGTTTTTGACAGCGGTGGGTTCCGGGTCTACCGGAACGGCACCACCATGCATGGCTGGCAAAAGCCCACCGAGCCCGGCACGCGACCGGTGGCGTCGTCTTACTACCACCCGGACGGGCCAATGGCCGAAATTCTGACGTCGGAATATGGCCTGAACGCTGAAAACATCGGAATTGTTGGCCTCGGGACCGGTGCGCTGGCCTGTTACGGGCAGCCTCATCAGACGTGGGAGTTCTTCGAGATCGATGAAACCGTCGACCGCATTGCCCGCGACCCGAACCTGTTCACGTATATGTCCGAATGTGCTCCGGATTCGGAAACCCACTTGGGCGATGCGCGGATCGTGCTGGAACATCAGAAGTTTGCGTTTGATATCATGGTGCTGGACGCCTACAGCTCGGATGCGATTCCGCTGCACCTGATCACGCGCGAAGCCATTGAGACCTATCTGAGCCAGCTAAATCAGGGCGGCACCTTGGTTTTTCACATATCGAACCAGTACTACGATCTGGCACCACAGCTGGCGCGCGTAGCCGCAACGCTAGACCTGCACGCCGCGCTTCAGGAACACAACCCTGACGAACAGTCAAAAAGTCAGGGCGCTTCTGACACGCATGTAGTCATCATGAGCCGCGACGAAAATCGCATTACCGCATTTGCCAACACCGGCAGGTGGACGAAGCTGACCTCTGACGGTCGGATTCCGTGGACAGACGACAAGGGTAACCTTTTGTCTGCCCTCAGGACGCTGGCCTCTCATTGATATTGTGCCGCACCGCATGGCCTGCGACACGGCATTCTCAAGTCCTTCAGCTCTGGCATCAGCGGGCCTTTGCCGTTAGAGGTGCGGCAACAAAGGACGCCGACATGCTGAAAACCCGCATCATTCCCTGTCTGGATGTCGCCGATGGCCGCGTGGTCAAGGGCGTGAATTTCGTTGGCCTGCGCGATGCGGGCGACCCGGTGGAATCGGCCAAGGCCTATGACACCGCCGGCGCGGACGAGATCTGTTTTCTGGACATCCACGCCACGCATGAAAACCGCGGCACCATGTTCGACGTGGTTCAGCGCACGGCCGAGCAGTGTTTTGTTCCTCTGACAGTCGGTGGCGGCGTGCGTACCAAGGATGATGTGCGCGCTCTGCTTTTGGCTGGCGCGGACAAAGTCAGTTTCAACTCGGCCGCCGTGGCCAACCCGGATGTGATCGCGGAAGCGGCGGATCAGTTCGGCAGCCAGTGCATCGTCTGCGCGATCGACGCCAAGACCGTCAGCCCCGGCAAGTGGGAGATCTTTACCCATGGCGGACGCAAACCCACCGGCATCGACGCGGTGGAGTTCGCCAAGACCGTTGTCGCAAAAGGCGCGGGTGAGATTCTGCTGACCTCGATGGATCGCGACGGCACCAAGGCGGGATTCAACCTGCCCCTGACCCGCGCCATCTCGGACGCGGTGGACGTGCCGGTCATCGCCTCGGGCGGCGTCGGCAATCTGGATCATCTGGTCGAGGGCGTGACCGAGGGCGGCGCCAGTGCGGTTCTAGCCGCTTCGATCTTCCATTTCGGCGAATACACCATCCGCGAGGCCAAGGAACACATGGCCGCCGCAGGTATCCCGATGAGGCTGACATGAGCATACTGCACGATCTGGCCGCCACCATCGAGGCCCGCAAAGTAGCTGATCCCGAGTCCAGCTGGACCGCCAAGCTGCTGGCTAAAGGCCCCGAGAAATGCGCCGAGAAGTTCGGGGAAGAGGCCGTTGAAGCCATCATCGAAGCCGTCAAGAACGACAAGGCCGGGCTGACGGCCGAGGCCGCGGATGTGCTCTATCACCTGCTGGTGATGCTGGCCGCACGGGACGTGGCGCTGGACGATGTTTTGGCCGAACTGGCCCGCCGCCAGGGCATCAGCGGTATCGCTGAAAAAGCCGCGCGCCCGAAGGGGTAAGCGACAGGGTTTCGTCCCCCCGCCCTACCCTTTATGATCGGACCTCACGGTCCACAGATCGAAGGGCAAATAATGATCCGAGTTTTGGCCATTGTTCTGGCCCTTGTGACGCTGGGCGCGTGTTCGACGCCGCCGCCCTCTTCGGGGGATGAGGTGCAGCGGCTGGCGACCGAATTCCGCAGCCTCGGCCCGGATATCGATCCGGAAGAGGCCGACCGTGCCGCCCGCATCGCCTATTCCTACACTGCGCAGCTGGTGCAGGAGTATGAGATCACCGACCCTCCGCTGATCCATAACGCCAAGGTCAACAAGGGCCTGCGCCCGCGCGGGCTGTGCTGGCACTGGGCTGAGGATATCGAGCGGCGACTGAAGCAAGAGAACTTCCAGACACTGGACCTGCACCGCGCCATAGCCAACGCGGACAACCCGTTCAGAATCGACCACAGCACCGCCATTATTAGCCGCAAGGGTGAGACGATGTATGACGGCGTGGTGCTGGACCCATGGCGCTATGGCGGAGTGCTGTTCTGGTCTCCGCTGGTCGAAGACACGAAATACGAATGGGTGCCGCGCGACGTCGTTCTGGAAAAGCGTCGGGTGGAACAATACGGTGAGCTATTGCCCTATGTCGGCGGCTAGATTTTGGACGAGATCACACCGGTGGCAAAACCGCCCATGCGCAGCTCTCCGAACAGGCGTTGATATTCGATCTTGGGACAGCGGTTCATGATCACATCCGCGCCGCGCGCCTGCGCTTTGGCAGCGGCGTCGGGGTGCTCGACACCGATTTGCATCCAGACCGTGCGCAGGTTCGGGAATGCGGCCAGCGCCTCATCTACAATCGGCGGCACGGCCTCGGACCGGCGGAAGATATCGACCATGTCCACCGGCTCGGAAATCTCGGACAGCGAAGCCCGGACGGTCTGACCAAAAAGCTCTGTCCCGGCATGGCCCGGATTGACCGGAATGACCGTATATCCCTTCAACGACAGATACCGCGCTACGTAATAGCTGGGCCTGACCGGGTTCATGGAAACACCAACAACAGCGATCACCTTTGTACGCTGTAGGATGTCTTTCAGGTATGCGTCGGAATGGTCGCTCATGCGGGCACCCTAATCCGAGCCTGCCAAAGAAAAAAGCGCCCAGGTCGAACCTGAGCGCCAGTTGTTGGAACGAGGGACAGTGAAATGACCCGCGGCAGTTCCGTTCCGCGGTCACTGTGACATTTAGGCATAAGTTGAGAGAAAAAAAGAGGTCGCGCGCATTTTTGTGATGACACACCGCAAAAAGCGGAACTTCGCCTATTGTTCG
The DNA here is from genome assembly GCF_056537245.1 of Ruegeria sp. CG11. Lineage (NCBI taxonomy): Bacteria > Pseudomonadati > Pseudomonadota > Alphaproteobacteria > Rhodobacterales > Roseobacteraceae > Ruegeria > Ruegeria sp. CG11. Next base: position 914,082 of record NZ_JBQFRE010000001.1, read on the forward strand.
TAGAGGACAACGGGCCAATGCGCCTCGGCCATGCGGATATATTCGGCGGTTGCTTCGCGCCACATCTTCTCAATCTCAGGCGAGTGGGTCAGGTACAGACGGCCATCGATCACCTGCCATGCCAGTGGGTCTGTGCTGACCAGAATCCCCTCGGCCATGGCATAGGCACAATATCCCCCGAACTGGGGCGCAAAGGCGCGCGGATCACGCTCGAACGCTTCACGGTTTTCATCTGTGGCAAAGTGCCATTCGGCCCCTTTCCAGACGACCGCATATTGCGGCTGACCCAATACCGGTGCATCACCTTTGAAATAGGAGACCGGATCATACCCTGCCATGGCCGCGCCATCGGCCTCATAAAACACAGGCATCTCCTGCGCTGTCACGGCAGGAGCAATCATAGCGGCGGCCATCGCGCCAAAAAGGAAACGTCGGGTCAGCATAACGGTATTCGGGTTTCAGACATCAGGGTCTCAAGATGCAAGTTTTGTGGCCCAGTGGAACCCCTTTTAACGGGGTTGTGATCACCTGTGTCGCCCAGACGTCACGTTAGTCGAAGATGTCCTCGATGACGTCCCATGCCTCGTCGAACACGCGCGAGAACATGCTCTTCTTCTTTTTCTGCTTCTTTTTCTTGTTGTTGCCCGAGGCATTCACGGTGTCACGCCTTGTCTTGCCTTCGGTCAACTTGCGTTTTGGCACCATCTTCAGGTCATGCAACGGCGCACCGCAGCTTGTACAGCTCAGCTCATGACGTTGCTTTCCCTTCAGGACCAGCGCAGCACGGGTCCCGCAATAGCAGCAGGTGGCGATTTTTGACGGGCTGGGAATGGGGCTCTCCTGTCTATCTGTGCCTTGAGGCATATAGGGCGATTGCAGCCGCATTTGAGACATTGAGCGAGCCAAACCCACCGGCTGCGTCGATTTTCACCAGCCGGTCAACGGTTTCCTTGGTTTTCTGACGCAATCCCGGCCCTTCGGCCCCCAGCACCAACGCGACGGGCCGGTCCAGCTTTCCGCCCAAAGCCGATTCGATGGTGTCCTCAGCCTCGCCATCCAGACCCAGCACCAGAAAGCCCATGTTCTGCAGTTCCACGATGGCGTCCGCCAGATTGCGGACGCGCAGATAGGGCTGACGCTCCAGCGCACCGCTAGCAGTTTTCGCCAGCGCGCCGGTTTCCGGTGCCGAGTGGTGCCGCGTGCCGATCACCGCACTGGCCCCCAGAACCTCGGCCGAGCGCAGAATCGCCCCGACATTGTGCGGGTCGGTCACACGATCCAACAGAATCACGCGGGGGTGTTCGCGCCCGATGCAGTTTTCGGCCAGCCCGCCCCAGTCCAGCGGTTTGACCTCAAGCGCGGCACCCTGATGGACGGACCCCGGATCAATGGGGGCCGAGAACTTGCGCGGATCGACCATTTCGGCCTCAATCCCTGCAAATTCGATCGCTTCGGCCAGTTTATCGCGCGCGTTTCGCGTTACAATCAGCCGCAATTTCTGCCGCTTGGGGTTCATCAGCGCATCTCGAACCGCGTGCAGACCGAACAGCCAGACGGTCTCCGCTGCGGCCGCTTTACGCGCCTGTTCCTTTTCAACGACCCACTTGGGTTTCTTCATTTCTTGGGCCTCCGGGCCGGGATTTCGTTTTCCTGCGTCAAAGCGGTATTTTCCTGTTGACGCTCCTTTAAGGCGCTAGTAATCACGCCTCCACGTCAGGTGCAACGCCTGACAGTGGGCGACAGGCCGCAAGGTGTGGCAGGGGACTGTAACTCCCTCGCGGAGACGCACGCCTGGTTCGATTCCAGGGTCGCCCACCATTTTTCAACTCTCCAAAGTGTAACCTGCACTCTCCCATTCCGGTTCGCGTGTTCATCCGAAGTTCTGGAAACTGTTGATTCCTATTCTGCCGACCGTGGCTTTGCGTCTTCGACCGGCAAATCGGCGCTCAGAGCAAAACGGACAAGTTGGCTCTGCGATGACGTTCCGGTTTTTTGCATCACTGACGCGAGTTGGTTGCGTGTACTGCCTTCGCTGACATCCCGAAGATGAGCGACTTCTCTGACTGTGGTGCCATTGACCACCATTTCGCAGACCTCTGCTTCGCTTTGGGTCAACCCGCAAAGCTGGCGCAATACCTGAACGGACACACGGTCGGTAGATTCCGGGTCCTTGATTATAAGGGCCGCCAATTCCGAAGCTTTAGGATCTCCGGCAACCATCGGCGCAAGGGCGCACAGGCTGGCCACATAAGCGGTTTTACCCGACGGTCGGGCTATGGAAAATCGGAACTCGCCGCCGTCAGTGAGATCGCCAGATGTGATGGCCTGCAGCCCGGCGGAGTAGCGGGCCTGATCCTCGGTCAGAATGGACGGCGTCATCAGCTTTTTGGAACCGGACAGCGACAGACCATCGCCCTGCTGTAATATCGTGTCCAGCCGGTTATTCTGCAGAACTAGTTCACCTTTTTTTGTGAGCAGCCCGATTCCAATTTTCAGGCGATCAAGGACTGAAGCCACCGCATTGAAGCGCGCCTGCAACAGACGAAACGGCCGCAGCATTTCCAAGGCAGTGGAGAAATGCAGCATATAGTCCGCAGCGTCTCTGGCGGCTGTTTTTGTCAATCCCGAGTGCCCATTTGGAAAGTTGATCGTAATGACGTCAAACCAGATGGGTGTAATCGAAAGTCTGGCCGCATAGCGCCGATTCAAGCCCAGATGCTCTTTTTGCCACAGATTTGCCGGTATCTGCGAAGCTGGCATACCGTAGCCCTCTTCTTCGGACAGGAACTCAAAGCGCTGCTTTCGGGCGCCCAAGGCCTGAATTGTCACCTGCTCATCCTGACCGAATCTATCCATGAACTCGGCTATCAGAGGCGTGAGGTCAGGAAGACTCAGGTAGAGCTGCGACACCAGCGGCTCGGCATGGTCGTTAATCATTAGCGTCGAACCCCTTGCGCCATAGCGCCCGGCGAAAAGGTCCAGAGAACCGCTGAAGGGGAATTTCGAGTCGATACCGCTGTAGATGCGGGAAATCAGGGCGTGATCGGTCTTGTACATTGGGTCCATTCTGGACTCTTACGGCGAAACGGCGCACCACACCAGTGCGCCAGCCGCATGCACATTAATTGAAACGGCCTGTCAGGCCGCCGCTGAACGCAGCGCGTTAATCCGTTCAAACCACGCTATTATTGCGTCTAGATCGGGCTCCAGCATCTCTGCGGCGCCGCCTGTGAAGTCCTGAAACTTTTCTTCGTTCAGCCCGTTCACGCCAACAAGCACGGGAATGTCCAGACCCAGTGCCTCGCCAATCACCGGGCGGAAACCGCGACCATCGGATTCATGCTTGCCGAACTTGTTGATGATCAGCAGTTGCGGCGCGTCTTCAAGCGAGTTGGTGACATATCCCACCGCCTGCTCCAGCGCCGCCGGGTCCAACCGGCAGCCGCGCGCATGTTCACCCAGGGACTGCGAGATACGTATAACCTCTCCGTCCGGCAGGACACGTACGTCCATGTCGCATTTGCTGCTGTCGGCGCATTCGGTGTTGGTTTGAACCACACCAGCCAGACGGGCACCCTTGGCCTGCAGATGTTCGGCAACGGCGCTCAGCAGGCGGTCGGTGGCGCCGCGCTCGGTGGTGGTGACATAGGCCAGATACATTCTGAGACCCTCGTTTTAAAACTGTGACATTCCAGATAGCACGCATGCCCCTGCCCGGCCACTCCCCGCGTTACGGTAACGGGGACAGGCCGATCACAGGTGCGTGCAGGTGAAGAAGAACCGCAATGGCGGCAAGTGAAACCAGCCCAACCCACAGGCTGGGCCAGGGGCGCGGAGCCCGCAGCGAGAACCGCGCGGTATTGCGGGACAGGCGTGTCCATTCGATCCCCATCTCACGCGCCTTGCGGCGGTCGATCAGGTCCATGCCCATCGCTGCAAAACCCGCGAACAGACCAAACAGGATGACATGGGACAGGCTGCCATTGGCCAGCAGATGCGCCAGTGCCCACAGCATCAGCGCCGCCAGCAAAGGGTGGCGCGTTGTGCGCAGGATGCCGGGGTTTTCAGGATCGAACGGGCGGTGCCCCAAGCCGCCGAAGGAAAACGGGTTCTGGATCGACATTCCGGTCAAGGCCAACCAGCACACCACCGGCATCACCAGCAGCGTTACCCAGCGCAGAACTGCGAGCGGCGGGATGACCTCGACATAAGGCGCCTGTGCGGCGGCGACGATCAGCCAGCCGAGGACCAACAGAGACAGAACGGAATACGCGGCGAAATACGTCCTGCGCCCCATCACCTCGATCAACCGGCCGCGCATCGCGGGCCGCGCAGGAATCATGTGCGTCAGCAGAAATGTGACAAGTGCAGCAAGGAAAAGGCCCCAACCCAGCATGGTAGTCTCCGTAAGTGGTGCCCCGGTTTAAGCGCCAGTGGCACGGCGGTCTTTGTCCGAAGTCAAGTCGGGCGCGCAAGGCTATTCGAACAGAAGCAGAGCTTGCAACCCGGCGGCGAACACGCGACCCTGCCGTCGGAGGACTCTGATGCACCATTTCGACGACATCTTTACCCTGGCCGCCGACCGCCACGGCGGGCCGGACGCCTTGGAGGCAAAGCTGAGCAAGCCCAAAAGCGTGGCCGAGCTTGCCGCCATGCCGGACGATCGCTGGCTTTCGATCATCACCAAATGCATCTTTCAGGCCGGGTTCAACTGGAAGGTCATCGAAAACAAGTGGGACGGGTTCGAGACTGCATTTGACGGCTTCGATGTCGGCCGCTGCGCATTCATGGATGACGAAAAATTCGACGCCCTGCTGCAGGATACCCGTATCGTGCGCAATGGCACCAAGATTGCCACCGTCCGGGACAATGCGGCGTTCCTGCTGGAACTGCGGCAAGAAGGCGGGGTCGGTCAGATTCTGGGCGGCTGGCCTGCGACCGATTATATCGGCCTTTTGGCAATGCTGAGCAAACGCGGGTCGCGTCTGGGCGGGGCCTCGGCCCAATACGCCATGCGCTTTGCCGGGCGGGACAGTTTCATTCTGTCGCACGATGTCACCGCACGATTGATTGCCGAAGGTGTGGTCGATAAGGCCCCCAGTTCGAAAAAGACGATGGCGGCAGTGCAAGAGGCCTTTAACACATGGATGGATCAATCCGGGCGGTCGCTGACGGAAATAAGCCGCGTATTGGCGATGAGCCTGTGAAAACCGGTTGCAGAGAGGGCGCTTCACATTAGGCTTTGAACATGGCTTGGCGCGTTTTGATGACGTTTCTTTTACTGCTCGCCTCCTGTGGTCGCCCGCTGACGGATCAGGAGCGTGATTTTGCAAGCACTGTTCAGGGTGAGACGTTGAATCTGGACCGGGTACGTCTGGTAGAAGGTGCTCCGGTCGCGCCGATCACCTTCTACCGCAAGGAACGCCCGCGCCTGGCCTGCCGCGAACGTATCCTTCCGCCCCCGGTCGAGGGCATCGTGACCGCCAAGCCTGCCGCCGTGGCCCTGTTCAACAAGGTCTATTTCACGCGCGACTGGTATCTTGAGGACTATATGTCCGACTTCCCCGAGCAGATGAACCTGATCGCGGCCATGTTGCTGGCGCATGAGTTGACCCATGTCTGGCAGTGGCAGAACCGGGAAACCACCGGCTATCACCCGCTGCGGGCCGCTGCCGAACATGGCGGCAATAAGGACCCGTACCTGTTCGATATCGAAACTTCGTCCGATTTCCTGTCCTACGGGTTCGAACAACAGGGCGCGATTGTCGAAGAATATGTCTGCTGCCGGGCGCTGGACCCCAAAGCCCCGCGCACTCAGCGCCTGCACGAGATGCTGGGTGTGCATTTCGATCTGTCGCCCTTGCCGGATCAGCCGCGCGAGCGTGACATCCTGATCCCCTGGGCCGGGGCCGAGATCGACGGTATCTGTCGCTAGGGCCTACTGTCCCTGCAAAGTCTGCAGATAGGCAACCAGATCCACGATCGGTTGGCTTGTCAGGATCGGCTGCCCCTCGGGCGTTTTCATCGAGGTGTCCTGCCCATCGAAATAGGGCCCATAGACCGGCATCGGGCTGCCATGGCTGACCAGCGGGTCACGCCCGTCGATCCGCGCCACGACGCGGGCGGTTGGAAACACGCCGTCTTCTCGGGTCAGTTTGGTCAGGTCGACCGGTTGAATGACCAGCACTCCGGCCATCGGGCCGTGTCCGGTTGCGTCGATCCCGTGACACGTCGCGCAGTAGTGCCGATACAGCTCGGCACCCGTCTCGACATCCTGGGCACTTGCTTGCGACGCCAGCGCCAGCAGGCTTATTGAAACTGCATTCCGTATCGGTCCGATCATCATATCCTCCTGCCCTGATTGACATTTACAGGCTTGCCCGAGGGCCAGCTTGCCGCAATGATCCAGATCAACGCAGCAGGAGGATACGGGCAATGACACAATATGCAGCCATCATGCTGGCCGCCGGGATCGGCGTGCCTATCCTTGCGGCGCTGAATGCAGCTTTGGGTCGGTTGATTGGATCGCCGACCACCGCCGCCGTTGTTTTGTTTGCCATTGCCTTTGGTGCCTCGGCGGTGTTTATGCTGCTGTTTCCGGGGTTCGGAGCGCTGTCCAAAGTTGCGCAGGCGCCGAAACACCTGTTGCTGGCTGGCGTTCTGATTGCCTTCTACGTGCTGTCCATCACCCATGTCGCGCCGCATTTCGGCGTCGGAAACGCAGTGTTTTTCGTGCTGCTGGGGCAGTTGATCAGCACCGCCGCCATCGATCACTACGGCTTGTTCGGAGCACAGATCACCCCGCTGACATGGATACGCGCAGGCGGGATCGCCGTAATGGCCGCAGGGGTCGCCATCACTCAACTGGCTTAAGCACGCCGCCGTCCAGCCGCAGCCTGCGATCCATCCGCGCCGCCAGATCCATGTTATGCGTGGCGATCAACGCCGAAAGCCCCTCGTCCCGGACCAGCGCCATCAACGCGTCGAACACCTGGTCCGAAGTCTCGGGGTCCAGATTGCCAGTCGGCTCATCCGCCAGCAGGACCCGCGGTTTGTTGGCAAGTGCCCGACAGAAAGCCACGCGCTGTTGTTCCCCGCCAGACAGGGCCGCCGGGCGGTGAGCCGCGCGCGGCGCCACGCCAACGCGGTCCAGCAGAGCCATCGCCCTGTCTTGCGCCGCCTTTTCGGACAGACCATTGGCCAGTTGCGGCAGGGTGATATTCTCCAACGCGGTGAATTCGGGCAGCAGATGGTGAAACTGATAGACAAATCCCACGTCTTGCCGACGCCGAGCGGTGCGGGTCCGGTCGCCCTTACCCGTCACATTCTGACCGGCGACTTCAACCGACCCTTCATCGGGCGTGTCCAGCAGACCAGCAATGTGCAGCAGGGTTGATTTACCCGCACCCGAGGGCGCGACCAGCGCCACCGCCTCACCCGCGCGCAAGTCCAGGTCGGCGCCGCGCAGCACCTGCACCTCGCCCGGTGTGCCTTTCAGATAGGTCTTGGTCAGACCGTTCAGCCGCATCGTCACATCACTCATAGCGCAGTGCCTCAACCGGGTTCAGCCGCGCCGCGCGGCGGGCGGGAAAATAGGTGACAAAGAAGGACAGGCCCAACGACAACCCTATGGCCTTGAGCACATCCGACAGGTGCAACTCGGCTGGCAGGGCGTAGATACCACGAATGGAGGGGTCCCAGACACCTCCGCCCATGACGAAGTTCACAAAGCTAAAAATTGGATCGATATAGATCGCAAACAGGCAGCCCAGAATCACGCCCATCACGGTGCCGATGATCCCGGTGAACGCGCCGCAGATAAAGAACACCCGCAGGACCGAGCCTTCGCTTAGACCGATGGTGCGCAGGATGCCGATATCGCGCCCCTTGTTTTTTACCAGCATGATAAGGCCAGAGACGATATTCATCGCCGCGATCAGCACGAGGATCGACAGGATGATGAACATTACGTTGTCTTCGACCTCAAGCGCGCGAAGGAACCCGCCCGAGGCATCCTGCCATGTCCAGATCTGGCTGCGTTCGCCCGCGGCCTCAAGGATCGGGATCAGGATCGGGGTCAGCTCTTCGGGGCGTTCGACCATGACCTCGATCTCATCGGCGACGCCTTCGCGGTTGAAAAAGCTCTGTGCTTGTTCGAACGGCATATAGACCCGCGTCCGGTCGATGTCATAACGCCCGGCCGAGAACACATAGACCACCCGATATGCGCTGACGCGTGGAGAGGTGCCGAAAGCCGTTTTTACTCCGTTGGGCGAGGTCAGCTTGACCGTATCCCCCACCGTCGCCCCAATGCTGCGCGCCACGCCCGAGCCGATGGCGATGACGAACTCTTCATTCTGAAATTCGGACAGATCGCCTGCAGCCTGCTCGCTTTCGGCGACACCGGGCAGGTCAAGTAGGTCATCTGGTTGAATGCCGAACACTTCGACCCCGCTGCTGCGATTGCGATTGGTGATCAGCACCTGGCCTTTGACCAGAGGTGCTGCGCGGACCACGCCCGGTACTTGCGCGATGCGGTCGGCCACGCCGTCAAAATCCTCGATGGTGCGGTCCAGACGCCCTTGTTCATCCAAACTGCCAGCCGAATAGACCGTGACATGCGCGTTGGCACCCAGAATGGTGCCCACGAATTCTGAACGGAACCCCGAACGCACGGCGAGCGTGGCGATCAGAGCGAACACGGCCAGAGTAATCCCGATCAGCGAAATCCACGTCATCACGCTGACGCCGCCCTCGGCCTTGCGCGCGCGCAGATATCGCCAAGCGATCTTCCATTCGAATGGGGCAAAGGGCGGGGGCGTCTTGGCCATGTCTGCTCCGGATTTTTTGTTCGGCGCGACCCTTTCGGCATTTCACCGGATGGTCAAGCCGGTTATGCGCGCCCTGCCCCGCGATGGGCGGTCTTGCAGCCTGTTCGCGCTGCACGCGGGGCGAATCGCTTCAGAATTTGGATCGCCCACTCCGGCAAAAGGAGATGATGAAATCGAGTGTTACACCCTTGGTTGTGACGCCGTTCACAGACAATCCCTTATTGTTTCAGTTATGAAGTCAATACGGTCGTTGCGTGAGGTACTGAACCCAGAATGCAACATTTGCAAAGCAATATTATTTCGCCTTTTGCTTATTTTAAGAAACTTTGTCACCCTAGGAGTCAGGGGGATACCATTTTAAAGAGCGGGGGTCGCTCATGTTTGTAAAGAGTAATACGGAATTGTTGGATCCTATTTTGGTCCGAAACGCATCATCAGAACTGGATTGCGAGACTGCGGCGCTGTTGCGTGCCACGATGCGCCCACTTTTCGATACTGCAGCAAGTTGGGCAAGTTTGACCGATATCCTGAAAGACAAAGGCTATCGCCTGGCGTTTCGTCAGGGACGGTTGTGCATTACGGATCGCGCAACCGACGCAAGGGTTTGCGGTTTGCACTTTCTGGGTTTTGAATTCAGGGAACTGGTAAGACGCCTGGGTCGTCCCATCGTTGTGCCACGCGGCAACAGCGCAGACGGTGACGTTCTGGCGGAACGGCCTGAACCGAAACGAACCTAGAAGCGCAGCCAGCGCTTGACTGTGCGGCACAAGGGTTTTGAAAGCCCCGTGCGCCCGGCGGCTTTGACATCCAGCCTATTTTTCAAGTCTTGGCGCGGATTTCCGCATGCGCCCCACGGGATCAGTCCGCAAAGTAATCCCAGGTTCGCCACGGCTGAAGTCTACGCCTCAACGTCACTTTCAGACTATGCAGGGCAGCATTGCGCAATTGCGGCCGGTTGCGGGACTGGCGCAACAGATTCACACAGAACCCCAGCGGCAACTGGCCTATCCGGAACCAATTCAGCATTTCGTCTTCGGAATACGTCCGCCCACCAAAGAACGGAGCGTAGTTCTTGCGCCAGCTTTTCGTCATCTCCAGCGCCGTTTTCATCTGATCCGCCGAGACGCCTCCGGGATGGAAAACCGCAATTGGAACCGACAGCATCTGGTATTCGCAACCTGCAAACAACATGCGCAGCACGAGGTCATAGTCAGCCACAATGCGAAGATCCAAATCGTGACCTCCGAAACGCTCGAATACGTCGCGCCGGATCAGCATCGAATTGTGGCAGAACGGAATGCGTTGCAAAATCGAATGGACCTTGCGCTCTCGCGACAGACGGGTGCTTCCATCCTTTTCAACAAAGATGGTTCTTCCAAAGCAGAAATCGGGACGTTCCGAACCAATCTCTTCACGCGCTTTTTGCATACAATCCGGCGACACCAGCAGATCATCCGAATTGAGGAAGACCACGTATTCGCCCTGGGAAATCTCAACCCCCCGGTTCATGGCGTCATAGAGGCTTTTGTCCGGCAGGCTTTGAAAGCGGATCGGGACAAAGCTTGGGCGCGCCTCGATCTCGGCGATCAAGTCTTTCAACAGTTCAACCGTTCCGTCGGTTGACGCACCGTCCCAAATGACATGCTCGACAATCGCGTCGCCTTGATCTTGGGCGGCCTCCAGTGCCGCCCGTATCGCCTCGACGCGTCCCTCATCAATGAGGTTGCGCGTTACGGTAATGATCGAAACCGTAGGCAGAGCTATGTCCGATCCAGCCATATCAGGCGCTGTGTGCCAGCTGGTAGATTTCAGCGATCTTGGTCACCGCGGCCTCGGGGCTCAGCTCTTCGCTTTCGCCGGTGCGGCGGTTGGTCAGTTCGACCACGCCGTTCTTCAGGCCGCGCGGACCGACGGTGATGCGCCATGGCAGGCCGATCAGGTCCATGGTGGCGAACTTGCCCCCTGCCCGTTCGTTGCGGTCGTCATACAGCGGCTCCAGCCCCAGCGCGGTCAGGGCGCCATAGAGCTTCTCACACGCCGCATCCGCTTCATCGTCACCCTGCTTCAGGTTGACGATGCCGCAATGGAACGGGGTCACGCCTTCGGGCCAGATAATGCCTTTGTCGTCATGATTGGCCTCGATGATCGCGCCGATCAGGCGGCTGACACCGATGCCGTGGCTGCCCATGTGAACAGGAACCGGCTTGCCGTCGGGGCCTTGCACGGTCGCGCCCATCGCCTCAGAATACTTGGTGCCGAAATAGAAGATCTGGCCAACCTCGATCCCGCGCGCCACGCGGCGGCGCTCTTCGGGGATCTGGTTGAACAGAGCCTCGTCATGGGTTTCGTCCGTGCGGGCGTATTTCGACGTGAACTCTTCCAGGATGGCTTGACATTGTTCACGATTGTCAAAATCGATCTGACGGTCGCCAAAAGTCAGGTCGGTGACGGCGCTGTCATAGAAAACCTCAGACTCGCCGGTATCGGCCAGCACCAGGAATTCATGCGTGTCATCGCCACCGATGGGGCCGGAGTCGGCGCGCATCGGAATGGCCTGCAGGCCCATCCGTTCGTAGGTGCGAAGGTAGCTGACCAGATGGCGGTTATAGGCGTGCAGCGCGTCCTCTTTGGTCAGGTCGAAGTTGTAGCCGTCTTTCATGTAGAACTCACGGCCTCGCATCACGCCGAAACGCGGGCGGATTTCATCGCGGAATTTCCACTGGATTTGGTAGAGCGTCAACGGTAGGTCTTTGTAGCTGTTGACGTGGCCACGGAAGATGTCCGTGACCAGTTCTTCGGCGGTGGGGGTGAACAGCATGTCCCTGTCGTGCCGATCCTTCATCCGCAGCATTTCCTGACCGTAATCATCATACCGCCCGGATTCACGCCACAGGTCCGCCGATTGGATAATTGGCATCTGGATCGCGATGTGGCCTGCGCGCGCCTGCTCTTCGTGAATGATATTTTCCAGCTTACGCAGGACTTTGAAGCCCAGCGGCAACCACGAATAAATCCCGGCCGAGGCCTGCTTGATCATCCCCGCGCGCAGCATCAGCCGGTGGCTGACGATCTGAGCCTCGGACGGGTTTTCCTTGAGAACGGGCAGAAAGTAACGGCTGAGGCGCATTGGTGAACCTTCAAAGGTGAGAATTCGACTTCAAAGGTCCTTATTCCAAAGCCCAGCCGGGGGCAATCGGCCAATAGTGATTTTACGACCTCGGGTCAGTCGGTTTTTAGATTGACCCGCCAATCAGCCTTCAGGATGGTAGCGGAAACAAAATTCTCAGGAGGTCCCCGTGCAGACCATTCAGGAACCCGCCCGCCAGATCCCCGTAGTTCATCAAACCGACGTTCTGGTCGTTGGCTCAGGCCCTGCCGGGCTGGCCGCCGCATTGGCCGCAGCGCGAGCCGGGGCCGAGGTGTCTCTGGTCGACCGCTTCGGCTGCATGGGGGGCAATATCACCGCCGTGGGCGTCGAGGGGTTCGCCTGGTACCGCCACGAACAGACGGTCGAGGCCGGCGGCATCGGCATGGAGTTCGAGACCCGCGCCAAGGACATCGGCGCGGCAGTGCCCGAAAGCCAGTCACTCAGCTATGAACTGGACAGCGAAGGCTTCAAGCTGGTCGCCGACAAGCTGGTTGAAGAGGCTGGCGTGCACCCGATGCTGCACCGTCAGTTCGTCGCTCCGATCATGGAGGGCGACCGGATCACCGGCATCATCACCGAATCCAAGGCCGGGCGCGAGGCGATCTTGGCCAAGGTCGTGATCGACGCCACCGGAGACGCAGATGTGGCCCACCGCGCGGGCGCGCCGACCCACAAGACCGCCCGAGAGGAGATGATGGCGGCGTCCGTCATGTTCCATCTGGCAGGCGTCGACAAACGTGCCTTCATGGAGGGCGTTAAGGCTGACCCGCAGACTTACAAAGATTGGGGCGGCGGCGGTGAGTGGAACATCGAGACCAGTGGCAAAGAGGACGACATGTTTTCGCCCTTCGTCAAGAAACCGTTCCAACAAGCCATCGAAGAAGGGCTGATCCCACCACATCTGAACACCATCGCGGGCACATGGGGCGCGATGCACGATACGGGTGAGTTGACCTATATGAACCTCATCCACCTGGCCGAAATCGACGGCACCGACCCCGACAGCCTAACCCGTGGCGAGATCGAGGGGCGCCGTCAAACCATGCTGGCCATCGATGCTCTGCGGCGCTACATGCCCGGTTGCAAGAACGCCCGGCTGCGGAATTTTGGCATGACCATCGGCATCCGCGACACCCGCAAGATCGACGCGGTCTACAACATGACCGAGAATGACGCCCGCCATCAGGGACGGTTCGAGGATACCATCGGCATCTACCCCGAATTCATCGACGGCTATGGCATCCTGATCCTGCCCACGACCGGGCGGTACATGCAGGTGCCCTATCGTTCGATGCTGCCGAAAGGGATCAAGGGCCTGTTGGTTGCGGGGCGGTCGCACGGGGCGGACAAGGTGGCGCACGCTGCCACCCGCAACATGGCATGCTGCGCGGTCATGGGTCAGGGCGCCGGGATCGCGGCGGCACTGTCGCTGAAAAGCAATCAGGATGTGCACGAGTTGAACCTTGCTCCGGTCCATGCCGAGCTGAACCGTCAGGGTGTGAGGATTCACTGATGGGTCACATTCCCACAATCGACATCGCCCCGCTGCATGATCGCGCCCATGCCGACTATGACCGGACCGTCCAACAGGTGATGGACGCGTGCACCGAGATCGGATTTCTGTCGATCACCGGGACAGGCATCCCACAGGACACGGTCTCCGAGGTGCGCAGCTGTGTGCAGGCCATCTTTGCTATCGACGAAAGCGCCAAATGGGATCAGGCCATCACCCGCGAGAACTATCGCGGGTTCATCCCGATGGGGTTCTTCACACCCAATGACGGCTCGGGCAAGGCTGACAGGTACGAAGGATACAAGCTGCATTGCGAGACGGCGACTGATGCCCCCATTCGCAAGGACTGCGCGCTCTACGGCCCCAACATCTGGCCGCGCGAGGTGCCCGAAGCTGGCGCAGTGATCCTTGACTATTGGGCACAGCTGGATCGCGTGGCGGACATGCTGTTGGGCGCACTGGAAGTCGGATTGAGCCTGCCTTCCGGCCAGTTGCGCGATGCGTTCCGTGATCCGATGACCAACATGACGTTGCTGCACTACCCGCCGCAAGCACCGGATGAAGGGGGATACGGTATCCATCCGCACAAGGACACCGACGCGCTGACCATCATCGCCCCCGACCCCGTCGGCGGGCTTGAGGTGCAGACTCGCGACGGAGGTTGGATCACGCCCGACTGCCCGCCGGGCGGATTCATCGTCAATATCGGCGACATGCTCGAGCTGTGATCGGGCGGTCGTCTGAAATCCACGCCGCACCGGGTGGTCAACCGCTCGGGCCGGGAACGTTATTCATTTCCCTATTTCGCCGTGCCGCGCCACGATGTGGTGGTCGCCCCATTGCTGGACCCCCTGCCCGGCTTTGATCGCCCGTCCGTACATTGTGGCCACTGGTCGGCTGAAATCTGGCGCACCAACTGGCCGGACGAAACGGCGAACGCGGGAACTCCGGAACTGGGCACGCTCAGCGACTGAAACGCCGGTTTCCCCGGGACATGAAGCGCTTGCATCACGACGCTGCATAAGCGAAGAACATCTGCAAGAGCCGACAACAAGGGGACAGTCATGGCTTTGCCGGTGAAGGATCAGCTCAGATACTGGGGCGTTGCTGCCGCAGTTTTTGTGCTGCTGTTGTGGGCACTTGGCGACGTCTTACTGCCCTTCGTCATCGGCGGGGCGATTGCCTATTTCCTTGATCCAATCGCGGACCGTCTGGAAAACCTGGGCCTGTCGCGCATGGCGGCGACCGGGATCATCACGATTGTCGGCGTTCTGGGCTTTGTCCTGATGATCCTTATGGTGGTGCCGGCTTTGATCACCCAGTTGATCGATCTGGTCGAGGTCCTGCCCAGCCTGTTCAAAGAACTGCGCGGCTTTATCGAGAAACGATTCCCGTCTCTGCTGGACACCAATTCCAGTTCGCATCAGGCGCTGGTCTCAATCGGCGAAACGCTGCAATCGAAAACCGGCGATCTGCTGCAGTCGGTCGTCGCATCGCTTGGCTCTGCCATCAACGTTGCGGTTCTGTTGGTGATCGCGCCGGTTGTGGCAGTTTACCTACTGATGGACTGGGACCGCATGATCGCCCGCATCGGAGAGCTGCTGCCCCGCGATCACGCCCCTACGATCAAACGTCTAGCCGGTGAGATTGATGACGTGCTGGCCTCGTTCGTGCGTGGTATGGGCACTGTCTGTCTGATCCTTGGAACCTATTACGCGGTGGCGCTGATGATCGTTGGCCTGCAATTCGGCCTGATCGTCGGGTTCATTGCCGGGCTGGTCACCTTCATCCCCTATCTGGGCGCCCTGATCGGAGGCACTCTGGCGATCGGCCTCGCGTTGTTCCAGTTCTGGGGGGATTGGGTCCATATCGGGTTGGTTGCTGGTATCTTTGCCTTGGGTCAGGTGACCGAGGGCAACTTCCTGACCCCCAAACTGGTCGGCAGCTCGGTGGGATTGCATCCTGTCTGGTTGCTGTTGGCCTTGTCGGTATTCGGCGCATTGTTCGGCTTTGTGGGCATGCTGGTTGCTGTGCCCGTTGCCGCGGCGCTGGGTGTCGTGGCCCGGTTCCTGACCTCGCTCTATCTGGAAAGCCCTCTGTATACCGGCCTTGAAGGGCTGAAGCAGGAAGACGAATAAATGCCCCGACAACTGAGCTTTGATCTCCCGGCCAAAACTGCTCTGGGCCGCGAGGATTTCTTTGTCTCGCCCGCCAATGCGCTGGCTGTTGCGATGATTTCGGCCACATCCTGGCCCGGCAACAAACTGGTGCTCAGTGGCCCGGCCGGGGCCGGCAAGACCCATCTGGCCCACGTCTGGGCGGCCGAAACCGGGGGGCGGATCATTCAGGCCCGCGACCTTCGGTATGACGACGTGCCCGCATTGGCCCAAACGCCGGTTGCGGTCGAAGACGTGCCGATGATCGCGGACGATCCCGAACAGCAGAAAGTCCTGTTCCACCTGCACAATCTGGTTCTGGCCGAGGGCCACGCCCTGCTGATGACCGGGCGGCTGGTCCCAAAGCTGTGGCAATTGCCGCTGCCCGATCTGCAAAGCCGCATCGAAGGCGCGCATCACGTCGCGCTTGATCCGCCCGACGACGCGCTGTTGGGGGCCGTTCTGGCCAAGCTGTTCATCGACCGCCAGCTGAACCCCGGCCCCGAGGTCATTGCCTATCTGGTCAAGCATATGGACCGCCGCTTTGAAACCGCGGCCGAGGTTGTGGCGCGACTGGATCAAATTGCCCTCTCGGAAAAGCGCGAAATAACGCGCACTCTGGCAGTCAGAGTATTGAATTCGGACGGAAACGATGTCGAACCAGACAATTGACCCACACCCGGTGATTTCGCAAACTGTGACCGGAACATCTGGAACAGACATGAAACAGACCGTCGAAACCGACATTCCGGACTGGGGGTCTTTCGGTAAGCCATTGTTTGACAACCCCGAAGCCCGCGCCTTGTCGCGTGTCGGCGTTGTTGACGTTGGGTCCAACTCGGTCCGGATGGTGATCTTTGACGGGGCTGCGCGGTCTCCGGCCTATTTCTACAACGAAAAGGTGATGTGCGAGCTGGGCGCGGGTCTGTCCGAGACCGGCCGCCTGAATCCGCGAGGACGGGTGCGCGCGCTGGCCGCGCTGCGCCGCTTTCGACGTCTTGCCGACGATCTGGGATTGCCGGGTTTGCATGTCGTCGCCACCGCCGCCGTGCGTGAGGCCAAGGACGGCCCGGATTTCTGCGATGAGGTCAAATCCGAAACCGGGCTGACTGTTGCGGTCATTGATGGCGGGGAAGAGGCCCGGCTGTCCGCGCAGGGTGTGCTGCTGGGCTGGCCTGGTGCCTATGGGCTGATCTGCGACATCGGCGGCTCCTCAATGGAATTGGCCGAAATCGGTGAAGGCGACGTCGGTCGCCGTGTGACATCGCCCCTGGGTCCGCTGAAGCTGCGTGACATCAAAGGTGGGCGGCGGGCGCGCAAAGCCCATATCAAGGCCACTATGGAAGAGCTGCGCGGCGAGATGGGCAAGCAGCGTGACCGTCTGTTCCTTGTTGGCGGCAGCTGGCGCGCCTTCGCCCGGCTGGACATGTTGCGCCGGGGTTACCCGCTGAACGTGCTGCACGAATACCGCATGACCACCAAGCAGGTTCACCAGACCATCAAGTTCATCGAAAAGGGCGACCCGGACGAAATGCGCAGCCTGGCTGGTGTTTCCAGCTCGCGCATGGCGCTGATCCCTTATGCGATGGATGTGCTGGCGCGGCTGATCCGGACGTTCAAACCCAAGGACATCGCGATCTCAAGCTATGGCATTCGCGAAGGATTGCTTTATGAACAGATGCCGCAAATGCTGCGTGACCGTGATCCGCTGATCGAGGCCAGCCGGTTTTCCGAAGCCAAGGACGCCCGCCTGCCGGGGTTTGGCAAGCACCTCTATGACTTTGTGATGCCTCTATTCAAATCGGCTCCAGAGGCACGCGTGCGCTTGGTCAAGGCGGCCTGTCTGTTGCATGACGTCAGCTGGCGCGCCCATCCCGATTACCGAGCCGAGGTCTGCTTTGACTATGTCACCCGTGCTAATCTGGGCGGGCTGAAGCATTCTGAACGGGTCTTCATTGGCCTCGCCCTGCAGCACCGGTATCGCAACAAACGCGAAGGCAACAGGTTCGAACCGCTTTACAAGCTGTTGGACGAGAAGGACCAGAAACAGGCCGAAATTCTGGGCAAGGCCATGCGCTTTGGCGCCATGCTCTGGATGCAGAATGACGCCCCTATGGGGACTTTGCGCTTTTATCCCAAGAAACGCCAGCTTGATCTGATGCTGCCAAAGGCAGCACGCCCGTTGTTCAATGAAGTAGCCGAAGCGCGACTGACGTCACTGGCGAACGCCTTGAGGTCGGACACCCGTGTGGTCCTCCGGGACTAAACGTCAGATTTCGGTTCCCTCGTCCGGTTCTTCTTTCAAGTTTTCCGGGGTGTCCGGTTGGTCCTGCAGGGGCTTCTTGCGGATGATGATATCCCCATTGGGCAGGATCTCGGGCGGCTCATAGGCGCTCCAGTCCTCGATCTCGCCCACGAGGTCGGCCAAGGCGGGGCCCATCTGCTCAAAGAATGACTGCATCGCTGGGCCGAACTGGGTAACCAGCCCTTGCAGATCCTCAAGCGCGGGCTCCATTTCCTGCCGCAGCCCCTCAAAGAAAAGCTCGGCCCCCTGCTCCATCAGGGATTTGCCGGTTTCTTCTTCGGCATGGGCAGGCAAGGCCAGAGCAACCGTTACCGCACAGATCGGAACAAGATGTTTCATGCCCCAAATATAGGCTGTGACGCCCCATGATGAAAGGTCAGAGGTCGATATCCAATGTAACTGGGAAATGGTCGGATGCCGTCAGCAGGGCCTGCTGCAAGTCCGGCAGAGCCCGGAGATCGTCATCCTTGATCGGGTGCCAAATCCGCCAGACCGGACGCCGGGCACGCAGGGTTTCGCTGATCATGATGTAGTCCAGCAGCGCCTCGAGGTAGTCCCCCCCTTCGCGGGCAAACCGGGCCGTAGATGGGGTCGGATCGGCCCCATCTGCATGAGGATCAAACAACCCGGCCTGCAGCAAAATCTCGACCGAGGATCGCCCGAACAGGTGCTCAAACTCATCCAGCCCTGGTCCGTCGTTCAGATCACCCAGCAGAATGACATGCTCTTCGCCCCTGATATGCGCCCTGACCCTCCGAGACAGCCAGACGGCCTGCGCCAGCTGTTTCCGGCGGTTCGCGATTGAGATGCGGATCGCCTCATCCCGCGATCCCGCACCGTGCGGCGCCTTCGATTTCAGATGCGCGCCGATCAGCCGAACCTGCGCCCCGGCCTTGGTTTGCACTGCCAACTCCATCGGTGGCTTGGAAAAGCGCACGTGATCCTCGGTCGCGTCGATATCGAGGTCGATATGAAACACCTCGTCGAAACGGGGCGCTGCCCTGTCGCCTGTGATCGGATCATGTCGCACCGTTAGCGCGTCAGGATCATACAGCAAGGCCAGTTCCTGATGGGTGTCGTTGGCAAACCCCATCACGGCGTTCGTGGTGCGCAGATCGAAGGCTTCGGCAAAACTCTGCAACGCGCGGATCGTGTCCTGTGATTTGCCCGAGTTCGGTGCCTCGACAATCAGGATCGCATCCGCATCGATCGCGGTCAGAACCTTGGCGATGGCCTCGACCTGCTGTGCCTTGGTGACGTTGTGGCGACCAGACCAGCTGTCGTCCACGACCAGATTGTCCTTGCGATCAAACAGGTTGGCGAACCATTCGATATTGTAGGTCGCCAGTCGCATCCTGCTTAAGCCCGCGCGCCGTTGATCTCGTCCCAGGCACGGTTGATGTCGATCATCTTCTTTTCAGCCAGACGGATGGCTTCCTCGGGTATGCCACGGGCCATCATGGCATCTGGATGGGTGTCACGCACCAATTGCCGCCAGACTTTGCGAATATCAGGCAGCGGCATGTCACGGGGCACACCCAGAACCGTGTAGGGGTCCTTAGGCGCATCGGGAACAAAGCGTTCACGCAGGGCCATGAATTGCGCCTCGGACTGGCCAAAAATGCGGCTGACCTCTTCCAGAAACTCGTTTTCGTTGGGGTGATAGAACCCATCGGCCATGGCGATGTGAAACAGCCCCTCCATAAGGTCGCAAAGCGTGGTGCTGTCATCAGCAAACATGCGGGCGATCTTGCGGGCATAGTCCTGGTAGCCGGCAACATCCGTACGCGCCATATCGAACACACGGGCCGCGCCGGCCTCATCCTCGCGCGCGATCTGGAAGACGTCGCGAAAGGCGGTGACCTCGTCCCGAGTCACCTGCCCGTCGGCCTTGGCCATTTTTGCGCCCAGCGCGATCACGGCAATCGCAAACGCGACCGAGCGTTCGGGCGGCGTTCGCAGCTTCTCAAATACGGCCGTCAGGCTTTCGCCTTGGGCAAGCGCACTTAGCGCATCGGATATACGGGTCCAAATCGACATGAGCGCACCCTAGCGCCACAAATCGCAACTGTCAGGTGCGACCTATTCGTCGTATGCAAGAATTTTCTGCATCAGCACAAGATCCAGCCGCTTGCCCCACTTGAACCCGACCTCGGGCATGAGGCCCACCTGCGTGTAGCCAATCGCGGAATGAAAGGCGATTGCACTTGGATTGGCCGAGGAAATTCCAGCAACCAGCACATGCACGTCCTCGGACCGCGCCGTGTTTTCAAGCGCGGACATCAAGGCGCGACCCGCCCCCTGCCCGCGCATCTGCGGGGCCAGTTGGATCGTATGCTCGCGGCACTGTGCATAGCCCGGACCGCTGCGAAAGGGGCCGTAGGTGGCAAACCCCAGAACCCGCCCGTCCATTTCGGCCACCAAATAGGCGGGGCCGCGATTTTTGATATCCGCAACAATGACGTCCACGCTGCGTTCATCGGTGGTAAAGGTCACCAGCGTATCGCGAATGATCGCGTTGGTGATTTCAGCGATTGCAGGAGCATCTGAAACCTGCGCCGGTCTTATGATCATTCCAACACGCGCGGACCATGCGGCGTTTCGAACTCGGCTCGCAGCGCTGCGGGGCCAGTGTCAAACACCACGGTTTCCAAATCGCCCAGCAGCCGGGCCAGATCCAAAGCATCGGGGTGGAAAACCACAAGACGCCGCAGGCGGCATCCGCTGTCCTGCAGCATTTGCGCCGGGTGCAGATCGCCGTGCCATTGGATGAGGGCGGGAAACAGGTTATCGAAGGGCAGCCGTCCGTCGGAAGGAACCGCCATTTGCCACCGCAATGCGCCGCGGGTCAGTTCGATAGGTTGCCCGACCTCATCTGGAAAGGCGGAAAGTGTGGCAGCGATATCCGAAACCCGGCAAATCCAGTTGGTCAGGCGCGGCGCGCCTGCAAAACGATCCAAATCAAACCACCTCGTGCGCTCTACCGTGGGCGCCTGAGGATCGATTGCGATGGCCTCCAGATACAGACCATCCCGCAGCCCCAGCAGACGGTTATGGGTGCCGAAGGCTTCGTGCTTGCCACCGGCTTGCAGCGACACACCCAAGGCCTGCTCGACATGGGCCGAGGCTTCTTCGAGCGTCTCGCCGGCCACAGCCAGATGATCCAGTAACATGCGCAGCCTCCTACGAATTGCGACCAGACCCATGAAGGGCCTGGTCGCATGTTTCCGTCAAAGGCGCAGGATCACAAGATTTTTCGTCGAAAAATCTTGGCTGAGCTCAGCCTTTGGCTTCGCCGATCAGACGCAGGATGTCCTGCGCGGCCTCGGGGATGTTGGTGCCCGGTCCGAAGATCGCCTTGACGCCGTGATCATAGAGGAACTGGTAATCCTGCTGCGGGATCACACCACCGCAGATCACGATGATGTCCTCGGCACCCGCTTTCTTAAGTTCCTCGACCAACTGCGGCGCCAGAGTCTTGTGCCCCGCTGCCTGCGAAGAAATCCCGATCACGTGCACATCGTTGTCCACCGCATCCTGAGCGGCCTCGGCAGGGGTCTGGAACAGAGGGCCGACGTCCACGTCAAAGCCGATATCGGCAAAGGCGGTGGCGATTACCTTGGCGCCCCGGTCATGCCCGTCCTGCCCCATCTTGACGACCAGCAGACGCGGGCGACGCCCCTCGGCCTCGGCGAACTCTTCGATGGACTTCTGGATCGCGGCAAAACCTTCGTCACCTTCGTAAGCGGCGCCATAGACACCAGCCAGTGTCTTTACCTCGGCGCGGTGACGGCCGAATTCTTTTTCCATTGCCATGCTGATCTCTCCTACGGATGCGCGGGCACGAGCGGCCTCGACCGCGGCAGCCAGCAGGTTTCCGCCCTCTTGAGCGGCCTTGGTCAGGGCGTCCAGCGCCTGTTGGCACGCAGCCTCATCGCGGGTGGCGCGGATACGTTCCAGACGCGCGACCTGAGCCTCGCGCACGGCGACGTTGTCGACATCAAGAATGTCGATCGGGTCTTCTTGCTCCTTGCGGTACTTGTTGACGCCGACGATCACCTCGTCGCCCCGGTCGATCATGGCCTGACGGCGTGCGGCACTTTCTTCGATCCGCAGCTTGGGCATGCCCGAGGCTACGGCCTTGGTCATACCGCCCATCTCCTCGACCTCTTCCATCAGGGCCCAGGCTTTTTCGATCAGCTCGTTGGTCAGGCTTTCGACATAGTAAGAACCCGCCAGAGGATCGACCACATCGGTCACGCCGGTCTCTTCCTGCAGTACCAACTGCGTGTTCCGCGCGATGCGGGCCGAGAAATCGGTGGGCAGCGCAATCGCCTCATCCAGAGCGTTAGTGTGCAGAGACTGCGTACCGCCGAGAACCGCGCTCATCGCCTCATAGGCGGTGCGGATCACGTTGTTATAGGGGTCTTGTTCCTGCAGCGACACGCCCGAGGTCTGGCAGTGGGTACGCAGCATCTTCGACCGCTCGGATTTCGCGCCGAAATCTGTCATCACCCTGTGCCACAACGTACGGGCCGCACGCAGCTTGGCGATTTCCATGAAGAAGTTCATGCCGATGGCAAAGAAGAACGATAGACGGCCCGCGAACTTGTCGACGTCCATCCCGGCCTCGGTTGCGGCGCGCACATATTCGCGCCCATCGGCCAACGTATAGGCCAGTTCCTGGACCAGGTTCGCCCCGGCCTCTTGCATGTGATAGCCCGAGATCGAGATCGAGTTGAATTTTGGCATCTCGTTCGAGGTGAACTCGATAATGTCCGAGATGATCTTCATCGACGGCTCAGGCGGGTAGATATAGGTGTTGCGCACCATGAACTCTTTAAGAATGTCGTTCTGAATGGTGCCCGACAGCACGGATTTGTCGTGTCCCTGCTCTTCACCCGCTACGATAAAGCTTGCTAGGATCGGGATCACCGCACCGTTCATGGTCATCGAGACCGAGACCTTGTCCAGCGGGATACCGTCGAAGAGGATTTTCATGTCTTCGACACTGTCGATGGCCACGCCAGCCTTACCAACATCACCCACAACACGCGGGTGGTCACTGTCATAGCCGCGGTGCGTAGCCAGGTCGAAGGCTACCGAAACGCCCTGCTGACCGGCGGCCAGATTGCGTCGATAGAACGCGTTCGATTCCTCGGCTGTCGAAAAGCCCGCATACTGACGGATCGTCCAAGGGCGCCCGGCATACATCGTCGCTTTCACGCCACGCGTGAACGGGCCGAACCCGGGCAGCGAGTCCATATGCGGCAGATCGGCGGTATCGTCCTGCGTATAGAGCGGTTTGACGTTGATGCCTTCCAGCGTCTCCCGGGTCAGGTCTTCCAGCGGGCGACCGCGCAGTTCTTTCTCGGCCAGCGCCTGCCAGTCTTTCGTATCGGTCATAGCGATATCCTTTTCTCAATTCGGGTCGCGGCAGGGCATATCCCCCGCGATGTGATGTTCAGGGTGGCCTGTCCAGCCACGATCAGACGCAAGATTTTGAACGTCTGGTGCAATTCGCCGGTCGCATTCGTCGGCGCAGGGGCTATATTCAATTCAACAGGAGGCCCCATGACACGAACGCTTGCCCTTGTTTTCTCGGCACTATTCCCGCTGGCTGCGATGGCCGCCGACGGGTCTGCACCGGCTGAGGACGAATTTGTCCGCCCCGCTGGTGACAGCGAACTCAGCGAGTTTCTCTGGATCAACCGGCCCATCGTTGTCTTCGCCGACACGCCCGCCGACCCGCGGTTCCAGCAGCAAATCGACATGCTGGTCGAGGGCGAGGCAGCGATGCGCGACCGCGACGTGGTCGTGCTAACCGACACCGACCCTTCGGCGCGATCTCCGATCCGGTCGCAATTGCGGCCACGCGGGTTCCAGATGGTGTTCGTCGACAAGGACGGCATCGTCAAACTGCGTAAACCGTCCCCGTGGAGCGTCCGCGAAATCGGCCGGTCCATCGACAAAACCCCCCTGCGTGAACGCGAGATCCGCGAACGGCGCGAGGGCGGCTGAGCACCTTCGCCAAGCCCCTTGCCCCCGGCGCAGAACGCCGGGGACTCAAAGCGATATGGCAAAAGCGCTGTCATGATCATTCGAACTCAATGATCACATCGTCCACGGCGAGGCTGTCGCCGGGGCCTGCGTTGATCTTGGCGACGGTGCCCTTCTTCTCGGCGCGCAGGATGTTTTCCATCTTCATCGCCTCGACGGTACACAGCGCCTGGCCTTCCTGCACCTCCTGCCCCACTTCGACGTCGATCTTCACGATCAGGCCGGGCATCGGGCAGAGCAGCATTTTCGAGGTGTCAGGTGGCAGTTTCTCGGGCATCAGCTTGGCCAGGGCGGCCTGATGCGGACGGCGCACATGCACTTTCAGGTCTGCGCCCCGGTTGCGAATACGGAACCCGCCCGAGATTTTGCCGACCTTCATGACTAGCGGACTGCCGTCCACGTCAAGAACGGCCAGCTGATCGCCCGGCGTCCAGTCCGACACGACACGCAGGCTTTCTCCGTCGGCGAATTTGACGGTAGCGCCTTCCTTGTCGGCCTTGACCTTGACGTCGAACTCCTGCCCCTGCAGCGCCACGTTCCAGCGCTTGCCGACCTTGCGTTCGTGATTGTCCATACGGCCCGAAACACGGGTACGGCGGATCTCGGCCACACGGTACATCGCCGCGCAGGACGCCGCGATCCGGCGCAGATCAACTGCGGACAGCTCAACGCCTTCGAACCCGTCCGGATATTCCTCGGCAATGAAAGCCGTGGTCATGTCACCGCTTACGAATTTCGGATGGTCCATCACGGCGGACAGGAACGGCAGGTTGTGACCAATGCCTTCGACTTCGAAACTGTCCAGCGCTACGCGCATGGCCTCAATCGCCTGCTCGCGGGTCGGAGCCCAAGTGCAAAGCTTGGCGATCATCGGGTCATAATACATGCTGATCTCGCCGCCCTCATAGACGCCGGTATCGTTACGTACGGCGGCGTCACCTTCGGGCGCGTCGCCCTGCCATTTGCCGTTGACCAGCATCGGGCCAGCAGCCGTTTCCTGCGGTGGGCGATAGCGGGTCAAACGGCCGATCGACGGCAGGAAGCCACGATACGGGTCCTCGGCATACAGACGGTTTTCAATGGCCCAACCGGTCAGGGTCACGTCATCCTGAGTGATCGTCAGCTTCTCACCCGCAGCGACTCGGATCATCTGTTCGACCAGATCGACGCCGGTGATCAGTTCGGTCACCGGGTGTTCCACCTGCAGGCGGGTGTTCATTTCGAGGAAGTAGAAGTTCTTGTCGCCATCGACGATGAACTCCACCGTACCGGCACTGGCATAGTTCACGGCCTTGGCCAGAGCGACCGCCTGTTCCCCCATCGCCTTGCGGGTCTCGGGGTCAAGGAACGGCGACGGCGCCTCTTCTACAACTTTCTGGTTCCGGCGCTGGATCGAGCATTCGCGTTCGCCCAGATAGATGCCATTGCCATGGCTGTCGCACAGGACCTGAATCTCGATATGACGCGGCTGGGTCACGAATTTCTCGATGAAGATCCGGTCGTCGCCGAATGAGTTCGCAGCCTCGTTCTTGGAGGATTGGAAACCCTCACGAGCCTCGTCATCGTTCCACGCAATCCGCATGCCCTTACCGCCGCCGCCAGCGCTGGCCTTGATCATGACCGGATAGCCGATGTCGTTCGAGATTTTCACCGCCTCATCCGCGTCTTCGATCAGGCCCATGTATCCGGGAACGGTCGAAACGCCCGCATCCTGAGCGATCTTCTTCGAGGTGATCTTGTCCCCCATGCTTTCGATGGCACCAACCGGAGGGCCGACAAAGGCCACGCCTTCGGCATCCAGCGCCTCGGCGAATTTCGAGTTTTCGGACAGGAAGCCATAGCCGGGGTGAACGGCCTGCGCGCCGCTTTGGCGGATGGCATCCATAACCTTTTCGATCACGATATAGGACTGGTTCGCGGGCGGGGGACCAATATGAACGGCCTCATCCGCCATCGACACGTGCAACGCGTTTCTGTCCGCGTCCGAGTAAATGGCAACGGTGCCAATGCCCATCTTGCGGGCGGTCTTGATGACCCGGCAGGCGATCTCGCCCCTGTTGGCGATCAGGATCTTGTTGAACATGGAACGTCCTTTGTCTTGGTGTTCTGGAAACGCAAAACGCCGCCGCAGGGTATGAACCCCACGACGGCGTTTTGCGCGATGACGGTCGGAGCGGCTGGCGCCCCGAAATTTACGTTAGTAGCAGTTCTTCTGCGTCTTGCAGTAAAGCACGTTGCCCGCGGCACCGACCGCAGCGCCGACAAACGGATCGGCGCCCAGGACCGCTGAACCCAGCGCCCCTGCGCCACCGCCAAGCAACGCCTGTTCGCCGAACGAGTCGCCACAGGCAGCGAGTCCTGCAAAGGTCGCCACGGCAAGGAAGAATTTTGAGAATCGCATACGCTCTGCCCCTTTTGGTTTCTTGATGCGTTTGGGCGCAGATGGCGTAAGCGGGGGGTGTTATTCAATAACAGCCCCCGCAAATCTGAGATTTGCGCAGATTTATGCCACTTTAAGCGCCAGTTACACTTAAAGAAAAACGCGGGCGAGGTATTGTGAGTTTCACAAACCTGCCCGCGGAAGGAAGGGGTACGGAATAGTAGGTGCTTGTGCGGCGCAGGCAAAGTAGAGCCGCACGGCTTGTTTACTTTGCACGGCATAATAAAGGCCGCAAACAAAGTATTGTTTCCAAGCAAGATTCCGGCTGGAATTCGCCCATACGCTGAACATCCGCGCAGAATCGCGCCGACACGCTGTGCCATCAGGCGCGCGTTTCCACACGCCGAACTTGTCACATTGATGTTACAAAACTCACCATCAATGCGCGTTTCTGCATGTGCATCATCACGGCTGACCACCGACCAATGCAGCAAAATTTTGTTCGAAGGCGTATGGTTAACAGATCTGTTCACCCTGCTGTGAAATTCACCGAGCCTTCGCACAATTTTGCTTGAGAAATCGGAGCAATCCCGTCCCGTTCTCGTGATTTCCCACACTGACATTTGCGTGAAACCTTGCTCGTGCACCTCTGCACAAAAGGAAACATCCGCATGATTATAAAGAGAAAAAAGGCGCTTCTGCTTGCTGCCTCTGCTCTTAGCGTGTCCGGCACGCTGGCCTTTGCCCAGGATGCCGAGACCCAGGCCGAACTGGATGCGCTGCGTGCCCGGATCGAAGCGCTGGAATCCACAGGGCCAGGCACCACGCCCGGGGAATTCAGAATCGGCAACACCACTCTCGACGTCTACGGCTATGTCAAAGCCGACTTCTTTTATGACTTCGAGTTCGACCAGGGCGACACCGCATTCGTGAACGTCATCGGTGAGCCCTCGGCTGCCACCGACGGCACCTTTGGCGCCACAGTACGTCAGTCGCGGATCGGTTTGCTGACCACCACACCCAGCGCCATTGGCGACATTGGCGGTCAACTGGAAGTTGACCTTTTTGCGTCGAACGGCACCGCCGAATTTCGACTGCGCCACGCCAATATCCGAATCGGGGACACTTGGCTGATCGGTCAGTACTGGACCAACTTCCAGCCGCTGGACACCTATCCGACCTCGGTTGAATTCAATGGCCCCGTTGGTATTGCCTTCGCCCGAGTTCCACAGGTTCGCTACACCAACAGTTTTGGGACCAACACATCCTTTGCCGTTTCGGTCGAAGAAAACGTCAGCGGGTCGAATTCGGATGATCCGGTGCTGACCGCCTCGGCGGAATACAATGACGGCACCTATGTCGCCCGCGCGGCGGCCCTGTATGGCAAGGCCGAAGGCGGCGGGGTCGAGGTGGATCAGACCGGCTTTACCCTGTCCGGTTCGGTGCGCCCGTGGGCGGGTGGCCTGTTTCAGGTCAACTACGTGACCGGCGAAGCGCTTGGCCCCTATCTGATCGGTCTTGGTAATGCCGTTGTTGGTGGTCAGGCCAACGATGTGGACGGCTACACCATCGAATTCCGACAGGATCTTGGGGAAAAGTGGAATGTCGGCATCGCGTACGGCAAGGAAGACTATGACCTGCCCACCTCGACCGGCACGTTGTCCTTTACCGAGTTGGAAACGATCCACGTCAACGCCTTCTACCAGGCCACCGAAAACCTGACGCTGAGCGCCGAGTACATTTATGGTGAGCGGAACGACGAACCCACGGGCCGGACGTTTGACGGCAACCGTGTTCAGGTCGCCGCGCAGCTGAATTTCTGAACGCACAGAACCGCCCTGCCCGCGACCGGGCAGGGTTTTTTCCGAAGGTGCCTCCGGATGGATATGTGCGGCAGTGGTCTGCACAGCTCAGCGCACCCCGTCGAAGATATCGGGGAACGACATCCGCGCCGCATCCACATCAATCACCAGCAGCGCATCATAGCTGGCCGGATCAAACGGATCTTCGGCCGCAATCACTTCGCGCTCGAACAGCCAGCTCAGACGGCCGGCGTCCAGATTGCCTCGCTCGAACGGCTGATCGCCGAAATTCTGCCACAGGGCTTCCATGAACGCGGCGTCCGCACGACGGTCAGCCGGTTTGCGATCGCGGAAACGCTCGCGTCGCGTAATCGGAGTGACACCTTTGGGGTTGGCCCGGCGAATGGTGAACTGGAAATCCGTCCCCGGAAGACGTCCGGGAAAACCGCGATGCTTCAGCATGTCGGCACCTCGCTGTTCACAGAAATCAGGGAAGCAGAGTCGCCCCTAAAAGCAGACGGGATCATATCGCGCACCTCCAAAGCCGCATTGGTGTTCAGAAACGCTCTGAGGTGGTGAAAACGGGGTTTCATGGTCAGAGCCCCTCCCAGATACATTGGGATTGCTCCAGCCGGTAGGCTTCAAAAAACTGCGTGGCATCTGGTTCGGACCGACCGAATTCCACAGGCCGGTCAGACAGTGAGATCACGACACGTGCCGGATCAAGCTCATGGTGCGCCACATAGGCAACCGCGAGGGTCTGGCACAAGTGTGCCATGTCGTTCGAGGCGACGTCATAACCGATGCGGCCAGCAGTGTAGCCGATCTTGGGCGCGACGAAACGGAACCTGACCCACAACTCGCCCGGGTTGTTGTCCAGCAGAACATCACTCAGATGCACAGGCTGCCCCGAAGGAACAGGCAACAGGTTGTCGGCTTGCGCAACAGCGGTAGATGACCATCCCAGACACAAAAGAATAAAGGCGCGACCCCAGCCCCGGTTGACGCGGGCTCCTCTCTCCGGGGTCGCGCGCGCCTGGCTTTTGGCCCGCGCTATTCTATGTCTGATACGGTCAGTCATCTATCAGCTTTAGTCTCAAAGTCAAACTTGGATCCGACAGTTACGCCATGATCCGCCGACTGAGTGAGCTCTGGCAGGCGGATCATTTGAACACCCACTTACAGCGGGATGTTGTCGTGCTTCTTCCACGGGTTTTTCAGCTGCTTGTTGCGCAGGCTGGCGAACGCGCGCGACACACGGCGACGGGTGGATTGCGGCATGATCACCTCGTCGATGAAGCCACGCTCGGCTGCAACGAAGGGGTTGGCGAACCTGTCTTCATAGTCCTGCGTGTGCTGCGCGATCTTCTCCGCATCGCCCAAATCGGCGCGATGGATGATCTCGGTCGCGCCTTTGGCCCCCATCACCGCAATCTCGGCTGTCGGCCAGGCATAGTTGAAATCGCCGCGCAGGTGTTTCGAGGCCATCACGTCATAAGCCCCGCCGTAAGCTTTGCGGGTGATGACGGTGACCTTCGGCACGGTTGCCTCACCATAAGCAAACAGCAGCTTGGCGCCGTGCTTGATCACTCCGCCATATTCCTGGCTGGTCCCCGGCAGGAAGCCCGGTACATCCACGAGGGTCAGGATCGGGA
Source organism: Ruegeria sp. CG11 (assembly GCF_056537245.1). Classification (NCBI taxonomy): domain Bacteria; kingdom Pseudomonadati; phylum Pseudomonadota; class Alphaproteobacteria; order Rhodobacterales; family Roseobacteraceae; genus Ruegeria; species Ruegeria sp. CG11. Next base: position 943,932 of record NZ_JBQFRE010000001.1, read on the forward strand.
TTTCAAAACAATCACAGAAGCGTACGAACCGCGCCGCCTTGCGCGAGCTGTCGATGTCCAGACAGCCAGCCAGAACCATCGGCTGGTTTGCAACGACACCAACGGTCTGCCCTTCCAGCCGGATGAAACCGGTGATGATGTTCTTGGCGTAGTCTTCCTGAATCTCGTAGAAATCACCCTCATCCGCGATCTTGGTGATAAGCTCTTTCATGTCATAGGGCGTATTCGGATTGTCCGGGATCAATGTATCCAGCGAGGTTTCGACCCGGTCAGGTTCGTCGAAGAACGGGCGCACAGGAGGCTTTTCCCGGTTGTTGAGCGGCAGGAAATCGACCAGGCGGCGCACTTCGGCCAAGGCTTCAACATCGTTTTCAAACGCGCCGTCCGCGACCGAGGATTTCTTGGTATGGGTCGAAGCCCCGCCCAGCTCTTCGGCGGTGACGACCTCGTTTGTGACCGTCTTCACGACGTCGGGGCCAGTCACGAACATGTAAGACGTGTCTTTGACCATGAAGATAAAGTCGGTCATCGCCGGGCTGTAAACCGCACCACCGGCACAGGGGCCCATGATCACGCTGATCTGCGGCACCACGCCCGAGGCCATGATGTTGCGCTGGAACACCTCGGCATACCCTGCCAGCGAGGCCACGCCTTCCTGGATTCGCGCACCGCCCGAGTCGTTGATTCCAATGACCGGCGCACCGTTCTGGATCGCCATATCCATGATCTTGCAGATCTTCTGTGCATGTGTTTCCGACAGCGAGCCACCAAACACGGTGAAATCCTGGCTGAACACATAAACCATCCGGCCGTTGATCGTGCCCCAGCCGGTGACCACGCCATCGCCCGCAGTCTTTTGATTATCCATCCCGAAATCGGTGCAGCGGTGGCTGACGAACATGTCGAACTCTTCAAAGCTGCCTTCGTCCAGAAGCAATTCGATCCGCTCGCGCGCGGTCAGCTTGCCACGCCCATGCTGCGCGTCGATACGCTTTTGCCCACCGCCCATCCGGGCATCGTTGCGGCGGTCTTCAAGCTCGGTAAGGATGTCTTTCATGGCGCTCATTCCCTGTGAGATTTCGGGCGACACTATACGCATACGCATCAGGTCCAAAGCATCTTTCGGCAAATTTGCAAACTTACCGCAACAAACTTCTGGAAAACTGTAAATTTGCTAAGTATCATCGTGAAACGCAGTCTTGGATAGCATTCCCTGAAACGGTCACTATACCTGTGAACCATGCAGTTCAGTTCATCCCGGGTGCACCGCTCACCCCCTACGATCTCAACGCTGGTTTTACTTTCTGGGCTGTCCGCGCTCAGCCTGAACCTGTTCCTGCCAAGCCTGCCAAACATGGCACTGCATTTTCAGACTGACTACAAAGTCATGCAGCTGTCGATTGCGCTGTACCTTCTGGTCAATGCGGTACTGCAGATTCTGATCGGCCCGATTGCGGACAAGGCCGGGCGCCGCCCTGTCATGCTGTGGGGGCTGTCGCTGTTTCTGATCGCCACACTGGGCTGCATCTACGCCCCGAATATCGAAGTTTTTCTGGCCTTCCGCATGTGCCAGGCCATCGTGGTCGTGGGCATGGTGCTCAGCCGGGCGGCGGTGCGCGACCTGTACGATCAGAATCAGGCGGCCTCGATGATTGGCTATGTGACGATGGGCATGGCAGTAGTCCCCATGATCGGTCCGGCGATTGGCGGCCTGCTGGAAGAGAGCTTTGGCTGGAAGGCCAATTTCTGGCTGCCCTTCGCATTGGGCGTCATGACCCTGGCGTTGACCTATATCGACTTTGGTGAAACCTCGGCCAAAAGCGGCAAGACGCTGATACAACAGTTCCGCGAATATCCGGAGCTGCTGCTCTCACCCCGGTTCTGGGGCTATTCCCTGTCTTCCGCTTTGTCCTCGGGTGCGTTTTTTGCCTATTTGGGCGGAGCGCCTTTTATTGGCACCGAACTCTTCGGCCTCAGCGCCGCTCAGGTCGGCATTTATTTTGGTGCACCCGCCGTTGGGTATTTCTTCGGCAACTTCTTCAGCGGGCGCTATTCAGTTCGCTTTGGCGTGAACCGGATGGTGTTTTGGGGGTGCTGGCTGAACGCGATCGGTGTCGCCCTGTCGGCCACCCTGTTTCTGGCAGGCTTTGGCACCGCGCTCAGCTTTTTCGGCTTCATGACCTTCGTCGGCATCGGCAACGGCATGACAATCCCCAATGCCACCTCGGGCGCGCTGTCCGTACGGCCCCATCTGGCCGCTACCGCCTCGGGCCTGAGCGGTGCAATCATGCTGGGCGGCGGTGCTGGCCTTAGCGCCCTGGCCGGAGCCTTGTTGACCCGCGAAACCGGCGCGATGCCATTGCTATGGCTGATGCTGGCCACATCGGTTCTGGCAATCTGCGCCATCGTTTCGGTCATAAGACGCGAAAGACAACTGGGCCTGTAACGCGGCTTGCGCCGATCGGTTTGCAAAGTTAGCCTGCGGCGACAGAAAAGTTGCAAAGGCACGCCATGGCCACCCAAAAACTCTATGCCGGTGCAAAGCTGCGTGAAATGCGCACGCGCCTGACCCTGACGCAAAAGGAATTCGCCACGAAACTGGGGGTTTCGCTGCCTTACCTGAACCAGATGGAGAACAACAACCGACCGATCTCGACCACGGTTGTTCTGGCGCTGGCGCAGGAATTTGGCATGGACGTGACCGAGCTGAGCACCGGCGACAGCGAACGCCTGGTCTCGGACATGCGCGAGGCGCTGGCTGATCCGGTGTTTGACGACATGCCACCGCTGGCGGATCTGCGCCTGACGGCCTCGAACGCCCCGGCGCTGGCCCGTGCCTTCATCGCCCTACACCGCACGTACCGACAAACGCACGAACGGCTGGCTTCACTGGACGAGGCTCTGGGCCGTGAAGACGCACAGATTCAGGCTAGCCCGTGGGAGGAAGTGCGCGACTTCTTCCACTATTGCGACAACTACATTGACGCGGTTGACCGCGCGGCTGAACGGTTTTCCCAACGCGCCGAAGAGGCCGGAGGCATTCGCGCCGCAGCCATAAACAGCCTGGGAGAGCGCGGCATTCGGGTGCAGTTCGTGGACATTCCAGAAACCCGAAAATACGACGCTGACAGCAAAACGCTGAAACTCTCGTCGCGCACGGCACCGCAGACGCAGGCGTTTCAACTGTTGCTTCAGGTGGCGCTGATCAGTCAGGACAAGCTGCTCGAAGCCACGCTGGATTTTGCCAAGTTCCAAAGCGACGAGGCTCGCGCCATCGCCAAAATCGGCCTAGCCAATTATTTTGCTGGGGCTTCGCTGATGCCTTATGACGCGTTTTTGGCTGCCGCACAGGAATATCGTCACGACCTGGAACTGCTCAGCAATCGGTTTGGGGCATCCATCGAACAGATCGCACACCGGCTTTCGACACTGCAGCGCCCCGGCGCCAAGGGCATCCCGTTTTTCTTCGTGCGTGTCGATCAGGCGGGCACCATCACCAAACGCCACTCGGCCACACGCCTGCAGTTTGCCCGCTTCGGCGGTGCCTGCCCGCTGTGGAACGTTCACCGCGCCTTTGAAACCCCGGGCCATTTCCTGCGGCAACTGGCGGAAACACCGGACGGTGTCCGCTATATCTCACTGGCACGGGACGTATCGAAATCAGGCGGGTCCTACGGTGCACCCGTGCGTCGCTATGCCATCGCTTTGGGGTGTGAGGTCCGACACGCCGAGGCGCTGGTCTATGCCGACAACCTCGATATCAACAACGCAAGCGCCTACGAACCCATCGGCATTTCCTGCCGTATCTGCGAGCGGCAAAATTGCCACCAGCGATCAGTTCCACCTTTGGAACGCCGCCTAGCCATCGACGCCCATACCCGCGGCACCCTGCCCTATGAAGTCACCTGATCTTCACGTAGCCAAAAAATACCTCGGGGGAGTCGCGGCCTACCGCGACGGGGGCAGCGCCCCCGCCTTTTTGCCTTAAGCCTTGGACAGGATCGACCAGATCTCATCCTTCAGCGCAGCGCGCTTCTTGCGCAACTCGCCTTCGGCCAGATCTTCCATCGGCTCAATATTGGTCTCCGCGCGGTGAACGACGCGGTTGACCTCGTGATACTCATCCGCCAGCCGGGCGAAATGCGCATCCGATTGCTTGAGCTGGCTCATCAGTTCGACTTTGTCCGGAAACTCTTCGGCCAGTTCATGCGGGGTGTGGGACATTCCTGTTCGCTCCTAAATATGTCGTTGCGATTCAGGTCTATAGATAATTCTCACACCCCGCTTTGACGCGGATCAAATCACCGCTGCGCAGTTGCCCATGCCGGGTGAATCCACGGACGATCATTGGCCTTTGGCAAGGCATCTTTGCCCAGCAGGTGATCGGACATCTTCTCACCCACCATGATCGATGGCGCGTTGAGGTTGCCGTTGGTGATCTGCGGGAAGATCGAGCTGTCAGCGACCCGCAGCCCGTCCACACCGATCACCCGACCTTCTGGATCAACAACCGCGTTTTTGTCGTCGGCCCGACCCATGCGGCAGGTGCCACAGGGGTGATAGGCGCTTTCGGCATGTTCAGCGATGAACCCGTTCAGTTCTTCATCCGTCTGCACGTCGGCACCCGGCTGGATTTCCTTGCCCGCAAAGGGTTTGAACGCGTCCTGCCCGAAAATCTCGCGGGTCAGGCGGATACATTTGCGGAAATCTTCCCAGTCCTTTTCATGGCTCATGTAGTTGAACCGGATCACCGGCGCGTCCTCGGGCCGGTCCGAACGTAGCGTGACCGCTCCACGCGATGGCGAACGCATCGGCCCTACATGCGCCTGGAACCCGTGCCCTTCGGCCGCGGCTTGCCCGTCATAGCGAACAGCAATGGGCAGGAAATGGTACTGAATGTCCGGATACTCGACACCCGGGTTCGAGCGGATGAAGGCCGCGCTTTCGAACTGGTTCGACGCCCCAAGGCCGGTTTTCGTGAACAGCCACTGCGCTCCAATCAGGCCTTTGCTGACTAGATTCCAGTGCTTATACAGCGTGATCGGCTGCAGCGAGGCCTGCTGGATATACAGCTCAAGATGATCCTGCAGGTTTGCGCCCACGCCGGGCCGGTCGGCCACAACTTCGATCCCGTGCTCGGCCAGATGCGCCGCCGGACCGATCCCCGACAGCATCAGCAACTTGGGCGAGTTGATTGAGGACGCGGCCAGAACCACCTCGCGCCGGGCGCGGATGATTTCCTTTTTGCCGCCACGGATCAGTTCAACCCCGGTCGCACGACCGTTTTCTATGACCACACGCGACGCCAATCCACGCACGACTTCGCAATTGTCACGCTTGAGAGCGGGCTTCAAATAGGCATTTGCCGCCGACCAGCGCCGGCCTTTCCAGACGGTCTGCTCCATCGGGCCAAAGCCTTCCTGCTTTTCACCGTTATAGTCGCCGGTGACCTCATACCCTGCCTGCTGGCCCGCATCGACAAAGGCCTGGAACAGAGGGTTCTCACGCGGGCCGCGCGACACGTGCAGTGGGCCATCTTTGCCCCGCCATTCGGGATCACCACCGTGGCCGCCATCGTGCCATGTTTCCATGCGTTTGTAATACGGAAGCACGTCCGCATAGGACCAGCCATCCGCGCCCATATCGGACCACGTATCAAAGTCGCGGGCGTGGCCGCGCACATAGACCATCCCGTTGATCGAGGACGACCCGCCGATCACCTTGCCGCGCGGGCAGGCCAGGCGGCGGTTGTTCAGATGCTTCTCAGGCTCGGACTGGTAACCCCAGTCATAGCGCGCCATGTTCATCGGATAGCTCAGCGCGGCCGGCATTTGGATGAACGGCCCCGCATCGGTGCCGCCATGTTCGATCACCAGAACCGAGGCCCCTGCCTCGCTTAGGCGAAAGGCCATCGCGCAGCCTGCGGACCCTGCGCCAACGATGACGAAATCTGCTTCCATTTTTCAGGTCTCCATAACCTGCCGAACCAGGTTTGGAACCGTTCGGCAGGGGTATTTTTCAAAAGGTGAAGAGGTTATTCGCCGCGCGGGAAACGCTGGCTTTCCTCAACGGTGTTCAGATCCATGTGATTGCGCATGTAGCGTTCGGACGCTTTCTGCAGTGGCTGGTAATCCCACGGGTAATAACCACCCTGCCGCAACGCCTCGTACACGACCCAGCGGCGGGCCTGGCTGGCGCGGATATCGGCGTCGAACTGATCCAGATCCCAACGGGCTTCGGATTTCGCGCGCAGGGATTCCAGCGTGCCTGCATGGGCGGGATCTTCGGCAAGGTTGACCTGCTCGTGCGGGTCGGCCTCAACGTCGAACAGCTGATCGGGGTCCAACGCGCAGCGGTTGTACTTCCACTTACCGTAGCGCAGCGAAACCAACGGAGCGTAGGACGCCTCGGCCGCGTATTCCATTGCTACCGGCGCGGTCCGCTCAGCCCCTTGTGCCAATGGCACGAGGTCTTCGCCATCTGTCCATGGCGCAATCTCGGCCATATCTACGCCCGCTAACGTGCCCAAAGTCGGTGTGACGTCGATGGTCGAAACCGGCGTGTCGATCCGTCCGGCAGGCATGTCCGGCGCTGAGATCATCAGCGGCACGCGGGCTGAACCTTCGTAGAAGTTCATTTTGAACCACAGACCGCGCTCACCCAGCATATCGCCGTGATCCGAAACGAAGAGGATGATCGCCTCTTGCCGCGTGGTTTCCAGAACCTCGAGAATCTCTCCGATCTTGTCGTCCAGATACGAGATATTAGCGAAATACGCGCGGCGGGATTTGCGAATATCTTCCTCAGTGATGTTAAAACTGCGCCAGTCGTTGGCATCGAAAATACGCTTGGAATGCGGGTCCTGATTGTCATAGCCCAGATCCGAGACCTCGGGCAGCAGGTGTTCGCAATCCTCGTAGAGGTCCCAGTATTTCCGGCGGGCCACATAGGGATCATGCGGGTGGGTAAAGCTAACGGTCACGCACCACGGACGGTCATCATTGCCACGCGCCAGATCGTACAGCTTGGCCTTGGCGTTGTATGCGACCTCGTCGTCATACTCCATCTGGTTCGAGATTTCGGCCACGCCCGCACCGGTCACCGATCCCATGTTGTGATACCACCAGTCAATCCGCTCACCCGGCTTGCGATAGTCCGGCGTCCAGCCGAAATCGGCGGGGTAGATGTCGGTGGTCAGACGATCTTCGAACCCGTGCAGTTGATCCGGGCCGACAAAGTGCATCTTGCCCGACAGGCAGGTGTAATACCCGGCGCGGCGCAGGTGGTGCGCGTAGGTGGGGATGTCGCTGCGGAACTCGGCGGCGTTGTCATAAACCCCGGTACGCGACGGCAACTGGCCGGACATGAAGCTGGCCCGCCCCGGCGCGCACAGCGGCGAGGCCGTGTAGGTATTGGCAAATCGTGTCGACCGCTCTGCCAGCTTTTTCAGGTTCGGAGCATGCAGCCAGTCTGCGGGACCGTCGGGAAAGAGGGTTCCGTTAAGCTGATCCACCATCAGGATCAGAATGTTTGGTTTTGTCATTTTTCAGCCTCGAGCAGAGTGTTGAGAACACGCATCGCGTGGTCCACGGCCAGTTGGGGTTCCTCAGGGGCGCTGAGCGCAGCGCGAATATACAACCCGTCGATCAGCGCGATCATATTCTCGGCCGCTTCGACCGGTTCGCTCAGCAACGGGCGCAGAGCGTCAACCAGATTGGACCGGAGACGCGCCTGATAAATCTGCCACAAACGCAAGGCATCTTCGTTTGTCTGGGCCAGAACGTAAAACGTCATCCAAGCAGATATGACGTCGGGAGTAAAACAGGATGGAGCAAAGCAGGCGCGGATGATGGCCTGCGCCCGTTCCTTCGGCGCGGCTGTTTTCAGTTCCCCCCGCGCTTCGGCGCCAAAATCGGAAAGGATGCGCCGCATTGCGGCCAGAAATATCTGATCCTTGCCGCCAAAATAATGATGCGCCAGGGCGCTGGACATTCCGGCCCGTTTGGCGATTTGGCTGACGGTCACGTCGAGGGACTTTTTCGACCCAAGCTCGGCAATCGTCGCGCGAACGATCGCGTCGCGACGGATTGGCTCCATTCCGAGTTTCGGCATAGCAGTTCCCTCCCAACGATTAGTGGGAAAACGCTACGAGGTTTTTATTGACCCGTCAATTAATAACCGTATTCACGCGCCGAATGCCGCTAAATCTTGGGTGCAATACTAGGAGTCGTCAGATTGCCGCGGTTCAAAACCGCCTCGCGCCAGGCGATGAAGCTGACAGCCGACAGGATCAGTGTACCGCCCGCGACAACCCAGATGTCAATGCTTTCGTGAAAGACTAACGCTCCCAGCAATGTGGCCCAGATCAGTTGCAGGAAGGTCACCGGTTGCGTGACCGCCACAGGTGCCGCTTTCAACGCAATCGTCATGAAATAATGTCCCGCTGTGGCAAAGCTGGCGACCAGGAACAGCACACCCAGATCGCGAAGGCTGGGCGGCGTCCAGACGGCCACTGCAAACGGGATTAGGGCAATCGTCACCCAGATCGACATATGCGCGACGACAACCGATGGCGGAAGATCACGCACAAGCGCCTTTGCGATCAGGTAGGACCCGCCCAGCCCCAAAGACGTCCCCAACATTGTCAGGTGGCCTGGCGAAACCTCGCGAAAACCGGGGCGCAGAATAATGAGGACGCCGATCACCGCCATACAGATCGCGGCAATCCGGCGAAATGCCAGCTTCTCGCCTAGAAACAGCGCCGCGCCCAAAGTTACATAGACGGGAGTCATGTAGTTCATCGCCGTGACCTCGGCCAAGGGAATCTGCGTCATCGAGAAAAACCACAGCATCACTGCCACTGCGTGTACGATCCCGCGCACTCCAAACAGGGTCAGGTGTCGGCGTGTCAGATGCGTTGTCAGGACAAGTTTCAGGGCTGGAAGCAGAAAGACCAGACCGAAGACAAATCTGATGAACGCCGCCTGTATCGGGTCCATCGTCGAGCCCAGCGACTTGACCAGCGCGGTCATGACAACAAAGGACACCCCGGCAGCAAACATCCAGAACATGCCCACCAATGGGCGGTAAGTGGGGGCAAGAGTTGTCATGTTAACGGTTGAACACCGAAACCCCTGTCGGGGCAACCCATCACATCGCAACAAGTTTGTAAGCGATCCCCAGCATGACCACCCCGATCACAACATCCAGAACCTGCCAGGCGCGCGGACGAGCGAAGACAGGGGACAAAACTCCGGCCCCATAGCCCAAGGAAAAGAAGAACACGAAACTTGACGACATCGCGCCCAACGCAAAGGCCAGCCGGTCATCATATTGGGCCGAGATCGACCCGATCAGCACAACCGTATCCAGATAGACATGCGGGTTCAGCCAGGTGAAGGCCAGAACGGTTAGCAGTACCGACCGCAAGCTGGCACGCTTCCCTTCGGCCACGTCCATCACCGCACCGCCGCGCCAGGCCGATTGCAGGCTGCGCAGACCGTACCATGTCAGAAAGATCGCACCGCCGCAGCGCATGACCGTTTCGAACCAAGGCGCTGCCGAGGCCAGCGCGCCGAACCCCGCGACGCCCGCCGCGATCAGAATGGCGTCCGACACTGCGCAGGTCAGGCACAAGGGCAGCACATGCTCGCGCCGTAAGCCCTGACGTAGCACAAAAGCGTTCTGTGCTCCGATGGCGAGGATCAGGCTGAAGCCCAATGCGAAGCCTGCGATCAGGGATGTAGACATGTGACCTCCTGTGGTTTCGAGGCATTGACTACGAGTATTGCTGCCTTCTATCAAATTAAAGATGTTGACCTCAGTTAAGTATCACTAATGTTACTTGATCCCAATCATCTGTCGGCGCTGTCTTCCATTCTGCGCCACGGCAGCTTTGAAGCCGCCGCAGCCGAGTTGGCCGTGACGCCCTCGGCCATTTCACAGCGGATCAAAGCGCTGGAGGATCGCGTCGGCGCGGCCCTGATCCATCGCGGCACGCCCTGCACGGGCACCCCGGCCGGACTGCGGATTGCGCAACATGCCGAGGATATCGGGCTGCTTGAGGCCAAGCTGGCCCGAGAACTGACCCTGGACCAGGCAAGTGGTCCGGCCCGCGTTCGCGTGGCCGTTCCCGCCGACGTCCTGGCGACGTGGTTCATTGATGCCATGGCGCAGGTTGATGGCTTGCTTTTCGATCTGGTGGTCGATGATCAGGACCACTCCGCAGACTGGCTGCGACGCGGAGAAGTCAGCGCCGCCATCACGGTGGGTAGCCAACTGGTGGCAGGTTGCGATGCCTTGGATTTGGGGGCGCTGCGTTATATCGCGACTGCAAGTCCGGATTTCATGATCAAGTGGTTTGCCGATGGGGTGAACGCGGGCTCGTTGGCCGAGGCTCCCTGCCTGACATTCAACCGTAAGGACGGCCTGCAGAAATCATGGATCACCGAACAGACCGGCCAGAGGGTTGCTCCGCCCTCGCATTTTCTGCCCTCACCGCAAGGGTTCGTAGATGCGGCGATTGCCGGAATGGGCTGGGGCATGAATCCAATCGGGCTGGCACAGCAAGCGTTGGATGACGGGCGGTTGGTTCCGCTGCTGCCTGATGCCCCATTAGATGTACCGCTGACATGGCAAGTGGGCCGCGTATTGTCCCCTGCGCTGGCCCCACTAACCGGTGCGGTCAAACGGGTTGCGGCTCAGGCGCTGCTCCCCACTCAGCACTGACGGAACGCCTCAAGCCGCCTCAGGCTTCTTTGTGTTCGGCAACACCACCCGGTAACAGGTGATGGCCGCAAACAGGCTGACGAGCACGATGAAGAAAACCGCCCAGGCGACCTCGTGCATATGCGCGACCGCCGCCAGTGCGGCCGACAGGATAACCGCCGTAATCCGACAGATGCTCTTGATCGCCGCTGCCCCCTTGACGCGCTGATCCTTGGGGGCCACGTCCCAAAAATACAGTCTTCTGGCCCCGCTGATGCCCGTCACGGCCACGGTGACGATGAACAGCGCCACCGCGTGAAGATGCACCGCATGATCGATCCCCAGAAAATGCACCGCCAACAGCGTACCCCCGGTGAAGGCCACCATCAGGTTGCCCACCACCATCACGGCGCGGTGCGATTTCATATTCACCAATTGCCACAAAGGGGCCGAAACCAGATAACCCGACGCGGATGAAATGATCATGGCCGTCAGACCTTTGGCTGACGCGTGATGCGCTTCGGCTGCAATCAGGGCAAAGAAGGGCACAGACAGAGACACCACAACCAAAGGCATGCGCATCATCATATAGCAGCGGAACCAAGCCTGATCGAACATGGCAATGATGTCGGTGAAATTCTCCGAGAGCTTGCGTTTCCGCACAGCCGGTGCGTTGCCCTTGCCCTCAGTCTTCTTGGCGATCTCGGACATGGCAAGAATGCACAGCCCCGAAAGGACGAAAAACGTGACCGAGACGCCAATCACCGCGGAATGGCGCGCAAAGGGCGGGTTTTCCTTAGTGATCTCATGCACCAGCAGCGCCAGCCCGATGGCCCCCAACCCGCCAATGCCCAGCTGCAAATAGTGCAAGACCATCCGCGATTTGGAATGCACGTGATCACCGATGAGGTCGGTATACATCAACGACTGAATCTCTTCGATCAGGCCGATCAGGAAAAACGCCGCAACAAACGCCATGCCGATGGCGGGAACCACTCCGGTCGACGCCACCACCACCGCCATGACTAGGCAGGCCCCAATGGCGATTTCAGTCAGAGCAATCCCGCGTTTCTTCTGTTGGCGGGCCGCAATCGGCTGCGCCAGAAACACGTCCGAGATCATGCTGCCCGCCATCCGGATCGACACCAGAGCCCCGGCAATAAACATCGGTAGTTCCAGCGATACGGCCAGAAACGGCAGTACCACAGACGGGCTGCCCAGCGTCCACGCGACCTGAGACAGAATGCTCTGCCCGGCCAGAACCGGAATGTTCCGCTTGGGTATGGCGTCGGTCATACGATCTCTTGCTTCATCTGCCCCACGGGAAAACTGCCTGCCAGCCTATAGGGTTCCGGGCAACCGGCCAAGAAGCACATGAACGGAAAAAGAAAAACCCGACCAGTGGCCGGGTTTCAATGACTTCTATCTGGCGCGGATCAGAGCTGCGCCATGACCTCGTCCGTGGCCTCGAAGTTGGTGGTGACGCGCTGGACGTCATCATCGTCTTCCAAAGCATCGACCAGCTTCATCAGCTTTTGCATGTCGTCCAGACCCAACTCGGTCGTTGTGGTCGGTTTCCAGACCAGCTTGGTCGACTCGGACTCACCCAGCGCGGCTTCCAGCGCGTTCGACACGTCGTTCAGATCGGTATCGGCGCACCAGATGATGTGTCCTTCGTCCGAGCTCTCGACATCTTCGGCACCCGCCTCAATGGCTGCTTCGAACACGGTGTCGGCATCGCCAACAGCGGCGGTATAAACCACCTCGCCCTTGCGTTCGAACATGAACCCGACCGAGCCGGTCTCGCCCAGATTGCCGCCGTTTTTCGAGAAGGTCGAGCGCACGGTCGACGCGGTCCGGTTGCGGTTGTCGGTCATCGTCTCGACGATCACGGCGACGCCGTTCGGGCCATAGCCCTCGTACCGGATTTCTTCGTAATCGTCGCCCTCGCCTGCAACCGATTTTTTGATCGCGCGGTCGATCACGTCCTTGGGGACCGAGTTCGACTTGGCTTCCTTAACGGCCAGACGCAGGCGCGGGTTCTTGTCGGGATCGGGATCGCCCATCTTGGCGGCGACAGTGATCTCCTTCGACAGCTTGGAAAACAGTTTGGACCGCGCGGCGTCCTGACGCCCCTTGCGGTGCTGGATGTTGGCCCATTTGGAATGGCCTGCCATGTTGCGTCCTCATGATAGTGATTGCGTATTCGGCGCTCATATAGACGTTTGCGGGGCATGGGATCAAGAGAGCGGCTTGTCCAAGACCGCCTTGCGGGTATGGTGGCGGCATGACGACAGATCAGATTATTCTTTTTGCCCTTTTCGCCACTGTATTCGGAATGCTTCTCTGGGGGCGCTTCCGCTATGATCTTGTGGCTTTTTCCGCGCTGCTGTTCGGAGTCGTTCTGGGAGTTGTGCCTGTCGATGACGCTTTTGCCGGGTTCGGCCATCCGGCGACCATAATCGTGGCATTGGTTCTGGTCGTATCAGCCGGGTTGGTCCGGTCGGGCGCTGTGTTCCTGATCACCCGCACTCTGGTCGATGCCTCGCGGGGGCTGGGTGCGCATATCGCACTCATGGGCGGAATCGGCGCGGTTCTGTCGGCCTTTATGAACAACGTCGCCGCGCTGGCGCTGCTGATGCCGGTCGATATCCAGACCGCGCGCAAGGCGGGGCGGTCGGTGGGCCTGACCCTGATGCCGTTGAGCTTTGCCACCATTCTGGGTGGCATGGCGACGCTGATCGGCACACCTCCGAACATCATCATTGCCTCAATCCGGCAAGAGACACTGGGCGAACCGTTCAAAATGTTCGACTTTGCCCCGGTCGGTGGGCTGGCTGCGATTGCCGGGCTGGCTTTTGTCTCGCTGGTTGGTTGGCGGCTGATCCCGAACCGGGGCCCGCAGGAAGAAACCTCCAAAGCGCTGGCCGAATACATCGCCGAACTGACGGTTCCCCCGGAATCACCGCATATCGGCAAGCGGGTGAGCGAGCTTTATGAGGCCGCCGAGAAGTCCGACGTCGCCATCCTCGGCCTGATCCGGGACGGCAAGCGGCGCTATGGCCGCTCGGCCCATGCCACGCTGAAACAGGGCGATGCGCTGGTGCTTGAGGCCCGACCCGAGGCGCTGGACGAATTTCGTGCCGCACTGAACCTCGATTTCTCGGACACACGGCGGCAGGAATTGCTGACCGCCGAAGGCGACGGGCTGGAAGTGATCGAGGTCGTCGCCCCCGAAAGCTCCCGCATCACCGGACGCACGGCGCAAGGGCTGGGCTTGGCCTGGCGACAAAGCACCGTGTTGATGGGCATCTCGCGCCAGGGCCGCCGCATCACCGAACAGGTTCGCAAGACCGAGGTTGAGGCGGGCGATATCCTGCTGCTGCTTTGCCCGCGTGACCGAAGCGTGGATGTGACCGAGTGGCTGCGTTGTCTGCCGCTGGCCGAGCGTGGCCTGAACGTCACCGCCAATGACAAGGCCTGGCTGGCCATCGGCCTGTTTGCCGCCGCGGTGCTGGCGGCCAGTGTTGGGTTGATCTACCTGCCGATTGCTCTGGGGCTGGTCGTGGTGGCCTATGTGCTGACCAAGATCCTGCCGATCGCCGATCTCTACAATCATATCGAATGGCCGGTCGTCGTGTTGCTGGGCTCGATGATCCCGCTGGGCAGCGCGTTGGAGACCTCGGGCGGCACCGAATTGATCGCCAATGCGCTGGTGCAGCTCACCGACGGCCTGCCCGCATGGGCGATTTTGACGGTGCTGATGATCGTCACCATGACCCTGTCGGACGTACTGAACAACACCGCCACCGCCATTGTTGCCGCCCCGGTCGGCATCCAGATGGCACGCACGCTCGAGGTTTCGCCCGATCCGTTCCTGATGACCGTCGCCGTGGCGGCCTCGGCCGCGTTCCTTACGCCGATCGGGCACAAGAACAATACGCTGGTGCTGGGCCCCGGCGGTTATCGCTTTGGCGACTATTGGCGCATGGGGCTGCCGCTGGAAATCCTCATCGTTGCGGTTTCCATTCCCGCCATTCTTGTCTTTTGGCCGCTTTGACGGGTAAAGGCACCGCATGAAACGATTTCTGATCCTGCAACTGCGCCCCGAAACCGAGGCGTCGGACGCCGAATACGCCTCGATCCTGGACAAGACCGGCCTGTCGCCGGACCAGACCCACCGCATCCGCTTGGACTGCGAGGACCTGCCCGAGGGGCTGAACGTCACAGATTACGCCGGAGTGATCGTCGGCGGCGGCCCCGGCTGCGTCAGTGACGATCCGGCCACGAAATCCCCAATGGATGCGCGGATTGAGGCCGCCATCATGGGCCTGATGCCGCAGATCACTGCTTATGACCATCCGTTCATGGGCTGCTGCTACGGCCTCGGCATCCTGGCCGCGCATCTGGATGGAGATGTCAGCAAGGACCAGTACGGAGAACCCGTCGGCCCCTCGACCTGTCACCTGACCGAAGACGGCGCGCGCGATCCGTTGACCGCCGGGCTGGATCAGACGTTCGACGCTTTCGTCGGCCATAAAGAGGCTGTGCAGACCCTGCCCGACGGATGCGTTCACCTTGTGGCCTCGGACCCTTGCCCGTTCCAGATGATCCGCTGGGGCCAAAACGTCTATGCCACGCAATTCCACCCCGAGGCCAACGCGCGCGATTTTGAAGAGCGCATCAATATCTACAAGCACCACGGCTATTTCCCGCCCGAAGACGCCCAGCGCCTGATCGATATCTGCCACGCCGCCGATGTCACGCAACCCGGCGAAATCCTGCGCCGATTCACTCAGCGCTATATGTGACCCAACGGCGCGGTTGCCTGAATCTTCGCCCCTCGCATAGGCTGGTCCGACCGGCTTTGGGAGGAGTTGTTCTTGGATCTGCTTATCAATGTCGGCCTGCCGTTGTCGCTGGCCGTGATCATGCTGTCTCTGGGCGTCGGGCTGCATGTCGCTGATTTTCGGCGCGTACTGACACGGGGCTACCCCTTCGCCATTGGTGCACTAAGCCAGGTGGTGCTGCTGCCTATCGCGGCCTTCGTGACCGTCAAGCTGTTCGCCCTGCCGCCCGAGATCGCGGTGGGCTTCATGCTGCTCAGTTTTTGCCCTGGCGGCGTGACCAGCAACATCCTGTCGAAACTGGCCAAGGGGGATGTCGCCCTGTCGGTCAGCCTGACTGCGGTCATAAGCTTGCTCTCCATGCTGACCGTTCCCATTCTGGCGGCCTGGTCGATCACTCACTTCATGGGTGAGGACGCCCCCGAGGTCTCGATCACCGGTCTGGCGATCGCCCTGTTCCTGATCACCACCCTACCCGTGGCCATCGGCGTCAGCCTGCGCCATTTCGCGCCCAACATTGCGGAACGGATCGACGCGCCGCTGTCCAAACTGGCGACTGCTCTTTTTGTCCTGATCGTCCTCGCAGCACTCGCCGGGAACTGGCAGCTGTTCATCGACAATCTCGGGATCATAGGGGCCGGGTTGGTCACCTTGAACATCGCTCTGCTGGCCATCGGGCTGGGGTTGGCGCGTGCCGCGAAACTGTCGTGGAATGAGTGTAAGACGGTCTCAATCGAAACCGGCATCCAGAACTCGACACTTGGGATTACGCTGGCGGCGCTGATCACGGGAACGGATAGCGGGTTTAGTCCGCTGGCCCTGCCCTCGGCCGTTTACGGGATAATGATGTATGTCGTAGCCCTTCCCTATATCGCCTGGCTCCGCAGCCGCTGAAAGGACAAGACATGACCAACAACACTGCTGATGCCATCGTCGTGGGGGCTGGATTGGCTGGGCTGGCTGCCGCAGCCGAGCTGGGGGATCGTGGCAAGAAGGTGATCGTGCTGGATCAGGAGCCCGCGCATTTTCTGGGTGGGCAAGCCTTCTGGAGCCTTGGCGGTCTGTTCATGGTCGATACTCCGGAGCAGCGGCGGATGGGAATCAAAGACAGCCACGATCTGGCTTTACGCGACTGGATGGGCAGCGCACAGTTCGACCGCGAAGAAGACGCCTGGCCGCGCAAATGGGCCGAGGCCTATGTCGAATTCGCCGCCGGAGAAATGCGACCGTGGCTATACGAGATGGGCCTGCGCTGGTTCCCCATCGTCGGTTGGGCCGAGCGTGGCGGATCTTATGCAGATGGTCACGGCAACTCGGTTCCGCGGTTTCACATTACATGGGGCACCGGGCCGGGCGTTCTGAAACACTTCATCCGCCGCGTGCAGGACCATGTCAGCGCCGGGCTGATTGAGCTGAAATTCCGTCATCAAGTCAGCCACATCATCATGCAGAACGGCGGCACCAAGGGGGTGTCGGGCGAGGTTCTGGCCGATGACACGGCCCCTCATGGCGCGAAGACCAACCGCGACGAGGTGGGGGAATTCGAGGTCTATGCACCTTCGGTCATCGTCACATCGGGCGGGATTGGAGGCAATTTCGAGATGGTGCGCGAAAACTGGCCCCGCGACCGATTGGGCGAGCCACCAAAGGACATGGTTGCGGGTGTGCCCTTTCACGTGGATGGCCGCATGATCGGGATCAGCGAAAAGGCCGGTGGCCACGTGATCAACGGCGATCGGATGTGGCATTACACCGAAGGCGTCCGCAACTGGAACCCGATCTGGCCGTCGCATGGCATCCGTATCCTGCCCGGCCCCAGCTCAATGTGGTTCGACGCGCGGGGCAATCGGCTGAAACCGCCCTGTATGCCAGGGTTCGACACGCTGGGCACGCTGAAGGAAATCCTGAAAACCGGCCACGAATACAGCTGGTTCGTGCTAACTCAGAAAGTGATCAAGAAGGAATTTGCCCTGTCGGGTTCCGAACAAAACCCTGACATGACCGATGGCGGTTGGCGCGAGGTGTTGTTTCAACGCGTCCTGACCGGATCAAAAGCCACCGCGCCGGTTGAGGCGTTCAAGGAACACGGAGAGGATTTCATCGTCGCCAATACGCTGACCGAGTTGGTCAGCGGCATGAACCAATTGGGCGGCGGCCTGATCGACGAATCCCACCTGCGCGCCCAGATCGAGGCGCGGGACAGCCAGGTCGACAACCCCTTTACCAAGGACGCGCAGATGGCGGCCATTCTGGCCGCGCGAAATTATCGGGGGGATAAGCTGATCCGCACCGCCAAGCCGCACAAGTTCCTTGATCCGGCCAATGGCCCGCTAATCGCGGTGAAGCTGCACGTGCTGACACGCAAGACGCTGGGCGGGCTGCAAACCAATCTCGACAGCCAGATGATCGGCGCAGATGGTCAGGTCGTTTCCGGCCTGTTCGCCGCCGGAGAGGTCGCCGGGTTCGGTGGCGGCGGCTATCACGGTTACAACGCGCTGGAGGGCTCGTTTCTCGGCGGCTGCATCTTTTCGGGCCGCAATGCCGGGCGGTCGCGGGCGGTGGCTTGACCGCCCGGCCTTATGGCATACGCACAAATTTCAGCACCGGTTCACCCGAGCTGTCCAGCATGACCAGATTGTCCCCTGCCACAGCATAAGCAGTCACGTTTTGCAGCGCGTCCAAAAACTGGCGCTCAACCTGTTCCTGTTCGGGCGGACAGGCCATCAGGGTTGCCGCGATATTGTCCGGAAAGTCGATCTGTGCACCCGACATCTCGACCTGCCCTTTAAAGCGGTTGCAGCCTCCGCTGCCGCCAAAGGCCCCACCGGCCTCAAACGCAATTTCGGGACGTTTTTCCATATCCAGAACGCCACCGTTCAACCCGATAGCGGACCACTTGGTATTCTCAAGACTCACCGGTTCATTTGTGGATTGGGCCATGCTGTGACTACCCAATAACCCCAAAACAACCGCACTGGCCACAATGGCCTGACCAATCTTTGGAAAAGGCATAATCCTGTCCTTTCTCTTCAAACGCTTTGCAGAGAAAGATTGGGGCGGGATCAGAGATTACAAGCTAAGCCCCTAAAAACCGGCGGTTCCGCGCCGACCTTAAAGGGGCCAGATAAACGGGATCAGCAAAGAGGCCAGCAATCCGACCGTAAGGTTCAACGGCACGCCAACTTTCAGGAAGTCGGTGAACCTGTAGCCGCCGGGGCCGTAAACCATCATGTTGGTCTGATACCCGATCGGCGTCGCGAACGAGGCCGAGGCCGCCACCATCACCGCCACCACCAGCGGGCGCGGGTCGATCCCGACCGCCTGCGCCAAACCGATGGCAATCGGAGTCACCACCACGGCCACGGCATTGTTCGACACCAGTTCAGTCAGCACCGAAGTCAGCAGGTAGACGGCCCAGATGATCAGGAACGGTGGCAGTACACTTAGGCCCGGAGCGATCGCCTCAACAATCAGCGAAACGGCCCCGGATTTGTCCAGCGCCGCACCGATGGCCAGCATGGAAAAGATCAGCGCCAACAGGCGGCCCTCGACAAAGGAAAATGCCTCATCCGCGTCGATGCAGCGGGTCAGCAGCACCACCGCGACCGCCAGAACCGACAGCAGCAGGATCGGCGCCACGCCCAACGCGGCCAGTACGACGATGCCGACCAGCGCACCAATGGCGATCGGCGCATGGCTGCGCCGGAACGCACGGGCCGAAGGCTGGGTGACGTCAACCATATCCATGTCAGACGCCAGCTTCTGGATATCTGCAGGGGACCCTTCCAGCAGCAGCGTATCACCAACACGGACAACCAGATCATCCAGTTGACGCCCGATATTCTGGTTCCGCCGATGCACCGCCAGCACATAGACACCATACCGACGGCGCAGACGCAGCGTGCCAAGCGTTCGGCCCACCATGCGGCAACCGGGAGTGATCAGCACTTCGACCGTTTTAGTTTCAACCGCCGAAACCTGATCGACGCGCTTGAGTTCCTTGTTGCTTTGCAGGCTCAGCAACTCGGTCATTTCAGTACGCAGAACCACGCGGTCACCGAGTTTCAGCTCAACCCCTTTCAGGTTGCGCCGCAGCGACTCGTCGCCCCGGATCACGTCGATCAGACGCACGCCGGGGCGTTTGAACAGCTGCACCCCTGTCACTTCGCGCCCGATCAGGTTGCTTTCGGGGGGAATGACGGCCTCGGTAAAGAACTTCATCTTTGACCGGTCGGACAGCAGCGAGGCCATGCTGTCGCGGTCCGGCAGCAGGCGAGGCGCAATGAAACGCAGGTAGACCATGCCATAGATCACCAGCGCGATGCCCAGCGGCGTGACCTCGAGGATCGAGAACGCCTTCATCCCCTGTGCCCGGGCCACACCATCGACCAGCAGGTTGGTCGAGGTCCCGATCAGGGTCAGCGTACCGCCCAAAATTGCAGCGTAACTTAGCGGGATCAGCAGTTTCGAGGCCGGAACGTTCAGCGTGCGCGCGATCTGCACAAAGACCGGGATCATCACGACCACAACCGGCGTGTTCGACACCACGGCCGAGGCCAACACGACGAACGCCATCAACAGACCAATGGCAAAGCGCGGATTCACCTGCGCCTGCTTTTGCGCGGTCGAGGTAAACGCATCCAGCGCCCCGGTTCGCACCAAGGCCCCCATGATGATGAACATCGCCGCAATCGTCCAGGGCGCAGGGTTGGACAGCACCGCCAGCGCGCTCTGATACGGCAGAATGCCGGTCACCAGCATGATGGCGACGCCACCGATGGCGACCACCTCGGTCGGGTAAACCTCGCGCAGGAACATGACGAACATGCCCGCAACGACCATCAGCGCCACGATCGCACTGCCCGTTTCTGTCAGTTGAAGGAATTGCATTCTTGGTTTTGTGTCCGAACCTTGGCCTGGCTTGCGCGCCCGCCGGGCAGTTTCCCGCATTGCGCGCGGCAGAGCAAGCCTTACTGCGGACCAGCCTGGTGCAAGCGCCCGCCAACGCGGACCATCTGCACAGATTTTGCCTGCCCGTCGCGGTCATCGGTCTCGACGAACACACCGCTCAGCGTTGCCTCGCCATTCGCAGGGGTAAACCGCGCCTTGGGCATCCCGGTGATGAAGCGGCGCATCGGTTCGACCTTGTCCATGCCGATCACCGAGTCATAGTCCCCGCACATCCCAGCATCGGTCAGGTAAGCTGTGCCACCCGGCAGGATCTGCGCGTCTGCCGTGGGCACATGGGTATGCGTCCCCACCACAAGGCTGGCGCGTTTGTCGCAGTAATGGCCCATCGCCATCTTCTCGGACGTCGCCTCGCAATGCATGTCAACGATGATGGCGTTTGCCTGCCCCCCGCGCGGGTGGGACTTGAGGATCGGTTCAATCGCCGAGAACGGATCGTCAAAGGGCCGTTTCATGAACACCTGCCCTAGCACCTGCACCACCAGCACTTTGCGGCCTCCGGGTGCGTTGAACAAGCGATGCCCCCGCCCCGGCGCGCCTTTGGCAAAGTTCACCGGGCGTACGATGCGCGACTCTTTTTCAATGAATTGCAGCATGTCTTTCTGATCAAACGCGTGATCGCCCAGCGTCAGGCAATCGGCACCGGCGTCCAGCAGCAGCTTGGCGTGATCCCCGGTCAGGCCCATCCCGTTCGAGGCGTTCTCGCCATTGATAACAACAAAATCCAGCCGCCATTCGTCACGCAGACGCGGCAGATGTTGTTGTACGGCCGTGCGTCCAGCGCGGCCCATGACGTCACCCAGAAAAAGTATCCTCATCCAACCTGTCCTAAGTGTGGTAATGGCCAAGCACAAGTGGTTAAGCTGCCTGCATAAACTGCCAAAGCCCTTTCAACAGGAGATTCTTGATGCCTCGCCCTCTTATTGCCGCTCTTGGCCTGATCGCACTCACCGCTTGTGATGAGGTGCCCACGTCAGATTCATCGACGCAACTGGCAAACCCCGCTGCCACGTTCTGCGTGGAAAGTGGTGCAAAATACGAAATTCGCGATGGCGACAACGGGCAATCGGGTATCTGCATTTTGCCGGACGGGCGCGAAGTCGATGCCTGGGAATATTTCCGCGAAAACAGCCCGATCTGAGGCGATCAGGCCGAAAAGGTCAGCACCCGGCTTTCGGTGATCACCATATCCAGCGGCTGATCGGTGGGCTCCAGCGGCAGCCCTTCGGCCTCTTGCGCGTCAAAGGCAAAACCGATGGCCAGCGTCGGGCGTTTGGCGCGCAACCCTTGCAGCGTGCGGTCATAAAAGCCGCCGCCATAGCCCAACCGACCGCCCTGCGCATCAAATGCGACCAGCGGAACAACCAGGATCTCGGGGTCGAAATAATCATCAAACTCGGGCACCTTGGCACCGAAGGGGCCGTCTTTCAGTGCGCCCTCTGGCGTCCAGCGGGAAAATTTCAGCGGTTGTCCGGCGGCCTGAATAACCGGCACGCCGACCGGGCCATAGGCAGAGGCCTCGGCCATCGCAGCCAGCGGATCAATCTCGGTGCGGATCGGCATGTAGCCTGAAATCGGCACGCCCCGGTGCCCGGCCAGAACCTCGGATAAACGCCCGGCGGCTCCGGGCAAACGGGTGTCAAACGCAGCCTTGCGGCGCGCAAAAGCCGCCTTGCGTGCGGCAGCCTTAATGTCGGTCAGATCGGTCACAGTAGCACCACGCTGGCAAGCCCAAGAAAGATGAAGAACCCCATGACATCCGTTGTGGTCGTCACGAAAGTCCCCGACGCCAGCGCAGGGTCAACACCCATACGGTCCAGCACCACCGGTACTACCGTACCTGCAAAGCCTGCGATGATCATATTCACGACCAAGGCCGATCCGATCACGACACCCAGCATCGGAGAATCAAACCACATCATCCCAACGGTGCCCAGCACGATGGCAAAACACAGACCGTTCAGCATCCCCACCAGCAACTCCCGCCGGATCACCCGCATGACGTTGGCGTTGGTCAGGTCGCGCGTTGCTAGCGCCCGCACCGCAACCGTCAGCGACTGCGTCCCGGCATTGCCGCCCATCGACGCTACGATCGGCATCAGAATCGCCAGCGCCACCAATTGATCAATTGCCGCCTCGAACTGTGAGATCACCAGCGAGGCACAGATCGCAGTGCAAAGGTTCACGGCCAGCCACGGCAGACGCCGCCGACTAGTCGCGGCTACACTGTCCGAAATCGAGCTTTCGTCGCTCACACCTGCAAGACGCAGAATATCTTCTTCGTGTTCTTCATCCAGAACGACCATCGCGTCGTCGATGGTAATCACACCGACCAACCGCCCATCCGCATCCACAACGGGGGCCGAGATCAGGTGGTACTGGTTGAAGGCATAGGCCACATCCTCTTCGTCCTGATCGACGGGGATGGAGTGGAATTCCTCTTCGGCGATGTCATGCAGCGGCACGTCGCGCCGGGTTGCCATCAGCTTGCCCAGCGTGACCTGCGCCACGGGTTTCAGCCGCGGATCGACCAACACCACGTGATAGAACTGTTCCGGTAGATCGTCATTTGCGCGCATGAAGTCGATGGCCTGCCCTACCGCCCAATGCTCGGGCGCCATGACCACCTCGCGCTGCATGAGACGACCGGCCGAGTTTTCCGGGTAGGACAGCGCCTGTTCAGCCGCAACCCGTTCGGAATCTTCCAACGCGTCAAGGATCGCCTCCTGCTGCGGCTCTTCAAGGTCTTCCAGCAAGTCGACAACGTCGTCGCTTTCCATCTCGCGCACGGCGTCGGCCAGAACGTCGGGCTTCAGTATACCAATGATCTCCTCGCGCACCGCCTCATCGAGTTCCGAGAGGATGTCGCCGTCGAACTCCTTGTCATACAGACGGATCAGGCGGGCACGATCATACGGGTTGATCTGTTCCAGAAGGTCGGCGATGTCGGCCGGGTGCAGCGGTTCCATCAACTCAACCAGCTTGTCGCGGTCGTCTACATCAACCGCGTACAGAATGGCCGCGACGGTCTTGCGATCCAGCGCATAGACATCGTCGTCACTGGTGGACTCGTTTACGGGTTCATCAAAGCCTGTCGTCATGTCTGCCCCCGTATCATTCGGTCATTGGCCCCTAATTAGAAGAAGCTGCTACCGGAAAACAATGACAATGCGGCGATTTACCGACAAGTTTCACCCACCTATGCTGTTTCGCAGTCCCATACAGGCGGAGATGAAGGAAAATGGCGCAAAAAACGCTGCTGAAAGGACGTGTTCTGAGCTTCACCGGTTCCCCGTTCGAAGGTGAGCCGACCGAGGCTGTCAAAATCAGCGAGGCGGTTCTGGTCGAAGACGGCCGCATTTCCGCTGTGGCGGATGCCGACAGCCTGCGCGCCGCCCATCCGAACGCAGACCTGATCGACTACGGCCAGCACGTCATCATGGCCGGGTTCGTGGACGCCCATGTGCACTATCCGCAGACCGCCATGATCGCCAGTTGGGGCAAGCGCCTTATCGACTGGCTGAACACCTATACCTTTCCCGAAGAGATGAAGTTCGGCGACCCCGCCTATGCGTCCGAAATTGCCAACCGCTATCTCGACTTAACCGCGGCGCACGGCACGACGACCATGTGCAGTTTCTGCACCATCCACCCCGAAAGCGTCGATGCCTTCTTCACCGCCGCACAACAGCGCAATCAGCGCGTCGTCGCCGGCAAAACCTGCATGGACCGAAACGCGCCCACGGGGCTGCAGGACACGGCGCAGACGGCCTATGACCAGTCAGCAGCCTTGCTGGAGAAATGGCACGGTGTCGACCGGTTGTCTTATGCCATCACCCCACGTTTTTCCCCCACCTCTACGCCCGAACAGCTTGAGGCGATGGGCGCGCTCTGGGCCGAACACCCGCATTGTTTGATGCAAACCCATCTGAGCGAGCAGACCGACGAAATCGCGTGGGTCCGCGAGCTGTTCCCCGAGGCGCGCGACTATCTGGATACCTATGAGAAGTTCGGCCTGCTGGGCGCGCACGGTGTCTACGGCCATGTCATCCACCTGGAATCGCGCGAGCGTGACCGGCTGCGCGAGGTGGACGCGGCGCTGATCCACTGCCCGACCTCGAATACGTTCATTGGCTCGGGTCTGTTCGACATGACCGGGCTGATGCGTGACGGTCACCGGGTCGGGCTGGCGACAGATACCGGCGGCGGGTCCAGCTTTTCGATGCTGCGCACGATGGCTGCTGCCTATGAAATCGGGCAACTGCGGGGCGCACCGTTACACCCCGCACAGCTGCTGTGGCTGGGCACCGTCGGGTCGGCGCGCACATTGCGTATGGACGATTGTGCCGGCAACGTTGCACCGGGGATGGAGGCCGATCTGGTCGTCCTCGACCTCGCCTCGACCCCGGCCATCGCCCAGCGCGAGGCCTGCGCCGACGACCTGTGGGAGGCCATCTTCCCCACCATCATGATGGGCGACGACCGGGCAATCTCGGCCGTTTGGATCGGCGGAGAGCCCGTCGCACGGTAAAACGGGCATCGCCTAGTTTTGAGCGCGAACCGGAGACGAGGCGCTCAAGGCCTTTTGTCCGAACTATCGGGCAGCCAGATGACGGCTGCCTGATTTCCCCGATAAGTCGAAAGAGAAAGTAAGCCTATAGACCCAGCTTGCGGATATTCTTTCTTTTCTTCGATTTGAATTTGTCACCCTTCACTAGGGTGCTGTCCCCGGTTGCCCGCCACCATTCCTTGTCGTCCGGCCATTTGCGCCAGATTTGACCATCCGGAGCGACAACATGCTCGATACAGCCCAGCTCATCCGGCTCGGAGTCGACGGAATCGCCTTTTGGCCAGTACCAGACCAATTCACGGCAAACGCGGGCCTTGCGGTCCACTTTCCACGTACCGTTGGCCACGTTGTCGCTGTACTTTTTGCACCATGCGCTCGCCTGCCAGCCGGAACCAAAGTAAATTCCGCCCTCGCATCCTTTCCAGATTTGCGTCTTGCCCCCATATAGCTGCGCAATCACATTGGGGTCGGCGGGCTTCGCGCCCTGCGGTTTGGGGTCAGCCCAGGCGAACGCTGAATTCAGAACGATCAGGACGGCAGTGCCAACAGAAATTGCTTTAAATTTCATCTAACCACTCCTTCTAAAATGGTGGAAAGATACCACAAAAGCGCCGTTTTCTCAAAAATCCGACCGCCCCAAAAGCCTCACTACTGGGCGTCTTTTCTTGCTGCTGTAGCTAAACAGCCACCGCACCCAACCTTGTGAAAGCGACGATACTCAGCCTAGTGTTGCAAGGCCTGCGCCAGATCATTCTGGCGCTCGATGATCCTTGGCAGGTCTATCGTTGCAATCTGTCCGTGGCGCACAATCTGGCGCCCTTCCACGAACAGATGCTTCACATTCATCGGCCCAGACAAAAGCAACGCCGCCGGGTCCCAACTGCCGGCGCTTTCAATCCCGCGCGTGTCCCAAACGGCAATATCGGCGCGCTTGCCTGCTTCCAGCCGTCCACAGTCGGGCCGGTTCAGAACATCAGCACCGCCGCGCGTGGCAATCTCCAGCGCTTCACGGGACGACATCGCATCCGCACCTTTCGCGACGCGCTGCAATAGCATGGCCTGTCGCGCCTCGAGGATCAGGTTGCTGCTGTCGTTGCTGGCCGACCCATCGACCCCCAAACCAACAGGAACGCCGTGGTCGCGCATAGCACGCACCGGTGCGATACCTGACCCCAAACGGCAATTGGAACAAGGACAATGTGCGACACCGGTCTGGGTTCTGGCGAACAGATCGATCTCGGCCCCGTCCAGCTTAACGCAATGGGCGTGCCAAACATCCGAACCGGTCCAGCCCAGATCCTCGGCATATTGCCCCGGGCGACAGCCGAACTGCGCCTGCGAATAGGCGATGTCTTCGTCGTTTTCCGCCAGGTGGGTGTGCAGCATCACCCCCTTATCGCGCGCCAGAATTGCCGCATCACGCATCAGGTCGCGGCTGACCGAGAACGGAGAACACGGTGCCAGCCCGACGCGGCACATTGCGCCCTCGGAGGGGTTGTGAAACGCATCAACGACCCGGATCATGTCGTCGAGGATCGCGGCCTCGCCTTCGACCAGCGAATCCGGCGGCAGGCCGCCGTCACTTTCGCCAATGCTCATGGCACCGCGTGTGGGATGAAAGCGCAGGCCGATCTCAGCCGCCGCCGCAATCGTGTCATCCAGCCGCGCGCCGTTCGGGTACAGATACAGGTGGTCAGAACTGAGCGTGCAACCGGACAGAGCCAGTTCGGCCAGACCGATCTGGGCAGAGACGAACATCTCTTCCGGCCCAAAGCGGGACCAGATGGGATAGAGCGCCTTCAGCCAGCCAAACAACAGCGCATCCTGCCCGCCGGGCACCGCGCGCGTCAGGGTCTGAAAAAGATGGTGATGGGTGTTCACCAAGCCCGGCGTCACAACGCACCCCGCGGCATCGTGAACCTCGCCGGTGGTCTGCAGGCCGTGGCCAATCTGTTCGATCTGCCCGCCTCGGATCAGGATATCCGCGCCAGAGAGTTCACGGCGCGTGTCGTCCATTGTCAGGATGGTATCTGCGTTCTTGATCAGGGTTTCGGTCATTCCGCCCTCCTTGCGATACACCCGTTTCGTGCAAGAGGAGCGTCGGCTGGCGGAAAACGGGTACAAGAACCAGCCGGGCAAACCCTACCCGACCGGTTCAGACCCGGCAATCTTTTTCAGTGCTTGCGCAAAAGCTCCAGCGCTGCTGCGTGTAGATCAGCGTTCGCGGCCGCCAAAACGCGGCCACCTTCATGCGCGGGACCGCCCTGCCAGTCAGTGACAACTCCGCCCGCAGCTTCGATCACCGCGATCGGCGCCTGAATGTCATAGGCGTTGAGGCCAGCCTCGATCACCAGATCGACCTGCCCCGCAGCCAGCAGAGCATAGGCATAACAATCCATGCCATATCGCGTCAGCCGCACATGCTGTGCCACGGCCTCGAACCCGGCGCGTTCGTCGGGGGTCCCGACCTCTGGGAAAGTGGTGAACAGAATCGCTTGGTTTAGATCTGACGTCGGGCGGGTCTTCAGGGATGTCGTACCGGTTGGGCCGGTTACTTGCGCGATGTCGGCTGATCCCACGAAACGCTCACCGATATAAGGCTGGTCGATGACGCCCATGATCGGGCCGTCATGTGTGCTTAGCGCGATCAATACACCCCAGGTGGGCGTGCCGCTGATGAAACCGCGGGTGCCGTCAATCGGGTCCAACACCCATGTCCGGCCGCTGGTGCCCTCATCCTGGCCGAACTCTTCGCCAAAAATACCGTCATCGGGCCGGTGTTTGGCCAGCACCGCGCGCATGGCCTGTTCGGCGTTCCGATCAGCAACGGTTACCGGGTCGAAGCCCTCGTCCAACTTGTTGTCGGTTTCAAGATTGGATTGTCTGAAAAATGGAAGAATGGCCACGCGCGCAGCGTCGGCCATTTCTTCGGCAACTTCCAGATCGCTTAGAATGATCTCTTGCATACGCTACCCGTGCGGCCCGCGCGTGCCAGAGTCAACCCCGTTCGCTCAGGCGACGTCGCTCAGCACACGTGCGAGCTCAAACAAGCGGCGGCGTTGGTTTTCAGGGATCGCATAGTAGGAACGCACCAAGTCCAGAGCTTCCTTGTCCCCCATCAGATCAGCCGGAACCGATTTCTTGCCGGTTGTTTCCTTTTCGGCCTCTTCCAGACCTTCAAAGAAAAAGCTGACAGGCACATCCAATGCCTCGGCGATGTCCCACAGACGGGAAGCGCTGATGCGGTTGGCACCTGTCTCGTATTTCTGAATCTGTTGAAACTTAATACCAACTTGCTGCGCCAACTGCTGCTGGGTCATGCCAATCAGCCAGCGGCGATGCCGGACGCGCTTGCCCACATGGACATCGACGTGATGGGTCATTGGTATTCTCCTCTAAACTACACACACAACCGATCTGAGTGCGCGACATGCCTTTTTAACGCAACACTAGCGAGCCGCCCTTAACCACTTCCTAATCAGGAACATGCCCCCAAATCAGCACCTCAGACAATATTGCGCTTTTCAGGTATTTTTTCAAGAAGGTTGAATCCGTTTCACAGCGCAGAGATTTAAAGTTGTGCCACGCAAGCCTCGCACACGTCCCTGCCGTTAGGTAAGACTGACGCGGTTGCCACACCCACTTGCCGGGTAAGAGATTGACAAACCCCAAGCAGCACGAACCTATGCCCCAAACCACAGGAGCACACTCATGCTGGCCTATAGAATTCCATCCAAAGGCGCTACCGCTCAGCTTTGCGATATAGACATTCCTCAGCCTCTGAAAGGTCAGGTACGTGTCGCGATCAAGGCCTGCGGCCTGAACTTTGCCGACCTTCTGATGCAGAAAGGTACATATCAGGATACGCCGCCCGCCCCTTACACGCAGGGAATGGAAATCGCCGGTGTAGTCGATGCGACGGGGCTGGGCGTGTCACACTTGCAACCAGGTGACCGGATCGCGGTCTACTCCGGTCAGGGCGGCCTGGCGGAGTTCGGGGTGTTCGACGCGGACCGCGCGATCCTCCTACCCGATTCGATGAGTTTCGAGGACGCGGCGGCCATCCAGATCGCCCATGGCACCAGCCACATTGCATTGGATCACCGCGCCCGCCTGCAACCCGGCGAGACCCTGCTGGTCACGGGCGCGGCGGGCGGTGTCGGCCTGACGGCGGTCGAGATCGGCAAGCTTATGGGCGCAACCGTGATCGCTCAGGCCCGCGGCGCGGACAAGCTGGCCGTTGCGCAAGCCGCCGGGGCGGACCACCTGATCGACGCATCCGAGGATCTGCGCACGCGCGTCAAGGAACTTGGCGGCGCGGATGTCGTGTATGACGCAATCGGCGGCGATGTGTTCAAAGCCGCCTTCCGCGCCACCAACCCCGAAGGGCGCCTGCTCCCCATAGGTTTTGCGGGCGGAGAGGTTCCACAGATTCCTGCCAATCACCTGCTGGTCAAGAACCTGACAGTGATCGGATTCTACATCGGAGGGTACCTGACCTTCCGGCCTCAGATCGTGCAGAACAGCTTTAAAACTCTGTTTCGCTGGCACGCCGAGGGGAAAATCAAGCCCCATATCAGCCACGTCCTGCCCTTGTCGGACGCCGAAAAAGGCCTGCAACTGCTGCGAGACCGTACGGCGACCGGCAAGGTCGTGATCACACCCTAGCCGACAACGGCCTTTAGGGGGCTGCTGCCGAGCATACGGAAATTCTGCCGGACGAGGTCGGCCAGCGCCTCGACCACGGGGCCACGACCGGGCTCCCCACCGTACAGGTTGATCATATGCGCGGGCAGATCGGGCAGCACACCGCCGTCATCGATCTGAACCAGATGCGCGGCCTCGGTGCCATCCAGCATGGCGTGAATCGCCAGGTCGGCAGACACGGTAGCCTCGATGGTGCGGTCGTTTTCGGTTTCCACCGACAGCTCCCACGGAAGGCCCGCCTCATCCAGCGCCGCGATCATCTGCGGCCGGAACATGCAACGACGACCGACTGCAATGGGAATCGGTCGCTTGCGCCAAGCCGACCCGCCGGGCGCACCAATCCAGCGCAGCGGCAGTTCCGCGACGGTCTCCGCGCCATCGGCCCTGTTTGCTTCGGTCGTCAGGATCAGGTCGCATTCGCCGCGCTTGAGCATGTCTTTCAGTTGCAGCGAGTAGGAAGACACCAACTGCACCCGCACCCGTGGGAAATCCGCATTGAACCGCTGCAATACCCGGGGAATCGCTGGGTACACAATGTCATGTGGCACGCCCAGCACCACCTCACCCTCGAACGCCTGATCGGTGAGTTTCGAGATCACCTCATCATTCAGAGCAATCATACGGCGGGCATAAGCCAGCAGTTGTTCACCGGACGCGGTCAGCGCGATGGTGCGGCCGCTGCGGTCCAGCAGTTCAAGACCCAGCAGCTCCTCTAATCGCTTCAGCTGCATCGAAACGGCAGATTGCGTCAGGTGCAGGAATCCGGCGGCGCGCGTCACGCCACCCTGATCGGCCACCGCCACAAAAGAACGCAAGGTTGTAATGTCCAGATTTCGCATGTTCACGAATCCTTATGTGTTACTTCATAAACATTCATTTTCAAAATGTGCCTTATCGCGCCATATAAATCAAGGAACTTGATGAGACAGCAGAAACCCATCGAGAAACCAAGAAAGGACAAAAATTATGACCCAAATTGCGATTAACAGACACTGCCCACCCCGCCGCCGCTTTGGCCTGACCCTGCTGTGGGACGCGCTTTCCCTGCACCGCCAGCGACGCACTCTAGCACGGCTGGACGCCCGGGCGTTGGAAGACATCGGAATCACGCGTGAACAGGCCGAGGGCGAGGCCGCCCGCCCCATCTGGGATGCTCCGGAATTCTGGCAAAAATGATTCTGACACTCCCCTTTTCCCGATGAATGGCGACCCGCACCCGCAGGTCGCCATTTTTGTTTCGTGTTTTAGCCGGATTCCGGCGCTAAACCCTTGAAACGTGACCCGCAGTTGCCGATATTTGCGAGGAACGGGGTCTGATTTTCGGACCACGACAAGAATGATGTGAAGGGAGACCCTTTAATGGCACAATTTGACACGATCCGGACGGCGACCGGCGCGCGCGCTGCCCAGATTGACGAGGGCCTGCGCGCCCACATGAACAAAGTCTACGGCACGATGTCCGTTGGAATGCTGATTACTTTTGCAGCGGCCTGGGCAATTGCCGGCCTGGCGGTTTCGTCCGTCCCGACAGAATACCAGATCAGCGCAAGCACGTATCTGACACAGTTCGGTGCAACGCTGTTCGCCTCGCCCCTCAAGTGGGTCATCATGTTTGCCCCGCTGGCCTTTGTGTTCGGCTTCAGCGCCGGTATCAACCGCCTGTCCGCAGCAGCGGCACAGACGGTATTCTATGTGTTCGCGGCCGTTATGGGCGTGTCGATCAGCTGGATTTTCCTGGTCTTTACCGGGCAGTCGATCATCCAGGTGTTCCTGATCACATCCATCGCCTTCGCGGGCCTGTCTCTCTATGGTTACACCACCAAGAAAGACCTGTCGGGCATGGGCACGTTCCTGATGATGGGCCTGATCGGCCTGATCGTTGCAATGATCGTCAACTGGTTCCTGCAGTCGCCTGCAATGATGTATGCGATCTCGGTTATTGGTGTACTGATCTTCGCGGGCCTGACAGCTTATGACACGCAGAGCATCAAGAATACCTACCTTCAGATGGCTCACTCGGGCGATCAGGAATGGCTGGGTAAAGCCGCTATCATGGGCGCGCTGAGCCTGTATCTGGACTTCATCAACATGTTCATGTTCCTGCTGCAGCTCTTTGGCAGCCGCGAATAAGGCTACAGCGACATAAATGTCCAAAGGGCGGGTCTCTGCAGACCCGCCCTTTTCTTTTGATGAGTTGGGAAATCGACCGAAACGCCCCGTGATACTCTCGCCCCGGCACGCACAAAAAAGGCCCCGTCCAGATGGCGGGGCCTCAATCATTGCATATGTTTGTTCGGTCAGCTGCAGTTCAGCGCCACGGCGAAACCCGAACTGCGATCGGAATTGCCCTTGCGGTAGACATCACCCGCTGGCAGGCAGCCGGTGAACTGCTCGGCATCGCGGCCAAATGTTGCGCCGACCTTGTTATCCACGCGGGTGCTGTTGTTCGCGGTACGCAATACACCGAACATAGTACCGTTCACATTGACCGTGCTCAGGAACAGGTTGGTGTCAGATCCGGTCAGAACCACCGCGTCAGTGTCGCTGCGTCCGCCGTTGTCGATTGCGACACGTGCCACTTTCTGTGGATCGGTCTGGTCGGTCACCACAGGAACTGCGGGCAGCACGGCCAGCTCTGCGGGTACGTTCGTCGCAGGCGGCAGGAAGGAAGCCGCACCCGGCACATCCGAGATCGAGCGGGGTTCACCATCGATCCCCGTGAAGCCGACGCCTTCGCGGTTATAGGGATCCTCGCAGGCCGCAAGGGCCAGAACGGTCATTGTGGATAACAGGATTTTTTTCATGACGGCCAACATTTTGGAAAGGTTTGTTGAAGCGTATGGGCAAGCCCCCGAAAAAAGCAACCCACTGCGGACCCGATTGCCCTGCCTGCTGATGCTTCGTTGCAACGGCGTGAAACGCCATGAAACCCCGCGCCAAAATGTTCCGCAAAGAAAAAGGGCCCTGCCGAAGCAAGACCCTTTGAAACTGTCCAAGCTGGACGGCAGATTACTTAATCTTGCCTTCCTTGTACTCGACATGCTTCCGAGCGACCGGGTCGTATTTACGAACGGTCATCTTTTCGGTCATGGTGCGTGCGTTTTTCTTGGTCACGTAGAAGTGGCCCGTGCCCGCGGTCGAGTTCAGACGGATCTTGATTGTCGTCGGCTTCGCCATGGTTATCTCCTGCGTCCGGAAAGGCAGGGGCCTTTCGGTTGAATTCCTATGAGCGTGCGCTTTTACCCGGTCGCGCGGCTGAGTCAACCGGATTCCGCCCGGAAAGCGCACAAATCCTGCACTCGAAGTCCGCCCCAGTTTGGTTGGCTCACGGTTCTGTGATATGCTCACGCGATTATACCCTAAAAAAGAAGCCGACATCAGGCTCGAACCCCGAGGCGCCGCGACCAGGCAAGACGTTCTGCTAGCAGAATCGAAATGATCACTTTGGGGGAAGTTGTCATGACAGGTGAAGACACTGACGGGATGGCGACGCCGCATGTCTTCGACTCTAGGACTCCAACGACGCAAAAGTCTTCGCATGCCCCTATGGGCCAAAACTTGGACCGGGAAAGGCGCACGGGACGTTATTGCTTTCGCAATTCGCCACTGACGAGCAAGGCGATCAACCTGTCCTTTTCCGCCGGGTCCGCATGGCGTGCCCCCGGTCTCAGAGCGGCGTTGACTGGTCGCGGGCGGCAGGCTGACACGTGCAAGAAGGCTCAAGGACCAGCCTGATTACAGGTCCTGCATCAACTTTTTACAGGAGGTAGACATGCCTATTTTCATTACCTACGCGTCCTATTCGCAGGAGGGGGTCAAGGGAATGTTGAAGAAGCCCGTGGACCGTACAGCGCCTGTCCGGGCATTGCTGAAAAAGGTCGGCGGCAAGCTTTTGGGTTTCTACATGACAACAGGCGAAAATGACGTGGTGGTCATCAGCGAGGCCCCGGATGGCACGGACGCTGTGGCCGTCGGCATGGCGGTTGCGGCCTCGGGCGCAGTCTCGAAGGTTGAAACGGTACGCGCATGGAAGGCGAAGGACTTTGTCAGCGTTGCCAAGAAAGCCGCGAAACTAAGCGGCGCCTATGCGCCACCGGGCAAGTGACAGGGAATACGCGCGGAGGGCCTATAAGCCGGATCTTGTTCCGGGGTTGCCCCCTTCGATGACCATTCCTCTAGGCCGCGCATTGCTGCGCGGCTCAAGCTGCCAACCCGGTCCCTCTCGGCCAAGACGCGCTTAGCGGTGGTATCGGCTGACGCCGACCATCCCGCGCGGGGACCCTATTTGGCATTGCTCCCGGTGGGGCTTGCCGTGCCGCCACTGTTGCCAGCGGCGCGGTGGGCTCTTACCCCACCGTTTCACCCTTACCGTTGACCGAAGTCGCGGGCGGTCTGATTTCTGTGGCGCTTTCCGTCGGGTTGCCCCGCCCGGGCGTTACCCGGCACCGTTGTCTTGTGGAGTCCGGACTTTCCTCTCGGGCTTGCACCCCAGCAGCCATCCGGCCCTCCGCGCAGTGCGGTGGGTATGCTTTGGGTTGGGTGGCGTCAAGGGGTCAGGGCGCGAAGAGGTCAGCCCCTTCTTGGCCTGCGGCCAATTCAGCCCCGAGGTATTTTTG
This sequence comes from Ruegeria sp. CG11, assembly GCF_056537245.1. Classification (NCBI taxonomy): domain Bacteria; kingdom Pseudomonadati; phylum Pseudomonadota; class Alphaproteobacteria; order Rhodobacterales; family Roseobacteraceae; genus Ruegeria; species Ruegeria sp. CG11. The sequence continues at coordinate 978,347 of NZ_JBQFRE010000001.1, forward strand.
GCCCGATGAAGCCCGGATCGGTGTCTATCGGTCCAGCGGCGCGAAATCGGCGGGTTGCAGGCCGCCCGTGGCCCACGGACGGTATCTGAGCCGGACCGCAGCCAGCAGCGTGTCGTCGTCGGCCTCAAAGGAATACCCAGCCGCGTGGGCCGCGGCCCGGAAGGATTGCATCGTCGGGTGTTGTGGGGCTTTCCCCTCTCCGCGCCGTCCTGCGAGGTTCAGGCGCTCTAGCCGTTGCCAGGGGAATCGGGGGCCGGGGTCGCATTTTCGTCCCGGCGCCATGTCGGAATGGCCGATCACGTGGTCCGGGCTGATCGACCACCGTTTCTGGATCTGGCGCAGCAGGGTTTCAAGCACAGCTATCTGAGGTTCTGAAAACGGGTGCGCCCCGGTATTGTCCAGTTCGATGCCGATTGAGCGGGAATTGATGTCGCTCTGGCCGTGCCATTCACCTGCGCCTGCATGCCAGGCGCGGTGCTTCTCGTGCACCATCTGCCAAAGCGTGCCATCCCTGCCGATCAGGTAATGGGCCGAGACCTCATGTTCGGGATTACACAAGCGATCCAGCGCCGCCTGCGCGCTGTCCATCGCGGTGTAGTGGATGACCACCAAGGACGGAGGCAGCCCGTCCCTTCGCTCACCAAAATTCGGGGACGGTTGCCAGATGGGTGTCGGGGGTTCAGTTATTGACGGCACTGCGGAACGCGCTTGGGTCCCAGCCGCAGGCAAAACCGTCGCCATCCGGGTCCAGACCTTTGCGATCCTTCTGCGGGCCGCCATTGGACAGGAAATCGATCTGAGCCTGATCGGCCGACGGGTAGCGGGCGCAGTTGCGCTGCGCCTTGGCCTGCAGATTGAACCCGGCGCGGCTGTAGAGTTGGGTCCCGACCGGGTTCGAGGTGTTCAGCGCATATTGCACAATATTGGGCTGACCGTCCGAACCACGGGCCGGAACGGCTGTTGGTGAAACAACCTCATAGGTCTGGCGGTTCTGTTCGATGCGCGCGGCATCGGATTCGATGGTTCGGCGATCCGAAACCGCGTCGAAGTCCTGTTCGTCCGAGATCCCGTTGTTGATGGGATCTTCGACCGTTGACGCGGGCGGTACATATGCGGGCTGTCCGGACGTGCTGGCCAACGCGGCTGCGGTTGCCGAGGCAAGGTCAGCATTCTCGCCGGTCGGCAGAGGGGCGCCAGCGCCCGGCGCGCCCAGTTGTTCCTCGGTCACCTCAGAGGGGCCAAGCAGCGGGTTACCGGTGTGCCCCTGCCCTGCCAATTGCGCCTCACGCTGCGCCTGATAGGCGGGCGTGTTGAAATCCGGGCCACCTACCGGTGCCACCGTATCACAGGCGGCCACCAACCCGATTACGGGGATCAGAAGCGTAAAGCGCATCCAGCTGCTCCGTCTTGCGTTGTCTTGCCTGACCTGAGGCTTACCACCATTTGCCCGGCTTGGCCACAAACCCCGCTGCGTTCTCCAACGCGTAGGCTGTGTTCAGCAGATCACCCTCTTCCCACGGACGTCCGATCAGTTGCAGACCAAGCGGCAGACCTTGCTTGTCCAGACCGGCAGGTACCGAGACACCCGGCAGACCAGCTAGGTTCACCGTCACGGTGAAGACGTCGTTGAGGTACATCTGAACCGGATCAGCCTCGGTCATCTCGCCCAAGCCAAACGACGCTGATGGCGTGGCCGGGGTCAGGATCGCATCGACGCCTGCGGCGAATGCGTCCTCGAAGTCTTTCTTGATCAGAGTGCGGACGCGGCGCGCGCGGTTGTAATAGGCGTCGTAGAAGCCTGCTGACAGCACGTAGGTACCGATCATTACACGGCGCTGCACCTCGTGGCCAAAACCTTCGGCGCGGGTTTTTTCGTACATCTCAGTGATGCCGTCACCCTGCGCCAGTTGCGCGCGGCGGCCATAGCGGACACCATCATAACGAGCCAGGTTCGAAGACGCCTCGGCCGGCGCAATCACGTAATACGCGGGCAACGCGTATTTGGTGTGCGGCAGCGAGATATCGACGATCTCGGCACCCGCGGCTTTCAGCATCTCGGCACCGTCAGCCCAGAGCTTTTCGATCTCGGCGGGCATACCGTCCATGCGGTATTCCTTGGGGATACCGATCTTTTTGCCCTTGATGTCGCCAGTCAACATCGCCTCAAAGTTCGGTACGGCCAGTTCGGCGCTGGTCGAATCCTTGGGGTCGTGACCGCACATCGTCTCCAGCATGATCGCCGCGTCGCGCACGTTCTTGGTCATCGGTCCGGCCTGGTCCAGCGAGGAGGCAAAGGCGACGATGCCCCAGCGCGAGCAGCGGCCATAGGTCGGCTTGATGCCGGTGATGCCGGTGAAGGCGGCAGGTTGGCGGATCGAGCCGCCGGTGTCAGTACCGGTCGCGGCCAAACACAGGTCAGCGGCCACAGCCGAGGCTGAGCCGCCCGATGAGCCGCCCGGGGTCAACTGCGCATCATCGTTGCCACGACGCCACGGGCTGACCGCGTTGCCATAGACGGATGTTTCGTTGGACGAGCCCATGGCGAATTCGTCCATGTTCAACTTGCCCAGCATCACGGCCCCGGCATCTGCCAGTTGCTGGGACACGGTGGATTCGTAATCGGGTTTGAAGCCTTCCAGAATCTTCGAGGCCGCCTGCGAGGGCACGCCCTTGGTGCAGAACAGATCCTTGATGCCGATCGGCAGACCACACATCGACGGCGCGTCGCCGCCTTTGATCCGCTCATCCGCCGCCTTGGCGCGTTCCAGCGCGATTTCAGGCGTCTTGTGGACAAAAGCGTTCAGCGCGTCGGCTTCATCAATGGCCTTCAGGCAGGATTCGGTCAGCTCGACCGAGGTCACTTCACCCTTGCGCAGCGCGTCGCGGGCCTCAGCCAGGCCCAGTTTGTTCAGATCGCTCATGTCTTACTCCACCACTTTGGGGACTGCGAAAAAGCCTTCGCGCGCGTCGGGGGCGTTGGCCAGAACCTTGTCCTGCTGGTTTCCGTCGGTGACCACATCCTCACGACGCTTCAGGCGCATCGGCTCGACCGAGACCATCGGCTCGACGCCTTCGACATCCACTTCGTTCAGTTGCTCGATGAACCCAAGGATGGTGTTGAACTCAGACGCCAGCGCGGGCAGCGCGTCATCCTCGACCTTGATCCGGGCCAGTTTGGCCACCTTGGCGGCGGTGTTTTGGTCAATCGACATCGGAAAACCTCATATGCGTTAGGGGGCATTTACCTGTCTGGGGGCCGGGTCGCAAGACCGGCTAGGGATCGATCGGTCCCGTTTCGACCTGCGCATGGTTACTGCCATTCAAATTTGCATATCCCCTATACGCAAAAGTAAACCGTTTAGTTCATTTCGCACATTGAAAAAGTGAACCGAACTGTTCATTTCAAATATTACAGCACAGCCTTAAACCGGAGAAAGACAATGAAAACGTTCATGACTGCTTTTGTATTGGCCACCATAGTTCTTGCCGCCCAGGCGCAGGCTTTTGGCCCCACCATGAACACCCTGACGCGCGACCTGACATTCCCCGAAACTGTTTCTCAACCTGTCACGCAGGATCAGGCCAAGTTGGGCAAATGATATGACCCCCTGTCCGGGTCGGGTATTCGACGTCCGGCCCGGAAAAACTGCAATTGACTGCTGCGCTTATTACGTCCAACCGCTAGGGTGATCAAAGTGATCCGTCGAACCAAAATCAGGTTCGGCAAGCCAACGGAGCAGTAGATGAGCGCGCGCAAACAAGCAGTTCTGGACGCAATTGATGCGGCCAACACCCAAGACCCCAACCTTGATGACGGCCAGCCGGTCGAGCTGCTGTACGGCCAGCGCATGAGCGCAGAGCTGGACAGGCTTTTCCCGGACGCTTCGGATGTGCTGCAGATTGCGGCTCGGGGTCAGCATGTTGAACGTTGGAAACTGGCGCGCAGCGAATACCCCGAGGGCCGCGCCGGGTACTTGGCCTGGCGCAAGGCGCAAGGTGTCCATCACGCCGACGTTGTCATGGCGTTGATGGAACAGGCCGGTTACGGCGCGGATGAGATCGAAGCCGCCGGACGGATGCTGCGCAAACAGGGCATCAAACGGGATGACGACGTGCAGGCACTGGAAGATGTGATCTGCTTCGTGTTCCTGAAATGGTACTTCGCGCCCTTCGCCGAGAAACACTCAGCCGAGAAAATCCAGAGCATCGTCGAAAAGACCGCCCGCAAAATGTCGACTGAGGGCCGCGCGCGGGTTCTGTCTGAGTTTGACCTGCCAGAACATCTAGCCGCCGCGTTTTAAGTCTGAGTTTCAGGACTGAGACGCGCGGGCCATGTGCCTGCGATAGACCTCGATCATCCAGCCCAGCATTGTGGCGTTCAGGATGTGCCACATAAAATGTGTGCCCAGTGGAAGCTGGGCGCACAGGGGTTCGTCCAGTGCCCGGAAGGTGATCGAGGCCATCAGGATGCCCGCCCCGATCGCAAGGCCACGCGCTGTTTCGGGGACGCGATTGCGCAGCAAAAATGCGTAGATCAGAATCAGCAGCGGCACCGGAGCATATGCCGACGATCCACCCAGACCCGGAATGAACTGAAACAGCGGGACCGTAGCTGCAGCATAGGGCACGAACAGGACGGTGACGATCAGGGCATAGACTGGCCGCATCTGCCAGACATCCCGATTGATCGCGAAGATATAGACCAGAATGTACAGCAAGATCGGCGCGACATCGGCCATTGCGGCCCAGACACGCGCGTGGGTGTGGAACAGATAGCTGCCCACCCCGATCACCGCGAGGATGACTACTAGCCCCATCGCCAGAGGCATCCCCTGCCCGCGCACGCGCCGCCACATGATGAACGCCGCGATCAGAAAAGCTGCGTTTGTCACCGCGTTGATCGGCTCGGCCCAATAGGCGGGCGACAGGCGCTCGCAATATCCGTCAATTTCCTGAAACCAGTCCATGAACTTTTACATATCCGATGCTAGGTTGATGCCAAGAGTTTGTTTTGGGAGGACGTTTTCATGAACATCATTTGGCTGGGGCACGGCAGTTTCCGTATTGAAACCGAAGGGCAGGTTCTGCTGATTGACCCCTGGCTGACCGGCAATCCGGTGCTATCCGAAGACCAGCACGATGCCGCTGTGGACGGTGCGACGCATTTTCTTTTGACGCACACGCATTTCGATCATGTGGCCGATGTTGTGTCACTGGCCAAGCACCTGAAAGTGCCAGTGGTGGGCCAGTACGACCTGATGGGATATTGGAGCGAGGCCGAAGGGCTAGAGACCATCGGTTTCAACAAAGGCGGCACGGTGAACCTGAACGGGGTCATGGTGTCGATGGTGCCCGCGTCTCATAGTTCGACCTTCTCGACGCCAGATGGTCTGCGCACCGGTGGCAGCGAGGTCGGTTTCATGATCGCCTCGGAAGGGCACATGCTCTATGTGTCCGGCGACACCGATATCATGGCCGATATGGAATGGATGGGGGATTATTACAAACCCGATATCGGCATCCTGTCGGCGGGCGGCCATTTCACCATGGACATGAAAGCGACGGCCTATGCGGCCAAGCGGTACTTCAACTTCAAGACCGTGATTCCCTGCCACTACAAGACTTTCCCGATTCTGGAACAGTCCGCGCAGGCGCTGATCGATGGGTTGCCGGAAGTGGATGTGATCGAACCGGAGTTGATGAAACCGATCACTCTCTAGGATCACGCCGCGCGGCGAAGAAGGTTTTTAAAAGATCGGCGGCCTCCTGCCCTGCGATGTCGTCGTAGACCTCGGGGACATGGTGCGCCTGTTTGTGGGTGAACACCCGCGCGCCATGAGCTACACCGCCGGATTTCGGATCGGCAGCGCCGTAGTAGATGCGCCGGATACGCGCTGCGGCCAGCGCCGCGGCGCACATCGCGCAGGGTTCCAACGTGACGTAAAGATCATGGTCCGGTAACCGCTCGGACCCGGCCTCGGCGCAGGCGGCGCGCAGGGCCAAAATCTCGGCATGGGCAGTGGGATCGTTCAGCTCACGCGTCCGGTTGCCCGCTGCGGCCACCACACGGTCGCCCAGCACGATAACGGCGCCCACCGGCACTTCTCCGCGTTCTGCGGCTGCGCGCGCCTCAGCCAGCGCCTTGTTCATATGCGATCTGTACTCCATGCCCCTGACTGCATCAGAAACCTGTCTTTCGCAAGCGGGCGGGATGCGCTATGGGCTGCGGATGACCAAAACCCCTCCTCCCGGCGACCGGATCGCCAAAGTGCTTGCCCGCGCGGGCGTTGCCTCGCGCCGTGAAGCCGAACGCATGATCGAAGCCGGTCGTGTGACCGTGAATGGCAAGGCCATCGACAGCCCTGCCCTGAACGTCACCGGCAAAGACAAGATCACTGTTGATGGCAAACCGGTGTCCGAGCCCGAACCCTCGCGCCTGTGGCTGTATCACAAGCCCCCGGGGTTGGTGACCACGACACGCGACGAAAAAGGCCGCGCGACCATCTTCGACAACCTGCCAGAGGACATGCCCCGCGTCATGAGCGTTGGGCGTTTGGACCTGAACTCGGAAGGGTTGCTGCTGCTGACCAATGACGGCGGCATCAAGCGCAAGCTGGAGCTACCCTCGACAGGATGGCTGCGCAAATACCGCGTGCGGGTGAATGGACGCCCCAAAGACGAAGACTTTGCCCCCCTGCGCAAGGGGTTGGTGATCGACGGCGAGCGTTTTCTGCCCATGGACGTTTCACTGGACCGCCAACAGGGCGCAAACGCCTGGCTAACCATCGGTCTGCGCGAAGGCAAGAATCGCGAAATTCGCCGCGCGATGGAGGATATCGGCTATGCCGTGAACCGCCTGCTGCGCGTGTCCTACGGCCCGTTCCAACTGGGCAGCCTGAAGCCCGGAGGGGTCGAGGAAATCCGCCGCCGTGTGATGCGGGACCAGTTGGGGTTGGACGGCGAACCTGAAGCCAAGCCGAAACGCCCCGCGCGACCGCAACGAAAACGGCCCCCCATCGGCAAGAAAACTCGCAAGTGACGCGGGTTTGGCAACCTTCCCCCTAGCGCCAAGCCCTCGTATCGCCTAAATTTTCCCAGAGCGTTGCTTTTGGGGGGCGTCATGTCAGGGACCGGAGTGCAAAAACTGGCCTACGCGGCCCTGCTGGTACTGTTGTTCGGCGTCTGCACCGGCGTGCTGGGAGGGCTGTAGCGCATGTCACAGCGGTATGGCGGAAAATTCAGCCCTCAAGGTGGCGGGTCTGACGACGACACCCCCCCGCGCGAACAATTCCACGGCGCACGGGTCGAACCGGCGGGCGCGCGGGTGAATATCCTGTTTCTGCCAGCTATTCCTTTGGTGTTTCTATCCCTGAACGACGGCGCGATTGGTATGACGATCGGGCTGATCGCTGCGGGCTTGTTGACCGGTGCCGCGTTTATGCTGCGCGAGGGCTTGCGCGCCGAGGCCGCCTTTAACGCGCGCCGCACTGCCCGCCGCCCGGCCTTTCCCCGCAAGATTTTCGCCAGTGTTCTGACCGGGCTGGGCACCGCGCTGGCCGCGTATCGGTCCGAGTATCTGGACGCCGAAACCGCCGCGCAGGCTGGCCTGCTGGCCCCGATCCTGTTTGGGGCTGTGGCTACGGTGCTGCATTCCGTGTCCTTCGGGCTGGACCCGATGAAAGACAAGGGCATGGAAGGGATCGACACCTTTCAGCAGGACCGCGTGGCCCGGGTGGTCGAAGACGCCGAAACCCATCTGACCGAGATGACCGATGCCATCAAACGCGCCGGTGATCGTCGGGTCGAGGCGCGGGTCGAACGCTTTCAGGACACCGCCCGCGATCTGTTCCGCACGGTCGAGGAAGACCCGCGGGATCTGGCCGGCGCCCGTAAATACCTGACCGTCTATCTTCAGGGCGCGCGGGATGCGACGGTAAAGTTTGCCGATGTCTATGCCCGCACCCGGGATGCGCAGGCGCTGGCCGACTACACCGCCCTGCTGGACGATCTGGAACAGAATTTCGCGGCCCGCACCCGCAAGATGCTTTTGGATGACCGCAGTGATCTGACGGTTGAAATTGACGTGTTGCGCGAACGTCTGCAACGCGAAGGCGTCCGGTTGGACTGACCGGACAGTTATTTGAGAAAGGATTACCCCATGTCCGATGCGATCAAGAACAAGGCGGTCGAGGCCGAAACACTGGTGCAGGAAGTAACCGCCGTCGCCCTGCCCGAACCTGTGGCCGAAGTTGTTTCGCTGGAAGAGGCCGACGAACCCGTCAGCGCCGAGATCCGCAAGCGGATGGACGAGATCGACATGGAAAACACCAACTCGATCGTGTCTTTCGGCTCATCCGCTCAGGCCGAACTGCAGGAAATCAGCCAGGCGATGCTGGCCGATGTGCGCAATAAGGATGTTGGCCCAGCCGGGGACAGCCTGCGCAACATCGTGACCACGATCCGTGGTTTCTCGGTCAGTGAATTGGACGTGCGCCGCGAGCGGAGCTGGTGGGAAAAACTGCTGGGCCGCGCCGCGCCTTTTGCCAAGTTTACGGCTCAGTACGAAGAGGTTCAGGGCCAGATCGACCGCATCACCGACGACCTGCTGGGCCATGAACACACGCTGCTCAAGGACATCAAGTCGCTGGACCTGCTCTATGAAAAAACGCTGGACTTCTACGACGAACTGGCGCTTTACATCGCGGCGGGCGAGGAAAAGCTGACTGAGCTGGACAGCCACGATATCCCGGAAAAAGAGGCTGAGGTTCAGGCCGCGCCTGAAGATCAGCAGGTGATGAAGGCGCAGGAGCTGCGCGATATGCGCGCCGCGCGCGACGATCTGGAACGTCGGGTCCATGACCTGAAACTGACCCGTCAGGTGACGATGCAATCGCTGCCGTCGATCCGTCTGGTGCAGGAGAATGACAAGTCTCTGGTGACCAAGATCAACTCGACCTTGGTGAACACCGTGCCGCTGTGGGAAACCCAGCTGGCGCAGGCCGTCACCATCCAGCGCAGCACCGAGGCTGCCGCCGCCGTGCGTGATGCCAATGACCTGACCAACGAACTGCTGACCTCGAACGCGGCCAATCTGCGGCAGTCGAACAAGATGATCCGCGAAGAGATGGAGCGCGGCGTGTTCGATATCGAAGCCGTCAAACAGGCCAATGCTGACCTGATCGGCACCATCAACGAAAGCCTTGCCATCGCGGATGAGGGCAAAGCCAAACGCGCCGCCGCCGAGCAGGAACTGCAGAAGATGGAAGCAGAACTGCGCGACACGCTGGCCTCGGCCAAGGCGCGGCAGGACGGCATCGGTGACAATGCCGGAACGGCGGTTCCGGGCTGACGGCGGGTTGCGCGTGCGGTTTTCGGGATATCTGAAGCCCCTTTTGGGTTTTGTCGCGCTGTTGGTTTTGGCCAATTGCGATGAAACTCTGACGTCTTCTGTTGTCCCGCAACCGCGCCCCTCGACGCCCGCGCCTGCACCCAATGCCTATGTCCCTCCGTCCGCGGCCAGTCAGGATCTGGCCCGGTTCTATCAGCGAGTGGAACGAGACCTGCTGACCCGTGGCCTTCTGCGTGTGGATGGAGGCGGCCCCGATACGCCTTACGACGCCGACGATCTGGCGCGCAATTTCGAGGCCATTGCGTTCTATAGCGAATATCCCGACCACGCGGTGACCGCGTCTTCGCGCAAGACGGACGGGCAGCTCAGCCGGTGGACGGGCCCGGTACGTGTGCAGACCGAATTCGCCCCGTCAGTTGCCCCCGATGCACGTGAACAGGACGCCGCGCAGGTCGAGGCATTTACGGCGCGGCTGGCCAAACTGACCGATCATCCGATCTCGGTCGTCAATCGCAAGGCCAATTTTCACGTGTTCTTTGCGGGTAAGGATGACAGCAGCTATGTGGTCATGCGCCTCAAGCAGTTGATCCCGAACATCAGTCAGGCCTCGCTGGATCTGGTCGCAAATCCGCGCGCCAATATCGACTGTTTCGTGTTTGCCTCGGCCACAAGCAACGCACCGAACCGATATGTGCGGGCGGTGACGCTGATCCGAACCGAGTTGCCCGACCTGCTGCGCCGTAGCTGTATCCATGAAGAGATCGCGCAGGGCCTTGGCCTATCCAATGACAGCCCGGCTGCGCGGCCCTCGATTTTCAACGACGATGACGAGTTTGCGCTGCTGACCAGCCATGACGAGAAATTACTGACGATGCTTTATGATCCGCGTCTGACCCCCGGTGTGACGGCCGAAGACGCCCGCCCGGTGGTGCGGATCATTGCGCGTGAATTGATGGGCCAGCAGCTCTGAGCCCAAGGAAAGGAGACCCCGATGGGTATTTTCGATTTTCTGACTGGAGAGTTTATCGACGTCATTCACTGGGTCGATGACACCCGCGACACAATGGTCTGGCGGTTCGAACGTGAGGGGCACGAGATCAAATACGGCGCCAAGCTGACCGTGCGCGAAGGCCAGGCGGCTGTGTTTGTGCATGAGGGACAGCTGGCGGATGTGTTCACGCCGGGTCTCTATATGCTTGAGACCAACAACATGCCGATCATGACAACCCTTCAGCACTGGGATCACGGCTTTCAGTCTCCGTTCAAGTCCGAAATCTATTTCGTCAACACGACACGGTTCAACGACCTGAAATGGGGCACCAAGAATCCGATCATGCTGCGCGATCCCGAGTTCGGCCCGACCCGTATCCGGGCCTTCGGAACTTATACCGTGCGTGTGAAGGATGCGGCGAAATTCCTGGTTGAGATCGTAGGCACCGATGGTGAGTTCACCATGGACGAGATCAGCTTTCAGATCCGCAACATCATCGTGCAGGAATTCAGCCGTGTGATCGCCGGGTCGGGTATTCCGGTTCTGGACATGGCCGCCAACACCGCGGATCTGGGCAAGCTGATCGCAGCCGAGGTGTCTCCGGTTTTGGACGGCTACGGGCTGGAGATGCCCGAGTTTTACATCGAAAACATCTCATTGCCGCCCGCGGTTGAGGCTGCGTTGGACAAGCGCACCTCGATGGGGCTGGCGGGTGATCTGGGTAAGTTCACCCAGTATTCTGCAGCCGAGGCGATGACGGCAGCCGCCAACAATCCCGGTCAGGGTGGCGGTATGGGTGCAGGTCTTGGCATGGGGATGGGTATGGCAATGGCACAGCAGATGTCGAACATGGCAGCGGGTCAACCCAGCGGCCCGTGGGGCAGTCCCGCTCCCGCTGCCCCGCAACCGGCAGCGCATTTGGCACCGCCGCCCCCTCCGCCGGTTGAACATGTGTGGCATATCGCTGTCGGTGGGCAGACCAGCGGGCCATTCTCGAAGGCCAAAATGGGACGCATGGCGATGGACGGAGAAATCACCCGCGACACCTATGTCTGGACCGCTGGTCAGGACGGCTGGAAAAAGGCCGGAGACGTGCAGGAACTGGCGCAACTGTTTACGATCCTGCCACCGCCTCCGCCCGGAGCCTGACCTCTCAGACGCCGGCGTAGAAACAGGGTTGCACGATGACCGAAGAACACAGATTTCCCTGCGAGCAATGCGGCGCGGATTACCGGTTTAATCCCGATGACGGCAGCCTGACCTGCGATCACTGCGGACATTCCGAAGCTATCGGCGCTGGTCCCTGGGGCGGTGCCAGCCTGAAAGAACTGGATTTCGATGCGGCCATTGCGGATCGTCTGCCCGACAGCGAGATCGAGGAAACGCGTGTTCTGTCCTGCCCCAACTGCGCGGCTCAGGTCGAATTCGACCCGGCCACCCACGCCGCTGAATGCCCGTTTTGCGCGACGCCGGTTGTGACCGATACCGGGGTCAATCGGCATATCAAGCCCCGGGGCGTTCTGCCCTTTGCGCTGGACGAACGCGCGGCGCACAAAGCGATGGGGGATTGGCTGGGGCGACTATGGTTCGCCCCAAACGGGTTGAAGGACTACGCCCGCAAAGGCCGCAAGATGCAGGGTATCTATGTGCCCTATTGGACCTTTGATGCCGACACGCAATCCAGCTATCGCGGCGAGCGCGGTACCGTCTATTACGAGACCCGAACCACTATGCGGGACGGAAAGCGCGTGCAGCAGCAGGTGCCCAAGGTCCGGTGGTCTCCGAAATCCGGGCGGGTAAAGCGGTTCTTTGACGACGTGCTTGTGCTCGCCTCGCGATCTTTGCCCAAAAGCTATACCGACGCGCTGGAACCTTGGGATCTGCCGGCGTTGGAGCCCTATCAGCCGGAATATCTGGCGGGATTTCGGGCCGAGGCCTACACGGTCGAATTGCAGGACGGCTATACCGAGGCGCGCGGTTATATGGCACGCGTGATTGAGCGGGATGTGCGTTTTGACATCGGTGGCGACCGCCAGCGGATACACGCGATCGATACCGATGTACGCAACGTGACCTTCAAGCATATCCTGCTACCGGTCTGGATGGCGGCCTACAAGTATCGCGGCCAGACATATCGCTTCGTGGTGAACGGCCGCACCGGTCGCGTTCAGGGTGAGCGCCCCTGGTCCGCTATCAAGATCACTATCGCCGTTGTTCTGGGCCTGCTTGTGGCCGCTGGTGTCGGATATCTTATGGCGACCGGCCAGCAAGGCTAACACTGCTTCGAAAACCGCAACTGTTAGCGCTTGAACTTCGCGCGATCAGACGCCATTCTGCGCCGCGTCAACGCCGAGCGGGGAGGCCTGTGTGACACTATCCGATCTGAACCAGCTGCTGACCGCACGGCATTCGTGTCGCGCGTTCCGCCCCGACCCGGTGCCAAAAGAGCAGATCGAACAAATCCTGACCAGCGCCGCACGTGTGCCCAGTTGGTGCAATGCCCAACCTTGGCACGTGGTTCTCACCAGCGGTGAAGAAACCGACCACTTTCGAGAGGCGATGCAGAACGAGGCCATGACCGGCGCCCCTGCCCCTGATCTGCCCTTTCCGACCTCGTATTCCGGTGTCTATCAGAACCGCCGCAGGGCGTGCGGCTGGGCCTTGTATGAGGCGGTGGGCGTTGAACGCGGCGACCGCGCGGCCTCGGCCCGGCAGATGATGGAAAATTTCTCGCTGTTTGGCGCACCGCATTGCGCGATCATCACCAGCCCGAAAGAACTTGGGGCCTATGGCGCGCTGGATTGCGGAGGGTTCGTCACAGCCTTTTCACTGGCCGCACAGGCGCTTGGTGTGGCCACGATCCCACAGGCAGCGATCGCCACCTACAGCCCATTCCTGCGCCGCTATTTCAACATCCCGGACGACCGGATGATTTTATGCGCGATTTCCTTTGGTTATGCGGATACGGACCACCCAGCCAACAGGTTTCGCACCGACCGCGCCAATCTGAGCGAGATTGTCGAATGGGTCGGATAACAAACGCACCAAGCGGAGAGTAAATTTGCGCGCAGTCCTACAACGAGTTTCACGCGCCAGCGTATCAGTGGAAGGTCAGGTCATCGGCCAGACCGGACCGGGATTGATGATTCTGGTTTGCGCGATGCAGGGCGATGATGAAACGAAGGCGGATCAACTGGCCGCCAAGGTCTCGAAACTGCGCATCTTCAAAGATGACGCCGCAAAAATGAACCGCTCGGTGAAAGATATCGAAGGCTCGGCGCTGGTGATCAGCCAGTTCACACTGGCCGCCGATACATCCCGCGGCAACAGGCCCGGCTTTTCCGAAGCCGCGGCGCCGGACCTTGGCAAGCATCTGTATGAGGTGTTCGCCCAGCGACTTGCGGCGCATGGCGTGCCGGTGGAAACCGGTGAGTTCGGGGCGGATATGGCAGTAGAGCTGGTCAATGACGGGCCAGTCACGATTTGGGTGGAAAGCTGATGGACAGAAAAGAACAGGCAATTCGCATCTGGCAGGCCGGTGTCGATGCCGTGGGCGGTCATGCGGCGACCAGCAAGGTGCTGCACGATATCCCCGCCCCAGATCAGATCCTGGCCGTGGGCAAACCCGCTGCTGCTATGGCCCGTGCCGCATTGGAACATTTCGGCCCGCGCCCGACGCTGGTGGTCACCAAGGACGACCATGGACGCGACCTGCCGGATCATGTCACGGTGATCGAGGCGTCCCATCCCGTTCCCGACAACCGCAGCCTTCGGGGTGGTCAGGCCCTGCGCGAAGCGGTCGAAGCGATGCAGCCCGGCTCGCACCTGCTGTTGCTGGTGTCCGGCGGTGCGTCCTCGCTGGCCGAGGATTTGCTGCCGGGCAAAACGCTTTTTGATCTTGAGCGGTTAAACAAAAAGCTGCTGGCCGAAGGGCTGGACATCACGGCCATGAACGCCGAACGCCGCAAGCTGTCCCGGATTAAAGGCGGCGGGCTGCTGTCTCATTTCCAAGGGGAAATGGCGACCGTTCTGGCGATTTCGGATGTACCCGGGGATGACCTGAATGTTGTCGGCTCGGGGATCGGGGCACTGCCGGAGAGCTATGATTTCGAGGCAAGCACGCAGATCGTGGCATCGAATGCTCATGCCCGCGCGGCTGCTGCGGGTTTGGCGCAGGATGAGGGGCTGAAGGTGCTCGCTGACGAGGAATGCCTGCATGATGACTTTCTGAAAGTCGCCAAAGCGCTGGGTGAGCGTATCCGCTCCATGCCCAGCGGCGTCATGATCTTTGGCGGAGAGCCGACGGTCGTCCTGCCCGAAAAACCAGGGCGTGGCGGGCGCAATCAGGGGTTGGCGCTGGCATTGGCACGCGAGATTGCAGGAACAGAAGGGCTTACCGTGGTCGTAGGCGGTACAGATGGAACGGACGGCCCGACAGATGCGGCCGGGGCGGTCATTGATGGAACCACCTGGGGCGAAGGCGCGGAGCAGTCCCTGCAGCAGGCGGATAGCGGCAGCTATCTGGATCGCACGGGTGCGTTGCTGGTGACAGGCCCCACGGGAACAAACGTAATGGATCTACTTGTCGCAATCCGCAACTGATCTGACGATTTTGAGCCAACCTGATTTGAATTTCCCACGGACAGTGTGGAAATGACGCCGCCTGCCAATGCGCTACGCACCATCGAAGACCTTCCCGACGTAGGCATTGAAATGCCCGATGGCTGTCGCTTGTCTGCGCGCGTCTGGCGTCCGACGGATGCGACGGACAACCCCGTCCCCGCCATTCTGGAGTTTCTGCCTTATCGAAAACGCGACGGCACCACGGTGCGTGATGCGCTGACGCACCCGTGGATTGCCGAACGCGGCTATGCCTGCATCCGCGTCGACATGCGCGGTAATGGTGACAGCGAAGGGCTGATGGAGGACGAGTACACCCAGCAAGAGCTGGATGATGCCGTCGCAACGATCCATTGGCTGGCGCAGCAACCCTGGTGCACTGGCAATGTCGGGATGATGGGGATCAGCTGGGGCGGGTTCAACGCGCTTCAAGTGGCTGCGCTGCAACCCGAACCGCTGAAGGCGATCATCACCCTGTGTTCGACCGCCGACCGCTATGCGGACGACATCCATTATAAAGGCGGCTGCCTACTGAACGAGAATCTGGGTTGGGGCGCGACGATGTGGTCTTACTCGTCCCGTCCGCCCGATCCCGACCTGCGTGCGAACTGGCGTGAACTTTGGTTGGAACGGTTAAAGCATGAGCCGTTTCTACCCTCGGTCTGGCTGCGTCACCAACGGCGAGACGCGTATTGGCAGCACGGCTCAGTTTGTGAGGATTTCGGCGCCATTCAGGCGGCGACTCTGGCGATTGGCGGCTGGGGAGATGCCTATAAGAACACGGTACCTTTGCTGGTTGAGCAACTTAAGGCCCCGGTCAAAGGGATCGTTGGGCCTTGGGTGCACAAGTATCCTCATTTCGCGGTGCCCGAACCGCGAATCGGGTTCCTGCAAGAGGCCCTGCGCTGGTGGGATCGCTGGCTGAAAGACATCGATACTGGCGTCGACTCCGACCCCGCCTACCGTGCTTATCTGATGGACGGCGTGCGGCCGCAACGCTGGTACAGCGAACGATCGGGGCGTTGGATTGCCGAGACTAATGGGGCCACATCCCACCTGCCCGACCTGACGCTGAGCCTGTCGGATGCGGGTCTTGGACTGGACGGCCCGCTGGACATTCGTGTGCGGTCACCGCAGACCTGCGGCCTGGAGGGCGGAGAATACTGCGCCATCTGGCTTGGCCCTGACATGCCCGGAGATCAGCGCACGGATGATGCGCTTTCGGCCTGTTTCGACGGCGCACCGCTGGCCGAGGACATGGACATCGTGGGAGCTCCGCGCATTCGCCTGCGCCTGAGCGCCGACCGACCGCAGGCACAGATTGCCGTTCGGCTGAATCATGTACACCCGGATGGAGCCTCGACGCGCATTACTTATGGCGTGCTGAACCTGTCGCATCGTGACAGTCACGCGGAACCGACCCCGCTGACGCCGGGCGCCGATTATGACATTTCGCTGGATCTGGACCACATCGCCTATCGTGTGCCCAAGGGGCACAGGCTGCGGGTCGCAATCTCCAGCGCCTATTGGCCGCTGATCTGGCCCTCGCCCGAGCGTACCGAACTGCACCTGACGCGGGGCGATATCACCATACCGCAACGCCCATCCGGTGGTGACGAATACACGTTTCCACCTCCGGATTCTGCCCCACCCCTGGGTCAGACATCGCTACGTGAGCCGAAAAATTCGCGGCGGGTTGAAACGGACATGAACTCGGGCGAAACACACCTGATCATCGAGGATGACTTTGGCCTGGTTACCAACAACGACCACGGCCTGACCCATGGCGGGACGGCGTATGAACGTTGGACGATCCACCCGGATGATCCTCTCTCTGCGCGGGGGTATTGCAAGTGGTCTCAAGAAATTAGCCGGAACGGCATCGATTTGCGCACCGAAACCTCCTGCGAGATGTGGGCGGATAAGAACACCTTTTTCCTCAAGGCCCGTATAGATGCCTATGTGGGCGACACACTGGTATCGACCAAGCAACTGGAGGATGCCGTACCTCGTGATCAAATGTGATGCAGGTCACTCAAGTGCCAGACTTTTGTTCTTGCCCGTCCGACCGAATTCCGCCTACTTTGACTCATGCGTCAATAAAAAGCCCAAAAGGGCAACAATCCACTCAACTGGGAGACCATAATGAACGAACAAATCACTCACATGACCAAACAGGTCACAGCCGGCAAACTCACCCGCCGCGAATTTATGGGGAAAGCAGCGGCTCTGGGGGTGTCGGCGGCAATGGCCAGCACCATGTTTGCCGATGCAGCACGCGCCGCTGGTCCCAAAAAGGGCGGTGATCTGAAACTGGGACTGTTCGGTGGTGAATCCACAAACTCGCTGGACCCGGCCACCTATGCCAGCTCCGTCCCTTACATGAATGGCCGTCATTTTGGTGACACCCTGGTTGAGGTTGCGCCCGATGGTACGATCGAACCGCGCCTCGCCGAAAGCGTCGAGGGGAGCGCAGATGCGAAGGTCTGGACCTTCAAACTGCGTCAGGGCGTCGAATTCCACAACGGCAAGACCATGACCAGCGAAGACGTGCTGAAGACCATGGAGCGCCACTCGAACGAGGACTCCAAGTCCGGAGCCCTGGGCGTCATGAAGGGCATCGAGTCCATGAAAGCAGATGGCGACACCTTCCAGGTGACACTGGTTGAGGCGAATGCAGACCTGCCCTATCTGATGTCGGACTATCACCTTGTTATCCAACCAAACGGTGGCATGGATGACCCTGCCGCAGGCATCAGTACTGGACCGTACCAGGTCGAAGTCAACGAGCCGGGTGTAAGGCATGTGTTCACCAAGTTTGCAAACTACTGGAACGACGATGCGCATTTCGACAGTGTTGAAAACGTAGTGATCAACGACGCGACGGCACGGACCGCGGCGCTACAGTCCGGTCAGGTTCAATTGGCCAACCGGATCGAACCCAAGGTCGCCGATCTGCTGGGGCGCGCACCAAACATCACGGTTCAGTCGACACCTGGCCGGGGTCACTACGTGTTCATCATGCATTGCGACACCGCTCCGTTCGACAGCAATGAGCTGCGTCTGGCGCTGAAATACGCGATCAACCGTCAGGAACTGGTCGACAAGGTTCTGCGTGGCTATGGCTCGGTCGGAAATGACATGCCGGTAAACGCCGCCTATCCGCTGTTTGACGGTTCCATTCCGCAGCGTGAATTCAGCCTTGAAAAGGCGGCCGAGCACTACAAGAACTCGGGTCATGACGGATCGCCAATCATCCTGCGTGTTTCGGACGGCGCCTTCCCGGGTGCCGTGGACGCCGCCGCCCTGTTCCAGCAAACCGCCGCTCAGGCCGGTATTCCGCTGGAAATCAAACGCGAGCCCAATGATGGCTACTGGTCCGAAGTCTGGAATGTTCAACCCTTCTGTGCATCTTATTGGGGTGGCCGTCCGGTTCAGGATCAGATGTATGCCACCGCATATCTATCGACGGCTGACTGGAACGATACCCGTTTCAAAGTACCAGCTTTCGACGAACTGCTGTTCCAAGCACGCGCTGAGTTGGACAATGACACGCGCAAAGACCTTTACAGCCAGATGGGTCAGATGGTCCGCGACGAAGGCGGCCTGATCTGCCCGATGTTCAACAACTTTGTGGATGCGTCCAGCAATGTACTGGCGGGTTGGGAATCCGATCCGAATGGCGAACTGATGAATGGTCAAGTTTCGCGCAAGATGTGGTTCGCCTGATAGGAACCACGGATCATGCATCCTATCATCAAACTGGTTTCCCAGCGCCTTGCGCTGGGACTCCTGCTTCTCTTCGGTGCATCGGCTCTGATTTTCGGCCTCACCGAAGCCCTTCCCGGGGACGCGGCGCAAGCGGTCCTTGGCCAATCCGCAACCCCCGAGGCGCTGGCAAACCTGCGCGAGGAAATGGGCCTCAACCGTCCCGCTCTGACCCGCTATTTCGAATGGCTGGGCGGCATCCTACAAGGTGATCTGGGTCAGTCTCTGACTAACAAGCTCGACATCGCTGAGAGCATCGGCAAGCGATTGGGGAACACCCTGTTTCTGGCCTGTGTAGCAGCGATCGTGTCGGTTCCACTTGCCATCTTTCTGGGCCTGCTGGCCGTTCGGTTCCGCAACCGCTGGCCGGATAAACTGATCTCGGCGATCACGCTTACAACAGTTTCCATCCCGGAATTCCTGATCGGTTACGTAGTGATCTACTTCATCTCAGTGAAACTGGGCTGGTTTTCCTCGCTCGCAATGATCAATGAATCGATGTCTTTCGGGGAAAAACTCAATGCGATCGCGTTGCCTGCCTTCGTGCTGACGCTGGTGGTTCTGGCGCAGATGATGCGGATGACCCGCGCGGCGATCCTGAACCTGATGCAATCGGCCTATATTGAAACAGCTGAACTGAAAGGCCTGTCGAACTTTCAGGTCATTGCACGCCATGCCTTCCCCAACGCAATCTCCCCCATCGTCAACGTCGTGATGCTGAACCTGGCCTATCTGGTCGTGGGCGTCGTCGTTGTCGAGGTGGTGTTCGTTTACCCGGGTATGGGGCAGTACCTTGTGGACTCGGTGACCAAACGTGACGTGCCGGTCGTTCTGGCCTGCGGCGTCGTCTTTGCCGCCGTTTATATCGGACTGAACATGGTGGCCGATATTGTGTCGATCCTTGCCAACCCAAGACTGAGGCATCCGAAATGATGAAGAATGTTCCTATTTCGGCTATGATCGGTCTGTTTTTCACAGGGCTGTACTTTTTCATAGCCTTCGCAGCCCCACTGATCGCCCCCTACGGCATGGCCGAAGTGGTCGGCGATGTGTGGGAACCGTCAAGCGCCGAGCACCTGCTGGGCACTGACAACATCGGGCGCGATCTGTTGACCCGCATGATATACGGTGGCCGTACGACAATCTTTATCGCCGCGGCAGCCACGATCCTCAGCTTTGTCACCGGCACCTCGTTGGGCCTGTTGGCGGCCGTGCTGGGCGGATGGGCCGATCAGGTGCTCAGCCGGGCGGTTGATCTGGTCATGTCGATCCCGACACTGATCCTGGCGCTGGTTATTCTGGCGATTGTTCCGGTGACCGTTCCGATCCTGATCCTTGTTATGGGCCTGCTGGACGCCACACGCCCCTATCGCCTATCGCGCTCGGTCGCCGTGGACATCAACGTGATGGATTATGTCGAGGCCGCCAAGCTGCGCGGTGAAGGTCGGGGCTGGATCATCTTTCGGGAAATCCTGCCCAATGCTCTGTCGCCTCTGGTGGCTGAATTCGGGCTGCGGTTCATCTTCATGGTTTTGTTCATCTCGACCCTGTCATTCCTGGGTCTGGGCGTTCAGCCGCCGCTGGCAGACTGGGGTGGCATCGTGAAGGAAAACAAGGACGGCATCGTCTATGGCATCGGCGCGGCGCTTTACCCTGCTGTGGCCATCGCAACGCTGGCCATCTCGGTCAACCTCGTGGCTGACTGGGTCCTGAACCGTACCACATCGCTGAAAGGAGGCCGGGGATGAGTGATATCCTTCTCAAGGTCCGCGACCTCAAAATCGGCGCGACCGTCTATCCGCCGGGCGAAAAGCCCCATGACATCGAAATCGTGCACGGGGTCAGCTTTGACCTCGAACGCGGCAAGGTGCTGGGTCTGATCGGCGAATCCGGTGCCGGTAAATCCACAATCGGTTTGGCCTCGATGGCCTATGGCCGGGGTGGTGTGAAAATCACCGGCGGCGAGGTCTGGGTGAACGGGCGCGATATCCTCAAGACGTCTCATGGGGATATCCGCAAGCTACGCGGGGGAGAGGTCACTTATGTGTCCCAATCCGCCGCCGCATCGTTCAACCCCGCCAAGAAGATCATGGATCAGGTGGTCGAAGCGGCTGTCGAGCAGAAGAAATTCACCCGCAAAGAGGCCGAGGCCCGCGCGCGTGAGCTGTTCGCCAAGCTGGGTCTGCCGGATCCGGACAATATCGGTAGTCGTTACCCACACCAAGTTTCGGGCGGTCAGTTGCAGCGTTGCATGACGGCGCTTGCACTGTGCCCCGAACCTGATCTGGTGGTGTTCGACGAACCCACCACGGCTCTGGACGTGACCACTCAGATCGATGTTCTGATGGCCATCAAGGAAGCCATCGCAGATACAGGCGTTGCCGCGCTCTATATCACCCACGACCTTGCGGTTGTGGCGCAGGTGAGCGACGACATCATGGTGCTGCGGATGGGTAATACGGTCGAATACGGCAACACCGATCAAATCATCAACAACCCGCAGGAAGATTACACCAAGGCGCTCGTCTCGGTGCGGTCGATCGAGCACGAAGAGAAAAAGCCCACACCCGAACCGGTGCTGAGCGTTGACGGCATCACCGCGCGCTACAAGGGTCTGAACTTCGACGTTTTGCACAACGTCAATGTCGAGCTTCATCCGGGGCAGACACTGGCGGTTGTGGGTGAGTCCGGTTCGGGCAAATCGACGCTGGCCCGTGTGATCACCGGCCTGCTGCCGCCGCGTGATGGTGAGATCACCTTTAACGGGCGCAAGCTGAGCCCCGATCTGAAGGGCCGTTCACTGGAAGACCTGCGCGAGCTGCAGATGATCTATCAGATGGCTGACACGGCAATGAACCCGCGTCAGACCGTTGGCACGATCATAGGCCGCCCGTTGGAGTTCTACTTCAACATGCGCGGGTCCGAGAAACGTAAGCGCGTCATTGAACTGCTGGACGAGATCGAGTTGGGCGAAAAGTTCATCGATCGCTATCCGGCAGAGCTGTCCGGTGGTCAGAAACAGCGTGTCTGTATAGCCCGGTCACTGGCGGCCAAGCCCAAGATGATCATCTGTGATGAGGTTACCTCGGCGCTCGACCCGCTTGTTGCGGACGGCATCCTCAAACTGCTGCTGGACCTGCAACAGATCGAGGATGTGGCCTATCTGTTCATCACCCACGATCTGGCGACAGTCCGCGCGATCAGCGACAGCATCGCGGTGATGTATCAGGGCCGCGTGGCGCGGTACGGATCGAAGAGCGAGGTGCTGACGCCTCCGTTCGACGACTATACCGACCTGTTGCTCAGCTCGGTGCCCGAGATGCATCTGGGTTGGCTGGAAGAGGTTGTCGCCCACCGTAAGATGGAGAGCGCGGGGAACTGATCCCTGCTATCATAAAAAACTTCGAAATCCCGGCACTTGTCACAAACTGGTGTCGGGATTTTGCTATTCGGGGCGCGAATTGGCAGCCCATGCGCGACGAATCCCCTAGGCTCGGCTGAAATGTTTAAGAAAAGGGTCAGAACATGGACCGCAAACTCCTCCTCATCATTCTGGACGGTGTTCCGTGGCGCAACTTTCGCCGGTTGTTCGGCAATCTCGAAGGTTGGGTCGACAGTGGCGAGGCGCAGGTCTGGAAGCTGCGTGCGGTCCTGCCGTCGACTTCGGCCAGCTGCTATGCCTCGATCCATACCGGCGTCACACCGCAGGAACATGGCTGCACCGGCAATGGCAATGTCTTCCGCCTGAGCCACAAGGACGTGTTCAGCCAGGTGCGTGAGGCGAACGGTGTGACCGGGGCCGTGACCCACAGCTATTGGTCGCAGTTCTTCAACCGCCACCCGTTCGATTACGTGCGCGACATCGAATATGACGAGCCGGACAGCAAGACCATCAACCACGGTCGGTTCCACACCATGACCGGCTATGGTAAAGCCAACCAGATGACCCCGTCGGACGTTGATCTGTACGGGACACTGACCAATCTTTGTCTGCGGTTTGGGCTGGATTACGGCATCCTGCACACCTGTACGCTGGACAGCATGGGGCACCGTTTCTACCACGACTGTGAAGAGATGGACCACGCCTGTTTCGTTGCGGACGAAATGCTGGCCCCCTTCATCCCCCGCTGGCGGCAGTTGGGGTACGAGGTCATCGTCACCGCCGACCACGGCCAGGACGAGCGCGGCCACCACGGCGGACGCAGCCCGTTGCAGCAGGAAACCGCGCTGTACTATTTCGGCGACGCAAAAGGCCCCGAGGCGGACGCTGTGATCGACCAGCTACAGCTGGCGCCCACGATCCTGAACCGCATGGGCGCACCGATTGCCGAAACGATGAAGGCCGCGCCGTTCCTGAAATAGGGGATCAGTCGTAGGGCCAGACCTGTTGGCCCAACGCTTCGATAGCGATCGAAATCCGCTCAAAACTGTCTGCGGCGCGCTTTACTGAGGTTCGCGCCCGCAGGTAGCCATGCACGAGGCCGGGCTCGTTGACCCAATACGCCTGCCCGCCGGCGGCTGCGATCTGTTCGCAATAAATCGCCCCGTCATCGCGCAAGGGGTCGCAATCTGCCGTCACGACCACGGTCGGCGGCAAGCCCGAGAAATCGGTATCGTGCAAAGGCGCAAATGTCGGGTCGCTTTGCGGAACCGTGCCGCCACAGCGCACTTTCTCGTAGAACTTGATTTCGTCCAGCGTCAAAAGCGGCGCATGTGCGTGTTCGATGTAGGACCCGGTCGATGTGTCTCCGCCCAGACCGGGATAGACCAGGACCTGCCCCAGCACGCCCTCAAGGCGCCCGCGGCCATAATGCACGACCGCAGCCGCGAGGTTCGCCCCCGCGCTGTCCCCCGCCAGAACCAGAGGGTCGCCGAACTCTATTGCTGCCCAGTTGGTGGCTGTCCAGCCGTCCTCAAACTGCGCGGGATGCACATTCTCAGGGCACAGTCGGTAATCCACGGCAACCACCCGATACCCGGTCTGTGCGCAAATCTCGGCGCAGACGTCGTCGTGGCTGTCCAGCCCGCCGACGACAAAACCGCCGCCATGAAAATAGACGACGGTTCGTGTCGGATCTCCGGCGGTGTAAACGCGGACAGGCACGCCATCGGCGGACCTGTCCTGTACCTCCAGACCCGGAGGCCGGGGCTGGCGAAAGTCCTGACACATCTCGTTATAGACGCGGCGCTGGTCTTCGATTGAAAGATCAACTGCATCCTCAGGATAGCTTTCAGCCGTTCGTCTTATGAACGCCCAGGTTTCTTCATCGATCAGACGTTCATAATCCATTGTCCCTCCGCGGTCAGGCAGCCCATTCCCATGGCCGGGTGAACGATCCCAGCACCTTACCGACATCGTCCTCCGAGGAGCCGTTCGCGTCAAGCTGCGCGACAAGCCCGCGCTTCTTATCATCGATCACAGAGACAACGCGTGCATCCACCCCGGCCTTTTCCAGCGCGCCGTTATAGATGCGTGTAATCGCCTGTTTGCGAAGCTCGGGCTTGAACACCTTGCCCACCGCGGTTTTCGGCAGTTCATCCAGAATGGTCATGTGCTTGGGCTGTGCTGCGCGCTCATGGACATGCACACCGCAATACTCCATCAGCTCTTTCTCGGTCACGCTGGCCCCATCGACCAGTTCGACAAAGGCACAGGGCACCTCGCCCGAATAGGCGTCGGGCTGACCGATGGCACCTGCAAAGGCAACGGCATCGTGGCCCAGCAGAGCTTCTTCGATCTCGGCCGGGTCGATGTTGTGACCGCCGCGAATGATCAGATCCTTGGCGCGACCGGTGATCCACAGATAGCCATCCTCGTCAAACCGCCCCAGATCGCCGGTGCGCAGGTATTTGTCGAAGTGGTAGAGGTCTACGTTCTTGTCGACTTCGGTATAGGTGTTGCCCGCATAGACACCAGGGTTCGAGATGCAGATCTCGCCGATCTCATCCGCGCCGCATTCCTTGGGTCCATCCGGCCCGTCCTGCAGGATTTTCACATCCGTATAGGGGAACGGTATCCCGATCGAGCCAATCTTCTTTTCGCCATCTACAGGGTTGCACGACACAAGACAGGTTGCCTCGGTCAGACCATAGCCTTCGACAATGGTCACGCCAGTTGCGTCTTCAAAGCGGCGGAACAGTTCGACGGGCAGCGGGGCCGAGCCCGAGAACGCCGTTTTCACCGTCGAGATATCCGCATCCACCGGGCGCTGCATCTTGGCGGCAATGGCAGTGGGCACGGTGATGATGAAGGACACTTTCCAGCGTTCGATCAGCTTCCAGAAATTGTCGAATACGCCGTCGCCGCGATACCCTGCGGGGGTCGGGAAGACCACATGCGCGCCCGACGACACAGCGGCCATCACGATCACATGAACCGCGAAAACGTGGAACATCGGCAGCGGGCACATGATCACGTCTTCGTCCGAGAACAGCAGCGTGTTGCCCAACCATCCGTTGTAGATCAGGCCCGAATATTTGTGCTGCGCCACCTTGGGCATACCCGTGGTACCGCCGGTGTGGAAATAGCAGGCAACACGGTCTTCCTTGCTGTCCTCGAAGGTCAGCGTCGTGGGTTGCTTGGCCAGTTCCTGGTTGAAATTCTTGTAATCCGCATGGGCCAGATGCTCCTTGTCGCCCATCTTTGGGCGAAGGAATGGCACCAGCCAGGATTTCGGCGGTGTCAGGTATCGGTTGAGGTCAATCTCAAGAATGGTGTTGACCTTGGGCGCGTGACGCACCGCCTCTTCGACCTTTTGCGCCACGTCGGTCTTGGGGAAGGACTTCAGCGTCACCACCACCTTGGCGCCGGTTTCCCGAAGGATTGCGGCAATCTGTTCGGGTTCCAGCAGGGGGTTGATCGGGTTGACGATCCCGGCCACTGCACCGCCCATCATGGTGACCAGCGTCTCGTTACAGTTTGGCAGCACATAGGCCACTACGTCTTTTTCGCCAATGCCCAAGGACCGGAACAGGTTGGCGGCCTGGTTGACCTTGCCCAGCAGTTGGGACCAGGTCAGCGTCTCAGCCTTGTCGGTCGGGCCGGACAACAGCTGAAAGCTGATCGCATTGCTGTTGGGAAATTTCTCTGCCGTGCGTGACAGCAACTGGTGGAAAGTGACCGGAACGTCGCGGTCCTCCCACGGCATTTCCTGCTCCATCCTTGCCTTGTCTTCCAAACCCACAAAGGCCATGTGGTTCCTCCCTTATCTCTCCCATGTCCAGCACGGGTTTTGAATCCACCGCCAAGATGGAAGCAAAACCGCGCAGGTTCAAGAAAGGCCTTAGCTGTGAAGGCAGCAAAGAGGTAGAATTACGCTGCGGACTTAGCCGTATTGCCCCAGCGTCACTTTATTCGGCGGCCATACCGTCGGTGAACTGCAGACGCGCCAAGCGGGCATACAGGCCGTCCTGCGCCACAAGATCATCATGAGTGCCCTGTGCAACGATGCGCCCAGCCTCCATCACCACGATCCGGTCAGCCTTTTTCACTGTCGCCAGACGGTGCGCCACGATCAGCGTAGTGCGGCCCGCGCGCATCTGGTCAACAGCGCCCTGCACCGCACGTTCGCTTTCCGCATCCAGCGCCGAGGTCGCCTCGTCCAGCAACAGAACCGGCGCGTCGCGCAGGATCGCGCGGGCGATGGCGATGCGCTGTTTCTGGCCGCCCGACAGCATCACGCCGCGTTCGCCGACAAAACTGTCATAGCCTTCGGGCAGCGCAGAGATGAAATCATGCGCGGCGGCGGCGTGGGCGGCGGCTTCGACCTCAGCATCCGAGGCGTCCAAACGGCCAAAGCGGATGTTCTCACGGGCCGAGGTGGCAAAGATGATCGGGTCCTGCGGCACCAGCGCCATGTGACGGCGGAAGTCGGCGCGATCGATGTCCCGCAGATCGACGCCATCCAGCATGACCTGTCCCGAGGCCGGATCATAGAACCGCTGGATCATCTGAATGACGGTTGTCTTGCCTGCCCCCGAGGGACCCACAAACGCCACCGTCTCACCCGGATTGACCTGCAACGACAGGTGCTCCAGCGCCACGACATCGGGGCGCGAGGGATAGCGGAAGGTCACGTCGTCAAAGCGAATCTCACCCCGGACCGGTGACGGCAAAGCGGCTGGTTTTGCCGGGTCGTTGACCGTGTCTTGCGCGTTCAGCAGCTCGACCAGACGCTCGGTCGCGCCAGCGGCGCGCTGCAGTTCGCTCCAGATTTCGGACAGGGCCGCCACGGACCCGGCCATGATGATCGAGTAGATCACGAACTGGATCAGCACCCCTTCGGTCATCACGCCGTTGCGGACGTCATTGGCACCCATCCACAGCACGCCGACAATACCGGTGAACACCAGGAAAATCACGATGACCGTTAGAACAGCGCGAGTCTGAATGCGACGTAGCGAGACGACATAGGAAGTCTCGGTCATGTCATCGAACTGCTTACGGCTGGCCTGTTCATGGGTGAACGCCTGCACCGTTTGCACCGCGCTCAGCGCCTCGCCCGCGTTACCGGACGACGCCGCGATCCAGTCCTGATTTTCGCGGCTGATGACACGCAGACGCCGCCCCAGCAGCAGAATCGGCACCACGACGATCGGGATCAGCAGCATCACCATCCCGGTTAGCTTGGCCGAGGTCAGCAGCATCAGCACCAGACCGCCCAGGAACAACAGCATGTTTCGCAGAGCAATGGAGACGGACGAGCCCAAAACCGATTGAATCAGGGTCGTGTCGGTGGTGATCCGGCTCAGGACTTCTCCGGTCATGATGCGTTCGTAGAACTCGGGGCTCATGCCAATGACGCGATCGAACACCGCTTTGCGGATATCGGCCACTACGCGTTCACCCAGACGAGTCACCAGCGCATAGCGCAGGCCGGTTCCCACGGCCAAAACTGCGGCAATGACCAGAGCGGCCAGAAAATACCAATCCAGCAGTTCGCCATCTTCGATGCGGAAATTATCGACCACGCGGCGCACAGCCAGCGGCAGCGTCAGGGTCATGCTGGCGGTCAGAACCAGCGCCAGAGTCGCACCGATCATTAACAACCGGTATGGCCGCATGAACGGCCAGAGGGATGCCAGAACGCCAATTTTCTTGGACCCGGCGCGCTCTTCGCTGGCGCCTGGCGCGGATTGTTGTGCTGGACTGGCTGAGGCTCGTCTTGCCATGCTTGGCCCTTAACTCATGTTCGCATTCATTTGCCCGCTTCTTGGAGGTACCGAAACGCGGGGTCAAGCTATGCGTCGCGAATTGGTCCCTTCGCAGGGCCATTTGACGCAGAATTTTCGGGCTGACTTGGAGCGGGCGGCGGGAATCGAACCCGCTTCATCAGCTTGGAAGGCTGAGGTAATAGCCAGTATACGACGCCCGCTCAGCGCAGGTCGGTTTAAGCGATGCACCTGACGCCGTCAAGCGCCGTTCGACGGTAGAGTTCAATTTCTGCGCACACTCTTTAAGACGGGTCCGGTGAACCGCAAATACCAGCCCAACTAGCCCTGCGCCGGAAGCCATCCACATGAGTCGAGACCAGACGAAATCCGGACCGTCGCCGCATATTGCAGCGGCTGCGCAGCCGTTTGGCCGATCAATGACGCCGGATAGGTCGTTGCGGCGGCCAGCGCCTCGTGCAGCGGCACCCCCACTTGAGTGACAAGATTGTGGATGGCTGTGGTCAGGTCCAGATCGGCCCCAGCCAGGGTTCCGTCGTCAAGCGTCAAACGACCGTCGGTTCGCGCGATCCGGCGGCCTTCCAGTTCGAACGAGGTTTGATCCGTACCTGCAACGGCCATGGCGTCGCTGACCAGAAACACCTGACCGGGCGCGGTTTTGGCGGCCCACGCGGCGCGCATCACCTCGGAGTGAACATGGATACCATCGGCGATCAGACCCGCCGACAAGCCGCCATTGGCCAGCGCCGCACCGACCAGCCCCGGCTCACGGCTGCCCAACTGGCTCATGGCATTGAACAAATGCGTCACACAACGCGCACCCGCCGCCGCATAGCGCTGGCAGGTCGCGAAATCCGCATCGGTATGGCCCAGCGACACCAGAACACCGGCGTCAAACAACGCGCTCACCTGCAACTCGGACACGGATTCGGGCGCGAGGGTCACCTTGAGGCACGGCAGTTCCCCCGCCGCCGCGATCAGACCCCCCAGATCCGCGTCATTCATCGGGCGGATCAGCGCCCCATCATGGGCCCCCTTTCGCGCAACGGACAGGTGAGGCCCCTCCAGATGCAGCCCGGCCACCCCCGGAACACCGGCGCGCACTGCCTGTATAGCGGCATCGATGGCGGCCTGCGTTTTCTCGGGCGTGTCGGTGATCAAAGTCGGCAGCAAGGACGCCACACCCAACCGGCGATGCGCACCAGCAATGCGTCGGATCATGTCAACCGAGGGGTCGTCGTTGAACATCACCCCATCGCCGCCATTCACCTGCAGGTCGACATATCCGGGGCTCAGGATATCCCCATTCAGGTCAATGACCTGCCCTTCGTTCTTCGCCTGCTCTTCAGGCACAAGCGCGGCCAGTGCGCCGTCCCGAAATACAATCGCCTGACCGAAATGCAGGCGCCCGCCATCGAACAGGGCGCCATTGTGAAATGTCACTGAGCCTGAGGTCATACCGTCTCTGTCACCTTTCTCAGATGGCGCGGCGCGTCCGGATCGATTCCACGGGCGCGGGCCACGGCCTCGACCATACTGTAAAACGAGGTGATGGTGGCAATGGGGTCGGTCAGCCAGTGATCGGTTCGTGTGACCGGCAGGCTCTGTGCGCGGGTCACCTTGTCGGTGGCCGCGAACACCGCAGCCCCCTTGATGGCCAGGGCATCCGCAGCCTCGGCCGTCGTCTGCTCGGCCGCGTCCCCTGCGGCAAAAACGATGGTAGGGAACCCTTTTTCGACGATCGAGACCGGCCCATGCAGGACTTCGGCCGCCGAATAGCTTTCGGCGTGAATCTGGCAGGTTTCCTTGATCTTCAATGCGGCCTCATTCGACATCGCAAAGGACGGACCGCGGCCCAGCGTGAACAGTGACCGTCCCGTGATCGCCTCGGCTGCTGCCGACCAGTCGCATTGTGCAGCCTGTGCCAGATGGCCCGGCAGGGATCGGATCGCGCCGGACAATTCGCTGTCGCCCTTGATCTCTGCCAACAGCCACAGTCCTGCCACCAGCGAGGTGACAAAGGTCTTGGTTGCGGCCACACTCAACTCTGGCCCCGCGTGCAAGGGCAGCACTGCATCCGTCACCCCGGCCAGTCGCGAGCTTTCGTCATTGGTGATGGCCACGGTCACTCCGCCCCCGGATTTCAACGACCGTGTCATTCCCACGATATCTGGGCTTTGGCCGGACTGGGACACCGACAGGCACAACGCCCCCTTGGCCCGCAGATTCACACCATAGATCGAGCTGACAGACGGCCCGACCGACGCCGCAGGCAGGTTCAGCAGTAACTCGGCTGCGTATTTCAGGTACAGGCAGGCATGATCGGACGATCCCCGCGCCACCGTGATCAGAAACCGGGGATCGGCGTCTTTGACCAGCCTTGCCGCGCCCTGAATGTTGGCGGCACCCTGGCTCAGCAATCGATCAACGGCGTCGGGGATTTCCAGAATCTCCTGACGCATTTTCGAACTGTGTTCAGTCATGTTTTCCGGCCTTTCCGGTTACAACCGCAACTCGGCGACAAAATCATAGGCGTCACCGCGATAAAGCGACCGGGTCAGTTCCGCGACCCGTCCGTTCTTGAGGAATGAAATCCGTTCGATGTTCAACCCGGCGGCCCCTTCGGGCACGTCCAGCAACTCGGCCTCGCGCGCCGCCAGATTGAGCGCCGAAATCTTCTGCACCGCGCGCACCGGCCGCCGCCCCAAACCGTCCAACACCTCGTAAAGCGAGGTTGTCACCTCAATCGGGTTCGGCAGGATATCCAGTGGTAGTGCCGCGCGCTCCAACGCCAGCGGGCGGTCGTCAGCCTCGCGCAGGCGGTAGATACGGGAAATCTGTTCGCCGTCTTTCAGGCTCAGCGCTTCGACCTCTTCGGGGGTGGGCGCAAAGACACCACGCTCCAGCCATTTCGAGGTCGTGCGCATACCCCGGCTCGACATGTCCTCGGTAAACGATGTCAGATGCGTCAGCGATTGCTCGACCCGCGGCACACGTTCGCGAATGAACGAGCCTGAGCCCTGGCGCTGTTCTATCACGCCCTCCTGAACCAGCTCCTGAATTGCCTTCCGCACAGTAACCCGCGACAAATCGGTGATCTCTACCAGTTCCCGTTCCGAGGGTAGTGAAGCGTTCGGGGCCAGTACGCCGGTATCGATCCCCTCTTGCAGCCTGCGCCGCAACTGGACATAGCGCGGGCCTTTTTCGGGGCTCAGCCACTGATCCGCGCGCAGGAAGTCAGAGATGCTCATGACGTATCTCCTTAGCCATCGCCAATGCGCCGGTCAGGGGTTCACCTTGCGGAGGGCGAATGGCGGATTGCATCTCGTCCGGCAGATAGGGCGAGTAGAACCCCGCGATCCCGCCGGTCAGGCAGATCGCCCCACCCGACGTCCAGCCCAGCCGCTTCGCGATTTCGGCGACGTAATCGGCCCCTGATTGCAGGATTTCCACGGCAACAGAATCCCCCGCCTGCGCGGCGGCCGTGACGGCGGGCGCAAGCGCGCCGAATTGCGCAGGTGTCGCAGTTCCGGCGAAAGACACGATGCCTGCCGGACCGTGCAAGTCAGCCAGCAGCTTTTGCGTCAAGCCGGTCTGAACCTGAGTGCCATCATAGGCGCACAGCGTTTCGGACAAGGCCCGGCGCCCGACCCACTGGGCCGAGGCCTCATCCCCCAGAACCGACCCCCAGCCCCCTGCAAACCGCATCGCGCCGCCCAGCTGAACCGCAAGGAACGATCCGGTGCCGCAATGCGCGATCAAACCGTCCAGCGTGCCCAACGCGCCGCGCACGGCGGCAGGGCGATCATCCTCGACCCGCGCGCGGGTCAGGCCCAGCGCATCGCGCAAACGCCTGGCGATGACATCATCGGTCACACCTGCAAGGCCAACAAATGCAGGCCAACTGCGCAGGTCCGCGACCTCAACCTGACGGGACAAGGCGTCAAGCCCGGTTCGAATCTGGTCAAGCGCCCCGTCAAAATCGGTCGAGACATTAGCAGCGCCCGTTTCAACGCAATGGGTCACCCCATTGATTTCACAGGCCACCCGGCAGCGCGTTCCACCACCATCCACCGCCAATACGGCGCTATTTCGAGACTCGGTCATGACAATACCATTATAATACCTATTTAGGATAAGAAAGCCCGCATTTCGAAAAAACCTTGGCTTCAAGCCCAATTTCACCAAATAACCCAGAGAAATCTCACGATGAAAGAAAAATCTAGACAAGTGGTATTAGATAGGTATCGTATAACGGACACACGAGGGGGATTCTCTTGACGCTGCCGCCGACTGAACAATTGCACCCTGACGCCTTACAGCTGACCCCAGGCAATCTGGTAGGTGCGGCGCGCGCGTTGGCCGAGGGGCAGGTCGCCGCGGCCACCGCCGTCCGCGACGCGCTGGACAACATCGCGCGCGGCGCCGAGGCTATGGCCGAAACGATCCGCACCGATGGCGTGCTGCATTTCGTGGCCGCCGGATCGTCGGGGCTGATGGCGGCAGCCGACGCGCAAGAGTTGGGCGGCACTTTCTCAATCGCCCCTGCCCACCTGCGCATTCATATGGCCGGAGGCCTGCCAACTGGTGTCCAGATGCCAGGCGGAGCCGAAGACGCGACCGACGGTCTCGACGACGTACTGAGCGCACTGACCCCGCACGACACGGTGATCGCAGTGTCGGCCAGCGGATCCACGCCCTATACATTGGCGGCCGCGAAGATCGCCAGTGCACGCAACGCCACCGTGATCGGCATCGCCAACAACGCTGGCAGCCCATTGTTACAAGGCGCAAATATTCCGATCCTTCTGGCCACACCGCCCGAGCTGATCTCGGGCTCGACCCGAATGGGCGCGGGAACGGCACAGAAGATAGCGCTGAACATGCTGTCCTCGCTTATGGCGCTCGAGTTGGGCCATGTGCATGGTGGGATGATGGTCAATCTGCGTGCCGATAACGACAAACTGCGGACGCGGGCAACCGGGATCGTCGCCCGGATCGCTGACGTGGATGCCATCACCGCACAGCAGGCGCTGGATGCGGCAAACGGAGAGGTAAAACCCGCCATCCTGATCGCCGCGCAGGGCCTGTCGCTGGCACAGGCCCAAGCCCGGCTGCAGGCCAGCAAAGGGATTCTGGCTGCAGCACTGACGCAAAACAGACAACGACAAACAAACGGGAGAGAACAATGACATACAGAAGCCTGAAGTTGGCCTTGCTAGGTACGACCCTGATCGCCACAAGCGCCCTTGCCGAGGACGTGACGCTGACCATTGAAAGCTGGCGCAACGACGACCTGACCCTGTGGCAGGACCAGATTATCCCAGCCTTCGAAGCCGCGCATCCCGGCATCAAGATTCAGTTCACCCCCTCAGCCCCGGCGGAATACAATGCCGTGCTGAACTCGAAACTCGACGCGGGCTCGGCTGGCGACCTGATCACCTGCCGCCCGTTCGACGCCTCTCTGGCGCTGTATGAAGCCGGCCACCTGACCGACCTGTCGGGTGTCGAAGCAATGGGCAACTTCTCGGACGTTGCGAAATCGGCCTGGCAGACAGATGACGGCGCGGTAAGCTTCTGCGTTCCGATGGCCTCGGTGATCCATGGCTTCATCTACAACAAGGATGCGTTCAACGAACTGGGCATCGAGGTTCCCACTACCGAGGATGAGTTCTTTGCCGCCCTCGACAAGATCAGGGAGGACGGCACCTATGTCCCTCTGGCCATGGGCACCAACGACCAGTGGGAAGCCGCCACGATGGGCTACAACAACATCGGGCCGAACTACTGGAAGGGTGAGGAAGGCCGCCAGGCGCTGATCTCGGGCGAACAGAAACTGACCGATGAGGTCTGGACTGCCCCCTACGCGACCCTCGCCCGCTGGGCCGAATATATGGGCGACGGGTATGAGGCGCAGACCTATCCCGACAGCCAGAACATCTTTACTTTGGGCCGGGCCGCGATTTATCCCGCCGGATCTTGGGAAATCTCGGGCTTCAACGCGCAGGCCGATTTCGAGATGGGCGCGTTCAAGCCGCCGGTCCGCAATGCGGGTGACACCTGCTATATCTCGGACCACACCGATATCGGCATCGGCATGAATGCAGCCACAAAACACCCTGAGGCAGCTGAGACCTTCCTCGCCTGGGTTGCAAGCCCCGAGTTCGCCGAGATCTTCGGCAACGCCCTGCCCGGCTTCTTCCCGCTGTCCAGCACTCCGGTCGAGCTTCAGGACCCGCTGGCTAAGGAAATCGTCGGCTGGCGTGAGGAATGCGAGTCGACCATCCGCTCGACCTATCAGATCCTGTCGCGCGGCACGCCGAACCTTGAGAATGAGACCTGGGGTGCGTCGGTCGCCGCCATCAAGGGTGCAAAATCGCCCGAGGAACTGGGCGCCGAGCTGCAGGAAGGCCTGTCCAGCTGGTACGCCCCGCACCAGTAAACTGACACCTACCCGGGCGGAAATGCCCGCCCGGGTACACCCGACACTCCGTTGAAAGCAGTCCAATGAACCGCCCCCGCATCCGCTGGCATATCGTCGTGTTTCTGGCACCGGCCGTACTTGTCTATACGGCGGTGATGATCTTTCCGCTGTTCAACACGCTGCGTCTGGCGCTTTACACCGAGATCGATCAGAACCGTGTGTTCGTCGGGTTGCAGAACTTCCAAACACTGTTTTTCGATCCGATCTGGTCCGAGCAATTCTGGAACGCATTGGGCAACAATTTCTGGTTCTTCCTGATCCACATGCTGGTTCAGAATCCCATCGGCATCGCGCTAGCCGCCCTGCTTAGCCATCCGCGCCTGCGGTTTGCAGCGCTCTATCGGTCGGCAATATTCATACCCACAATCCTCAGTTTCGTGATCGTTGGTTTTGCGTGGAAACTGATCCTGTCGCCGATCTGGGGCATCGCGCCGTCGATGCTGGACGCCATCGGGCTGAAATCGCTTTTCGCGCCATGGCTGGGGAAAGAGGAATACGCCCTGACCACGCTGGCGCTGATCTCGGTCTGGCAGTTCGTCGGCATCCCGATGATGCTGATCTATGCCGCCCTGCTGACCATCCCCGAAGAAATCCTTGAGGCCGGAGAAATCGATGGCATCACCGGTGCCTCGGCCTTTTGGAAGATCAAGTTACCGCTAATTCTGCCGTCGATCGGCATCATCTCAATCCTGACCTTCGTGGGGAACTTCAATGCGTTCGACCTGATCTATGCGTCTCAAGGCGCGCTGGCGGGGCCGGATTTCTCGACCGATATTCTGGGCACCTTCATGTATCGCACTTTCTTTGGTTTCCAGCTGCAACTCGGCGACCCGCATATGGGATCAGCCATCGCCGGGGCCATGTTCGCGATCATCCTCGTGGGCGTCTGCATTTACCTGTTCGGCATCCAGACACGGATGCGCCGGTATCAACTGTGAGGGCGCAGGGATGAACAAAGCACGCCAAAACCCGTTGAATACTGCCGCGATGCACGGGGCGCTGATCCTCTACACGCTGATCGCACTGTTCCCGGTCTTCGTGATCCTGATCAACAGCTTCAAGACCCGCCGCGCGATCTTTCGCGAGCCGCTGGCCCTGCCGAATGCCGACAGTTTCTCGCTGATCGGATATGAGACGGTTATGAAGCAGGGCGATTTCTTCCTCTACTTCCAAAACTCGATGATTGTCACCGTGGCGTCACTGTTCTTCATCCTGCTGTTTGGAGCCATGGCGGCCTACGCCCTGTCGGAGTACCAGTTCAAAGGCAACCTGCTGATGGGGCTCTACCTAGCTCTGGGGATCATGATCCCAATCCGTATCGGCACCGTGGCGATCCTCGAGATGATGGTGGCCACCGGCCTGGTGAACACACTCTGGGCACTGATCCTTGTCTACACGGCGCAAGGCTTGCCCTTGGCGGTGTTCATCCTGTCAGAGTTCATGCGGCAAGTCAGCGATGACCTGAAGAACGCAGGGCGCATCGACGGGTTGTCGGAGTACACGATCTTTTTCCGGCTGGTGCTGCCTCTGGTCCGGCCCGCGATGGCGACCGTGGCCGTGTTCAACATGATCCCGATCTGGAATGACCTCTGGTTCCCGCTGATCCTTGCGCCAGCCGAGGAAACCAAGACGCTCACGCTGGGTAGTCAGGTCTTCATCGGCCAGTTCGTCACCGACTGGAACGCGGTTCTGTCTGCCCTGTCGATGGCGATCCTGCCGGTGCTAATTCTCTATGTCATCTTCTCTCGCCAGCTGATCCGCGGCATCACTTCAGGAGCTGTCAAATGACCCGTGTTCTGATTGCAGGCCTTGGCAACATGGGGCTGAGCCACGCGCTGGCCCACCACCACCACCCGGACGCGCAGATCGTGGGATTGGTGAACCGGTCCGGCCGCGTGGATCACCCGGACCTTGCGAACTATCCAGCCTATTCGGATTTTCAGACTGCCCTGACCGAGACGAAGCCCGATCTGGTCGTGATCGCCACCTATTCCGACAGCCATGCCGACTATGCCTGTGCCGCGATGGAGACTGGGGCGCATGTGTTTGTCGAAAAGCCCCTGGCCACCAACGTCGCCGACGCGCGGCGCGTGGTCGAAACCGCCACCCAGCTGAACCGCAAACTGGTCGTGGGTTACATCCTGCGCCATCACCCCTCATGGATGCGCCTGATCGCCGAGGCGCGGGATCTGGGCGGGCCGTATGTGTTTCGCCTGAACCTTAACCAGCAATCCTCAGGCGCGGAGTGGGAGACGCATAAGGCGCTGATGCAGACGACTTCGCCAATCGTGGATTGCGGCGTGCACTATGTCGACGTGATGTGCCAGATCACCGATGCGCAGCCGGTCCGCGTACACGGCATGGGCCTGCGCCTGTCCGATGAGATCGCCGAGGACATGTATAACTACGGTCAGTTTCAGGTGATCTTTGACAATGGTTCGGTCGGTTGGTACGAGGCCGGATGGGGCCCGATGATGTCCGAGACGGCGTTCTTCGTGAAAGATATCGTCTCGCCCAACGGTTCGGTTTCGATTACCGACGGCAACAAGGGGGCATCGGCCGATATCGACGGCCACACCAAGGTTGGCGGCTTACTGGTCCACACGCCAAACGGAGATCGCACTATCGAGATGCCCGATGAGCCCGGTCATCAGGAACTCTGCGATGCCGAGC
The DNA here is from genome assembly GCF_056537245.1 of Ruegeria sp. CG11. Lineage (NCBI taxonomy): Bacteria > Pseudomonadati > Pseudomonadota > Alphaproteobacteria > Rhodobacterales > Roseobacteraceae > Ruegeria > Ruegeria sp. CG11. The sequence goes on from NZ_JBQFRE010000001.1 coordinate 1,015,403, forward strand.
AGGCCTATATGCTGCGCGCCATCGCGGAAGATATCGACCTGACGCGTCACATGAATGACGCCGTCCAATCCCTTGCCATTTGTCTGGCCGCCGATGAAAGCATCCGCACCGGCCAGCCCGTTTCGCTGAAGGAGCCCACATCATGACCGCTCTGACCCTGACCAATGTGAACAAATCCTTTGGCAATGTGCATGTCCTGAAAGACATCACTTTGGAGGTGGAAGAAGGCGAGTTTGTCGTCTTCGTCGGCCCCTCGGGTTGCGGCAAGTCCACCCTGTTGCGCGTGATCGCGGGACTTGAGGATGCCTCATCAGGCGAGATCAATATCGGCGGCCAACAGGTCAATCTGGTGCCCCCCTCCAAACGCGGGATCGCGATGGTGTTTCAAAGCTACGCGCTCTACCCCCACCTCAACGTGCGCGGGAACATGACGCTGGCGCTGAAGCAGGAAAAGCAACCCAAGGCGGTGATTGAAGAGCGCGTCGCAAAGGCCAGCCGAATGCTGAACCTTGAGGACTATCTGGACCGCTACCCGTCCGAGCTATCCGGTGGCCAACGGCAGCGCGTCGCCATCGGGCGCGCCATCGTGCGCGAACCGAAACTGTTCCTGTTTGACGAACCACTCTCGAACCTCGACGCCGCCCTTCGGATGAACACACGGATCGAGATCGCGAACCTGCACCGGGCGCTGGATGCCTCGATGATCTATGTCACCCATGATCAGACCGAGGCGATGACGCTGGCCGACAAGATCGTTGTGCTGCGCGACGGGCGGGTGGAGCAGATCGGCACACCGATGGAGCTGTATAACAACCCCGCCAACCAGTTCGTTGCCGGTTTTCTGGGATCTCCTTCAATGAACTTTCTACCCGAAGAGCTGCTGGGGGATGGTCAGAACACCATCGGCATCCGCCCCGAAGACCTGTTCCTGTCCGACGACGGCCCGTTGGTCGCCCGGGTCAGCCACGTGGAAAAACTGGGCGGAGACACCAACGTCATTGCCAAGGTGCAGGATCATGCGGTGACGGCACGGCTGTTCGGCCAGCACGCGATCGCGGAAGGTCAGGAGTTGAAATTCGCCTTTTCCGTCGACAAGGCCTATCGGTTCGATCCGGCGGGCCAACGCCTTCGCTGAGAGCACGTTTCACGAGAAGGTGATATTGGCCCGTTGTCATGATCCGCCGCGAAGCTTGTACTTATTTCAGTGTTCAGCCTGTTTTTTTAGCGTCGGAAAAGCCATTATTAGATGCCTCGGGCAGTGTCCTTCAGGTTGCTGTCAACACCCTGTCACAAAGACCCCCTAAGTCCATTTCATCACTCTTTATAGGACAGCCAGGAGCCATCCATGACCACCGTAGACCCCACCACTTTATCTGCTGACGATTGGGACGAATTGCACTTCCCCCGCCCCGAGGAAAACGACTTTGACCGCGTTGTCGAAAGCGCCCTTTCGCGCCGTGGCTTCCTAGGTGGTGCGCTGGCCTTTGGCTCGGGTGCTGCCGCTATGGGCGCGGGCCTGATGGGGTCGACTGCGGCCCACGCTGTCGGCGCCTCGCGCTTTGCCTTCACTCCTATTGCTGCACAAACCGATGGCACCGTGCATGTCCCGGAAGGGTACGAATGGAAAATGCTGATGCGCTGGGGCGACCCGCTGTTCTCCGACGCGGACGGCTATGACCTGACTGACGGCGGCGCGGTCGAGAAATCGGATCGCGTGTTTGGTGAAAACACCGACGGAATGGAGACCTTCTCGTTCCAGGGTCACGAGTTGATTGCGATCAACCATGAATACCCGAACCGCAAGATCAACCTGCCCGCCGCGAACGAAGGCGTTCCGGCAAATGCCGACGATGTTCTGAAACTGCAGAACCTGCAGGGCGTCACCGTGATGGAAATCACCGAAGGTCCCGACGGCTGGTCGGTTGTCAAAGACAGCCCCTTCAACCGCCGCATCCACCACAATACCCCGATGAAGATCGTCGGCCCCGCGGCCGGTCACGACCTGCTGAAGACCGCTGCCGATCCGACCGGCACTACTTCGCTGGGCACCATGAACAACTGTGGAGCGGGCAAGACCCCATGGGGTACCTACCTGACTTGTGAAGAGAACTTTAACGGCTATTTCGGCTCATCCAACGAAAACGCCAGCTATGACCAGAAAGTCGCGGGTGGCATGGCGCGCTACGGCATCAAAGCGACAAGCTGGAACGGGTATGAACTGTTTGATCCACGCTTCGACACCTCGAAAAACCCGAATGAACCGCACCGCGCGGGCTGGATCGTGGAAATCGACCCGACCAATCCTGACAGCACGCCAGTCAAACACACCGGTCTGGGCCGCTTCAAGCACGAAAACGCCGAGGTAACACTGGCCGCCGATGGCCGTGTGGTCGTCTATATGGGCGATGATGAGCGGGGCGAGTATCTGTACAAGTTCGTCTCGAACGGCACCTACCAGCCCGGCGGTGAGACCGAGAGCCTGCTGAACGATGGAACGCTTTATGTCGCCAAGTTCAATGATGACGCAACAGGTGCGTGGCTGCCTCTGACGCCGGAAACCACCGGCATGGACGCGGCCGAGATTCTGATCTTTACCCGCATGGCCGCGTCGGCCGCCGGCGGCACCACCATGGACCGTCCGGAATGGGTCGCCTCCAGCCCGGTTGCGGCCGAGGCCTATTGCTGCCTGACCAACAACAAGAATCGCGGCGTCAAACCGAATGCCGGTGGGGATGACACCTCGGTCAACGGTCCCAACCCGCGCGAGGCCAACAAGTACGGTCAGATCGTGCGCTGGCGCCCAGCGAATGATGACCATGCGGCCGAAGGGTTTGGTTGGGACCTGTACGTCATGGCAGGCAACCCGACCGTGCATTCCGACGACCGCGCTGGATCGCCGAATGTAAACGAAGGCAACCTGTTCAACTCGCCCGACGGCATGGCCATCGACTCGACGGGCCTGATCTGGATTCAAACCGACGGCAATGACGGCAACGAGGAAGATTTTGCCGGCCACGGCAACAACCAGATGCTGGTCGGTGATCCGGTCACCGGTGAAATCGCGCGCTTCATGACCGGCCCGAACGGCTGTGAGGTTACGGGGCTGGCCTGGTCCACCGACCTGCGCACCATGTTTGTTGGCATCCAGCACCCGGGTAGCAACTGGCCCGATGGCGGCACGCCACGGTCCTCGGTCATTGCGATCAAGCGCGCCGATAACAGTGTGATTGGCTAAACCTGAATGAAACGCCCCCGGCCTTTTGGTTCCGGGGGCGTTTTCCGTCAGATATCCTGACCCGGTGGCTCCAGTGGCCCACCCGGCCCCAGAAGATGGCGCTCCGATAGCCACGGGTTCAGTTCCAAAGCCTGGTTCAGAGCCTCCCGCGCTTCATCAAGCCTTTTCAACTCCAACAAGGTCAATGCCCGCCCGCTGATCGCAGCCACATGTTTCGGCGACAGTTCGATGGCCTTGTCCAGATCGGGCAAGGCGGCTTCGAAATCCCGCCCCAGATAAAACGCAAAGGCGCGTTGATTGTACCCTTCGGCATAAGCCGGGCAGTAGGCGATCAGCTTATTGAAATCCTCGATCGCACCCAGCAAGTCCGAAGCCCTGAGACGCGCCATTCCCCGATCCAGTGCGGCCTGCGCGCTTGCATCCGGCGCATCGGTCCAGAACTCCCACAACTGGCTCGACAAGGCGCGGGCGGCTTGTTCAGTTTCGGCCTGCTGGATTTGCGTAATTATTCCGTCAACATCGGCGGCGTGGTCCGGCGCAACAGGACAGTCCCCGGCCCGCACAGCCGTGGACGCGACAAGTAAGATGGAAGCAAGGGTTATCTGTTTCATGATCCAATGGTGACGCCACTGGACGTTTCGTCAACCCGTGCCTTCAATCGCTCCGGACACGCCCATCTCTTTCACCGCCTCCATCGCAACGAAGGTCGACGTATTCGCCACGTGCGGCAGGGATGAGATTTTCTCGGCCAGAACCGCGCGGTATTCCGACATCGAACCGGTGCGGATTTTCAGCAAATAGTCGAAATTTGATGCGATCATATGGGCTTGTTCGATCTCGGCCACCTTGCGCACCGCCGCGTTGAACTCGGCCAGGGCCTTCTCGCGGGTGTCAGTCAGGCGCACCTCGACAAAGGCGACATGGTCCAGCCCAAGGCGGATCGGGTCCAGCAAGGCGCGGTATCCGGTGATGATTCCTTCGGCCTCAAGCCTTTTCACACGTGCTTGAGTCGGGGACTTCGACAGCCCAATGCGCCGCGCCAGATCGGCGACCGAGATACGCCCGTCCTCGGCCAGAATCGTCAGGATCGACCGGTCAAACCGATCCAGATCAGGGCGGTTCATTTGCATCGTTTTACTTCACCAAATCAGTTCATTTGCCTTCAGAAACCATAAATCAAGGCAGTTGTCCCGCAAAATCGATCCTATATTTAACAAAAGCCCGGAGGATTCATGACACACAGCCTGCGCACCCATATCGACGGCCAGACCTATGCCGATCAGTCCGAAATTCTGAATGCCCTGATCGCACAGGCCGAGTTGAGCGAACCCGACCGCGCCGCGATCTGCGCGGCGGCGGCGCAGTTGGTGCGCGACATCCGCTCCAGCACCTCCCCCGGTATGATGGAGGTCTTTCTCGCCGAATATGGCCTGTCCACCGATGAAGGTGTCGCACTGATGTGTCTGGCCGAGGCGCTGTTGCGGGTCCCAGACGCCGAAACGATCGACGCGCTGATCGAAGACAAGATCGCGCCGTCCGATTGGGGTAAGCACCTGGGGCAGTCGTCCTCGTCACTGGTGAACGCATCGACTTGGGCGCTGATGCTGACGGGCAAGGTTCTGGACGAGGGCAAGACATCTCCGGTCAGTGCCCTGCGCGGAGCGATCAAACGGCTGGGTGAGCCGGTCATCCGCACCGCCGTCGGGCGCGCAATGAAAGAGATGGGGCGTCAGTTCGTTCTGGGCGAGACCATCCAGGCTGCTATGGACCGCGCGCAAGGGATGGAATCCAAAGGGTACACCTATTCCTACGACATGCTGGGCGAGGCCGCCCGCACCGAGGCCGATGCCGCCCGCTATCACCTGTCCTATTCCCGTGCGATCGCTGCCATTGCGGACGCCTGTACCCACAACGACATCCGCGCAAATCCGGGCATTTCGGTGAAACTGTCGGCATTGCACCCGCGTTATGAAATCGCACAGGAACAGCGGGTGATGGATGAACTGGTACCGCGTGTTCGGGCCTTGTGTCTGCTGGCCAAGGCGGCCGGAATGGGTCTGAACGTGGACGCCGAAGAGGCCGACCGTCTATCACTGTCCCTTCAGGTGATCGAAGCGGTAATGGCCGAGCCCGCCCTGGCCGGATGGGATGGGTTCGGGATCGTTGTCCAAGCTTACGGCCCGCGTGCCGGAATCGCTCTGGACACACTCTACGAAATGGCTGAACGCCACGACCGCAAGCTGATGGTACGTCTGGTCAAAGGTGCGTATTGGGATACCGAGATCAAGCGCGCTCAGGTCGAGGGCGTCGATGGGTTCCCCGTGTTCACCCGCAAAGAGGCGACCGATATCTCGTACATCGCCAACGCGCGCAAACTGCTGGGCATGACCAACCGGATTTACCCGCAATTCGCCACTCACAATGCGCATACGGTCAGCGCGATCCTGCATATGGCTGATGATCAGCCGTTCGAGTTTCAGCGCCTGCACGGGATGGGTGAAACCCTGCACCAGATCGTCAAGGATCAAAGCAAAACGCGCTGCCGGATTTACGCCCCCGTTGGCGCGCACCGGGACCTTCTGGCCTATCTTGTGCGGCGCCTGCTGGAAAACGGCGCGAACTCCTCGTTCGTGAACCAGATCGTAGATGAAGCAGTGCCGCCGGAAGAGGTGGCCGCTGACCCGTTTGTCACCATTCAGGGGCCGAAATCCCCCCTTCCGACCGGGCCCGAACTGTTTGAACCGGAACGGCCGAACTCCAAGGGGTTCGACCTGCACCATACGCCGACGCTCGACCACGTCGACGCGGCCCGAGACGAATTCCGTGCCCATCACTGGTACGCTCAGCCGCTGCTGTCGGCGGATGCGCATCCCGGCGAGGATGAACCTGTCATCAACCCGGCACAACCGCAGGATCGGCCAGGCGCCGTGGCCCCGGCCAGCGCAGAAGATGTTGAGCTGGCTTTGGCTTCAGCCAGCCCGTGGCAATCCCCCGCTGCGGATCGGGCACGCATCCTGAATGCCGCTGCTGATCTGTACGAGGCGCATTTCGGCGAGCTATTCGCCCTGCTGGCCCGAGAGGCAGGCAAGTCCGTTCCCGACGCAGTCGCCGAACTGCGCGAGGCGGTGGACTTCCTGCGCTATTATGCGGCCAACATCCCTCAGGCGGAACCAGCGGGCACGTTCACCTGCATCAGCCCGTGGAACTTTCCGCTGGCAATCTTTACCGGCCAGATTTCGGCGGCTTTGGCCACAGGCAACGCCGTGCTGGCCAAACCTGCGCCGCAGACACCGCTGATTGCCCATCGTGCAGTCCAGTTGCTGCACGAGGCTGGTGTCCCTCGCGATGTGCTGCAACTACTGCCGGGGGGACCCTCCGTTGGGGCAGCGCTGACGTCCGACCCACGCGTGTCGGGAGTGGCCTTCACAGGCTCGACCGCGACGGCGTTGAAAATCCGCCATGCTATGGCCGAGAACCTGCGGCCCGGCACACCTCTGATCGCGGAAACAGGCGGGTTGAACGCAATGATCGTGGACAGCACCGCACTGCCTGAACAGGCCGTGCAGTCCATCATCGAAAGCGCCTTTCAGTCGGCGGGTCAACGGTGCTCGGCCCTACGTTGCCTTTATGTGCAGGACGATATCGCGGACGATCTGCTGACCATGCTGACCGGCGCGATGGAGGCGTTGCAGGTTGGTAACCCATGGTTGCTGTCCACCGATTGTGGCCCGGTGGTCGATGAAGATGCACGTAAGGGCATTGCCGATCACATTGCCAAAGCGCGAACCGAAGGGCGGGTTTTGAAAGAACTGAACACGCCGCCCGAAGGCACCTACATCGCCCCTACCCTGATCGAGATCTTCGGCATAGCGGCGCTTGAACGCGAGATCTTTGGCCCCGTGCTGCATGTGGCTCGGTTCAAGGCATCCGAAATCGATCAGGTCATCGCCTCGATCAATGCCACTGGCTACGGGCTGACCTTCGGCCTGCACACCCGCATCGACGACCGCGTGCAGCACATCACCGAGGCGGTTCACGCAGGCAACATCTATGTCAATCGCAACCAGATCGGAGCCATCGTCGGCTCGCAACCTTTCGGCGGCGAAGGTCTGTCTGGCACCGGGCCCAAGGCGGGCGGACCGAACTATATGGCGCGTTTCTGTTCGCCCGACCGTCAGACCAGCGAGGCCAAATGGGACACTACCATGGGCGACATACCTGCCCCACAGGGCCAACCCGCCGCCGTTCGTACCCAGTCCTTGCCCGGCCCGACCGGTGAATCCAACCGGCTGAGTGAAATCCCCCGTGCGCCCCTGCTGTGCATGGGACCGGGGGCAGAGGCCACAAAGGCGCAGGTCGAGGTCGTCACAGCCTTGGGCGGCACAGCCATTCAGGCAACCGGAATGGTTGACCTGCACAGGCTGGAAAACGCCGCCGGGTTCTCGGGCGTGCTCTGGTGGGGGGACGAGGACACCGCGCGTGAGATCGAATGCCATCTGGCCCGCCGTGACGGCCCCATCCTGCCGATGATCCCCGGGCAGCCAGACCGCGCTCGGGTGCTGGGCGAGCGTCATGTCTGCGTCGATACCACCGCTGCAGGCGGCAACGCCGCGCTATTGGGTGGTGCGGCGTAACCGTACCTTGACGCTGGGCCGGGAAAAGCCCAGCGTCCCCCCATGTTTCCGATCCGTGACCATAACCCCTCGGGGCGCACGCCATATGTCGTCTATCTTCTGATGGCGGCCAATATACTGATTTTCATCAGCTATGTGGGGATCATGGATAACGACCGGCTGATCAGCCGGTTCTATTTCGACTACGCGGTCATCCCTGCGCGGATCACCGACGGGTTTGCGCTGGAAACGCTGTTGACCTCGATGTTCCTGCACGGCGGCTGGATGCATCTGGCAGGGAACATGCTGTTCCTGTGGATTTTCGGCGACAACCTCGAAGACGAGATGGGCCACCTACCCTTTCTGCTGTTTTATCTGGTTGCCGGCATTGGTGCAGGTCTGATCCATGTCGTCACTGCCCCGGACTCGGTGGTGCCGACCATCGGTGCGTCGGGTGCAATCGCCGGGGTGATGGGGGGCTATCTTCTGCTGTTCCCCAAGGCCCGTGTGGACGTCCTTTTGATCCTGATCGTGTATTTTCGGATCTTCACCATCCCGGCCTTTATCATGCTGGGCATCTGGCTGGGCATCCAGTTCGTAGGCAGCCTTGCCAGCAACCCGGACGAGGGCGGCGTCGCCTATTGGGCGCATACAGGCGGCTTCCTTGTCGGCCTTATCCTGTGCATCCCGCTTTGGCTGAAACGCGGCGGACCAGAGTACTGGAGCCGCACCCACGGACACCCGCCCCACCCCGAGCACAAATACAAGCTGTCGCAATCCCGCATTCCACGCGTCCCGCGCAAATAGGGCTCAGCCCTCGGATTGGGGCATCTGCCCCCCGCTAAGATGCGTAATCTCTTGCGCCGCGTCTTTGACCAAGGCGCCTAGTTCCGAGGCCCTGTCCGCGTGAAAGCGAACAGATGGGCCGGACACGGATATCCCGGCACAGGGTTCGGCGCGGTCGTTGTAGATGGCGGCCCCGATACAGGACATGCCTTCATACCACTCCTCGTGGTCATACGACCAACCGCGCGCGGGTTTTCTCCAAATCCGCCGTCAGGCCCGAACCGGCGGTCAGCGTGTGGTCCGTGAACCGCTCGGGGTCAACGGAACTGAGGGCTTTGTTGGCCGCATCCGGGTTCATCGCGGCCAGTATCGCCTTGCCCGTGCCAGACCCATATATTGGCGTCCGCGCACCGGGCGGAAAAAACGCCCGGATAGAGTTCAACGTCTCGACCTGACCGACAAAAACCACTTCAGCGCCATCCGGCACCGCCAGGTTTGCGGTCTCGCCACTACCCTGCATCAGACGCCGCAGGATCGGGCGCCGATCTCGATCACGCTGTTGCGGCGCAGGAAAGAGGCCCCGGTCCGGCAAGCATCGATCCCGATCATCCATTCCTGCCGCTCGTCGTCAAAAGAGGCGAAACCATGTTTTTGCGGAGTGGTCAGTATGCGGTGCGTCGCCGCCGTCGGCACGCCCAGCGCTCGATCCAGTGACTGCATGGTCCCGGCCGAGCTTTCCTTGAAAAGCGATTTCGGCCTGCCGCGCGGTCTTTTCTGAGACTCCTTTTCTGCCTCTCCCCGTTTTGTCCCCGTGATTTTTCGAAATCACCATTTTCGACCTTCGGGAATGAAAAACGGAAAAACCCGCCAATTCATTGACTTATAAATTTAAATGCAAAAATGAAAATATTTTTCAAGAAAATTTCAAGCGGGAGAGATTTCCCGGACACTGATTTCCATCTTGGAGGAAATTAGTGATGTCCACTCAGAACCCTGTTTTCGTACCCGGCCCGACGAACATTCCGGATCGCCTGCGACTGGCGGTGCAGGTTCAGACACAGGACCACCGTGCGCCGGATATTGTTGAGACTTTCTCGCCCGTACTGGAAGACAGCAAAAAGGTGTTCGGAACGACACCGGGTCAGGTCGTCACCTTCCCCGCCAGTGGTACGGGTGGATGGGAGGCTGCGGTGACTAATACACTCAGCCCCGGGGATGCGGTTCTGGTGGCCCGCTATGGCATGTTCAGCCATCGCTGGATCGAGCTGTGTCAGCGCCATGGGCTGGATGTTCGGATCATCGAATGCCCGTGGGGCAGCGGTGCACCGGTGGATAAGTTCGCCGAGGCTTTGGCTGCGGACAAAGCGCACGAAATCAAGGCAGTTCTGGTCACTCACAACGAGACAGCTACCGGGGTACGCTCGGACATTGCGGCAGTGCGTAAGGCGATGGATGCCAGCACCCATCCGGCAATGCCGTTCGTAGATTGCGTCAGTTCGCTGGCCTCGATGCCGTTCGAGTTTGATGACTGGGGCGTTGATATAGCCGTGTCCGGCTCGCAGAAAGGATTCATGCTGGCGACCGGCATGGCGGTCCTCTGCGTCAGCCCCAAGGCGCTGGCCGCAATGGGGACGGCCAAGCTGCCGCGCACCTTCTTTGACTTTCGTGATATGATGTCGCGAACGCCTCGGGTGGCTTCCCGTACACCCCGCCGCTGCGGCTGATCTACGGGATGCGCGAAAGCCTGAAGATGCTGTTCGAGGAAGGGCTCGACAACGTCTATGCCCGCCACTTCCGCCTGGCCGAAGGCGTGCGAAAGGCCGCCGCCTAGGGGCTGGAGCTGGTGGCGCAGTCGCCGAACCTCTACTCGGATACGGTCAGCGAGATCTATGTGCCCGACGGCTTCGACAGTAATGCGCTGACCGATCACGCTTTCAACGCCTATGGCGTCAGCTTTGGCATCGGGTTGGGCGAGATGCACGGCAAAGCTTTCCTTATCGGCCATCTGGGCAGCCTGACGGATGTGATGGCCCTGTCTGGTCTGGCCACAATCGAGATGGCGATGGCCGATCTGGACTACCCGATCGAACTGGGCAGCGGTATGGCTGCGGCGCAGGAGTACTTCCGCGTTGGCTACGCCACTCCCATGCAATCTGCGGCGTAAGGAGCGCCGGATGCCTGACGACATGCCCACAGCCGATTGCCTAACCCTTGCCGACATGCTCGCGGCGCATGAGAGGATCGAACCCCAAATAAACCGCACCCCCGTGCTGCGGTCCGACTATCTGGACGATCTAACCGGCGCGCAGTTGTTCTTCAAATGCGAGAACCTTCAGGAGGCCAGGGCCTTCAAGCTGCGTGGTGCCTGTAACGCGGTTTTTGGCCTGAATGACGAGACCGCCGAGCGCGGCGTCTGCACCCATTCCAGCGGCAACCACGCGCTCAACCTGTCTTATGCGGCGGGCCGCCGGGGCATCCCCTGTAATGTCGTGATGCTGCGCACCGCGCCGCAGACCAAGAAGGGCGCGGTGCGCCGCTATGGCGGGATCATCACTGAATGCGAGCCCTCGACCACCTCCGCGCGGCGGTGTTTGTCGAGGTTCAGGCGCGCACGGGGGCGAATTCGTGCACCCCTGCAACGACCCGCGCGTGATCGCTGGTCAGGCCACCTGCTCGGCATAACTGCTGGAACAGACCGGCGTCCTGGACGCGGTGGTCGCCCCCATAGGAGGCGGCGGCATGATCTCGGGCACCTGCCTGGCCCTGTCGAACCGGGCGCCTGAGGTGAAGAACTATGCCTCGGAACCGGAGCAGGCCGAGGATGCCTATCGCAGCTTCAAGGCAGGTCACATTATCGCCGATGACGCACCGGACACCGTCGCCGACGGGCTGAAAGTACCGTTGAAAGAGAACACCTGGCACTTTGTCTCGAACTTCGTCAGCGACATCCACACCGCCAGCGAAGACGTGATCATCGCCGCGATGAAGACCACCTGGAAATACCTGCGCATCGTGATGGAGCCCAGCAGCGCGGTGCCGCTGGCGACGAGCCTGAAGTACCCCGAGGTGTTCAAAGGCAAGCGTATCGGCGTGATCATCACCGGCGGCAATGTGGATCTGGATAAACTGTCCTGGCCCCGGGGCTAAGGAGGAAGATATGAACAAGCTCGTAAACATCGACCAGCTTGAGGTCGGCTTTGACATCCCCGCCGCAATCGGTATGGACGCGTCTGAGACACAAGCTCCGGCTCTGGTGCTGGATTTGGACGCGCTGGAGCGCAACATCAAGAAGATGGGTGACTACGCCAAGGCCCATGGCATGCGCCACCGGGTGCGTGGCAAAATGCACAAATCCGTCGATGTGGCCAAGCTGCAGGTCGAGCTGGGAGGGGCCTGTGGCATCTGCTGCCAGAAAGTGCCAGAGGCCGAGGTTTTTGCGCGCGATGGCATCAAGGATGTGCTTGTGTCCAATCAGTACGCGACCCGGCGAAGATCGACCGGCTGGCACAGATGCCCAAACTGGGCGCACGGACGATCTGTTGCGTCGACGATATCGGCAATGTCTCCGACCTGTCCGAGGCCGTACAGCGCCATGGCACCCAGATCGTATGCTTGGTCGAGATCGACTGCGGCGCGGGCCGTTGCGGCTTGACCACCACGCCCGAGGTGATCGCCATTGCCAAGGCCATCGACGCGGCCCCGGGGCTGATATTCGCGGGCATCTAGGCCTATCAGGGTGCGATGCAGCACATGGACCTGTACGAAGACCGCAAGGCCAAGATCGACATCGCCGTGGCGCAGGTAAAAGACGCCGTTGACGGGTTGAAGGCCGAAGGGCTGGACTGCGACATCGTCGGCGGTGGCGGCACCGGGTCTTACTACTTCGAGAGCACCTCGGGCGTGTATAACGAACTGTAATGCGGCTCTTACGCCTTCATGGACGCCGACTATGGCCGCGTCCTCGATGAGAACGGCAACCGCATCGACCGTGGGGAGTGGGAGAACGCCTTCTTCATCCTCACCAGCGTCATGAGCCACGCGAAGGCGGACAAGGCCATCGTTGATGCGGGCCTCAAGGCGCAGTCGGTGGGCAGCGGACTGCCGGTGGTGTTCGGGCGCATGGATGTCGAATACATCAAGTGTTCCCGACGAACACGGCGTTGTTGCCGACCCCGAGGGCGTTCTACAGGTCAATGACAAGCTGCATCTGGTGCCCGGCCACTGTGACCCGACCGCCAATGTCCACGACTGGTACGTGGGCGTGCGCGACGGCAAGATTGAAACCCTCTGGCCCGTCTCCGCGCGCGGCAAGGCGTTCTGAGGCGAACGAAGGATCATGAAAGATATGTCAGACAAACCCCTACTGATCGTCGGAGAAGACCTCTGCCAGAAACTCGTCCGCCGCGCCGAAGCCTTTGATGCGGTTCAGGACGTCTTCGCCGCTATGGCGCGTGGCGACGCCTATAACTTCCTAGTCATACGCGAAGCCATTGGTTACGCCGATGCTTCAAATCCGGCTTTGCCCGCGCCGGTCAGGTGCTGGGCGTCAAGTCTGGCGGCTACTGGCCGGGGAAAATGGAGAAAGGGCTGACCAATCATCAGTCCACCGTCTTCCTGTTCGACCCCGATACTGGACGGTTGTCGGCTTTGGTCGGTGGCAACTACCTGACCGCCGTGCGCACCGCAGCATCTTCGGTGTCTCCATCGCTCATCTTGCCCGCAGTGATGCCAAAGTACTGGGCATGGTCGGAGCGGGCCACCAATCCACCTTCCAATTGCGCGCCGCGGCCAAGCAACGAGATTTCGAAAAGTTGGTCGCATGGAACCCCCACCCCGAGATGTTGCCCCGTCTGGGCGAGGTCGCGCATGAGATCGGCCGGGAATTTGAAGCCGTCACTAAGGAAGAACTGGGCGCGCAGGCGGATGTCATCATCACAATCACCTCGGCCTTTGAACCGTTGCTAATTAAGGATTGGATCAAACCCGGCACCCATCTGGCCTGTATGGGCACCGATACCAAGGGCAAGCAAGAGGTCGACGCGGCACTGGTCGCTCACGCTACTGTTTTCACCGACGAGGTTGCCCAGTCCATTTCGATAGGCGAGGCGCAACACGCCTTCGGCAGCGGTAATCTTACCGAAGTCCAGATCGCCCCCATCGGCGCTGTCATCAACAACTCCCACCTCGGACGGGCCTCTGTCGAAGAAATCACTCTCTTCGACGGTACGGGCGTCGGCCTGCAAGACCTCGCCGTCGTGTCCGTTGCCGCAAAATTTGCAGACGAGGCCGGACTGGCAGAGCGGGCAACCCTCTGAAACGAAAAAGCGCGCCTCGAACGGGGCGCGCTTGTTCAACGGGTATATCGGATAATCAGCCCCGGATCACTTTGGCGAATTGATCAAAGATCGGTTCGTTCGAACAGATCACCTCACCATCTTCCAGCACGCTGCCTTCGGGGTCCAGGGCCTGCACGAAGCCGCCCGCCTCTTTCACGATGATGATCCCGGCAGCCACATCCCAGGCGTTCAGGCGGCGTTCCCAGAACCCCTCGTAACGGCCAGCAGCCACATAAGCCATGTCCAGCGCCGCAGCGCCCCAGCGGCGCACACCGGCACAGACGGGCATCAACCGGGCAAGATCCTGCAGCGTGGCAGGCAGGTCCGAACGACCTCCGAAAGGCAGCCCGGTCGCGAAGATCGACTCGATCATGCGGTGACGGCCCGAGACGCGAATACGGGTGTCGTTCATCCACGCGCCCTCGCCCTTTTCGGCAAAGAACATCTCGTCCTTGGCAGCGTCATAGATCACACCGGCGACGATCTTGCCCTTATGCTCCAGCGCGATCGAAATCGCCCAGTGCGGCAAGCCGTGCAGGAAGTTGGTGGTGCCGTCCAGCGGGTCCACGATCCAGCGGCGGGTCGGGTCTTCGCCGGCGATGGAGCCGCCCTCTTCGGCCAGCCAGCCATAGGTCGGACGCGCGCCCAGCAGTTCCTCTTTCAGGATTTCCTCGGCTGCAATATCGGCCTTGGAGACAAAGTCACCCGCGCCTTTCATCGACACCTGAAGGTTCTCGACTTCACGAAAATCCTTGACCAAAGAACGCCCCGCTTTGCGCGCGGCTTTGATCATGATGTTGAGGTTTGCACTGCCAACCATTGTCCAAAGGCTCCTGTCCGGTCAAACCGCGCGTATACTGGGGCAATGCGCCCTTGCCAAGAGGAATGATGCGCATAACAGACCCGCGTTTCGCGCTTATTGTGACTGCAGCTTGCGCGCCTCGGTTCCGGCCAGTTCGATCAGTTCCTGCACATAGGGTTTTTCCAGGTCTTCGGTGCGGACAGCAGCGTAAAGCCTGCGGGTGATCCCATCCTTGGTCAGCGGGCGGGTGACGTAGTCCGAGTTATACTTCACCTCACGCACGACCCAATCGGGCAACACAGACACACCGCGGTTCGACGCCACCAACAGAAGGATCACAGCGGTCAGTTCGACCTGCCGGATCGCAGCGGGTTCGACACGTGCAGGGATCAGCAACTGGCTGAAGATATCCAGACGGGTGCGTTCGACCGGATAGGTGATCAGCGTCTGGCCCCGGAAATCCTCGGCCTCGATGAACTCTTTCTGCGCCAAAGGGTGTGCAGAGGCCGCGACGAAAACCGCGTCATAGTCGAACAGCTCGATGAACTCGACGCCCGGCAGATCCTCAGGGTCGGATGAAACGACCAGATCGACCTCTTCCTTCTGCAACGCGGGCAAGGCGTCGAACGCAAGACCCGGACGAATATCGACATCCACATCGCCCCAGGATTTGCGGAACGATTCCAACACCGGGAACAGCCATTCGAAACAGGCATGGCATTCGATGGCGATGTGCATCCGGCCCGTACGCCCATCACGCAAGGATGAAAACTCCTGTTGCGTCGCCTCGACCTGCGGCAGGATCTGCTCCGCCAGCCGCAACAGGCGCAGCCCTGCTGCCGACAGCTTCATCGGCTTGGACCGGCGCAGGAACAGTTCGACCCCGGCCTGATCCTCCAACCCTTTGATCTGATGGCTCAAAGCCGATTGCGTGATGTTCAGCTGATCCGCCGCACGGGCCAACCCGCCGCATTCGTGTATGGCCTTGATCGTACGCAGGTGCCGGAATTCGATGTGCATTGCAATGAGACTCATGTTGTTCTTGAGTAATATGAGTTTGTCTCACAATGCAGGAACTGGCACAAGGGCCCCAGATTGGACCTGTGAGGCAGATATGACGACACCTGAGATTTCATTCGAGTTCTTCCCGCCGCAAACGCTGGAGGCGTCGTTCCGTCTTTGGGATACGGTTCAGACCCTGGCGCCACTGGAGCCGCGCTTTGTATCGGTCACCTATGGCGCGGGGGGCACAACCCGAGAGCTGACGCGCGATGCGGTGGCGACGCTGCACAAATCATCCGGCCTGCCCGTTGCGGCACACCTGACCTGCGTGGATGCCTCGCGCCAAGAGACGTTGCAGATTGCCGACACCTTCGCACGTGCCGGGGTTGAGAACATTGTCGCCCTGCGTGGCGATCCGCCCAAAGGTCACAACCGGTTCACACCCCACCCCGACGGATTCGCCAATTCGGTCGAATTGATCGAAGCCTTGGCCGAAACCGAAATGTTCAACATCCGCGTCGGTGCCTACCCTGACAAGCACCCAGAAGCGCAGGATTTTTCGGCGGATATCGAGTGGCTCAAGGCCAAGCTGGACGCTGGTGCGGACGAGGCACTGACCCAATTCTTCTTCGAGGCCGAGACGTTTTTCCGGTTCCGCGATGCCTGCGAAAAGGCTGGGATCGACAAGCCCATCGTGCCCGGCATCCTGCCGATCGAGAACTGGAAAGGCGCCCGCAATTTTGCCCGCCGCTGCGGGACACATATCCCCGACTGGATCGAACACGCCTTTGAAAAGGCGATTCGCGATGATCGTGAGGACCTGCTGGCCACCGCCCTATGCACCGAGCTGTGTTCTGACCTGATCGATGGCGGCGTGGACAAGCTGCACTTCTACACGTTGAATCGCCCGGAACTGACACGTGATGTGTGTTTTGCACTGGGTATTACACCGCGGGCCGAACTTCAGAATGTCGCCTGAACCTTCCTGTTGGTCACCTTCGCCCGGATCCTGCTCAGGCTCCGGGCTTTTTATTGGGTAGCGGCGGGTTTGGCGGCCGCAAAACAAACGCGAACAATAGCCTGCTGTTGAGCCAACTGTCCCCACCCCCGCAATAAAATTTCGCTAAAATTTGACAAGACCCTACGCCTCTTCAAACTGAGGTTGTAGTGTTTGTTTAACGAGTTGTTTGAGTATGGAGCCTGTCGAAAAGATAAATGCACGCGCAGATGCGCTGGCGGCTTTGGGATTGGACCAGACAGCAGGGTCCGACGATATCCGGGATGCCTGGCGCCATATCGCATTTCGCGCTCACCCAGATCATAGAAACGGCGACTGCACCCATTTCGCCCGCGCCAAGGAAGCATATGACTTTTTGCGCCGCGAAGGACTGACCAGCAAAGGGAAAACCACAGGTACTCCCCGGCGCCCGAAGCTGCGCAAGCGTGTGATCGAGCTGGAAAGCACCGATATCGCCGCCTGCCGCAGTTTGCTGAACACCGCTCTGGCGCATAATCCGGATGGTAACGAACCAAATCCGGACCCGCAGGGCACTTCAGATGCCGACCACGTCCCTGATGCGGTGGGATTCTATGGCCGTCATCTGACCTATTTCGTCCCGACCCCTGTGAAGGAAGGGCCGAACCGGGTGGCACTACCGACTTCGTTTCTGGCTTCGGCCCGGCGAATGGAAACCGAGGTGCTGAGCTTTCAGTCCAAGGATACCGGCGCGGGCGAGGTTGTGGTTCCGGAAACGATCGCTGCGTGCAAATTCCCCGGCGCCAAGAGCGTCCGGATCAAGTTCGACGCGGATCAGCAAATGCGCGACAATTTCTGGCTGGCGAGCTGACGAAAAACCCGGCCTAGTGAGAGCCGGGTTTGTTCTTGGTGAGTAGTAGTTTAGTTCACAACCGGGCCTTCCGAGGTGAATTTCGGGATCACGCTGGTCGATGCGTCATCAGCCTCGATCCCCGGCCAATTACCTTCGGCCAGATTGATGTTTCCCGGGATATCCTCTTCAAAGAAGCCAACAACAACATCTGTGATGTTCAGGTACAGTTTGTCGTCAACGATCCGCCACAGGTTCGGGTTTGCCGGAACCTTGCCGCCCCGCGACACTCCATAGGCGCAATGCCCGTCATAGGCAGGTGCGTAGTACGCCGGGTTTTCAAGGAACTTGTCACGGTTTTCCTCGGTCGAGAACGCCCAGGTCGCACCGTTAAATTCCGCTGTAATGTCCGCATGGCCACGTACTGCCTCGGGCTGGGATTGGCCAACTGGCGCCTGATCCAGACCGCGATAGGCGACAACGTCATAACCCGACACGGCAAACCCGGTGCCGTCCACATATTGATCCCCGGCAAAAGCCGGAACGGCAAGGGTCAGAGCAGTTGCGAAAGACAGGGCAAAGCTTTTCATATGGTCAATCCTTTTGTCCTTTGGGTTTGGCGTTGGAGAGAGAATAGGTATTTTCACCCCGATGGGCAGTCCTGCTCGCGCCGCTGTGAGGTCGGATGAAAAAACGTGAGAGGTTCGACCCCGTTTGTTACAAAACCTCTTTGACATCCGGGGTTGGACTCGGGGCTTTGCAACATTAGCTGTTGTGGCGGACGGACAATTCACCCGAACTTTGCTGAGAAAGACAACCGATGACCGAGCAATCCCCATACACGCCTCCCAAAGTCTGGACTTGGGACAGCGAGAGCGGCGGCCAGTTTGCCAATATCAACCGCCCCATCGCCGGCGCCACCCACGACAAGGACCTGCCGGTCGGGCGCCATCCGCTGCAACTGTATTCGCTGGCGACACCCAACGGCGTCAAAGTCACCGTGATGCTGGAAGAGCTGCTGGCGCTGGGTCATGAAGGCGCCGAATACAATGCCTGGCTGATCAATATTGGCGAGGGCGACCAGTTCAGCTCGGGCTTTGTCGAAGCGAACCCGAACTCGAAAATCCCTGCGCTGTGGGATCGTTCTGGTGACGCGCCTATGCGCGTGTTCGAAAGCGCCTCGATCCTGTTCCATCTGGCCGAGAAGTTCGACGCGTTCCTTCCGAAATCCGGCCCCGAGCGGACCGAGGTGATGAACTGGGTCTTCTGGCAAATGGGCAGTGCGCCGTATTTGGGTGGGGGCTTCGGCCATTTCTACGCTTACGCGCCCGAGAAATGGGAATACCCAATCAACCGTTTCGCCATGGAGGCCAAGCGTCAACTGGACGTGCTGGATCGTCAGCTGGCCGAGAACACCTATATCGCGGGTGAAGACTATACCATCGCCGACATGGCAATCTGGCCCTGGTACGGCCAGCTGGTTCTGGGCCGTCTGTACAGCGCGGCCGAGTTCCTGGATGTCGAATCCTATAAAAACGTGATGCGTTGGGCCAAAGCCGTCGATGCGCGGCCCGCCGTTCAGCGCGGCCGTATGGTCAACCGCGCGTTTGGTGAGCCGCATACTCAACTGCACGAGCGCCACGACGCCAACGACTTTGAAACCCGCACGCAGGACAAACTGGAAGCCGCAGCGGAATAACAACGCATGGCCCCGCGACCTGACCGGTTGCGGGGTCTGCTTATTTCAGAACCGGCGGCTTGTCCGGATCACTGCCCGGTGTGATGTGCTGAACGACCCTTTGTTCAGGCTGAGGTAGATCAAATCTCAGGCCGACACGCGCCAACGCGGCTGCGGCTGCTTCATGTGGGCTGAAAAACCCGACATCCATCGCTCCGGCCTCGATACCGGAAAAGGTCAGCGCCTCGGAGGCTGCTTTGGCCAGCGCAGCCTCAGCCCCCTCAACCGCGCCGACAAAGCCCAGCAGATGCCCCGCGCCTCCGTCCTCTGATTTGGTTCCGACCAGAAAGGCGGCCTCGGCTAAGCCAACGGCTGTGGCCAGCTTTGCGTCCAGCGCCTTCAGCAGATCATCCGGCAGGCCGGTCGGAGGCAGAAACTCGGCCAGACGCTGCTGCACCTCTTCCGGCGCATGTTCCAGCGTCCTAGCCAGCCAGCCCAGCGCCTCGGCCGGGATCAGCATCGAGGACGGCGCGACCTCGAGGTTCAGCCCAAGACCAATCCCCTGCCCTGCCAGCATCCCGGACAGAACCCGACCGGACAAGGCCACATAGGGCACCGGGCGTTCCGCAAACCGGGCCAGCCGGTCCTCGCGGTCAAAGGCCAGAACGAACCGGCCATCGGCAACATCGAACAGTTCCGGCGTGATGTTTTCATCCTGTGCCTCTTCGGCCAGCAACAGGAACAGCTCGCTGTCAGCGAGCCGTTCAAAGAACCGTAGTCGCGCCGCATCGTCCTGCGGGTTGGCCTCCATCGCGGCGTGGGCGGTATCAAGGGCGGTTTCGTCAGTCATTCAGAACCTCTTGCACCCGCGCGCGCAGAACCGGCAGCAGTTCGGCTTCGAACCACGGGTTTTTCTTCAACCATGCCGTATTGCGCCAGGACGGATGAGGCAAGGGAAAGACCTGCGGCGCATGGTCTTGCCAGTCCCGCACCGTGTCCGTGACCGAACCGCGCACTCCAAGATGGTATTTGTGCGCGTGCCCGCCGACCAGAACGGTCAGCGGCACCTGCCCCAGTTCGTCCATCACCCTGTTATGCCATGTCTGCCCACAGACCGGCGGAGGCGGCAGATCGGCCTTGCGTTCGTCATACCCCGGAAAACAGAATGCCATCGGCACGATCGACACGCGGGCGCGGTCATAGAATACGGTTTCATCGATCCCCAGCCAGTCGCGCAGACGGTCACCCGACGGATCGGTGAACGGACGGCCCGAGGCATGAACCCGCGCGCCCGGAGCCTGCCCTGCAATCAACAGCGGCGTCCCCTGCCGGAACCAGACCACCGGGCGCGGTTCATGTGCCGTATGCGTGGCCCGAAACCTGTCCGCGCAAATGCGGCAGGCTTCAATCTCTTTTTGCAGCGGGTTCATCGGATCGCAAGATTTCCTGCATCAAACTGGTTGACGGTCGAAGTGAAAGATAGTCAACGCGTTGCCGCGGTCCAACCGATGCATTAGTCACAGTGCCGAATGGTCGCTTTCACGCGCATTGATCATTTGTTTCATAATTCGACATAATGTAGCCAACATGGATCGGTAAGTATTCCGTTCTCTCATCGGCCCGACCGGTGCAACAAACGCAAGAGCAGCAGGCCTTGAATGCTTGAGTTCGAGAATGTCAGCAAGTCCTTCTGGACCGGGACCCGCCGCAAGGTGATCCTGGATCAGGTCTCGTTCCGGATCGAGCTTGGCCGGTCCATCGGCATTCTAGCCCCCAATGGCACTGGCAAGACGACCCTGATCAACATGATGGCCGGGCTGGAAAAACCCGACGAGGGTGTGATCCGCAAATCCTGCCGGATCTCGTTTCCGATGGGGTTCTCGGGCGGCGTGGCCAAGAAGCTTTCTGCGCTAGAAAACGCCCGTTATATCGCAAAAATCTACGGTATGGATCCCGATTATATCGAGGCGTACTGCAAATGGCTGTGTGGTCTGGGTGAGTATTTCGACCAACCGCTTGGAACCTATTCATCCGGTATGCGGGCACGCTTTACCTTTGCCCTGATGTTGGCGCTGGATTTCGACATGTACCTGATTGACGAAGGGATGCCGGCGACTACCGATGTGGAGTTCAACCGAAAAGCGGGCGACATCCTGAAAGAGCGGTTGCGCACCACGACGCTGGTCATTGTATCGCACAGCCCATCCGTTCTTGAGAAGTTTGCACAACAGGCCGCCGTTCTTCTGGACGGTCAGCTTTATATGTTCGAAACCTTGGAAGAGGCACGACAGCTATATGACTACCAAACCCAAGGCTAAGAAATACCGCTGGCGACGCAACCATCAGAGTTCCGACTCAGCTGACGCACGTGCCGATGCCATTTCGCGTATCAGGAAGGCTACGCAACCGTCCGAGGCCGCAAATGACGCGCAACCAGCGACTGATATCGACGCGATCAAACGAGAAGGCCTGACCGGGCGACAACTGCGCGTGGCGCGGCGTCTGGCGCAGAAGAACGGTCTGGCTGCAACGTCGGATTACGATGCGGTCCGATTGTTGCGTCAACAGGGCATTGACCCCTTTGAGCGGGCCAATCTGCTGGATCTGGCGGCCGAAAAGAAAGACTCGGAAGACAAGACCAAGGACAAAATCACCATCCAACTGCCGCAGACGGTCAAGGAATCGCCTCAAAGCCTGCCCGGGCCCGAGCTGAGCCCCGCGGAGCGGCGCAATCTGGAAATCGGTGAAATCCAAAAGGACATCGCACGCCGCCGCAGACGTAAACTGTTTGCGCTGTTCGCACGGCTGGCGGTGTTTGTTCTGCTTCCAACCGTGATTGTCGGCATTTATTTCTATCGGGTTGCGACACCGATGTACGCAAGCGACTCGGCCTTTTCGATCCTGCAGGCAGATGGGGGTGGCGCCTCCTTTGGCGGGTTCCTGGCTGGCACTCAATACGCAACAGCACAGGATTCAGTTGCCACGCAGGAATTCCTGGAATCAAAAGACGCGCTGGTCCGGCTTGAGAATGACACCGACTTTTCGGAAATCTTCAAGCATGAGTGGATAGACCCGATCCAGCGCCTGCCTCAGGATGCAACTCTTGAGGATACCTATAAACTGTACAAGCGGATGATCACCATCGGGTATGACCCAAGTGACGGCATCATCCGCATGGAGGTAGCGGCGCCGAGTCCCGAAATATCGGTCGAGCTGTCCTCTCTGCTGCTGTCCTACGCCGAGGAAACCATCAACGGTTTGACTGAATTGAAGCGTGAAGATCAAATGCGCGATGCCCGAGCCGGATTTGAACTGGCACAGGAAGAGCGCAGAAAAGCGCAGGAAGAGTTGATCGAACTGCAGCTGCAGGGGGCAGTGCTGGACCCGGAAAACGTCCTCGCCGGTCTGCGGGAGCGGATCAATGCGATCGAATTCGAGTTGCAGGAAAAGGAACTGCAATTGGCGGCCCTTCTGGACAACCTGCGCCCGAACCAGGCCAAGGTGGACGGCGTCCGCGCAGACATCAAACGGCTTGAGGTCGTGTTGGCAGAGTTGAACGAAGAAATGCTGGACGTCTCCGCTGGCGAAAACTCGCTTGCGCGGCTCAGCGTACGTATTCAGATG
The DNA here is from genome assembly GCF_056537245.1 of Ruegeria sp. CG11. Taxonomy (NCBI): domain Bacteria; kingdom Pseudomonadati; phylum Pseudomonadota; class Alphaproteobacteria; order Rhodobacterales; family Roseobacteraceae; genus Ruegeria; species Ruegeria sp. CG11. The sequence goes on from NZ_JBQFRE010000001.1 coordinate 1,038,305, forward strand.
GCGCAGGCCGACCTGGTGGCGCGCGACATGATGCTGCAAACCGCGATGGAGCAGATGGAAACCACACGGACCGAAGCCAACCGCAAAGTGCGTTACCTGTCCGTTTCGGTAAACCCGGTGGCCAGCGAGGAACCCAGCTATCCGCGCGAGTTCGAAAATACGATTTTGGCTTTCCTGTTGTTTGCTGGTATCTACCTGATGATCTCGCTTACCGCGTCGGTCCTTCGTGAACAGGTATCCTCGTAAGACATATGAAACATGTAAAAATCTCCGACCTCACGGTCGGCAATGATCTGCCCCTGACGATCATCGCCGGTCCCTGCCAACTTGAAACCGCCGATCACGCTCAGATGATCGCCGGTAAAATGAAAGAGGCCTGCGATGCCGCCGGTGCGCAGTATGTCTTCAAGGCCTCGTACGACAAAGCCAACCGGACGTCGCTGTCCGGTGCCCGCGGCATGGGAATTGACGCCGGGCTGAATGTTCTGGACGACATCCGCAAGACAATGGGTATTCCGGTTCTAACCGATGTTCACACCGAGGCGCAGTGTGCCGTTGCCGCCGATGCGGTGGATGTTCTGCAGATTCCCGCCTTCCTGTGCCGCCAGACCGATATGCTGCTGGCTGCAGGCAACACCGGCGCTGTAATCAACGTCAAGAAGGGCCAGTTCCTCGCCCCGTGGGAAATGCCCAACATCGTCGCCAAGATCGAAAGCACCGGGAACAAAAACATCCTGCTGACGGAACGCGGTTCGTCATTTGGGTACAACACGCTGGTTGCCGACATGCGGTCGCTGCCCCAAATGGCCCAGACGGGCTACCCGGTGGTGATGGACGCCACCCATTCGGTGCAGCAACCCGGCGGACAGGGTGGTTCGTCTGGCGGACAAAGAGAATTCGCCCCGGTCATGGCACGGGCCGCGGTCGCCGTTGGTACTGGCGCTGTGTTCATGGAAACGCATCAGGATCCGGACAACGCCCCCTGCGACGGGCCCAACATGATCTATCTGGATCAGATGCCCCAACTGATTGACACATTGATGCGTTTTGATGCGCTGGCCAAAGCCAATCCGATTCAGATTTAATCAAGAGCGATAGTATGACCAAACCCATCCCCGAGGTGACCCCGAACACCTGGAGCTTTTTGCGCGACCCGATGATCAAACCCACCGGGTTTCGCGAATACGACGCTCGCTGGAAATACCCCGAAGAGATCAACCTGCCCGGCATGACGGCATTGGGTCTGGGTCTGGGCACCCAGATGCGCAAACGCGGGATCGAGCCTGTAATCGCGGTTGGAAACGACTATCGCGACTATTCGCTGGCGATCAAAAACGCCTTGATCCTCGGGTTGATGCAGGCGGGTATTCAGGTCAAGGATATCGGCCCGGCGCTCAGCCCGATGGCCTATTTTGCCCAGTTCCATCTGGACGTTCCGGCGGTGGCCATGGTGACGGCCAGCCACAACCCGAATGGCTGGACCGGGGTGAAGATGGGCTTTGATCGCCCGCTGACCCATGGCCCGGACGAGATGTCGGAGCTGCGTGACATCGTTCTGAACGGTGAAGGCGTTCCGCACGAGGGCGGCTCATACGAGTTCGTTGAAGGCGTGAAAGAGGCCTATATCGACGATCTGGTCGGGGATTTCAAAATGTCCCGCCCGCTCAAGGTTGTATGCGCGACCGGCAACGGAACGGCCTCGGCCTTTGCTCCCGAGATTTTCGAACGGATGGGCGTGGAAGTGGTGCCCAGTCACAACCGACTGGATTACACCTTCCCCAACTACAACCCCAACCCCGAAGCCATGGAGATGTTGCACGACATGGCCGAAACCGTGAAATCCAGCGGTGCCGATATGGCGTTGGGGTTTGATGGTGACGGTGACCGGTGCGGTGTTGTGGATGACGAAGGCGAGGAAATTTTCGCCGACAAGGTCGGCGTGATTATGGCCCGCGATCTGGCCAAGCTGTACCCCAACGCAACCTTCGTGGCCGACGTCAAATCGACCGGCCTGTTCGCCAGCGACCCTGAACTGCAGGCCCATGGCGTCAAGGCGGATTACTGGAAAACTGGGCACAGCCACATGAAGCGGCGGGTCAAGGAAATCAACGCTCTGGCCGGGTTCGAAAAATCCGGTCACTACTTCCTGGCCGAACCGATCGGGCGCGGTTACGACTGCGGTATGCGCGTGGCGGTTGAGATCTGCAAGTTGATGGATCGTAACCCGGACAAGAGCATGTCGGACCTGCGCAAAGCGCTGCCAAAAACATGGTCAACGCCCACCATGTCGCCCTATGCCGCCGACACCGAAAAGTACGACATCCTCAAGCGCCTGGTCGACAAGCTGGTCGCCAAGGCCGACGCGGGCGAGAATTTCGCCGGCCGCGCGATCAAAGAGGTCGTCACCGTCAACGGCGCGCGCGTCATTCTGGACAATGGCAGCTGGGGTCTGGTGCGTGCCTCATCGAACACGCCGAACCTTGTTGTGGTCTGCGAAAGCAGCGACAGCGAAGACGAAATGCGGGCCATTTTCGCAGATATCGATGCCGTGATCCGGACCGAACCCGGCGTTGGCGACTACGACCAGACGATCTGATCCAATCCGGATAGGGGCGCCCAAGGGCGCCCCTTTCAATTTCCGCCCAACAGTTTGAGCAGGCCTTTTTTGACTTCTTCTTCCAGCTTGTTTTTCAAAGCGTCCTCAGCGCTTTCGCTGTCGGTCACCACGGTTCCCAGCTCATCACTGACCTTTTCCAGAACCTTTTGCTTGGCGTCGTCTTCAATACCCTTGAGTTTCCCTTCGGCGGCGGCTTCGATCACCTTGCTCAGGTCTGGCTTGATAGACGGATCGCTCCACGGCCCGACAATCCGAACTGGCACCGCGAGCCCCTGACCGGAATTGGCACGCAGCGCGACAGGCGTGAACAGATAGTCAATCGTGCGCGCCCCAATGTTGACCTGCCCGGTTCCGTCCGCACGGAAATTATCCAGCGACATCAGCAGATCATTGTTGGTCAGAACACCCTGATCGATATTGAAACTGGCGGTCAGACTGTTGAACACCGTCGTCCCGCCTGCGTCCTTGCCCCGCCCCATCAGGCGATCCAGATCAATGCCCGCGATGACGCCCTGCCCCACATTCAGGCTGCCCTTCCCACTGAGGGACCGCATGATCTGGTCCTCGGTCTGGCCGACGCCCAAAAACTCGAAATCGCCAGACCCCGAACCTGTCAAACGATCGACCCCTGCAAGCGTGGACAGAGCTTGCTGTAGATCGATGCCTTGCGCATTCAGTTTACCGCCTACGGACAAGCCGTTTCTGTTATTGGCCACCACCTGCCCGGTCACTTGCCCTGCGAACAAAGTGGCCGGGTCCATCCGCAGAACCGCCCGGGACCGATCAAGGCTGAGAGTCAGGTCGCTGGGCCCCAGGGTGATTTCAGGCACTGCGATGGAAGAGGCCGTCAGGCGAATCTCTCCGTTTGCTAAGGCTAGGGCTGAGGCATCAATTGGATCGGTGGACCAACCACTGTACGGCGCCGATGCAGATGCCGTACCGGAACCACCCCCGGCCGTTGCGGGTGCATCATTGTATCGGGACAGGTCGATATCCCCGCCCTTCAGACGTGCGGTGATTTTGGGCGGGTCCGAAATCTCGATATCTGCCTCTCCGGTGAATCGGTTGTGATCCAGCTGCGCCACCAAGTTGCGCAGCGACGCGCGGCCTTCTTTCGTATACGTCATGTGCCCCGACACGTCGGCCACACGACCCAGCCCCAGCGGCACCCCGACACCCGCCTGACCAAAGGCGGCCAGCATCTTTTCGGTATCCTTGGTTTTGACTTCGAGATTGCCGTCCATCTCTCCGGCAAGGTTGACCCGACCGTCAAACCCGAACTCGCCGCCCGGCGCGGTCAGCGCCAGTTCCAGGGGCGTGACAGCACCTGAGGCATAGGCGGGCAGGTCGGGTATCCTGAGGTCCACATTCACCTTGCCACCCGGAACGGCCATCCGTGCTTCCATTATCAATGGCGCGGCTGGATCGGGCCAGCTGGCAGACAAGTCGACGTTCGAAAAGTCAAACTTTGTTGCGCCGTTTTCAGTATAGATCAGCCGCGCGTTGGTCAGTTCCAGCCGATCCAGTGTCACGACCCCCTGCGCCGAGGCTTCAGACGACGCGACGCTGTTATCAGAGCTGGGCTGAGAACTTGCAGCACTCATCTCCCAGTTTCCGCGCCCGTCCGACAATTCCAGCCGCAAAGTCGGTTGATCCGCAAAGACGCGACGAATCCGAAAATCACCATTCCACAAACCGGCGGCATCAACCCCAACGGCCAAACTCTCGGCACTCAACATAGGCTCCGAGCTTGCCCAAGGCGCATTGCCAAAGGTGACCGGGCCGGTCTCCATCCCCAGAACTGGCCAGAAGGACAGGTTCACATCGCCCGTCAACTTTAGCTCACGACCTGTCTCGCTTTTGACCTGTTTGGCCAGAATTGCGGCCAGTTTGTCGCCCGGCATCAGCAACAATGCGCCGATGACAAGGCCGAAGGCGACCACGAATAAGAAGAGTATGCGCAACAGCCATTTCATTTTCTGCTCTCCGCTTATTGGGCATGCGTTAAAAAGATCATTCAAAGACTAGCCCGCATTTGCAAGGGGAAGCGTTCCCTACTATATGCCGCGCCATGACCACGAACCCGCCGAACCTCCGCCCCGACCTGGCACCCTCTGCCCGGATCACCGACACGCCGCGCCCGAACCAGCCCACGATTGGTATGGTGTCGTTGGGCTGCCCGAAGGCGCTGGTCGATAGTGAGCGGATTCTGACCCGCCTGCGGGCCGAAGGATACGGTATTTCACCGGACTATTCCGGGGCCGATGCCGTGATTGTGAACACCTGCGGGTTCCTCGACAGTGCCAAGGCCGAGTCGCTGGATGCCATTGGCGAGGCGTTGGTGGAAAATGGCAAGGTCATCGTGACCGGCTGTCTGGGGGCGGAACCGGACTACATCCGCGAGCATCACCCGCGCATCATGGCGGTGACGGGGCCGCATCAGTACGAACAGGTGCTGGATGCCGTCCATACGGCTGTCCCGCCCGATCCGGACCCCTTCGTGGACCTGCTGCCCGCGGCCAGTGTGCAACTGACCCCGCGCCACTATAGCTATCTCAAGATCTCCGAGGGCTGTAATCACAAGTGCAAGTTCTGCATCATTCCCGACATGCGCGGCAAACTGGCCAGCCGTCCGGCCCATGCGGTGCTGCGCGAGGCCGAAAAGCTGGTCGATAATGGCGTGCGCGAGCTTCTGGTGATTTCGCAGGACACCTCGGCCTATGGGCTGGATCGCAAATACGATGTGAACCCGTGGAAAGACCGCGAGGTGCGCAGCCACATCACCGATCTGGCGCGTGAGCTAGGGCAGTTGGATGCCTGGGTGCGACTGCACTACGTCTACCCGTACCCGCATGTGCGTGAGCTGATCCCGCTGATGGCGGATGCGGGATGCAACGTGCTGCCCTATTTGGACATCCCGTTCCAACACGCCCACCCGGACGTTCTGAAACGCATGGCCCGCCCGGCCGCGGCCGCCAAGACGCTGGACGAGATTGCCGCGTGGCGCGCGACCTGTCCCGACATTACCCTTCGGTCGACCTTCATCGTCGGTTACCCAAGCGAGACCGAAGCTGAATTCCAGACCCTTCTAGACTGGATGGATGAGGCACAGCTGGATCGCGTCGGCTGCTTCCAATACGAAAACGTGGATGGCGCGCGGTCGAACGACCTGCCTGATCACGTCCCGGCCGAGGTCAAGCAAGAACGCTGGGAGAGGTTCATGGAAAAGGCGCAGGCGATCTCTGAAGCCAAGCTGGCGGCAAAGGTTGGCCAGACCATCGACGTGATCGTGGACGAGGTCGATGACGAGGCCGCCACCTGCCGCACCAAGGCGGATGCCCCCGAGATCGACGGCAACCTGTTCATCGACGAAGGCTTTGAAGCCCTTAAACCCGGCGACATCGTCTCGGTCGAGGTCGACGAGGCCGGCGAATACGATCTGTGGGGCAAACTGATCTGACCCTGTCACCCGACCTCGGCAAAGCGTGAGCCGAGTTTATTGGCCTTTTCTGCACGATTCGTGGATCATGACAGGACATTCCGCCTTGTGTGAAGGAGGGTTCAATGTCCTGTCTGCGCCCCTTTGGCCTGAAATGTATCGTGGTAATTCTGGCGACCCAGCTTTCTACTGTTCCCGCAATTGCTGAAAGCATCAGCTCGGGCGGTTTCATAGTCATCGGCTCCAAACAGCTGAGCCTTCATCTTCGCAGCACGCACCATGTGCACAGGTACTATGGCGCGCCCAAAGCTCACTACCCCAAGGCTAAGGTTTATCATCACAAGCCCAAACCCAAGGTCCACTATCAAAAGACCAGGCCCAGGGTGTATTACGTGAAGCCGAAAAAACGGCACCACCGTTCGGCGCGCGGCTTCCCCAATAGACACGCCTCGCCTTACCACATACCGCAAAACTACGGCATTCAGCGGCGGGGTTATCGCTTTGGCTGGTAGGAAAACAGTCGTTTCTTCAGAACAGGCTGACAAGCCCGACAATCCAGGCCACCCCGGTGGCCACGGCTGTCAACGCGACGGCCGCGCTGGCAGCATCCTTGGCCTGACCGGCCAGTTCACTATGGTTGGTTGAGGTGTGATCAACAGCACGCTCAATCGCGGTGTTGAGCAATTCAATTACCAGAACAAGCAGCCCCAAGACCAGTATCAACGCACGAATTCCGTCGTCCAATGGCAGCCAAAGCGCCAAAGCTGCGGATATCAGGTTCGCCCAAACCCATGTCCGGAACGAGTATTCCGCGTGCCATGTTGCGACGACACCCTGCCAGCTCCAGCGGGTGCGGTCCTTGAGACGGGTAAAAAAGATTCTCATCTGCCCTCGACTTTTTGGCTGAAACTGAAACCGGAATCGTGTCCTGCAGACAAGAAAAAACCGCCCCGCGGGCGGCCGTGTCGGTGAAATTTGTGCGGGCGGCTCAGGTAAAAGCCGCCCGCGGAATTCTTATTGTGCGACCGGATTACAGACGGTCTGACCAGCTTCGGTCGTGGCCAACTCGGTACCCGCCGGGCAGCTCGGCGTGCCGTACTTGTCGTACTCAGGCGTAATGTAAACCGGGGCCGGCTCTTCCTGTTGCGAGCAAGCAGCCAAAACAAGGGCAAATGCACCAACGGCAGCAAATTTAAGTTTCATGTCCGTCATTCCTCTATTAATTTCCTGATATTGCCCAAGAATCCGGGGCCGAGCACAGAATAGGGCCTTGATTGTATTTTTGCAACGAAATCAATCACGCGTTTGTGAGCAAAGGCGGAACCACGCTTGTAACCCCCTCAGAAACAGCGGATTTATGAGCAATTACTACCGTTCTCCACGTATCGTTCTACAGTGTTGAGGTGACACCAGCCAAGGACGGAGTAGCCCCATGTCAGACAGCCCCACCATCGCCCAAAAAGGCCCCTTCCCGGTTGAGGTGACCGAAGGGAAAAGCTATTTCTGGTGTGCATGTGGCCAATCCAAACGACAACCGTTTTGCGACGGATCGCACAAGGGCACCGAGTTTGAGCCGATCAAATACACCGCGGACAGCAGCAAGAAAGTATTTTTCTGTGGGTGCAAACACAGCACGAATCCGCCGCTGTGTGACGGGACTCACTCCAAGGTCTGATTAGGACTTCAACCCGTTTAACAGATCGGCATTGGCGCAAAAATCCGGGGCCGCGCGGGCCTCGGACTGTTGTTCCGACAACCAGATTGCGCATTGGCCACTGCAATTCGAAGCCCGGCAGCGAGTCACCAATTCAGCATATCGATCCGGTGACAGTCGACCTTCGGCCATTGCTTCGGTCAGCGAGATGTTCATGCACCTCGCCACAGACCGGGTGAGCCAAAAGTGTTTCTCGACATCTCCCAGAGCAACCCGTTTCATGCGTTTTCCTGCTCTAACGTTGTTTTCAGCGCCGCAAACCGTTGCCGGTTGCTGCAGGTATGCGGAGCACCGACCACGGTTTCATGTTGATCGAGCCAGTCGGGACACCGGTTGGCCCAGCTGCAGCCCCGGCAGTATTGGATCATCTCTGCCCAGTCCTGCTGGGTCAGGTGCCCTTTCTGATGCGCCTCGACCATGTCCGTTCCGGTCACCTGTCCCATATGCAGGACAAGACGCAGATGAGTCATGATCTCTCCGAGATGCGGCATCGAACTCTCCTGTCGTTAGGGGGCGAGCCTGCCAAGCAGTTCCTGATTGCGGCAATATTCCGGCGTACGGGCCACATGGGTGGGCTGGTCCAGAAAACGCAGGCAATGGCCGGGATTCGGGCAGTCCGTGCAGTTCAGCACGGCGTCGGACAACTGGTCGATCGAAACGTCACCGCCGATCGCCGCCTCTTGCAAATCAACCCCAAGCTTGGTCGCCATTCGGTCCACCAGACCGGCATGGAGTTTCAGAACTTCACGGTTGGGCATCGAAGATCCTTTCTGTCGCGTCCAGAACAGGATAACTCAACATCCCAAATGGGCCTTTGACTCAGGTCAAGGCCCTATTCCGATGTGATCCAGATAGGCGCGGGTGGCGTCCTGCACCCGGCGGAAACGATCTCCGCCCAGCTTTTTTCCGCCGTACCAGCGGGTGACAATCACCACGTGGCTCTGCATCTCGGCGCGTTCCAGCATACGCAGGATCACCATGCCCGCACCGCTTTCGCCGTCATCCGCCTTGAGCGCTCCCGTGGGCAAAACTGCTGCCCAGGTGTTGTGCGTCGCCTTGGCATAAGCCTTGTCCGACTTGAGGTCCTGCAGCACCGCATCGACATCGGCACGCGTGCTGACGGTCGCACCCGAAACGGCATATTTCGACCCGCGGTCTGTCAGGATCACCCCCAGCCGTGTCAAAGATGTCATTGCGATAGCCCCAGTTGCCTTGCTGTCTCCAAAACGATCTGAACCCGCTCTGCGTTTGGGGGATGCGTGCTCAGAAACTTATCGGCTGGATCGGGAAGCCGGTCGAAATACTTTGCGCCGATCAGCGGATTGTACCCCGCGTTATAAGTGATGATGGTGCCCAACTGATCCGCTTCCAGCTCAAATGTCTTCACGTTGACCTGCACCCCAACTTCGGCCCCAAGTTTCTGAGTACGTTCCAGGTCTTTCCCGTTTTCGCCGTGCAGCTTGCCCAGATCGTTGAAGATCGCCGCACTTTCCTGCGCATTTTTGGATTGCCGGTCGATATGTCCCAAAACATGATGCGCCGCTTCATGCCCCATCACAAAAGCCAGCTCATCGGCGTTTTGCGCCGATTGGATCATCGACCGGGTAAAGATGATCACCGGCTGATCATTGTCATCCAGCGTCTGAAACGCGTTGGCCTGAGCACGCGGGTTCAAATCGACAAGAACCGTGAAATCGCAATTGTCGACCCGAGCCTGTCGCAAACACTCTGCTCGGGCCTCTTTGCTCACCGCGCTGTTAACCTCGCGAAAGACTGCGGCGCTGGCGGATTCGGCAGACGTGAACCCACGCCATTCCGAGGCAGGCGCCACGCGCAGCCTGTCCGTCGCACATGCTGACAACAACAGGGAAACAAAAAGAAAAAAGAAAGAGCGCATCAAGTGTCCTCTGAGCCGGTCAGGCGTTGATCTCACCATAGCCGCAGCAATCAGGTTGTACCATTGCGGTCTGGGTTGGAAACGGGTTGCATTGCAGTTCCTTGCCCTGCACTCTCGCCACATGTTTTCGATTGAGCATGAATTCGACTCGACAGTCATTACTCTGGTGGACGAAGGCGAAAAGCCTTTGCAAGAGGATGTCGTCATCAACAGCTTCGCCGAATGTGTGACGCTTGAGCAATTGGACCCCCGTACGGACCAAATTCAAAAAATAACCTTGTCGCCCGAACAGGTGCGCGATCTGGCTGCTGCGCTGGACCTGCCCGAGGGCGTGTATCAGATCCACGAAAGACCGGATCAGGGCGCATAGACAAACAGCTTGTCGCGTGCGGTCTGCCCCTGTTTCAGGGTCAAGTCGGACGGGGCCACGCCCAAGGCCGTGGCCAGTATTCGTCGCACCGCGTCATTTGCTTTGCCGTTCTCGGGCGGGGCAGTCACGGTTATGCGGATTGCGCCCTTATCCACCACAATACTGTCTTTCGCCGCTTTGGGCGTCACCCGGACCGGAATCGCCGTGCCGGGTGTGGCATGGGCGCTTAAGTCCGGCACATCGCGCAGTTTTGGTTTCGCCATCTTTTTCCTCTTGCTCGCAAACACTCTTGCACGAGCGTTCGGGGAATGAAATTGATCCCACATCTCCAGCTGCTTGCACTTGAAACGCGCCAGAGGCTCAACCAGATACAGACTGCCCATGTAAAGGAAGTTAACATATGTCCTTGAAGAACCCGGCCGCCCTGGAATTTCTGCAATCGCGCCGCTCGCGCCCCGCGAAAACTCTGGTCGCTCCGGCCCCGACACGAGAAGAGCTGCTGCCCCTGCTGACCGCCGCGGCCCGGAGCCCGGATCACGGCAAGCTGGAGCCGTGGCGTTTTATCGTTCTCGAGAAGGGCACAATGGACCGCCTGTCGGCACTGACGCAAGACTGTGGCACGCGGCTTGGTAAAGCCCCCGAGGACATCGTGAAGGCCCGCAGCCAGTTCGACATGGGCCATCTGGCCGTGGCGGTGATCGAGGTTCAGAAGCCGTCGGAAAAAGTCCCGGCCATCGAACAGACTTATTCCGCTGGTGCCGTGTGTCTGGCGCTTCTGAATGCAGCCCTTGCGGCCGGTTGGGGCGCAAACTGGCTGTCCGGCTGGCAGGTCCATGACGCCGAGTTCTGTCGGCAGGCTTTTGGGTTGCAAGGCAACGAACGCGTCGCTGGCCTGATCCACATCGCCACCGAAGGCAAAGCCCCTCCGGAACGTCCACGCCCCGATATGGCGGCGCTGACCGAGTGGGTTTCTGAATGATGATCCTCAACGCGTTCTTTGCAGCGCTTGGCCAGATCGGAGACCCAAAGTTCCGCGCCGTCTTGCTGCGCGGAGTAGGTCTGACAATTGCCCTGCTGGTCGCCGCCTGCGCCGGTGCAATCTGGTTGATCAACTGGCTGTCGGGCGACGAGATTTCACTGCCCTGGATCGGTGCCGTGCCTTGGCTGAACGACGTGTTGAACTATTCCGGTATCTTTTTGGTGCTGATCCTACCGGTGTTCCTGATGATGCCGGTCGCCTCTGCCATCATCTCGATGTTTTTGGAAGAGGTCGCACAGGCGGTCGAGGACAAGCACTATCCCACCCTGCCCGCCGTACCTGGCATCCCGTTCAGCGAAGGGATGCGCGACGCGATGAGTTTTATGGGCGTGTTGGTCGTCGCCAACCTGCTGGCACTGATCCTTTATGCGATCTTCACGCCGCTGGCCCCGTTCATTTTCTGGGCAATGAACGGGTTCCTGCTGGGGCGAGAGTATTTCACGCTGGCGGCCATGCGCCGCATCGGGCGAGACGGAGCGCGCAAATTACGCGCAAAACACACACCCACAATCTGGCTGGCGGGCACCCTGATGGCCATCCCGCTGTCGGTGCCTCTGGTGAATCTGGTGATCCCGATCCTTGGGGCCGCGACCTTCACACATATCTTTCACAAGCTGTCAGGGCCTACGCCCTGACGCTTACTCGCGCGGTTCAAGCTGGTTCAGCCAATCGAAATCGCGCACCGAGATCACGCCCGAGATGATGATCCCGGCGATGATCGCCCAGAGCACCACCGAAATCCCGGTGGTGATCCAGAGCTTTTTCTTCATGTGATGCACTTCCGGCGCGCCCGCATGGGTACCCGGAACGATGTCCCCCAGATCACCTTGCGTCTTGATGCGGATCGGCAGCACGATCAACAGCGTCATGAACCAGATGACGGCAAACAGAACCAATGCGGCGGTGATCGTCATGACAACCTCGCTTGGGTCAGACCTGTTCCAGCTCGACCAGGCAGCCGTTGAAATCCTTGGGGTGCAGGAACAGCACCGGCTTGCCATGCGCGCCGATCTTGGGCTCTCCGGACCCCAGAACGCGGGCACCAGTCTCTTTCAGGTGGTCACGGGCGGCGATGATGTCATCGACCTCATAGCAGACATGGTGAATGCCACCGGCCGGGTTCTTTTCCAGAAACCCGTTGATCGGGCTGTCATCGCCCAGCGGGTAGAGCAGTTCGATCTTGGTGTTGGGCAGTTCGATGAACACCACGGTCACGCCATGATCGGGTTCGTCCTGCGGTGCCCCAACCTTGGCACCCAGCGCGCTGCGATACTGCTCGGATGCTGCCTCAAGATCAGGCACAGCAATGGCGACATGGTTCAGACGACCAATCATGGAACTCTCCTCCGTTTCTGCGTTGCAGCGGTTATGGGGGCTGTTTGGGCAAAGAACAAGTGCGCCAAATTGCCGTTAACGTCGTGTTAGCCAGAACTTCCTAGCGTGGGGCATCTGCTGATTAGGAGTTCTGCCATGGACGATTCGAGCCCCTTCGCCTCTCCCGCGCAGCCGACGGCCACGCGGCCTCTGCTGGGTCAAACCATTCTGGTTGTCGAAGACAGCCGCTATGCCTGTGACGCGATCCGGCTGATGTGCCTTCACAGTGGCGCCCGTATCCGGCGCGCGGATTGCCTGACCTCGGCGCGGCGTCATCTGCAGATATACCGCCCTTCGGTCATTCTGGTGGATATCGGCCTGCCGGATGGCTCCGGCTCCGAATTGATCGCCGAACTGACCGAGGCCAGCCCGCGCATCGGCGCAATTTTGGGGATGTCCGGCGATGATCACGCGCAGGACTCTGCGCTGCAGGCCGGGGCCGATGGTTTCTTGCACAAACCTCTGAAGTCACTTTCCCACTTTCAGAAGTTCATTCTGGAAAACCTGCCTGAGGATCGCCGCCCCAACAGTCTGCACGCGGTTCGGGATGAGGTCATTCGCCCCGACCCGATGGCCTATCAAGACGACATGGCACATATCGCGGACGTTCTGGCGGGGCCGAACGATCACCGTACATTGGATTATGCGGCGCAATTCCTGCGCGGTGTTGCCCGCGACGCCGAAGATACGATTCTGGCGGATGCAGCGCAGAAACTGGCGGAATCGCGTGCGGGTGGTACACCAGTCACGGCTCTGGCTGCGCAAGTTGCCGGCATCGTTCAGGCGCGTCTGGAACAGCGCGAGGCGATCTGAGATGGCAACGGCATACTTCCTGACCGCCACGCTCCTGAGCATCTGGGCTTACTATCAGACCAGAACAACAGCTCGGAATATTCGTATGGCGCGTGGTACACGCCCCTGCCCTTTGTGCTTAGCAACGCATTCAGGCGCGGCACCCCCATCAAAAGAAAAACCCGCCGCAGGGTCTGCGACGGGTCGTTGATCAATCCTGCGGGATGATGCGCAATCCCAGTTCCATCAACTGATCCGAGGTCGGATCGGATGGCGCGTCCATCATCAGGTCTTCGGCGCGCTGGTTCATCGGGAACATCATGACCTCGCGGATGTTGGCCTCATCTGCCAGCAACATCACGATCCGGTCGATCCCGGCAGCACAGCCACCGTGCGGCGGGGCACCATAGTGGAAAGCGCTGAACAGGGCGCCAAAGCGGGATTTCACTTCATCCTCGCCATAGCCTGCCAGCTCAAATGCCTTCAACATGATCTCGGGCTTGTGGTTCCGGATCGCACCCGACACCAGCTCATAGCCGTTGCAGGCCAGGTCATATTGATAGCCACGCACGTCCAGCGGATTGCCGTTCAGAGCTTCCAAACCACCTTGCGGCATCGAAAACGGGTTGTGTTCGAAATCGATCGCGCCGGTTTCTTCGTCCTGCTCGTAGATCGGGAAATCCACGATCCAGGCAAAGGCAAAGCGATCTTTCTCGGTCAGGTTCAGCTCGTCGCCGATCACATCGCGCGCCTTGCCCGCGACTTTCTCAAAGGCTTTCGGCTTGCCACCCAGGAAGAACGCGGCATCGCCGACGCCCAGCCCCAGTTGCTGACGGATCGCTTCGGTGCGCTCGGGGCCGATGTTCTTGGCCAGCGGACCTGCGGCCTCCATCCCTTCACCCTGGTCACGCCAGAAGATGTAACCCATGCCGGGCAGACCCTCTTTTTGCGCAAAGGCGTTCATGCGGTCACAGAATTTGCGGCTGCCGCCCGTCGGCGCGGGGATGGCGCGAATCTCGGTGCCTTCCTGCTCCAACAGCTTCGCGAAAATCGCGAAGCCAGACCCGCGGAAGTGGTCGGAGACCACTTGCATTTTAATAGGATTGCGCAGGTCCGGCTTGTCGGTGCCGTACCACAGGGCCGCATCCTTGTAGGAAATCTGCGGCCACTCCTGATCGACCTTGCGACCACCGCCGAACTCTTCGAACACGCCGGTCAGAACAGGCTGGATCGTGTCGAATACGTCCTGCTGTTCGACAAACGACATCTCTAGGTCAAGCTGGTAGAAATCGGTGGGCGAGCGGTCAGCACGCGGGTCTTCGTCGCGGAAGCATGGTGCGATCTGGAAATACTTGTCGAAGCCCGACACCATGATCAGCTGTTTGAACAGCTGCGGTGCCTGGGGCAGCGCGTAGAACTTGCCCGGATGCAGACGCGACGGCACCAGAAAGTCGCGCGCACCTTCGGGCGAAGACGCGGTGATGATCGGCGTCTGATACTCGCGGAAGCCTTGGTCCCACATGCGTTTGCGCATCGAGGCCACAACGTCCGAACGCAGGGTCATGTTCTGCTGCATCGCCTCGCGCCGCAGGTCCAGATAGCGATAGCGCAGACGGGTTTCTTCGGGGTATTCCTGATCGCCGAACACCATCAGCGGCAGTTCGTCGGCAGCGCCCAGAACTTCCAGTTCGCGCACGTAAACTTCGATCTCGCCGGTCGGCAGCTTCGGGTTCACCAGCTCGGGGTCGCGCGCTTTGACGTTGCCGTCGATGCGGATACACCATTCGGAGCGGACTTTCTCAAGCTCGGCAAACGCCGCGCTGTCGCCGTCACACAGAACCTGCGTTACTCCGAAATGGTCGCGCAGGTCGATGAACAGCACGCCGCCGTGATCTCGGACACGATGCACCCAACCGGACAGGCGGACGGTTTCACCGACATTGGCGGCGGTCAGAGCGGCGCAGGTGTGGCTGCGATAGGCGTGCATGGATCATATCCCTTCGGGCGCAGAATTCGTCGCGCCGATACACCCCGTCAGGCTTGGAAAGTCAAGGCAGGTATACTGCTCAAAACGGCCTTTGTACGTTGCCCGAGTAGAAATAGATGCCCAGACCGGCAGCAAAGATGATGTTCCCCGCAATCGCATGCAGCAGGACGGCATAGAAAAACGATCCGCGCCTGCGATAGGCCCAGGTGAACAGCAGCCCTCCGGCAAAGGTCATGAAGGCAACAATCCAGCTCCAATACATCAGATGCGCCAGCGAAAAGAGTGCGGCGTTCAGCAGATAAGACGACCGCCCATTCGGCAGGATCGCGTGGTAGCGGCGGAAGAACAGCGAGCGGAACAGAAGTTCTTGCGGCAAGGCCGACAGCAGCGGATAGCCAAGCCAGATAACCAGCAGAAACTCAGGCCGGTTACGCAGCAGAAAGAACGCGGCCTCGGGCCGGGTGGCCATCACAAGGACGGCGCAGAAAGAGGTCATCGCTACCGCGAATAACGTGACTTCGCCCCACGACCAGTTGCGCCAGTTGTATCGCAACTCGGCCCAGGCAAAACCCGGCGTGAAATGCAAAAGCACAATACCGATGGCCGTGAAGGCAAACAGCGACGGGAACATCCAGTTCGGAGGGAAAAACACCGCGATCAACACCGGTACGGCGATGAAGAACAGCCCAAATTCCAGTCGCAACCGCAGATGTGGGACTGCGCTGTCCGCCCATTCGGTTTGTTTGCTCACTGTTCTGCCAACTCCGCCCGGATCAGACCACGCAAGGAATTTCCCATATAGATTTTTGATGCGTTTTTCAGGTCGGTCAAGGTCAGGGTGGCTTCGGCAACCTGTTTATTATCCAGCAGTTCTTCGCGCAGGATGCCCGGCAGGACACCACTGGTCAAAGCAGGCGTCAGGCGGCGGCCATCGGGCATATGCAGAAACAGGTTGGTGATGGTGCCTTCGCACAGCTCATTGCGTTCATTCAGGAAAAGAACCTCGTCGGTCCCATCAGGCAAGGACGCACGGGCAGTGTCATAAAGCGCGCGTTGGGTCGTTTTGTGCCGCAACCAGATGTCGTCTGCGGTCAGGCGGGTCTGAGCAATCGCCACCCGCCAGACCGGAGGGTTATCGGCCAGCGCCCCGGTTGTCACGTCCAGTTGCCCCTCAGCGCCCAGCGTCAACCGACAGCGCAGCGGTGACACGCCCGCCACCGCATCCAGTTGTTCGGCGGCCAAGGCATCATCGAATGGAAAACCAAACGCCTTGGCCGAGCGCGCCATGCGGGCCAGATGCCGGTCCCGCCGCACAAATCCCTGCCCCGGCCGAAAAGCCAGCGTTTCAATCAGGCGGAAGTCAGGGTCAGTTGGTGCGCAAAGCGGGCTTTCCATAGCGCTTCCTCATATTCCGATGGGGCCGTGCTGTCCCAAACCACACCGCCGCCCACGTTCAGCGTGGCTTTGCCATCCTCAACCATCAGCGTGCGGATCGCCACATTGAACTCGGACCGTCCATCCGGCGCGGCCCAACCGATGGCGCCGCAATAGATATCGCGGGGCCAGGGTTCGAGGTCGGACAAAATCTCCATCGCGCGGATCTTCGGCGCGCCAGTGATCGAACCGCAGGGGAACAGGGCCATTAAGATATCTGACAGTTCCGCCCCCAGATGCAGTTGTGCCTGCACCAGCGAGATCATCTGATGCACGGTGGCGTAGGTCTCGACCTTGAACAGCTCAGGCACCTTGACCGAACCGGGCAGCGCGACGCGGCTGATATCGTTACGCAGAAGGTCCACGATCATCAGGTTCTCGGCCCGGTTCTTATCGTCGGTCGAGAGGAAGGCGCGGCGGCGCGCGTCTTCGGCCATATCTTCGCTGCGGGGCTGGGTGCCTTTCATCGGGCGGGTTTCAATCATCCGGTCCGCATCGGTGCGAAAGAACAACTCGGGGGAACGGCTTAGCAGATCGGGCAGACCGTCCTGCTCGACCAACGCGCCATGACCCACCGGCTGACCCGAGGCCAGCGCGGCATACAACTCGGCGCTCTCGCCCTCGACGGTCAGGTCAATTGGGAATGTCAGGTTGGCCTGATAGATATCCCCGGCCCCGATGGCATCGTGGACCTGCTGGAATGCACGAGTATAACGCGCCTCATCCCAGCGCGGCTCAAAACCGGTTACACCGCCCACCGCTCGGGGCAGATCACGTTGCGCAGGTGCATCATAGACGCCAAAGCACAGCAGAGGCAGGCGGCGGTCTTGTGGCAAACGGTCGGCCAGACGGGGCTCCAGCGCATAGCCCAGTTCATAGCTGGCATAGCCCGCCAGCCACGCACCCTCGGCGCGCGCCTCGTCCAGCGCCTCCAGCGCGTGGGGCACGTCCTCCGCCTTGTCTGCGCGGATCACATTGGCAGGCCGGTCGAAACTGGTTCCGGACCCGGCTGGCCCCTGATCAAAACGAATACGCAATTGCATCCTCATTTGCCGTGTTGCGCGGTATAGAGAATACGGCGGCAAGGGAAAGAGGGGAAAGCGGCAATTTCACACCCAATTCCGATACCCCTTGAACCTTTTCGCGCGGTCCCTATAACGCAGGACAATTTGGGCGCTTGGGGGCGCCCTGACTCGCGAACAATCGAAGGAACGTGGCCATGCCGAGAAGAACCGACATCAAGTCGATCATGATCATCGGGGCGGGCCCCATTGTTATCGGTCAAGCCTGCGAGTTCGACTATTCCGGTGCTCAGGCCTGTAAGGCGCTGCGCGAAGAAGGATACCGGGTCATTCTGGTGAACTCAAACCCGGCCACGATCATGACCGATCCCGGGTTGGCGGACGCCACCTATATCGAGCCGATCACCCCCGAAGTTGTCGCCAAGATCATCGAGAAGGAACGCCCCGACGCGCTGCTGCCCACGATGGGCGGGCAGACCGGCCTGAACACCTCGCTGGCGCTGGAAGAGATGGGCGTGCTGGACAAGTTCGGCGTTGAGATGATCGGCGCCAAGCGCGACGCCATCGAAATGGCCGAAGACCGCGCCCTGTTCCGCGAGGCGATGGATCGTCTGGGTCTTGAAAACCCCAAAGCGACCATCGTGACCGCCCCCAAGCGCGAGGACGGCAGCACAGACTTGGATGCAGGCGTTCAAATGGCGCTGGACGAGTTGGAAGAGATCGGCCTACCCGCCATCATCCGCCCCGCATTTACGTTGGGCGGCACCGGCGGCGGTGTGGCTTATAACCGTGAGGATTACATCCATTTCTGCCGCTCAGGCATGGATGCCTCGCCGGTGAACCAGATCCTCGTCGACGAAAGCCTGCTGGGCTGGAAAGAATATGAGATGGAGGTGGTGCGCGACACCGCCGACAACGCCATCATCGTCTGCTCGATTGAGAACGTCGATCCGATGGGCGTGCATACCGGTGACTCGATCACCGTGGCCCCTGCCCTGACCCTGACCGACAAAGAGTACCAGATCATGCGCAACGGCTCGATCGCTGTTCTGCGTGAGATCGGCGTGGAAACTGGCGGTTCGAACGTGCAATGGGCGATCAACCCCGATGATGGCCGGATGGTTGTGATCGAGATGAACCCCCGCGTGTCGCGTTCCTCAGCGCTGGCGTCCAAGGCGACCGGTTTCCCGATTGCCAAGATCGCCGCGAAACTGGCCGTCGGCTATACGCTGGATGAGTTGGACAACGATATCACCAAGGTCACCCCGGCCTCGTTCGAGCCGACCATTGACTATGTCGTCACCAAGATCCCGAAATTCGCGTTCGAGAAATTCCCGGGATCGGAACCCTATCTCACCACCGCGATGAAGTCGGTGGGTGAGGCGATGTCCATTGGCCGCACGATCCACGAATCGATGCAGAAGGCGCTGGCCTCGATGGAATCGGGTCTGACCGGGTTTGACGAAATCGAAATCCCCGGCCTGAACGTGGGCCTCTGGGACGAAGCCGACGACAAGGCCGCAGTGATCAAAGCGATCAGCCAGCAGACGCCCGACCGTCTGCGTACCATCGCGCAGGCCATGCGTCACGGTCTGTCCGACGATGAAATCTTCGGCGTCACCAAGTTCGACCCGTGGTTCCTGGCCCGCATCCGCGAGATCATCGAGGCCGAGCGTCAGGTGCGCAAGGATGGCCTGCCGGTGACCGAGGAAGGCATCCGCAAACTGAAAATGCTGGGCTTCACCGATGCGCGCTTGGGCAACCTGACCGGCCGTGAAGAAGACAACGTCCGCCGCGCCCGCCGCAATCTGGGTGTGAAGGCCGTGTTCAAACGCATCGACACCTGTGCCGCCGAGTTCGAAGCGCAGACGCCCTATATGTACTCGACCTATGAAGCCCCAATGATGGGTGAGGTCGAGTGTGAGGCCCGCCCGAGCGACCGCAAGAAGGTTGTCATCCTTGGCGGTGGTCCGAACCGGATCGGTCAGGGCATCGAGTTCGATTACTGCTGCTGCCACGCCTGCTTTGCGCTGACCGAGGCTGGGTATGAAACCATCATGGTCAACTGTAATCCCGAGACGGTCTCGACCGACTATGACACGTCGGACCGGCTGTACTTCGAGCCACTGACCTTCGAACACGTCATGGAAATCCTGACGAAAGAGCAGGAAAACGGCACCCTGCACGGCGTCATCGTTCAGTTCGGCGGCCAGACGCCGTTGAAACTGGCCAACGCGTTGGAAGCTGAAGGCATTCCGATCCTCGGCACCACGCCGGACGCGATTGACCTGGCCGAAGACCGTGAACGGTTCCAGGCGCTGGTCAACGATCTGGGCCTGAAACAGCCGAAAAACGGCATCGCCTCGACCGATGAGCAGGCGCTGGCCATTGCAGAAGACATCGGCTTCCCGCTGGTGATCCGCCCCTCTTATGTTCTGGGCGGCCGCGCGATGGAAATCGTCCGCGATATGGATCAGCTGAAACGCTATATCAACGAGGCCGTGGTGGTTTCCGGCGACAGTCCCGTTCTGTTGGACAGCTATCTGGCTGGCGCGGTAGAGCTGGACGTGGATGCGCTGTGCGACGGCACCGACGTGCACGTGGCAGGCATCATGCAGCATATTGAAGAGGCGGGCGTCCACTCGGGCGACTCGGCCTGTTCGCTGCCGCCCTACTCGCTGTCGAAAGAGATCATCGGCCAGATCAAGGATCAGGCATTCAAACTGGCCAAAGCGCTGAACGTCGTGGGTCTGATGAACGTGCAGTTTGCGATCAAGGATGATGAGATTTACCTGATCGAAGTGAACCCGCGTGCGTCGCGCACCGTGCCGTTCGTGGCCAAGGCCACCGACAGCGCGATTGCCTCCATTGCCGCGCGTGTGATGGCCGGCGAGAAACTGTCGAACTTCCCGATGCGCCCGCCGTATCAAGAAGGCAAGGACACCAAGATCGCCGATCAGATGACGCTGGCCGACCCGGACATGCCCTGGTTCTCGGTGAAAGAGGCCGTGCTGCCCTTTGCCCGTTTCCCCGGTGTCGATACGATTCTGGGCCCGGAAATGCGCTCGACCGGTGAGGTCATGGGCTGGGACCGCGACTTCCCGCGCGCCTTCCTCAAGGCGCAGATGGGGGCCGGTATGGTTCTGCCGTCCTCGGGTCGCGCCTTCATCTCGATCAAGGATGCCGACAAGACGGCCGCAATGCTCGAGGCCGCGCAGGTCCTGACCGAGCAAGGGTTCAAGCTGATTGCGACCCGTGGCACGCAAAGCTGGCTGTCCAACCACGGCGTGGACTGTGACGTTGTGAACAAGGTCTATGAGGGCCGTCCGGACGTGGTAGACATGCTGAAAGACGGTCAGGTTCAGCTGTTGATGAACACCACCGAAGGCGCTCAGGCGGTCGAGGACAGCAAGTCCATCCGCTCGATCGCTCTGTATGACAAGATCCCATACTTCACCACTGCCGCCGCAAGCCATGCAGCCGCGCTGGCGATCAAGGCGCAGGCCGAAGGGGATGTCGAGGTGAAATCGCTGCAGGGCTGACCGGCCCGAAACCGCTTAAATGCAACACATTTTACGCGCCCGTTGACCCCAGGTCTTCGGGAGCGCATCTTTTCTGCAAACGAGCAGAAGGAAAAAGAAATGCGCAGGTTTATGGTATTCGCCGCTTTGATGACGCTGGCCGCATGTGACGTACCGCTGGTTCCGCTGATCTGACGCTTCGGCACTGTTTTCACTGTCCCAACGCGTGCGCAGGCTGCATGATGCTGTCCTGAAACCAACAGGAAGCCATGCGCCTTTACACCACATACGGCACCAATGACCTGAAACGGGCCATCCGGTTTTACGACGCAATCTTTTCCGTTCTGGATCAGCCCCGCCTTCCAGGATGGACCAAAGATCGCGCGGGATGGGGAGACGAACCCGAAGCCGGAACCGGTTTTTGGGTCTGCACACCCTTTGACGGCGTGACCGCCAGCGTCGGCAACGGCACAATGATGGCCTTCCCCGCCAACAGCGCCGCGCAGGTCAGGCAGTTTCACGCGGCGGGGCTGGAACATGGCGGTGCTGACGAAGGGGCGCCGGGTACGCGGGACCGATACGCGTCCGATTTCTATGTTGCCTACTTACGCGACCCCGACGGCAACAAACTGTCCTGTTTTTACTATCACTACGACCCGGAAAAGGACCCGGGCGCCTAAGACAGCCGCCCGGCATTTATCAGGTCGTGGCGGCTTCGCGTTTCTCATCCCGCGCAAAGAACACGAGATAAAAGACCGGAGCCGCAACCATTGTCAGGATCGTGGCAAAGGCCAGACCGCCCATGATCGTCACCGCCATAGACCGGAAGAACGCATCCGTCAGCAGCGGAGCCATCCCCAGAATGGTGGTGATCGCCGCCAGCATCACAGGGCGCAGACGCGAGACCGAAGCCTCGACAATCGCCTCACGCAGAGGTTTGCCAGTGGCACGGACCAGGTCGATCTCCTCGACCAGAACGATGCCGTTCTTGATCAGCATCCCCGACAGGCTGAGCAAGCCCAGCAGCGCGGTAAAGGTAAACGGCAGACCAGTGCCCAACAGGCCGATCACGACCCCGTTCACCGACATCGGCACCAGCAGCCAGATGATGACTGGCTGACGGATGGCGTTGAAGATCAGCACCGAGATCAGCACCATGATAAGCAAGCTCAGCGGCAACTGGCGCCCCAAGCTTTCATTGGCTTCACCGGCGTTTTCGAACTCACCACCCCATTCCATCCGGTAACCCGGCGGCAGTTCCATGTCTTCGATGGCGGCTCGGACTTCCGAGTGGACCTGTGCCGCCGTCATATCCGGCGGGATGTCGGCTCCCACAGTAATCGTCAGCACTCGATCGCGGCGATGGACCAGCGTGCTTAGCGGCTTGTATTCGAACCCATCGACCATTTGCTCGATAGGAACAAACCGTTGCGACTCGTCCGAGTACACAACTTGATCCACGATCGAGTAATCCCCGTCCGCAGGGCGACGCAGGATGATGGGGATCAGGCGATCCCGCTCACGGAAGCCCCCGGCAGTGATCCCGTCCGTCGAAAACTGAAGGGTTGCGGCAATGTCCTCGCGTGAAACTCCAGCGGTTTGGGCCCGCTCGGTCGCGTAAATCGGCTGGACGGCCAGTTCCTGCTCACGCCAGTCGTGGTAAACGTTAAGCGCGTTGGGCGAAGCCTCACGCATTTTCAGTACCGCGGCGTCGGCCAGTTCACGCAGAACCGCCGGATCACTGCCCGAGAACCGCGCTTGAATCGGATCGCCGCCACCGGGGCCAAAGATCAGGCGTTTGGTGCGGAACTGGCCTTCGGGGAATTGTGCCTGACCGAAGGCTTCCAGATCGGCTTGAAGGGCCGGAATGTCATCCAGCGTTTCGGTTCGGATGATCATGTGACCATAACTTGAGTTCGGTTTTTCTGCCGAGTAGGTCAGAAGGAACCGGGTCGCGCCCTGCCCGACAAAGGTGGCAACAGACACAACATCGTCACGCTCGGCCAGCCAGTCTTCGAACACGGCCATGTCTTCGGCGGTGCGGGCAATCGGTGTGCCTTGGGGAAGGTTGTAGTGCACAAAGAACAGCGGCGTATTCGAATCCGGGAAGAACTGCTGTTTCACCAGACCGAAGCCCGCGAAACAAACCACCGTGACCCCGGTCAAGGCGGCAATCACCAGCCACCGCATCCGCAGCGACCAGCGCAGGATCGCTCCGTAGACGCGGAACATGATGCCGCCATAGGCATCAACCGCGCCCTCTTTGCCCTGTTTGAAGAAATAGTGCCCCAACAAAGGCGTCACGGTCAGCGCCAACACCCAGCTCAGCATCAGCGAGATACCGATCACCGCAAACAGTGAGAACAGGAACTCTCCTGTCGCATCGGGGCTGAGACCGATGCCCGCAAAAGCCATGATACCGATGACCGTCGCCCCCAACAGCGGGATCTGCGTCTTGGACGCAGCCTCGTCCGCCGCATCGCGTGAGTTCTTGCCGCGCAGCATGGCGATCTGCATCCCCTCGGCGACGACGATGGCGTTGTCCACCAGCATCCCCATGGCGATGATCAGGGCCCCGAGTGAAATCCGCTCCATCTCGATCGAGAAGAGCGACATGAACAACAGCGTCCCCACTACGGTAAGCAACAGGGTCGACCCCACGACCACCGCCGCGCGCCACCCCATGAAAATGCCCAGCACCGCAACCACGATACTGACAGACATTGCAAGGTTCACCAGAAAGTCATTCGAGGCCTGCTCGACCACCACATGCTGCTGATAGATCGGCAGGATCTCTACGCCAAAGGGGATCTGGGCGTCCAATTCGGCGAACTTGGCATCGGCGCGTTGGCCAACTTCGACAATATTCTCGGTCGATAGCCCCGCGATGCCCAGCGTGAACGCCTCGGCGCCGTTGAACCGGATCATGACATCCGGGTCAGTTTGGCGGCCGCGGTATACGTGGGACATATCGAACAGGTTGATCACCTGCCCTTGCGACCCCACGGACAACCCTGCAATGGCCGAAACAGAATCCGACCCTTCGGCCGTCAGGATGGTGGTGCGGTTGTTCTCGGACCGGACGGAACCCGACGCGTTCACCGAATCCGCGTTGGCAAGGGCTTCGTTCACGGTCTGGATCGGCACATTCTGGTTCACGGAAATGGCAAGGTCAGGCTCAACAAAGATCGCCTCTTGCGGCAGGCCCATCACCTCGACATCGGCCACACCGGAAACGGTCAGCAGCTCGCGCCGCAGAAAGGTTGCCAATTCGTGTTTCTCGGCATCTGAAAAGCCGTCAGCGGTGACTGCATAGAACAGGCCGAACACGTCCCCAAAGCCGTCATTCACCATGGGCTGACCAACGCCCGGCGGCAAGCTTCGCGCGGCATCGCGCATCTTGGCGCGCAGTTCGGTCCAGATGCGCGGCAGTTCAGTGCCGTCGTAGGTGGACTTGATTTCAACCTCAATAAGCGAAAATCCGGGTTGGTTGACCGACGTGATCGTCTTGACTTCACCCATTTGCTGAATCGCGGATTCCAAAGGCTCGGAAACCTCCAGCGCCACTTGTTCCGCCGTGGCGCCGGGATACTGTGTCGCAATGACCGCGTTTTTGATGGTGAAGGCCGGATCTTCCAGACGGCCCAGCGAAAAAAAACCCCAGATACCACCAAAAAGGGCAAGCAGGATTATCAGCCAAGTATAGAGCGGCCGATCAATTGAGGCGCGTGCGATGTTCATCTGTCTGCCCTCAATTCGCGAAACCGATAAAACGGCGCACCGCCTGACCGTCGGTCAGGGCCCCGCCTCCGGCGACAACGATTTCGTCGCCATCCGACAGGCCGGTCAGCACGCGAACCTCGCCTGTCTGGGTCGGCTCGATCGTGACAGGAACGTGACGAATGGTGCCTTCATCGGCACCTACCGGCGAAAACACCATGACGCCCAGCGCGCCGTCGGCATCCGCAACAATGGCCGAAGCCGGGATAACGATGCCGGTCCGGGTATCTTGCACCTTCACGTTCACGGTCACGGACGAGCCTGGAAGAATCTGCAGCCCCTCGGGCGGAGTCAGTCCGAACTGGATGCGGAACGTCTGGCCAACGCTGGAGGTTTCGGCATCAAACTCGCGGATCTCAAGGGGAAACACTTCATCACTGGCAGGAAACTTCGCCGTAATTGCCAGTTCATCTTCTTGAGAAGACCGCTGGAACAGAATTTCGGGCACATCGACCTCGATCCGCAACTCGGACATGTCGTGAATGCGGACAATGGGCGCACCAGCCGACACCGTGGTAAAGGCCTCGACCGTCCGGCTGGACACCAACGCATCGAACGGTGCGGATAGCGTAGCGTGTTCCAGATCGTATTCCGCATCCCGCACCGCGATCTCGGCCAGTTGTGCAGCCGTTTCCGCATCATCCACCGCCACTTGGCTGGCCGTCGTTCCGCGCAGGCGCGAAAGACGGGCCAGGGTTCGATCGGCCTGATCCTTTTGCAGCACAGCTCGGTCATAGCGGCGCTGGAACGGGGCCTGATCCAGTTGCGCAATCAACCCGCCCTCTGGGATCACAAAGCCCTCGGTCACCGGCATTTTCACAATTTGGCCAGAGACCTGAAAGGCTAGGTCAACAGTCTGCCGAGCGGCCACGCGCCCGAAAAACTGCCGTGAAAACCCAGGCGAGGTTTCTCGCACCTGCATCAGCTTGACCGGTTTGGCCGTGTCTTGTGCGACAACCGTAGTCGCCAGCGCGATCAGGGTCGCACTCAGAACAGAGAGGAGTTTCATTTCGTCAGTCCCTCGGGAATTCCCGTTTTCAAAATGTTGTCTCGGATTTTGCGCGCCAGTCGCGCGAATTGGGCAGTTTCTTCCGCATCCAGACCAGAGGCGCGGTGAAACAGGTCTCCGGCCACGGACACCAGCATGTTGCGCATCGCTTCGCCTTGCTCCGTAAGAACCAGCAGCCAGGCCCGGCGGTCTTCCGGGTCGCGTTCGCGGGTCAGCAGCCCCGCCTTTTCCAACCCGTCCGCCGTCGCCGTAATGGTCGAAGGAACGGTCAGCATATCCGCGGCCAGAACGCCCATGCGCTTGGGCTGATCCAGTTTAATCACCATGTGGCATTCGGCATGGCTGAGATCCGTTTCGACGCAGTCAAACGCCTCTTCCAGTTTCCAGTACAGTGCATACACCCCCATGATGGCCTGAATTTCAGGGCTGAGGCGGCCAAGCCTGGTGCTGATATCGTCTGACATACGTACTCTCCGGATGAGTCAGGCTGGTCATATACTTCGAATTTTGAACTATTCAAGATATGAAACGGAATTAGCTTGAACCCGGCGCATTCCGTTAGGTCACCATACCTTGATCAAACCCGGCTGTGACTGCATTTTAGGCGAACTCGAAACGTCCAGGACCCGCCATGTATACCCCTGCAATCACCGGCACCGGTGTTTTCACGCCCGAAAGCGTCATCACCAATGCCGAGCTTGTCGCCGCCTTCAACGCCTATGCCGACAAGCAGAACGTCGCGAATGCCGACGCGATAGCAGCGGGCGAGATGGAGCCGATGCAGCATTCGTCAGAAGAGTTCATCCTCAAGGCGTCGGGTATCGAGAACCGCTATGTCATGGACAAATCGGGCGTTTTGGACCCGGACGTGATGCACCCCCTGCTGCGCCAGCGCAGCGATGATGAGCCGGGCATCATGACCGAGATGGCGGTGGACGCCTGCAACAAAGCGCTGGCTCAGGCCGGTCGCAGCGCCGAAGACGTCGATCTGGTGATCTGCGCCGCGTCGAACCACGAACGCGCCTATCCAGCGATTGCGATCGAGATCCAGCAGGCGCTGGGGATCAAGGGGTTCGGCTTTGACATGAATGTCGCCTGTTCATCGGCCACGTTCGGCATCCAGGCGGCGGCGGACATGATCCGCTCGGGCTCGGTACGGTCGGCGTTGGTGGTGAACCCCGAGATTTGTTCGGGCCATCTGGAATGGCGCGACCGCGATTGCCACTTCATCTTTGGCGATGTGGCCACGGCCACGCTGATCGAACGGATCGAAGACGCGCAAGGCCCGCATTTCGAAATCCTCTCGACCCGCTGCGCCACCTCGTTCTCGAACAACATCCGCAACAACAACGGCTTCCTGCGCCGCTCGCGCCCCGCCGGGGTGGTTGATCGGCGCGACATGCAGTTCATGCAGAACGGCCGCAAGGTGTTCAAGGAAGTGCTGCCGATGGTCAGTAAACACATCTCGGATCACATGGAGTCCGAAGGCGTGAGCAGCGGCGACCTGAAACGCCTATGGCTGCATCAGGCCAACAAGACGATGAACGATTTCATCGGCAAAAAGGTGCTGGGCCGTGAGCCCGAAGCGGGCGAACAACCCAACATCCTGCAGGACTATGCCAACACGTCCTCGGCCGGGTCTATCATCGCGTTCTCCAAATATTCGGATGATCTAACGGACGGTGATGTCGGGCTGATCTGTTCGTTCGGTGCCGGGTATTCGGTGGGTTCGGTGATCGTGAAGCGGCACGGGTAGCCCCTTCGGGCCAGCCGAGGATTTCTTTACCCTATGTTCTTGCACCGGTTCTAAAAGTTGATCACGGTGGTGGTGAATACTACTGAGCAAAGTGAATTACTAACGCTGATCAAGGTCGCCTTTTGTGACAGAACCTACCTTTCGTCTTCAAGACCCGCGCCCGACGCAAAAAGAAAACCCTTACACATTCCATATCCCAAGCAAGGAAGAACTTGTCGAAGTCACCAAAGGAACAACCGTCAAACTGATCTTCAGTGCAGTTCCTGCTTCCGAGAAATACGATGCAGAGCGAATGTGGGTTATAGTTGAACACCGCGATGGCACCAACCTGGTGGGCAGACTCGACAATACTCCAGAAGACATTCCAGGGTTGAACCCCGGCGATCCGGTTGAGTTCCAAATTCATCATGTCATTGATGTTGATTGGGAAGACCCAGAACTGAATGCGCGCTTTGCAAGCGACTTCAACAACTGGTTTGCGCGTTGCTTCGTAGATGATGCGGTCTTGGAACGACGCGCCCGCGTCGGGTTTGTATATCGCGAAGACCCCGAACATGACGAGGAAGACAAGTATCCTGATACAGGCTGGCGAATCCGCGCAGATGTAGAACAGTTATCGCAAGAGGAATACGATGATACACCGTGCAGCTATGTCGCTATCGGGGCAGTCTTAAATCGCGACGACAGTTTTGTGCATCTGCTCTCAGAACCTGTTGGCAGCAGGTTTTTGAGAACCGAAGGAGACACCTACGAGCTTTGTCAGGAAAACGCGTAAGCGTGCTTAGCTGATAAAACCGATCAAAGCTGTTAGCCGCTCCACAACACCAGGATTGCTCAGCTCACGCTTTCCTCTTCCAGATGCAGCTTCATCTCGATCAGGACCTGTTGCAGCAGGCTGGTTTCCTTCAGCAGGCGCTTGGCTTCGTTCACGGTGATGATGCCGTCTTCGATGGCGGCCTGATATTCGGTCATCAGCATCGCGAACCGCTGACTCAGCGCGATGACGTCCGAGTTCACCCCTCCTGTACGCGGTTTGTCCGTGTTGCGGCCATCATAGGACAAGGTGATGTTCTTCAGATCGGCCAGCGCCGAGGTGACATGCGGATAGGTCGAAACGGCCTCAAGCCGAGCCACGGCGTCCACCGGCATGAACCGATCAACATGTTCGGCGTTGTCTGAATAATACCGGCCCAGAGTCGCCTTGGATTTGCCGGTGATGTCACAAGCGGATTCAATGCCAACATCTTTGACCAACGCTTCGGTGTGTTTCTTCAGATAGGCCCCGATATCTGCCATGTTTTTACCTTTTCTGCCTGTTTCCCCACTACATCTGCCACTGCGGGGGAAAGGGAAACGAAATTTCCCATACTCGATTCATAATTGAAATGCCATACATTGGCTATCCCTCAGATATTCGGGGGTTTTGTGAGTGAGTGACGGCAGTTCCGGCCAGTGATGAGTAATTGTGGGGCAGAATATTAGCCTCGCTCTGTATTGGCCGCCTGTTGGCCAACGGCGTCGTTGTTGTTGACGCGGGGAATCCATCCCCCTTGAGCTTCGCGCTCGGCCCCTGCAACAACAATGACGGCGTCGCTTCTTTCCGACGGTTTTGGCATCTTGCCCAAGGGGATCAGGCGTTCTAGACCCGGGCGCATGGCAAAGCTCTACTTCAATTATTCGACCATGAACGCGGGCAAATCGACCGTGTTGCTGCAGGCCTCGCACAACTATCGCGAACGGGGCATGGACACCTACCTGATGACCGCTGCGCTGGATGGGCGGGCCGGAGTGGGCAAGATCGCCTCGCGGATCGGGATTTCCGCCGATGCCGATACATTTTCGGTCGGCGATGACGTATATGCGATGATTGAAGCGCGCCTGAACCAGGGCGCGATCGCCTGCGTTTTTGTGGATGAGGCGCAGTTTCTAACCGAAGAACAGGTCTGGCAACTGGCCCGTGCCGTGGATGATCTGCGTGTTCCGGTGCTGGCCTATGGGCTGCGGGTGGATTTTCAGGGTCACCTGTTCCCCGGCTCGGCGGTCCTGCTGGCGCTGGCTGATGAGATGCGCGAGGTCCGCACGATTTGCAAATGCGGCCGCAAGGCGACAATGGTGATTCGCCAGGACGAGAACGGCAATACCATCACCGAAGGCGCACAGGTGCAGATCGGCGGGAACGAGACCTATGTCTCGCTCTGCCGCAAACACTGGCGCGAGGCGGTCGGAACCTAAACCGGATCCGGCAGCGCGCGGCCCGCAACAAAGGCGACGACGTTGTCCAGCGCCATATGACCCATATCGGTACGCACTTCCTCGGTTGCTGTGCCCAGATGCGGCAGCAGTGTCACGTTCTGCATGTCGAGCAGAGCCTGCGGGACGGCCGGTTCGAATTCGTAAACGTCCAGACCTGCACCCGCGATCTCGCCCGATTGCAGCGCCGAAATCAGGGCCGACTCGTCCACGACCTCTCCGCGCGCGATGTTGATCAGGATGGCCGACGGATTCATCGCCCCAAGCACCAAAGCACCGATCAGATGACGGGTATCCGCACCACCGGGGACGGCGAGGATCAGGAAATCGACAGAACCGGCCAGTGCTTTGAGATCGCTGGTGTACACGGCCGGAAAGTCCAAATCTTTCGGACTGCGCGACTGATAGGCGACCTGCATTCCGAATCCGAAATGGCAACGGCGGGCGATGGCCTGACCGATACGGCCCATGCCGACGATACCCACACGCTTGCCGGTGACGTGATGGCCCAGCATCTGCGTCGGGTGCCAGCCCTGCCAATCGCCCGCACGGACTAGACGTTCGCCCTCACCCGCACGACGGGCGGTCGACAGCAGCAGGGTCATGGCGATGTCGGCGGTGGCATCGGTCACCGCGCCGGGTGTGTTGGTGACGGCAACGCCAGCGGCACGGGCTGCGTCCACGTCAATGTGATTGTAGCCGACGCCAAAATTCGCCAGCAGTTTACAGCGCGGGTTGGGCGCTTCGGCGAATACTTGCGCCGAGAATAGATCACCTAGTGTGGGCACGACTACGTCGAAGTCCGTCAGCGCGCGCAGCATCTCATCGCGGGCCATCGGCAGCGTTTCACTGCGAATCTCGACATCGAACTCGGCGCGGGCACGGGCCTCGACGGCGGCGGTCATCGGGCGGGAAATCAGCAGCTTCATCAGTGCATCCGCCCGCCGACAGGAACCTCGCCATCTGGCCCGATCAGGACGATCTCACCGTTTTCATCCGGCAGGCCCAGCACCAGAACTTCGGACATAAAGCGGCCGATCTGGCGCGGCGGGAAGTTGACCACAGCCATCACCTGTTTGCCCACCAGCGACGCAGGATCGTAATGCGCGGTGACTTGGGCGGAGGTTTTCCGCTCCCCAATCTCATCGCCAAAATCGATCCACATCTTGATCGCGGGCTTACGGGCCTCGGGATAGGGCTCGGCGCGGGTCACCTCACCCACGCGGATATCGACCTTGAGAAAATCGTCGAAGGTAATCTCACTCATGGGACAGCTCCTTGGACCGGTCGGTGGCAGCTTTGACCGCACGGTGCAGCAGGTCTGGGAAGCCCTCTTCTTCGTGCATCAGCACCTCAAGCGCGGCTTGAGTGGTGCCGTTGGGCGAGGTCACGTTGATTCGCAATTGCGACGGATCTTCCTCGGCCGCCATCGCCAACGCCCCTGCCCCGGCCACGGTCGACTTGGCCAGTTTCATCGCCAGCTCATGCGGCAACCCCTGCGCCTGACCGGCGGCGGCCAGCGTTTCAATCAGGTGGAATACATAGGCCGGACCCGAGCCGCTGAGGCCAGTGACAGCGTCCATCTGCGCCTCATCGTCCAGCCGCACAGTTTCACCAATCGCCGACAGCAGGTTTTCCGCCAGCGCAACATCGGCATCTGAGGTTTTCGCGTTTCCAATCAGTGCCGTGATCCCCTGCCGGATTGCCGCGGGTGTGTTAGGCATGGCGCGCACGATCGGAGTAGCCTCGCCCAAAACGGTCTCAAACGTGGCAATGGATGTACCGGCTGCGACCGAAATGAACAGGCTGCCCCCACCGCCCAGCGCTTTGATCGCAGGCAGGGCGTCGCCCATCATTTGCGGTTTCACTGCGACTAGAACAACGGCCGGTGCTTCGGGCAACGGAGTGTTGATATTGACACCCTGCGCTTGCAGCCAGTCAGAAGGGTTGGGGTCGATTACCCAGACGGCTGACGAAGGAAGGCCATGCTCCAGCCATCCGGCGAGCATGGCCGATCCCATCTTGCCGCAGCCCAGAAGCACCAGCCCCTGCTCGGCGACGCGTGACATGTCCATGATTGCCCCTCCCCTTAGTCTGCTTGGGGCAAAGCTTTACGCGCGGCCGTAGGCCTCTGCAATGGCGACTTGCATCGCTTCTTCAGGGGTCCGGTTGCCCCATGTGACCAGCTGGATTGCCGGGTAGTAACGCTCGGCGCTCAGCACCGCTGCGTTGATCATCGTGTCGATCTGTTCGGGGCTGGCCATCTGACCGCCAGCCAGAACCAGACCGTAGCGATAGACCATCAGCTTCTGGTTGGCCCAGTACGTAAACGCCCCGGCCCAGCACTGATCGTTCATCTTGTTCAGCAGCTCGTACAGCTCGCTCTCACGCTCGGAGGGTGGCTCCATTTCAAAGGAGCAGACCATCCGCAGGGTTTCGTCATAGTGCGACCAGGCCAGAGTGATCGAGTATGTGCGCCACTGCCCTTCGACAGCCATGGCGATCTGATCATCCCCGATCCGGTCAAAGTCCCAGTCGTGATGTTCAGCCAAATGTTCAACAATATCGATCGGATGAAGGTCTTCTTCGAGAAACTGCTCGGAAAGGGCCATAATGCCACCTCACTAATCTCTAGCATTTCGGGGCTGGCAGCGCCCCAGCGCTAGTTGCCTGCTCTACAAGCCGGGCTTCCCCCGTAGGCCTGTACTAAATATGGTGCGACGCAAGATGGGTTCTGGCAACCCTATTTATTGGGGATAACAGCAATAAGTTGTGGACAGAAGGCAACTGAGGTCAAAATATTGGCACTTCACGCAGCTTTGTCTTGATTAAATTCCGCAAGACGGCAAGATGCACAACACCGCACAACCCAAGGCCCGGATTGCGCGGCGCATGTCTTTTTCCGAAAAACTCTGAGCTGGACGTTACTTGTCCAGTTTTGCCTCAAGCGCGGCAATACGAGCTTCAAGCGCTGCGTTCTCTTCGCGCGCTTTCTGGGCCATCGCGCGGACGGCGTCGAATTCTTCGCGCGTGACAAAATCGCGGTCGGCCAGCCAGCGGTCGATCATCGACTTCATCGCGTTCTCGGCCTCTTCCCGCGCACCCTGCGCCACACCCATGGCGTTGGTCATCAGCTGGGATACGTCGTCGAGAATCTTGTTGCGGGTTTGCATGGCTTTACTCCGAAATCGCGGTTGGTCTCTATATGGGGAATGATTACGCCGGGCTCAAGGTTGACTTGCCCCGCAAACCCCGGGCAATGAGACGCACATGCAGGCTGTTCTGAATTTCCCCGATCTGTCGCCCGAACTGT
The DNA here is from genome assembly GCF_056537245.1 of Ruegeria sp. CG11. Taxonomy (NCBI): domain Bacteria; kingdom Pseudomonadati; phylum Pseudomonadota; class Alphaproteobacteria; order Rhodobacterales; family Roseobacteraceae; genus Ruegeria; species Ruegeria sp. CG11. The sequence continues at coordinate 1,071,619 of NZ_JBQFRE010000001.1, forward strand.
TCTCGATCTCGCTATTCGGGATGGAGTTCGCGCTGAGGTGGTACGCGCTGGCCTATATCGCCGGTATCCTGATTGCGTGGCGGATGGGGGTGATGGCGCTGAAGCGCCCGGCCCTGTGGCCCGAAAACACACCTCCAATGAAGCCCGAACAGCTTGAGGATCTGATCACCTGGATCATTCTCGGCGTGATTCTGGGGGGGCGTCTTGGGTTCGTGCTGTTCTATCAGCCCTCATATTACCTTTCGAACCCGCTGGAGATCGTGAAAGTCTGGCAGGGCGGCATGGCCTTCCATGGCGGGCTGCTGGGGGTGGTGATTGCATCTTACCTCTATGCGCGGCGTCACCAGATTCCGGTTCTGTCCATGGCGGACCTGATCGCCCATACAGTCCCGCCGGGGCTGTTGCTGGGGCGATTGGCGAATTTCGTCAATGCCGAACTCTGGGGCCGGCCCAGCGAGTTGCCCTGGGCCGTGATCTTTCCGGGTGCGGCTGCACAGGACTGTCCCGGTGTGGTCACGGGCATGTGCGCGCGACATCCCTCGCAATTGTATGAAGCCGCGCTGGAGGGGCTGCTGCTGGGGGCCGTGCTGTTGTGGCTGGCCTATCGGCGCGGAGCCTTCCGCAAGCCCGGCCTGATCATGGGCCTGTTCATGGTGGGCTATGGCGCGTCACGGTTCATTGTCGAATTCTTCCGGCAACCCGACGCACAGTTCATCTCGGCCGGTAACCCTCTGGGACTGGCCCTGCAGGTCGGCGGGTACGGTCTGACGATGGGCCAATTGCTGTCGCTGCCAATGATCGCGCTTGGCTTATGGTTCGCCTTGCGTGCAAGATCGGAATCATGAGCCTGAAAGATCATCTGCTGGCGCGGATCGCGCAAGACGGCCCGATGAGCGTGGCCGACTACATGACCGAATGTCTGCTGCACCCGACGCACGGCTACTACACCACCCGTGACCCGCTGGGCGCGCAGGGGGATTTCATTACCGCCCCGGAGATCAGCCAGATGTTTGGGGAACTGATCGGCCTGTCTCTGGCGCAGAGCTGGCTGGATCAGGGGCATCCGGACCATTTCGTGCTGGCCGAGCTTGGCCCGGGGCGCGGCACACTAATGGCGGACATGCTGCGCGCCACGGCCCGCGTGCCAGGGTTTCTTGATGCCGCCGAAATTGCGCTGGTCGAGGCCTCACCCGCCCTGCGGGACATGCAGGCGCAGACCTTGAAGGAGTTTAAGCCGCGCTGGATCGATTCGGTTGCGGACCTGCCCGAAGCACCGCTGTTTCTGGTCGCGAACGAGTTCTTTGACGTCCTGCCCATTCGCCAGTTCCTGCGTGACGGCGATAGCTGGCGCGAACGGTTGATCGGCCTGGATGGCGATGCGCTGACATGGGGGCTGGGACCGCAGGGCGAACAGGTCGCGCTGAAGGATCGGCTGGATGACACCAAGGACGGCGATCTTGTCGAGCTGTGCCCGGCGGCCATACCCATCATCACCGTGATCGCAGGGCGAATCGGCACCCACGGCGGGGCTGGTCTGATCGTGGACTACGGTGACTGGCATTCGCTGGGCGATACGTTTCAGGCACTGCAGGCGCATGAGCGCACCGACCCTCTGGCGCTGCCCGGTCAAGCTGACCTGACAGCACATGTGGATTTCGAACCGCTGGCCCTGGCGACCCGCGCTGCGGGATGCGCCCATTCCCGCCTGACACCGCAAGGCGTATTCCTTGAGCGGCTGGGAATCACCACCCGCGCGCAGGCGCTGGCGGCACCGCTCGGCGGGTCTGAGCTTGAAGCGCTGGTTGCTGCACATCGCCGGTTGACGCACCCCGAGGAAATGGGAAACCTGTTCAAGGTGCTGGGCCTCTACCCCACCCCTTCCTCGCCGCCACCCGGACTGGAGCCATGACCCTGGAAATTCTGACCTCAGATTTGTTGTCACCCATGCGCCACGGGTTCTTCAGCCGCCGCGGTGGTGCCTCATCGGGTGTCTTCGCCGGCCTCAACTGCGGCTATGGGTCGTCCGACCAGACCGAGGCCGTCACAGTGAATCGCAAGCGGGTGGCGCAGGCAATGGATGTCTCGCCCGAGGCGCTGATCGGTGTTCATCAGGTTCATTCGCCAACCGTGCTGACCGTCGACGCGCCGCTAAATGGCGAAAAACCCAAGGGTGATGCGGTGGTCACGGCAACGCCCGGCCTGGCTCTGACGATTCTCACCGCTGATTGCCAGCCGGTCCTGTTCGCCGATTCTGACGCGAATGTGATCGGGGCGGCCCATGCCGGTTGGCGCGGCGCGCTGGATGGGGTGCTTGAGGCAACGCTGGACGCGATGGAAGCCTTGGGCGCGAAACGGGAAAACACCGTGGCCGTGATCGGGCCGTCAATCTCGCAACGCGCTTATGAAGTAGGCCCCGAGTTTCTGGACGAATTCATTGCGGATTCTCCGGAAAACCTGCAGTTCTTCGCGAATGGCACTGGCGACAGGCTGCAATTCGACCTGCCTGCCTTTGGCCTGCATCGGCTACGACAGGCTGGGATCGGTCAGGCCGAATGGACGCGCCATTGCACCTATTCCGACCCGGACAGATTCTATTCCTATCGCCGGTCGACCCACGCGAAAGAGGCCGACTATGGCCGCCTGATTTCAGCCATAAAACTTTAAGAGCCCGCTCGGATTACGTCAGCCCCGCCGCTTTTTTGCCACAATTGTCTTGTCTACCTAAGCCTAGACAATTCGATTTTTATTGTCCGCTCTCAGATGGTTACCAGTCCAAAGGTCAGCCGAGCGTGACATATCTGGCAAAGAGGAAACGCAAACCGTCCATTGTCCTGAATTCATCCCGGATCAGCCTTATCGCCGCCGCAATGGCGCTGCAAATTGAGGACCCAGAGGAAAACGGGGCGAAAGTTCCCAAACGGGCAGGACAAAACATGAAGACGAAATCACGCTTTCTCAGCGCCGTGGTTGCGGCCACCAGAGAGCAACAGTTGGAGATGCCGTGGAAACGGGTTTCCAGCCACTCGGTCAGGGTCGCACGCCGTCTGGCGGTACGTCGCTGATCAATAACAGGCCCCGCGAACCAAGCTGCCGGTTTTTGGGGAATAGAAGACACACAGCGGGAGAATGCTCCGATCCGGTGTGTGACCTGACGTCAACATTGTGTGCGGTTCAGGTTCGGGGCGTGTGTGCGCAGGCAATTTCGCCCGCGTTTGTATGAGTTTGTCTGGGGGGACGAGTGGTGACTGATAGCGTAGGAATATTTGTTGCAACAAGCGTCAACCGCGCCTGTTGTCCTGCAGTCGCCAGTTTCTTTCCGGGCACAAGTAGATCCGATTGGGCGGACCTGTTCGGGGGTTCAGTCTGCCTGAGCGGAGGTTAGAGGGGACGAAATTGAAAATGGGTATTCCACATTCGTTATCGCGCGCGGCCAGAAATGCTGTAGAAACTTCGGCGCTGCTGCGTGACTCGCCAAGGCCGACAACACAGAAAAAGGCGCAGCTGCGGCGCTATGAAGTCAGTACACTGATGAAAAACGGGGATGTCGTGCAGACCCGTCACATCGCGCCCGCCCTGCCGATGTTCGAAGATGCGTTCTGCGCCTTTACCCGGGGGTCTCTGGTCGAAACCGAATTCGGACCAATGGCAATCGAAGACCTGCTGCCCGGCGATACCGTTCTGACCCAAAGCGGCGCCTCGGAAACAGTGCTGTGGAAAGGATCAGTCACACTGGTTCCCGGGCGCGAGGACTCTCGTGGCCGGACACGACCCCTGACACGGATCATGGCTGATACGTTCGGGATGCAAAAGCCGATGTCGGGTGTCATCGCCGGCCCCGCCGCGCGGTTACTGGGAACACCCGCGCACCTGCGTCATCTTCATGGCGACGATCAGGTTCTGACACCTGTCCACGAGTTTCAGGACGGCACAAGTATCATCGAGACGATGCCGCCAACGCCGATCGAGCTGTTTCACATCTGCCTTAAACGCCATGCGGTGATCAGGGTCGACGGGTTGCAGTTCGAATCCTATCACCCCGGCACCAATGCCATTCGCAGGGTCAGCCGGTCGCTGAAGTCCATCTATCTGAATCTGTTCGCGCATATCGACACGCTGAACGATTTCGGTCCGCTGATCCTGCCACGCTCCGGAGACGGAGAGGTGAATGCTATAACCGCCTAAATCCGGGCTCATTCTGCAATGTGGGGGCATTATGCAGTTATTGTTAAGCTGGGTGTTTTACATGACGGTGGCAGCCTTACTGCCACCGATGAAGCCGCACCCAAAGGGGGCAGCGCTTACGCCGTCCGGTTCATTCGTTCTTCCAGAACATCAAAAGGTACGCCGGGCTCGTCTTTTGCGCCGCGGATAACCAGCGAGGTCTTGACGCTGGCCACGTTCGGCGTGGTCAGCAATTCGCCCGTCAGGAACTGTTGAAAGCTGCTGAGATCCGGCGCCACGCATTTCAGGATAAAATCCACCTCGCCATTCAGCATGTGGCATTCCCGGACCAGCGGCCATTCACGACAGCGTTCTTCGAACGCGCTCAGCTCGGACTCGGCCTGGCTCTCCAAACCGACCATGGCAAAGACCTGAACCTCGAATCCTAACTCGCGCGAGTTCACTTCGGCATGGTAGCCGCGGATCAGGCCAGATTCTTCCAACGTCCGCACGCGCCGCAGACATGGAGGCGCTGAAATACCCACGCGCTTTGCCAGCTCGACATTGGTCATGCGACCGTCTGCCTGCAATTCCGCCAGAATCTTGCGGTCAATCTCATCCAGCCGTATCGCGACCATCAAATGCTCCTGATTTTTGCGGTTGTTATATCAGCCCCCAAGGGATGCGCAATAATCTTTCGTGGTCGCGCAATATTGTTTGTTTTCAATGTTCTTTTTTTGTACGCCATTCATTAGGCGCATAGCGGGTGTGAAACAGGAAGGGGCTTTAAGCGCGGCACTGGGGTCGCTATATCCATCCGCCAAGGGCTGCGCGCCCAAATCAGGCAGATCGAGTTGGGGGTACCATGGCCGAAACACGTCACACAAAGGTTCTGATCATCGGGTCGGGACCGGCCGGTTATACTGCAGGCGTCTATGCAAGCCGCGCGATGCTTGAGCCGATCCTGGTTCAGGGCATCGAACCCGGCGGTCAGCTGACGACCACCACGGATGTCGAGAACTATCCCGGCTTTACCGAAGTTCAGGGCCCTGATCTGATGGTCAAGATGCAGGAACACGCTCAGGCTATGGGCTGTGAGGTGATCGGTGACATCATCAGCGATCTGGATGTTTCGAAACGCCCCTTCACCGCCAAGGGCGACAGCGGCACCACCTACACCGCGGATGCTGTCATTCTGGCCACCGGTGCGCGTGCCAAATGGCTGGGTCTGCCGTCGGAAGAGAAATTCAAGGGCTTTGGCGTTTCGGCTTGTGCAACCTGTGACGGCTTCTTCTATCGCGGGCAGGAGATCGTGGTGATCGGCGGCGGCAACACCGCCGTGGAAGAGGCACTGTTCCTGACCAACTTCGCCAGCAAGGTGACCCTGGTCCACCGCCGCGACGAGCTGCGCGCCGAGAAGATCCTGCAGGATCGGCTGCTGAAGCACGAAAAAATCGAACCGCTGTGGTACCACGAGCTGGAAGAGGTGGTCGGCACCGATGCCCCGCTGGGCGTCGAGGGCGTGCGCGTCAAGAATGTCAAAACCGGCGAGATCACTGAGATCCCCTGTAAGGGCGTCTTTGTTGCCATCGGCCACGCTCCGGCCAACGAACTAGTCAAGGATACGTTGGAAACCCACATGGGCGGCTATGTCGTGACCAAGCCGGGCTCGACCGAGACCTCGGTCCCCGGTGTCTTCGCCGCCGGCGACCTGACCGACCACATTTATCGTCAGGCTGTCACCAGCGCTGGCATGGGCTGTATGGCCGCGCTGGACGCAGAACGCTTCTTGGCGGAGCAGGACTAACCCGATGCTGGAGTTCTCCGGCCCCGTCTGGAGAATTCTATTTCTGTCACAGATCGACGCCCCTCTGGCCCCCGCACAGGCGCCCGAGGGGCGTTTTCATTACGCGGGTCAGAGGGCGCTGTATGCCTCTCTCACTGCAGAGGGCGCCGGGGTCGCGATCCGGCGGTATGTGTCGGACGGTGACCCTCCACGGGTCTTGCAGCGCGCGCGCATCATGGGCTCTCGACTGGTGGACCTGCGCGGACGACCCGACGTTTCGATTGTCTGGCAGGGCATCCGCGACGTTCAGGGACGCTCACCCACATGGCGATTTTCAGACGAAGCCCGTGCCGAGGGGGCCGACGGGGTGCTGTACAGCTCACGCTCGCGTCCCGAGCTCAGCCATGTCGTGCTGTTTGACCCCTCCCCTGCCCTGATCCGCACGAACGCCGCGGCAACAGAATGGGTCCCGTCTTATTCTTGACCCACTCGCCCGCCCGTATCAGACTCGGGTGCACGCAAAACGAATACAGGTGACTTGATTGAACAGCGTTCTATGGCGAGGCGGGTGGACAACCCGGCTGAGGATCGGCAGCGGCCTGATCCTGTTTACCTTTGCCTTCTTTCATTTCATCAATATCGGGCTGGGGCTGTTTCACACCGATTATCTGCACGGAATGCAGGATGGTCGCAAAGCGGTCACCCGCCACGATGTCATGAGCGTGATTTTGTATGCTGCGCTGTTGCTACATGCGGGGCTGGCGCTGTTTTCGATCAGCCAGCGCAGAACGTTGCGGATGCCGCTGTCGACGGGGTTGCAGGTTGTGCTTGGCTTGTTGATCCCGCTGCAGCTGATCTCTCATATCGTGCACACGCGCTATGCGCATGAAATTTATGACGTAAATGACGAGATGGGCTATATCATCGTCTTGATGTGGCCCGGCACCGTGATCTGGATGCAAAGCCTGCTATTGTTGGTGGTGTGGGTTCATGGCTGCATCGGGCTGCATATGTGGCTGCGTCTGACCCGCTGGTGGTCGAAAACTGTGCCCTACCTGATCGGTGTGGCGGTGTTTATCCCCTCGTTCGCGCTCGCCGGGCTGCTGACCGAAGGACGACGCATCTGGGCGGATTTCGCCGACCCGTTCCTGCGCGAACAGTATATCGAACATTACAACTGGCCCTCGCCCGAGGCATTCGAGGCCATGTTCAGCGTCAAGGATAATGCACTTATCGCCTTCTGGATTGCGTTGGCGGCGGCGCTGGCCGTGTTTGCGATCCGCAAGCTCTGGCGTCGCAGGCATTCCGTGCGGGTGAAATATGTCGAAGGCCCCGAGGTCGTGGCCGAAAAGGGTATGACCCTGCTTGAGATTTCACAGGCCAATGGCATTCCGCACACGGCCCTGTGTGGCGGCAAGGGGCGCTGCACCACCTGCCGGGTGATCGTCGAAGACGGCGCTGACTCACTCCCCGCCCCCGAAGAGGTTGAGGCCCGCAGTCTCAACGCCGTTGGCGCCCCGAAGGGCGCGCGACTTGCCTGTCAGATCCGCCCAACTGAACCTCTTACAGCGTATCGCATGTTCCGCCCGGAAGGAGGGCGGCACCGTGCCCATGCAAGCCAGGGGCAAGAGCGCAAACTGGCCGTTCTGTTTCTGGACATGCGCGGGTTCACGTCGCGCACCACGGGCCAGTTGCCCTATGACATCGTGTTCCTGCTAAACCGGTTCTTTGATGCCATTGTTCCGGCGATCACCGCAGATGGCGGCGTGGTCGATAAATATATGGGCGATGGCCTGCTGGCCGTGTTCGAAACACCCGACGCCGAAAGCTCGGCCCGGGCGGGGTTGAAGGCTGCGACCGATGTCAGCCGCGCCCTCGCCCAGTTCAACCAGCGGCTTGAGGCCGAAGACAGCCCCCGCATACGCATCGGGATGGGTCTGCATTTGGGTGATCTGGTGCTGGGAGAAATCGGCGCCGCCGGAAATGCGGCCCGTACGATCATCGGCGATGCAGTAAACGTGGCCAGCCGGCTTGAAAGCGAAACCAAGGCGCTTGGGGTCGAGCTTTTGGTGTCTGCCGAATTGCTGCAGGCGGCCAGCTACAAAGGCGACCAAGCCGGCATGAGATCTTTTGAGTTGCGCGGCGTGTCCAACCCGATTCTCGCTCTGCCCGTGGCAAGCGCTTCGGAGCTGATGTTGGCAAGCACGGGACCGGAACAGGTGTGCTAAATCCGCAGGACAACCACTCATCAGTGGGAACCCGGTCACAAAAAACGCGCGGCATTCGAAAAATTCTTCCAATCCGGACAAAATCCGCGCATACCGTCCTTAATTCTATGAATGTATATGGACTTCAACCAGCAGTCGGGGCACATGCCCCACAATCACCCCTGAACCACCGGTAAAACCGCACTCCGACGAGAGTATCCCAATGACGATGTTAAGCAATCTGGCTCCGATCCCCGAGCTTTATGTATCTTATGAATCGGCCCAAAAGCTGAAAATGGAAGCCGCCGACCTGACCAGCTGGGACCTGAGCCCGCGTCAGATCTGCGATCTGGAACTTCTGATGAATGGCGGGTTCAACCCGCTCAAAGGTTTCCTGTCCGAAGCCGACTACGACAACGTCGTCGAAAACATGCGCCTTTCCGATGGCACGCTGTGGCCGATGCCAATCACGCTGGACGTCAGCGAGGATTTTGCCGAAACCATCGAATTGGGCCAGGACATCGCCCTGCGTGATCAGGAAGGTGTCATCCTCGGCACCATGACCGTGACCGACCGCTGGACCCCGAACAAGGCACGCGAGGCCGAAAAGGTCTTTGGCGCCGATGACGACGCCCACCCCGCCGTAAACTACCTGCACAACGTGGCAGGCAAGGTCTATCTGGGTGGCCCCGTCACCGGTATCCAGCAGCCCGTCCACTATGACTTCCGCGGCCGCCGCGACACGCCAAATGAACTGCGCGCTTATTTCCGCAAGCTGGGCTGGCGCCGCATCGTTGCGTTCCAAACCCGCAACCCGCTGCACCGCGCGCACCAGGAACTGACCTTCCGCGCCGCGAAAGAAGCGCAGGCCAACCTGCTGATCCACCCGGTCGTGGGCATGACCAAGCCGGGCGACGTCGATCACTTCACCCGCGTGCGCTGCTATGAGGCGGTTCTGGACAAATATCCGGCCTCGACCACCTCGATGTCGCTGCTGAACCTGGCGATGCGTATGGCTGGCCCGCGCGAAGCAGTCTGGCACGGGCTGATCCGCGCCAATCATGGTTGCACCCACTTCATCGTTGGCCGTGACCACGCCGGCCCCGGCAAAAACAGCCAGGGCGAAGACTTCTACGGCCCCTATGACGCGCAGGACCTGTTCCGCCAGTTCCAGGACGAGATCGGCGTCGAGATGGTCGACTTCAAGCACATGGTCTATGTGCAGGAACGCGCCCAATACGAGCCGAATGACGAGATCGAAGACAAGGAAAACGTCACGATTCTGAACATCTCGGGCACCGAACTGCGCCGCCGTCTGCGTGAAGGTCTGGAAATCCCCGAATGGTTCTCCTTCCCTGAGGTGGTTGCAGAGCTGCGCCGCACCTCGCCGCCCCGTTCAGAGCAGGGCTTTACCGTGTTCTTCACCGGCTTTTCGGGCTCGGGCAAATCCACCATCGCCAACGCGCTTATGGTTAAGCTAATGGAGATGGGCGGTCGTCCGGTAACGCTGTTGGATGGTGACATTGTTCGTAAGAACCTGTCCTCGGAACTGGGCTTCTCGAAAGAGCACCGCGACCTGAACATCCGCCGCATCGGCTACGTGGCCAGCGAGATCACCAAGAATGGTGGTATCGCCATCTGTGCTCCGATTGCACCGTACGCCACCACCCGCCGCGCCGTTCGGGAAGACGTCGAACAGTTTGGCGCCTTCTGCGAAGTGCACGTTGCGACCTCGATCGAGGAATGCGAACGCCGCGACCGCAAGGGCCTGTACAAGCTGGCGCGTGAAGGCAAGATCAAGGAATTCACCGGCATCTCGGATCCCTATGACGTGCCTCAAAACCCTGAACTGAGCGTCGAGACCGAAAATGTGGACGTCGACAACTGTGCCCACCAGGTTCTGCTGAAACTGGAAAGCATGGGTCTGATCGCCGCGTCCTAAGCGCCCCTGAGAATTGCAAAACGGCCTCCGGTTTCCGGGGGCCTTTTTTTTGTTACCCGCGATTGACAAGACTTGGCGCAATTGGTGCAGTGACCCGACGCAAGCGCACGGACCTCATGCCCCCTACCCTGCCTACCATCGCCAGTTTCTGGTTCGGTTCAGACCTCAGCTGGCTCGAGGCGTTGTGCATCCAATCCTATCTGGATCGGGGCCACAGGTTCGTCCTGTATACCGCGCATAAGGTCGACGGGATCCCCGAAAGGGCCGAGCAACGCCCGGCCGAAGACATCCTCTGGCCCGCACCGTTCGAAATGCCCTCGGATGACCGGCTGAGGGTCGCGGTGTTTTCTGACCTCTTCCGCCTGCACCTGTCACAGAAAACCGACTTTATCTGGGTTGATCTGGATGCTTATTGTATCCGGGCGTTCGATTTCACCACACCGTTCGTTTTCGCAACCGAGCACACCGGAACCTTTCCCACAGGCGTCTTGAGGTTGCCGTCGGACTCGGAAACCCTCGCACTGATGCTAGAGTTTCTGACGTCGGCCAATCCAACGCAGCCCTGGCGCGGTCGCCCTTTGCACCGGCGCAACCGACAGCGTGTCAAAAACGGTGTAACTTGGGGGATTGAGGCCCTGCCCTGGGGCAGTTCCGGTCCCAAAGCCTTTGGGCATTTTCTGCTCAAGACCGACGAAGATCACCACGCCATGCCGGCCGATACATTCTATCCGCTGTCCAAGCATGACCTGTGGAAACTGCATGATCCGCGCGTTGCAACCTCAGAAATCGAGCGTGACTCTGTTCATTCGGTCCATATTTACGGGCATCAAAAACGGTTTATGGCTCAGAATACCGGCGGCTTGCCCGTACCCGGTTCCTATTTAAGCATGCTGTGTGAGCGTCATGGCATTGACCCGGCCGACCGTCCGATCCGACCCGTAGGTTGGCTAGCCCCGGCGCGGCCGTCCAGTTAGCGCGGCCCGCTGGTCAATTGCGCACGCAAGGTCCGTACGGCACGGGCATGAAAATCACCATAATCATCCGCCGTGTGTTGGATGGCCTTCAACGACGGCAAGCGCCTGTCGTAATCCTCGCCCGACGCGACTTGAATGGCGCGATGAATATCATCCTCGGACTCGCATAGGATCATGCCCGATGTGTCGAAGAAGTCGCCGATATTCGGACAGCCCCAATAGATCGGCACCGTCGAGCACAGGATCGCATCCGTCAGTTTTTCCGAGAAATAGTTTCGTTCCCGCACATTCTCGATCACCACGGAATAACGGTACGGGGCCAACCCGTCGGACTTGCGCTCAAAGGGCGTATAACCGCGCCCCATGATATCCACGTCAGCGCCGCTTTCCCGTACCCAGTCGATCACTGAATGGCGCAATTGGTGCCCTTCAAGGTCACGCTTGGCCGAGGCGATCAGCGAGCAGGATTTGGTTTTCGCTACATCTATGTCCCGCCAGTCGGGCACCATGGTGACGCCATATGGCAGGAACACCGCGTTTGGGATGCCGTGCAGAAGTACCTCATGGAACGTCAGCACCCGGAAGAACCGCCGCCACGTATAGCGCAGCATCCGGTCGTGCTTGCCGTGAATGGCCGAAGGTTCGCCCATCATCAGCGATATCCGCGCGCGGGTACCCCTACGCAGGCGCAAATGCACGGTCGAGTTCGGATACATGATCAGGTGATCGGTGGGCTCCAGATCACCAACCGTTTTGCCGATCAGCCGATCTGGGCAACCCTCGGGCCAGATCAGGTTGGACAACGGGAGCGAGGCCAGCTTCGGCCCCAACCGATGCCCATAAGGCAGGATCGCAATTGCGGGTCGGGTCATTGCACGATCTCGGGCAGATCGACCTGACCGCGCATCAGAACATGGCCGCGTCCGGCAACCTTGATGCCGGTCATTGCTTCCGCAGGCCCAACGCGGCTGACGGTCGCCTGACCTGGACGCCCCATATCGTGCCCCTGCTCGGCGATGAACGTGTCTTTTGGCATCAGCCCATATTTCCACAGATAGGCCGCCATCGCGCCAGTGGCCGATCCGGTGAACGGGTCTTCGGGCGGGCTGGGCGGCGCCATCAACAGGCGTGAGAACGTGTCGCCCGCCTGGGTTGCGCCCTTGAGTGTGACGAGGAAAGGTTCGGCCATGTCTGAACCGGAAAACCCCGCCATTTCCGTGATTTTGCCCAGCGCACCCGCGTCCAGCTTTGCGGTGCGCAAGGCCTCATGATCACGCAGAACAGTGATGCAGAACGGCAGCCCGGTGGACACGAATTGCGGTGGGGAAATGATGGAGTCCTGCGGCAGGCTGATGGCTTCGGCGACAAGCTCGGCCGGGACCGAATTGCCGAATTGCGGCGCGACCTGCGTCATCTCGATCTCATCGCCGTTCAGACGGATCGAGACAATCCCGGCGCCCGTTTCAAGCGTCAGAGTATCGCCCTGAAACAGGCCACGCGACCGCATAGCGGCCACGGTGGCGATGGTGGGGTGCCCGGCAAAGGGGATCTCGCGGCTGGCCAGAAAATAGCGCACACGGATATCGGCCACGTCGGATGGTCCGGTAAAAGTGCATTCGACCAGAGAGGTCTCGCGCACATAAGCCATGCAGACCTCTTGCGTCAGCACAGCGCCGCCATGAACCACGGCACAGCCATTGCCGCCAAACGCACGGTCGCTGAAGGCGTCTACCCAGTCAAAGTCAAACCAGCTCATGTATTGCGCCCTTTCGATATGCGAACCGTTACAGGTCCGCATATCTCGCCCGCGGGGCGGCAGATGTCACGGGGAAATCGTGCGGCTCAGTGGACAGCCACCGGCGAGAAGTCATGCTCTCGCGCCAGAACAAAGGCCAGCTTGCGGTCGGCGACCAGCGCCAATTGCTGACCGTCGGAATCGTGAACGGCGTAAAGCTGATCCAGATCGCCCGCCTGCTCGCGTACTTCCCGAGGCAGATCAGCGACGTCGACAGCTTTCACATAGACGATCCGGTCGCCCTCGGCGTTCAGCTCAATCGGTGTATTCATTGCTCTTACCCCTTTCTTATGTTGATCGTTTGCACCACGGTTTCGGGCACGGCTCGGGTCAGATCCACATGCAGCAGACCGTTTTCCATGATCGCCTCGCCCACTTCGACACCGTCGGCCAGCACGAACATGCGCTGGAACTGACGCGCCGCGATACCACGGTGTAGGAAAATACGCCCCTCGCTGTCGTCGCGTTGACGGCCCCTGATCACCAGTTGGCGATCCTCGATGGTGATCGACAGATCCTCTTCCGCGAAACCGGCAACGGCCAGTGTAATGCGATACGAAAAGTCCGAGGTCTGCTCGATGTTGTAGGGCGGGTATCCTTCGTTGCCAGCCTTTGCAGACCGTTCCAGAAGGCGTTCCAGCTGCTCGAACCCCAAAAGATGCGGGTATGAGCCAAGAGTAAGTTTCGACACGTATTTTCGTCCTTTATTGTCAAAGCGACGTGTGGTGCGGCCCCGTTCCGGCAACCGCGTAGAATAGAATATGGGAATATGCGGGGATGTCCACAAGGTCTGGCCGGATAAAGCCTGACACACTATCTTGTGTGTTAAGCACCACAAAAGGCACTGAGTCGCACATGAACGCGCCCACCGATCTTTCGATGAAAACAGACGAGGTTTTGCGGGTTGAACTGGAGGTTTTCCGCCGCCAGCACCGTGATCTGGACGAGGCGATCGAGGCGCTGCAAGCCACCAGCACCGCCGATCAGCTGACGATCAAACGGCTGAAAAAGCAAAAACTGCGGCTGAAGGATATCATTCGTCTGATCGAGGACCGTTTGACCCCTGACATCATTGCTTAACAGTGCTGCGATCGATGCCAGAAGCCAAACACTCTGCTTGCCGTTTCAGTTAGAGGCCAGGTGAAAAGTTATTCCCGAAGGTGCAACCGCAGTCACGGCGAGATGTTTGCGTTCGTGCAAAAGAAGTTTGTCGGATCGTATTTCCGTTTGACCTCTTTCAGCTGGCTCAGGTTCTCTCCGAAAGCCGTTTCAATCGCGCTGTCTTCGTCGGCGCCGAGATAGTTCAGATAGGTTCCACCCGTCGAATGCGGCGCCAGCGCATCGTGCATCTTGCGCGCCCAAGCAATCTGGTCCGCATCGTCGGCCGGATCCGTCCAAAGCGGCAAAATCGCGATAAGATAGTCATGACCGCGTTGCGCAAAAGCGTTGTCACCATTCGCGCTGGTTTTCGCCGCCCCGGCGCAATGCTCGATCAGAATACCTGAACCGGGAATGGTCATACCTTCAGAATGCGCGACAATCGTGTCGATTGCCTCATCTGGTAGCGCATCGAGATATGTTGACTTCCAATAATTTCGACTTCCTGGTCCGTAGGCTGCATCCAACATGGATTGCTTGGCCGGGAAAGGCATTTCCTGGACGTCGACAACCAATGGTTCACCGATTTCCGTCAGTGGCTTAATGACCTGGTGCCCAGCTTCTTTGTCATCACCGATCCAACACGGCACAAGAGCAATCAGCGGTGTCCCGTCCGGCCCCCAAAGCAGCGCGGCGTATACCGTAAGCTCATCTGGTGCCCGGGACATAATATCCCGGTAGCCGCGAAGAATTTCGGCGGCCGCCTCGCGCGGATACGCAATCATGCCTCCCAAAACGGTAGCAAGAGGGTATGCCTTGAAAAGAAAGGACGTCACCACTCCGAAGTTGCCACTGCCGCCACGGATCCCCCAATAGAGATCGGGATTGCTGTTTGCGCTGGCGGTTCTGATCGACCCTTCCGCAGTCACGACTTCGGCTTCTATGACATTATCGCAGGCCGGCCCGTACTTGCGCGCCAGCCAACCGAATCCCCCTCCGGTCGTCAGCCCACCTATTCCGGTTTGCGATACAACGCCCAACGGCACGGCGAGGCCATGTTGATGCGTTTCACGATCCACGTCACCCAACAAAGCTCCACCCTGAGCGCGCACGGTCTGGGCGTTCGCGTCAACATGCACCGCACGCATGTTCGACAGGTCTATGACAAGCCCATCGTCGCAGATCGCACGTCCACCAACATTATGGCCACCCCCTCGGATTGAAACCAAAATATTGTTTTCAAACGCAAACCTTGCAGCCGCCGCGACATCCGCAGTCCCTTGGCACCGCAATATTGCGCCGGGATACTTGTCGATCAGTGCATTCCATATACTACGCGCACTGTCATATTCCGCATCACCGGGCAAAATCAGAGTCCCGCGAATTTGCGTTCTGAATTCTTCAATACTGTCTTGCGGCACGGTCTTACCGTCCCGATCTTTCAAAACTGTAACTGTCATGGGTACCTCCTCAGGGCCAATGCCCTGCAACAACCATACACGAATTCGAATATATTTTCATCAAGCCGCCAAATGACCGTCAGCGCCGCATACCACATTGCCTCTGGGACCGATTTGGCTATAGTGCGCGCTCTTTCAGAAGGCAGGGGCGCAAGCAGATGAGCGAAGTGAAAGTGGGGATCATCATGGGCAGCCAGTCGGACTGGCCCACGATGAAAGAAGCCGCAGACATTCTGGATGAGCTGGGCATTGCGTATGAAAAGCGCATCGTCTCGGCGCACCGCACCCCCGACCGGTTGTGGAATTACGGCAAGACCGCCGTCTCACGCGGCCTGCAAGTGATCATCGCCGGGGCCGGAGGTGCCGCGCATCTGCCGGGCATGATGGCCTCCAAAACCCGTGTGCCGGTGATTGGCGTACCGGTGCAAACGCGGGCGCTTTCGGGTGTCGATTCACTGTATTCCATCGTCCAGATGCCCAAGGGTTTCCCGGTGGCAACCATGGCGATCGGATCGGCCGGCGGTGCAAATGCGGGCCTGATGGCCGCCGGTATTCTGGCCTTGCAGGATGATGCGCTGGCACAGCGGCTGGACGCGTGGCGTGAGGCGTTGTCGGCCTCGATCCCTGAGGAGCCACAGGGATGAGTCGGATCGGATTTATCGGAACCGGACACATTGCGGCTCCGATGGTTCGGTTTCTGGCTTCGAAAGGGCATTCCATAGCCGTCACCGAACGCAACACCAACGTTTCGGCGGCCCTTAAGGCCGAACTGGGTGTGGCGGTCACCGATGCCCAATCTGTTATCGACACCTCGGACATCGTGTTCCTGTGCCTGCGTCCGCAGATTGCGCCTGGCATCCTGGAAACCCTGACGTTTCGCACTGACCAGAAAATCGTTTCGGTCATGGCTGCGGTATCGGCGCAGCAACTGGCGCAGCTTTGCGCCCCGGCCTCGGATTTCGTGCAGACGATCCCTCTGGGTTTCCTGCAACAGGGCGGATGCCCCTTGGCAGCCTTTGGAAATGAAACTCTGCTGGCCGATTTGTTCCAGCCGGAAAACCCGGTCGTAGCAGTTTCGGACGAGGCAGCGCTGAATGCGCATTTCGCAATTTGCGCGATGGTCCCCGGTATGCTTGATCTGATGGCGACCGGTGCGGCGTGGCTGACCGAGCAAACCGGCGACGCGGATGCCGCCGAATTCTATACAACTCAGCTATTGTCAGGGTTCCTGTCCACGATGGAAACGGGTACGTCGGGGCGGCTGGCCACAGAGCGCGACGCCTTGGCAACTGAGGGAACGCTCAGCCTGCAAATGACAGATGGATTGCAGTCCGGTCGCGCCCATGATGTGTTGCGCGCGACTCTGGCGGCGATTGGATCACGGTTGGAGACGAAAGAATGACCGACACACTTAAACCCGGTGCGAAGATCGGTATCCTGGGCGGCGGTCAGCTGGGCCGGATGTTGTCCGTGGCGGCAGCCCGCCTGGGGTTTGTGAGCCACATCTTCGAACCCGGTGCAAACCCGCCCGCGGGGCAGGTCGCCGACCGGGTGACCACCGCAGCCTACAATGATGCGGACGCCTTGCGCGCCTTTGCCGAGTCGGTCGATGTCATCACCTATGAGTTCGAGAACATCCCGACCGAGGCGCTGGACCTGTTGGAATCCCATCGCCCGATCCGCCCGGGACGCGAGGCGCTGCGGGTCAGCCAGGACCGTCTGACAGAGAAGAATTTTCTACAGGGGTTGGGTCTGCAAACCGCACCGTTTGCCGATATCACCGATCTGGACAGCCTGAACGCAGCGATCGAACAGATCGGCACGCCCGCCATCCTGAAAACCCGCCGGTTTGGCTATGACGGTAAGGGGCAAGCACGGTTGCGTGCGCCCGAAGACGCCGAGACCGCTCTGGCCGATATGGCAGGTGCGCCGTCAATCCTTGAAGGATTCGTGGAGTTCACGCACGAAGTTTCGATCATCGCCGCGCGCGGGCTGGATGGACAGGTTGCCTGTTTCGACCCCGGCGAGAACGTGCACCGTGATGGCATCCTGCACACCACGACGGTCCCGGCCCGCCTGCGTCCGGCGCAGCGCACGGATGCCGTGCTGCTGGCCGCCAATATCCTCAACGCGCTGGACTATGTCGGTGTCATGGGCGTTGAGCTGTTCGTGACCCCCGCCGGTCTGATCGTGAACGAGATTGCGCCGCGGGTGCATAACTCGGGCCACTGGACGCAGAACGGCTGCGCCGTAGATCAGTTCGAACAGCATATCCGCGCCGTAGCCGGGTGGCCGCTGGGCGACGGGCAACGGCATTCGGATGTGGTCATGGAGAACCTGATCGGCGACGACATGGACCGTGTACCGGAACTGGCACAGGAACGCGATGTGGCCCTGCACCTTTATGGCAAGGCCGAGGTCAAGGCCGGCCGCAAGATGGGGCATTTCAACCGCATCTCGCGCTAGGGTAACGCGCTGACGCGCGATGCCTCCGGCGGGGATATTTTTGGCCAGATGAAGCGCGGATCAGCCGATGAAACGGGCCGCGATGTCTCCGGCCATATAGCTGACGCAGCCATTGGCCAGAGTTGCGGCTACGCGGTGGGTCTGCTTATCCAGTATTGTCAGGTCAGCGCGTTTTCCGACGGCCAAAGTCCCCCGATCATCCAATCCAAGCACTCGTGCGGGGCCTGACGACACCAACGCCCAGGCCCCAGCCATATCCACCAATCCGGACTTGGCCAGCATCAGCGCCGCACGTCTGGGACTGGGATAGTGATAGTCCGAGGCCAGCGCATCACAATACCCCATCGAGATCAGGTCCAGCGCGCTGACATTGCCCTTATGTGATCCCCCGCGCACCACATTTGGCGAGCCCAGAATGATGTAGTCGCCCGAAGCACGCGCGGCCTCGGCCGCTTCGAG
This sequence comes from Ruegeria sp. CG11, assembly GCF_056537245.1. Lineage (NCBI taxonomy): Bacteria > Pseudomonadati > Pseudomonadota > Alphaproteobacteria > Rhodobacterales > Roseobacteraceae > Ruegeria > Ruegeria sp. CG11. The sequence goes on from NZ_JBQFRE010000001.1 coordinate 1,089,967, forward strand.
CGTTTCGGGGAACTCGGCGATCTGTGCCCCCCGCGCACGCCAGCCAGCGCGAGTTTGCGCAGTGGCATCGTCATGGCTGCCCATGCGCACGCCCTGTTTGGCGAGATCCGCACACAGCGCGTCCAGTGCCGCAGGCACCTCGGTCCGTCGGTCGTGCATGGACAGCAACAGTTCGAAGTGTTTCTCAGGATTGCGGCCGGCCTTGAGCGCCTGCCCGGTCAGGCGCGGCGGTTTGCGTCGCTCAGCCAGTCGGTCATGCGGCAGATGGTCATTGAACACCACATAGGGCACCTGCCATTCGGCAATACGTTCAGGCAGGCCTGCGTAGTCGTCGAGCATATGCGTTTCAAACCGCAGTTGCGGCATCAGGTCGGTGACCACACGATCTTTGACCGCAGCAATGGCGTCAAATACCTGCCCTGCGAATTCCGGGCCGCGCACGCCGCCCTCCCAGCTGTGGAACTGGGCCAGAACAGCGGTGGTGATACCATTGGCCGCCAGCTCGGCCTCGACCGAGAGGATCCCCTCGTCCATTTGTTTCATCGCCCCTCGACGCGGCGCGATATGCCGTTCGAACCCATCCCCGTGCAGATCGATGATCCCTGGCAACACCAGATAGCCCGACAGGTCGATTTCCCGCCCGGCACGGTCCGGCTGAATGACCCCATCCCCTATGGCCAACTCGGAAGGCACAAGGCCCTGCTCCGGCAACAGCACCTCTGCGCCGGTCAGGGTCAGGTTCAAAGCAGTCATTGCGAGGGCTCCGAAGCAGGTTCCGAGCAATCCCGCCCGATGCAGATTTCGTCGATGATATCCAACACCCCGTCCAGCCAGGTGATCTGAGGATCAAACTGACCGTACTCGATGAAATGCAGCGCCTGCGCCATGACACGCGGATTGTTCATCATGAAGGTGTGGGTCACCGGCAGGACAATGTGATCCTTCATCCCTTCGACCTTGGTCGTCTCGACTGAGACCTTGCCGTCGTCCCGACCGTCGATCATGGACGAAAACACCGGGTTCAGCGAGTTTTCACCCGCGATCACGCCCAGTTCGAATTCCACCGGCGGCAGCTGGCGCGGGATGCCTTCGGGGCCGGTGCCCAGCGCAAGGCCGGCGGGGCCGTGCAACATGCCGAACACCTCCCAGGCGCCCAGTTCATCCACCAGCTGGCTGCCCTGATTGGGCGGGCCGAGCATGACCACACGGCCTAGGTTTTCAGGATTGTGGTCCTGCAGCCAATAGCGCAGCAGAATCCCACCCATCGAGTGCGCCACGACATTTGCCGTGTCGTCTCCACAGGCCTCCAAGGCATCCGGCAAGGTCTGGTTGGCCAACTCCGGAATCGGCAGGTCCGTCGAGGGATAGCCGGGACGCACCACGTTATATCCGTGCGCCTGAAAAAGCTGCTCCATGACGGTGAACGACGCCTCGGTCCGCGCAAGCCCGTGCAGCAGCACCACGCATTTTGCCTGGGCCACGGCCGGAACAAGGAACAGAAACAGGGCAAGCAGGTATCTCATAGCCGCCAGATAAGCCCTAAGCGTTGGTGATGAAACCCCTAGCGCGGCGTTAGGCGCAGGACGGCCAACGCAATGCCGCCCAGAACCAGCAATGCCCCAAGGATCAGGCGCAGGCTGGCGATCTCACCCAGCAGGAGAATGCCACCGAGAATGGCGATTATTGGAACGCTCAGCTGCACCACCGCTGCCGTGGTCGGGGCCAGTTGCGGCAGAACGCGATACCAAAGCGCGTACCCCATCCCCGATGTGACGCCGCCCGAGATCACGGCCAGCAAGTAGCCCGAACCGGTCATCTGCCATTCTGCTCCGTTAGCCAAAAGGGCCAACCCGGTCACCGGCAGGGCAACGATGAAATTGGCCGCTGTCCCTGCCAAGGCATCCGGTTCAGATCGCCCGACCAGAGAATAGATCGCCCAGCCGACCCCCGCAGCCGCCATCAGCACTGCACCCTTTGGGTCAACCTGCACGACACCGGACGGCCAGAGCACATAGGCCAAGCCTGCCAGCGCAATCGTGGCACCGGCAATCTGGCGGGAAGTCGGGGTGTTTCCTGTCACAGATGTCACGGCAAACATAGTGATCTGCACCACACCGAACAGGATCAATGCCCCTAGCCCAGCATCCAGCGTCAGATAAGCCAGCGAGAACCCGATCATATAAAGCGACAATGCCCCTGCCCCCGCGATCCTGCGCCGGTTGCGCAGCGGCAGATGTCCCGCTCGGAGCAAAACCAGAGCGGCCAGCACCACAGCCCCGGCCAGAACCCGAACAACGGCGAACCCCGCAGGATCGCTGGCACCACTATCAATGGCCAGACGGTTCAGGATCGAGTTCGCCGCAAAGGCGCACATGGTCAGGGCAGTGAGAAGGAAAAGTCTCATAACAAACGCTTAGCGGTTTCGTGGTGACTTGGACACTCACATACCTGCACGAGCGATGAAACAAAAAAAAACGGGGCCGCCCGAAGGCGACCCCGTTCCTAAGTGCTAAGGCTAAAGCAGCTTACATCATGCCGCCCATGCCACCCATGTCGGGCATGCCGCCTGCAGCAGGTGCGTCTTTCTGCGGCTTGTCGGCAACCATTGCTTCGGTGGTAACCAGCAGGCCAGCAACCGATGCCGCGTCTTCCAGAGCGGTACGGACAACTTTGGCCGGGTCGATCACGCCGAACGAGAACATGTCGCCATATTCTTCCGACTGAGCGTTGAAGCCGAATGCTGCGTCCGAAGATTCGCGCACTTTGCCCGCAACAACAGCACCGTCAACACCTGCGTTCTCAGCGATCTGGCGCAGCGGCGCTTCGATTGCCTTGCGAACGATGTTGATGCCTGCGTTCTGGTCAGCGTTTGCGCCTTCCAGAGTTTCCAGTGCTTTGCCGGCCTGAACCAGAGCAACACCACCGCCAACAACAACGCCTTCCTGAACGGCAGCGCGCGTTGCGTTCAGAGCATCGTCCACACGGTCTTTACGCTCTTTCACTTCAACTTCGGTCATGCCGCCGACGCGGATAACAGCAACACCGCCTGCCAGTTTGGCAACGCGCTCTTGCAGCTTCTCACGGTCGTAATCCGACGAGGTTTCTTCGATCTGAGTGCGGATCTGAGCAACACGTGCTTCGATCTCGGCTTTCTCGCCAGCACCGTCGACGATGGTGGTTTCGTCTTTGGTGATCTCGATCTTCTTGGCGGTGCCCAGCATGTCCATGGTGACGGACTCGAGCTTCATGCCCAGATCTTCGCTGATGACCTGACCGCCGGTCAGGATTGCGATGTCCTGCAGCATGGCTTTGCGGCGGTCGCCGAAGCCCGGTGCTTTGACAGCAGCAATTTTCAGGCCGCCGCGCAGTTTGTTGACAACCAGAGTTGCCAGCGCTTCGCCTTCAACATCCTCAGCAATGATCAGCAGCGGCTTTTGCGACTGGATCACCTGCTCGAGCAGCGGAACCATCGGCTGCAGCGAGGACAGTTTCTTTTCGTGCAACAGGATCATGCAGTCGTCGAGCTCTGCGATCATCTTGTCTGCGTTGGTGACGAAGTAAGGCGACAGGTAGCCACGGTCGAACTGCATACCTTCGACAACATCGGTCTCGGTTTCCAGACCTTTGTTTTCTTCGACGGTGATAACGCCTTCGTTGCCGACCTTCTGCATCGCGTCTGCGATCTGCTGGCCGATTTCGGCTTCGCCGTTGGCCGAGATGGTGCCGACCTGAGCGACTTCCGACGAGTCTTTGACTTCGCGCGAAGCCGACTTGATGCCTTCAACAACCTTGGCAGTTGCCAGGTCGATGCCGCGCTTCAGGTCCATCGGGTTCAGACCAGCTGCAACCTGCTTCAGACCTTCGCGAACGATGGCCTGGGCCAGAACGGTTGCGGTGGTGGTGCCGTCACCGGCTTCGTCGTTGGTGCGGCTGGCGACTTCTTTCACCATCTGCGCGCCCATGTTTTCGAACTTGTCTTCCAGTTCGATTTCCTTGGCAACCGAAACACCATCTTTGGTGATGCGCGGTGCGCCGAAGGATTTGTCCAGAACCACGTTGCGGCCTTTGGGGCCCAGGGTCACTTTAACAGCATCGGCCAGGATGTTCACACCTGCCAGCATACGGTTACGGGCATCGGTGTCGAACTTGACGTCCTTTGCAGCCATGTCGTTTCTCCTTGAGAAATAAGTTGGGAATGAAGATCAGAGAAGCGCGCGGGCTTACTCGATGATCCCCATGATGTCGCTTTCTTTCATCATCAGCAGCTCTTCGCCGTTGACCTGAACCTCGGTGCCCGACCATTTGCCGAACAGGATCTTGTCGCCAGCTTTCACAGCCATTGCGATCAGTTCGCCGCTGTCCTTGCGTGCGCCTTCACCGGTCGCGACGACTTCGCCTTCGCTGGGCTTTTCTTTTGCGCTGTCAGGAATGATCAGGCCGCCTGCGGTTTTCTCTTCGCTTTCGGTACGGCGAACCAGCACGCGGTCATGAAGCGGTTTCAATGCCATCTTTGCAGCTCCTTGGGCTCAAAGTTTATCTATCCTCCCCTCACCGGACGGCGAGGCGTTAGCACTCGAAGGTAGAGAGTGATAACGACGCATAGCTAGGGAGTTCAAAACCCCGAGTCAACAAGCTGTGATGGATTTTTTTGCGGCTTGGATCAGTCGGCCTGTTCCCAGCTATAGGCCCAATGCTTCAACCCTTCCGCCCCCTGAGAGGTAAGCACATAAACGCCCTTTTCAACCTTCTCAAACCAACCATAATGGTTTTCCCGCATCAGGCGCGTGGCCGTGGGTACTCCGGTCGCTTTCGCCACCTCGGCCCCCTTGGTGGCGCCACATTCGGCAAGATGAGCCGCGCATTTCAAGGCGTCTTGGCGGTAGGCTGTCACGATGCCGTGCCGGGTGGCACCACCGGCATTGGGGTCACCTTCCAATCGGCCGAATTCTCGCAGCAACCGCGCCGCTTTGGTCTTGTTCTTGCGCGGCGCATAGGGGCCGGGATCGCATTGCACCTCGACCGCGCCATCGGCCCGAACGGTGATCAGCCCCAGGCCCAGACGACGGCACAGCGAAAGGTTATCCTTCAGCGCCCGCCGGGCTGTGCGTCCTTTGGGTTTGCACACGCCGATATAGACCTGATCGGTCACTTTCAGCCGCGTGATCGCCTGATGAAACAGCGCCAGAGAAAACCGCAGTTTGAGCTCTACGATCACTGGCTCACCCCCATCCCGCAACGCGACGACATCGGCCGCGCCGACCTCGCCTTTGACGGTATAGCCCTGACGCTCCAATAGCGCCTTGATAGGGGGGTAGAGATCCTGCTCGCGGTCCATGACCGCATGCTAGGCGATTTGCTACAGAATGCCAGAGGCCACATGCAAGCCTCTGATCTGCCTTGCATACCACCTAGCACCGGGGCAAGGTTCGGCAACGATGACACCACCGGGATGATACACATGCGCCTGTTCCTGTTCCTGATCTGCCTGCTGTTGCCCGCCACCGTTCAGGCCGCGTGCGAAGGGCGTGATCTGAAGGCCGATCTGACACCCGCAGCGTGGGCGGAACTGGAACAGGCCCTCGAAGGTGTCCCCTACCCGGATGGCAACCACTGGATCGCGACCAAGGGCGACACGGTGCTGCATCTGATCGGCACGCTACACCTGAACGATCCGCGCATGGACGCAATTGTCGAACGCCTGACGCCGACACTCAGCCAGGCCGATGCGTTTTATTTCGAAGTGACTCGGAACGAAATGGACGCTTGGGAACAGGAACTGGCCCTAGACCCGAGCCCGATCATGATCACGTCCGGCCCCACCCTGATTGACCTGCTGCCCAAAGACGCGTGGGCGACTCTGTCTTCTGCATTGGACGAGCGCGGCATACCCAGTTGGATGGGGGCAAAAATGCGCCCCTGGTTTCTAGGCATGACGCTGGCCATGCCTGCGTGTCTTATTGGCGACCCGGAGGCCAGTCGCGGGCTGGACGCACGCCTGACCGAATTGGCCGAAGAAAACGGCATCCCGCAATTCTCGTTGGAGAGCATCGAGGAACTGATGGCGATGTTCGAAATCCACACCATCGAAGAACAGGCGGAATCGCTGGCGCGGATGGCCAATGCGTATCAAAACAGCGACGACCAAATGGCCACCATGAAAAATGCCTACTTTGACGAAAATCACGCGCATTCCATTGAACTGGGTCGCGTCATGGCGCGCAAGTATTCCGGCATGGCACCCGAAGTTTTTGACGAGGAATGGGGTGCGTTCGAACAATACCTGCTGATCGAGCGGAACAACAACTGGATGCCGCATATTCTGAACATTCAGGATCAGACCGCCGTGATCGCCGTGGGCGCGGGGCATCTTAGCGACACACACGGCCTGCTGAACCAGTTGCAACAGGCCGGATACACCCTGATCCGCGCGCCCTTTTGACCTGAAGCCAGCGAAATCCAGACCAACCGTCGCAGCGTAAACTCTGCCGGGTGACAACCCCGGCGGACCGCCCTATAAGGCGCGCAAATTTATCATCCTCAGGACGCTGACATGACAACTCTTGTATTTGGCCATAAATCCCCCGACACCGATTCCACCGGCTCTCCGATCCTGTGGTCATGGTACCTGAACGAAGTCAAAGGCGAACAGGCCGAGCCCGTTCTGCTGGGCGAACCCAACACCGAAGCCGCGTTCATGCTGCAGCGCTGGGACCTGCCCAAGCCGCGCATCATCGACGACGTCGAAGCCGACGCGCCGGTTGTCATCGTCGACACCAACAACCCGGCCGAGCTGCCCGCCAGCGTCAACAGCGCCGACATCCGCGCCATCATCGACCACCACAAGCTGGTCGGTGGACTGGAAACCAAAGGCCCGATCGACATCACCGTGCGCCCGCTGGCCTGCACCGCGACCATCATGGTCGACCTGATGGGCGACGACGCCGCCAAGATGCCCGAAGCCATCAAAGGCGCGGCTCTGACCTGCATCCTGTCGGACACGCTGGAATTCCGCTCGCCCACCACCACCGCGCATGACCGCGACGTGGCCGAGAAACTGGCCGCCGATCTGGGTCTGGACGTTTCGGCCTATGCTGCCGACATGTTCGCGGCGAAATCGGACGTGTCGTCCTTCTCGGACGCCGAACTGATCCGCATGGACAGCAAGGAATACGAAGTTGACGGCACCAAGTTCCGCGTCTCGGTTCTGGAAACCACCGCACCCGGCGTCGTGCTGGACCGCAAGGCCAGCCTGGCTGACTCGATGGTAGACGTTGCCAAGGAAGATGGCGTTGATCAGGTTCTGCTGTTCGTGGTCGACATCCTGAACGAAGAAGCCACCCTGCTGGTGCCGAACGATCTGGTCAAAGGCGTAGCCGAAAAAAGCTTTGGCGCATCGGTCGATGGCGATGCCGTGGTCCTGCCCGGCATCATGAGCCGCAAAAAGCAGATCATTCCGAACCTCAAAGTCTGATCTTCGGAACACATCAAAGAAAAGGCGCCCCAAGTGGGCGCCTTTTTTCATTGCAGTACGGGATTTGCGCAAACCGCTTCCGTTGTTACTCTGATTGGTACAAGGGGTATCAGATCCAAAGTATGAGTACGCGCAAGTTCAGCACAACACGCAGCATCCTGCGGTTTGAAGGCAATGACAAAGCGGCCTATTGGAGACGCTTTGCCATGCTGCTGACGCTGTCGGTGGTGATCGCCACAATGGGAATGCTGCGCAATTCCGGAGCTGTGGTCATCGCCGCGATGCTGGTGGCCCCATTGATGACCCCTATTCTGGGCGTGGCCTCAGCCATGGTCATGGGCTGGCTGGGTCGCGCGTTCAACCTCGCCCTGATTGTTTGCGGTTCGGCAGTTCTGTGCGTTCTGCTCGCTTGGTGTCTTGTTTATGTCGCTGACGTTCCGCGCGGCATTCTGATCCCCGATCAGGTTCTGGCCCGAACCGATCCCGGCACCGAAGATCTGATCGTTGCACTGGCCGCGGGCGTGGCAGGTGCATATGTGCAGATCAACCGGTCCGAAGCCAGCCTTCTGCCCGGAGCGGCCATCGGCGTGTCGCTGGTGCCTCCCCTATCAGCCTCAGGTGTGCTGCTCTATTTCGGCGAACCGGCCGAGGCCTATGAGGCAGGATTGCTGTTCGCCACGAATCTGGGTGCAATCATATTGTCCGCGTGTGCCGTCTATATCGTCTATGCAGCCCGCTCGGTGGTGTTCAGCAAGGGGCGCCGCAAACTGAATTTCACCGCCAGTGTCGCGGTGACATTGGCCTTTCTGGCTTTCGTCGTCCTACAACTGGGTAAATCCACCTACAACCGTTATCTCGAAACCCGGACCGAGGCGCAGCTTGCCCAAACCATCCGCGACTGGGCCGACCCGGTCTCAGTCGAGATCATACGCGTCGATGTGAACGCAAAAAGCAAACACGCCGATATCTGGCTGATCGTCGACCTTCCGATCGAAGCGGCCTACAAAGTCTCTTCAATCGTGGGGCTTCTGCCGGAAAGCCTGCGCGAGACACCTCTGGTTGACGTCCTGCGAGAGGAGCTTGGACCGGGTTATCTGGTTGTCGTTCGGTTCCAGAACCGGATAGGCGCGCAGATCATTCTGGGCACCGATACCGTCCAGCAAGCACCTGACGTGGATAAAATCACCGAAGAAAACTGACTGGCGCCGTATTTAGGCGGCAATCAGCATTGCGGGATGGTCAAAACACTCCAGCTTTGCGATAGCTGAGGCAACTTCACTATTAACTCCCCGAGGCCTTCAATGACCCAGATCATCCACGCCCTCTCCGAAGTCTCCGGCCGCTACAAGGCGCTGTTTGTCGACCTTTGGGGCTGTGTCCACAACGGTATCACCGCCTTCCCCGAGGCCGTCGCTGCCCTGCAGGATTACCGCGCAAAGGGCGGGGTTGTGGTGCTGGTCACGAATTCTCCAAAACCGCGCGCGGGCGTGGCTGAACAGCTGGTACAGTTCAATGTCCCCGCCGAAGCTTATGACACTATCGCCACCAGCGGCGATTCCGCACGTTCGGCGATGTTCCGGGGTGCGGTGGGCGAAAAGGTCTACTTCATGGGGGAATGGCAACGGGACGCCGGGTTCTTTGAACCGCTGAAACTGCTGCACCACCCCATCCACATCGAACGCGTCCCTCTGGACGAGGCCGAAGGCATCGTCTGCTGCGGCCCGTTCGATCCGATGGCGGGCCCGTCGGTCAACCGTCCCGATTTCCTCTATGCCAAGCAAAAGGGCATGAAGCTGCTCTGCGCTAATCCCGATATCGTGGTTGACCGGGGCGAGGTCCGGGAATGGTGCGCAGGCGCGCTGGCCAAGCTCTATACCGAGATGGGTGGAGAGAGCCTGTACTTCGGCAAGCCGCATCCGCCGATCTACGATCTGGCCCGCCGCCGGTTACAGGAAATGGGTCATGACATCCCCGATGGCGACATTCTGGTGATCGGTGACGGCCCCCATACCGACATTCTGGGCGGCATGGGAGAGGGGATTGATTCTCTGTTCATCTCGGGCGGATTGGCTGCGGCCGAAACAAAAACTGAGCACCATCCGCACCACGAATCTCTAACTGATTATATTGCAAGGGAAAATATCAACCCCACCTATACAATCGGCCGTTTAAGATAGTCAGAAAAGACTTGATTTTCTGCGACTGCGAAGTAATAAAGTTGCCGAACAGGGGTGACTTCGGTTGTTTTGTTGCCCTACGGATTTAAGTGAGGGCGACATGTTGGACAATCTTCCGCGCGGCACGATCTGTATCGAAGACATCGAAATGGGCATGACCCGTCACCTGCGCAAAGTGGTGACGGATGAAGACATCGAGATGTTCGCGCAGGTTTCGACTGACCGGAATCCGGTGCATCTGGATGACGATTATGCCCGCGACACGATCTTCGAGGGCCGCATCGCGCATGGGATGCTGACTGCGGGCCTGATCTCGGCCGTAATTGGGGAACAACTGCCTGGTCACGGTACGGTTTACATGGGTCAGTCGCTGAAGTTCCTGGCCCCTGTCCGCCCTGGCGACATGGTCTATGCCGAGGTCAAGGTGATCGACATCGACTTTTCAAAGCGTCGGGTCAAACTGGACTGCCACTGCTCGGTCGACGGTAAGAAAGTGCTGATCGGTGAGGCCATGGTGCTGGCCCCGTCGCGCAAGTTCGACTGACTTGAGTTGAGGTGGAAAGGGCGTCGCATTGATGCCCTTTACTTTAGTGACAATGCAAAGGCTTTTTGCCTGCATGGCAACATTTCCCGGGCGGAGAGTCTCTATGGCAGCCACCTCCGTGTGCAATCTCATCGCCTGACACGAACCCAAAATGCGAAACAGCAGACACAGGTCCCTCTGTTAGCAAGCACGCACATATTCCAATAAACAAGAACTTCTTCATCTCTCTTCCAGTGGTAACTTGTTCATTAAGTTTAATATCATTTTGATACCGCCTGACGTATTGCTCTACAAACTTGAGGTCGGCCTATCAGGCTACTCAAACTGATCGAAAACGCATCAATACAAATCAGCTAGGATGCACCGAATGAGTTGTGCCCCCAATGGCCAAACCTACGGATGCGGCGAAGCAGAGATTTTTGGTCTGGCTGGTCCGACCCTGACGACGCAATCAGACGCTTGAACCCGCCCCGCAGTCCCGATAGGCAGGCGCTATGCGCATTATCCGGGATTTCCAGTTTATCGAGCCTCAGGACCGCGGCGCCAGTGTGGCGATCGGGAATTTTGACGGCGTTCATATCGGCCATCAGTCGGTGATCGAACTGGCGCGCAATGCCGCCCCGGATGCCCCTTTGGGTGTAATGACGTTTGAACCCCACCCGCGCGAGTACTTTGCACCCGACGCGCCCCCTTTTCGCCTGATGCGCGGCAACGCCCGCGCGCACCGTTTGGAAAAGCTGGGTGTGCGAAAGCTGTACGAATTGCCCTTCAACGCCGCCCTGGCCGGACTGACACCCGAGGAATTCGCTCGCAACGTGATCTGCGACGGGCTGGGCCTGTCGCATGTGGTGGTGGGGGCCGATTTCTGCTTCGGCAAAGGCCGCAGCGGGACGGCGGATGACATGGTCCGCTTTGGGCAGGAGATGGGGTTCGGCGTCACCATTGCCCCGCTGATGGAACGGTCCGAGAACGTGGTGTCCTCGACAGCAATCCGCACTGCCCTGTCGGAAGGCCGCCCGCGCGATGCCGCCGCCATGCTGGGCCATTGGCACCGGATCGAGGGCGAAGTGATCGGTGGCGAACAGCGTGGCCGCGAGCTGGGCTTCCCCACTGCAAACATGTCCATCGAAGGCTTGCACCCGCCGAAATTCGGCGTCTATGCGGTGCTGGTCGATGTGTTGGACGGCCCCCATCAGGGCAGCTATCACGGCGCGGCCTCGGTCGGGACGCGACCGATGTTCCATGGCGAAGTGCCCAATATCGAAACCTTCCTGTTCGACTTCTCGGGGGATCTTTATGGCGCGACCCTGTCGGTCGGCCTGATCGACTATCTGCGCCCCGAGATGACCTTTGACGGGCTGGACGGTCTCATCACCCAGATGGATGCCGATTGCGACAAGGCCCGCAGCATTCTGGCTGCGCTATGACCGCCGATCCGATTGATCGCAACGGCCTGAGCCCCCGCTTCTGGGAACGCAAACCGCTGACCAAGATGAACCAGCGCGAGTGGGAGGCGCTGTGCGACGGATGCGGCAAATGCTGCCTGAACAAGCTGGAAGACGAGGATACAGGCGAGGTCGCCCTGACCTGCGTCGCCTGCCGCCTGCTGGACGATGAGACCTGTCGCTGCACCCAATACGACATCCGCCACCAGTTCGTGCCGGAATGTATCGTGATGAAGCCCGACAACATTGACGACCACGCCTATTGGCTGCCGCAGACCTGCGCCTATCGGCTGCTGTGGGAAGGTAAACCTCTTTACGACTGGCACCCGTTGATATCTGGTACGCCGAACAGCGTGCACGCCGCCGGAATGTCGGTTCAGGGGCGCACGGTGTCCGAGTTCGAAACACCGCTTGAAGAGTGGGAAGACTATATCATCGAGGAGCCCAGCTGATGTATTTCGCCTCTGACAATTCCGGGCCGGTTCACCCGCAGGTCATGGCCGCATTGAACGCGGCCAATGAAGGTTATCAGATGGCCTATGGCGCCGATACGCTGATGAACGAGGTGCGGGATCGCATTCGCGGTATCTTCGAGGCTCCGGGCGCGGCGGTTTATCTGGTGGCCACCGGAACGGCAGCGAATTCGCTGGCACTGGCGACGCTCGCAAACCCTTGGGATACGGTATTCTGCTCGCCGGTCGCGCATATCCACGAGGATGAGTGCAACGCGCCCGAGTTCTACAGTGGTGCAAAACTGACACTGGTGCCGGGCGGCGATAAAATGGACCCCGAGGCCCTGCGCCGCTCTATCCTGGCCGAAGAAACGCGCGGCGTGCATGGCCCCCAACGCGGGCCGGTGTCGATCACGCAGGTCACGGAACGTGGGTCGGTCTATTCGCTGGCCGAATTGCAGGCGCTGAGCGGTGTGGCCAAGGAATACGGCCTGCCAGTGCATCTGGACGGCGCGCGGTTCACCAATGCGCTGGTTGCGCTGAACTGCTCTCCGGCCGAGATGACGTGGAAGGCGGGCGTGGACGCGGTCAGTTTTGGCGGCACCAAGAACGGGCTGATGGGGGTCGAGGCAGTTGTCTTCTTTGACGAATCCAAAGCCTGGGAGTTCGAACTGCGCCGCAAGCGCGGGGCGCATCTGTTTTCCAAGCATCGCTATCTGTCGGCGCAAATGGCGGCCTATCTGCAGGATGATCTGTGGCTGAAACTGGCACGTCAGGCCAATGACAATTGTGCCCGTCTGGCCGAGGGGTTGCGCGCCAAGGGGGCCTCATTCCTGCTCGAACCGCAGGCGAACATGATCTTCGCGCAATTCTCGCGCGCGCGGCACAAACAGCTGCACGACGCGGGTGCCGTCTATCACCTGTGGGGGACGGAACTGGACGGGGCCGATGATGCGGAAATCCTCGCCTGCCGTCTGGTCTGCGACTGGTCGATCAGCGCTGAGGATATCGACCGGTTCCTCGCCCTGCTTTAACGGTCGCGGGCATCCCGCCAAAACTGCCGCACAAAACGCCCTGTGTCTTGCGGATGCGAAATCGGCACCATATGACCTGCGCCCTCGGCCACGGCGCAGGACGCGTTCGGTAGCCGTCGTTGCAACCCTTGACCGATCGCAGGCATCACTGGGTGCGTCTTTGATCCGCTGAGGATCAGAACCGGCGTGGTTGCGCGGTCCAAAATACCGGTGTTCAGCAACCCCTTTTGATCCTGAAACAGAACGTCCTCTACCGCGGGAACAACGTGCACGCCTCGCACCATCGCGGCACGCGTACGCTCGGGCAGGTCTGGCCAGCGGGGGCTGTCATCGGTGCTCCACATTCTGTTGAACAGGCGCGCGGCCAGCGCCATGTCTCCGGCGGCCAGAGCATCGGTGTAGGACTGCGCCTCGTGGTCATGCTTCGCCACCAACTCGGGCGCATCTTGTTTCGCGACAGCAAAGAACACGGGCTCGATCAACACAGCGCTGCGGATCAGGTCTGGATGTTCGACCGCAAGGCGCAACGCGATCATGCCGCCAAAGGAATGGCCGATCACGTCCATCGGCTCGGTCAGCTGTGCGACCGCCGCTTCCGTCGCGAGGTCGAAAAAATCGCCCTGCCCGTCCCAATCCGGACTGCGCCCATGCGACAGCATGTCGGGAGCGATCAGGGTCGCCTCACCCTCCAGTGCCCCTTCCAAACTAGACCACGCACCGGAATGCGCAATCGTGCAGTGCAGGGCCAGCACATTTCGCGCGCCCTGCCCCAAGGTTCTGACATGAACCGGTGACAGGTCCTTCACCCTTTCATCTCGGCCAGGTGCCGATCTAGATCGTCCAGCCGATCCTGTCCCCAGAACCTCTGATCATCCTCAGTGATATAGAAGGGCGCACCAAAGACGCCGCGATCCACAGCCTCTTCCAGATTGGCGGCATAGGTTTCGGCACCCACAAGCAGGCCACTATCCGCAAGGTTCGGATCAAATCCGGCTTGAGACAGGCAATCGCGGATCACGTCATCCTGTGCAATGTCCTTCTCCTCGGCCCAACAGGCGCGCAGGAGAGACTGGACCAGCTTGCCCACATCGCCAGACCCATCCTTGGCCGCCGCAATCACGGCATAAGAGGACGGCGCCATATTGGTCGGCCAATGTGCGGGCTGCATATTGAACTCCAGGCCCAAATTCCTGGACTGCCGCAGCAATTCCTGCGCCCGGTATTCGACGCGCGAGATATGTCGATCCTTCGGCTGCGTGCCCCCGGTGCGTGCGAACAGGGCCATGATATCCAGCGGTTTGTAGTTGATCGTCGCGTCATGCTTGGCCGCGATTTCTTCAAGCCGTGCGCCCGCCAGATAGGTGAATGGCGAAATTGTCGCAAAATAGTAGTCAATGGTGGCCATGTTCACTTTCTCCCCTGCGTTATCTTTGCTGGACGGTAAGGCCATGCTAAGCGGTGTCAACATCACGAATCTGTCACATTTGCCATTGCTGCCCGGGGACCTCAGCCGATGCCGACACTCAACGAACCCAAGCTTATCGCTGGGAACGCCAATCTTCCGCTTGCCGATTCTATTGCACGCCGCATGAGCCTGTATCGCGGCGTCGATCAAGGTCTGGTCGATGCGCGGGTCGAACGGTTCAACGACGGCGAGATCTTCGTCGAAGTGTTCGAAAACGTCCGGGGCGAGGATATGTTCATCGTCCAGCCGACCTCGAACCCGGCCAATGACAATCTGATGGAATTGCTGATCATCGCCGACGCGCTGCGCCGCTCGTCCGCGCAGCGGATCACTGCGGTCATCCCCTATTTCGGCTATGCGCGTCAGGACCGCCGCACCAAAGCCCGCACACCGATTTCCGCAAAGCTGGTGGCCAACATGCTGACCGGTGCAGGGATCGAGCGGGTTCTGACCATGGACCTGCACGCCGCGCAGATCCAGGGGTTCTTTGATATCCCGGTGGACAACCTCTATGCCTCGCCGATCTTTGCGCTGGATGTGAAACACCAGTTCAAGGACTGCATGGATGAGATCATGGTGGTCTCGCCCGACGTTGGCGGCGTGGCCCGCGCCCGTGAGCTGGCCAAGCGGATCAACGCCCCCCTGTCGATCGTGGACAAGCGCCGCGAAAAAGCCGGTGAAGTGGCCGAGATGACCGTGATCGGCGACGTCAAAGACAAGATCTGCCTGATCGTCGACGACATGTGCGACACAGCAGGTACGCTGTGCAAAGCGGCGCAGGTGCTGCTGGATAATGGCGCGAAAGAAGTGCACTCGTACATCACTCACGGCGTCATGAGCGGCCCGGCGGTCGAGCGCGTGACGAACTCGGTGATGAAGTCTCTGGTTCTGACCGACACGATTCAGCCCACCAAAGAGATCGCGAAGGCTAAGAACATCCGCATCGTTCCGACCGCGCCAATCTTTACCCAGGCAATCCTGAACATCTGGAACGGCACCAGCGTGTCGTCGCTGTTCGAGGACAAGACCCTGACGCCGATCTACGAATCCATGTACCATATGGACTGACGGAGACGGGCGGCCCAACAGCCGCCCTTTTCGTTGAAAACCCAAAGCAGGACGTTTCCGTGACAGCCTCAAAACGCATTGTTCTTTCCAGCGACCACGCAGCTATCGAGTTACGCCAAGCCGTCGCCGACCACATCGCCGTAAAAGGCTGGGACGTGGTCGATATCGGACCGACTACACCCGAAAGCACGCATTACCCCAAACATGGCAAAGCCGCAGCGCATGCCGTGGCCTCGGGTGACTGCCAGCTGGGAATTATCCTGTGCGGCACCGGACAGGGTATCATGATGGCGGCAAATAAAGTGCCCGGCATCCGTTGTGGCGTCTGCTCGGACGCGTTCTCGGCCCGGATGATCCGTCAGCACAACAACGCCAACATGCTGTCCATCGGCGCGCGCGTGGTGGGTGAAGGCCAGGCGCTGGACATTGTCGACGCCTTCCTAACCGCCGAGTTTGAAGGCGGCCGTCACGCAACCCGCGTGGACATGATCGAAGGCAACGACAGCTGAGAATTCTCGTCTTCGGACTTGGGACAGTTTTAGCCAGACCTGAAACAGGTCTGGCTTTTCAGTTTTGGCCGTCCGTTTTAAAGGTTCAATTATCCCTGAACCGCCTTGGCAGACGTCTAAAGATCAACAGGCTGAGCAACCCAAAGAACCCCAACGGCTTTGTATCCGCTGTCGTGCCAGCAAAATCGTCCTCGGACAGCTCACACCGCACGATCTCACGAATACCAGCGTAGCGCGTGCCGGAGACGGCCTGTCTTACAGCGACTTCGGCCTGATCAAAATCGTTTACGATAAAACCGAAACTGACTTCATCCGCCCCGATTTCAGCGCCTTCCCATTCCCCCAGATTTGCATCGATTAAAGCGCTCTCGATATGCTCCATCGCGGCGTTTCTGAAATCCAACGCCTGGGCGCTAAATGCGCTGCGATCAGTAATATCCGGAATGTCAGTTATGCTGTAGATAATCTCAATACTCTTGTCGGACATGCGTTAACCCTATTTTTCAATATGTTCCGGCGATAGTCCGTGATGAATGAGGCGTTTTCATGAAGGTCTGAGGCGGGCACCATCAATTGTGCACAATTGCAAGCTGCTAAAGCAAGACCCGTTTTCAAGCAAAGGCCATCCGCCCTCACGATATTTCCCAGTCGTCCTCATGCGCGACCTCTCCGATGGCGGTCCACGTCGCCCGTATCCGGGCAATCCGGGTGTCGGACCACGTTCGGAACACAGCGTCGAACCCCCCGGGTGAAATATCCTCGGCCGTCACTTCGGCGCGCAGGGCCGATGACGTGTCCACATCCCACAGCGACACGCCGATCTGAACCACCGGCACCGACCGGAAGGGTTGACTGAAGGTGATGGATTTCCGCCGCTCGCGTGGGCCCTCGCCCGTCCACATGTCGCCACCATCGGCAAATTCCGAAAACAGCACGGCCTCGCCTTGGTCGATACCAATCGGGTGGGTTCGAAATGTCTTCATTCCATCATCTTTATCTTTGAATTCCGCCACCTTATCCCGGCGCTTTGGCAAAATCACCACAAAAAAACGGCCCCGCGCAAGCGAGGCCGTTTTCGACATTCTGAATGCAGTGAGCCTTACAGACTCATATGCGTTCCAAGGGCTTCCATGTCGGCCAGCAGCTTGGCGGCGTCGTCGACGATGGTCTGATCGTCGCCGTTCTTGGCCACTTCGTGCGAAGCACGAGCCTCGGCGATCAGGTCGTCCAGTTGCGACCGGGTCACCTCGGTCACCGGAATGGCCTTTTCAGCCAAAACCGACAGACCGTCGCCATTGATCTGAGCAAACCCGCCGGTGACCAGATATTCGCTGGACCCTTCCGGTGAGTCGACCTTCAGGATGCCCGGGCGCAGCGTGGTGATGGTTGGGGCATGATCGGGCATTGCCGTCATGTCCCCGTCCGCGCCGGGAATCTGGACCGCCGTCGCCGCAAGCGAAGCAAGGCTCCGCTCGGGGCTGACGAGGTCGAATTGCATCGTGTTTGCCATCAGGGATACTCCTTAGGCGGCTTCTGCGGCCATCTTTTCCGCTTTGGCGATCACTTCTTCGATGCCGCCAACCATCAGGAAGGCTGCTTCGGGCAGGTGATCGTATTCGCCGGCCACAACAGCCTTGAACGACGAGATGGTGACATCCAGAGGAACCTGAACACCCGGCGAACCGGTGAAGACCTGAGCCACGTCGAACGGCTGCGACATGAAACGCTCGATCTTACGGGCACGGGCCACGGTCAGTTTGTCTTCTTCCGACAGTTCGTCCATGCCAAGGATGGCGATGATGTCCTGCAGCGACTTGTAGCGCTGGAGAATCTGCTGAACGTCAGTCGCAACCTTGTAGTGCTCTTCACCAACGATGGCCGGGTCGAGCAGACGCGAGGTCGAGTCGAGCGGGTCAACCGCAGGGTAGATACCCTTTTCCGAGATCGCACGGTTAAGAACGGTGGTCGCGTCCAAGTGAGCAAACGAGGTTGCCGGCGCAGGGTCGGTAAGGTCGTCCGCAGGCACGTAGATCGCCTGCACGGACGTGATCGAGCCCGACTTGGTCGAGGTGATGCGTTCTTGCAGGGCGCCCATGTCAGTGGCCAGTGTCGGCTGGTAACCCACAGCGGAAGGAATACGACCCAGCAGAGCCGAAACCTCGGAACCCGCCTGCGTGAAGCGGAAGATGTTGTCGACGAAGAACAGAACGTCGGTACCGGACTGGTCGCGGAATTGCTCGGCCAGGGTCAGACCGGTCAGAGCAACACGTGCACGTGCTCCCGGAGGTTCGTTCATCTGACCGTAAACCAGGGCCACCTGCGATTCCGACAGGTTGTCCGGCTTAATAACGTTCGATTCGATCATCTCGTGGTACAGGTCGTTCCCTTCGCGGGTCCGTTCACCAACACCCGCGAACACCGAGAAGCCTGAGTGCACTTTTGCGATGTTGTTGATCAGTTCCATGATCAGAACGGTTTTACCAACGCCGGCACCGCCGAACAGGCCGATCTTACCGCCTTTGGCGTAGGGGGCCAGCAGGTCAACAACCTTGATGCCGGTTACCAGGATTTCCGACTCGGTCGACTGTTCGTCGAACTCGGGTGCGGGCTGGTGGATGGCGCGGGTTTCAGTTGCTTCAACGGCGCCCTTTTCGTCGATCGGCTCGCCGACAACGTTCAGGATGCGGCCCAGGGTTGCGTTACCAACCGGAACCGAGATCGGCGCGCCGGTGTCGGTAACCGCTTCGCCACGGACCAGACCTTCGGTCGCGTCCATCGCGATGGTGCGGACAGTGTTTTCACCCAGGTGCTGAGCAACTTCCAACACCAGGCGCTTGCCGTTGTTGGTGGTTTCCAGCGCGTTCAGAATTTCAGGCAGCTGATCTTCGAAGTGCACGTCGACGACGGCCCCGATGATCTGTGTGACTTTGCCTTTTGCATTCGCCATGTTTCGTCTCCGGTTTTCTTACAGCGCTTCGGCGCCGGAAATAATTTCAATCAGCTCGTTGGTGATCACGGCCTGACGCGAGCGGTTGAACTGGATCGTCAGCTTGTCGATCATCTCACCCGCGTTGCGTGTCGCGTTGTCCATCGCGGACATCCGTGCACCCTGTTCAGACGCTCCGTTTTCGAGCAGAGCCGAGAAGATCGCGGTCGCAACCCCCTTGGGCAGCAGGTCGGCCAGGATGGCCTCTTCGCTGGGCTCGTAGTCGAACACCGCACCGCTGTCGTCACCCGTCGCTTCATCTTCGAACGAGGCGGGGATGACTTGCTGTGCCGTTGGAATCTGGGTCACAACGTTGACGAACTTCGAGTAGAAGATCGTGGCAACGTCGAACTCACCCCCGTCAAAGCGGGACAGGATGTCCTTCGCAATGTCCTGCGCGTTGGAGTAACCAATGCGTTTGACTTCGCTCAGGTCGACATGTCCAACGAACATGTCGCCAAAATCACGCTTCAGCGCGTCGCGACCTTTCTTGCCGACGGTCAAAACCTTGACCGTCTTGCCTTTCAGGCGCAGCTCTTCCGCTTTGACACGGGCCAGCTTGGCGATGTTCGAGTTGAAGCCGCCACACAGGCCGCGTTCAGCTGTCATGACAACCAGCAGATGGACATCATCACTGCCCGTACCCCGGAGCAGCTTGGGGGCGCTGTCGCTGCCCCCGACCGACGCCGCCAGCCCCGCCATCACAGCATTGAACTGCTTGGCATAGGGACGCGAGGCTTCGGCAGATTCCTGGGCGCGGCGCAGTTTTGCAGCCGCGACCATCTGCATGGCCTTGGTGATCTTGCGGGTCGATTTGACCGACTCGATCCTGTTTTTAAGGTCCTTAAGATTTGGCATATGCCCGCCTCTCCCTTAAGCGAAGGTTGCGGCGTATTCGTCCAGCGCAGCCTTGATCTTGTCGGAAGCGTCACCCTTGATCTTGGGATCTTCGTCCGTGATCCATTGAAGCAGATCCGCGTGCTTGCCACGCAGGTGCGCCAGCAGGCCGGCTTCGTAACGGCCAACATCGGACACGTCGATCTTGTCGAGGTAACCGTTGGTACCGGCGAAGATGACGCAGACGATTTCAGCGTTTGTCAGCGGCGAGTACTGCGGCTGTTTCATCAGCTCGGTCAGACGTGCACCACGGTTCAGCAGCTGCTGGGTCGCGGCGTCGAGGTCGGAACCGAACTGCGCAAACGCAGCCATTTCGCGGTACTGAGCCAGTTCCAGCTTAACCGGACCGGCAACCGACTTCATCGAGTTGGTTTGTGCCGACGAGCCCACACGCGAAACCGACAGACCAGTGTTCACGGCGGGGCGGATGCCCTGGTAGAACAGCTCGGTTTCCAGGAAGATCTGGCCGTCGGTGATCGAGATCACGTTGGTCGGAATAAACGCCGAAACGTCACCACCCTGAGTTTCGATAACCGGCAGAGCGGTCAGCGAGCCCGCACCGAAGTCTTCGTTCAGCTTCGCCGAACGTTCCAGCAGGCGGGAGTGGAGGTAGAAAACGTCGCCAGGATAAGCTTCACGTCCGGGCGGACGGCGCAGCAGCAGCGACATCTGACGATAGGAAACAGCTTGTTTCGACAGGTCATCATAGATGATCAGCGCGTGGCGGCCATTGTCGCGGAAGTACTCGGCCATCGCGGTTGCGGCGTAGGGTGCCAGGAACTGCATCGGTGCCGGGTCGGACGCGGTTGCGGCCACAACGATCGAGTATTCAATCGCACCGGACTCTTCCAGTTTCTTCACCAGCTGCGCAACGGTCGAACGCTTTTGACCGATCGCAACGTAAACGCAGTACAGTTTCTTCGACTCGTCATCGCCCGCTGCGTCGTTGTAGGTTTTCTGGTTCAGGATCGCGTCGAGAGCAACGGCGGTTTTACCGGTCTGCCGGTCACCAATGATCAGCTCACGCTGGCCACGGCCGATCGGGATCATCGCGTCAACCGATTTCAGGCCGGTTGCCATCGGCTCGTGCACCGATTTACGCGGGATGATGCCGGGGGCTTTGACGTCTGCAACGCCACGCTTGGTTGCGTTGATCGGGCCTTTGCCGTCCAGCGGGTTGCCCAGACCGTCAACAACACGGCCCAGCAGCTCGTCACCGATCGGAACGTCCACGATCGAGTTGGTGCGCTTAACGGTGTCACCTTCTTTGATGTCACGGTCGGAACCGAAGATAACAACACCGACGTTGTCGCTTTCCAGGTTCAGCGCCATACCCATGATGCCGCCGGGGAATTCGACCATCTCACCCGCTTGCACGTTGTCCAGGCCGTATACACGGGCAATCCCGTCACCGACGCTCAGCACGCGGCCGATCTCGGCCACTTCGGCTTCCTGACCAAAATTCTTGATCTGGTCCTTCAGGATTGCAGAAATCTCTGCAGCTTGGATTCCCATTTATCCGACCTCTTTCATTGCATTCTGTAGGGAGTTGAGCTTGGAGCGGATCGAGCTATCGATCATTTTCGAGCCCACTTTAACGACTAGACCGCCGATGAGGCTTTCATCCACGGTCGCATTGATAGTCACGGTCTTGCCCACACGCTCGGACAGCGTCTTGGACAGTTTTTCCAGTTGTGTCTTGGTCAACGCCTTGGCCGAGGCGACATCGGCGGTCACTTCGCCACGCTCGTCAGCCAGCATGTCGCGCAGGACCTGCACCAGCTGCGGCACAACAAACAGGCGGCGTTTCTGCGCCATCAGACCCAGCGTGTTGCGCAGGATCGCGTTCAGACCCATCTTGTCGGCAACTGCGGTAATTGCGCCTTCCTGTTCGGCGCGCGAAACCAGCGGGGATGCAATCAAGTCGCGCAGCTCGGCGCTTTCGCCCAAAGCTGCAGACAGATCGTTGATGCCGGTTTCCAGACCTGCAAGATCATTGTTCTCTTTGGCAATCTCAAAGATTGCGGTGGCATAGCGCTCGGCTATGCCTGTGGAAATCGAAGCTGGTTCGGACACGTCCACCCTTCCGATATTTGAGGCCCCGATTTTGAGTAGCGGCCGCTACTTTGGGGCGTGAGGAAACCCCGTCCTTTTAGGGCGGGGATCAAAATCACCGGGGATGTAGCAGAGCCGAACCAACCAAGCAATATACTATAGCGGTAACGGAATTATCCACAAAACTTTGCTTTTCAATTACTTACAGCAAGTGCGACGGTTTGAACCCCTAAGGTCAGTTGAAAAATGTTACGGATATGCAGGTTTTTGCGATTCCTGTGACTTTTTTCCCGCATGTTTTCCGCCCTTTTGGCGGGTGAATGGTCATGCGGGCTTCAACAACCCATCCAGCGCTTTGATGGGGCGCCGCTCGGTATCCTTCGAGACGGTGCCGCTGGGGGGACGGATATGTTTGGTCACCTCGACCATAAGAACGCCCCCTGCCATAACCGTCGGCACGCGCTGTCCGGTTTTCTCGATCAGACTTCCCGATTTCAGCCAGAACCGGCGAAACGAGGGCGGCATGTAGAGGGCGGAACAGTGGCGCTCGGGGATGAAATGATGCGCCTTCAACTGGCTCTCCAGCTGCGACGCCGAATAGGGCCGTCCGAACCCGAACGGCGTCCGGTCCGTCCGCGACCACAAACCGGCCCGGTTCGGCACCACGAACAAGGCGCGCCCACCCGGGCCAAGGACCCTCCAGCATTCGTCCAGCAGTTCACTGGGACGGCTCGAGGTTTCAAGCCCGTGCATCACCACGAGCTTGTCCACGTGGCCGGTCTCGATGGGCCACAAGGTCTCCTCGGTCAGGACCGACACGTTGGACATTCCCGCAGGCCACGGCATCACTCCTTGCGGCCCCGGCATAAGGCCGATCACACGCCGCGCATCGGCCAGATAGGGGCGCAGCAGAGGCACCGCAAACCCGAAACCCACCACCGTCTGCCCCTTGGCTTCGGGCCATATCTCGGTCAGTCGGCCACGGATCGCCGCCTGCGCAGCACGGCCCAACGTGCTGCGGTAGTAGAAGTTCCTCAGATCCTGCACATCAAGATGCATTGCGGACACCCGGTCAATCGGCTTAGCTGAGCGCAGTCTAGCAACGAAAGGGCAAAAGGCCATGCCTCTTGAGATCGTCACCATCCCATGTCTCAGTGATAACTACGCTTTTCTGGCGCATGACGCCGCCAGTGGCCAGACCGCCCTTGTTGATGCGCCCGAATCCGGCCCGATTCTGGCCGAGCTGGAAGCGCGTGGCTGGAGCCTCAGCCATGTATTGCTGACCCATCACCATTGGGACCACGTCGACGGTCTGCCGGGCATTCTTGAAAAGCATCCCGCCAAGGTCATTGGTGCCGCTGCCGACGCCCATCGCCTGCCCCCGCTGGACCAGCAGGTCACGGATGGCGATACATTCGAGATCGGAGGCGAACCGGTTCAGGTGCTGGACGTCTCCGGCCACACAATCGGGCATGTTGCATATTATGTGCCCCAAAGCTCGGTAGTCTTCACCGCCGACAGCCTGATGGCGCTTGGCTGTGGCCGCTTGTTCGAAGGGACCGCGCCGCAAATGTGGGCGTCGCTCAGCAAGCTGGCCGCCCTTCCGGACGAAACAATCGTCTGTTCCGGGCACGAATACACACAATCCAACGCCAAATTTGCCGTAACGGTCGATCCCGACAACGCCGCGCTGCAGCAACGCATGGTCGATATCGACCGCGCCCGCGCCGAAGGGCGGCCCACGGTGCCGTCGACTCTGGCGTTGGAAAAGGCCACGAACCCGTTTCTGCGCGCCACCGACCCGGCGATTCAGGCGCATTTGGGGATGGAGAATGCCGACCCGGCGGATGTTTTTGCTGAAATCCGGGCTAGAAAAGACCGGTTCTGATGCCTATTTCGCTCTCTTCACGGCCACGGTCACATGAAATGTGACTGTCAAGTGAAAGAAAACCCTTGAAGCCGGGCCACGATCAACCAAACTCTAATAGTATGAGGACATGGTTGGATTGGGGCCATTGCCGCCCCCCTTCGACCCAAGACAGAGGAGCACCCGCGTGCCTTCATTCTCGAGCACATTAGAACAAGCCATTCACGCGGCCTTGGCGGCTGCGAATGAACGGCGACATGAATTCGCAACGCTGGAGCATCTGCTGCTGGCGCTGCTGGAGGAACCTGATGCCATCCGCGTCATGAAGGCCTGCAGCGTCGATCTTGACGAGTTGCGCAGCACTCTGGTCGAATTCATTGACGAAGACCTGTCCAATCTGGTCACCGATATCGACGGCTCGGAAGCCGTCCCGACCGCCGCGTTCCAGCGCGTGATCCAGCGTGCCGCGATCCATGTCCAAAGCTCGGGACGGACCGAGGTGACCGGCGCGAACGTCCTTGTCGCCATTTTCGCCGAACGTGAAAGCAACGCGGCCTATTTCCTGCAGGAACAGGACATGACCCGCTATGACGCGGTGAACTTTATCGCGCATGGTGTGGCCAAGGACCCGGCCTATGGCGAAAACCGCTCGGTTTCAGGCGCGGATCAGGTCGAGGAAGAGGTTCAGTCCACGGCGAGTGAAGGCGACCAGAAAGAAAGCGCGCTTGGGAAATACTGCATTGATCTGAACGCGAAATCCCGTGCGGGCGACGTTGACCCGCTGATCGGCCGCGCCGATGAGGTTGAACGGTGTATTCAGGTTCTCTGCCGCCGTCGCAAGAACAACCCTCTGTTGGTGGGCGATCCGGGCGTGGGTAAAACCGCCATCGCCGAAGGCCTGGCACATAAGATCGTATCGGGCGAAGCACCCGACGTGCTGGCCAATACCACCATCTTTTCGCTGGACATGGGCGCGCTGCTGGCAGGCACCCGCTATCGTGGTGATTTCGAAGAACGGCTCAAGGCCGTCGTGACCGAGTTAGAAGATCACCCTGACGCGGTGCTGTTCATTGACGAAATTCACACCGTAATCGGTGCCGGCGCGACTTCGGGTGGCGCAATGGATGCGTCCAACCTGCTGAAACCTGCCCTGCAGGGCGGCAAGCTGCGGACCATGGGCTCGACCACGTATAAAGAGTTCCGTCAGCATTTCGAAAAGGACCGCGCGCTCAGCCGCCGGTTCCAGAAGATCGACGTGAACGAACCCTCGGTCGAGGACAGCGTGAAAATCCTGCGCGGTCTGAAGCCCTATTTCGAAGAGCATCACGAGATCAAGTACACCGCGGACGCGATCAAGACCGCCGTGGAACTCTCGGCGCGCTATATCAACGACCGCAAACTGCCGGACAAGGCCATCGACGTGATCGACGAGGCCGGAGCCGCGCAGCATCTGGTCGCCGAAAGCAAACGCCGCAAGACCATCGGTGTGAAAGAGATCGAGGCGGTCGTCGCCAAGATCGCCCGCATCCCGCCGAAGAACGTCACCAAGGACGATGCTGAGGTTCTGAAAGATCTCGAAGCCTCGCTGAAGCGGGTGGTGTTCGGTCAGGATGACGCCATCGTTGCGCTATCCAGCGCGATCAAACTGGCGCGCGCCGGCCTGCGCGAACCAGAAAAGCCCATCGGCAACTACCTGTTCGCCGGTCCGACCGGTGTGGGTAAAACCGAGGTCGCCAAACAACTGGCGGATACGCTGGGCGTAGAACTGCTGCGCTTCGACATGTCGGAATACATGGAGAAACACGCGGTCAGCCGTCTGATTGGTGCGCCTCCGGGCTATGTCGGGTTCGATCAGGGCGGTCTGCTGACCGACGGTGTCGACCAGCATCCGCACTGCGTGCTGCTGCTGGACGAAATCGAGAAAGCGCACCCGGACGTATTCAATATCCTGTTGCAGGTGATGGACCATGGTGAGTTGACTGATCACAACGGCCGCACGGTGAATTTCCGCAACGTGGTTCTGATCATGACCTCGAACGCGGGCGCTCAGGAGCAAGCCAAGGCCGCCATCGGCTTTGGTCGCGACCGCCGCGAGGGTGAAGACACCGCCGCGATCGAGCGCATGTTCACGCCGGAGTTCCGCAACCGTCTGGATGCGGTGATCTCGTTCGCGCCGCTGCCGAAAGAGGTCATCCTACAGGTGGTCGAAAAGTTCGTGCTGCAGTTGGAAGCACAGTTGCTGGACCGCAACGTGACCATCGACCTGACGCCCAAGGCCGCCGAATGGCTGGCCGACAAGGGCTATGACGACAAGATGGGCGCCCGCCCACTGGGCCGTGTGATCCAGGAGCACATCAAGAAACCCCTGGCCGAGGAACTGCTGTTCGGCAAGCTGGCCAAGGGCGGTGTGGTCCGCGTTTCGGTCAAAAAGGGCGAGCTGAACCTCGAAATCTTCGGCCCCGATCAGCCGCGTATTCCGGGCGACAAACCGCCATTGCTGACGGCGGATTGATCGCCAGCACTTCAAACAGAAAACCCGCCATTCACGGCGGGTTTTTTCATTTGGGCCTGCATTGCTGAGATTTGGCGGGCAAGCCCAACCTTGCGGGAACTCCGAATTTTCAAAACAACGGCATTACCAGATATGAGGCTGGCGGTTTCGCACCGGGCATGGCTCCGGCAGGACTTGTGGCTGCCTCTCTTTTGCCGAGCGATAGGCCGATAGAATGCAATGCGCATAGCGCGGCCCACTCGCGCCCTGCGATAAGGCCGACAGGATCGCAATGCCGACATCGCGGGCCTTGCGAAGCCGCCCGGCTTTGGCGGGCACAAAATACTCGAAGTCGATGAACCGAATCTGACGCCCGTCCCAGCACATATCCCGAAAGGCTGGACGTCCATGGGCCAGGTCCACCGCATGCAATCGCGCCAAAGCCCGCCCTGCTGCGCGGCATGCCCTGAGCTTTTCTGCCGTCGTGACAGATGTGCTCTGACAGAGTTTGGTCAGGCTGGCCCCGGCGTCCTCGATGGCTATAAACCCCAAACCTTCGGCCACGATCCGGGGGACGGGCATCCCGTAATTCCAGAGAAAGCGATGGGAGCGTCGATCACGGTCAAACGCCTGATCTGGTTTTCCCTTCACCAGCCAAAGATGCGGTGCGAAACGCTCAACTCGTTTCAGCCAAAACCTGCCCCCTCGCCGAGTCTGGCACAGAGTTACACGGCGGTACGGCGACCGTAGTCGCTTTTCCACCGCAATGTGTATCTCTGTTTCATTGTCTTTCACGCACAGCCCCGCTCAACCTATGGTGAAGATATAGGAGTACTGGGCCCTTTCTTCACCCTATGCGTGCCGACAATCCGCTCGTTTCAAATAATATTTTCACACTAAGGGTGCGGCCTGAGTGGCTACCGCTCGGTCAGTTTCAGTTCGATCCGACGGTTCTGTGCCCGCGCTTCTGGGGTATCGGCAGGATTGACGGGCTGGAATTCACCAAAGCCGTTGGCCGCCAGACGGTTCGGCGGGATACCCAGCGCGTCGACCATATAGCGCACCACTGACAAAGCCCTGCCCTGACTCAACTCCCAGTTGTCGCGATATCGTCCGGACCCCGCCAATGGTACATTGTCCGTGTGGCCATCTACCCGGATCACCCAGTTCAGGCCTTCGGGAATTTCCGCAGCCACACTGCGCAGGATGGCGGCCACTTTGGCGACCTCTTGCCGACCGACCGGAGACAGGACAGCAGAGCCGGTATCGAACAACACTTCGGACGAGAATACAAAACGGTCCCCTTCGATCCGAACGCCTTCTTCATCGCCCAGCACATCACGCAGCCGACCGAAGAATTCCGATCGATAGCGTTGCAGATCCTCGGCTTGTGCGGCAAGGTCCTGCGCCTCGGCCTCAAGGCGGATGCGTTCGGCCTCTTCTAGCAGGCGGCGGCGGCGCTCTTCCGAGGCCGCGCGCGCCAGCGCCGCGTTCAGGTCCTGCCCCAGGGTCTGGATACGGATATCAGCAGCAGCATTGCGCTCTGCGTAGTCGTCCAGCAAGCCCTGCAACCCGCCCAACTGCTCGCGCAGCGCGGCCAACTGCTGGTTCAGCAGCGCGGTTTCGCGTTGCGCCTTTTCCGATATCGCCTGTTCGGCCGAAAGTGTGTCACGCGCCATGGAAAGCAGGGCCGCGCGCTCCTCGGCCAATGTCCGTTGTTCTTGCGCCTCGGTCTCGGCTTCGGTCTGCGCAGCAAGGGCAGCTTCAAGCTGCGCCCGCAACTCATCGGTGTTCAGGTCCCCAAACTGCCGTTCCAATTCCGCTTTTGCGGCCTGCGCCGCGGCCAGCAGAGTCAGCGTTTCCTCGGCTTCCTTGCGCTGCGCCTCCAACGCAAGGGTCATGGCTGTCAATTCAGTATCCGCATTCTGCAGACGGGCCCGCAGGTTTTCGGTGGCTGCGGCCTCGGCCAATCTGGCGGCCTCTTCTGCGGTCAGTTGTTCTTCAAGCTCGGAAATCCGGGTGGTCTGTGCCGCGTCGCTTTGTTCCAGATCAGCCACCAGCGCCTCAAGCGCCTCGCGTTGGGCGGCGGCCAGACGGGCGGCCTCGGTCTGCTCATCAATTTCGGCCCGGCTTTGCGCAAGGGCCAGGTTCAAAGCGTCCTGCTCGCTCTGCAAATCGGCGATTTCAACCTGCGATCGGGCCTGATCCAGCAGCAAGGCCGCAACCTGAGCTTCAAAGTCGGTCAGCTGGATCCGTGCCTGTACCAGCTCGGTTTCGACCTGTGTCAGAGTCGAGCTCAATACCCCCAACCGTGCCTGCAACCGGCTGTTTTCCCGCTCTTCCAGACCCAACGCCCCAGCCAGTGCCGCAACCTCGTCCGACAGGGCCGTCAGTTCATCCTCTTGACCGGAAATGGTTTCGCGCAGCACGTATTGAACCACCATGAAGATGGTCAGAACAAAGGTCAGCACCATCAGCAGCCCAGTGATCGCATCCACGAATCCGGGCCAGACCGAGCCCTGGAATCGCTGACCTGTGCGACGGGAAAGAGCCATAAGTTACTCTCCTTCCGGAGCGGTACGCACGGCGCCTCGGGGCAAAGTCAGGGCCTTGACCAGAAGTTCGATATCCTTGCGCAGCTCGCTCATGCTCTCCTGCCGGCCAGCCGAGATTTCTTCGAGAATACGCAGCAACTGTACATCCATCGAGCGCAGGCGCATACGGCTTTCGGCATCGATCCCGTCACCGGCGCCCTGTTCGCGCATGTGATCCAGAAGTGCATCCTGCCCAAGAGCCACCCTTTCCAGAGCCGCCGTCACGTTGTCGTTAGTGGACTGCCGCGCGTTCATTTCGCCAATCGAGTCCGCCAACTGGCCCAACTTGGTCGACACCGCTGCGCTGTCCGCCCCTTGCGCGGAAAACAGATCCTGCAGCGCGTTCATCTGTTCGGACATGGCGTCCAGCACAGGGGTCAGCACAGCCAATTCGGCGCTGCCTTCGTCCCCGGCGGCAAAGCCGACACGGGTGATCGAGGACAACCATTCCTCAAGTTCTCGGTAGAACCGGTTCTGCCCGTGGCCCGCAAACAGTTCCAACAGGCCAACGATCAGCGATCCGGCCAGACCCAGCAGCGAGGACCCAAAGGCCACACCCATACCCTGCAACTGCGATTCCAACCCGACCATCAGGCGGTTGAAGACG
Source organism: Ruegeria sp. CG11 (assembly GCF_056537245.1). Taxonomy (NCBI): domain Bacteria; kingdom Pseudomonadati; phylum Pseudomonadota; class Alphaproteobacteria; order Rhodobacterales; family Roseobacteraceae; genus Ruegeria; species Ruegeria sp. CG11. The sequence continues at coordinate 1,119,629 of NZ_JBQFRE010000001.1, forward strand.
GCTAACCCCTCTTCACCCTCTTGCGGATTGAGGCTACGAATCGTGTCAACAATGGCTGGAACGGTGGTTGCCAGCCCGAAAAATGTACCCAAAAGGCCAAGGTAAATCAGAACGTTGGTGATATAGCGGGTTATCTCGCGCTCTTCCTCGACCCGCTCCGCCACCGAATCCAGAATGGACCGGGTTGAGGTCGAACTGATCTGCGACCGCGCACCCCGTTCACGCAACAGCGACGCCAACGGAGCCAGCAACTGTGGCGTACGGGCGTCTTCGCGGACAACCCCGCCGACAAACGCCTCGATCCAGCGGACCGACCCGATCAGCTGTGTCACCTGATAGAAACAGGCCAACACACCGATTACGAAGACCAGTATGATGAAGCCATTTAGGTACGGGTTGGCTAGAACCACCGGCATGACGTAGGGCAGCGCCATGAAGACACCAAGCCCCGCCAAAGCGATCGCGACCAGCATCGTAACGATCTGACGAATGGGTTGCGAGAAATGCGGTCTCGCGCCCTGATGTGCCTGCGCCATGCGCGTGGTTCCTGGTATTTTGCCTGCTCTACGCTGAAACTAGCGAAAACACACCCGTGACGCCAAGGGTTTATGCGGTGATGTTCCGCACTCGTTGCGCCAACCACTCAAGATCGGGATCGCGCAGGTCGATCTCGGCCAGATGTTCGGCGGTGTTGTAGAGGTATTCGGTGTTCGGCCCGCGCCCGCCCACGGCATGGGCGATGATCTGCGCCTGTTCTTCCAGCGTCATTCCCCCGCAATATTGCACATGATCGGCGTCGATCACGTAGGTCACCGCAGTCACCACCTCGCCGTTGTCGAGCTGCACGTCCAGCATTTTCTCGACATATGCCGATGAGATCAGCTCGCGCTCGCGCAATTCGTGCAGCGTGCGATCCTCATGACCGGTTTCAACCGCCAAAGCCAACCCCTTGCAATGGGCATCGGCCTGTTCGTCCAGCGCCAGCACGAGGCCAGGATGGTCCTCGGTCCCGCGGTGGTGGATCGAGCTCATGCAGAAGGACCGGGCATACCCGTGCAGCGTTGCGCGTTCGCCGCGGGCCACCGGAAAGCCCGGGTTCCACAGCAGCGATCCATATCCGAAAACCCACATCGTCATAGCACTGGTCCTTGCCCGTTTGCGCCTATAAACATCAATTCCGAGGCGGGAAAAAGGGCCATCTGTCATGCGCGGTCTGGTGCGGTTTATCATTTTCATCTTTGTCGCGTGGAGCGCCTATTGGTTCATTGCCGGTTTCGGGCTGCGCAATGCCATCACGACATGGTTCGACAAACAGCAGGAACGGGGCTGGCAGGCCGAATTTGCAGACGTTGAGACTGCCGGATACCCCTTCCACCACATGACCCGTCTGAACAGCCCCGCATTGGCCGATCCGGTCAACGGCACCGCATGGAGCGCCGACTGGATCGAATTCCAGAGCCCCGCTATCTGGCCCGGCCGGCAGGTGTTGCGGTTTGCCGATACACCGCAGCGGCTTTCGTACTACGACCAGACGGCCACCATCGAAGCCAGCAACCTTCAGGCCGAATTGCAACTGCAGCCCGGCGTCGCGCTGGTGCTGGAAAAAATGGCGCTGACTGCCGGGCCTTGGTCCATCACCGACGACACCGGGACGTTGGCCGGCGGTGATACACTAGCCCTCGTGATGGAGCAGACACCGACCCCCGAAGCCTATGTGATCGGGGCCCGGATTGACGGCTTCACCCCCGGCGATGATCTGCGCGAATTGATGCGTTCGGCCACGACCCTACCGCAAGCGTTCGAGACGCTGGAACTGGATTTGACCGCCACCTTCGACAAGGCCTGGGATCGTTCGGCGCTGGAAGACAGCAGGCCGCAGCCGGTGAAGATTGATCTGCGTCTGGCAGAGATGAAGTGGGGCGCGCTACGTCTGTTCGCGACCGGAGAGCTGGATGTGGATCAGCAAGGCATTCCGATTGGCGAGATTGCCGTCAAGGCCGAGAACTGGCGCGACATGATCGCCATGGCCAACGCTGCGGGCGCCCTGCCCGATCAGGCGGTCGATCCCGTGACACGCGCGCTGAACTTCATGGCCGGGCTGGGTGGCAATCCCAACGCCTTGGACCTACAACTAAGTTTTCACGATGGCTATGTAAAACTGGGTCTCCTGCCCCTTGGGCCGGCCCCACTCCTGATCCTGCGCTAACGACAGTACGGGCCCCGACGGTGGCGCGCTGTGTCCAAGTGGAAGTGGTCCTTATGATAGCGATCTGCGTTTGGCCCCAATACGGTGCCAAACGGCCCACACGCTCCGCGCCAGACTTTGGTCAACTGCCGCTTTGACGGGTTCTTGCGCCAGCCGCTCAGGACAGTCACCACTTTGCCATCGGCCATCTTGAAACCCGAGATATCAATCGCCCTGCCCTTGCCGTGCTCGGATATCTTCGCACCTTTGCGATTGTTACGGGTCCGGCAGGCAAAATGCGCGGCAACCTGAATCTCGACCACCGGTCCGCGCCGCTTGAAGGTGGGCTTGACCGTCTTGTCGACCCATTTGTTCAGCGCAATGGCGGTACCGCAGTCCATCGTCGACGGACGGCTAAGTGCCACGCCCGAGACGGAGGTGACCTGAACGGCATCCGTGATGCCACACGCCTTGATCTTACCCGGAACGCTACCGACCGGTTTGCCCTGAATATCTATGTCCCCGCAGACCGAGGTTTTGCGCAGCTTGCGTTTCTTGAACAGCACATCCAACTCCAGTGCTTTCGGGCGCAAAAGCGGTCGGATAGGCGAAGTTTTCTCCAACACAGACACATCTGCTGGGGCGGCGGCGGCTAGAACGATCTGCGCCTCAGGCCGCAATTTGGGGCGAATTTCAACGGGGACCGGGCTGGCGAAGGCCAGTACTTGCGCCTCAGAGGGGCGCGTGACAGGAACCAGTGACTGTTCCAGAGGTGCCGCGTTGGACCATGTGGCGTTGACCGCCACGCATCCAATCATCAGAAACCTCCAGCCGCGTCTCATGAGCTTGCTTTGCCTCGTCCAAAGTCTGGCGCATCCGTATCCTGCCCGGCGTCGATGATCCCGCGCCGGATCGCCCGGGTGCGGGTGAAATAGTCAAACAGATGCTCGCCATCGCCGGTGCGGATGGCGCGTTGCAGGGCGAACAGCTCCTCGGTAAAGCGGCCGAGTATTTCCAGCGTTGCATCCTTGTTGGTCAGGAACACGTCGCGCCACATTGTTGGATCCGAGGCCGCGATCCGCGTGAAATCCCGGAAACCGGCGGCGGAATACTTGATGACCTCGGTATCGGTCACCCGACGCAGGTCGTCTGCGACACCCACCATCGTATAGGCAATCAGGTGTGGCGCGTGGGACGTGACCGCCAGAACCAGATCATGGTGATCTGCGTCCATCTCATCGACATTCGCACCCATGCCTTCCCACAGCGCACGCAGGCGGGCGATGGCGTCCGGGTCCGATCCTTCGACCGGCACAAGCAAACACCAGCGATTGTCGTAAAGTTCGGCGAAACCAGCCTCGGGGCCGGAATGCTCGGTCCCGGCCAGCGGGTGCGCAGGGACGAAATGTACGCCTTCAGGGATATGTGGAGATACGGCCTGAATCACGTGCCGTTTGACCGAACCCACATCCGTCACCGTCGCTCCCGGCTTAAGGACCGGGGCGATATCTGTGGCCACAGCCTCCATCGCGCCGACTGGGACACACAAAACCACAAGATCCGCGCCCTCGACTGCTTCACGAGCGGTATCGCACACACGGTCACATAGACCGATCCGGCGGGCTGTGTCGCGGGTCGCCTCGGACCGGGCATAACCGGTGACTTCACCTGCTAGGCCCGAGCGCTTGATGGCCCAGAACATGGACGATGCGATCAGACCCAGCCCGATCAGCGCAATACGGTCGTAAACCTGGCTCATGCGGCACCCCCTTTGAACGCGGTGATGGCCGCAACGACGCGGCGGCAGGCGTCTTCGTCACCGACGGTGATCCGCAAGGCATTGGGCAGGTTGTAGCCCGCCACGCGGCGCACGATCAGGCCTTGGGTTTTCAGATAGTCGTCACAGGCCTCAGCCTCGGCCTGATCGGTTAACCGGGCGAGGATGAAGTTGGTGCAGGACGCGTCGGAAGGCACTCCGATCTTGTCCAATTCCGCCGATAGCCACACCCGCAGGCGTGCGTTTTCTGCCTGACAGAAAGACAGAAACTCCACATCCTTCACCGCAGCCTCTGCAGCTGCCAAAGCGGTCAGCGACAGGTTGAACGGCTGGCGAACCCGATTCAGCACGTCGATGATCGACTGCGCGGCATAGCCCCAGCCAACCCGCATTCCGCCCAGACCGTACACCTTCGAAAAGGTCCGGGTCATGATCACGTTCTCGAACCGATCCACCAGCGATGCACCGCCGTCAAACCCATCGACAAACTCGGCATAGGCCCCGTCGATTACCATCAGGCATGTTTGCGGCAGCGCCTCGGCCAACCGAACCAGCTCGGCCTCGGGGATCATGGTCGAGGTCGGGTTGCCCGGATTGGTCACGAACACGATCCGTGTCTTTTCAGTGACCGCTGCAAGGATGTTGTCCACATCCACGTGGCGGTCCCGCTCAGGCACCATCACGGGAGTCGCACCAGCCATGCGGGCAATGATCGGGTACATCGAAAACCCGTGCTCGGTATAGATGACCTCGTCCCCCGGACCGGCATAGGCCTGAGCGATGAATTGCAGCACCTCGTCACTGCCCACGCCACAAACAAGACGCGCCGGGTCCAGCCCGTGGCGCGCGCCGATGGCTTCCCGCAGGGGCGCGTGATCGGTGCTGGGATAACGATGCAGGGTCGCGGCGCTGTCGCGCGCTGCCTCAATTGCCTTGGGGCTGGGGCCAAACGGGTTTTCGTTCGAACTCAGCTTGATCACATGCTCGACCCCGGCCACATGCGACTGGCCGCCCTGATAGAGCGCGATGTCCATAATGCCGGGTTGAGGGGTGATCTTGTTCATAAGAGGCTCCGTTTATTGGAGCCCCTCATACCCGTCTCAACGGGTTGAGAAAAGCGGCAATTCCGTCACGCCGCTTTGAAGCGGGCCGTTGCCGGGTCAGCACAGTAATAGGGCGCGAATTCTTCGGTCCGGCGGGACAGGTCATTGACGCTGTCGATGATGAACTGAACCGTCTCTTCGCTCATCAGATATGAGAAATTCAGGCGCACCCAACCGGGTTTTTTCATCTCTTCCCCGGCGGACAGAGCCGCGTGCAACTCGTCCGACGTTTCGCGGTCGATCCCCAGCAAACGGTGCGCATACGGCCCGGCACAGGCACAACCGCCCCGCGCCTGAATGCCGTAGATGTCGCTGAGCATCCGGGTGAACAATTGCTGATGCACAGGGCGCCCAGCGTTGTCGCACACCAGGAAGGAATAGATCGGCAGACGATGCGGGTTGTCCGTGCCCAGCAAGGCCAGGTTCGGGTTATCACCCCACCCTTCTAGCGCCAAGCGGTTGTATTTCTCCTCACGGCGGGCAATCTCATGGGTGCCAACCACATCTTTGACGATGAAGGCCAGCGCCGCACGGATATCTCCGATCACGTTGGGCGTTCCGGCCTCTTCGCGGGTGGCAAGGTCCTCACTGTAGTCATGCCGCCACGGCGAGACGAAACTGACCGTGCCGCCACCGGGCCAACTGGGGCATGTGCGTTTCACAGCGTTCTGGTTGACGATCAGTACGCCCGACGCCCCCGGTCCGCCCGGAAACTTGTGCGGGGAAACGACGATGGCATCCTTGCGTGCTTCCTCCGGCCCCATATCCATTGGCAAATACGGACCGCCGCCTGCGTAATCCCAAACCGACGCGGCCCCATGCGCCTTGAGCAACCGGGTGATCGGGTCCGGATCGGTGATGATGCCTGTGACATTCGATGCCGCCGAAAACGATCCGATGATCAGATCGGAACCGGCATTGTCGACCAGGGCCTGCTCCAACGCAGCCAGATCAACGCCACCCTCAGCAGCCTCGGGCATTTCAATCACCTGCGCTTTGCTTTCGCGCCAGGGCAATATGTTCGAGTGATGCTCATACGGCCCGATTAAAACAACCGGCCGGTCAGCCGCATCCACACCCAACAAACTGACCAACCGGTTGAGACCCGCAGTAGCGCCAGACCCAGTGAAGATCACCGCGTCTTCTCCCCTCGCACCTACGATGCGGGCAATCTCTGCGCGTGCCTCGCGGCGCAAACGCGTCATGTAAGAGCCGCAATAGGAGGCCTCGGTATGGCTGTTGGCATAGAAGGGCAGCACCTCATGTGCGACAAAATCCTCAACCTGCCGCAGCGCACGGCCCGAGGCGACGTAGTCCGCGTATACCAGCGGCACGTCCCCATGCAGACCCGGGATCAGAACATTCTCTCCGATCAGTCCGTCGCGCAGAGTGGACTCGTGAGTGGCGGTTTGGATTTCTGCGCGAAATTTGGACAGGGTCATGGCAAGAGCTCCGTATTGCCTTTCCAATATGATTGGATCCTGCCGAGTAAACTTCACCTTTCTTTTGATAGATTTGCCGTTTTTTGTGTCATATGATTAGATATGGTGGATAAAATAGATCAGATTGACAAACGCATCCTGCGTGAATTGCAAACCGACGCCACGCTGTCGCAACGTGAGCTGGCAGATCGGATCGGTTTGTCACAAAACGCCTGCTGGCGGCGGCTGAAGGCACTGAACGAGAATGGCGTAATCACCGGTTCGACCGCCCGTATCGCGCGCGAGAAACTGGGGCTGAGCCTTGTGGTCTTCGTCATGCTGCGCACACGGCACCATTCGTCCGAATGGCTGCAGGCCTTTCGCAGCCATGTTCTGACCATTCCCGAGGTGGTGGATTTTCACCGTATCGGCGGCGACTATGACTATCAGTTGAAAGTCGTGACCGAGGATATGGCGTCATATGACAAGGTCTATCAACGCCTGATCGAAAAGGTCGAACTGGACAGCGTGACCTCGTATTTCGCGATGGAAGCGATCGCCGAAGGGCGACCGCTACCGATCTGAGTATCAGGCAAGCCCAAGCATCGTTTTCATGCCGCCGATGAAGGTGACGTCATCCAGGGCCTTGCGGTTGTCAAGAAACTCCACCGCATCGGCCCCGGCCCGATAGCGCAGCGTGTCCGTCCCGTCCGTAACCGCGCTCCAGATTACATTGGCCACAACGCTGGGCGGCGAGGTGCGTTCGGCCATTTCCTCGGACCCCCAGGTGCCGAACAGGGCCTGCACCACGGGCTGGTATTCGGTCATGCTTTCATCATTGACGAAATCGAAGGACCGCCCGCCGAAATCCGTGGCGATCAGGCCGGGCTCAACGATCTTGACCTTGATACCTGCGGCGGCGAGTTCGTAATGCAGCGACTCCGATATCCCTTCGACTGCGAATTTCGTGCCGTGATACAGCGCCCCGAGCGGGAATGTGATCTGTCCGCCGATGGACGAGATATTCACGATGCAGCCCGAGCCATTGGCACGCATATGCGGCAGAACGGCTTTGGTCACGGCCAGCAGACCGATCACGTTGGTGTCGAATTGCCGCCGGATACGGTCCATCGGGAAAGCCTCGAGCGGACCGTAAGCGCCGTAACCTGCGTTGTTCAGCAAAACATCAATCTGCCCGAACCGCGCGATCCCCTCGGCCACGGCTGCCGTGATCGAGGCCTCGTCAGTGACATCCAACCGCGCAACCAAGACATTCTCCAGCTGCGTCAGTTCAGTTTCTTTTTCGGGGCTACGCATGGTGGCAATGACGTTCCAGCCTTGCTTCTGAAACAGTTCCGCCGTGACTTTGCCGATGCCCGACGACGCGCCAGTGATGAGGATTGTCTGTACCATAGTCCATCTCCGCTATGAAAAGCCTGATAGTCAGATAGCCCCACGCGTTGCGGTTTGCCTGCCGGATTCTCCGCAAGTCCTGCCTAATTCTCTGAACCCTGGGATTTTCACTGGCACGGATACATCCCGTTCAATATGCTCAACGGGACCGTGAGGCCCGATATGATACACTTCGACCTGATTGCTGAAATCTGCGAAACGGTGCGTGGCGAACCAGAGGATGCAGCCTATTACCCGACTGCCTTAGAAAGTTTCGGCCTGCTGCACGACATAAAAACCAAATCCATCGAGGCGCAGGTCTATGAACCCATTGCCTGCCTAGTTCTACAAGGAAAGAAAGAAACGCGTATCGGCGACCGGCTGGTTCACTTCGGGGCGGGCGATTGTTTGATCGTTAGCCATTCGATCCCGGTTCTGGCCGCAGTTACCGAAGCCAGCCGCCAGAAGCCTTATGTCGGCCTCGTCTTCTCGCTCGATTTGTCCATCCTGAGGGGCCTTTATGACGAGGCAGGATCTGCCACACCAAGCATAGAGGCGGCCCATAGCTTGACAGCATCCAAAGCCTCACCCGATCTGGTCGACGCCATGACACGTCTGTTTCGCGCCAGCCAGACCCCGACAGACGCGCAGGTTCTGGCACCGATGATCAGCCGCGAGATCCACTATCGGCTGCTGCAGGCCGATCACGGTGGAATGCTACGCCAGATGTTATGGCGCGATAGCACCGCCAGCCGGATCGCGCGGGTGATTGATGTCATCCGGGCGGATTTCCGAACCCCTTTGCCCGTGTCCGACCTTGCGCGGACCGCTGGCATGAGCGTTTCGGCCTTTCACGCACATTTCAAATCAGTGACCGCCAAGTCGCCGCTGCAATACCAGAAAGACCTCAGATTGCTGGAAGCACGCCGGCTTTTGTCCCATGGCACGCTCAGCGTGTCGCAGGCGGCCTTTGACGTGGGATATGAAAGCCCGACCCAGTTCAGCCGGGAGTATTCGCGCAAATTCGGGGTGTCCCCGCGGCAGGATATTGGGACGCAAAGCGCAGCCTGAACAAAAAAAGGCCGCGCAAATTGCGCGGCCTCGGAAAACTGTGTGTCGGCGAAGATTAGTTCTTCGCGTAGAATTCGACGACCAGGTTCGGTTCCATCATGACCGGGTAAGGCACATCGCTTAGGCCCGGTGCGCGCACGAAGGTCGCGGTCATTTTCGAGTGGTCGGCGTCGATGTAGTCAGGAACATCACGCTCGGCCAGAGCAACAGCTTCCAGAACAACAGCCAGTTGCTTGGACTTGTCACGTACTTCGATCACGTCGCCTTCTTTGACGCGGTAGGACGGGATGTTGACCCGCTTGCCATTCACTTTGACGTGGCCGTGGTTCACGAACTGACGTGCAGCAAACACGGTCGGTACGAACTTGGCGCGGTAAACAACGGCGTCCAGGCGGCGCTCCAGCAGACCGATCAGGTTTTCACCGGTGTCGCCTTTGACACGCTCGGCTTCGGCGTAGATGCGGCGGAACTGCTTCTCGGTCAGGTCGCCGTAGTAGCCTTTCAGCTTCTGCTTGGCGCGCAGCTGCAGACCGAAGTCCGACAGTTTGCCCTTGCGGCGCTGACCGTGCTGGCCGGGGCCATATTCACGACGGTTGATCGGGGATTTCGGACGACCCCAGATGTTTTCGCCCATCCGGCGGTCGATTTTGTACTTGGCAGACGTGCGTTTGGTCACGGCTGATCTCCTTCGTTTAGGTCGAGGCCCTGCGGGCCACTATGAAGGGCGTTGTCCTCTTGAGGTTTCCCCCATGACAGGCATCCCCTTGCGGGGGCCACCAACACCAATGAAGCCGCGCTTATATCCGCGAAAACGGCAGAGTCAACACGCCCCACCATGCGGAAACAGGTTTTCCGCTAAAAATACTGAGAATTACTCGGCCCTACGCCCAGCAGCAGCCGCAACCCGGAGGTCGGACCCGCTCATATCCTGCTTTGGTCGAGCCGGGAACGCCACAACCGTGCTTGCCATTCCTGACGTGCGGCTTTGGAGCCCGCCTTCTGTGATCTCGCTGATCCAGAATTCCTGATCCCGCTCGGGGCAGTCGCCTTCGAAAACCAGCATCGGAACCGACTCCCCGGCTACGGGGAACAAGGTTGCTGTGAAGGTTTGCGCGCCGTTGGTCAAAACAAGCAGTCCACTTGCTTCTTCCGACAGGTCCTCGACTAGAGCGCAGTGATCAAGAGTTGCAGCCGCGCTGCCCAAGGCATGTCCGGTCCACTCAACCGCGTGGGCGGCTGTTTCAACCAGGTATCGCGCCTGTCCGCGCCATGACCATGCTGCTCCGACAGATAGAAAGGACAAAGGCGCCGCCTCAAGTCCATCGATTTCTGTCTGACTCCAAAATACTGCCGTTCGACCGTTTTTTCCGGCTCTCATTGTACCCGCCTGCACCTTCAACATTTCACTACCGACTAGGCACCTCTTATCAACGCAAAATAAGGCGGAAAAGAGACGTTAACGCAACATTAACGAAATTTTTACCAAGGCGAATCGGTCGTTGACCGTGGCACCAAAGACACGTGCCAAACCGGATTGATCGAGTGTGATTGCGACTGGTAGCCGCAACAGCACTAACCTCAAGACGCTTCGCTGTTAGACGGCATTATCGCATTGCTTCTCAAGCTATCCTCAAACAAATCGCCAGCTCATCTAAATAGGCCAGTTGGCCTGTAGCAAAGAATGATTGAGGGGATCACAATTGGAAAGCGCCCGATCCGTAAACCGGGCGCCTGCAAGCCGTTGAAAAAGCAAGGGGTCACGAGCTTTGGACGTTACAGCCCCATTAGATGGAGGCCGCGCTCAGCCGAGCAACTTCGCGTCACCTTGCACTTCATTGGAAGTTTACGCCCCCGGGGTCAGCCACATTTGGAATGCCCGCAACTACGGCAAGTCATGCAGCCTTCGATCATTACCATGTCGAACTGTCCGCAGGACGGGCACGCCTTGCCGCGGGGGGCATCCATGTTGACCACCTGCGCCTGCGGGTCAGATTTCAGCCCCATCCCTTCCCCTTCAAGGAAACCGATATTGATCAAGTGTTGCTCGATCACCCCACCGATCGCGGCCAGGATCGAGGGGATGTACTTGCCCTGCACCCAGGCACCACCCCGCGGATCGAATACGGCCTTCAGCTCTTCGACCACGAACGACACGTCGCCACCCCGGCGGAACACGGCCGAGATCATCCGGGTCAGGGCCAGCGTCCAGGCGTAGTGTTCCATGTTCTTCGAGTTGATGAACACCTCGAACGGACGGCGGCGCCCACCGATCACGATATCGTTGATGGTCAGGTAAATCGCGTGCTCGCTGTCGGGCCATTTTAGCTTGTAGGTCGAGCCTTCCAGCGATTGCGGCCGGTCCAGAGGTTCGGACATATAGACGACCTCGCCCCCATCCACCTCATGCGGCGCAGCCGCGCTTTCACCCGGGGCGGTGTCTGCGCTCTCGGATACAGTCAGAACCGATCCCGTCACGTCGTTGGGGCGATAGGTCGTGCAGCCTTTGCAGCCCTGATCCCAGGCCTGCATGTAGACATCCTTGAACGCGTCAAAGCTGATATCTTCAGGGCAGTTGATCGTCTTGGAAATCGAACTGTCGATCCACTTCTGCGCCGCCGCCTGCATCTTGACATGATCGGACGGGCTCAGCGTCTGCGCATTCACGAAATAGTCCGGCAATTCCTTATCACCGAACTTGTCGCGCCACATCTGCACGGCGTAGTCGACGACCTCTTCCTCGGTGCGCGAGCCATCCTTTTGCAGCACTTTCCGCGTATAGGCATACGCAAAGACCGGCTCGATCCCCGACGACACGTTGCCCGCGTACAAGGAAATCGTCCCGGTCGGCGCGATCGAGGTCAGCAACGCGTTGCGGATGCCATGTTCGCGGATCGCGTCGCGCACGTCCTCGTCCATCTGCAGCATCGTGCCGCTGGCCAGATATTTCTCGGCGTCGAACAGGGGGAACGCCCCTTTCTCCTTCGCCAAGTCCACCGACGCCAGATACGCGGCGCGGGCGATCGCGTGCAACCAGCGCTCGGTCTGACGCGCCGCCTTGTCGGACCCATAGCGCAGACCCAGCATCAGCAGCGCATCGGCCAGTCCGGTCACACCCAGCCCGATGCGGCGCTTGGCCTGTGCCTCGGCCGCTTGTTCCGGCAGCGGGAATTTCGACGCGTCGACCACGTTGTCCATCATCCGAACGGCGGTGGCGACCAGTTCCTGCAGCGCGGCCTCGTCCAGATGCGCTGCGTCCTCGAACGGCTCGGCCACGAGGCGAGCCAAGTTGATCGAGCCCAACAGACAGGCGCCATAAGGCGGCAGGGGTTGCTCACCGCAGGGGTTCGTTGCCGCGATGGTCTCGACATAGCTCAGGTTGTTGGCCTGATTGATCCGGTCAATGAAGATCACGCCCGGCTCGGCATAGTCAAAGGTGGCCTGCATGATCTTGTTCCACAGATCACGCGCCTGAACGGTGTGATAAACCTTGTCGCCGAACACCAGCTCCCATGGACCGTCGGCTTTAACGGCCTCCATGAACGGATCCGTCACCAGCACCGACATGTTGAACATGCGCAGGCGGGCCGGATCGGACTTAGCGGTGATGAACTGTTCGATATCCGGATGGTCACAGCGCATGGTCGCCATCATCGCCCCACGGCGCGAACCTGCGGACATGATCGTCCGGCACATCGCGTCCCACACATCCATGAACGACAGCGGCCCCGAAGCGTCTGCAGCCACCCCATGCACATCAGCACCACGCGGACGGATGGTCGAGAAATCGTAACCGATCCCCCCACCCTGCTGCATGGTCAAAGCGGCTTCTTTCAGCATATCGAAGATACCGCCCATACTGTCGGGCACGGTGCCCATGACGAAACAGTTGAACAGGGTCACCTGGCGTGCGGTGCCTGCGCCTGCGGTGATACGGCCAGCGGGCAGGTATTTGAAATCTTCCAGCGCCTCAAAGAACTTTTCTTCCCAATGGGCCGGGTCTTTCTCCACCCGCGCCAGATCGCGGGCGATGCGTCGCCAGCTGTCCTCGACCGTTTGGTCGATCGGCGTGCCATCCGCCTGTTTGAAACGGTATTTCATGTCCCAGATCTGCTCGGCGATGGGGGCGGCAAAGCGGCTCATTGGTGATTCCCTGTGTTGAAAGAGGTATCCAGACTACCCCAACTCACGCCTCAACCACAACACCTTGATAGCAGCGAAGACCAAGCTACAATATAAAGACGGACCTCGGGACGACTCTGTGGGAAAGCTGTGGATAAGTACGTAAACCTCATAAAACTCTCGGTCGGATCAGAGAGCGTCGACTCGCTGATCGCGTGGCAGGACAGCCGTAGGCCGCTGTATGAGGACGGCTGCCCGCGCCACGTCACCCGCATGTGGCCCAAACGCGAGGCCGAGATTCTGAACGGCGGATCAATTTATTGGGTCATCAAGGGCGTGATCCAGTGCCGCCAACACATCCTGCGGCTAGATGAGGTGCGCGGAGAAGACGGCATCCGCCGCTGCGCCATCGTGCTGGACCCCGAGGTGCACCGCACCCAGAACGCCCTAAAACGTCCCTTCCAGGGCTGGCGTTATCTGAAACCCGAGGACACGCCTGCCGACCTGCCCAAAGGGCGCGAACAGGACGACGCCCTGCCCGACGACCTCAACCGCGCGCTGGCGGAAATCGGGGTGCTTTAACTCAGGCGATCCAGTAAATCAGACAAAATCGTTTTGTCTGCTGCGTCGTACTTCGCCACACGGCTCCGCCATAGTGTCGCCTGCGATTGCAGGATCAACCCGTCTGGCAGAATTTTCAGGTGGTTTGCCCTCAGGGTTTCTCCGGTCGACGTGATATCGGCAATCACCTCAGCCGTTTCATTCATCACCGTGCCCTCTGTCGCGCCCTGACTGTCGACCAGAGCGTAGTCGGCCACGCCCGCGTCGGTCAGGAACTCACGCACGAGGCGGTGATATTTGGTGGCAATCCGCAACCGATGTCCGTGGGTCTTACGGAAAGCAGCCGCCGCCGCATCCAGATCGTCCAGCGTATCCACGTCGACCCAGCAAGCCGGGGTGGCGATAATCAGGTCTGCCTTACCGAAACCAAGCTGCGAGACCTCTTCCACCTGCTGTTCCCAGCGTGGCAGTTTCTCCTGCACGAGGTCGATCCCGGTGACACCCAAATGGATACGCCCGGCGGCCAGTTCGCGCGGGATTTCACCGGCAGACAGCAGGATCAGCGATACGCCGTCAATACCTTCGACCTTACCCGCGTATTCCCGGTCCGATCCACTGCGCGACAGGGTGATGCCGCGCTTTTCGAACCACCCGAAGGTCTTTTCCATCAACCGGCCCTTCGAGGGCACGCCCAGTTTCAGGCTCATTGCGCGTCCTCCTCAACCATCAACATCAGGTCCGGCCGCAGTACCCCGCCCACGGCGGGGATTTCCGCACCATTGCCCAATTGCCGGGTCAGCGCGTCATAGCGGCCACCCGTCGCAATCGGAGGCAGATCGGGCCGTCCCTCAGCGTAGAAACCGAACACGAACCCGTCGTAATATTCCATCGAAGTGCGGCCATAGGCAGCCTCGAAATCCAACCGCTCAACATCAACACCACGCGCCTGCAGGGAGGCCACCCGTGCTTCGAGGCGATCCAGAGCCGGGGCTATCTGCGGCAGGTCGACGGCCACATCCCGTAACTGTTCCAGCGCGAAGGGCATGGTTTCGCGGACATTCAGCAGCGTTTCCAGCCCGACCAGTTCACTGTCCGAAATCGGCGGTGTGTCGCGATCTTCGCGCAGAGCCTCGATCCGGGCCTCGATCTCGGAGGCACGTCGCTTGCCGATCATGGGGGCATCCACGTTAAGCGGGTTTTTGGCATTCAGCAGTTCGTCACGCCCCTCGGGGCCCGGTTTACGCCCAGCAAAACGCTCCAGCAAAACTCGGAACCGGCGCGGACGCCACAGATGGCGCATCAGCGCCGCCTTGCGGCGGTCCGTCGTCCGCAGCCCCTTTACAGCAGCTATGAGGATACCGATATCCCCAGTCGCTGCACGCAACGGCAAGCCGCGCAGTTGCAAGGCGAACAGAGAAAAAACCTCCGCATCGGCTCCGGAGGGATCTTCGCGGTCAAAGACCTCATAGCCGACCTGGATATATTCATTGAGCCGGTCCGGGTCTTGTTCCTGACGCCGAAAGACCTCGCCCGAATAGGTGTAGCGCGCGGGCTCAGCACCGTCGCTCATGTGCATCTGTACAACGGGCAGAGTGAAATCCGGGCGCAGCATCTGCTCGCCTCGCAACGCGTCCGAGGTCACGTAGGCACGGGCGCGAATATCCTCGCCATAAAGGTCCAGCAACATATCCGCTGGCTGCAGCAGCGGGGTATCCACCACCTGAGCACCTGCGGCCTCGAACCGGACGCGCATCATCGCGGCGCGGGCCTGTATCTGGGAACGGTTGGGCATGGCTTAGTCCTGACTGTCCAGAATTTCGCGTACCTTGGCGACCAGATCGCCGCGCGGCACTTCGAACTGGCTGGGGCGTTCTTTCCATTCCTCCAAGGTCGCGCTTTCGGCAATCTTGGCGCCAAGGATCAGATCCTTGATCTGGACGATCCCATTCGCCTTTTCATCACCGCCTTCGATGACTGCAATCGGAGAGTTCCGCTTGTCCGCGTATTTCAATTGATTGCCAAAGTTCTTGGGATTACCTAGATAAACCTCGGCCCGGATACCGGCATTGCGCAGTTCGGCTACCATCGCCTGATAATCAGCCATGCGGTCGCGATCCATGACGGTGACAACCACGGGACCCGTGGCCTGCGCAGCGATCCGGCCCTTTTCGCGCAGGGCCGCCAGCAGACGGTCAACACCGATAGAGACGCCGGTCGCAGGTACTTCCTGCCCGGTGAAGCGTTTGACCAGATCGTCGTAACGACCACCGCCCGAAACCGAGCCAAACTGCCGCTTGCGGCCCTTCTCGTCAAAAATCTCGAAGGTCAGTTCGGCCTCATACACCGGTCCGGTGTAGTAGCCCAGGCCGCGCACGACCGAGGGGTCAATCTCGATCCGGTCCGCGCCGTACCCGCCTGCATCCAGCAGTGCGCCGATCTGTTCCAACTCGGCGATACCGTCCGCACCGATCTTGCTATCGCCGACAGCAGCGCGCAGGTTCGCCAGCGTCCCGGCCGTATCCGCAGCCTTGGAGGTCAGGAAGGCAATCACCGGCTCTGCCTGATCGTCGCTGAGACCAACGCCATCGATGAACGCGCCGGACGCATCCAGACGGCCCTTGGTCAGCAGCTCGCGCACACCGGCCTCACCCACCTTGTCGAACTTGTCTATGGTGCGCAGGACGTTGTCGCGGGCGGCGGCGTCTTCGCCAAGGCCCATCGCCTCAAGCACGCCATTCAGAACCTTGCGGTTATTGACCCGCACCAGATAGTCGCCGCGCGGAATGCCGACGGTCTCCAGCGTATCAGACAGCATGGCGCAAATCTCGGCGTCCGCGGCCATCGAGGCCGTGCCAACCGTATCCGCATCGCACTGATAGAATTGACGATAGCGCCCCGGCCCCGGCTTTTCGTTGCGCCAGACCGGACCCATCGCATAACGGCGATAAGGCGTCGGCAGATCGTTGCGGTGCTGCGCGTAGACACGCGCCAAAGGCGCGGTCAGGTCATAGCGCAGGGCCATCCAGTCGCCCTTGTCGTTTTCGTCGACTTCCTGCCAAGCAAACACGCCCTCGTTCGGACGGTCCACATCAGGCAGGAACTTACCCAGCGCCTCGACGGTTTCGACCGCACTGCTCTCTAACGCATCAAACCCGTAGCGATGATAGACGTCCGCAATAGTCCGCAGCATCTCGGTGCGCTGCGAGACTTCCTGGCCGAAATAGTCGCGGAACCCTTTGGGCGTAATTGCCTTGGGGCGGGGCTGTTTCTTGGGCTTGGCCATGTGAGGCGTCCTTGGGATTTTCATGTTCCGCGCGCGGTCTATCCCATGGCCCGCATCGGGGCAAGGCGGGGTTTCTCTGGCCACGGCGTCACAGGGTCGCTATGACCATCGCAGGAACAGGAGCCACCCATGCAGCATCTGGAAGAACAGATCGCCCATCTGACCCGCACCGTCGAAGAGCTGAACGCGGTCGTCACCCGCCAGCAAGACGAAATCGACCGCCTGACACGCCGCGTCGAGATGCTGTTGCAGCGCGAGGCTGAACGGGCGCAGGAAGGATCAGGCGGGGTCGTCTTCGGAGACGAGCGCCCGCCGCATTATTGAGGTTTGGCCGATGGCGAACGACGCGAGCGTTGAGCCCTGTGTGTGGATTTCAACGACGGTCAACAATATCAACGATGTGCAAGCTGCAAGTCGCAGAGAGTTTGGTGACGCGTGGCGGGCGCTACACTCACCAGAGGAAGTTGAGTGGTCGAAGAGAATGGTTGATGAATCTTCTCTTGGCTGGAAGCGTGGGGAGATCCTGACCAAAGAGCAGGTCGGCGACCTTTGGCATTTCAACACACATCCCGAATATACTCCCCCTCCGTTTATCAGTGGAGGTGGCTACCCCTTGGTTTCGATAACTGCGAAAGCTGTTCTTGAACGGTTCGAACTGGGAGAAACTGAGTTTCACCCGCTCACACTGATGGACTCAGAAGAAACGCGGTTAACGACACCCGAGCCGTACTACCTTCTGAATGTCGGCAACAAACGGTCGATGGGTAACTACGAGACGCTTGGGCCGGAGGGTGGGCCAGCGAGTGCGCCTCTGAACTGCCGAGGCGGCGGCATTCGATATCTTCCGAGAAGTGGCAAGGAAGACCGCCTCTTAATAATCCCCGAAGCCCTCAACGGCCCGGATATTTGGCTGGACCCGAAAGTCCCCTCGCTGCTGTTCCTGTCCGACCGTCTCGTCACCGGCCTCAAAGCCGCCGGGATGGACAAAGGCTGGGGGCTAGTCCGCTGCGCGGTGGGCACGCTGTAGCGTCCCCAAGCAGCAAACCGATCAGAACCCGAGCGTCGTTTTCACCGCGTTGTCGACCACGCCACCCAATAGAGCATCCTTGTCTGCGGCGCAGCCTTCGGACAGCGCGGCTATGAAGGTTTCACGCAGTTGGGCCTTTTCCTCATCAGTGGTCGCGTGATCCTCGATATTGATCTGACGATTGTAGAGCGACAGGGCCGTCATCTTTTCAACAACGGCAACGACAAAGGCTTCGTCGCCATCCGCCTCTTCAGCAATCGAGGCGCAGGTGTAGTGCATCACCGGCAAGGCGTCCTGAACCATCTGTTCAGCCGCTTCATCAGCCATCGCAACGCAGGGGGCCGCCAGGACCGCGGCGCAAACGGACAATCTGAGTTTAAAATACCGCATCGCCATCACTTCCAGTTATGTCCAATAATGGCGCCAGCCACGCCCCCGATCGCAGCACCCTTACCGTCACCGATCAGCGCACCGACACCGGCCCCGATCAAAGCGCCCTCGATCGTTTGCTTTTTCTTCTTGTCATCCTTGTCATCCGCCAAACCGGCCGATGCCGAGACCATAGCCAGCGACGCCGCAGCCGCAAAGGTCAGAGTTCTTAATCCAATAGTAGAAATTGCCATACCGGTGCCCTCCCGTGACACGCCCCAAATGAGGCAATGATCCCAGCCTAGCCGCGCAAAAACGTTGTGGCAACAAATGGCTGGCTCAGATTTCCTCGACGTCGGTGACGCCGTCCAGCGACTTGATCGCGCCCTTAATCTGCGGATTGATCGGGAAGTCCTGCCCCAAATCCATCTCGACATCGCCGGGCAGGCCCGGGTCCATCAGAAAGATATGGATCGGTCCTTTTGATGCCCGCTTGGCTGCACTGGCCGCATCCTCAAGCACTTTGGCGACGGTCGCCAGTACCGCTGGCTGGTCCACGAAAATCCGCAGCCCGGTCGCGCCAGCCTCGGCCACAACGGTATCCACCGGCCCGACCGAGCGGCCCAGCAGTTTCAGTTGATCCGATTCCATGGTTGCCTCGGCGGTTAGCACCACCTGCGCACCGGTTTCCAGAAACTCGCGCGATTTCTCCAACGTTTCCGAGAACAGAGTGACCTCGTAGGCCCCTGTCGGGTCCGAAAGCTGGGCAAAGGCGAACCGGTTGCCGCGTGCGGATTTCCGTTCCTGCCGCCCGGCTACGACGCCCGCCATCTTGGCGATGAACGGACCCGAACGCGCCTTTTCGGTCACTTCGTCCAGTGTCAGCACCTGCTTGCGTTTCAGCGCGGGCATATAGTCGTCCAGCGGGTGGCCGGACAAGTAAAAGCCGATGGCCTTGAACTCTTCACTCAGACGTTCGGCAGGCAGCCAGTCCGGCGTGGGCGACAGGCGCGGTTCGGGCAGGTCGTCCCCCGCCTCACCAAACAGCGATACCTGGTTCGAGTTCTTCTGATCGTGGATCGCTGCCGAATACTGCACCAACGGATCGAGGCTTTCGAAGACGCGGCGGCGGTTCTTGTCGAGTTGATCGAACGCCCCAGCCCGGGCCAGCATTTCCATCGGGCGCTTGCCGACCTTCTTCAGGTCGACCCGGCGGGCAAAGTCGAACAGGTTGACGAACGGTTTGTCGCCGCGCCCCTCGACCACAAGGTTCATCGCCTCGACACCGACGTTTTTCAATGCGCCCAGCGCATAGACCAGATGGCCTTCGACCACGTCAAACGTCGCCAGAGAGCGGTTCACGCAGGGCGGCACATAGGGCAACTCCAGCCCCTTGCGGACCTCTTCAAAATAAACGGCCAGCTTGTCGGTCAAATGGATATCGCAGTTCATGACCCCCGCCATGAACTCGACCGGGTGGTTCGCCTTCAGCCAGCCGGTCTGATAGCTGACCACTGCATAGGCAGCCGCGTGGGATTTGTTGAAGCCGTAGTTGGCGAACTTCTCCAGCAGGTCGAAAACCTCGCTGGCCTTCTTGGCATCCACGCCATTCTCACCCGCGCCCTTTTCGAATTTCGGACGCTCGGCATCCATCGCCTCTTTGATCTTCTTACCCATCGCGCGGCGCAACAGGTCAGCGCCGCCGAGGCTGTATCCAGCCATGACCTGTGCGATCTGCATCACCTGTTCCTGGTAAACGATGATACCCTGCGTTTCCTCGAGGATATGATCGATCAGCGGGTGAACCGAGGTGATCTCGCGCTGGCCGTTCTTGACCTCACAATAGGTCGGGATATTTTCCATCGGCCCCGGACGGTACAGTGCCACAAGGGCCACGATATCCTCGATACAAGTCGGCTTCATGCGCTTGAGCGCATCCATCATGCCCGAGGATTCCACCTGGAACACCGCAACCGTTTTGGCCGCAGAATAGAGCTTGTATGTCGCCTCATCATCCAGCGGGATGGCGTTGATCTGGTTCTCGGCCCCCTCAGCAGGTTCATAAAGTTCGGTACCATCGGCTGCCACATGCAGAGGCCGACCGGACTTGAAGATGATGTCCATCGCGTTCTGGATCACGGTCAGGGTTTTCAGACCCAGAAAGTCGAACTTCACCAGCCCGGCCTGTTCCACCCATTTCATATTGAACTGGGTTGCAGGCATATCCGATCGCGGATCCTGATAGAGCGGCACCAGCGCGTCCAAAGGACGATCCCCGATCACCACCCCCGCCGCGTGGGTCGAGGCGTTTCGCAGCAGCCCTTCGACCTGTTGGCCGTAGGTGAGAAGACGGTCGACGACCTCTTCATTGCGCGCCTCTTCGCGCAGGCGCGGTTCGTCTTTCAACGCCTTTTCGATCGAAACCGGTTTGACCCCTTCGACCGGGATCATCTTGGACAGGCGATCCACCTGCCCGTAGGGCATTTGCAGCACCCGCCCGATATCGCGCACGGCGGCCTTTGACAGCAAAGCACCGAAGGTGATGATCTGCCCCACCTTGTCGCGTCCGTATTTCTGCTGCACGTAGCGGATCACCTCTTCACGGCGATCCATGCAGAAGTCGATGTCGAAGTCGGGCATCGAAACCCGTTCCGGGTTCAGGAACCGTTCGAACAGCAAGGAATAGCGCAGCGGATCAAGGTCGGTGATCGTCAGCGCATAGGCCACCAGAGATCCCGCACCCGAGCCCCGGCCCGGCCCAACCGGTATATCGTGATCCTTGGCCCATTGGATAAAGTCAGCAACGATCAGGAAGTAGCCGGGAAAACCCATCCCCTCGATAATCCCCAACTCGAATTCCAGCCGCTCCTGATATTCCTCGGGCGTCACCGCATGGGGGATCACGGCCAGACGTTTCTGCAAACCTTCGTTCGCGATACGACGCAGTTCGGCGACCTCGTCATCCGCAAATTTCGGCAGGATCGGATCGCGGCGATAGGCCATGAAGGCGCAGCGTTTGGCGATCTCGACGGTATTCTCTATCGCCTCAGGCAGATCGGCGAACAGGGTCACCATTTCCTGCTGCGATTTAAAATAGTGCTGCGCGGTCAGGCGACGGCGGCCCTCCTGCTGGTCAACATAAGCACCCTCAGCGATACAGATCAGCGCGTCATGCGCCTCGTACATGTCCGTCGTCGGGAAATAGACGTCGTTCGTAGCAACCAATGGTAGGTTTTTGGCATAGGCCATCTCGACATGACCACGCTCGGTCAGACGTTCGGCCTCGGGTTGACCGTCTTCACCCGGATGGCGCTGAAGTTCGATGTAAAGGCGATCCGGGAACATCCCCGCCAGCCGATCCACCAGCGCCTCAGCCGCCGGGCGCTGCCCTTGCTGCAGCAGCATTCCAACCGGCCCATCCGGCCCGCCCGTCAAACAGATCAAACCGTCCGAACGATCCGCAAGTTCCTCCACCGTGACCTGCGGCAGTTGCCCGCCCTTGTCCACATAGAGGCACGAGCTCAGCTTCATCAGGTTCTCATAGCCCACCTCGGACTGCGCAAGCAGCACCAGCGGTGCGGGCGCTTTGGGTTTCTCGCCGGGTTGTGCCTGCAGATAGGTCAGGTCCACCTGACAGCCCATGATCGGCTGTACTCCGGCCCCGCTGGCGGTGACAGAGAATTCCAAAGCCGAGAACATCGAATTGGTGTCTGTCACCGCAACCGCGGGCATCTCCATCTTCTCGCAGAGAGCGGGCAGCTTTTTCAGCCGCACGGCGCCTTCCAGCAGGGAATATTCGGTGTGAACGCGGAGGTGAATGAATCGAGGAGTACTGCTCATACCGCCTACGCTATCCCAGCCAGAGGCCCGGCAAAAGCGGGAACCGACGCTTTGGAATGCCTAAAAAATCAGCTGGGATTATTCGGCTTTTTCAGAAGGTGCTTCGGGATTGACCGGACGCCGTCTGCAAAAAGCGCTTTATTTACAAGCGACTGCCTTTTACACAAACGCGACATTCACACGCTGTGCCGGTCTAATGGTGCATAATATAGGCAGTTTTTCTTGCCAGAGAACCTGCCCTGTTTCTAACATCTAATGGCAAGCTATCCGCCCGCCACTCTTTCTACGTCGCATCGAAGGAGGGCACCAAAGGGCGCAACCGGGTAAGGCGACGGGTTTCTCGAATGAATATCACGTTTCTTCTGAACGGAGAGACCGTGGAGCTGGCAGATGTCGATCCGACAGCGACCCTGCTGGATTGGCTGCGCGAGGATCGCGGCCTGACAGGCACCAAGGAAGGCTGCAACGAAGGCGATTGCGGGGCCTGCACCGTCATGGTGACGGATGAGGGCGGCGCCAAAGCGCTGAACTCGTGCATCCTGTTTCTGCCGCAACTGCATGGCAAGGCTGTCCGAACTGTCGAAGGGGCCAGCGGCCCGAATGGCGAGGCCCATCCGGTGCAGCAGGCCATGGTCGATCTGCATGGGTCGCAATGCGGCTTCTGCACGCCCGGTTTTGTGATGTCGATGGTCGCCAGCCATGCGAACGGCGCGACGGACCACGACAACCAGCTTGCCGGCAACCTGTGCCGCTGCACCGGATACGCGCCGATCATTCGCGCCGCGAAAGCTGCGGAAGAACACCCGGTGCCAGTTTGGGTCAAAGACAAGCCGGTCGCTGTGAAGGCATCGCCGATGGTGCCCGGCTCGTCCGACGAGTTGGCGGCCGTGTACGTCGATAACCCAAATGCCACGCTGGTCGCCGGCGCAACCGATGTGGGTCTTTGGGTCACTAAGCAGCTGCGCGATCTGGACCCGGTGATCTTCCTCAACCGCTGCGAGGATCTGAAACAGATCACCATAACCAAGGACGAAGTCCGTTTCAGTGCCATGGTCGATATGAACCGCATGGGCGAGGCGCTGGCCGATCTGCACCCTTCCTACGCCGAGATGATCCGCCGTTATGCCAGTGTTCAGGTCCGCCACGCGGCCACCGTGGGCGGCAACATCGCCAATGGCTCCCCTATCGGAGATAACCCGCCCGCCCTGATCGCGTTGGACGCCACCCTGCATCTGCGCAAGGGTGACGCACGCCGGTCTCTGCCTTTGGAGGAGTTCTTCCTGGACTATGGCAAGCAAGACCGCGCACCGGGTGAGTTCGTCGAAGCCGTCAGTTTCCCCCGTCAAGCGGATCGCTTGAAAGCCTACAAACTCAGCAAACGGTTCGATCAGGATATCTCGGCCGTGTGCGGATGTTTCAATATTACCGTTTCGGACGGCACCGTCTCACGGGCGCGCATCGCGTTCGGCGGCATGGCCGGCATCCCGAAACGGGCAACCCATGTCGAGGCCGCACTGATCGGCAAACCTTGGACGCGCGCAACCATTGACGCCGCGCTGCCCGCCTTTGCCGACGACTATTCACCACTCACGGACATGCGCGCCTCGGCCACCTATCGTCTGGAAACCGCCAAGGCGATGCTTGAGCGGTATTACCTTGAGGATCAGGGCGAAGTGACCAATGTGCTGGAGGTGTCGGCATGAGCGTGACCAAGCCCCTGCCCCACGACGCAGCGCCTCTGCATGTGTCCGGTTCGGCGCGATATGTGGATGATATCCCGACGCCCAAGGGCTCTTTGCAATTGGCCTTTGGCCTCAGCCCGATTGCCAAAGGCAAGATCACCGCGATGGACCTGTCGGCCGTGAAGGCCGCTGAGGGCGTAGTGATGGTGATGACGGCGGACGACCTGCCTTTCGCTAATGACGTCTCGCCCTCGATCCATGATGAGCCACTGCTGTCGGACGGCACCGTTCATTATATCGGTCAGCCAGTGTTTCTGGTCGTCGCCACCAGCCATCTGGCCGCCCGCAAGGCCGCCCGTCTGGGCAAAATCGACTATGCCGAAGAAACACCCATTCTGACCGTTGAAGAGGCGCTGGCTGCCGATAGCCGGTTCGAGGACGGCCCCCGCATCTATGCCAAGGGTGACGCGGACGCGGCTATCGCCAGCGCGACCCATGTGATCGAAGGGTCCTTCGAACTTGGTGGGCAGGAACACTTCTATCTGGAAGGTCAGGCCGCCCTCGCCGTGCCGAATGAAGGCGCGGACATGCTGGTGCACAGCTCGACCCAGCACCCGACCGAGATTCAGCACAAGGTGGCCGACGCTTTGGGCGTTCCGATGCACGCGGTCCGGGTTGAGACCCGCCGTATGGGTGGCGGCTTTGGCGGCAAGGAAAGTCAGGGGAACGCTCTGGCCGTGGCATGTGCAGTGGCCGCGCGGGCAACCGGCAAAGCCTGCAAGATGCGCTATGACCGGGACGATGACATGATCATCACCGGCAAGCGCCACGCGTTCCGCATCTCGTACAAGGCCGGGTTTGATGAGCATGGCCATATTCAGGGCGTCTCGTTCCTGCACCACGCCATCTGCGGTTGGGCGCAGGACCTGTCCCTACCCGTAGCCGACCGCGCAATGCTGCATTCGGACAACGCCTATCTGCTGCCCAATGCGCGGATCGAAAGTCACCGGCTGAAGACAAACACCCAATCCGCCACCGCCTATCGTGGGTTCGGAGGCCCGCAGGGTATGGTCGGGATCGAACGGGTGATGGATCACGCCGCGCATGAGCTGGGGCTGGACCCGGTCGAACTGCGCCGACGCAACTACTATGAGCCCGCGCATAAAGTGGCCGATCAGCCGCTGCACGAGATACCGCTGGGCCATCCCGACCCGCACGAAGACCTCACCAGCCGGGGTGCGGTGGAAACCGGGGGCGCCCCGGTTCGACCTCTGCCCGCAGGCGGCAACACCACGCCCTACGGCATGGAGGTCAGCGATTTCGAGCTGCACGGCATGACCGAAGCGCTGCTGAAATCCAGCGACTATGCTGCACGCAAGGCTGCCATTGAGAAATGGAACTCCGAAAACAGCGTGATCAAGAAGGGCATCGCCTTTTCTCCGGTCAAGTTCGGGATTTCCTTCACGCTGACCCACCTCAACCAGGCGGGTGCGCTGGTGCATGTGTATCAGGACGGATCGGTCCACTTGAACCACGGTGGCACCGAGATGGGGCAAGGCCTGTTCCAGAAGGTTGCGCAAGTCGCAGCGTCGCGCTTTGGCATTCCGTTGGAGATGGTGAAGATCACCGCAACGGATACAGCGAAGGTGCCGAATACTTCGGCCACAGCGGCATCCTCTGGCAGTGACCTGAACGGAATGGCCGTGAAAGCGGCCTGCGACACGATCCGCGACCGGATGGCCGAGTATCTGGCCGAGCGGCATCAGGCCGATCCATCGACAGTCACTTTCTCTGACGGCCAGGTTTCGGTTGGCGAGGAACGCTACACCTTCGCCGAAGCCGCCGCGCTGGCCTATCAGGGACGCATAAGCCTGTCGGCAACCGGCTTCTATAAAACGCCAAAAATTGAATGGGACCGGATCGCAGGACGTGGACGTCCGTTCTTCTACTTCGCCTACGGTGCTTCGATCACCGAGGTTGCCGTGGACACTCTGACCGGCGAAAACCGCATCCTGCGTACCGATATCCTGCATGACGCAGGCGCCTCACTGAACCCGGCGCTGGACATCGGACAAGTCGAAGGCGGTTACGTGCAAGGCGCTGGCTGGCTGACGACCGAGGAACTGGTCTGGGACGGCAAGGGCAACCTGCGCACCCACGCGCCTTCGACGTATAAAATCCCGGCCTGTTCGGACCGGCCCGACATCTTCAACGTCGCGCTGTGGGATGGCGAAAACCGCGAGGACACGATCTATCGCTCGAAGGCTGTGGGTGAGCCGCCATTCATGCTGGGTATCTCAGCCTGGTTGGCGCTGTCGAATGCGGTGGCCGCCTGTGGCGACAGCTATCCGGCACTGGATGCACCCGCCACAGCCGAGGAAATCTGGCACGGCGTCCAAAGGGTAAAAGGAGGAACCTGATGGGATTTGATCGAGAGGCTTTGAGGGAGGCGGTCAAAACCCACGGGAAAGTCATCCGGGTGGTCATCGCTGCGATCAAGGGGTCATCCCCGCGCGAGGTCGGTGCTGCAATGCTGGTTTGGGAGGACGGGCAAAGCGGTACAATCGGGGGCGGCACGCTGGAGTTTCTGGCGGCTGAGGCCGCGCGGACGCAGACGATGCCTGCCCGCCTGACACATCACGCGCTTGGCCCGGATATGGGCCAGTGCTGCGGCGGCGCGGTATCATTGCTGAGTGAGGTCTATGACCGAGCGTCCGAAGACGCGCTGGACGATATCGTGATCGCACGGTCTCCGTCGGGCGGCGACATGCCCCTGTCGGTCAAACGTCTGCTGGCGGCCGCGCGCGGACAGGGCGTCGCGCCCGAACCGCAACTGATCGACGGCTGGATGGTTGAGCCGGTACACAAACCCACCCGCAATTTGTGGATCTGGGGCGCAGGTCATGTGGGCCGCGCGTTGGTAGACGTTCTGTCCCCCCTGCCCGACATCGCGATCACCTGGGTCGACACCGGGCCCGAGCGCTTTCCGGCCTCGGTTCCATCAGGTGTCACCGCAGTTCCAGCCGCAAAACCGGCCGAACTGGTGCGCCATGCACCACCCAACGCCGAGCATCTTGTGCTAACTTATTCACACAATCTGGATTTAGAGCTGTGCAACCGGCTGCTTTCGCACGATTTCCGCTTTGCTGGCCTGATCGGCTCGGCTACGAAATGGGCGCGATTCCGGTCTCGGCTGGCGGCCCTTGGGCATTCGCCCGAACGGATCAGCCGGATCTCCTGTCCAATCGGTGACCCCGGCTTGGGCAAACACCCGCAAATGATCGCCGTTGGCGTCGCCGCGCAGCTCTTGCGCCCGGCCCGACAGAACGAGTTGAAGAAGGACCTGAGCGCGTGACCACTCCACTTTTAAGCTTGCAAGGGCTGACCAAAGCCTATCCCGGCGTAGTGGCCAATGATCAGGTGTCTTTCGACATCGGAGAAGGCGAAGTTCACGCCCTGCTGGGCGAAAACGGCGCGGGGAAATCCACGCTGGTCAAGATGATCTACGGTCTGGTGAAGCCCGACAGCGGCACCATGCTGCTGCGCGGCCAACCCTTTGCACCGCCCGAACCTCGCGCTGCGCGGGCCGACGGGATTGCGATGGTGTTTCAGCATTTCTCGCTGTTCGACGCGCTGAACGTGGCCGAGAACATCGCACTGGGGATGGAGAACCCACCTCCAATGGGCGATCTGGCCTCGCGTATCCGCGAAGTGTCCGAGACCTACGGCCTGCCGCTGGACCCCTTCCGCACCGTCGGCGACTTGTCCGCAGGTGAGCGTCAACGGGTCGAGATCATTCGCTGTCTGCTGCAGGACCCCAAGCTTTTGATCATGGATGAGCCGACCTCGGTTCTGACCCCGCAAGAGGTCGAAATCCTATTCGAAACGCTGAACAAATTGCGCTCCGAGGGCACCTCGATCCTCTATATCTCGCACAAGCTGGAGGAAATCCGGACCCTGTGCGACCACGCCACGATCCTGCGCCTGGGCAAAAATGTGGGTGAATGTGTTCCGTCCGAAACCTCGGCTCGCGACATGGCCGAGATGATGGTGGGCTCGACGCTACAAACACCAGAGCGTTCGGGTCGTGACTTCGGTGAGGTCGCGCTCGATGTCAGTGGGTTGTCGGTGCCGTCGCCGTCGGAATTCGGCACGGCATTGCGCAACGTCCACATGACGGTCCGCAAGGGCGAGGTTCTGGGCATCGGTGGCGTCGCCGGGAACGGGCAAGACGAATTGTTGGGCGTGCTGTCAGGCGAAATCCTGACAACTGCCGATGCGATCAAATTCAACGGTCAGAAGATCGGCAAACTTGGCCCAACCGCTCGGCGGAAGCTGGGCGTGCTGACTGCGCCCGAGGAACGGCTGGGTCATGCGGCGGCCCCGGATATGAGCCTGACCGAAAACGCCCTGCTGACCGGATCGGTTCGTGAAGGTCTGGAAAGCAACGGTTTCCTCAAATGGGCCGAGACCAAAAGCTTTGCCGAAAAGATCATCAGCGCCTTCGACGTACGCACGCCGGGGCCGGAGAACGCAGCGCGCTCGCTGTCGGGCGGCAACCTGCAGAAATTCGTGATCGGTCGCGAAGTCCTGCAGAACCCGGACATTCTGGTGGTGAACCAACCGACATGGGGTGTGGATGCGGCGGCGGCAGCCTCGATCCGGCAGGCCATTTTGGATCTGGCGGCCAAAGGTACGGCGGTCATCTGCATCAGCCAGGACTTGGACGAATTGATGGAAATCTCGGACAGCTTCGCGGCCCTGAACGAAGGCCGCCTGAGCGCCCCGCGCCCGACCACAGGCCTGACGGTCGATGAAATCGGTCTGATGATGGGTGGCGCGCATGGCATGGAGGTGGCCCATGTCTGACACAACACAAGAAATGAAAACGGGGGTGTGAGCAGATGATAGTGTTGGAGAAACGGCCACAGCCGTCCAAGGCGTGGTCTTATGCCACCCCTCTGGTCGCGGTGCTGGCGACGATGGTGTTCGGCGGCATTCTGTTCGCCATTCTTGGCAAAAACCCGGTCGAGGCCATTGGAACCATTTTCTGGGAACCTCTGTTCGGAGAGTTCGCGTTTTATTACCGCCCGCAATTGCTGGTTAAAGGCGCGCCATTGGTGTTGATCGCCATCGGCCTGTCGTTAGGCTTTCGGGCTGGTATCTGGAATATCGGGGCTGAGGGTCAGTACATCATGGGCGCCATTTTCGGCGCGGGGGCAGGTCTCGCCTTCTATCCGCTGGACGCGTTCTACATCTTTCCAATCATGGTGATCGCAGGGGCGTTCGGCGGCTGGCTATGGGCGATGATCCCGGCGTTCCTCAAGGTTCGCTTTGGCACCAACGAGATCCTCGTCTCGCTGATGCTGGTCTATGTGGCCGAGCAGATGCTGGCCTCGGTCTCGCTGGGTCTGCTGAAGAACCCTGAGGGGTTCGGCTTTCCCGGCTCACGAAATCTGCAATCCTATGACAGCGCGCATAATGCCGAACTGATTGCCGGATCCGGTATGCACTGGGGCGTGGTGACAGCGCTGATCGCGGTGATCTTTGCCTATGTCCTGCTGAACAGACACATGCTGGGCTTCCACATCCGCCTGACCGGTGAAGCGCCTCGGGCGGCCAAGTTCGCAGGTGTGAACCCTGCGCGTCTGATCCTGTTCTGTCTGGGTCTGTCCGGCGCTCTTGCGGGCCTCGCAGGGATGTTCGAAGTCTCCGGCCCTTCGGGCGTGGTCAGCATCGACTTTAACGTCGGCTACGGCTTTACCGCGATCATCGTGGCCTTTCTGGGCCGCCTGCATCCGGTGGGTATCCTGCTGGCCGGTGGCCTGATGGCGCTGACCTATATCGGCGGTGAAATCGCGCAGTCCCAGCTGGGTCTGCCCGCCGCGGCCATTCAGGTGTTCCAGGGAATGCTGCTGTTTTTCCTGCTGGCATTCGACCTTCTGACAAACTATCGCATCCGTGCGGCCCGTAGCGAGGTGGCGTAACCATGGACCTTGGTGAAATTAATCCCGTACTTCTGGTCGCCTCGCTTATGGTGGCCGCAACCCCCCTGCTGTTGGCCGCGATCGGAGAGTTGGTCGTCGAAAAGGCAGGCGTTCTGAACCTCGGCGTTGAGGGTATGATGATCGTCGGCGCAATCAGCGGATTTGCGATCTCGGTTGAGACCGGCTCGCCCTGGCTGGGCTTTGTCGCGGCGGCCATTGGTGGCGCGGTGCTATCCCTGCTGTTCGTGCTGCTGACGCAGTTTGCACTGGCCAATCAGGTCGCCAGCGGCCTTGCCCTGACCCTGTTCGGGCTCGGTTTCAGCGCACTGATGGGGCAAAGCTATGTGGGCGTTAAACCACCTGACATGGGCGAAATACACATCCCCGTAATCAGCGATATTCCCGTGATCGGCCCAATCCTGTTCCAGCATGACCCAATCCTTTATGTCGGTATTGCTCTGACCGCCGCTGTTTGGGCAACACTGAAATACACCCGCGTCGGTCTGATCCTGCGCGCAGTGGGTGAAAACCACGATGCCGCGCACGCGCTTGGTTACAAGGTCATCAAGATCCGCATCATGGCGATCCTGTTCGGTGGAGCCTGCGCGGGCCTTGGTGGCGCTTACATCAGCCTGATCCGTGTCCCACAGTGGACCGAAGGCATGACCGCCGGTGTCGGATGGATTGCCCTGGCCTTGGTGGTGTTCGCCAGCTGGAAGCCATGGCGGGCCTTGCTGGGCGCCTATTTGTTCGGCGGAATCACCGTGTTGCAGCTTAATTTGCAGGCAGCGGGCGTTGCCATTCCTGTCGAGTATCTGGCAATGTCGCCCTATATCATCACGATCCTTGTGCTTGTGATCCTTTCGGCCGACAAGAGCAGCGCACCTGCCGCACTGGGCCGGACCTTCCATGCCTCGCACTAGGGGCCAACTGAACCAACTTGGGGAGTAACACATGAAAATCACTACACTTCTGACAAGCGCCGCCATGGCGCTTGGTCTGGCCACAAGCGCCATGGCCGAAGACAAAACCAAGGTCGGCTTCGTCTATGTCGGCCCGGTGGGTGACGGCGGCTGGACCTATGAACACAACAAGGGCCGTCTGGCCGTTGAAGAGCACTTTGGCGACAACGTCGAAACCGTATTCGTCGAATCCGTTCCGGAAGGCCCGGACGCAGAACGCGTGATGACCCAGATGGCGCTGGAAGGCGCAGACCTGATCTTCACCACCTCGTTCGGCTACATGGACCCGACCATCAACGTCGCCAAGAAATTCCCGAACGTGAAATTCGAGCACGCGACCGGCTATAAAACCGCCGACAACGTCTCGGTCTATTCGGCCCGCTTCTACGAAGGCCGTGCCGTTCAGGGTCACATCGCGGGCAAGATGACCAAATCGAACACCATCGGTTATATCGGCTCCTACCCGATCCCCGAAGTGATCCGCGGCATCAACTCGGCCTATATCCATGCCAAGAAGGTGAACCCGGATGTCGAGTTCAAGATCGTCTGGGCCTACACCTGGTTCGATCCGGCGAAAGAAGCGGACGCCGCCACCGTTCTGATCGAACAGGGCGCAGACGTGATCCTGCAGCACACCGACTCGACCGCGCCGCAGGCGGCCGCACAAGAGGCGGGCAACGTCGTTACCTTCGGTCAGGCTTCGGACATGAGCGAATACGCTCCGTTCCCGCGCGTGTCGTCGATCATCGACAACTGGGCGCCCTACTACATCGCGCGCACCCAGGCCGTCATGGATGGTTCGTGGGCAACCGTGAACACCTGGGACGGCATCAAGGAAGGCATGGTAGAGATCGGCGAGATTTCCGACGCGGTTCCGGCTGACGTCAAGGAAGAGGCACTGGCACTCAAAGCTGCTATGGCTGCCGGTGAATACCACCCCTTCACCGGCCCGCTGAAAAAGCAGGACGGCAGCGACTGGCTGGCCGAGGGCGAAACCGCCGATGACGGTACGCTGGCTGGCATGAACTTCTATGTCGAAGGGCTGGAAGGCGAAATTCCGCAGTAAGACCTGCTCCGGAAATCATCAGAGAGGCCCGCATGTCTTTGCGGGCCTTTTTTGTTCTCGTTTGAACGTTGAATCTTGAGCCCTCGCTGCCATGAGAACAGGATGCTGCGTGTGCATTCGCGCAGTTCTGAGCCCTGAGCGGACATGAAAGCCGTTATGTGATAGGCTCTGTGCACGCACTGATAAAACGCGTCAGGTCACGATACGAAGGTCCCCATGTTCAAGCTTGCCAATCGGTCAGAAGAAGACGAGGTGCTCAGTGGGCTAACGTTGGGCTTCGCAGCTGATCCCTTCATGCGTTGGCTCTACCCAGAACCCGATGCCTTCCTGAAGCATTTTCCGCAGGTAATGAATTATTTCGGCGGCCGCGCTCTCGACCGTGGAGCCGCATATCGCAACGACGATTTCACTGCGGGTGCCTTATGGCTGCCGCCTGCTGTGCATCCAGACGAAGATAAGCTTCTGGCATGCTTTAAGGATACGGTCCCCTCGGAAAAACACGCTGCACTGTTTGCGACATTCGAACAGATGGACAGTTTTCATCCCTCAGAACCATGCTGGCATCTGGCATTCATCGCTGTCGACCCTTCCTGCCAGGGCAAAGGCTTGGGGACAGCTCTACTGAAGGCATCGCTCCAACAATGCGACGCCAACCGGAAGCCCGCATATCTGGAATCTACGAACCCGGCGAACCTATCGCTTTATCGGCGTTTCGGTTTCGAGCAGATTGGAGTAATTGAAACCGGTGAAGCACCGCCCTTGTTTCCAATGCTCCGGGCACCGGCTTGAACTGAATTGTGACGTCCGCAAAGTCCGCATAGCTGCCGTCAACGATAACCAGTGCTGCAACCGCGACGAACATCCACTGTGTTGTCAACCTTTCCAGCGACCCGACCGCATCGGCCAGCAAACAACCAAAACTACGGGCGTTTCGATACCCAGTTGCCGGCGGGTCAATTCATCAGCCGATTGACCCGCCGTAGTAACCAAGGCTTTGGGACGTTGAATTCAGTGCCCCGTCAAAACCAGCGTATTCACCGGCATCAGGATCAGGCGCAAGCGCAGGCCCGCCGCATGAACCACACCGATCGTGTCGATCACATGCAGGGCAGCGGATTGCCAAAAGCCCAGATCCTCGTGCTCCAGCCGTTCGTGATTGTCGGTGTACACATTGGCCAGACAATTGCTGCCCGGCGGGATGTCATCGGACATACCCTTATAGAGCGGCTCCATATACACCAGGATTGACCCCGGATTGGTATTGACCTGCACATCCCGCAGCTCATCCGTTGGGCGGATTTGCCCGGAGGGGATCACATCCTGAACCTCGACCACGACCATCGGGATTACGGTGAAGGGCTTGGTCATGCAACCCAACTCGCCGATCATGCCAGGCTTGATCACCTGCGCCGACATTTGGTTGAACGCGGCCTGAAACCGGTTATGGCCCGAACTTGACGGAACCAGTATGCCGGCCGGACGCAATAGCGGGCTGACATAGTCGCCTACCTGAAGGCCGAATTGTTCAACCCGGCCCGTTACGCCAGCGCTAATCACAGTCTTGTCCAGCTCGGTCAATGCCGCATCCAGCTGCGCATTGGCGCTGACCAGTTGCGCGGGGATCAACTCCTCGATCTGTTGAACGACAGCGGCACGCTGCGCCTCTGCAGCCCTCAGTTGCGCCTCTCGTTCTGCCACCAGGTTTTCCAGCCGATCAATCTCGGCCAGTCTTACAGCGCTGGACCCTTCGTCGCGCAGTGTGGTGTTGCGCTCCAAATCCTCAAGCGACTGATCCAGCGAGGCGCGAGCCCCAGCAATACCGGCTTCGGCTTCGGCCAGATCGGTTTCCGCCACTTTCAACGAGGCCTGAACCTGCGCGATCTGAGCATGGGCGGCCTCGACCATGGCGGTCTGGGTGAAATCCTCGATCCGAAAGATCGGCTGGCCTGCCACGACCTGCTGGTTGTTGGAGACATACACCTCGGACACGCGACCACCCAGCTGCGGCAGGATCGTCACCGTACGGAAATACGATGCGGCCGTCTTGCTGGCCGGGTGGAAATAAAACAGCGTGGTGATTACCGTCAGCGCCAGAATGGCACAGGTGGTCAGGCCCCAGCGCAGTTCGTACCACATGGTGAACAGGGTGATCTCGTGGCCGATCCGCTTACCCTGAACAAACCGGCGGAAAAGATAGTCGGGCAGCACCGTTATCAGCGCGCACATCAATGTCTCAAGCATATCTTACTGCTCCTGCTGCGCGGCGGGTTCGATCGGCTGGGCCGGGGCGGACTCGGGCGGTTCCTGTTTGCCCAAAGATCGGATCGCGTCGGCAATGGCCCTCAGCGGGGCAGCGACATCGGGGAACTGGAACCCGGCCACCAAAATGGCGGCAACCCAGAAAAGACCGTTATGGGTAAACAGCGCCAACAGGGCCAGAATGCCGACCAACTGAAACTGCGGGTGATTGGATTCATGCGCGATCTTTTCGGGGATCGAATGCAGGGTGAAATATCCCACGCCGATCAGAATGATGACGACAACGGTAAAAACGAACATGAACGTTAAAAGAAAATCACTGCCGTCCGCCTGGGTCACGTAGGATGGAATATGTCCCGTGGCCATCGGGTGTAAATCTGCGGTACTCACCCTGCCCTCCTGTTTCTGTTTGATCCTTGTTTGGATGGGTTGATGCATAAATTCAAGCCTGCTTAATGTTTGCAGGCGTTTACGTCCCTAGCACACAGTAGGTGACCGGAAGGGTGAAAATGATTGATTTTCTGATTGTCGGCGGCGGTATCGCGGGGCTCAGCACTGGGGCGCGGCTGTCGCAGCACGGGAAGGTCACCGTGCTCGAAGCCGAGGATGCGATAGGCTATCACGCCTCGGGCCGCTCGGCCGCGTTGTTCGAAGAAAGCTATGGCCCGCCGTCAGTTGTGGCGCTAAACAAGGCCAGCGCCGAATTCATGCACACCGAAAACGGTGGGTATCTGACGCCACGTGGATTGATGCTGGTGGGGCGCAAGGGTCAGGGTGGCGCGTTCGAACGGGACGTGGCAGATCTGAACCTGCAGATCATCTCCACGGACGACGCGCAGGCCCGCGTGCCGATCCTGAACCCCGAGACGCTGGGTTTTGCCGCGATCAGCAATGCAGCGTTTGACATCGACACGGACAGGTTGCTGCAGGATTTTGCCCGTGTCATCCGCGGCAATGGTGGCGAGGTTCTGACCAAGGCCAAGGTTACCGCCATCCGCAAGAACCCTCATTGGATTGTCGAGGCCGGAGGCCTCTACAAAGCCCGCACTCTGATCAATGCAGCAGGCGCCTGGGTGGACGAGGTCGCCGCAATGGCCGGGATGGCCCCGATTGGGATTGTTCCGAAACGCAGGTCGATGGCGCGCCTGCCTGCGCCGGGCGGGCATGACGTTCGGGGATGGCCCATGATGCTGGGCGTGGGTGAGACGTGGTATGCCAAGCCTGATGCGGGCAAGCTGCTGGTCTCTCCGTCCGAGGCCGAGCCGGTGTCACCGCATGATGCTTATGCTGACGATATGGTACTGGCCGAAGGTCTGGCCCGGTACGAAGAGATGGTCACCGAACCGGTCACGCGGGTGGAAACAAACTGGGCGGGGTTGCGCAGTTTTGCGCCCGATGGAACCCTTGTACTGGGGCCGGACCCGGCTGATCCGACATTCATCTGGGCCGCAGGTCAGGGCGGGTATGGGTTCCAGTCCTCTCCCGCCGCGTCGCAACTGGTGGCAGACCTCGTGATCGGTGCGACGCCGGAACTGGACGCAGAAACGATTGCGGCCCTCAGCCCGGAAAGGTTGCGCTGATGACCAAACGATCCCTGCCTTCCAATGCCAGCGTCGCCACCGAAGGACAGGACGGACGACTGGTTGCACCCGCGGCGACCCGCAACGCCGAGGCGCTGTGTGAACTGCTGTTGCAATGGGCCCCAACGACCGGTCAGGCGCTTGAGATTGCAAGCGGTACCGGCCAACATGTCCGCGCCTTTGCGCAATGCTTTCCCGACCTGCATTGGCAACCGACTGAGGTGGAACCCGACCGGCGCGCCAGCATCGACGCTTATGCCGCCGACCTGCACAACGTCGCCGACGCCGTCGCGCTGGACGCGACGGCGCAAGGCTGGCATAAGGCATTCACCGGCCAGAACCTGATCATCCTGATCAATCTGGTGCATCTGATCAGCTGGGCGGAAACACAGGTGCTGATTGCCGAAGCCGCGCAGGCGCTGGCCCCTGGGGGAAGGTTCATCCTCTACGGGCCATTCAAGCGCTCGGGCCAGCTGACGAGCGACGGCGACAAAAGGTTCCATGACGCGCTGGTCCAGCAGGATGCCGAAATCGGCTACGAGAACGACGAAGATATCGCCGCCTGGATGGCCGTCCAGAACCTGACCGTCCTTAAGATTGTCGAGATGCCCGCCAACAATCTGGCATTCGTCGTGGAAAATTCCGGCACCTGATCAAAATCAAGGCTAGGCTGAGCGCTCTACAACATATTCCATTTATCTAATGTTAGATGGAATAATGACATGAGCTGGCAGAACAAGATCAAAGACACGCGCAATGGTCTGCGCAACCTCAACGGTGCGATACCCGACGCCGCCCGCGCATTCGGAGCGCTGAGCGCTGCGGTCAAACAGGGTGGAACGCTGGACTACAAGACCAAGGAGTTCATCGCCTTGGGCATGTCCATCGCGATCCGGTGCGAACCCTGCATCACGCTTCATACCGAAGCGCTGGTCAAGGCGGGCGCAACGCGAGAGGAGTTTTCCGATGTGCTGGCAATGGCCGTACAGATGGGCGGCGGCCCGTCGATGATGTATGCCGCCAAGGCGTTGGAATGCTACGATGAACTGAGTGCCTGATCCCGAAAGCAAAAGACCCCGGGCTTATCCGGGGCCTTTGTTTGTTTAGCCGTCCTTTCGGATGGTCTCGTTCTTCGGATCGTAGGGGCTGTCGCAGGTGACGACCGCATCCCACAACTTGTCCTGAATTTTGACCTGCAGCTTGGTGCCTTCGAGCGCCAGCTCGGGCTTCACGTAGCCCATGCCGATGGATTTCTCGAACGCCACCGAGTAGCCGCCCGAGGTCAGACGACCCACGCGCTCACCTTCCGGTGTATACAGCGCCTCGCGGCCCCACGGGTCGGCATCGTCCGGTCCGTCGATCAGCAGAGTGCAGCATTTGACGCGCACGCCGGTCTCTTCCAGCTTGGCCTTACCGTAGAAGTCTTTCGACAGGTCGACAAAACGCGGCAGGTCGGCTTCCAGCGGGGTCGCGTCGCGGCCCAGTTCGGTGCCGAACGCGCGATAGGATTTCTCCTGACGCAGCCAGTTCTGGGCACGTGCTCCGACAAGCTTCATACCGTGCTTCTCACCGGCTTTTTCCAGCAGGTCGAACAGGTAGTTCTGCATCTCGATCGGGTGGTGCAGTTCCCAGCCCAGCTCACCGGTATAGGCCACGCGGATCGCGTTGACCGGGCACATACCCAGTTCGATCTGACGGGCCGACAGCCACGGGAAGCGCTTGTTGGACAGCGCGGTTTCCGGATCGGCGTCGTTGATGACCTCTTTCAGAACGTCACGCGACTTGGGTCCGGCGATGGCAAAGACGCCCCACTGGGTGGTCACGTCCTGGATCTCGATGTAGCCGAACTCCTCCATCTTGTCCTCGGCCGCCTTACGCAGGTAGTCGGCGTCGTACTCGGTCCAGGCACCAGCAGAGACGATGTAGTAGTTGTTCTCGCCATTGCGGACGATGGTGTATTCGGTGCGAGTGGTGCCATTCGATGTCAGCGCGTAGGTCAGGTTGATACGACCGACCTTGGGCAGCTTGTTGCAGGTGAACCAATCCAGGAACTGGGTTGCACCGGGGCCTTTGACGACATGCTTGGTGAAGGCCGAGGCGTCGATCAGGCCAACGCCTTCGCGGATCGCTTTGGCTTCTTCGACGGCGTACTGCCACCAGTTACCACGGCGGAAGGAACGGCTTTCCTCGTCGAAGTTCTCAGGCGCATCGGTCGG
Organism: Ruegeria sp. CG11; assembly: GCF_056537245.1. Classification (NCBI taxonomy): domain Bacteria; kingdom Pseudomonadati; phylum Pseudomonadota; class Alphaproteobacteria; order Rhodobacterales; family Roseobacteraceae; genus Ruegeria; species Ruegeria sp. CG11. The sequence continues at coordinate 1,157,529 of NZ_JBQFRE010000001.1, forward strand.
GCCAAAGTAGTTGGGGCGTTCCCAACCGTTAACCCAACCAAACTGTGCGCCGCGCGCTTTCTGACGGTCATAAGCCGGAACGGTCCGCAGCGGACGACAAGCTGCGCGCTCTTCATCCGGGTGGTGCAGGATGTAGACGTGCTCATAGCACTCTTCGTTCTTGCGCGCCGCGAACTCGGTGGTCATCCAGTTGCTGCTGTAGCGTTTGGGGTCCAGCGAGGCCATGTCGATCTCGGCTTCGCCATCGACCATCATCTGGGCCAGATAGTAACCGGTGCCGCCAGCAGCAGTGATACCGAAGCTGAAACCTTCGGCCAGCCACATGTTGCGCAGGCCCGGAGCCGGACCAACCAGCGGGTTGCCGTCGGGGGTATAGCAGATCGGGCCGTTGAAATCGTCTTTCAGGCCGGATTCGGCGCAGGACGGCACACGCTCTGCCATCGCCATGTATTGATCGGCAATCCGGTCCAGATCCAGCGGGAACAGGTCCGCGCGGAAGCTGTCCGGCACGCCGTGTTCGAACTGCGCGGGCGCGCCGTGTTCGTAAATACCCAAAATCCAGCCGCCACGCTCTTCACGTGCATAAGATTCGTTGTCAGCGTCACGCACAACGGGGTGCTCGGGGTTGCCCGCTTCACGCCATTTGACCAGCTCGGGGTCTTTGTCCATGACGATAAAGGTGTGCTCAACCGGGATCGCGGGCATTTTGATGCCCAGCATCTTGGCGGTGCGCTGCGCATGGTTGCCCGATGCGGTCACGACATGCTCGGCGGTGATAACCACCTGCTCATCTGACGGAACGAGGTTGCCGCCTTTTTCGACCATCTTGGTGCAGGTGACTTCCCAGTGTGTGCCGTTCCAGTGGAAGGCATCGGCCTGCATCTTGCGGACGATGTCTACGCCACGCTGGCGGGCACCCTTGGCCATCGCCTGGGTCACGTCGGCAGGGTTAATGTAGCCGTCCTCGGTGTGGTAGATCGCACCCTTCAGGTCCGAAGTTTCGATCAGCGGCCAGCGTTCCTTGATCTGCTCAGGCGTCAGCCATTCATAGGCCACGTCACAGGTCTCGGCTGTGGACGCATACAGCATGTATTCGTCCATACGCTCTTGCGTCTGCGCCATGCGCAGGTTGCCGACCACGGCGAAACCCGCGTTCAGGCCGGTCTCTTCCTCAAGCGTCTTGTAGAAGTCGACCGAGTATTTGTGGATGTGGGTTGTCGCATAGGACATGTTGAACAGCGGCAACAGGCCCGCTGCGTGCCAGGTGGACCCGGACGTCAGCTCGTCCCGTTCGATCAACATCACATCGTCCCAGCCCGCTTTGGCCAGGTGATAGGCAATCGAGGTCCCGACGGCGCCGCCGCCAACGACCAGTGCTTTGACTTGGGTTTTCATAACCGGACGTCTCTCCTTGGAATCTGTTGGAACCATATGGCGCAATAGATACCATCGGCGCGACATTCATCCGACCAGTGAGAGAAGGAAAACGACCCCGCTGCCGCTGATGACCACCGGATTCGTCGTTTTTTGCCCCTATTGCCCGGCGACCGAACACCGCTTGATGCTGCCGACCTTGGCACAACCGCTACCCACCCCGCCTTTGTGCACGCGCACCGGCTGATTGTTTGTTGCAGGTTTTGCAGCGGCTGGCTTGGGTTCCGACGCATCAAAAGCCGGCAGCTTGTCTTTCAGCCGATCAAAAAAGCCCGGCGCGTCTTGTTCGGGGGCGCTATCATTTGCTGCGGCATCCAGTTCGATCGCATCATTCACGAGCGCGGTGTCCGTTTCAGCCCCGTACTCCAACGCCGCACGACGTATATCCGAGTCCAGCAGCAACTTCTGCGCCCGGCCATACCCGATTTGCAGGACGTCCTGATTTTCGAAGACCTCTCCGCCGGTGATGTCCATCAGGCCTTCGCTGTTGAACCCCGACGCTGTCATCGTGTTCACCATTACTGCGGCGAAATCCAGATTCTTCAGCTTTTCGTTGGTTGTCTTTTCCTGAACCATCTTCATTTTGGAATACAGACGGTCCATTTTCTCGGCGACCTCCGGCTGTCTGGCCAGTGTCACCGATATCCCCTGCCCGACAACAGGAGAAGGATAAGTCAGCAAAGCGTTGAGGGCCGCATAGTCTACCGCGCCCAAAAGCTCCCGGATCGAGGCGTCGCTGGCATTGGTGTGCAATCGGAGCACAACCTCTTCATCGATCCCGATCCGCCCAGTGATCTTACGGTATGCGAGCGCCTCGGTCGGAGATGTCGTGTCCTGGGTAACCTCAATGAAAGCGACACCATCGATAACGGCGAACCCTTTCTTGATCACGGCATGATCCATGAAATTCTGCTGACGGGACAGAGCAATTCCGGCCAGCGTATTGCGCGCCGATTCCGGTTTCAGGCTGATATCAAGCCAGGCGATTTCCTCACCTTGTCCATAGACTGCACCCGTCTTGCTGAGCTTGCGCAGAATGCCGTCTTTGCCACTGTTGCGCAGGCTCATCAGTTCCGCCGTGTTCGAAATGGAACTGACCAGAGGCGTCATGTCATATTTTGAGATCGCAGTCGCAACAGCTTCGTTATCAGCATCCGTCAATTCGAACCGAGACCATCTTTTGGTGGAAGCGGGAAGATAGGGTTTTGCGCCCGCTTTCCACAGCTTCTCGCGTTCCCGCTCGGCGGCTTTGGCGTCACGCTCGACCTGCTGCTTCGCAAAGCGATGCTTGATCGTGTCCACATAGCCATTGGCGGATAAGGTGCCTTCGTGTTTTTTGTCCTGTTGATAATAGTCCAGACCGATGATGACCAAGACTATGATCATCACGAACCCCAAAACCCGCAAACCGTCCATCTGAATATCCGAAATCAATCACTGCTCGTTTTCGCGAAAGATAGAACCAAAATAGGGCGGTCTTATGGCTGAGGCGCCGGAAATTCGGCGTGAACCACAGCTATGCGAGCGGCAGAATTTTACCCGGATTCATGATGTTATCCGGGTCCAACGCCATCTTTATCGCACTCATATAGCTGACTGCTGGCCCCAGTTCCTTGACCAGATAGGGCCGCTTGCCCTGTCCGATTCCATGTTCACCGGTACAGGTCCCCTCCATCGAGATCGCCAGATCGTTCAGCCAGCCGACAAAGCCATCGGCCTTGGCGACCTCATCCGCGTTTTCCATATCGATCAGCAGCAGAGTGTGAAAGTTCCCGTCTCCCACATGCCCGACAATCGGAGCCAACAGGCCAAGATTCTGCGCCTTTTGTTGCGCGGCCGCAACGCACTCCGCCAAACGCGAGATGGGAACACAGACATCGGTGGAAATGCCACGCGCACCGGGACGCAGTTGCAGGCTGGCCCAGTACATGTCGTGCCGCGCCTGCCACAGCTTGTTACGCTCTTCCGTGGTCGAAGTGGCGGCGAAATCCGCGCCACCGAACTCTTCGGCGATCTGACCGAATGTCTCGGCCTGCTCGACCGCACCGGCCTCAGATCCGTGAAATTCCAGCAGCAACAGCGGCGTTTCTGGCAGGTCCAGACCGGAATAGGCGTTAGCGGCTTTGACCGACAGTTCATCCAACAGTTCGATCCGCGCCATGGGAACGCCATACTGGATCGTCATCATCACCGCCTGACAGGCGGCATCGACCGTTGGAAAGGAACAGCGGGCTGAAGTGATCGCCTCGGGGATGCCCTGCAGGCGCAGGGTGAGTTCTGTAATGATACCCAGCGTGCCCTCGGCACCGATCAGCAGGCGGGTCAGGTCGTACCCGGCCGAGGATTTCTTGGCCCGGTGCCCGGTGCGGATGATCTGCCCGTCCGGCATCACCGCTTCCAGACTGAGGATATTGTCCTTCATCGTGCCATAGCGCACTGCATTGGTGCCCGAGGCCCGCGTCGCCGCCATTCCACCCAGCGAGGCATTGGCACCGGGGTCGATGGGAAAGAACAGGCCTTGATCGCGCAGATGGGTGTTCAGGTCCTCGCGCGTGACACCGGGCTGAACGACGCAATCCAGATCACCCGCATGAACCGCCAGCACTTTGTTCATCTGGGTCAGGTCCACCGAGATACCACCGGCCGGAGCGTTCACATGCCCCTCCAGCGAGGTGCCGGTTCCGAAAGGGATCACCGGCACCTTGTGCAGGGCGCAGGTCTTGACGATCTCGGACACCTCTGCGGTCGAATGCGGAAAAACCACCGCGTCCGGAGACTGGTTTTCGATCCATGTGGTCGTGTGGCCGTGCTGTTCGCGGATCGCCTGACCGGTCTGCAGACGATCGCCGAACTTCTGCTTCAGAATGCCGACAGCTGTCTCAATCCCGGCGTCGTTTCGGGGCAACGTTACTGCCTGCACCATGAAGAACCTCTCTTATTCGCCCAGCGCGATGCCTTCGCGGCGCGGGTCTGCGCCACCGACCAGAACATCGCCAATCTCAATCGCGTGCAGGCCCGATGTCAGGTCACGCGGGTTGACCTCGAACCCCAGCTCGATCAGCGCATCAGCATAACCTTCAGCGGCTGTGCCCTGTTCCACATCATAGGTGCCAAAGCGGTTGACCAGATGCGGCAGCGTCAGCGCCTGCTGCACATCCATATCCCAATCGGCCCAGGCAATAATCGACTTGGCCACGTAGCCGATGATTCGGCTACCACCGGGCGAGCCAATCGCGAGCACCGGCGCACCATCCTGCATCACAATCGTGGGGCTCATGGACGAGCGCGGGCGCTTGCCCGGCTCCAACCGGTTGGCAATCGGCACTCCGTCGCTGTGGGTCTTGAACGAGAAATCGGTCAGTTCGTTGTTCAGCAAGAAGCCGTTGGTCATCAGCCGCGAACCGAACCCGTTCTCGATAGTGGTGGTCATCGACAGCACGTTGCCATACTGATCGACAATCGAGATATGCGAGGTTGAGGGCAATTCCAGCGAGACATCATCCGCCCAGTTCGACGCGTGGTCGAATTCGGGGTTGCCGGGCGCGACTTCGGTCAACGCCCCCTCGCCGCCCAGCAGTTGCCCGCGCTCGGACAGGTAGTCAGGATGAACCAGGCCCTGTGTGGGCATCGGGACAAAATCGTGATCGGCCATGTAGCGGCCGCGATCCGCAAAGGCCAACCGCGCGGCATCGCCGATCAGACGCCATGTATGCACGTCCTCAGGCCCCATCGTCGCCAGATCATACCCTTCGAGCATTCCCAGTATCTGACCAACCGTCAGCGCCCCGGACGAGGGCGGACCCATGCCGCAAACCTCATAGGCGCGATAGGTGGCACAGACCGGCTCGCGTTCGATCACCTGATACAGCGCCAGATCGACGCCGGACAGAACACCGGGATTACCGGGAGCGTTACGGACGGTGCTGATGATACCGGCCGCAATCTCACCACCATAGAACCCGGCAGAGCCTTCTTTGGCCAGAACCCGCAGCGTTTCCGCGTAATCCGGGTTCATCAGCCGCTGACCCTGCTGCAATGGCTCTCCGCCCGGCAGGAAATACTCAGCGGTCACGGGGAACCGCGACAGACGTTCCGCATCAGCTTCGACCAATGTGGACAAGCGTGGCGAAACAAGGAAGCCCTCATCGGCCAATGTGATGCCATCCTCAAACAGGCTGGGCCACGGGCTGCGGCCCCAGCGCCGGTGCGCCTCAGCCAGCAAAGCAGGTGTGCCGGGTGTGCCGACGGACAAACCGCCGACCACAGCATCGTAGAATTGCAGCGGCTCGCCATTTTCATCGTGGAATAGGCGGTGGTTCGCCTCAAGCGGGGCCGTCTCGCGCCCGTCCAGCGTGGTCAGCTTACCGGTTGCAGCATCGTACCAGACCAGAAATGCGCCGCCGCCAAGGCCCGAGGATTGCGGCTCAACCAGCCCCAACACAACCTGCACGGCGACCATTGCATCAGCCGCGGACCCTCCGGCCCGCAGCACCTTGGCCCCAGCCTCGACCGCCAAAGGATTCGCGGCGGCAACCATCCAGTTCTGCGAAGTTACCGGCTGGCCGGCCATCTTGGCCTCAAGCGCGGCGATGACCTCTTCAGTCAGCCCCTGCACCTGCCCGTCCGAGGCCCCCTCGGGTGCTACCGCATCCGCAGTCTCCTGCGCGAACGCTGCGCCACCCAGCATCAACGCCGTCAAAAACAATCCCGAAATCAGATTTCGTTTCATTGTGTCCTCCTGAAAATTCGTTTGTCGTCCCTGCGGCGCAAACGGGTCACAACATGGATGGCACCACCTGATCCGGCGGGCGGTGTCCGTCTTCGAAGGTCTTGATATTGATGATGACCTTCTCGCCCATCTCGATCCGCCCTTCCAATGTGGCCGACCCCATATGAGGCAACAGGACGACGTTCGGCAATTGCCGCAGGCGAGGGTTCACATGCGTACCATGCTCGTACACATCCAGCCCCGCCCCGGCGATCTCACCTCCGCGAATCTGACGGGTAAGCGCGTTTTCATCGATCACCTCGCCCCGCGACGTGTTCACGATCACGGCCGAAGGCTTCAACAGCTTCAGCCGCCGCGCATTCATCAGGTGAAAGGTCGACGGCGTAGACGGGCAGTGAATCGAGATTACGTCCATCCGCGCCACCATCTGGTCGAGGCTTTCCCAATAGGTCGCCTCAAGCTCCTGTTCGATCTCGGGGCGCAACCGGCGACGGTTGTGATAATGCACCTGCATCCCGAAAGCCGAGGCGCGGCGGGCCACGGCCTGGCCGATCCGCCCCATACCCAGAATGCCAAGGCGGCGTCCGCCGATCCGGCCACCCAGCAACGCGGTCGGGGCCCAGCCCTCCCAGTCGCCTTTTTGCATGACCGATAGCCCCTCGGGGATTCGGCGGGTGACCGAGAGGATCAGCGCCATGGTCATGTCCGCGGTATCATCGGTCAGCACGCCCGGCGTGTTCGAAACAAGAATGCCCCGCTGCCGGGCCGTGGCCACATCGATATTGTCGACCCCGGCCCCGTAATTGGCAATCAGGCGCAGCTTGTCACCCGCCTGCCCCAGCAACCCGCCATCAATGGCATCCGTCACCGTGGGCACAAGGACATCCGCGCTTTGCACCGCTGCGACCAATTCTTCACGCGTCATGGGCGTGTCATCGTCGCGCAACTGCACATCGAACAACTCGCTCAGCCTGGTTTCCACCGCCTCGGGCAACCGTCGCGTAACGACAACACTCAGACGTTCTCTTGGCACCTTCGCCCTCCCATCGCTTTGCAATCACTCGCGCGCCATGGCATCGTGGCGCAGGATAAGGCGGGGCACAAGAACCCCAACGCATTGAGACGACCTTTTTTCGAAACCCGATCAACAGGTACAAGAGCAGACAGTCAGTGAGTGGTTTTCTACCAGTAAAACGCCGCCTTCTGGTGGTCACTTCCGCATTTCTGGTCACGCTGGGGACTCTGACCGCCAGCGCAGAGGACAAGCGTGGCCCCGTCACCAACCTGCCCCTGCCGCGATATGTTTCGATGAAAGCCGCCGAGGGCAACGTACGCCGCGGTCCGTCGCTGACCCATCGAATCGACTGGGTGTTCAAACGGCGCGGAATGCCGCTGCAAATCACGGCTGAATACGGCAACTGGCGCCGGGTTCAGGACCGCGACGGAGCCGGTGGTTGGGTCCACTATGCCCTGCTGTCCGGTGCGCGCACGGTGCTGATCGAATCTGAACTGCTGTCCGTCTATACCAGCCCCGACCCCAATTCTCAGGTCAGTGCAAAATTCGAATCTGGCGTGGTAGCCCGCCTGGGCAGTTGCAGCCTGGACTGGTGCCACATCTCGGCCGGTGGTTACCGTGGATGGGCGCAGAAATCGAACCTCTGGGGTGTTGATCCCGCCGAGGTTCGCGAATAGCAGGACGTTCCTGCCGCCCCGCCTGAACAATATGATTGTTACGCACTCTCGGCAGTGCGCGTGCCCATTTCCTTGTCCAGCAACAGCAGGTTCCAGCGATCGCCGTTGGCCGCTTTGGTCTGGTCGAGGATTTTGCTAAACAGGTCTTCTTCCTCGTTCTGTTCGGCAAGAAACCAGTTCAGCATGTTCTGAGTGCTGTATTCCTTGACCTCATGGGCCAGCTCGAACAGCGCATTGATCTGACCGGTCACCGTTACTTCGTTCGCCAGCGCGTATTCCAAAGCCTCAACCGGTGAGGCATAGTCCGTCTTGGGTTTGGAAATCCCGTCAATTTCGATTCTCCCACCACGCTGGGCCACAAAGTCGAAAATGCGCATGGCGTGCGTGCCCTCTTCGGCCGAGTGACCACGAAACCACTGCGCGAATCCGGGCAGGTCCTCGGATTCGAAATACGCGGCCATGGCAAGGTATGTATAGGATGCGTGAAGTTCATTGTTGATCTGACGATTCAACGCTTCTGCGACATTCGGGTTCAACTTCATCTTCATCTCCTGTTTCAAGGGCAGTGCCGGGGTCAATAATACAGCTAAGTTTCCCTGATATCTGACGCAACCGCTGGCCTTGAATTTTTCGAATATTTTTCAGCACATTAACCGGATATCCTGCAAGTGAAAGTCACTTTCAATACCGGATGGTTTGCGCGCGCCCACGCAATCCGCCACCAGATCCTTGGTAGCCGCAAAGAACAAGCGGTTGACGCTTCGACTTACCCTGCCAAGACCTTACCCAGTTGTGGTCATTCGCGCCAACGATACGTTAAATCGTACAGTTGACCGGCGGGCGTAAATTCGGAGCTTCGAGCCACCAGGAACTCGGTCCAAATTATTTTTACTCCAAGCTGAAGTTTTTCGCTCAAAGCCTCTTGAACCCTCCGAACAACAATCGTAGATAGCCGCTCACCGTTGGGGTGTAGCCAAGTGGTAAGGCAGCGGTTTTTGGTACCGTGTATCGTAGGTTCGAATCCTACCACCCCAGCCATGAATTTCCCAAAATCCAATGAAATCAAAGGGCGGAACCTGCCCCTGACACGCCGTGTGTCACAGTCCTCAGAAACTGTGACACAGAGTGTAACACATGCCATGCGAGCTATGGGCGCCTGATCGGCCCAACCAAGGGCGGTAAGAACACAAAGCTGCATGCCATCTGTGATAGCCATGGCCGACCGCTGAACTTGTTTGTGACCGCCGGGCAGGTCAGTGATTACATCGGCGCGCGCGCCACTGAGCAGCTTGCCAAGAATCGACTGGTTGCTTGGGGATCGTGGCTACGACGCCGACTGGTTCCGAGATGCGTTAAAAGACAAAAGTATGCGCGCCTGCATCCCAGGTCGAAAGCAACAAAAGACAACCGTGAAGTACGACACACGCCGAAACAAACGGCGTAACCGGATTGAGATCATGTTCGGCAGGCTCAGCGGCGTGTCGCAACCCGATATGACCGATGCCCCAAGGTCTTCCCGTCCGCAATCGCACCCGCTTCTCTCATCATCTATTGGCTATGAGTCCTGAGCCTAAGCACCTCGGCATTGCGGATTGGAGCGAAGACTTTTACGCGTTGAGAAAGAAAATGAGCAGCGCGCTCGAGGGCGCCGGTATACCTGAAAACCGTCGCCAAGCAATTGCTGGCCATGCAGGGGGCGCCACAATCGACCGCTCTTACACTCGGCGAAATGTGTCGACGCTGAAGTCCGAGCTGGACAAGTTTGATCTCAAGGCTACGGTCGATTTTTCGGAGCCCCTTGCCCGACCAGCAGGCGTGCATCGTTTCGCGGATAGTCCTCAAGAAACATTGCGCACGTCTGGTCGTGGTTGCCGCGCAAAAACGTCCAGTTTTTGCCGTCGGACTGCCCCTTCACAGAAGGTCCAGAACCTCGCGACTATGGGCGCCACGATCGGTGTAGTCACCGGTAAAGACGATTTGGGCATCGGACCCGCCATCGTTTTCAATGCGTGCCAGCGCGTCTTCCAACGTGTGCAACTGACCGCGGATACCGCCGGTGGCATAGATAGGTTCTGGCATTTTTCAGGCGCTCTTACTCGGACCAATCGATGCGAAACTCTTCGCGAAAGGCAAAGCGCACCAGATGGGCTTCGATCACGTCTTTCCAGCGCGCCAAATCCCCGCGCGGACCGGTCGAGGCGGTAATTGTCAGGCTGCCGTCATTCGCTTCAAGGGTCACACTGTCGCCATCCGGGAAGGCCACACTGCCTTTCGTTTCGTCAAAGAAAACCTCGGCCTTGTGCGACCAGTGTTTGCAAAGTTGCTGCAAGTATTTACTGGCCGCAGCGGTTTCCGCAACGCCCGAGGCGGTCTGATCCGGCAGCAAACTTAGCCCGGCTTTGGCAGCGTTACGCATCGCTGTTGCAAACAATGTGACGTCGATATTGGTGGCCACAAAGCTGGCCCCGATATCCAGGCATTTGCGCTGCATCTCTGGATCAAGGGTCAGGATACCCGCCGCCTTGCCCGCCGCCACGATGCGGGTCAGCGCGTCCAGCACGGCCGCGACCACGTCGGGGTGACCGGCATTGCCGATGTGGCCCATATCGGCAGCCAGATCGGATGGGCCGATAAACACCCCATCCACATCGGTCGCCAGAATATCGTCCAGCGCCGCCAAACCCTTTTGATTTTCCACCTGCACCAGCAGACAAATCTGTTCATCCGCCGTTTTCAGATAATCCGGAATCGCCGCAAAACGCGAAGCCCGGGCCAGCGCCGAGCCCACGCCCCGCACGCCATGAGGTGGGTATTGCACCGCCCGCATCAGTTCACGCGCCTGATCGCCGCTTTCAACCATGGGCACCAGAAGGTTCTGCACCCCTGCGTCCAGATACTGCTTGATCATCCAGGTCTCGCCAATCGGCAGGCGCGCAACCGGAGTGCTGCCCGACCCTTCGATCACCTGCACCTGTTCAAGGATCGAGCGCAGATCGTTCGGCGCGTGCTCACCGTCGACCAGCAGCCAGTCGAACTGCGCAGTTGCTGCGATCTCAGCCGTATAGGCGTTGGCCATCCCTATCCAGCACCCGATCTGCGGTTGTCCGGCCTTGAGAGCGGCTTTGAACGTATTCTTCGGTGCAGGCATGTGCGGCGCTCCTTTCAGGCGAAATTGATATCGACCGAGCCGAACGACCCGAAATCGGCATGGATCTCTGTTCCCGATGGGCACTCGACCGGGCGGATAAAGCTGCCGGACAGGATGATCTGACCGGGTTCAATGCTTTGGCCGTATTGCGCCATTCGACGGGCCAGCCAGACAACGCTTTCGACCGGATCGTTCAGCACACCCGCACCCAGACCGGTTTCCTCGATCTCGCCATTGCGGAAGGTCAAAGCACCGACCCAGCGCAGGTCAAAGGTGTCGACCGCGTGCCGGTCTGCCCCTAGCACGATGCCCGCATTAGCCGCATTGTCGCTGATCGTGTCGAACACCGTGCGCGCTTTTCCGGACACGGGGTCAACCCGCTGAATACGGGTGTCGAGGACTTCGATTGAGGGCGTGACGTAGTCCGTGGCGGCAATGATATCGTCGCGGGTGACGTTTTCGCCGCCAACCGCAGATTTCATCACAAAGGCAATCTCGGCTTCGATCCGCGGCTGGATAAAGCGGCCCGCCGGAACCGTTCCACCATTTTCAAAGGCCATGTCATCAAACAGGATGCCGCTGTCTGGGATGTCGATGTTCAGCGCGTATTGCATGGCTTTCGAGGTCAGTCCGATCTTCCAGCCGATCACCTTGCGCCCCTCGGCCAGTTTCTGGCGATAGATGGCGTTTTGCACCTCATAGGCGTCGTCCATCCCCATCTCGGGATGGCGCAGCGTCAGCAGACCAATCTGCTCACGCGTACGTTCTGCCTGCAGCAGATCAGCGGCGGCGCGTGTATGATCCTCGGGGGTCATGGCTGTTCGTCCTCAACCGTGTTGCGTAACGTGCCGATGCCTTCGACCGAGACCTCAACCACGTCACCGGGCGCCAGATATTTCGGGGGATCAAACCGCGCCCCTGCCCCGGTCGGCGTTCCGGTGACGATGATATCGCCCGGCTGCAGGGTCATGAAGGTCGAGATATACTCGATCTCGCGCCGGATCGGGAACATCATGCGGTTAAGAGTATCGTCCTGACGCAGCTCGCCATTCACATGGGTCTGAATGCGGGCGTCATCCAGTTGCGCCGCGTCCGTAAAGGGCACAAGCCACGGACCGATGGCACCCGAGTTGTCCCAGTTCTTGCCCTGGGTGACGTTGAACTTGGCGTGGCGCACCCAGTCGCGGATCGTGCCTTCGTTGCACAGGGTCAGGGCCGCGATGTGGTCATAGGCGTTCTCTTGCGATATCCGGCGCCCAGCCTTGCCGATGACAATGGCCACTTCACCTTCGTAATCCAGCGTATGGTTTTCCGGTGGGCGGATCAGCGGGCGGTCATGACCGGTGAAACCGCTGGCAAAACGCGGGAACAGCGACATGTATTTCGGCTGCGCGCTGCCATCCTTGTATTCCGCGTTGCGGTCAGGAAAGTTCACCCCGACACACAGGATGCGACGCGCATCCGGCATCACCATCTCGTAGGTAAAGTCGGTATGGGTCACCGCTTTGCCCTCTGCGGCTTTGACCAGATCGTCAAACGCCCCGGCGGCAATCACCTCGAAAAGGGTGCCGTAGTAGGGAAATTCGCTATTCAGCGCGATGGCGCCGGCATCCGTGATTGCGCCAAAAAAGGTTTCTCCGTTGGCAGAGTAAGTCGCAAAGCGCATCAGGCCTCCTCGGCGGCGTCGATGCCACCCATGCAGATGTATTTGAGTTCCATGAAATCATCGAGCCCATGACGGGACCCTTCGCGCCCCAGACCCGACATCTTAACGCCACCAAATGGAGCTTCGGCGGTCGAGATCAGGCCGGTGTTGACGCCAACCATGCCATATTCAAGCCCCTCGGACACACGCCAGACGCGGGCCATATCCCGGGAATAGAAATACGAGGCAAGCCCGAACTCGGTATCATTGGCAGCAGCTACGACTTCGCGTTCGGTATCGAACTTGAACAAGGGCGCAACAGGGCCAAAGGTCTCCTCGGTCGCCACCGCCATGTCCGAGGTCACGCCGGTCAGGATGGTGGGTTCAAAGAAAGTGCCACCAAGCTCGTGGAGCTTGCCGCCCAGCGCCACCTTGGCCCCTTTCGAGGTCGCATCTTCAACATGTTCGGCCACCTTGTCGACGGCGGCCTGATCGATCAGCGGGCCAAAGATGATGCCTTCGTCAAACCCGTTGCCGGTCGGCAGGGTCGCGACCTTGGCCGCCAGTTTCTCCGCGAAGGCATCATAGACTCCCGCCTGTACATAGATTCGGTTTGCGCAAACGCAGGTCTGGCCATTGTTGCGGAACTTGGCGATCACGGCCCCTTCGACGGCGGCATCCAGGTCGGCATCGTCGAACACGATGAACGGCGCGTTGCCGCCCAGCTCCAGCCCCAGTTTCTTGATCGTCGGGGCACATTGCGCATAAAGCATCGCGCCGATCTCGGTCGACCCGGTGAAAGTCAGTTTCTGCACGATCGGGCTCGACGTCATCTCGCCGCCAATAGCGCGCGCCGAACCGGTGAGGACCGAAAACAGACCTGCAGGCAGCCCCGCACGTTCAGCCAGAACCGCCAGCGCAATGGCCGAGAATGGAGTTTGGCTTGCGGGTTTCAGCACCATCGAACAGCCCGCAGCAAAGGCCGGACCGGCCTTGCGGGTGATCATGGCATTGGGAAAATTCCAAGGCGTAATCGCGGCCACAACACCGATGGGCTGTTTGACCGTGATGATCCGCTTGTCCGGCGCATGACCGGGCGTGACATCACCGTAAGCACGGCGCGCCTCTTCGGCGAACCACTCTATGAAACTGGCGCCATAAGCGATCTCACCTTTGGCCTCGGCCAGTGGCTTTCCCTGTTCGGCGGTCAGGATTGCACCCAGATCATCCTGATTTTCCATCATCAGATCATACCAGCGACGCAGAATCTGGCTGCGCTCTTTCGCGGTGCGTTTGGCCCAATCTTTCTGGGCACGCTGCGCATCTGCAATCGCCTCCGCCGTTTCCGCAGCACCCAGATTGGGCACTCGGCCGATCAGTTCACCCGTGGCCGGGTTGGTTACGTCAATCGCGCTTTCAGCCTCGGTGGCATCCACCCATCTGGACCCGACCCGAGCCATTTCGGCAAGCAGGCTGGGATCTTTGAGACGCAGTTCAGTCATTCGAATTTTCCTGTGTTTCCGGCCTTAGACCGAGAAGCTGATATTGACCTGACCCGTTCCGGAGCTTCCAAAATACGGGGTGTAGATATCGATCTTGCCCTTGTAGCTGCCCCATCCAAGGGCGCCGAACAGCAAGGCGGTATCGTTCATGGCACATTCGCCGGCGCATTTCTTGGCGTAGTCGGGCAGAAGTTCGAGGAACTCTTCAAAACGGCCCTGCTCCCACAGATCCAGCACGCGCATGTCCATCTGTCGGTTGAACTCTCCGTTCACCGAGTCCAGACCATCGACCGAGCGTTCATTGGGCGTGAAGTCATGGCTCAGCGACCCCGAGGCCAGAATCGAGACGTTCCGTTCCGAGCGCGTGACGGCTTCGGCAATCGCCTCACCCCAAACCCGGTTTTCGGCAATCGACGAGAACTGATTGACTGCCACGGGCAGAACCCGCGCATTCACGCCGTCATTGATAAAGTGCATCGGCAGCAAGGTGCCGTATTCCATGCCCATATCGGGGTGCGAATGCCCCAAGGCCCGCTCACCACGCTCGCGCAGAACATCAAGGATGGTTTCCCCCAGTTCATGATCGCCGCGATAGTCGAACTCCATATCCGCCAGCATGTGCGGCAGTTCGTGGCTGATGAAACGGCCCTTGTGGTGCTCTTTCGTGTTCAGGTGAAAACCCTGATTGGTGATCCAATGCGTGTCGAAGATGACGAAGGTGTCGACCTTGCGGTCGATCGCATCCTGACGCAGGCGCGCATAGCCATCGATGGCAGGTTGACGGATGCCTTTGTATTTCGGCATCGTGTGGGACATCCAGATACTTGGCACATGCGTGATCTTCGCGGCCTGTACAATCTTTCCCATGATCGTCTCCTCTCCATAAATGCGATGCGCGCCTGTCAGCCTGTTCAGGTGACCGGGAAGATCACATTGGTTTGCCCGGTTCCGGAGGACGGGAAATACTCGGTGACAACCTCGCATTTTGCATCATACGTGTCCCATCCCAGCGCACCGTAAAGCATGGCAGTATCGTGCATCGACCCTTCGCCGCAGCAGAAATGGGCATATTCACCCAGCATTTTCAGGAATGTGGCGTGATCTCCGGCCTGCCACATATCCAGAACATGCAGATCCACCTGGCGGTTGAATTCCGAACTGATGGTGAATGTACCATTGTTTGCGGCATAATCCTTGTTCGGCCAGATCTTGTGGCTCAGCGATCCGGACGCGACCAGCAGAACCTTGCTGTCGCTGGCCTCGACCGCCTCGCGGATGGCCTCGCCAACAAGGCGGCTTTCATCGTGGCTGTGAACGGTGCACCAGGCGGCAATCGAGACCACCTTGAAATCCGCCTCGCGGCTCATGAAACGCATCGGAACAAGAGTGCCGTATTCCAGCTCTAGGCTGTCCACCTGGTGGCTGAGCGTGTGCACGCCCTTTTTCGTAGCGATATCGGCAATGGCATCCCCAAGCGCCGGATCACCGTCATATGCGTAAGGCAGGTCCTTGATGAATTGCGGGAACTCGTTGGAGGTGAACAGGCCCTCGAAATGCTTGTTCGCGTTGATGTGGAAACCCGCGTTCACAACCCAATGCGTATCGCAGATCACCACGGTATCGGCACCCAGCTCCTTTGCGCGCCGCGCAATCTCCCGGTGGCCATCAATCGCGGCTTGACGCGCGCCTTTGACCGGACCTTCCTGCTCGGACATCAGCATGGTCGGCACATGGGTCATTTTAGCTGCGAGAACGATTTCTCCCATTTTCTCCTCCTGAATGTTGAAGTGCGCGCGTTTCCAGGTTCTGTCTGGGCAGGCCGTTATAGCTTGCCCAGTTGCATGATCTTGTGCTGACCGGTGGCAAAGCCGATATGCTTTTGCTCCATGTAGAACTCGAACGACCAGTCGCCGCCGTCGCGCCCGATGCCGGATGCCTTGACGCCGCCAAAGGGCGTAGGCAGGTGGCGGACGTTTTCCGAGTTTACCCAGATCATTCCGGCCTCAAGCTTGTCGGTAAAGCGCAGTGCCCGCGTCAGGTCGTTGGTCCAGACATAGCCGGTCAGACCGTAGGGCGTATCATTGGCCATCTGCAGCGCCTCCTCCTCGGTCGAGAATGGGATCGAGGTCAGGACTGGGCCAAAAATCTCCTCGCGCGCGATGCGCATCTGGTTGGTGGCGTTGGTGAACAGCGTCGGACGGATAAAGTACCCTTCGTCGCCCAACTTCACCCCGCCGGCAGCGACGGTCGCGCCGTCCTCTTTGGCGATGCCGAAATAGCTGGTGACCTTGTTGTAGTGCTCCTCCGTCACCAGCGGGCCGATTTCGGTTGCCGGATCCAGAGGGTGGCCAACCTTGATGTTGTTCACACGTTCAATCAGCTTGGCTTCGAACGCGTCCTTGATGCTGTCCTGCACCAGCAGGCGCGAGGAAGACGTGCAACGCTCGCCATTGATCGAGTAGATCATGAAGATCACGGCATCCAATGCGCGGTCCAGATCGGCATCGTCGAACACGATAACCGGGTTCTTGCCGCCGAGCTCCAGATGCATCCGCTTCAAAGTGTCCGCACCCTGTTTGGTGATGATACTGCCTGTGCGGCTTTCACCAACAAAGGCGATGGCCTTGATTAGAGGGTGCTCGGTCAACGCCTTACCCGCGTCGGGGCCAAAGCCGTTCACGGTGTTCAGCACACCCTTTGGCAGACCGGCATCTTCGGCGATTTCGACCAGCAAGCGGGCTGACAGTGGCGAATCCTCTGCGGGTTTGTGAACCACGGTGCAGCCTGCAGCCAGAGCGGGCGCAATTTTCCAGGTCGACAGCATGAAGGGCGTGTTCCACGGGGTGATCACGCCCACGGGACCAATCGGCACGCGGGTGGTGACATTCATCAGGGTCGGCGATTTCAGATGCTGACCGTCCCGCGCCTGCACCACCTGATCTGCGAAGTAACGAAAATTCTCTGCGCCACGCAGGGCCGCCTTGGACATGAAGCGCAGGGTCTGGCCGGTGTCCCAGCATTCGCACAGCGCGATTTCCTCGGCGCGCGCCTCGATGGCGTCTGCCACGTTCAGCAGAATGCGGCGGCGCTCGGTGGCGGGCATGTCGCGCCATTCGGCGAAGGCCGCATGGGCCGCTTTCGCGGCGGTATCGATGTCATCCGCCGTGCCGTGGGCAACATCGCAGATCACGGACTTGTCGACCGGCGAGGTGGATTGAAACACCCCTGCGGCCCCGGCAACGTCTTCACCCGCAATGCGGTTCTTGATGCCTGTTTCTTTGAACCGCGCCAAAAAGCCCGCGAGTTTTTCGATGTTTGTGTCCAATGCGCTCATGGTTCAGGTCTCCTGCGTGGTCGCGCCAAGGTGATCGCGGATTGTGCCGGTCTTGGGCGAAAGCTTGGGGTCGATGTCGCGCATCTCAAGCGAGAGTGCGATGGAATGGTGTAGGAAGGCGGGGGCCAGATACGTTCTGACCGCTTCGAAAATGCGCTGCGTGGCGTCTTGCTTAACGTCGTCGGACCGACCGGCGCGCAGACGGATCGAGATATCGATGAAGCCATGCGCCGGATTGCCGTCTGCAATGGCATAGTGATTTACCCGAACGGCACGGACGCGAATGCCCGGCATCGGGAAGGTATCGATCTCGGCAGCCGTGGCCCGAATGCACTCGCACAGGCCACCCATGTCGACCTTGTCCTCCAGGTTCCCGGAATATTCGACGTGAAAATGTGGCATGTGCCCTCCCTTATTGCTTAACATGTTTACTATTTTGCAATCACACTGTCAAGAACTTGCCTTGTTAATCTTTGCAATTTCGGAAATGGCGCTTTAGAAGGCCGCATGACAACCCAAAGCCACACAAAAAGAACTTCCCGATCTCTTCCGATTGCACTGTTGCGCGCACGGGAAACCGTCATGGCACCAATCCGGGATATGCTGCATGACATTCAGCTAACTGAACAAAAGTGGCGCATCCTGAGGGTTCTGGACGAGTTGGGCGAGATTGAACAAAGCGCCATCGCCCACGAGGCCTGCCTGCTGCTGCCCAGCCTCACCCGCATTCTGCGCACGATGGAGGCCGAGGGCCAGATCACCCGTCGCCAGGACAACGAAGACAAGCGCCGCACTATGGTTCGCATCACCGATGCGGGCCGCGCGGTTCTGGAAGACAACCTTGCCACGTCTTTGGCGATTTCCAGCAATATCGAGGCACAGATGGGCCGCGAGAAGCTGGACCAACTGCTGGACTTGCTTGAAGAGCTGCAGGCCGTCAAAGTCTGACCCCACCCGTGGCGGGCGAGGTCAGGTGAGTGGTGGTTAAAGAGTCGCCAGACCGGTATTCAGCGCCGACAGGATCTTGGCCACATCCTCGGAGGTGATGATCAGCGGCGGTGACAGGATGATGTTGTTGCCGGACACGCGCACCATCACACCGTCTTCATAGGCAGCTTTCTGAACCTGAAGCGGCAGGTGTTTGGCGACAGGCGCCTTGGTCGCTCGATCCGAGACCAGTTCCAGCGCGCACATCAGCCCCTCGCCACCGCGCACATCCCCGATGACATCGTATTTCTCGGCCAGCTTTTGCAATCCGGCAAACAGTTCCTCCCCGCGCGCGGCGGCGTTTTCCCAAACACGCAGGCGCTTGATCTCGGACAGCGCGGCCAGGGCTGCTGCGGCACCAACCGGGTGGCCGGAATAGGTATAGCCTTGATCGACCGACGCCTTACCTGTTGTGTCACTTTCGAACACCTCTGCAACGCCGCCCGAGATCATCGCCGCGCCAAACGGGAAATAGCCGTTGGTGATGGCCTTGGCCGTGGTCATGATGTCGGGCTGCACGCCCCAATGCCGCGCGCCGCTTTCGCTGCCGGTACGACCAAAGGCGGTGATGATCTCATCCGAGATCAGAAGAATACCGTGTTTCGAGCACACGTCGCGCACCATCGGCATGAAGCTTTTGTGCGGTGGGATCACGCCACCCGCCCCAAGAACCGGCTCCATGATAAAGGCAGCAACTGTGTTCGCCCCCTGAAACGCAATCTCGGCCTCAAGCGCTTTGACGCAGAGTTGCGCCAGGCGTTCCGGATCGGTTTCGTCAAACGGGTTGCGATAAGTCCACGGGGCGGGCACATGGAAACAGCCCGGCATCATCGGCTCGTAGGCCGCGCGGAACTTCTGGTTGCCGTTGACCGAGGCGGCCGCGAAATGGGTGCCATGATAGCCCTGCTTTAGGCTGATGAACTTGGTACGCCCGGCCTCGCCGCGCACCTTGTGGTATTGCCGCGCCAGTTTCAGCGCGATCTCGACTGAATCCGAGCCACCCGAGGTAAAGAACGCACGGGTCAGGCCGTCAGGCTCAAAGAACTGAGCCAGCTCATACGACAGCTCGATCACCTTGTCGTTGCTGGTGCCACGGAAGGTCGAATAATAGGGCAGCGCGTTCAGCTGATCGGCAATGGCCTGCTTTACCGGCTCGCAGGAATAACCCAGATTGACGTTCCAAAGCCCCCCGACGGCATCCAGCGCTTTGTGACCATCGACATCGATAATACTGACACCCTCACCGCCATTCAGAATGGTCGGCGGGTTCTTCTGACTATCGGCGGGGTGCGCCATCGGGTGCCAGAAGTAACGAGCGTTGTTTTCTTTCAGAAAGTTCGAGTCTTTCATGTCTCGGGTCTCCGGGGTTTGTGTCCACCCGTTCAAGGGTGGAATTCGGTTGGAAATGTATCGGGTAGCTGACCGCCAAAACTTGCGGTCAGGTCAGTCGAAAGAGCGTGCAGGGCGGTTAGGATTTCGGGTAGCCGTTCGTCGTCGGCACGGCCTTCGGGAACGGCAATCGCAATGGTTCCCAGCGCCACCTGATCAATGCCGAATATGGGGGCCGCATAGCCAAAAACGCCATTTTCATAGCTTCCACTGCTGTTCGCCCAACCGGCTCGGCTGATCGTCGCGACCCGCTCTTTGATTTTGGCCGGATCGGTCAGCGTGGCGTCCGTGTATCGCACTTGCTCTTCCTGCCCGAGACGCTCCAGCAAGAAGGATGGTCCAAAGCTAAGCATACAAAGACCTGATGCGGTCGCATTGATCGGAAGAATCTCGCTAGGGTCGAGGCTGACCCGCACGCTGTGGCGGTTCGTTTCGACCACCAGCGCGGTTTGAAGCGAATCCTTTTCAAGCAGCGAAAGATGCAGGCTTTCGCCAACGTCCTGCATCGCGACCTGCATTCTCTGGCGGGCACTCTCGATGCCGGGACGGGCGATCTGGCGCAACGCCGCCAGACGCAGCGCGGCGGGCCCAACCGCGTAGGACTTGGTCATGGGGTTCTGTTCGATCAGCCCGTATTCTTCAAGCGCCCGAAGGTGGCGCAGCGCGGTGGCTTTGTTCAATCCGGACAACCGCGCAAACTGACTCAGCCCAATCTCCGGCCGAGCGTTCGAAAAGTAGTTTAGCATTTTCAAGGCGTTCAGGGCGGTACCCATATGATTCACATCCTCCCATTAAGGTAATACTTGACAGAACAAGCTTAACAAAGCAACATTATTCTTGTTAACGCGGATCAAATATTGAACCACTAACGGGAGGTGTCAATGAAGAAAGTTCTAACAGCCGCAGCGTTTGTTGCTTCCGCAACCGCCGCACTGGCCGAGTATCCAGAGAAGCCGGTTTCCTTTGTCGTTCCGTGGCCTCCGGGCGATCTGGAAGACGTTCTGACACGGATCATCGCGGACGAGTTTCAAGAGATGTACGGCGTTCCTGCCGCGGTCGTGAACAAGCCCGGCGGTGGCGGCGGCCCGTTCCCCGGCGCTGTCGAAGTGGCAACCGCCCCAGCGGATGGGTATACCATCGGGTCCTTCGTGACGGACGTTCCCATCGGCGGTCCCCAGATCGGCATTCCCGAACTGTCCCCCAACCCGTTCGAGCCGATCGGCATTTTCATGACCTATCCGTTCGTGATTGCATCAGGCAAAGACGCGGCATTCACCAACTGGGAAGAACTGGTCGCCTATGGCAAGGAAAACGACGTGGCGCTGGGTCACTTCGGCTCGTTCCTGCCGCCCACTCAGGTAACATTTGCCGCCGCCATCAGCTCGGGCTTTGATTTTGCCAGCGAGGCTGCATTTGATGCGCTGGACTGCAACACGCTGGCCTCCGGCGATGTCGATGTGATCAACACCACGTTGCAACTGATCCTGCCCTGCCTGGACGACGTCAACGTTCTGGCAAGCATCGGCAACGAGCGCATTAGCCTGACGCCAGACACTCCAACGGTCAGCGAACTGCACCCCGATCTGAATGTGGCGCTTTGGAACGGTCTGTTCGTCCACAAGGACACCCCGGCAGAAGTACGCGAAAAAATCGCCGCCGCAGCACAAAAGGCGCTGCAGACCGAGAAGGCTCAGAACCTGATCGGTGAGACAGGCGTTCTGATCTACTGGCTGGATGCCGACGCATCAAACGCCCAGATCGCAAGCGACAGCGAAACGATTGGCGCCATCCAGGCCCTCGTGGGCGAATAAACCAACCACAAGGTCGCGCGGGCGTTTTCCGCGCGACTTTTTCAGCGGTCAGGGAGGGGACCATGATAGCCAAAACGCTGCAAGACATGTTCAAACGATACCGCCGCCCCGGCGATGTTGTTTTTGCTTTTGCCTTTCTGGCTTTTGCTGTTTTCCTACTGACCCAACTGGGTGAGCAGACCCAGGTCGTCAAACGAACCAAGTGGTTTGCGCAACCCGGCTTCTGGCCGATGGTCTCGCTTTGGGCCATGGCCATCTTTGCCTTTCTGCACTGGCTCAGCTCGGCCATTTCAGACCGTATTCCGGGGCGCTGGCCCGAGGTGGCGTTTTGGCTGCGGTCCTTTGAATACGTCGCCTATTTTCTGGTCTATGTCGCGATTGTCCCCCTTTTGGGATACCTGCCATCCACCGTTCTGTTCGCGGTTTTTCTTGCAATCCGCACCGGGTTCCGGAGTGCCGGGGCCATTGGCCTTGCGGCAGCGTTCGGTGTTGCGGTGACGGTCATCTTCCGCGCCTTTCTGCAGGTCAAAATCCCCGCAGGTGCCATCTATGAATACCTGCCGGAAACCGTACGCGCCTTTGCGCTGACTTATCTCTGAGGGTCGCTATGGAAACGTTTCTGTCCGGACTTTCTATTCTGACGCAATGGCAGGTGATCGTCGCCCTTCTGATCGGCTCGATCGGTGGGGTCATCATCGGCGCACTGCCCGGCGTCGGCGCGGCGGTGGCGATTGCCATCCTTTTGCCCGCTACATTCGCATTTGAGCCCATTGTCGGCCTGACACTGCTGCTGGGCATCTATGGCTCGTCCATGTATGGCGGCGCCATTCCCGCCATTCTGATCAACACGCCGGGCACCGCGGTGAACGCGCTAACCACCTATGACGGCTATCCGATGACCAAACGCGGACAGGGGCATCGCGCGTTGTCACTGGCTTATTCCGCGTCGTTCTTTGGTGGTGTCTTTGCCATCATCTGCCTAATGATCCTGTCTCCGGTTCTGGCGCTAATCGCACCACATTTCGGCAGCCGAGAGATTTTCCTGGCCGCCCTTCTGGGGATCATTCTGGTAATCCTCGCCCACCGCGGACAGATTTTTGCCGCCGGTATGCTGGCTGCCTTCGGGATTTTCCTGAACACCGTCGGGCTTGAGCCTGTCAAATACACCCGTCGCTTTACCTTTGACCAAAGCTGGCTGGCTTCGGGGGTCGACCTGATCGTGGTCGTGCTGGGCCTGTTTGCCATCAGCCAGGCGCTGCTGTTGTTGCTGGAACAGAACCACGCTCCGGGCGAGGCGCATGTCAGCGGCAATATCTTTGCCGGCCTCAAAGAGCTTCTGGGTATCAAACGGGTCGCCACCGTGTCCTCCAGCATCGGCGTGTTCATGGGTATGGTGCCGGGCACGGGTGAGTTCACCTCGCAATTCCTGTCCTACACCTATGCGCAGAAAACCTCGAAAAAACCCGACAAATTCGGAGATGGCTCACCCGAGGGGCTGGTGGCGTCTGAGGCCGCCAACAACGCCGTTCCCGGCGCTGCCATGATCCCGCTGCTGGCGCTGGGTATTCCGGGCGAGGCGCTGACCGCAATGATGCTGTCGGTGTTCTATGTGCACAACGTCATCCCCGGTCCGCAGCTGTTCGAAAACCAGATGGACTTTGTGATGGCGCTTTATATGGCGCTGGTCCTGCTGAACGTCATTGTTCTGGTGTTCCTGCTGTTCTCGACCAACCTGCTGCTCAAGATCATCCAGATCCCGACCCGGTTTTTGGGCATCATGATCCTGATCCTGGCTTTTGTTGGCGTCTATAGCTTGCGCAACTCGATCACCGACTGCGCCATTGCAGCCGGGTTTGGTGTGTTCGGCCTGATCCTCAAACGGCTGGACCTGCCGATTGTGCCAATCATCCTGGGCATGGTTCTGGGCGGCATCATGGAGGTCAAGCTCCGCAGCGCCATGGCGCGGGTCAAATCCCCGCTCGATTTCGTCGACCGCCCGATTGCGGCGATCCTGACGGCGCTGATCGTGCTGATCCTGCTGCTGCATTTTCGCACGCTGTACTACGAGTTCCGCAACAAGCTGAAACCCGAGCCGACCGCGCAACCGGTCGATTCCGATCACCCCAATCAGCAAGGGTAACCCTGCCATGAACCAATCCGATATTGACGCCCTGCGATCTCAGGTTCTGTCCACTCGTTCGCACTTCATCGGGGGACGCTGGGTCGCTGCCTCGGAAGGCGGTCACAGGGATGTGCTGTCGCCGGTTGATGGCGCAGTTCTGACCCAGATTGCCGAAGGTACCCCGGCGGATATGGAGGCAGCGATTGTCGCCGCAAGAGCAGCGTTCGAAGATGGCCGCTGGTCGCGCCGCTCCCCGGCCGAGCGCAAGAAAGTGCTGATGAAACTGTCCGACCTGATCGAAAAGCACGCTCTGGAACTGGCGGTTCTGGGTGTGCGTGACAATGGCACCGAGATTACCATGGCCATGAAGGCCGAACCGATGTCGGCGGCTGGCACGTTCCGCTATTACGCCGAGGCGATCGACAAGGTCTATGGCCAGATCGCCCCCACGGCGGAAAGCGTTTTGGGCCTGATCCACCACGCACCGGTCGGCGTGGTCGGAGCGATTGTGCCATGGAACATGCCGCTGATGATCGGCAGCTGGAAACTGGCCCCGGCGCTGGCCACCGGCAATTCGGTGGTGTTGAAACCTGCCGAAAGCGCCTCCCTTTCACTGCTGAAATTGGCCGAACTGGCAGCCGAGGCTGGATTGCCCGACGGGGCGCTGAACGTCGTCACCGGCTCGGGCCGGGTGGTAGGCGAAACGCTGGCGCTGTCGATGGATGTGGACATCATGGTGTTCACCGGCTCGGGCGCGACAGGTCGGCGGCTGCTGGAGTATTCGGCACGCTCAAACATGAAACGTTGCTATCTGGAACTGGGCGGCAAATCTCCCAACATCGTCTTCAACGACGCCCCGGACCTGAGCGAGGCCGCCAAAGTGTCTGCAGGCGGCATCTTCCGCAACGCGGGCCAGATTTGCATCGCCGGGTCGCGCCTGCTTGTGCAAGAGGACATCCACGACGATTTCGTCGCCGAACTGGTCAAACATGCCGAGGCGATGCGGGTCGGCAACCCGCTGGATCTGGACACGCAAATCGGCGCTGTTCATTCGCTGCCCGAACTGGACTCCAATCTAGAATTCGTCGCCAAGGCCGAGGCAGAGGGCGCCGAGCGCCGTACCGGTGGCGGGCGCATCCTTGAGGAAACCGGCGGCTATTATATGGCGCCGACGGTGATGACCGGAGTGAAACCCACCGACAACCTATTCCAGAATGAGGTGTTTGGCCCGGTCCTCGCCGTGACGCCCTTCAAGGACGAGGACGAGGCGATCCGGCTGGCCAATGACTCGGTTTACGGCCTGTCCTCGGGCGTGTGGACTTCGAACCTGAGCCGCGCGCACCGCATGATCGCAGGTATCCGCGCAGGCGTCGTGCACGTGAATACCTATGGCGGGTCTGACATGACCGTACCGCTGGGTGGGATGCGCCAGTCGGGCAACGGGCATGATAAGTCTCTGCACGCGCTCGAGAAATATCTCGACCTGAAAACCGCCTGGATAAAACTCTGACCAAAGGCCACCCGAATGACGCTTTCCGCGAAATCCGCCGAACTTGTTGAACGCCGGGCCAAATTGCTGGGCCCGAATGTCTCGACCTTTTATGATGAGCCGCTTCATCTAGTGAAGGGCGAAGGTGTCTGGCTGTGGGATGCGGACGGGCGCAAGTATCTGGATTGCTACAACAACGTCCCGCATGTCGGTCACTGCAACCCGCGCGTGGTCGACGCGATCTGCCGTCAGGCGTCGACGCTCAACACCCATACCCGCTATCTGCATAACGGCATTCTGGACTATGTCGAAAAGCTGACCGGCACGATGGATGCCTCGCTGGACACCGCCATCCTGACCTGCACCGGGTCCGAGGCCAATGACATCGCCCTGCGCATGGCCGAGGGCATGACCGGCAAACGCGGTATCATCGCCACGGATGCGACCTATCACGGCAACACCTCACTGGTCAGCCAGCTGAGCAAATCGAACGTGCCGACGGTTGGCTTTGGTCTGGGTCAGTATTTTCGGTTTGTCGAGGCGCCCGACAGCTATCGCAATCCGGATCCTGACGGCCGCAAGTTCGCCGATGCCGTGGCCGAACAGATTGCCGAGCATGAAAAGTCCGGCATCGGCTTTGCCGCTTTGGTGGTCTGCCCCTATTTCCTCAACGAAGGCTTCCCCGACCATCCCGACGGTTGGCTGAAACCCGTGGCCGAGGTGGTACGTAGGGCCGGTGGCCTGCTGATCTGTGATGAGGTGCAATCCAGCTTTGGCCGGACCGGCACCCATATGTGGGCGCATCAGAAAATGGGTGTGGTGCCGGACGTCATGACCATGGGCAAACCGATGGCCAATGGCCATCCGGTGGGCGGTGTGGTGACGCGCAGCGAGGTTCTGGCCACTTTCCGCAAGGGCTATCGGTACTTCAACACATTTGGCGGCAACCCGGTCTCTTGTGCCGCAGCTATGGCGGTGCTGGAAGAGATCGAGGACAAAAACCTTGTTGCCAACGCCAAAACGGTCGGCGATCACGCCCGCGCACGTATGGTGGCGTTGCAGCAGAAATACGAGTTCATCGGCGACGTGCGCGGCTCGGGCCTGATCTTCGGGGCCGAGATGGTGCTGGATCGTCAAACGAAGGAACCGGCCAGCGCATTCACCGATCGGGTGATCAACGCGATGCGGCACAAGGGGATCATCCATTCGAAACTTGGCCGTCACAAGAATACGCTGAAAATCCGACCGCCCATGCCGTTCTCGAAAGAGAATGCCGATCTGCTGTTTGACACGCTGGACGAGGTTTTGGCCGAAACCCCGCTGACCCTATGACCCCGATTGTTAAGCACGCCCTGACTCTTTGGGGCATGGACGGCGCCGAATGGTCGCTGATCGCGGCCCGCGAAAACCATGTCTACCGGGTTCAGACCGGCACGAAGAGATTTGCCCTGCGCCTGCACCGTCAGAGTTTGCATTCGGATGCCGCCCTGCGGTCCGAGTTGCAATGGATTGCCGAGCTTGGTAACAAGGGCGTCGGCGTCCCTACCCCCGTACCGGCCACGGATGGCGGCTATCTGCATCTGCTGGACGGCGTTCAGGTCGATATGCTGGACTGGCTGCCCGGTCGCCTTCTGGGCTCGACCGGAACCGGGATAGACCATGACGACCGCACCGGGATATTCCGTGCCCTCGGGCGTGAGATGGCAAAGCTGCACGAGACCAGCGATGCATGGGTCCGGCCTGATGATTTTACGCGCTGGTCCTGGGACCGCGCCGGGCTTCTGGGCAACGCGCCTCTGTGGGATCGGTTTTGGGAAAACCCCACCCTTTCGGATGAGGATCGCACCCTGTTAACCGCATTCCGCGAGACAGCGAACACACATTTGCGACGGATTGAAGATCAGTTGGACTACGGCCTGATCCACGCCGATCTGGTGCGCGAAAACGTGATGGTCCGGGGCGACAAACTCTGGCTGATTGATTTCGACGATGCCGGGTTCGGGTTCCGCCTGTTCGACATCGCCACAACGCTGCTGAAAAACCTGCACGAGCCAGACTATGGCGCTCTGCGAGAAGCCCTGCTGGCGGGATACCGCACAGAACGGACGCTCAACACCGAAAATCTCGATCTGTTCATGGCTCTGCGCGCGGTGACGTATGTGGGCTGGATTTCGTCCCGGATGGGCGAAGATGGATCAGAGGCACGCAATATGCGGTTCAAAGACACCGCCCGAGAGCTGCTGACACGCTACCTCGGATAAATCGCACGGACAGGAGGAAACCATGACCAACAAAACGATCCTGCTGATTGGGACATACGACACCAAAGACCCCGAGATGCGGTTCATCGAGGATGTCGTGCGGGCACAGGGCGCGGATGTACTGACAATGGACGTATCCGTTCTGGGCGATCCGGAGACGCCGACCGATATCTCGAAACACGTCGTCGCCGCCGCCGAAGGCATGACCATCGACGAGGTGATCGCGCTGGGGGATGAGAACAAGGCGTTCCGTGTCATGTCCGCCGGGGCCGCTAAGACAGTGGCAAAGGCCTATGCCGACCGCCGGTTCGATGGGATGCTGGCCACGGGCGGCACCATGGGCACCGACCTTGCGCTGGATTGCGCACAGGCACTGCCAATGGGCGTGCCAAAATACATCGTCTCAACCGTCAGCTTTTCACCGTTGATTCCGCCACATCGGTTGGCCCCGGACATCCAGATGATCCTGTGGGCCGGGGGGCTGTATGGTATGAACTCAATCTGCCGGTCTTCGTTGGCGCAAGCCGCGGGGGCCGTGGTCGGCGCTGCCAAAGCCGCCATCGCGCCGGATCGTAGCAAACCGCTGATTGGCATGACCAGCCTTGGCTCGTCCTGCCTGCGCTACATGAAAACCCTCAAACCTGCACTGGAAGAGCGCGGCTTTGAGGTCGCGGTGTTTCACTCGACAGGAATGGGGGGCATGGCGTTCGAGAAACTGGCCGCCGAGGGCGCCTTTGCCTGCGTGATGGATTTCTGCATGCAGGAATTCGGAAACATGCTGGCAGGCTCCGTTGTCTCCAGCGGAGAGGATCGTGTGACCAACGCTGGGCGCGCTGGCACGCCGCAAATGGTTGCACCGGGCGCGCTTGACCTATTGGACTTTGCGGGCTGGCAAGAGATACCCGACCAATATGCAGACCGCCCCTTTCACGAGCATAACCGCCTGATCAAAAGCTCGGTCTTCAACGGCGAGGAACGCCGGGCCTGGATGCGAGAACTGGCAAACCGGCTGGAAGCAGCAACCGGGCCGGTCCATTTCTTCCTGCCGATGCAAGGCGTGGAAGCATGGGACAAAGAAGGCGGAGAAGCCCATGACCCCAAAGCGCTTGCTGACATGGTTGACGAGGCCCGCAAGGTCCTACCGGGTCGAGTGCCGATGACCGAACTGGACGCCCACATCAACGACGCCGCATTTTGCGACACCGTTTTGGCCCAGTTTGACGAGTGGGTCGAGAACGGAGTTATCAGCAGAACCTAACGGACGTTCATGCAGGTGTTAGTCGGGGTCCAGCGCTCCTTCTCCTGACCCGATAGGGGTTGCGGAGCACCGAAAGGCGCCCCGCCCTTCGCGGTGACGACAAATACGATTTCCTGCATCTGACCTATTCCATCAGGTGCCTCGGAACGTCACATCTGGATGCGTCAGCAAATTCAGTCCCGTTCATAGTTCAAGGGACGCGAATCGACCGGCCAGGCATTATTCCGACCCGCACCAGAAATCCGAGCGAAACATGCAGCAGGGCTTGCCGTCAATTTCCGCTCAATCTTCGCCACAAAGACTTTTGCACCCTAAGCCTGCCCATTGGAGGGACTTGGAAGCCATTGTTAACAAAGGGATGTACGCCCCCCGGTTCATCGGGGTTCGGATTTTCGTTGACTTTTGTTTCAAATGAAACGACTTTGTTGCAAACGCAACAATATGCTTAAATTCGGTGAAATTGACCGAACCCAGGCAGCATCGCACCTTTGGAGGATACACATGGCCAAGGCATTCGCGTCCCAGGGGGACATGTCGGAAAAGAAGATCTCGTTCACCGAGGTCGGCGAGGGCCTGTATGCCTTCACCGCCGAAGGCGATCCGAATTCAGGCGTGATCATCGGCGATGATAGCGTGATGATCGTCGAGGCGCAGGCCACACCGCGCTTGGCCAACAAGGTGATCGAGTGTGTGCGTTCGGTCACGGACAAACCCATCACCCATGTGGCGCTGACCCACTATCACGCCGTCCGCGTGCTGGGGGCCAGTGCTTTCGGCGCGCAGCAGATCCTCATGTCCGACATGGCGCGTTCGATGGTCGTGGAACGCGGCAAGGAAGATTGGGACAGCGAATTTCAACGCTTCCCCCGCCTGTTCGAAGGGCATGAGAGCATTCCCGGCCTGACCTGGCCCACCACCACCTTCAGCGACACGATGACCGTTTACCTTGGCAATCGCCGGGTCGATCTGATGCATCTGGGCCGGGCCCATACTGCGGGCGATATCGTCATCCACGTGCCGGATCAGAACGTCATGTTCACCGGCGACATCGTCGAATACCACTCGGCCTGCTATTGCGGAGATGGGCATTTCAACGATTGGGGCGATACGCTGGACCAAATCAAGTGGTTCGACGTCGACGCGATTGCGCCGGGTCGTGGCGACGCGTTGGTCGGCAAGGACATGGTCAATGCCGCCATCGAAAACACCCGTGATTTCGTCGAAAGCACCTACCGACCGGCGGCGAAGGTCGCGGCCCGTGGAGGGTCGTTGAAAGAGGCCTGGGACGCCGTTCGTGCCGAATGCGATCCGAAATTCGCTGAATACGCGATCTACGAACACTGCCTGCCATTCAACGTCGCCCGCGCCTATGACGAGGCCCGCGGCATCGACACGCCCCGCATCTGGACCGCCCAACGCGATCTGGAAATGTGGGAGGCCCTGCAGGGCTAAGGCAACCAGCCCGGCCGTTTTGGCCGGGCGTCCAAGCGAAACGAAACGCGCGCAGCCAGAGGACCAAACCGATGTTCGATGACAGATACACGCTTGCCTACAAGCGTTACCCCTACAAGAAG
The DNA here is from genome assembly GCF_056537245.1 of Ruegeria sp. CG11. Lineage (NCBI taxonomy): Bacteria > Pseudomonadati > Pseudomonadota > Alphaproteobacteria > Rhodobacterales > Roseobacteraceae > Ruegeria > Ruegeria sp. CG11. The sequence goes on from NZ_JBQFRE010000001.1 coordinate 1,187,904, forward strand.
TCGACCGATCAAGACGCCGCAGCACCGGTCCGCCATCCCGTCGTGGTAATGGGCGGAGGGCCGATCGGCGTGGCGACCGCACTTGATCTTGGGCGTCAAGGCATTCCAACACTTGTGCTGGATGACCACGAAGGCGTCGGCATGGGGTCCCGCGCGATCTGTTTCGCCAAACGCTGCCTTGAGGTTGCGGGCCGCTATGGCTGCGGCAAACCGATGGTCGACAAAGGGGTAGTCTGGAACCTCGGAAAGGTCTTTCACAAGGACGACCAGGTTTTCGAATTCAACCTGCTGCCCGAAGAAGGCCACGAATACCCCGCCTTCATCAACATGCAGCAGCCCTATTACGAAAGCTACCAGCTCGACCGTTTTGAGGAACTGCAGGCGCAGGGCGCACCGATTGAAATCCGCGGCAAGAACCGCGTGGACGCGGTCGAAGTCCACAACGATCACGTCACCCTATCGATCATGACGCCGGATGGCCCCTATACGCTTGAGGCGGATTGGCTGATCGGGTGCGACGGGGCCTCGTCACCTCTGCGCACGATGCTGGATCTGGATTTCACCGGCAAAGTGTTTCAGGACAGTTTCCTAATTGCCGACATCAAGATGAAGAACGACAGCTTTCCGACCGAACGCTGGTTCTGGTTCGAACCGACCCACGGATCGGGCGCGTCCACCCTGCTGCACAAGCAGCCCGACGATGTCTGGCGCGTGGATTTCCAGATCGGCTGGGACGTCGACCGCACCGAAGAGATGAAAGAGGAAAATATCCGCCGCCGTCTCGACGCGTTCCTGGGCGACGGTGTCGAATATGATATGGTCTGGTCCTCGATCTATACCTTCCAGTGCAAGCGCATGGACAGCTTCCGCCAGGGTCGCGTGTTCTTTGCCGGGGACGCGGCGCATCAGGTGTCACCCTTTGGCGCGCGCGGCGCCAACTCGGGTATGCAGGATGTCGACAACCTCGGCTGGAAACTGGGCATGGTGATGCGCGGTGAAGCCCCTGAAACCCTGCTTGATACATATGACATCGAGCGAATCCACGGCGCGGATGAGAACATTCTGAACTCAACCCGCTCGACCGATTTCATCACCCCGAAATCTGAGACCAGCCGCCTTCTGCGCGACGCCGTACTGTCCCTTTCCGAAAAGTACGAATTTGCGCGCCCCATGGTGAACTCCGGTCGCCTGTCGGTGCCCTGCACCTATGACGGCTCGCCGCTCAACTCGGCAGATGCTCTGGATGGCCCCGAACGGTCACGCCCCGGCTCGGTATGCCCGGACGCACCGCTGGGCGACGATTTCCTGCTGTCAAAACTGGGCGACAAATTCATCCTGCTGACCATCGATGCCGATGCCCCCGACATGATCGAGGAAGACGGCGTTCAGGTCACGCGCTTGGCCCTTTCGGTCAAGGATGACAAAACCGGCGCTCTGAAAAAGCGGTATCTCGGCGATGCCGACAGCGCGGTATACCTAATCCGCCCGGATCAGCACGTAGCCGCCCGCCGCCCCGGCTTTGACGAAAATGCAATCCGCGCCTCGATCCGGCGCGCAGTCGGCAAGGAGTAAGCCCCATGACTGACTTGATCTTGACCCCCAACATCGATGGCGTCGATGATTTCTATGCTGAACTTCTGGCCGCCCATGACGGGCTGGAAAAAGACCAAAGCGACGCACTAAGTGCCCGGCTGATCCTGATCCTGGCCAATCACATCGGCGATCGCTCGGTTCTGACCGAGGCGATCAAAGCCGCCGAAATCTAACACTTCATAGGGAGGAGACTATGAAAATGAGCCTGATAACCCGTACCCTCGCCTGCGTTGGCGCAACAACCATCGCCCTGTCGCTTGCAACGAGCGCAATGGCCGAAACCACCCTGGCCCTGTCCAGCTGGCTGCCACCGCGCCACCCGATCGTGGCCGGCGCGATCAAGCCCTGGGCCAAACAGGTTGAAGAGGTCACGGATGGTCGCGTGACCGTTCGTGTTCTGGCCAAACCGCTGGGACCGCCGCCGGCGCATTATGACATGGCCGCTGACGGTATTGCCGACATTACCTATGGCCTGCATTCCTTTACCACGGATGACCGTTTCACACGGTCACGCATCGGCCAGTTCTCTTTCATCGGCGATGACGCCGTTGCTGGTTCCAAGGCGTTCTGGAATGTTTACGCCGGTCCGCTGGAAGCGCAGAAAGAACATCAGGGCACCAAGCTTCTGGGACTGTTCGTGCATGGCCCGGGCATGTTGCACAACAACGTCCGCAAGATCGAAACAACAGATGACTTTGCTGGCCTGAAGATCCGCGTTCCCGGTGGTTACATCTCCGATCTGATGTCGGGCATGGGCTCCACAACGCTCTTCATGTCCTCGGGTGAGGTCTATGAGAAACTGTCGCGCGGCGTGATTGACGGGGTGACCTTCCCCTATGACGCCCTTGCCGCCTTCAAACTGACCGAAGACGTCAAATACACGATGAAAGTGCCCGGCGGTCTCTATAACACCACTTGGTTCATGGTCATGAACGAGGACAAGTGGAACGAGATTTCCCCTGAGGACCAAGCCGCGATCGAAGCGATCTCGGGCGAGGCTTTTGCCGCGCTGGTGGGTGAAGCCTGGGTCGGTGCCGACGAAAAAGGCAGCGCAGCGGCTGAAAAGGCCGGGATCGAAGTCTATGACGCGCCAGCCGCTGTGGTTGATGCGATCAAGTCTCAGGCCGCAAACGCCGAAACATCGTGGTCCGAAGCGATCTCGGCGGATGGCTATGACGGGGCAGCAGCCCTGCAAGAACTGCGCAAGCAGTCTGGCGTGGACTTCTGATCCATGGAGCGGCTTCGCCATCGTTTCCCCGACCAGCCCCCGGAAGAGGGGCTGGATATCGGGCTGCTGCTTGACAGGTCGCTTGGTGTCGGCGCCGCTCTGATCCTGTTCTGCCTTATCCTCATTACGTGTGTGGATGTGATCGGGCGTTACTTTTTGAATGCGCCGCTGGCCGGCGCGTTCGAGCTTACTGAAATTCTGCTTGCAGCACTGGTTTTCCTGGCCCTGCCTCTGACGACAGAGCGGCGCGAACATATCGAAGTCGACTTGCTCAACATGGCCCTCGGCAAATATGCCCAGCGCTTTCTTACGGCCTTTGCCGGGCTGTTTTCGGCGGCCCTTTTGGCCACTTTCGCCTGGCGGCTGTTTACCCATGCGGCCAAGGCAGCCCATGACGGCGCGGTCAGTAACGCACTGGAAATTCCGTTGGCCCCTTTTGGCTATCTGGCGGGTGTATCCTGCATGGTCTCGGCCTTCATCGCCTTTCTGCGCGGCCTGCAACCGCCGAAAGTGCGTGACACCAATCAAACCCCTCCGGAGGCTCTGCCATGATTGAATCGTTGATCGGTTTTGCCGTCCTTCTGGGGCTGATCCTGTTGCGGGTGCCGATCGCCTTTGCCATGGCGGCAGTTGGCGGGTTCGGCTTTGCCTATATGCGTGGCTGGGAGCCGGCCTGGGCGATGACCGGCCAGGTGGCGTTCGACACTGCGCTGTCCTACAGCCTGTCGGTTATTCCTCTCTTTATTTTCATGGGCAACGTGCTTGCCGGGTCCGGAGTGGCGCATGGCCTGTTTGCAGGCGCTGATCGGCTGTTCGGCAAGCTTCGCGGCGGCCTCGCCATGGCATCGGTCTTTTCTTGTGGGGGGTTCTCCGCCGTTTGCGGGTCCTCGCTGGCGACGGCGGCAACTATGTCCAAGGTCGCGATGCCCTCGATGCGCAAGTTTGGCTATGACGACAGGCTGGCCACCGGGTCGATCGCGGCGGGCGGCACGCTGGGTATCCTGATCCCGCCTTCGGTGATCCTGATCATCTATGGGCTTCTTACTGAAACCAACATTGCCAAGCTGTTCATCGCCGGGATCATCCCGGGCATCATCGGTGTGGTGCTTTATCTGGGCGCGGTCATGGTCGCGGTGCGTGTGAACCCCGCGCTGGCGCCCGAGGAAGAAAACACCGAACCGATGAGCCGCACCGATCTGGTTGGCGTCTTCTGTGTACTGGGCCTGTTCCTGTTCATCATGACCGGAATCTATGGCGGGTTCTTCACGCCCACCGAAGCCGCAGGCATGGGCGCAGGTGCATCGGTGCTGATCGCTGTGGCCTTGCGGTCCATGACCTGGAGCGGGTTTTTCGCCGCGACTATGGACTCCATCCGCGCCACGGCAATGATCTTCGCCGTCATCATCGGGGCCGAGCTGTTCACCAACTTCATCAACTTCGCCGGCTTGCCCGATGCGCTGTCCAGCTTTGTGATCGACAACGAAATGCCGGTCTGGGCCGTGATCGTGTTCATCATTCTGGTCTACATGGTGCTTGGCTGCGTGCTGGAAAGCCTGTCGATGATCCTGCTGACGGTGCCGGTTTTCTATCCGCTGATGTTCGAGCTGGAGTTTGCCAACGAACTGCTGCTTGATCCCGAAAATGCGCTGATCTGGTTCGCCATCGTCGTTGTTGTCGCAACCGAGATCAGCCTGATCACCCCCCCGGTCGGCATGAATGTCTTCGTACTGAAAGGCGTTCTTCAGGACGTGTCGCTGGCGACCATCTTCAAGGGCGTACTGCCCTTCTGGATCGCTGACATCCTGCGGCTGGCCCTGCTCATCCTCATTCCCTCACTGTCACTCTGGCTTGTGGGGCTGATGTGAACCACCCAGACCTAACCCTTTCGGAAAGGAAGACACGATGAAAATCGAGAAAATTCACCACGTCGCCTATCGCTGCAAAGATGCCAAGGAGACCGTCGAGTGGTACGGCAAGATGCTGAACATGGATTTCATTCTGGCCATTGCCGAGGACCACGTGCCGTCAACCCACGAGCCTGATCCCTACATGCATCTGTTTTTGGATGCGGGTGACGGCAACGTTCTGGCGTTCTTCGAACTGCCCACCAAGCCCGAGATGGGCCGCGACCCGAATACGCCGATCTGGGTGCAGCACATCGCCTTCAAGGTCAAAGACCGTGCAACCCTGATCGAGTTCAAGGAGCATCTGGAAGCCAACGGCGTCGAGGTCCTTGGGGTCACCGACCATTCGATCTTCCACTCGATCTATTTCTTCGATCCCTCGGGCCACCGGATTGAACTGGCCTGCCCCGATCCAGAGGAAGAAGCGATGCTGGCGCGGATGGACGAGGTGAAATGGCTGATGCTCGAAGATTGGTCAAAAACCAAGAAAGCGCCAAAACACGCGGATTGGCTGCACGCCAAAGAGCTTAACAAAACCACCTGATGCACGGCCCCGCGCCGGGTGTCTGATCCGGCGCGGGACCTGATTGCTGACGGGTTTTGGCAACACGCTAAGAAATGCTGGAAGAGGTCATGAAACTCTATTCCTATTGGCGTTCGACGACCTCTTACCGGGTCCGAATTGCCCTGAATCTCAAAGGTCTCAGCTATGAAACCTCTCCGGTCAATCTGGTTGCCGGAGAGCAGCGTGCCCCCGATTACGCCGCCCTCAACCCCGGCAAGGGGGTTCCGACCCTTGTCCTTGGGGACGGCACCGTTCTGACCCAGTCGCTTGCGATCATCGAATATTTGGACGCCACCGTGCCGGAGCCGCCGCTGCTGCCGACAGACCCACTGATGCGTGCCCGCGTTCAGGCCGCCGTACAGACCATTGCGATGGACATCCACCCGGTGAACAACCTCAAGGTCATGACCTACCTCAAGGCCCATATGGGGCTTACTGCCGACGGCCAGCTTGACTGGTTCCGCCATTGGATGACCGAAGGGTTTGCCGCCTATCAGGCCATGCTGCCAAAGGGCACAGCGTTCAGCTTCGGGGAAACCCCCGACCTCGCCGATATCTGCCTTGTTGCCCAACTATACAATGCGCATCGCTGGGGCGTTGATATGTCCCCCTTCCCCCGCCTTCTCGAGATTGAGGAACGCGCCCTGTCCCTTGCCGCGTTCAATGACGCGCGCCCCGAAAACCAGCCCGACGCGGCTTAAAGGTGAAATCATGACGAAACTGCTTCCCTCGTGGGTCGAAAGCGCAAACTCTGCCGCGACCGACTTCCCGCTCAACAACCTGCCCTACGGCGTTTTCAGAACCGAAGCGGGCACGCTGCACTGTGGCGTTGCCATTGGGGACATGATCCTCGATCTCACGCGGATGGAAGCGGACGGCAAAGTTGATCTGCCTGAGACGGCCGTGTTTGCGAACGGATCGTGGAATGGCTTCATGGCGCTTGGCGCCGGGGTTTGGGAAAAGTTCCGCGCCATGCTGACCGAGGCACTGGCCGCTGGCTCGGCCCGTCAGGACGAACTGACCCCCTATTTGGTGCCGATGGCCTCGGTCACGATGGCAATGCCGTTCGACGTCTCCGAGTACACAGATTTCTACGCGGGCCGCAATCATGCGTTCAATGTCGGCACCATGTTCCGTGGCCCTGAAAATGCCCTGCCCCCGAATTGGCTGCATATCCCGATTGGCTATAACGGTCGGGCGTCCTCGGTCGTGGTCAGCGGCACCGATGTGCGCCGCCCGTGGGGACAGCTGAAGGGCCCCGATATGGAGGCGCCGATCTTTGCGCCGTCCCGGCGGTTTGATCTGGAACTTGAGATGGGCGCGATTGTCGGTCAGCCCTCGAACGACCCCGTATCGGTTCAGCAGGCCGATGACATGATCTTTGGCTATGTCCTGTTGAACGATTGGTCCGCGCGCGACATTCAGGCGTGGGAATACCAGCCGCTCGGCCCGTTTCAGGCCAAGGCCACAGCAACCTCGATCAGCCCATGGATCGTAACAAAAGCGGCACTGGAGCCCTTCCGCATCTCGACTCCCGAGCGTGAGAAGGAGTTGCTACCTTATCTACAAGAGCCCGGCCCGATGCTTTATGATATCGCGCTTGAGGTCGGTCTGGCTCCGAATGGTGCAGCAGAGACGGTTATCGCGCGCACCAACTACAACGAGATGTATTATTCGGCGGCCCAGCAACTGGCACATCACACGACCAGCGGCTGCCCAATGCGCGTGGGTGATCTGCTTGGATCGGGTACGATTTCCGGCCCGGAAAAGGAAAACCGCGGAAGCCTGTTGGAGCTTAGCTGGGGCGGCAAAGAACCTCTGACGCTGGACAGCGGCGAGGCGCGCAGCTTTCTTGAAGACGGTGATACGCTGACCCTGCGTGGCGCGGCCCATGGCGACGGGTACCGTATCGGGTTTGGCCCCTGCACGGGCACGCTGCTTGCGGCCAACGATCGTTAGTGACTGGAACGGGCAGAGGTCACTTCGGTCTCTGCCCTCTTTGTCAGTCGGTTTTGGCGACCTTCATCAGCGCCGTTATGCCCCGCTCCAGCGCCTCGCGATCCTCGGGGGTCAGCGCGTCAAGCATACGATTTGCCCGTTCCCGCACCTTCGGCTCTAAAACTTGGAACTCACGCAGTCCTTCGGGCGTGCAGCGATACACACGAATTCGACGATCCGTGTCTGAGATCTCGCGCACGATCAGCCCCTTTTCATCAAGCCGCTTTGCGGCCCGGCTGACCTGCACTTTGTCCAGCGTTGTGCGGCGCGCAAGGTCGAGGGAGGTGACACTTTCCGCGTTCGCCAGCAGAAACAATAAACGCCATTCCTCTCGCGAAAGGCCAAGTTCACGCTCGTAGACGTCCGTCAGATTTCGTGAGAAAGCTTCGGACGCCACGGCCAATCGATAGGGAAAAAAAGAATCGAGTTGCATATTAGGTGTAGAGTAAATCAACATCGTTGCATCTGCAACGATGTTGATTATTCACAGTTCGCACTCAATATGAAGCTCGGATCCCTTCGCTATGTGAAGCCGACGCTGTTGTTATGTCACGTATTTTTGGAACGATCAGAGCTGGCGGCGCACCGGGCGCATTTAATCCGTTATCTCTGTAAAAACCCCAATGTCGTGGGCCTTCCAGCGCTGGTGTGCTTTTGATCGGGGAGGAGAGGTGTCGAAATCGACACCCCCTATTTCGCTCCTCCGTCGCTTATCGGATCTGCACCGTGGCGGAGAAAAGATACTCGGCCAGCGCATTCTCTACCACCGAAACGGCAGAGCGGGTCTGTTCCGGCAGAGTCACGGACACGCGCCTTCCTCGGGCACCGCCGTCGGTGGCGGTGATTTCTGCACCCGGAATTATGTGCACCAGAAAGATCAGCTCGGTAACGGCAGGCTTGGCAGCCTCGACGCGAAGCTTCGGTTTGTAGATCTTGCCCACGGTGGTCAGCGGAGCTTTGTCCACTATAACTACCTGTCTGGGCCAAGCAGTACACCCGCGTAGGCGTCGGATTTGCCGACAGCCGCCGCAACGGCGAAGGCGGGGTGATCAGTCATCAAGTTCTCGATCATGGCGGGGTCGATATTGTGGCCACTGCGGATGATCAGATCCTTGAACCGACCGGCAATAAAGATCCGGCCATCGGCATCCTGTTTCCCCAGATCGCCCGAGCGCGCCTTGCTAAAGATCAGAAGGTCCATCGGCTGTTTTTGGATCGCCTCGGCAAAGTCCACGACCCCTTTCAACCGGCGGTGGTCCCGGAGGCGCGATGCGCAAAAGGATCAGACCGAGGACCTGATCACGGATTCCAGCGCCCATTCCCGGATATCCAGCTGTGGATGCGGCCCGAGGGTCACCAGGACGTTGACCTCGGATGCCTACAGCAGAATGTTGATCGGCACCGCATAACCCGCCGTCACGGCCACCCAGTGGATCACGTAAGTTTCGATCAGCAAGAGCAGCGTATTGGCCACACCCGGTGCAAGCCAGCCTGCCGTTTCCACCAGAGTCGTCTCCTGCAGTTTTCTTGCCAGCCCTTAAGACCGCCATTTCACATCGGCAACGAACCTGCGCCGTCTGTCCGGCGTACGCTACGCCATTGGGTTTTTAACCAATACCCAAGCTGTTACGGCAACCGGCACGGTTGAGATCAAGTTGGCCGAACGTATTCACAACCTCAAACTAGATCGGCGCCGTATCAGGGGTCGCTTGGTCCACGTGAACTGTGCCGACTTATTCAGCGGCAATATCTTGCGGGCCGCCTGTAAGCTCTGACACCTGCGCAGCAATGTTCGGATCGGAACTGTTGGCCAATAGCCAGCCTTGAATTTGGGCCGGGCTGAGCTTCCGGGCTCCCAACTGCCGCTCGAAAATTGTGCCTAGGTCACTTTCACGCGGAAAGAAGCGATCGAACAGGCGACGCGCCGTTGCCGCGCTTACCAGTCCGAGTTCGGTATGAACATCGGCACGGCCGGGCCGGATCAGAGCCGGGTCCAGCTTTTCCTTGTGATTTGTCGTCATGATCAGCGCCCGTCCCTCCTGGGCTGCGACACCGTCGATGGCGTTGAGCAGGCCCGAGAAGCTGACGCCTGATCGTTTTTCCCCACCCTCGCGTTGCGTAAACACGGCATCCACATCTTCGATAGCGATCAGGGACCCTGCCGGCGCACATGTCATCGCTTCGCGCAGATCATCGTCGGTCAGGGTGGCACGACCAATATCCAGCGTTGCGATATCCAGCGACAGCTCTGACGCCAGCGCGCGAATAAGGCTGGACTTGCCCGTGCCCGGCGGACCATGGAACAGATAGCCCCTCCGCCACGGAACACCGCGCGCTGCGTACCAGTCGCTCGCACCATAGAACCATCGCATGTCGTCCAGCACTGACTGGATGCGGTTGTCGTCCACCAGCACGGTATCGATGGATCGTCGCGGGACATCGCCGACATGATCCCAGTAGTCTCCTTTCAAAATGTGCAGGCCGGGGCCGATCCGGTCCTTGCTCAGAGCGATCCGCCGCCCCTCTAATATCCAATCGAGCATGGTCCGCACCGACCCGAACAGGACGGTGACGTTCAGCACCTCCATTGGCCGTTGGTTGTGCGACGCGCCCACTTTTGCCTTTTCGTTGATGCCACGTTCCAACCGGCAGAGATGCCCGCGCCAGAAAAACCAATGACGCCCCGGCGCAGGCGCATAGCCCTTGGTGCCGCTGGCCCATCTGCTGTCCGTCATACGCACATGCCGGGAATGGGCCAATATGTTGTTGTGCTCCATCCATAGGCAGAAATGGCGATAGGCCGCGCTCCGGTTGTCCAAAGTCAGGCTGACCCAGATGCGCCTGACCACCACTTGATAGAGCGCGATAAGAGCGACACGCAGAAAAGCCACCACCACGCCGAACGCCCCAAGCGCCAAACCACCCGCGAAGAAATCGCTGGCCAGCGCGTTGGTCAGGAATTGATCGACCATTTCCATCTAGCCCCCCTGTTCTTCGCAAAAGTTCTGCCCCCTGAAGCACCGCACCGGATTGCCACGCTCCAAGGCGTGGTGCAGTTGGTTCCGGGCGGCCCGCTGCGCAACTTCATCCGCTGCAATCCGGGCGGCCAGCAACTGCCGCAGGCGCGCCAAAGCCAGGGACTTGTTGCGATGCTGCGAGCGTTCCTCGCGCGCAACTGCCGCAAGCCCGGTCGGCCCGTGCACCGCACGTACTGCGCTGTCCGTCGTGTTCTGGTGCTGCCCGCCGGGCCCACCTGCCCGGAAGGTCTCAAACGTAACGTCCCGCTCATGAAACCGATCCGGTGCCAGCGCGGGCGCGGTAAGGTCAAACACTCCGACAAACCAGTTGGCGCGTTTGTGCTGCGGGCGCAGATTGCTTTTCACCCGCCACCGGATTGTGCCGCGCCACCGGCTGGCGAAGGTCGCGGCATCCGCACCGCCAAGCAACACAACAGCCGATTTGAACCCGTGTTTCGTGGGCGATCCGCTTGCATCGAAATCCACGGCGAGAAGCTCGGCCTCGTGGCGCATCGTATTCAGCACGCCCGCAACGGCCTGTTGGCACTCAGCCGGGCCGCTGCCACTGGTGATCAAGAGGGTAAGGTGTCCAGCCGCAGTCATGACCACCTCCGCTCGCGTGTTTTCTTGAACGTCAAAAGCGGATGGAACTCTGCCACACAATGCGCAGCGCCCGTGCGTTCCAGATCCTCGGCGACGGCCTTGGCCGATTTATAGGCCAAAGGTGCCTCCTCGATCAGAAGATCGCGGTCCTCACACAGGATGCGCCCCCCATAGGGCGTGCGCTGCATGGCTTCGATATCGGACCGTTTTGCACGCACACGACCATGCATCGAGGACCGGTCATACCGCCGCCCTGCACCGTGGGCGAGGCTGTTCAGCGCATCACCATGATCCACAGAAGACATCAGATAGCTGGGGCTTGCCCGCGACCCGGCCAGAGGCACAAACCCTGCCCCTGCGACAGCGGCGCCCTTGCGGTGCAACCAGCCGTCCTTGCGCTGTTCGAGCAGGTTATGCGGCGCATCCACCAGCACGGTCAGATCGGCCCGCAGCGCCTCGGACGCGCGCTCAGCAATAATCCGGCGATTGAGGCTGGCCCAGCGGACCGCCCTGTCGTGATCCCGCACATACGCCCGCGCCTCTGCGCTATCAGGGGTCATGCCTGAGAAGGCATCCTGCGGCAAAGCGTTGAGAACGGCAGAGCCGAACCCGCGCGACCCGGAATGCACCAGCAGAAAATGCCGTGACTTATCGAGGTCGGCACTTCCGTCGGTGTCAGCCAAGGTCTGCACTTCGCAAAAGTGATTACCGCCACCCACCGTGCCCAGAGAAGCGGCAAACTGATCCGGGGACAGGTCGATTTCCTCAAGACGCCCGCGATGGTCCCGGGAAGCAGGCTCTCCCAGAACCCGCATCCGCCGCAGCACCTTTTCCAGCTTCAGCTTGCGCAGAGGCAAATCCAGCTGAAACAGCGACATGCCGCAGCCGATATCGTTACCGATCAGTTGAGGGAAAATCCGATCCGCCAGAACGGCACACCCGACCGGCCCGTGCTTACCGGGGTGCAGGTCGGGAAACGCCGCGATTTTCCGCACCCCTGCCCGGCCGGCGATCTCTTCAAGTTGTTGCTCGGCCCGTCCGTCGATCCAGGCCGCAGATGTATAGAATTTCGTGATGATGCCACCGCCGGACACAGCAGGTGCGCAACCATCCAAGACAGAATTGCCCATGAGATAGTACCCAAAATACGTATAAAGACACGTCGGCCAAGCGCCGACGAACTTGATCAAAACTGATCTGATTTCAGCTTAGGTATTGATCGGCCCCGAAAGGGCAAAATGACGAATAAGCATGTGTGTCCCTTTCCTGGTTGGCGTTACGATCTGGGTCCAATGGACCGGATGGAGGTTGTCGTTTACTGAACCGCGCCGATTCCATCAAAGTGTTTTGAAGACAGTCAGCAGTCCCTGTTACCGAATCGCAACAGCATTGTGCCCGAACGGCCACTCAAACCACTATCGTAACGCGGTGCGCTTACCGCGCCTCAATCGGTTCCAGTTTTTCGCTAAATGGTCGATGACTTCATCCGGTCTGTTTCGGTTCTGCTGAAAAAGCTGTTCTGGGCCGACCTCGAGATAGGCGTTCTCAATCCATGTGTTGTAGCCCCGGAAGAGCCGCAAGTCCGTCATCGGTTCCGCCGTGTAGCATTTACGACGCCCCAGACGAAATCCCAGCCCGTCCCCAGATCGATAACCGACCTGACCCATCCCGATTAGCAACAGCCACACTGGCCAACATCCATGATCGAAATGTTCATGCCCTCGCGATGTTCGATGAAAGTCTGACACAAGCGCACACGCTCACCCCGAAAAACGATCCGGGCTGAAGGCCTGTATGTCGGTCTGGGACTGTCGGTTTGCAATCTCATCCGCCACCAACCGGGCCGTTGTCGCGCCCAGCGTCAAACCCAATTGCCCGTGGCCCGTTGCGAAAGTGACATTCGCCAGCCGTCCGCTGCGACCAATGATCGGCCGGGTATCAGGTGTCAGTGGCCGTCGTCCGAACCGGCGTTCGGCGTTGCCCGTCTGCAACCCTGGCAGAACCCGCCGTGCCTTTTCCACCAATATGTCTGCGCGGTTCCAGTTAGGACGCGCGTTGACACCCGCGAATTCAATTGTCCCGGCGACGGCTAGCGCACCATCATAAGGCGTGATGCCGAACCCGCCCTTCGCATAGAACACGGTATGGGACAGATCGACTCCGCAGTCCTTCAAGGCGGTGGAATAGCCGATGACACCTTCGATCCGCAGTGGAACACCCAATTCCGCAGCCAACTCGCGGGACCGTGTACCTGCGGCCAAGACAAATTCGTCAGCAGCAATAGTACGACCATCTTGCAGCTTTACGGCCGTTACCTGACGGCCGTTCCGGTCAAAGCCGATTGCGCTGCCGGAGATGACCGTTCCCCCACGATACAAGTAGGCTTCGTGCAGCGCCTCAACCAGTCGCTTCGGTTCGGTCACGAAACTCCAGTCGCGCAGCAGGGCAGCGTATTTGAAATCCGGCGCGATGGCCGGGTCGATGTCATGTGCGTCGCCGCCGCTGACCTCTTCGATCGAGCACCCCAGCTCGCGCGCCAGATCAAAGGCCGCGGCCATGTTGGCGCGATCGTCATCCCCGTCAAACAGCTTGATGACAGGGCGTTCTACCAACAGTTCCGGGCGCCCGATATCAGCCAATTGCGCCTTGAAATCCGCAGTTGCCAGAAAGGTCAGCCGCGCCAAATCGGCCGCAATGGCCCGCATTTTCGAGGGGCGCGCATTGGCGACAAATCGGGCGAACCACGGCGTCAATCGCAGGGCCGAGCTTGGGCGCAATGTCAAAGGCGCTTTGGGATGCATCAACAGGCCGGGCACTTTCATCAGCATTCCGGGCTGAGACAGCGGAACGATTTCGCCCACGGCGATGCATCCGCACGAGGCCCAACTGGCCCCCTCACCCACCGGACCCGGTTCAATGACGGTGACATCGAACCCCTCGGCCTGCAAAGCCAACGCGCAGGAAATACCTACGACGCCACCGCCGATCACCACCAATTCAGGCATGTCCTGCGACCTTTCCTACAGCGACTGCAACTGTGCCAGCAGGTCCGGCGCAACTGAAACTCCGTTCGCTTCGGTCACTGCGCGGTTTTTCAGCCGCCCATCACCGGGCACGCGCGCGGCTCCGTTGCCCTCGATCTCGGCGCAGATGCGGGTGATGTAATCGTTGAACGCCGGGTTGCCGAACCGGCTTGGGTCAATAGCGATAAGGGTTGCCCCGCCTTTGATGTTGAGGGCCTCAAAGGACTCGCGTTCCTGATTGTCGACCGACAAGGTGCCGCCTGCCAGCGCCGCACCCAGCACCTCGATCAGGAAGGCAATGGCAGCGCCCTTGTGTTCGCCAAAGGGCAACAGGCTGCGGGTTTCCAGAATGGCGTTCGGATCGGTGCTGGGCTGGCCATCGGTATCCAGCCCCCCGGCGCGCGGTAGGTCATGGCCCTCGGCCGCGGCCATCTTGATATCCATCAGAGCCACCATCGAGGATGCCTGATCCCAGACAATCGGCTCGCCCCCCGGACGCGGGCACGCAAAGGACATCGGGTTTGTGCCAAAGACCGGGCGCACCCCACCCTGTGGCACGACCATGGACAAAGAGTTCACGACCCCCAACGCCACAAGCCCCGCCTCAGCCAGCGGCCCGGTGTCAAAGCGCAGCGCGCCCAGATGGTGGCAATTGGCGCATGTAAAGGCCGCAATCCCGTTCTCGCGCGCCATCTCAATCAGCTCTGCCCGTGCCGCCAATGCGGCTACCTGATAGAACCCGTTGTCGCCATCGCCACGTAACACACCGGGCGCTATTCGCCGGATTGACGGCGCAGCCTTCGGGTTAGCGTAACCCGATGACAGATATTGCGCATATACCGGCAGCAAGCGCAGCCCATGGCTGCGGGGGCCATCGCGTTCGGACATCCGTACAAGATCTGCTATGACTTCACTGCTATGTGCATCAAGGCCTGCGGACACAAGGACAGATTTGGCCAATGCCTTCACCTCTTCGAGTGAGAGCGTTTTCGTCGGGGCGTCAGTCATATTCCTCATCCTGTCCTTGTGTCTGGCTGGCGGGCGCTTGCACGCCCGTGTTTTCAGTTACGAGTTCTGATATTCCAGCTTCTTCTTGGCAACAAATTCGTCAAGTGCCCCGCGCTGATCATCCGGCATCGGCGGCTTGACGTAATTGTCCAACATGCGTTGCGCCTCTTCGTTGCCGACGGTTTCGGCGGTCTTCGACCCCTCTGCTTCCCACTGTTCGAAACTGTCATTGTTCTGCAGCGGGTTCATGTGCAGCGGGTTTTCCCGGGTATGGTCTGTTCCAAGGAAGTGTCCGCCGGGGCCGATCTCGGCAATGTCATCCAGAATTGCGTCCAGGTTTTCCTCCTCAAGACCGCTGAAGAACCGGTGGAAGTTCTCAAGCTGCCGTGTGTCCTGCACCCATTTCGAGTAGCTGACCCCAAGTGCGCCTTCCAGAAAACCGGCCGAATGCACGATGTAGTTGGCCCCACCCAGCAGCACCGGCCACATGGTGTTGGCCGTATCAAACGCCGCCTGCATGTCCGGGGACTTCGCGCCGGTCCACATCGTGCAGGTCCGCCACGGGACGCCATAGAACCGCGCCATCTGGCCCACCAACAGGTTCATCAGCCCCGGCTCGGGTGAGCCCATCATCGGCGCACCGGTCTTCATCGACACACCCATGATCGCCACGCCCAGAACCATCGGCGCGCCACGCCGGATGATCTGGCTATAGGCCATGCCCGCAAGCGATTCGGCGATCAGCAGCGCCACACCGCCCTGCGGGCTGGCCGGCGTTGAGGCCCCCGCCAGAACGAATGGCGACAGCAGGCAAGGCTGGTTGGCGCTGGCATATACCCGCAGGCTTTCCAGCATGGTTTCGTCCCACACCAGCGGCGTGTTGCAGTTCAGCAGCGCGGCCATCACCACGTTGTTGTCCACAAACTCTTCACCGAACACGATGCGGGTCATCTCAACCGAGTCGCGTGCAGCCTGTTCCGACAGCACCGACCCCTTGATCGGCTTGTCCGTCAGCGTCAACGCCGCGTGGACAAGCTCAAGATGGCGCTGTGGCACGGGCACGTCTTGCGGTTCGACCGGCAGGACGCCCGGAACCATCATCGACTGGCTCATCTGGCTGAGCTTGAAGAAGTTGTGCGCATCTTCCAGCATCGACGGACGGCGCACGCCATCAAGCCCATAGACAAACGGGGCGCCGTAAGCGTTCGCGAAAACGGAGTTCCGGTTACCTACACGTAATGAACGGTCCGGATTGCGTGCCGCATAGCCCCATTCCGACGGAACTGCCGAGATCAGGTCCATCAGCATGTCCCGGCCAATACGGACCCGCTCTCCCTGAACATCGGCGCCGTATTTCTTCCAGTCAGCCAGGGCCACAGGGTCACGGAATTCGATACCGGTGGTTTCCAGGATCGTCATGGCCGCGTTGTGGATCTTCTCGACCCCTTCGGGGCCAAGCAGATCAATCGGTCCGATTTTGCGGTTCAGGGTCGGCAGGTACACCGGTGGCGGATTGGTGCGGGCCTGCACCCGCGCTGCGCGGCCACCCCGGCCAGAACGTGCTCTTGCTTGTGTCATTGCATCCCCTCCGGATCAGGCGCGGGCGCGGGCGCTGGTTGGGTCAACGGCGCAGACATCGATCACCTCGGCGTCACGCATTTCATTGTGCACCAGAACCTGCATTTTTGTGCCAGGTGCGGTCATGTCCTGCGGCACCAACGCCATCGCGATGTCGTGGTTGCAGTAATACGAGAACCCGCCCGAAGTGACGCGACCGATCAGATTGCCATCGGTATAAACGCCCTCGTCGAACATCACCGAGGTATCGCAGAACGGCAGTTTCAGCGTGACCAGAACATTATACCCGCCCGCCTCTTTCTGAGCCAGAAGCGCCCCCTTGCCGATGAAGTCGCGTTCGCAAACCTGACCGCCGACTTTTTCGGTCATGGCCACAAAGCGGCCCAGATCGGCCTCGTACGGGGTCATGTCCTTGCATATTTCGCGATTGATGGCGCGATAGGATTTTTCAAGCCGCATGGATTCGAGCGCCTCAAGCCCGAACGGCTTCACGCCCGCTTTCAGCAACTGATCCACGATGTGGCGGTTATAGCCAACCGGGTGGTGCAGTTCCCAGCCCAGCTCACCGGTATAGGATACGCGCAGAAGGTGCACACCTTTTGCATAGCCCACTTCACCCATCTGGGCAGAAAGCCACGGGAAGGCCTCGTTCGACAGATCGTTGTCCGTCAGCTTCGACAGGATTTCGCGAGAGTTCGGACCGGCCAGCGCGATCACGCCCAGCTGTTCCGAGATATCCTCCATGATGACAGAGCCGTCCTTGGGCAGCAGGCGCTGCAACTGATCCCAGTTATAAGCGCGCCAGTTCGGGGTCGAGATCAGATAGAAGTCATCTTCGGCATAGCGCACGATGGTGTATTCCGCGTCCATGCCACCCTTGTCGTTCAACATCAGCGACAGGGTCATACGGCCCACCTTGGGCAATTTGTTCGCCATCAGATCGTCCAGCCATTTGGCAGCGCCCGGTCCGCGCACCGTGAACTTGGTCATCGGCGACATTTCAATGAAGCCAGCCTCTTCCCGGGTGCGGCGCACTTCTTCCTGCACCAGCTCCATGTGGTCGGTGCGGCGGAAGCTGTGCTCGGGAATGGCCTCTTCCGGAGACTTGGCGAACCAGCGGGGGAATTCGTAGCCGTTGAAACTGGTCCAGACCGCGCCTTGTGCGGTCAGCAGGTCATAAGATCCCATGGTTTTCATCGGGCGTGCATTCGGGAAATCCTCGCCGGGGACATGCGCGTCCATATGGGTACCCCAGGTTTCGCGCACCTTGTCCATGGTCCAGCGCTTGGAGGCGTAGTCCGAGAAGCGGCGTGGATCAAGTTCCGACATGTCCATGCCCGGATCGCCATTGACGATCCACTTGGCCAGACGGTTGCCCACGGTGCCGCCCCACAGGATGCCGCCCGGCATACCTTCGGCCAACCACAGGTTCTCATGCCCCGGTGCGGGACCGGCCAGCGGCAGCTCGTCCGGGGTCATCTGGAACGGGCCGCGGGTGTTTGCCTTGATGCCGACTTCACCCAGTGTCGGGACGCGTTCGATGGCGCGCTCCCACTGGGTTTCCACTGCGTCGAAATCTTCGGGCAGCAGGTCGGCGCCAAATTCCGGCGGCACGCGGTCTTCGGCAAACAGTTTGAGGTCTTTAGTAAACTCGTAGGGGCCGAACTGGATGCCGCCCACGTCTTCACGCAGATAGGCACCGTAATCCTCGTCGCGCAGGATCGGGAATTCTTTCAGGCCCTGCGCGCGACGCTCTTTCAGCAGCGGCACGGTTTCGGTGGTCCAGTATTGGTGCACGATCGGGATACAGGGCAGGTCCAGCCCCACCCGGCGTGCGTTCTCGCGGGCATAGTTGCCGGTGGCAAAGATCAGGTGTTCACAGGTGATCTCGCCCTGATTGGTGGTCACCTTCCAGTGGCCATTGTCCAGCTTTTCGTAAGATTGCGCTTCGGTATTCTGATAGACCTTCGCGCCCGCATCCCGCGCCAGCTTGGCCAGCGCCATGGTGATGTCGGCCGGGTTCACATAGCCGTCTTCGGTGTGCAGGATACCGCCACGAATATCGGGGCTTTGATTCAGCAACGGATGAATTTCGGCGATCTCTTCCGGCGTTACCAGCTTGCAGGGCACGCCTGCGGCTTCGGCGATCGAAATGTAGGACTGAAACTCATCCCAGCGCTTCTCGGTATTGGCGACGCGCAACTGGCCCACTTTACGCAGCCCAACCGAGGCACCCATCTTTTCCTCAACCTCGGAATAGATGCGGATGGTTTCCATTGTCATCTTCGACACATTGTGCGACCGCACAAAGGTCACCAGCAGACCCGCTGCGTGCCAGGTCGATCCCGAGGTCAGCGTCGTACGCTCCAGCATGACCGCGTCCGAACACCCATGTTCGGTCAGGCCATAAAGGATCGATGCCCCAACGCACCCGCCACCGACAACCACAACTTTTGCATGCGACTTCATTCAATCGACTCCCTAACTTGCGCCGAAAACCGGCAGAAACCCGGACCTTCTGACACGTCGTTGAAGCCGGGTTCGTCCGGGAATGCAGGCAAGCACGTCACCATGTACGCCCCTGCTGCCTGAGACAGGCACCTCCCCGAATGCTGAGGGCTAGCATTGCGGTCGGTTGACCAATAAGCAATTGCAAAAAAATTCACTTTGAATTACTTCAGCTAAACCAAGAACGACATGTTCATGGATAAAACAACGGAAATCAGCCACTACAGGTCAGAGAACCTTGCCCAAAGGCCCATATGAACTTCCCCCATTTGGTTCATTGATCAGCTTCGAGGCTGCGGCGCGCCATGTTAGCTTCAAAACGGCTGCAGCAGAACTGAACGTGACCCCTGCGGCAATCAGCCACCAGGTCAAATCGCTGGAGCAAGAGCTGAACTGCTCGTTGTTTCGTCGTCACCATCGCGGGGTTGAGTTGACCGAAAGCGGGGCCTACCTGTTGGTCGCTCTGCAGCGCGGGTTAGAAGGTATCAGTGAGGCCTTGCAGCAGCTGCGGTCACAATATGACAGATCCGGCGTGACGATTCGGTCCAGCACGGCCGTCAGCTCGCTTTGGCTGACGCCCCGACTGGCGCAATTCTGGAAAAGCTACGGGCATATATCGGTGACGCAAGTGGTCACGGATCTGGGGTTCGACACATCGAAATGCGATCTCAGCATCTTCTATGGCGACGCCTCGCAAGAGAAGGCGAACCACCATGTCCTGTTTCGTGACCGCATCATGGCCCTCGGCAGCCCACGGTTTCTTGAACAAAACGGCATCACTGGAATTCAGGACCTTGCGCGTGTTCCTTTGATTCATCTTGATGCGCCGGGAACGGGGTGGACGGATTGGCGCGAGTGGACCAACCAGCTGGGATATGACGGGCCTTTGAATTCAGCGCATCGTGTCAACAATTACACCATTGCCCTTCAGGCCGCACAAGACGACATGGGGGCCGTGCTGGGATGGGAGGGGCTGACATCCGATCTTGTCGCATCCGGGAAGCTGGTCAGCCTGCTGCCGCAGGCAATCTCCTCACCGCTGGACTTTTACGTCGCGCTTCACAACACTGCATCTGATCGCGCCAATCTTGTGTATCAATGGCTGGCGGAAACCACCTGAATTTTCTTGCTTTATTGGTGGCTTAAAGCATTTTTAACAGACCCTTCTGCGACTTCTGCAGTATTTCAGTGCTCAATTGATTCCAGACGATTACTTTGATTGCCAGCCTGGCATCACGTCGCCACCGCCATGAAACACGTCGGTTTTGGTGAAGCCCGAGGTAGAGCGATCACTCTACCACTTTTTCATGATCGACATGAAAAACCAAATTGCCGCCCGTCTGCATGGTCAGTTCGAGGAAATGGGGTTTGCCGGACCCGGTGTCGAGGCTCTGCGCGCGGGCGCGGATGTTTCGCTGAGAACCCTTTACAAGTATTTTCCCAGCCGCGAGGCGATGGTGGTCGGCGCGCTGCAGCACCGAGACCGCGCCTATGCAGACTGGATCGGCGAAGGTCCCGAGGACGGCGCGGCGCGTGTTGTCCATGTTCTTCAACGGCTGTCCGACTGGCTGTTCGGGATATCGAATTGCGGTTGCCTGTTTCGCAATGCCTTGTCCGCTTACCCCGACAGTGCCCCGATACGCGCAGCGGTCGAAGCACATAAGTCCGAAGTGCGGGCACAGTTTCGCCGTCGGCTTCTTGATGTCGCTCCGGAATGCGATGCGGACACGTTGGTCGACCAGATGTTTGTTCTGCACGAAGGCCTGACCGAAGCCGCCCGCCTGATCGGTCCGGAACGGGCCAGCCGCCAGACACTCGAGACCGCAGCCCTGATCCTGGCTGCGGCAGGCATTGAATAACCCCTTCAAACCAACAGAAAGCCCCGACATGAAACTGAAGGAAATCCACATCTACTCCCATGACCTGCCGGTCAAAAATGGCCCTTATACGATGGCCAGCGGCGCGGTTTGGGCACTGGGCACCACCCTTGTCAAACTGGTGTCGGACACCGGTCATGTCGGCTGGGGCGAGACCTGCCCGGTCGGCCCAACCTATGCCGAGGCCCATGCGAATGGCGCGCGTGCTGCGCTGCAGGTGATGGCCGAAGGGCTGATCGGCGCCGAGGCAACACCGGGCACATTGCGCCGCAAGATGGACACTCTGCTGACCGGTCACAACTATGCCAAGGCCGCGCTGGATATCGCTGCCTATGACCTTTTCGGCAAGTCTCTGGGCGTCAATGTCGCAGACCTGTTGGGGGGCGCAGTGACCAACCGAGTGCCGTCGTACTACGCCACCGGCGTCGGCACGCCGGATGACATTGCAAAACTGGCCAAAGAGAAGCTGGACGAAGGCTATCCGCGCTTGCAAGTCAAGGTCGGCGGTCGCCCTGTCGAGATCGATATCGAGGTGATCACCAAGGTCTGGGAGGTCGTCAAAGGCTCTGGTATGCGTCTGGCGGTGGATGGCAACCGCGGCTGGACAACCCGCGACGCCCTGCGCGTCAGCCGGGAATTGCCGCATGTGCCCTTCATCATGGAGCAGCCCTGCAACACCGTGCAGGATCTGGAAAAGATCCGCCCGCAGGTCAGCCACGGCATCTACATGGATGAAAACAGCGTCGATCTGAACACGGTTATTTCGGCGGCCGGCACCGGTCTGGTGGATGGATTTGGTATGAAGGTCACGCGCATTGGCGGCCTGACCCATATGCGCGCCTTCCGCGACATCTGCGAGGCGCGCAACCTGCCGCACACCTGCGACGATAGCTGGGGCGGCGACATCATCGCCGCCGCCTGCACCCAGATCGGCGCAACCGTCAAACCCGAACTGTGCGAAGGCGTCTGGCTGGCCGCGCCCTATATCGAAGGCAACTACGACGCCGAAAACGGCATCCAGATTGTGGGTGGCCATATCGAACGTCCAACCGGGCCGGGTCTGGGTGTGACCCCTGATGAGGCGCTCTTTGGCGCGCCCGTTACGTCTTTCGGAGGCTGAGATGATCCCCGAAACAATGAAAGCCGTCCTGCTGACAGGCCATGGCGGCATCGACAAACTGGACTATCGCGCCGACGTGCCTACGCCGCAGCTGGGGCCGGGCGAAGTGCTGATCCGCGTCGCCGCAGCGGGTGTGAACAACACCGATATCAACACGCGCATCGGGTGGTATTCCAAGGCCGTTACGGCTGATACCGAAACCGGCGGGGCCGAAGGGTTCGATACGGTTGACGACGATGACGCAAGCTGGTCGGGCGTACCGCTGACCTTTCCGCGCATCCAGGGCGCCGATGTTTGCGGCCATGTCGTAGCTGTTGGCGAGGGCGTGGACCTCGCCCGCATCGGCGAGCGAGTGATCGTGCGCAACATGCTGCGGACCTATGTGGATTACCGCCCCTATGAATGCTGGACCATCGGCAGCGAATGCGACGGCGGGTTCGCCCAATACTGCAAGGCCCCCGCGCAAGAGACCCACGCCGTTGCCTGTGACTGGTCCGATGCCGAACTGGCCGCGATCCCCTGCGCCTATTCCACTGCCGAAGGCATGTTGCACCGCGCAAATGTCGGGGCCGAAACGGTTCTGATCACCGGCGCCTCGGGCGGCGTCGGCTCGGCTGCCGTGCAATTGGCCAAGCGGCGCGGTGCCACCGTCATCGCGCTGTGCTCCCCCTCCAAGGTCGAGGCTGTCCGGGCACTGGGTGCTAACCGTATTCTGGACCGCGATGCCGACCTGGTTGCCGAACTGGGCGCAGGGTCGATTGACGTGGTGGTTGATCTGGTGGCCGGTCCGCAATGGCCCAGCCTGCTGGACGTGCTGCGCCGGGGTGGCCGCTTTGCCACTGCAGGAGCCATCGCCGGACCGATCTGCGAGATCGACGTGCGCACGCTCTACCTGAAAGACCTGACACTGTACGGCTGCACGTTCCAGGAAGACATCGTATTCGAAAGCCTCGTGAAATACATCGAGGCCGGTGAAATC
This sequence comes from Ruegeria sp. CG11, assembly GCF_056537245.1. NCBI lineage: Bacteria > Pseudomonadati > Pseudomonadota > Alphaproteobacteria > Rhodobacterales > Roseobacteraceae > Ruegeria > Ruegeria sp. CG11. Next base: position 1,210,905 of record NZ_JBQFRE010000001.1, read on the forward strand.
CGTCCTGTCGTAGCCAAGACCTACCCGCTGTCCGACATCGCCACCGCGCAAGAAGACTTTCTGGCCAAGAAACACACCGGCCAACTTGTGCTGATCCCGCCGCAGGAGTGATCGATGAAGATCAGGAAAATCGACCTTTTCGAGCTGCACCTGCCCTATTCCGGCGGCAGCTACGAGTTGTCGGGCGGTCGGATCTATACCGGATTCGACAGTGTCATGGTCTGCCTGACCGCCGATGACGGTACCGAAGGCTGGGGCGAAACCACTCCCTTCGGCCCCAATTACATCGCCGCCCACGCCCGTGGCGCGCGGGCCGGGATCGAAGAGATTGCTCCGCATCTGATCGGTCGCGATCCGCGCGATGTGGATCGGATCAACGACGCGATGGACGAGGCGCTTTTGGGGCACAACCACGCCAAGAACGCCATCGATCTGGCCTGTTGGGACATGTTCGGAAAATCCGTAGATCTGCCGGTCTACAAACTGTTGGGTGGCAGCACGGGAAACCGGCTTCCGACGATCAGTTCGATCTATGCGGGCACCCCGGAAGACATGCGCGCGCGTGTCGCCGAGCACCGCAAGATGGGCTACATGGGCCATTCCGTGAAAGTCGGGGCACTGGACAGCGAAGGCGGCCCGCAACTGGACGCCGAGCGTATCGCAGCCTCGCTGGCGGATCGTCAGCCGGGCGAATACTTCATCGTCGATGCCAATGGCGGGCTGATCCCCGAGACCGCCTTGCGGATGCTCCGCGCGCTGCCGGACGGGTTGGATTTCGTGCTCGAGGCCCCCTGCGCCACCTGGCGCGCAACCCTTTCATTGCGCCAGCGCTGCGATGTGCCGATCATCCTTGATGAGCTGGCGCAGGAAGATGGTGACATCTCGAAACTGGTGGCACTGGACGTGGCGGACGGGATCGGGCTGAAGATATCGAAGGCGGGCGGCCTGACCCACGCACGCCGCCATCGTGATATCTGTCGGGCCGCCGGTCTGACGATCAGCGTACAGGATACTATCGGCTCCACCCTGTCAGCCGCTTCAATCTTTCACATGGGGGCCACCGTGCCCGAGCGCCTGTTGCGCTGCGTGCTGGACCCGCGGGATATGGTGACGGTTCAAACTGGCAGCTTCGACGCGCCGATCAAGGACGGCGGCGTTGTGCCGCCCGATGCGCCCGGCCTCGGCGTCACCGTCAATCGCGACCTTTTGGGCGACCGGATCGCGACCTGGGAAGCATAACGGGGTCCGGGGCAGTGTATGCCCCGGATTGTCCCTTTCCTCGGATTACTCCAACGACACCCAAAGAACTTGCGCGTCCTCCTTGCTGGTCGACACGCATCCATGCCCCATGCTGCTGTCGTAATAGAGTGAATCCCCCGCCTTCATCGGCAGCGGGCGGTAGTGCTCCGAGATAAAGATCAGCTCACCGCTCAGCACATACATGAACTCTTCGCCCGAGTGGCGGACCCACGGGTCGAACTCGGAAATGTCGCGCGCCCGGATCGTCGCCACATAGGGCAGCATCCGCTTGCTGGTCAGATCCGAACACAGCAGCTCGTGCAGATAGGTAGCGGTTTCGCGAAACTCGCCCTGCCCCTTTGGCGTATAATCCCGTCGACCGGTGATACCCGTCTGACCTGATTGAAGAAACAGCTGCGGTGGTTTCAGATCCAGCGCCTGGGTCAGGCGTCGCACGATCTCGAAACTGGGTTTTGTCTGGTTGTTTTCGATCTTGGACAAAGTGGAACGGCCGATTCCCGCCGCGCGTCCGGCCTCTTCCAGCGTCCAACCTTTTTCCCGCCGCGCATCTCGAATCGAGCGCCCCAAAGCGGCACCTTCGTCCAGTTCCTCAGGTGTTGAGGCTTCGTTCCTTTGGTCTTCGCCCATGAAAATCTCCCTATTCTACCGCAGGTTACACGCTCCCCTATTCGCACGCAACTTTACGAATACGAGATTTTTGTTGATTTGCGGGAACTAATTCCACTATAGGAAACAAATTCTCGAACCAGGGATTCGAAGAAGAGGAGGAGACTATGTTCAAGACGTCGCTGGCCGAGGCCGACCCGAAAATCGCTGCATCGATTGCGCGTGAAGGCACACGTCAGGCCGAACAGATCGAGCTGATCGCATCCGAAAACATCGTCTCTCAGGCCGTGATCGACGCCCAGGGCTCGGTGCTGACCAACAAATACGCCGAAGGATATCCCGGCCGCCGCTACTATGGCGGGTGCGAATATGTGGATGAGGTCGAAGTCGAAGCGATCGAGCGGCTGAAACAGCTGTTCGGCTGTGAATACGCCAACGTGCAGCCGCATTCGGGCGCGCAGGCAAACGGCGCGGTAAAGCTGGCGCTGCTCAGCCCCGGCGACACGATCCTTGGCATGTCACTGGATGCTGGCGGTCACCTGACCCACGGCGCAAAGCCCGCGCAATCCGGCAAATGGTTCCGCCCGGTGCAGTACGGTCTGACCGAGGCCGGTCTGATCGACTATGATCAGGTTGAGGCGCTGGCCAAAGCCGAAAAGCCCAAGCTGATCATCGCAGGTGCGTCAGCCTATTCGCAAAAAATCGATTTTGCCCGGTTCCGCGCCATTGCTGATGAGGTTGGCGCCTGGCTGCTGGCCGACATGGCCCATATCGCCGGGCTGGTTGCCACCGGCCTGCACCCCTCGCCCATCGGTCACGCGCATGTGGTGACCTCGACCACCCACAAAACCCTGCGCGGCCCGCGCGGCGGCATCATCCTGACCAATGACGAGGCCCTGGCCAAAAAGATCAATTCGGCCGTGTTCCCCGGCCTGCAAGGTGGCCCGCTGATGCACGTGATCGCAGGCAAGGCTGTGGCCTTTGGCGAGGCGTTGAAGCCCGAGTTCAAAGACTACATGCAGCGCGTGGTCGACAGCGCGGCGGCTCTGGCCAATGTCATGATGGCGCGCGGTTGTGACATCGTATCCGGCGGAACCGAGAACCACTTGATGCTGGTCGACCTTCGCCCCATCGGCGTGACCGGCAAGGACGCCGAGGCGGCGCTGGAGCGGGCCGGCTTCACCTGCAACAAGAACAGCGTACCCGGCGACCCGGAAAAACCCACCATCACCAGCGGCATCCGTCTGGGCACCGCCGCCGGGTGCAGCCGCGGCTTTGGCCCCGAGGAGTTCAAGCAGATCGGTCACCTGATCGGTGACGTTCTGGACGCGCTGGCGCAGTCGCCCAATGGCGATGAGACCGTCGAAAAAGCGACTCGCGAAAAAGTCCGCGCCCTGTGCGCAAGCCACCCGATCTACTGAAAGACCAAGAAATGACCTACGACCTTATTGTCATTGGCGGCGGCCCGGGCGGCTATGTTGCTGCCATCCGCGCGGCACAGCTGGGGCTGAAAGTGGCCTGCGTCGAAGGACGCGGGGCACTGGGTGGAACCTGCCTGAATGTGGGGTGCATTCCCTCCAAAGCGTTGCTGACCTCCTCGGCCAAATATGCCGAACTTGCACATCTCTCCTCCCATGGCATTGCGGTCGAGGGGGCCAGCATCGATGTACCCACGATGATGGGCCGTAAGGACAAGATCGTCGGTGAACTGACCAAGGGCATCGCGTTCCTGTTCAAGAAAAACGGCGTTGATCTGATTGAAGGCTGGGCAAGTATCCCGGCCGCCGGTCAGGTCAAGGTGGGCGATGAAACTCATGAAGCCAAGAACATCCTGATCGCCACCGGCTCGGAACCCACCTCTCTGCCAGGCATCGAGATTGACGAACAAGACGTCCTGAGCTCAACCGGTGCAATTGCGTTGGAGAGCGTGCCGGAGCATCTGGTCGTAATCGGTGCAGGCGTGATCGGACTTGAGTTGGGTCAGGTTTGGGCCCGTTTGGGCGCAAAGGTTACCGTGGTCGAGTATCTGGACCGTGTTCTGCCTGGAATTGATGGTGAGATCGCCAAGCTGGCACAACGCGCCCTATCCAAGCGCGGATTGAAATTCCAACTCGGGCGCGCACTGAAATCGGTCAACAAGACCGATGCCGGTCTGGAACTGATTGTTGATCGTGTCGGCAAAGACAAGGAAGAAGTGATCGAGGCAGACAAGGTTCTGATCGCCGTTGGTCGCCGCCCTGTCACTCGTGGGCTGGGATTGGAAGAACTGGGCGTAGCAGTAAACCCGCGCGGCTTTATCGAGGTGGACGGGTCGTTCCAGACCTCGGTTCCCGGCATTTATGCGATTGGCGACTGCGTGCCCGGCCCGATGCTGGCGCACAAGGCCGAAGAAGACGGCGTGGCCTGCGTTGAAACTCTGGCAGGCCAAGCCGGTCATGTAGATTACAATACCGTTCCGGGTGTTGTTTACACCGATCCCGAGGTCGCCTCGGTCGGTCTGACCGAAGAAGCGCTGAAAGAAGCAGGCACCGAATACTCGGTTGGCAAGTTCGCCTTCATGGCCAACTCGCGCGCCCGATCGACTGGCGAAACCGACGGCGCGGTCAAGGTACTTGCTGATACTAATGGCAAAATTCTGGGTGCGCATATCTGTGGTGCACATGGCGGCGATTTGATTGCAGAGCTGGTTCTCGCTATGACTAATGGTGCAACTGTCGCCGAGGTCGCTTCCACCTGTCACGCACACCCGGCCATGGGCGAGGCGGTCAAAGAGGCCTGCCTAGATGCCATGGGCCGAGCTATTCACGCCTGAACCGGAGTAGCCAGATGACCATCCAGCTTCGCCCCCGCCACCCTGAAAAGGCCAAGAAAGCCGACAGTGTCATCCCGCGCAAACCCAAGTGGATTCGCCGCAAAAAGATCGAAAGCGCGGAGTATTACGAAACCCGCCGCCTGATGCGTGACCATGATCTGGCGACGGTATGCGAAGAGGCCGCCTGCCCCAATATCGGCGAATGCTGGTCCAAGCGTCACGCCACGATGATGATCATGGGCGAGGTCTGCACGCGCGGCTGTTCCTTCTGCAACGTGGCGACCGGGCGACCAGACGCGCTGGACGCGTTCGAACCCGGCCGAGTTGCAGCGGCGGTCAAGAAGCTGGGCCTGCGCCACGTGGTGATCACCTCGGTCGACCGCGATGATCTGGCCGACGGTGGGGCCGAGCATATCGCCCAGACCATCCGCGCCGTACGCCATCAGAACCCCGGCACCACGGTCGAAGTTCTGACCCCCGACTTTCTGGGCAAGGGCGACGCGGCAGACGTAGTCTTCGAGGCCGCCCCGGACGTGTTCAACCACAACCTTGAAACCGTCCCGCATCTGTATCCGACAGTCCGCCCCGGCGCGCGCTATTACACTTCGTTGCGGCTACTGGACGATGCCAAACGCGCCAACCCCGAGATTTTCACCAAATCCGGCCTGATGGTCGGGCTTGGCGAATGCATAAACGACGTGCGGCAGGTGATGGATGATTTGCGCGCCGCGAATGTCGATTTCCTGACCGTCGGTCAGTACCTGCAGCCAACCCCCAAACACCACCCGATTGACCGATTCTGGTCACCGGAAGAGTTCGCCCAACTGGAGCAAATCGCACGCTCCAAAGGCTTTCTGCACGTGTCGGCCACACCGCTGACCCGTTCCTCGTTCCACGCGGACGAAGACTTTGCCGCCCTCAAGCAGGCCCGCCAACGGGCCATTGCCGGGGCATAACCAAACGCAAATGGGAGGGATACCATGGAAGCGTTAAATTCAATCGTAGGGGCCATTAATGGCGTCGTGTGGGGGCCGCTGATGCTGGTTCTCATTCTGGGCGTCGGCTTCTTCCTGCAGGTCGGGCTGAAATTCATGCCGATCCTGCGCATTGGCACAGGCTTCAGCCTGCTGTTCAAAGGCCGTGAAGGTCAGGGTGAAGGGCAAATCAGCCCGTTCAACGCGCTGATGACCTCGCTGTCGGCGACCATCGGTACGGGTAACATCGCCGGTGTGGCCACTGCTGTCTTCCTGGGCGGTCCGGGCGCTTTGTTCTGGATGTGGATGACCGCCCTGGTGGGCATGGCCACCAAATATGCCGAAGCTGTCTGCGCGGTGAAATACCGTGAAAAGGACGAGCTGGGCAACTTCGTCGGCGGCCCGATGTACTACATCAAGAACGGCCTCGGCGCGAAATGGGCCTGGCTGGGCGTCGCCTTCGCCCTGTTCGGCGGCATTGCGGCCTTCGGCATCGGCAACGGTGTTCAGGCCAACGGTGTGGCGCAGGTTCTGGAATCAAACTTCGGCGTGAACACCTCGGTCACCGGTGTAGTACTGATGGTGTTGACCGCAGCCGTGATCCTGGGTGGCATCACCCGTATCGGTGCGGTTGCCGGTAAGCTGGTTCCATTCATGGCCATCGCCTACATCATCGCGGGTCTGCTGGTCCTGATCATCAACATTGGCAACATCGGCCATGCACTGTCGCTGGTCTTTACCCATGCGTTCACCCCGTCTGCGGCCGAAGGTGGTTTCGCGGGTGCAGCCGTCTGGGCCGCTATCCGTTTCGGTGTGGCACGCGGCGTGTTTTCGAACGAAGCCGGTCTGGGTTCGGCACCGATTGCGCACGCAGCGGCTGAGACCAAAGGCCCGGTCAATCAGGGCCTGATCGCGATGCTGGGTACGTTCATCGATACCATTATCGTCTGCTCGATCACCGGTCTGGCGATCATCGCTTCGGGTGCGTGGACCTCGGGTGAATCCGGTGCGGCGCTGACCTCGCTGGCCTTCGCAACCTCGCTTCCGGGCGGCGGTCACCTGATCGCAATCGCGCTGTCGATCTTTGCCTTCACCACCATCCTCGGCTGGTCGTTCTACGGCGAGAAATGCGTCGAGTTCCTGCTGGGCGTCAAATCGCTGATGCCGTACCGCATCCTGTGGATCATTGCGATCTATTTCGGTGCGACAGCGGATCTGGGCTTTATCTGGCTGCTGGCGGACACGCTGAACGCCATGATGGCCATCCCGAACCTGATCGCCCTGGCACTGCTGAGCCCGATCGTCTTCAAACTGACGAAAGAGTTCTTCGCCTCGGGCGGCAAATCCGAAGAGCCCGGCGGCTCGCCTGCCGAATAACTTCGGAACGAACAACGGGGGGCCATCCCGGCCCCCCGCCTTTGAAACAGAATTCCATATCTCGAGGAGAGACGTGATGGCCACGAAAATCCTGCTGCCCATTGATCACACCGACGACCGCTCGTGGAAAAATGCCCTGCCAGTCGCATTGGAACAGGCGAAATTCTACGGAGCCGAACTGCACGCGGTTGCCGTCATCCCCGAGATCATCCAGCTGCCGAACCTGCCCGCCAACTATGGCGCCGGTGCCAAAGAGCACGTACGCAATGCTGTTCAGGCCGTTCTGGATCATGGCAATGCCTCCGACGTGGCAATCCACATCGAAGAAGGCAGCGTCTACCGCGAAATCCTGAAGCTCGCCTACAAAGACGGCTTCGATCTGATCGTCATGGCCTCGACCAAAGGCGATTTCCCGAATTATGAGATTGGCCCGAACCTGGCTCGTGTCGTGCGCAACGCGCATTGCACCGTGACCGTTGTTCGCGACCAATCCCGCTGATCGAAAGGTTTCTAAGATGACCGATATTAAGCGCACACCATTGCACTCATTGCATGTTGAGTTGGGCGGTAAGATGGTTGATTTTGCTGGTTGGGAGATGCCTGTTCAGTACCCGATGGGGATCATGGGAGAGCA